>NZ_DATCYK010000057.1:0-8232 GCF_036570325.1 Prevotella sp.
TTTAAAAAAGGATTTCGCTTCACGTTTATTAAAAGTAAAGGCCATCAAATTGCAGCCTAACAACCCCTTCACTTGGGCTTCAGGATGGAAATCACCCTTCTATTGCGACAATCGCAAGACGTTATCGTACCCCGATTTGCGCAATTATGTGAAGCTCGAGCTGGTTCATGCCATCCTTGATAAATTCCCGGAGGCCGAAGCCATTGCTGGCGTTGCCACCGGAGCCATCGCCCAAGGCGCGTTGGTGGCCGACGAACTCCACCTGCCTTTTGTCTACGTTCGCTCCAAACCCAAAGACCACGGCTTGGAAAACCTCATCGAGGGAGAGCTCAAGCCGGGCATGAAAGTAGTCGTTGTGGAAGACCTTATCTCAACGGGTGGCAGCAGTCTGAAGGCTGTCGAGGCCATCAGGGCTAACGCTTGCGAGGTAATAGGCATGGTAGCCAGCTACACGTATGGCTTCCCCGTGGCCAAGGAAGCGTTCGAGCAGGCCGGTGTGCAGCTCGAAACGTTGACCGACTATGAGCACGTTGTGGCCCAAGCCCTTGAGACCGGATACATCACCGAGGAAGATGTGGAGGTACTGAACGAATGGAGACAAGACCCCGCCAATTGGAAAAAATAACCCTGTCACTTACTTTTTATTTCATACGATATAGCCATGTCGACCTTTGAAAGTACAATACGCCCCATCAATTATCCGCAGCAGAGCGTTTACAACCTGCTGAGCGACCTTACCAACATAGAGCGCGTTAAGAGCCGACTGCCCGAGGACAAGGCCCGTGACTTGGTGTTCGACCAGAATTCCATATCCATTTCGACGCCCATGGGCAGCGTGAAGCTCCGCATAGTAGACCGTGAGGAGCCCAAATGTATTAAGTTTGAGACCGAGCAAAGTCCGCTTCCGTTTAATTTTTGGATACAGATTCTGCCCGTGACAGAGGCTTCGAGCAAAATGAAACTCACCATTAAGGCCGATCTCAATCCGTTCATTAAGGGTATGGTGTCAAAGCCTTTGCAGGAAGGTCTTGAGAAAATAGCCGACGCCCTGCAGCTCATTGATTACAGCGCCTAAGGCCCGTGATTTTGTAAAAGCAGTGTTTTCGCCTTATGAAAGCACTGCTTTTGTCGTCTTAAAGCAGCCCTTTTGAAGGGTCGAAGGCCGTCTTTCATAAAGCCGTAAAGCACACCCCGAAAGTCAGCTTAAATACTTTCGGGGTGTGCTTTTTTACTGTATTCTTCTCTCTATCAGCCTGATTTCCTGCTTATTGCTTACCGATTCTGATATTTTTTTCGGACCTTTGTGGCCGCAAAGGCGCAGGCCAATGCTGTCGTGTCCCGATTGATGGGGCACCACGACGTGGCCGAATGTCGTGTCGAGTATAACTCATGTAAGGCTTTTTCCTCCTTGACTTGATAGGAAAACAATACAAACAGAAATATATGAATCAATCAAAAAACTACGGAAAGACCAAGTTGGCTTGTTATCTTGGCTTTGTAACACAAGCCATTGTCGCCAATTTTCCACCGTTGTTGTTTATGGCTTTCCATCGCGAATACGACATTCCTATCGCGAGCCTTGCGCTGATTCCGGCTGTATTTTACATCGTTCAGTTGGTCACCGACTTCCTTTGTGCCAAGTTTAAGAACATAGATTATCGCAAGAGTATCATCGTTTCGGCGGTAACTTCGTCCGTGGGCCTCGTCGGTTTGGCATTCGTGCCCGAACTTTTTGCCGACCCGTTGGTGGGCATTCTCATTTGTGTATGCGTCTATGCCGTGGGAAGCGGACTTATAGAGGTGCTGTGCAGCCCCATTATCGAGGCCTGCCCTTTCCCTAACAAGGAAGGCATGATGAGTTTGCTCCATTCCTTCTACTGCTGGGGAGCGGTCGGAGTAATCTTGGGTTCCACGCTTTTCTTTATGCTTTTCGGGCTGGATAATTGGCGTCTTTTGGCCTGCCTATGGGCATTGATTCCGCTTTATAACATTATCAATTTTGCCACTTGCCCCATTGAGCCAATCGTTGAGGGCTCCGAGGGCATGAGTATCAGCCGGCTCATCGGTATGCGTACGTTCTGGCCTTTCCTGCTCTTGATGGTGGCGGCAGGTGCTTCCGAGAGTACCATGGCCCAGTGGACATCGGCTTTTGCCGAGGCTTCGTTGGGTGTCGATAAGACAATCGGCGACTTGGTGGGCCCTTGTGGCTTTGCTTTCTGTATGGGGTTGGGTCGTCTTTGGTACGCCAAGAAAGGGCAGTATTTTGATTTGGCCGGCTATATGAAAGGCGCCGGGCTTCTTAGTTTCGCAGCTTACCTGATAGCGGCCTTGTCTCCCATTCCGTTTGCGAGCCTTGTGGGTTGTATGATCAGCGGCTTGGCGGTGGGTATCATGTGGCCCGGCTCCATCAGTCTTACGTCAGCCCGCATTCCCGGAGGTGGCACGGCGCTTTTTGCTTTGCTTGCCCTCGCCGGTGATATGGGCGGCACCTTGGGCCCGTCCCTTGTGGGGCTTTGTGCCAAAGTCAGTGAGAACGATATTCAAAGCGGTATCCTTGCCGCGTCAATCTTCCCGGTTATGTTGGTTGTTTGCCTTTTCGGCATTCAGCGTAGTAGGGCAAAGGCGGGGGACGATTCGGCCCGTCCTTAGTCGATTTCCCTATATGCGGCGCGGCATTGATAGGCATAGTGAGGGCCGTGGTGGCGCATGCCTCGTGTCACTTGCCCATAGGCCATTTGTCAACGTGGGCTTTTGGGCGCCTCGAAGCAGCCTTTTGGCCGGCTCAAAGGGCTGCTTCGAGGGCGTGATAGGCCTGCTTTCGCAAAATAAGGATGTAGCGACCGTGAAATGAGGGGGGCTTGTTGTGTCGCCGAATGGCCGAGAGCCCTCCCGTCATTTGTTTTATTTTGAAAATATAAACCCATGCTCAGGACATTTACTTACGCTAAAATCATCGGTCCGTTGTTGGCCCTGCTGCTCACCGCGGCGGGCTGCGGAGGCGATGAGCTTTATAGCAATGACTACCGATGCGACTTCCGTTTCAATACCGCCGTCCATAACAACACCCTCATTCAGCAGGTTGTCAACCCCCTTGCGCCCGGCTATTACGTGATGATAGGCCAGACCACGCGGGGCGGCGTGCGCCAAGTGACGTTGCGTTTGGGCGGTGGTGCCAGCGAGACCGTGCCCATCACGACGGCCGAGGAGCTGCTCTATGTGCCCATCCTTGGTGCCGGCGGTACCATCGTCGTGGGCCATAGCTACCATTACGGCTTGTTGGCGTTCGACGGGCAGTGCCCCAATTGCCTGCAAGAGACGGGCAATGCCCGCCATCCGTTGGCCTTCGGGGCAGCCGGATGGCAGATGACGTGCGCCCGATGTGGCCGTGCCTATGATTTGAATGAGCGTGGCGTGGTGGTCAAAGGGCCCAAGGGACGGAAGATGATGGAGTATGTGGCCCGGTCGACAGGCCGCCTTCTCCTCGTGCACAATAAATATTAAAAATGTTAATAAGCTTTGGTTGTTACGATATTAACAACTATCTTTGCATTCGAATTATCCTTTTTAACAAACCGAAATGCCGCAATGGTGGAATTGGTAGACACGAGGGACTTAAAATCCCTTGGCCAGTAATGGCTGTGCGGGTTCGAGTCCCGCTCGCGGCACTTCAGCTATAAAAACCAACTTTTTTTGTTATGCGTAGAAATCTAATCCTTGTTTTTTCTGCATTCTCCTTGTTCTTATTCTCTTCATGTTCCAAGATGGGCGCGTTGTCTGCCGACTATTTTCAGGTAGACCCTAATCCGTTGGAGGCCATGGGAGGCAAAGTGCCCGCCACGATCAGCGGCCAGTTTCCCGAGAAATACCTGAAGAAGAACGCCACGGTTACCGTTATACCCGAGCTTCGCTACGCTAACGGGCTCACGGCGCAGGGCACTGCCGCCACGTTCCAAGGCGAGAAGGTCATGGGCAACAACCAAACGATTTCCTATCGGTTGGGTGGTCGTTACACGATGAAGACCACTTTCGACTACAATCCCCAAATGCAGAAGAGCGAGATGTATCTCACCTTTGTCGCCAAAGTGGGCAATAAGCAGGTGGATATACCCGCGGTGAAGGTTGCCAACGGCGTCTTGGCCACGTCAGAGCTTTACCGTCGCACGATGATGAATGGCGGAGCGTGCATCGCTCCCGACTCTTTCCAGCGTGTCAACGCCAAGAAGCAGGAAGCCAATGTGAAGTTCCTCATCAATCAGGCCAACCTGCGCAAGAGCGAGTTGCAGAACAACAGCGTGCAGGAATTTGTCAGAATGCTCAAGCGTATCAATGCCGACAGAGAGCGATTGGCCATCAAGAATGTCGAGGTGGCAGCCTACGCGTCGCCCGAAGGTGGCTTCAGCTTCAATGACAAGCTGGCCGGCAAGCGTCAGGACAACAGCGAGGAGTACGTGAAAGCGCAGCTCAAGAACGTCAAGATGAAGACCGACATCGACGCGCATTACACCGCGCAGGACTGGGAAGGCTTCCAGCAGCTCGTCCAAGCCAGCAACATGCAGGACAAGGACGTGATTCTTCGCGTGTTGTCGATGTACAAGGACCCGCAGGAACGTGAGCAGCAAATCCGCAACATGAGCGAAGGCTTCCGTGACTTGGCCGATGAGGTGCTGCCGGAGTTGCGCCGTGCCCGTCTCATTATCAACTACGAGACCGTCGGACGCACCGATGAGCAAATCAAGGAGCAGTACGCCGCCGACCCCGCCAAGCTCGATATAGAGGAGATTCTCTACGCTGCCTCGTTGGAAAACAACGCCGACAAGAAGGCCGAAATTTATAAGAAGACCACCGAACTCTACGATAAGGACTACCGGGCTTACAACAATTTGGCTGCCTTGGCGTTCAACAAGGGCGACAATGCCACCGCCGAGAAGTACATAGCCCAAGCCCTTCGTGTAAACGCCAAGGCACAAGAGCCTTATGCCAACAAGGCTTTGATGAGCCTCTCGCAAGGTAAGCTCGACGAGGCCGAGGGTTTCTTGTCTAACGCTGTCAACGCCAATGGCTTCAACAATGTGCTCGGCAATCTCAACATTGCACGTGGTAACTACGCCGCCGCGGCCGATGAGCTGAAGGAAACGGCTAGCAACAGCACCGCCTTGGCCCAGTTGCTGAACAAGGACTACGCCACTGCCAAGCAAACATTGAAGAGCGTTAAGAACCCCGACGCCATGACAAGTTACCTTCATGCCATCCTAAGCGCACGCCAAGGTAACAGCTATGCCGCCGGTTCTTACTTGAGAGAAGCGCTCGAGAAAGATCCTTCCTTGTCGTCGTATGCCGATAACGACTTGGAATTCGCCAAGATTAAAAGATGAAACAACTAAGTTTTAGCTTACTTTTACTGCTCACCCTGATTCTGGTTTCTTGTGGGACGGACAGCCATCACTTTGAAATTGATGGCCGACTCATCAACCTTAATCAGGGTGAGTTCTATGTTTACAGTCCCGATGGGGGCATTCAAGGGCTCGATACCATCAAGGTTGACGGTGGACGGTTTACCTACGACATTCCTTGTGAGCAGCCCTGCGTGCTCATCATCGTGTTTCCCAACTTCTCGAGACAGCCCGTTTTCGCTGCCCCGGGCCACTCGGTCGACATAAAAGGCGACGCTTCTCACCTGAAAGAGCTTGAGGTGAAGGGCACCGATGACAACGAGTTGATGACCGGTTTTCGTAAACAAATCGCCAATGCCTCACCTCCCGAGATGCGGAAGTACGCCGAGGATTTCGTGAAAGACCATCCCGAGTCGGCCGTGGCGCCCTATTTGGTCAACCAATATTTCATGGAAACCGTGCAGCCCGACTATGTAAAGGCGCTTAGCTTGCTCACTCTTTTGAGCAAGGAACAGCCCAAGAACGGTTATCTGAACCGTCTTTTGGCGGGTGCCCGTCAGATGAAGGACGTTACGATGAAGGGCAAACTGAAGGACTTTTACGCCACCGACATGAACGGACGGCCCGTTTCGGCCGCTAATCTTCGGGCTTCCGAGCTGGCCGTTATCAACGTTTGGGCCTCTTGGAATTACGAAAGCATGGATATTCAACGGCAGTTAAAGCAGGCCCGAGGCAAGGCTTCGGGGCGATTGCAGCTGTTGAGTATCAATGTCGACGCTTCGGTACGACAGTGTCGTGACGCGCAGAAAAACGACTCCATCAATTGGTCCACGGTGTGCGATGGCCAAATGTTTGACGGCCGTTTGGTGCGTCAGCTCGGCTTGACCACCATTCCCGACAACATCATTTTGCGCCGCGGAGAGATTATCGGCCGTGGCCTTTCCCCACAGCAGATACGTGAGAAGCTCGACGAATTACTGAAGTAAGCCCACGGTCTGCCCCCTGCCAGCACCTTTTACTTGGAAAACCATGCTTGTAAAAACCTATTGCGCAGCCGTCAACGGTCTTGAAGTGACCACTGTCACCATAGAGGTGAGTCTCAATCCCGGTGTGATGTATCACCTCACGGGGCTGGGCGATGAGGCCGTTCGTGAAGGTCGTGACCGCATATCGGCGGCCCTTCAGTACAACGGATATAAGTTTCCGAAGGCCGACATCACCGTAAATATGGCGCCGGCGAGCCTCCGTAAGGAGGGTAGTAGCTTCGATTTGCCGTTAGCGGTGGCCATCTTGGCCGCCAATGGCACCATTGTGTCAGGGAAATTGGGTAGCTACATGCTTGTGGGAGAGCTGGGACTTGACGGCCGTTTGCAGCCTATCAGGGGGGCGTTGCCTATCGCCATCCGTGCACGGGCCGAGCATTTCAAGGGACTTATCGTGCCCCGGCAGAACGTGAATGAGGCTGCCGTGGTGAACCGGCTCGATGTTTACGGCATGGAAAGCCTGACGGAAGTCATTCGTTTCCTGACGGACGAGGCTCAATTTGAGCCTACCGCCATCGACACCCGCCGTGAGTTCTATGAGAAACAGTATGCTTTCGACCTCGATTTCTCGGATGTTCGCGGGCAGGAGAACGTGAAGCGGGCCATGGAAGTGGCCGCCGCGGGTGGTCATAACCTCATTATGGTTGGTCCGCCGGGCTCGGGTAAGAGCATGATGGCCAAGCGATTGCCGTCGATACTGCCGCCGCTGTCGCTCTCGGAGAGCTTGGAGACCACGCAGATACACAGCATTGCCGGCAAGACGGGGCAAAACACGTCGCTCATCAGCCAACGTCCGTTCCGTTCACCCCACCATACCATTTCCGAAGCGGCCCTCGTGGGTGGTGGCAACAACCCACAACCGGGCGAGATTTCCTTAGCTCATAACGGCGTATTGTTCTGCGATGAGCTGCCCGAGTTCAACAAGCACACCCTCGAGGTGTTGCGCCAACCGCTCGAAGATAGGCATATCACCATTTCACGGGCCAAATATCGCATTGATTATCCATGTAGTTTCATGTTCGTAGCGAGCATGAACCCTTGTCCCTGCGGCTATTACGGCGACCCGACGCACCACTGCGTGTGTACGCCCGGCCAGATTCACCGCTATATGAACAAGATAAGCGGACCGCTACTTGACCGCATTGATATTCAAGTAGAGATTATTCCCGTTCCTTTCAAAGACATTTCAACGGCCCAACCGGGCGAAAGCAGCGCCGCCATTCGTGAGCGTGTAATCAGGGCGAGGGCCATTCAGATCGAGCGTTTCAAGGATTTGAGGCACGTACATTGCAACGCCCAGATGACCGAACGCATGATTCACCGGTATGCCGAGCCCGACGCGGCCGGCGTGGAGCTGCTCCGTGTGGCCATGGAAAAGCTGTCGCTGTCGGCCAGAGCTTACAGCCGAATCCTCAAGGTGGCCCGTACCATCGCCGACTTGGCCGGTAGCGACAGCGTCACCGTGACCCATTTGGCCGAGGCCATCAACTATCGAAAGCTCGATAGGGGCGATTGGGCCGAGCGATAAAGGGCCTTTGACCGTAAAATGGTTTATTAATTCTGTAATTCGGGTGCCTTTCCCGAATACTTTTATACATAATTTTGCAACAGAAATCATCATCATTTAAGTTTATGGATGAAAGAGAAGTAATGGTCATCGACACCGTTGATGGCTACAATCAGTGGATGGGATACGAGACAAAGCACCCCTTGGTGACGGTTTCCGACCTGTCGAAAGCCAATCCGAAGCAGCCCCGCAGGGAGATAACGGTACAGTATGGCTTGTATTCCGTGTGGCT
>NZ_DATCYK010000058.1:0-12594 GCF_036570325.1 Prevotella sp.
GCCGACATTCTTCTCATCCCTTTCACCATCATTCCGCTATTCGGCAAGAGCCTGCAAGACAGCCTTGTGACCGACGTGATGGAGCCTTTGCTGGGTACCCAAGCAGCTTCCTTGGCATGGGCGCTGCTCTTCGTGCTCTCCGTATGGGCTTGCGGATATTATCTTTACAAGAAAAAAATCTTTATTAAGTTATGATATTATTAGCAGACAGCGGCTCTACCAAAACCGATTGGTGCGTGGTAGACAATGGTCAGGCTACCCTGACAATCAAGACAAAAGGCACAAACCCCTTCTTCCAAACCGAGGAAGAGATAGCCGAAGAAATCAAGTCATCACTCCTCCCCTCACTTCCCACCACGCAGATTGAGGACGTTTACTTCTACGGAGCGGGCTGTACACCCGAGAAACTGCCCATCCTCGAGGCTGCATTGCGGCGCCATCTCCACATCACAGGCCGTTGTGAAGTGGCTACCGACATGCTTGCCGCCGCCCGAAGCCTATGTGGTCACAAGCCGGGAATAGCTTGTATCATGGGCACCGGTAGCAACTCATGTGCTTATGATGGCGAGAAAATCGTGAAGAACGTGTCCCCCTTGGGCTTCATCCTTGGCGATGAAGGCAGCGGAGCGGTGTTAGGAAAGACGCTGATAGGCGATATTCTGAAGAACCAACTGCCCGCCGACATCGTGAAAGCTTTTCATGAGGAATACCAACTCACCAATGCCGACATCATAGAGCGCGTATATCGCCAGAAACTTCCCAACCGATTCCTCGCCGGTTTCGTGCCTTTCCTTGCCAAACATCTTGACAACGAGGCCGTATATGCGCTGGTAGTCGATGGTTTCCGCCGCTTCCTCGTGCGCAACGTGAAGCAATATGACGGTTGGAATCACTACCCCATAGGCTTCAACGGCTCCATAGCCTACTACTTCAAGCAGCCCCTCGAGGACGCGCTGAAGGCCGAGGGAATGACTTTAGGCAAGATAATTCAAGCCCCGATGGAGGGCCTTGTAGCTTACCACACTAACAAAGAGTAGCCATGGCGTTCGTAAAAATATCGGAACAATCATCGCTTTACGATGATTTGGAGCAGAAAAGTATTCACGAATTGTTGGTCGACATCAACCGTGAAGACCAAAAAGTAGCCCTCGCTACCGAGCAAGCCATCCCCCAAATAGAGCGCCTCGTGGAGCAAATAGTGCCCCGAATGAAGAAGGGCGGACGCATTTTCTACATGGGAGCAGGCACCAGTGGCCGTCTCGGCGTGCTCGACGCGTCGGAAATTCCGCCCACGTTCGGCGTGCCACCCACCCACATCATCGGCCTCATAGCGGGCGGTGATACGGCCCTGCGCAACGCTGTGGAGAACGCTGAGGACGACGAGCAGCGCGGATGGGAGGAGCTTCAAGCCCACAACATCGGCCCTCTCGACACCGTGATAGGCATTGCCGCCTCGGGTACTACGCCCTATGTCATCGGCGCTTTGCGTGAATCGCGGGCCCACGGCATACTTACGGGCTGCATAACGAGCAATCCCGACAGCCCCATGGCGGCCGAATCCGACGTGGCCATCGAAATGATAGTCGGTCCGGAGTTCGTTACGGGCAGCTCAAGGATGAAGTCCGGCACGGGCCAAAAGATGATCTTGAACATGATTTCCACATCAGTCATGATACAATTAGGCCGCGTCAAGGGCAATCGCATGGTCAACATGCAACTTACCAACAAGAAACTGATTGACCGAGGCACACGCATGATCGTGGAAGAGCTTGGCCTCGACTATGAGCAAGCCAAGCGACTGCTGCTGATGCACGGCTCGGTTAAGAAGGCAATAGAACATAGTAAATCTGAATAAATGACCCAAAAAGAACTTCCGGTCTTGCTGCTTACCGGCTATCTCGGCAGCGGCAAGACCACATTACTTAACCGCATACTCACCAACGAGCGCGGAATAAAGTTCGCCGTCATCGTCAATGACATCGGCGAAGTCAACATCGACGCCCGTCTTATAGAGCAAGGTGGCGTCGTAGGACAGAAGGATGACAGCCTCGTAGCCCTGCAAAACGGATGTATTTGCTGCACTTTGAAGATGGATCTCGTAGAACAATTACACGAGATAACAAGCCTTCAGAAGTTCGATTACATCGTTATAGAGGCCAGCGGTATATGTGAGCCGGCACCGATAGCCCAAACCATTTGCAGCATACCTACCCTCGGACCGCAATATATCAAAGATGGTATCGTGCGACTCGACTGTATCACCACCGTGGTCGACGCCCTCCGCATGCGCGACGAGTTCGCCAACGGCGACCGACTCATGCGCGATAACCTCGACGAGGACGACATTGAGAACCTCGTCATACAGCAAATAGAGTTCTGCAACCTTATCTTGCTCAATAAAGCCGCTGAGGTTTCACCCGATGAGTTGGCCCGTATTCGCCACATCATCAAGGCCATCCAGCCCAAGGCCGACATCATAGAATGTAACTACGGCGACGCAGAGCTCGACCTGCTCCTCAACACCCATCGCTTCGATTTCGACCAAACAGCCACTTCGGCCGCATGGATTGACCAAATAGAGAACCATCACGACGACCACGAAGAGGAGGAACACGACGACCACCATCACCATTCCGACCATCATCACCACCACGATGACGACGAACATCACCACGAACACGGCCACCACCATCACCATCATCACCATGAAGAGGGCGAGGCCGAGGAGTATGGTATCGGCACTTTCGTGTATTACCGTCGGCGTCCGCTCGACCTTGCGTGGTTCGATGAGTTCGTGGCCCGCAAGTTCCCGCAGGGCGTTATCCGCTGTAAGGGAATATGCTGGTTCAAGGACGAGCCCCAAACCTGCTACGTATTTGAGCAGGCGGGCAGACAAATGGGCTTGCGCAATGCCGGCCAATGGTACGCCACCATGCCCCAACCCGAGCTCGAAGCGCTCAAAGCACGCGAGGAAGGGCTGCGCCGCGACTGGGACGAAACCTATGGCGACCGCATGCAAAAGCTCGTCTTCATAGGTCAGAACCTCGACAAGGAGGCCATCACCGCCGCCCTCGACGCTTGTCTTACCGACTGATTTCTATCGCGACTCTAAGGCCATGGCCCCTGCCGTAGGCCTCCTCGTGGGTCAAAAGCAAACTGATTTCTATCGCGACTCTAAGGCCATGGCCCCTTGGCGGGCGGCCTATCAACCTACCGAAAGCAGGATTGTCCCCCGTGACAGTCCTGCTTTTATGCTGTTATTTGTAAAGAAAACATCCCTCTTTTTAACACTTCGGGGCCATGCCATTTAGCATTCCGCAGGCCCACTATCAAGCTCCCGATACCTACAAACGTAGTTTCGCTCCGCCCATTTGCCCCCAACTCCTCGCCCAAAGCAGCCCTTTTACCCGGCCAAAAGCCTATTCTTACACCCTCAAAAGCCCACGCTTACCCTGCCAAAGCACTGCTTTCAGGCCGCCAAAAAGCCACGCTCGTTTCCTCTTATATCGCAATCCACTGATTGCCAAATACTTACAAACATCGTAAAAATCGCGTTTTTATCACCTTACCGTTTATCGTTCACGAAATCATCAGCCATCGGCTACGGTTTGTAAAATAAATTACCAATTGTGAATTTCTATAAAAATACCTAATTAATGGTATTGACTCGTAAGATTATTTAGCCTAAATTTGCAAAATAGAAAGTCATAATTTTACATTGCGAAGACTATACTTATTGACGTACATCGAACCAATAATTTTTCAAATGATACATTTCAAGCAACTCCCCTCTATCGTCTTGGGTCTGTTAATGCTCGGAAGTGCCTCGCATCTCCATGCCCAACAGAAGCTAAGGCTTAGCGGTCATGTTTACGAAAACGGCAAACAACCGCTCATAGGAGCCACTATCTCCGTGGTAGATTTCAAGTTTGGCGCCGTGGCCGACGCCGACGGACGTTATCAACTCACCAATGTGCCGCAAGGCAAAGTAAGACTTCTCATTAAATATCTCGGCAAAGAAGACATCGATACCGTAGTAAACATGAGCTCTAACCGCCAAATCGACTTCTTCATGAAGGACGAGAACTTCCGTCTGAACGACGTGGTCGTGGTGGCGCAAACCAAGACTTCGGGCAGCACTACGGCCTCCTTTATCAACCGAAACGCCATAGACCACCTTCAAGCCACCAGCTTGGCCGATATATTGGCACTGGCCCCGGGCGCCATTTCGGGCAATCAAACGCTCGACAAGGCCCGTATGGTAACCGTGCGGGGCGTAAACGACACCCAACTTAACCAATTCAATTCCTTCGGAACGGCCATTTACCAAGACGGGGCGCCCCTTTCGAACAACGCAAACCTCTCTTCGCTCAACCCATCGCTTAACGGTAGCGCCGTGGCTATGGCCGGAGGAGCGTCGGCTAACACCGGTATCGACGCCCGAGGGGTATCGGCCGAGAACATAGAGTCGGTGGAACTGATTCGCGGTATTCCCTCCGTGGAGTATGGCGACCTTACCTCCGGCGCCGTTATTCTCCACACCAAGGCCGGCCGAGAGCCCCTGCGTATCAGTGCCAAGGCCAATCCTAACGTGTACCAAGGCAGCGTTGGTACGGGCTTTGAGCTGGGTCGGCGGGCCGGAGCGCTCAATATCAGCGGCGACTATGCCTACAGCAACAAGGACCTTACGGCCTCTTACGCCTCCTATCAGCGTATTAACGCCAAGGCAACGTACAGCAATACCTTCTTTAATAATCGCTTACGAACCAATACTTCGCTCGGTTTCAGCTATGCGCAAGACCGTATGAAGCAGAATCCCGACCTGCCTCGCGACGTCAGCCGTGGCACTGAGGCGGGTCTGAGGCTCAATACCAACGGCCTGATACAGTTTGATAACAGTTGGATAAAGAACATTCGCTACGTCGTTCAGGGCAGTTATGTCTCCAAACAAAGCATGACCGAGGAAGAAGAAACGGCCGCCAACTCCGTTTACTCGGGCACCACGACCGATGGAACCACCCTTAGCAATCGTCCGGGGCAGCGCGTTTACGACGCCGAAGGCAAGGAGATAACCCATTTCAGCGACGCCGACGTAGCGTCAGGGTACTACGCCCACTACCTGCCCAACGCCTATTTGAGCCACAACGAGATTGATAGTCGGGAGGTAAACCTATTCGCCAAGCTCACCGCCAACTTCTTTAAGAACTTCGGAAAGCTCAATAACGGACTCTTACTCGGTATCGATTTCAAGGCCGATGGCAACGAGGGAGCGGGTACCAAGTGGAGTTTAGACAATCCTCCGGCCCGTTCGGTCTCAAATTATGACGGCAGTTACCGCCCCAGAAGCTATCGAGCCATACCTTATATCAAGACTTTGGGCCTCTTTGCGGAGGAAAACATCGATATAACTCTTGGCCAACGAACCCTTCATTTACAAGGCGGACTGCGCTACGACCACACTTCGGTGGTGGGAGGAGCCCTCGCTCCGCGCGTCAATGCGTCGTTCGACCTCATTCCCAACGTGCTTTCCATCCGCGGAGGCTATGGTATTACGGCCAAACTTCCGTCACTTTTCTACCTCTATCCGCAGCAAGCATACTTCGAATACGTACATCTGAATGAGTTGCCGTTAGAAACCATCCCCGAAAACGAGCGGCTGTTGCTCACCACCACACGCATTGTCGACACGCAGAATCGTGAGTTGAAAATAGCGAAGAACTACAAGAGCGAGATAGGTTTCGACCTTAAATTAGGCAAGAGCAGCCTTAGTGTGACGGCATTCAACGAGCATTTGCGCGATGGTTACGGTCTTGGCAGCACCGTTAATACCTTCCTGCCCTTTAATTACACGCTTTACAAGCGCAACGAGGCCAATCAAATCGTGGCAAACGGCACTTATCCCATCCTTTCTTCTTACTATACGCCGGTCAATCATCGTGATGTGCGCACCCGAGGGCTGGAGTTCGAGCTCAATACGGGGCGTATCGACGCCATCCGCACGGCCTTTCAGCTTAGCGGAGCATGGATGGAAGCTCGCAATTCCTCACGTATGCTCCACTTTTATGACAACTCCAGCAGCCTTCCCAACAAGCGAACGGACATTGCCATCTATGATCCCAAGGATCAGGACGACTTCTACAAGCAGTTTGTCACTACGCTTCGGGCCACCCACAACATACCTCGCATAGGCTTTGTAGTGACCCTTACGGCGCAAGCGGTGTGGAATGAGAGCGAGTGGACGGTATATTATAACGACCAAATACCCATCGGTTATCTGTCGCTCAAGGACGGAAAGCCCTATTATTTTGAAGCGGGCAAGTTCCAAACGGTCGACGACGTGAAGGCCGCCGGTTATGATTATCTGCTCCAAAACGTAAACCATCGCGACGCAAAGAAGGAAACCGTGAGCCCGTATTTCCAATTCAATCTTAATCTAACCAAGGAAATTGGCGACGTGGCACGTATCTCTTTCTTTGCCAATAACTTCTTCCGAAGCTATCCTATCAAGAAAAGTAATCGCTATCCGGGCCAGTTCTATAAGAAGAACAGCGACTTCTACTTCGGTATGGAGCTAAGTTTGAAACTTTAAAACCATCATAGCTACAATGAAAAAGTATATTTATCAAATACTCTGCGCCGTACTTTTGGGCGCCACTTCCTGCTCGGGTTTCAGCGACGCAGCCAACTCCGAGGAGGTAAAACCGCTGCAGATTGACGTCAATCTCAAAGTAGATGTCGACCGATTGGATAAGGTTAAGGAGCTGACTTTCAAGCTCGACAACTATGCCGACGGCTATCATTACACCAAAAAGCTCAACGATGTTAAGGGCGTTTTCGACGATGTGGTGCCCGGTATCTACACGGTTTCCGTGTCGGGTATGGCCTATGACACCGACGGAACGGAGTATTACGTCAACGGAAACGCCGTCAACAAGGCGCTCTTCGACGGCACTACCACGGTCGATATTACCCTTAAAGGCCTCAAGGTGAGCCCGCTGGTCTTCAAAGAGATTTACTATGCGGGTAGCAAAACGCCCTCGGGAACCAATTATTTCCGTGATCAGTTCTATGAAATATATAACAATTCCGACCAAATACAGTACCTCGACGGGCTTTATTTCGCACAACTCTACCCCACGAACGCCACTCGCAAGCTGCCCGTTTGGGAGGGTGGAACCGATGACAACGTATGCTACGGCGAGCGAGTATGGCGCTTCCCCGGCCATGGAACTGACTATCCGCTTCGTCCGGGCGAAAGTATCGTCATCGCACAGTTTGCCACCAACCACCGCCAAGCTATCTATAATCCTGATTCTCCGGTAGATTGTAGCAGCGCGGAGTTCGAGTTCTTCCCCTTCAATAACCGTCTTCCGGACATGCCGGCCACCAATATGGACCACGTGTTTTACGATGGTAAGGCCCAGTTTGGTACCATGCCGCAATTCCTTACCGCCGTTTTTGGCAGTGCCTTTGCCTTGTTCCAAGTGCCCGAGGGTGACAATTGGGACCCCGTAAAAGACAAAAACTATCAGGCAAAAGAGGTTGGTAAGAAGAATATTAAGTGTAAGATACCTATTAATTATATACTCGACGCCGTTGAATGTATCAACAATGAAACCTACGCCGACGCCAAACGAATACCCGCGGCGGTAGATGCGGGCATGACATGGGTGGGCAATACCTACTGCGGATTGAGCGTTTCGCGCAAGGTTATGCGCACGGAGAGCGGCGAAATGCAACGTCGTGACAATGGCGCTTTGCTCTTTCAAGACACCAACAACAGCACCGACGACTTTGAACGGGGCCTGAAACCCGAGCTCCATCGCTATGAAACGGGTGTTCCCCAATGGCATAAAAACAAGTAACCAACCCTCTAAAATGACTGTAATGAAACACTTTGACATACATTTTTATACGCTCTCGCTCCTCTTCTTGGCCTATAGTGGCGGCGCAGGGGCACAGAACGACAGCCCCGACGAGGGCCTTTCGGTGGCCGGAACCGAACTTTTGAAGGATCAAAAGCTATGGTCCAAATCGGGCAACGCTGCCGGAACGGCCTTCGACAACACCCGTAACTACTCCCGGCTGCATATCAATTACGAGTCGGCCACGGGCGACTTCCATCGTGCTTACACCGGAAAGACCGTGCGCGATGCCAATATCTACACCGAAGGTTTCCTTAATTTGGACAAAGTTTTCGTATGGGGAGAGTTCCGTTTCACCCATGAGAACGTGAGCGGAGCCCGCTTCAACGCCTCCATAACCGACCCTTACCGAGGTCAACCCTACTTCGTGGCCGACGACGGACAAGAAAGTGCATGGCGAAACCAGCACTATCACCTGAAGTTTAGGGCTGCCACACCCGTTGTCTTCGGCCGTTTCACCTTCGGATTGGAGGGCACTTACAAGGCGCAAGTGGCCGCCAAGCAACTCGATCCCCGTGTAACGGCACGCTTCTTCACGCTCCAATTGGCCCCCGGAGTTACCTATTCGCTCAACGACCACGACGCTATCGGGGCCCATCTTACCTACGCTTCCGTCAAGGAAGAGTCCGAAATGACCCTCGAGAACAACAAAGTACAGCCCCATTATTACGAACTTTACGGGCTTGGTACGGCCCACCATGGCATAGGAAGCGGTCGCACGACCAACTACTTCGGCAACCGCTGGGGCATAGGAGTGCAATACGGACACCATGATAATGCGTGGGACGTGCTGGCGGAACTTACTTTCAACAAGTATGTTGAGAACAATGAAATCTCTTTTACCACGCCTCGCAAGGACGGATTAGTGGAAGATAAAGCCTTCGGAGCTACCTTTCAGGCCATCCGTCATGGCCAAAAACTCACCCATCAGGCTGATTTGACCCTGCAACATCGGGCCATCAATGGCATAATGTACCTATCCCAACGCGATAACACCGAAGCTAACGCCGGATGGATCATACTCCATCATGACGTAAGATCTACCTTTAAAACGACCGACTTGGGCCTTCGCTACGCCTTGATAGCCAACCGTGGCGCCGAATATGACTGGCGTGCGGACGTTAACGTGGGCTATCGGAAGCACAATGATAAGTTTTTATTACCTTTGTCGACCAAGAACAGCGAGAACATTTACTTGGGATTAGACGCCAAAAAGAACTTTTCCATAGGCCGGTCCATGCACCGTCGCCTCCTCATAGGCCTCAACGCACAATGGAAAAACGCCATTTCAGGCGCTTATAGCTATGGAGGCGCAAACCCGGAGCTTACTCCCGTAACGCTCATAGAGCCACTTGACGAGGCTTACTTGCTATCCGACGCGTGGCGTTGTGGCGCTTTGATCACGTATTCGCAGCTCCTCAAGCCCCATACTAAGGTAAACGGCTACGCCCAAGTGGCCTTTGACTACGCCCATACCCGTGACTTCGACTTCCATCATAGGAGCTGTTTGTCGCTCACTGTGGGCCTCAATTTCTAACATTCACCAACTTTCTGCTTATGAAAAAAACGTTTTTATCATTTATATTGGCCATCGTTGCCCTATCAACACAGGCCCAACAAATCACAAAACCGGGCGTAAAAACGCCTACGAGCTTTGCCATCATCATTGACAAGCAAAGCTATGACAAAACCAAAACTGCCGTCCATGCCTACCGCAGCAGCATAGAGGCCGACCAATTAGGTACTTACTTGGCCGTGGGAGATTGGGAAAAGCCCGAGCAAATCAAGCAACTTCTCATCCAATGGCATGCCGACAAGCGCCAACCTTTGGAGGGAGCGGTCTTCATTGGCGACATTCCCATCCCCATGATACGCGACGGTCAGTACCTCACTTCGGCCTTCAAGATGAATCAAAAGGCTGATTGGAAGGAATCGAGCGTGGCCAGTGACCGCTTCTATGATGACTTCGGACTGAAGTTTCAGTACCTTAAACAAGACCCACAGCGTCCCCTTTACTTTTATTACAGCCTATCATCGGAGAGCAAAACCTACCTTTCGCCCGACATTTATACGGCCCGTATCAAGCCCCTTGAGTTGAAAGGAAAGGACAAGTATCAATTATTGGCCGCCTACCTGACCAAGGCCGCCCGCCTCAAAGCGGCCGAGGCAAACAACCAACTCGACCATCTTACCATGGCCCGGGGCCACTCCTACAACTCCGAAGACCCTTTGGCATGGGCCGGAGAGCAGCTTGCTTTACGAGAACAAATGCCTCAATTGTTCCGTCGGGGCAGCACGGTGAAGTTCTATGAGTTCGACATGATGTACCCCGCAAAGAACCTTTACCTCAACGAAGTGATGAATACCGACCTCGACGTACTGCTGTTTCATCACCACGGAGCCCCCGACACGCAGTATCTCAACGGCTATCCCAACGTGTCGAACATAGGTCCGAGCATTACCAATATCAAATACTACCTGCACGACAAGGTGCTGCGCCGCTCCAAAGAGGTAGGTCCCGACAGTGCCGTTAGCTACTACTCCAAGGCTTTCGACGTACCCGAAAGCTGGTGCCGGGAGGCTTTCGACCCCGCCATTCAGCGAGCTGACTCCCTCGCCGCCGCCCAACAAGACATTTACACCTCAGATCTCAGGGCACTGAAGCTCAACGCCCGCTTCATACTTTTCGACGCTTGCTTCAACGGTTCGTTCCATCAGGACGACAACATTGCCGGCACTTATATCTTCAACGATGGCAAAACATTGGCCACCATCGGCGGTACGGTCAACGCATTGCAGGACAAATGGCCCGACGAATTCATCGGATTGCTTGCCACCGGCATGCGTATAGGCCAATTCAACCGCTTCAACGGCTACCTCGAAAGCCATCTCATAGGCGATCCCACCTTGCGTTTCAAGAACAACAGCGCCATAGATTTTGACATCAACGCTGCCCTCACGCTCCATCACATGGACGCCAAATACTGGCGACCGCGGCTCCGTTCGTCCCTGCCCGACGTGCAAGCGATGGCCCTCCGTCAGCTTTGGATGGCCCGAGAGAAGGACATGAGCAGCCTGCTAAGGCAGACTTATGAGCAGTCGGACTACTTTGTCGTGCGCATGGAAGCCGTGAAACTCTTGGGACTTTACTACCCCGAAGCCGCCGTCGAGGTGCTAAAACAGTCGCTCAACGACAGCTATGAGCTGGTAAGACGCCTATCGGCCATCTACGCCGAGCGTATAGGCGCACCTCAATTGGTACCCTCCATCGTTAAAACTTTCTTGCAACGGGGCCACGAACCACGCTTGGGTTTCCAACTGATGGGCAACATCGAGGCCTTCGACAGCCAAGCCTTGCAACATGAACTCGACCGCCAGCTCCCGGCATACACCCTTTACAGCGACACCGTTGTCAACGAACTGCGCTCCATTATTCATCAGGCACCGGTCCGTTATCGGCAAACCGTGGCCGAGATAGCCGACATGAGCAGCAAGCCCGCACGCCGACGAAACGCCATTTTGCGCTTCCGCAACGTGCCGAGGGCCGCGATGATCGACCCCATCTTGGCCACTATCAATAATGAGAAGGAAGACCTCGACGTACGAATCCACGCCATTCACACCCTCGGATGGTATGATACGCACTATAAGCGACGCTACATCATGGAGCAATTACAACGGTTCAAGACCGATAATCCCATGCTTCAGGACGAGATAAGGCGCACTGTCAACCGCCTATCGAGCCGTCCGTAGCATTCCGTTTTCCCCATTCCTATTCTTTAAACACTATTCAAATGCAACAAAATGAAGAACTCAAGCAGGCTTGGGACTTCGTGGAACACACCGGAAAAAGCATTTTCCTCACCGGAAAAGCAGGCACCGGAAAGACCACTTTCCTACGTGCCATCCAATCAAACAGCACCAAACGCATGGTCGTCGTGGCTCCCACGGGCGTCGCGGCTATCAATGCAGGCGGCGTAACGATACATTCTTTCTTCCAATTGCCGCTCTCTCCCTTCGTGCCGGGCGTCAAAATGGAGAGCCGTTACGACTTTAGCGAGGAGAAACGCAAGATAATTCGCACGTTAGACCTGCTCATCATCGACGAGATAAGTATGGTACGGAGCGATTTACTCGACGCCATTGACGCCGTGTTGCGCCGCTATCGTGACCACAGCAGGCCCTTCGGAGGCGTGCAACTGCTCATGATTGGCGACCTGCAACAGCTAACGCCCGTCGTAACACCCGAAGACGAGCGCCTCTTGGCTGACCATTACGCCACTCCTTACTTCTTTGGCTCAAAGGCGTTGAGCGCCATCGACTACGTGACCATCGAACTCCGACACGTTTATCGACAGCAAGACCGTACTTTCATCGACCTGCTCAACCACATCCGTGATAACCAAATAACCGACAATGACCTTGCTTTGCTCAACAGCCGGTACGTCGCCGACTTTCATCCGGCGGCCGAAGAGGGCTACATAAGGCTCACCACGCACAACGCCAAGGCCAACAATTACAACACGCAAGCGCTCAAACGGCTCGACAAAGCGTCGTTTACCTATCGTGCGGAGATTGACCGCGACTTCCCCGAATCGACCTTTCCCACCGATGAAGAGCTGGAACTGAAGGTTGGGGCACAAGTGATGTTCGTGCGCAACGACCCCTC
>NZ_DATCYK010000059.1:0-8286 GCF_036570325.1 Prevotella sp.
TCCCTCTCTTGAAAAAGTGGAGCTTTAATTTTGGAATATCATGCAATTACAGTATCTTTGCAACAAAAGTATTTCATTATGGCTACACATCCTTTATGGCAGGAGGAGTATTGGGTTTTGCTGATGCAACTCTATCTGAAAAAACCGGTGGGCGTGAAGGCTTTATACTCCAAACCTTTGATAGATTTGAGCCTCGAGCTGCACATAGAGCCCGAGTTTCTCTACGAGCAGCTCTTTCGCATCAGGCGAAAGGACTCACCGGCCATGTGCCGTTTGTGGGACACCTATGGCGAACACCACAGCCGGTTGGGCCGTGACGCGGCCAAGGTGCGCCGCATGAAAGGTTATGGCAACGCCGAGGGATTTTATGATGGAGTAGCCGTTAATGAGTCGTTTGAAAGAGATTTTCGTCCCTTGGCGCAAAATCCACAGCTCAATCCCGTCATGCTGATTCGCATTCTCGACCTTTACTTCCGCCTGACACCGCTGACCATGGTTGTCGCCACGGCCGAAATACAAGACGAGGCACGGCTGTTGAGGATTCCGGCCTCGCTCATCGTCAACGTGATGGAGGTGTTCCAGTTCTGCGACCCTTACCTTAATCGCGGCGATTTGCTTATCGATCCGCTGTTGTTACCGTGCAAGGACATCTGGAAACGCTATGGAAACGACAATCCCGAAAGGCTGTCGGCCGTGTCGGCGCAGCTAAAAGAGTATTTCAAATCATAGGAAACAACCGGTATGGCTCAGAAAATCATACAGACACAAGAGCAAAAGTTGGCTCAGATACAGCGGCTGTCGCAACAGCAAATGTTGGTGGTGCATCTGTTGGAAATGCCCATCACCGAGCTTGAGGAGAACGTAAACGCCCAGCTCGACGACAATCCGGCGTTGGAAAAGGCCGACGAGAGTGAGGACGAAATGCCCGACCTGCGCGACGACGGCAGCGTGGCCGGCGACGAACCCGAAGGTTTTGAGGAGGAAAACGAGCGCGAGGAGCGACAAGAAGCCCTCGATGAGGCGCTCGAAAGCATAGGCTTTGACGATAAAATGCCCGAGACGCAGTGGTCGCAGCGCAACAATGCCGACTACGAAGAGATAGTCTACGGCGACACGGTGTCCTTTTACGACAAGTTGAAGGAGCAGATGGGCGAGCTGGAACTTACCTCGCAAGAGGAGGAAGTGATGGAATACATCATCGGAAGTCTGGACGATGACGGGCTGTTGCGCAAGGATTTGGATACCATTTGTGACGAGTTGGCCATTTATCAGAACATCGACGTGAGCGTGGAAGCCATAGAGCAGGTATTGAAACGCCTGCAAACATTCGATCCCGCGGGCATAGGCGCCCGCTCGTTGCAAGAATGTTTGTTGCTCCAAATCGACCGTTTGCTCGAAGAAGCGCAAGCCGTGGGGCAACCGAAGCGGCTGTTGGAGTTGCTGCGTGAGGTCATCGCCGACTGTTTCGAGGACTTTACCCGCAAGCGATGGGGCCATATTCAGGAGCAGTTACAGCTAAGTGACGCCGTCGTTGACGACCTCAAGGAAGAGGTAAAGCGGCTCAATCCGAAGCCGGGAGCCGCCATGGGTGAGACGATGGGCCGCAATCTGCAACAGATAACGCCCGACTTCATCGTCGATACGGCTGATGATGGCACGGTGACTTTCGGCATGAACAATGGCAGTTTGCCCGATTTGTCGGTGTCGCCGTCGTTCGCCAAGATGGTCGACGACTATAAGGACCGTAAGGACAAGCCCCTTAATAGGCAGGAGCAGGAGGCCTTGGTTTATGCCAAAGATAAGGTAGACAAGGCCCGAAACTTCATCGACGCCATCCGACAACGCCGTCATACGATGTATGTTACCATGAAGGCCATCATCGAATGGCAGCACCGGTTCTTCACCGATGGTGATGAGGCCGACCTGAAGCCCATGATTTTGAAGGACATCGCCGAGAAAACGGGGCTCGATATATCGACGGTGAGCCGTGTGAGCAACGTAAAATACGTGCAAACACGCTGGGGTACGTTCCCGTTAAGGTTCTTCTTTACCGATGGTTACGACACGGGCAGCGGCGAGGAAACCTCTACCCGCAAGATAAAGCTGGCCCTCAAGGACATGATAGGCAAGGAAGATACGAGCCATCCGCTAAGCGACGAGGCCTTGGCAGGCGAGATGAAAAAGCTCGGTTACCCCGTGGCACGCCGCACGGTGGCCAAGTATAGGGAGCAGATGGGCATTCCCGTGGCCCGACTGCGCAAGGATTGACCGCTCACGATGGACCTATAATGACATAAAAGCAAACTAAAGATAACGATTGTGGTTAAGGAAAAAGACATGATTCTCACGGCTCGGGTCGTCAGCAAGGTGTTCAGTCCGTTTTATCTGCCCTTGGTCGGGCTGATAGCTTTGTTCGTATTCAGCTATCTAAGCATGTTGCCCGTGTTTTATAAACTGACGGTCTTGCTGCTGGTTTATGTGTTCACGGCGTTGTTGCCCACCCTTTTGATTCGCCTATATCGCAACTCGCAGGGCTGGTCGCTTATCGAGTTGGGGTCGCGCGAACGGCGTATGGTGCCCTATGTCATATCCATCTTGTGTTATTTTACGTGCATTTATCTCATGAATGTCTTTCATATTCCTCATTTCATGGGAAGCATTTTGATGGCCGCTTTGCTCATTCAGGTGGCTTGTGCCATTATTAATATATGGTGGAAAATATCCACCCATACCGCCGCCATTGGCGGTGTGGCCGGTGCGTTGATGGCTTTCGCCATGATTTTTGCCTTTAATCCGATGTGGTGGTTCTGTTTTGTGATGGTACTTTCGGGCGCCGTAGGAACCAGTCGCATGATTTTGAGACAGCATTCGCTGCCCCAAGTGGTGGTCGGATTCATCATAGGACTGGCTGCCGCCTTCTTTGTTATTTTGAAATTATAAAGATAATACATTATTGATATGAAGCCTTTAGTAAGTATAATCATGGGAAGTACGAGTGACTTACCCGTTATGGAGAAAGCATGTAAGTGGTTGGATGACAACGAAATCCCCTTTGAGGTAAACGCCCTTTCGGCCCATCGCACCCCCGACGCGGTGGAAGCGTTCGCCAAGGGAGCCAAGGCGCGTGGCGTGAAGGTCATCATCGCCGCTGCCGGTATGGCCGCCGCGCTGCCCGGAGTGATAGCCGCGTCTACGTCGTTGCCCGTCATCGGTGTGCCCATCAAGGGCATGCTCGACGGTCTTGACGCCATGCTTTCCATCATACAAATGCCTCCCGGCATTCCCGTAGCTACCGTTGGAGTGAACGGAGCGCAAAATGCGGCCGTGTTGGCAGCCGAAATGATTGCCATCGGCGATGAGACTGTGGCCGCCAAGGTCGACGCTTGGAAAGCCGGGTTGGGCGCCAAAATAGAAAAGGCCAACAAGGAATTGGCCGAGATAAAGTATAAGTTTAAGGTGTAAGAGGGTACACCGCCACCGGTCGGAGGTTGCTCTCAATGGGGTATGGGCAGCGCTCTGACAAGGCAAAGGGATTGCTGCCGGCAGGCATGGAAGCAGTCTCGATAAGTCATTATGTGCCCTTCAAACTTGTAATCATCAAAGAAAATGGATTTATTTAATTATCAACGGCGCGCTACAAGCACCGTGCATGTAGGCTCTATCGACATGGGTGGCGACAATGCCATTCGTGTTCAGAGCATGACAACCACCAATACCAACGACACGGAGGCTTGCGTTGAGCAGGCCAAAGAGATCATTGAGGCCGGTGGAGAGTTAGTGCGGTTGACCACACAAGGCACGAAAGAGGCCGAGAATTTACGAAATATCAACGCCCAACTGCGCTCCGAGGGCTATCAGACGCCCTTGGTGGCTGACGTGCATTTCAATCCCAATGTGGCCGACGTGGCCGCCCTGTATGCCGAGAAGGTAAGGGTGAACCCCGGAAACTACGTGGATCCGGCCCGAAAGTTCATCAAGCAGGAGTACACCGATGAGGAATATGCGCAGGAACTCAAGAAAATAGAGGATCGCTTTGTGCCTTTCCTTCATATATGTAAGGCCAATCATACGGCCGTAAGAATCGGTGTGAACCACGGATCGTTGTCCGATCGCATCCGAAATCGCTATGGTGATACGCCCGCAGGTATTGTTGAGAGCTGTATGGAGTTCCTTCGTATCTGCAAGAAAGAGGCGTTCGAAGATGTCGTTATTTCGATAAAGGCGTCTAATACGGTCGTCATGGTACAGTCGGTGCGTATGTTGGTCGACGCCATGGATAAGGAAGATATGCGTTATCCGCTGCATTTGGGCGTCACGGAAGCCGGTGAAGGCGAGGACGGACGTATCAAGAGCGCCGTCGGCATAGGCGCCTTGCTGGCCGATGGCATAGGTGATACCGTGCGGGTGAGCCTCAGTGAGGAACCCGCGGCGGAGATTCCGGTGGCCCGTCACTTGGTGGATTACTTGGGAAAGCATGCCGGCCACATGGTCATTCCCGGCACGCCGTCGTCCGATTTCAATTGGTTGAATCCCCAACGGCGCACGACTCGAGCCGTGGCAGGCATAGGTGGAGAGAATGTACCCATCGTGATTGCCTCGCAAACGCAGCCCCATGGCGCCACGATTGTAGGCGACGGAGCGCCCAAAGCTGACTATCTGTATGTCGGAAGCAGCCTTCCCGAACAGTTGGAGACCAATCAGAAGTACCTGATAGACTACGATAAGTATATCGAGTTGCAGCAAACGCAGTCGCCCTTGTTGGCTTCAGGCTGTTTGGCTCCAATCTTCCCGACGAGCGCCATTCCCTTTATCGGCTTGGTAAAGGCCGAGGTGAAGTTCCTCGTTTTGCGCTTTGGGGCGCCCGCCGAGGAGTATCAGGCTTGTTTGAAGGCCCATCCCGAGGTGGTCGTAGTTTGCGTGAGCGACCATCAGAACCGCTTGGGCGACCAGCGGGCGTTGGTCCATGAAATGATGAACGCGGGTCTTCTCAATCCTATTGTCTTCACGCAGATGTATCGACATGGCCGCAATGAGAAGAGCGTTTTCCAATTAGAAGCCGCCGCCGACATGGGAGCGCTGGCCATAGACGGCTTTACCGATGGTTTGTGGTTGCTCAATGATGGTGATATTCCGCAGGAAGAAGTGGTTGACACGGCCTTCGGAATCTTGCAGGCGGCCCGCCTTCGCACCAGCAAAACGGAGTATATATCGTGCCCGGGGTGCGGAAGAACACTCTATGATTTGCGTGAAACAATCGCTCGAATCAAGGAAGCGACCAAGGAAATGAAGGGCTTGAAGATAGGCATTATGGGCTGCATCGTCAATGGACCGGGTGAAATGGCCGACGCGGATTACGGCTATGTGGGCGCCGGAATCAATCGGGTGAGCCTTTACCGCAAACAAGTGTGCGTGGAAAAGAACATCCCGCAGGAAGTGGCGGTGGAGCATTTGCTCGACCTTATCAGGAAAGACAGCCAACAACAGCAGTAAAAACATGGCGGCGCCATGGGGCTTCTGTCGATTTGGAAGCCTATTGAAAGAGAATAAAAAAGGTAGGACGTTTATATATATGTTTATGGACGTTTATATATATGTTTATGGACTTTTATATATATGTTTATAGAAACTCATATCCCCTTTTGTGGCATACAAGAATGGGAGAGCGGGCAGATTACTCGCCCCGTTCCACGTACTCATAGAGCTTTTTATAGAAAGGATGTCGGGTCAAAGTAGCGACATCACCCAGAATGATGAGCTTCATGCGGGCCCGTGTTATGGCCACGTTCATGCGTCGAAGGTCACGCAGGAAGCCAATTTGTCCCTCGTCATTGCTGCGCACCAAGGAGATGAGAATGATGTCACGCTCCTGCCCCTGAAAGCCATCCACGGTGTTGACACTGATGAATGAGCGGTATGGTTTGAAGAAATCATCGTGCTTGATGAGGCTTCTGAGGTATTGCACTTGCGCACGATAAGGCGATATGACGCCCACGTCGATGCGCTCATCGAGTATTCGCTGTTTTCCTATTTTCGTGAAATAATCCTTTAAGGTGTCGAGCGTCATGCGGGCTTCCTGCTTATTGATGCGCCCGAAAGTGGTGCCGACGAAGGTCTCGCCATACGTTCCCGTGGGCTTGGCGATACCCTCCTCTTCGCTCACGGGCGTGTCATTGGGGCGGCTGTCACGCCATTCTATGGGGTGATCGTAGTCAAGAATGCCCCGATACCTTATCTGTGGGGCGCTCTCCACTTGGCCGTGGTAGAACCAATCGCTCGAAAAGCGCATGATTTCCTCGTTCATTCGGTATTGTATTTTCAGCAAAGTAACCACCTCGGGCTTGTTTTCGACAATGCGTTCCATGAGCGTTTTGCCCAGACCGGCCCGCATGGCAGCGATACTTTTCACCGTTGGGGGAAGCTGACAGTGGTCGCCGGCCAAGACAACCCTCGTCACCCGTCGCATGGGAATCCAACAAGCGGCCTCCAAAGCCTGCGCCGCTTCGTCAATAAAGAGCGTCCCAAACTTCATGCCTTCCAGCGTTCGGTGGGTGGAACCTACCAAAGTAGAGGCTATGACACGTGCTTCGCCAAACAGTTCGCTGTTGATTCGTATCTCCAACTCCATGGCCCGACCCTTCAAGCGCTCCATTTTCTGATGGTAATTCTCGGAACCTTTGCGGCGTTGGGTGCGCAATTCGCGGATGGCTTTGCGCAAACTCCACAATTGGGGATAGTCGGGATGGCCCTCGAAGCGGCGCTCGTAGGTGAAGCCTAACATCTTATCGTTCACCCGGGTGGGGTTGCCTATGCGCAAAACGTTGATTCCCCGGTCGACAAGTTTCTCACAAATCCAGTCCACGGCCATGTTACTTTGGGCGCAAACGAGCACCTGATTTTCCCTCATCAGCGTCTCGTTGATGGCTTCAACGAGCGTGGTGGTCTTGCCGGTGCCCGGAGGTCCGTGGACGATAGCCACGTCCTTGCCCCGCAAGACCTCGTTGACAGCCCGTTCCTGCGTGGGGTTCAACCAAGGGAACGTCATGGGTTGAAAGCTGAATTGCTCCGCTTTCTGCCGCGAATAGAAGAGGTCTCGCAGGTGGGCCAGCCTATTGTTCTTGGCCCCAATGGCCCTATCGAGGGCGTCAAACATGGCCTTGTAGCTCGTTTCGTCAAAGGAAAGCTGCACGCCGATGGGCTTTTCGGCCGATTGAAGGTCGAGGATGGGCGCCGAGTCGGGCACGGTGATAACCATACGGTCGCCGTCTACGTAGGAAACAGTGCCCGTAAAATGGTAATAATATAAAGAGGTGGCGTCGTCATGACGGACGGTCGACGGCATGTTTTCGCCCTTTTCACGGAAGAACATGACGGGTCGGCCAAATTCAAAGTTATGTTCGATGTCGTCATCGGTGGTCCTGAACACCTCGATGGCACGCTGGTTGAGCGAGTTATAGAAACTTTTGCCCATGCGAAGGGGGAACCACGCGTCGCCACGCTTCACTTTCCGGGCCATGCCCGTGGCTTCCGTTTGCCGTCGAAACTCTTCTTTCTCCGCGTAATACTCCATCTGGAGCAGCAGTTTTTGGCGTTTTAATTCTTCTATGGGCGACAACATAATGCTTTAATTTTGAGGCAAAGATACAATATTTTTTTGCCTTCGGCGATGGCCAAAGCAGGCTTTTTGACAATGGAAAACCCACTTTTCGGCCGTTTTTCATAAGAAATAAACGGGGCAGAAGGCGTCTTTCAAACAGTTTTTGTGTAGAAAAAGCGTGGTCAATAGCGTCAGCGGCCGTGCTTGGGCCAGTCTTTGAACTGCAATTGCAGTTGAATCCACTCCTTTCTCGTCGGCTCGTTGTCGCCCTGCGGGTTAGATACCGACAAGCCGATGAGCCTTATGGGGTGGGCCGAGGAGTAGGCCACGTCCTGCAAGAGCTTCTTGGCCAGCGGCAGAATGTCGTCCTTCGTCTTCAAGGCATGGGGCTGCGTAAGGCTCCGGGTGATTTGTTGGAAGTCGCCGTATTTCACTTTCAGCGTGAGCGTTTTGCCCTCGAAATCATCTTTCTTGATACGTTCGGTAAGCTCGATGACGGTGTGGTACAACTCAATCAGTACGGCCGAATGGAGGCTGATGTCCTCCATGAACGTGCGTTCGCAGCCCACCGACTTCCTAATACGCTCCACCACGACCGGCCGATTGTCGATACCACGGGCGAAATCGTAGAAAATCTGCCCCGATTTTCCGAACACTTCCTTCAGATGATTGAGCGAACAGCGGCGCAGGTC
>NZ_DATCYK010000060.1:0-3735 GCF_036570325.1 Prevotella sp.
CAATGGGCGCTGGGATACGGGCGACTTTGACAGCGATCGCCAACCCGAAGAGGTGTATTACTACCCTGAGACCATCAATGTGAGGGCCAAATGGGACATCACCGAGACGTGGAATCCTAAGCTGAAGCCCCTCTATGAGCAGAAACCCGGGAAGTTGGTAAAGCAAAAGAACGATAAGCAAAAGCGCATTGTGAACCGCAACGCGCAACGTGCTACCCAATTGGGAATAGAATATATAAAGAAGAATATGTAGCTTCGGCTGCCTATTCGTTAAACAAGAAACGGTATGAAAAAACTATTTGGCTTGTTAATGGCGTTACTGCTGTCGGTCTCGTTGCCGACATCGGCGCAGTGTACGTTCCGCAATACCGCCTTTAAATCGGGCGAATTCCTATCTTATAACTTGTATTATAATTGGAAGTTTGTGTGGGTCAAGGCCGGCACGGCGTCCATGTCGGTGGTTCAAAGCCACTATGGGGGCAAGCCGGCGTATAGGGCCAGCCTCACCACTCGTGGCAATAGGCGGGTTGATGAGATGTTTGTGCTGCGCGATACGCTGCTTTGTTACAACACGCTTGACTTGGCTCCGCTCTATTATCGCAAAGGAGCGAGGGAGGGAAGTCGCTACACCGTGGACGAGGTTTTGTACTCTTATGCGGGTGGAAACTGCAATGTGCGCCAGCATAGGCAGCATAACAACGGCACCCACTCTTGGGAAAAGAACAGTTATAGCGACTGTGTTTACGACATGATGAGTATCTTCTTGCGGGCCAGATCATTCAATCCGGAGGGTTGGAAGCGAGGAAACGTCGTGAACTTTCCTATCGCCGACGGTAAAGGACGTACCCCCGCACGCTTGGTTTACAATGGAAAGAAGGTCGTAAAGGCCGATAACAACCGTAAATATCGTTGCCTTCACCTTTCTTATATGGAGCAAGAAGACGGTGAGTTTAAGCGTATCGTGGACTTCTATGTGACCGATGACAGCAATCATGTGCCCGTAAGGCTCGATATGTTTCTGCGTTTTGGCTCGGCAAAGGCCTTCCTCGTGGGCATGCAAGGCGTACGGGGACCCGTTAATTCGTTAGTAAAATAAAGATGATAAATGGCAAAGGGCAAGCTCATAGCTTGCCCTTTGCCATTTCTTTTAAGTCTTGTTTTAGGCCGATGGTTGGCCTTGTAGGTTTTATGATAAGGCTTTTAACTCATTCGTACACGGCCTATACCTTATTATATAATAAGGAGTGAGCGCCTCGTTTATGACTTTTTCTTGCTCGTCATGATGTTGAGCACCATGTCATCGGTGGAACACATGGCTTCCTTTCCTATGCTTGTGAGGTTTTGAATGGAGCGATCGACATCCTCATCGATGATACCTTCGGCCGCCGTAACGTGCTTGCCTTCCATCGAGAGCAGGGCAGAGAGCAGGGCAGTGCTGACCCCCGATGAAATCTTAAGGGCGCAACTGGGCTTCGCTCCGTCACAAATCATGCCCGTAAGGTTGGCTATCATGTTCTTCACAGAGTGACATACACGGGTGTAATCGCCACCCATGAGGTAGGTAATGCCGCAACTGCTGCCGATACTTGCTACCACACAACCGCATAAAGCCGACAGTTTGCCAAGGCTTTGCTTGATGTATATGGCCGTAAGATGGCTCAACGTGAGCGATCGGATGAGCTCTTCCTCGGTGTTCTCGTTCTCCATCGCGTAGACCGCAACGGGGTTTGTGGCGCATATTCCTTGGTTTCCCGACCCGCTATTGCTCATCACCGGAATCATGGCACCCCCCATACGGGCGTCGCAAGCGGACGCAGTCTTCGATATAATGTGCGAGAATATGCTGTTGCCAAATATGCCATGACTGAGCGGACGGTCCATAGTCTTGCCCAAACAGTGCCCGTAATTGCCCTTAATACTTTCCTCGGCAGCCTTCAGATTGTATTCCTTGGTCTTGAGAATGAAGCGCAATAGCTCCACGGGAGTGGTGGTGGCAAAGTCCCAAACGGTTCTCATATCGAGCTTGAAGTCGTCCTCCGCCTGCTCATTCGATGAGCGTTGACGCTTGTCGAGCAGCACTGTGCCATTGCGTTCCTCGTAGATGAAGTTGGTGTGAGCACCGGCAATGATGGCCGTGGAACGGCTATCGGCGGCCTCGCAGCACACCTCTACGTAGAGCTTCTCGCTGATATTGTCCTTCAGTTTGATGTCGATGTGATGTTCGGCGATGTACTTCTTGCCCTCCTCAAGTGCCTCCGGGGTGAGGTCTTTGATAACTTCGAGATGGTATTCGGACTTTCCTATGAGCGCGCCCAAGGCCACTGCGATGGGCAAACCGATCATTCCGGTGCCGGGAATACCCACTCCCATGGCGTTCTTTAGTATGTTGGCACTCAGCCATACGGTGATTTTCTCCGGCCTGTGGCAAAGGTTTTCCGTGGCTTTAGCCGTGCAGAGAGCCACTGCCATAGGCTCTGTACAGCCTACGGCAGGGACTACTTCCTTCTGTATAAGCGCAAGAATTCTTGCTTCAATGGTTGGTTCAATCATGGCGGTATTGCTCTATGAGCATTTCATAAATGTAAGACAAGGATAAGGAATCGGTTACTTGGCCCGATAATTATTGAGTCCTCCGTCGAGGAAATCTAAGTATTCATCGATGTTTTCATTATAAGAACGACTGCCGGTGAGCGGCTTTCCGTCGTTGTCGAGACCGATATAGAACGGCTGGGTGTTAGCGCCAAACTTGGAACTTTGCAGATAGCTCCACTTATCGCCTATGGTACGGAGGGTTTTCTCCTTACCGTTGACGGTCACGGTGATAGGCTCCGGCAACTTCGTTTTGTCGTCGACGAAGAGCGAAATGAGCACATAGTCCTTCTTGAGCTTGTCAGCTACCCGTGCGTCAGTCCACACGGCAGCCTCCATTTTTCGGCAGTTTACGCAGCCAAAGCCCGTGAAGTCGAGCAATACAGGCTTGCCCATGGCCTTTGCGGCAGCCATACCTTCCTCGTAATTGGTATAATGTGTCTCAACGGTTTTGGTGTTGAGGTTGAAGTCTTGCGTATTCATGGGGGGAGCAAAAGCGCTTACCGCCTTGCAAGGAGCGCCCCACAAACCCGGAATCATGTACACGGCGAAGGCCACGGAGCAGAGTCCCAACATAATGGCAGGCACCGGCATAGGCTTGTTGAGGTTACCTCCTATCTCGTCGGTTTGGAACTTGAGCCAACCGATAAGGTAGCAACCCAAGGCCAAGAAGATAACGATCCAAAGGCTGAGGAATACCTCTCGATCCATCAAATGCCAGCCGTAAGCCAAATCGGCTACGCTAAAGAACTTCAAAGCGAACGCTAACTCGATGAAACCAAGCACTACTTTGATTTGATTCATCCAAGAACCACTCTTCGGACTCTTCTTCATGAGCGTGGGAAAGATGGCAAACAGCGTGAAAGGAATGGCCAATGCCAGCGCAAATCCAAACATTCCGACCGCCGGACCTACCCAATTACCCGACGTAACGGTCTCTACGAGCAACAAACCGATAATCGGCGCGGTACATGAAAAGCTAACCAGCACCAGCGTAAAGGCCATAAGGAAGATAGAGAGCAGGCCTGTGGCGTTGCTGGCCTTGGAATCTACGGAGTTAGCCCAGCTATCGGGCAGCTTTATTTCAAACCAACCGAAGAAGCTCACTGCGAAAACTACGAGCAGAACGAACAAAAATATGTTGAA
>NZ_DATCYK010000061.1:0-4477 GCF_036570325.1 Prevotella sp.
GAAGGGCCCGTGGGTGGTGAAGTCGTAGACAACGGAGTCGCCAAGGATGGTGCGCAGGGTGGTCAGGTCATCGGGATGGAGGTTCTCCCGACGGAAAGATGGGCCGATAATGAGCTTCAGTCGGGTGGCGTGACGCTTGCAAAAGTCGCTTATTTCCTTGAGCTTTCGGCGCTGCTCCGTACCTATCACGGGCTCGTAAGTGTGGATTTCGGGCCGCCGTTCCATGGCTTTGCGCCAGTAAGGTTGCCGCCAAAAGGCCTCGCCCATGGTGCTGATGTCATGCTCTTGATACAGAATGGCGTCGTTGGTAAGGGCCGTTCGGGTGGGACCGTGGCGGTTTATCACGCCCGAAGCTGTGGCGTCACACTGTCCTGTGAGCCTGAATCGCAGGTAAGGCAGCAGTATCTTGGGGCACAAAAAGTTCTGCAGATAAGTTGATTGGTAGCTTATCATGCCCTTGCCCGTCACGTCGGGGGGCATGATATGGATGAGCCCGGCCTGCGGAAAGGCCTGCACGAAGAATCGACGCTCGGCAATGATGAGCAGGTTTCGTACGGGTTGATGGGGCAGTTTGTCGATGGCGCGCAGCTTTTGGCAAAGATCTCCCAAGGCCTCATTGTTGGAAAAGAGGCGGAAAGGGCGCCCGTGGATGTGCTTGTTCCATTCTTCGGTACTGTAAGCCTTGGTACATGAGGAGCCCATAATGAACGAGTCGTAGCGCTGCGAGGCCCGTTGGCGCAGCATTTTCTTCCATCCTATGTCGCCCTCGCTCTGCTCTAAGCGACTGTGATCGTAGTCGTTGTACGACCGAATCACCATGAAGGGATCTTCATAAATATAAAAGGCGATGAGCAAAAGAAAGGGAAGGCTCAGCGCGCAGCACTTAATGTAGAAGGCGTATAGCGTGTTTGGCTTTTTCATTTTCTAAAACTGAATGTATATAAAGTTCTCTACGCCGAAGGAACCAAACCAAAAGATGATTCCCACGATGGCGAGGTAGACGATCCAACGCAAGGCTGCGGGCAGTCGTTCGAGCTTTTCGCCGAGCTGATAGCGGGCCTGCAACCATTCTAAAGTGAGCATGAGAACGATGGCTATGCCTACGACGATCCACTCATGGTCGGTCAATCCGAGGCGCAACTCCTTGGCCGAGGTCTGCAATCCGTCAGCCAAATGGGCATAGGTGTAGGCCACGTCGCCGATGGTTGATAGGCGGAAAAACAGCAACGAGAGGGCAAAGAGCAGGTAGGTACGTATCATCATGAGCGTCCGGCCTGCCGTTTGGCCCGGCAGTTGGTATATCTTCTCGCGCCATGGGCCCATGATGGTTTCGCCGATGATGACTATTCCTTGGAACAAACCGTAGAGGGCAAAGGTCCATCCGGCACCGTGCCATACGCCGATGGCCACGAACGTGGTGATGAGCGAGGCGTAAGTACCCCATCGTTTCCGGCCTCGGAGCGATGCGTTGAGGGGCATGAAGACGTAATCACGCACCCAAAAGGAGAGGCTCATGTGCCATCTGCGCCACAGTTCGCCCGTGGATGTGGCGCAGAAAGGCCTATCGAAGTTGGGCTGAAGCCTGAAACCGAGCATGCGTCCCAGCCCCAAGGCCATGCAGGTATAGCCTGCGAAGTCGGCGTAAAGCTGTATCGGATAGAGCAGGGTGGCCATTAAGAGCTGCATACCGGTAGCTCCTCGCACGTCGTTGAGCACAAGGTCGAGGGCCGGACCTATGCGGTCGGCTATCACGAGCTTAAGAAAACAGCCCCAAGCCACTACCTTCAGGCCCGTGGTAACTTGCCGATAGTCGAACGTGTGGGCTTTCTTTAGCTGTGGCAATAGGCTTTCGGCTCGCTCTATGGGGCCCGATAAGAACTTCATAAAGAGCAACATGTAGATGGAAAAGTCGGTGAAATCGTCTTCGGGGTCCTCCTCCCAATAGATGTCGGCAAGGTAAGCGATGGCTTGGAAGGTATAAAAGGATATGCCCAAGGGGAACAGTGGCGCCCAATAGCGGGCTGCCAACCACAGCATTATGAGCCCCCCGATGGCCAACCACAGCCTGATGGTGGCCAACGGCGTGTTAATGGCGGCGTGAATACGCCTTCCCATCCAATAGGTAAAGGCTGTTATGAGGGCCGCGATGGCCAAGTAAGCCATGTGATAGTAGCCTGCGAAGACGGCGCTGGCCAGCAACAAGAGCGCATGTTGCCATCGACGACGCTGTAAGGCGTAGTAAAGAACGAATGTGACACTCATCAGTGCCACAAACGGAAGCGATAAAAATTCCATAAAAAGAGGTCGGTGGGCGAGGGTGGGGATTAGTTCTGACTCTTCGAGATTATCGTGTCGACCATGTCACCGATGTTGCGCATGCGGATGATGTCACGCAGTTTAAAGTGTACTTGCCAAAGTCTTTCTATCTCGCTGATGATGGTCATGTTGGTCAAAGAGTCCCAATTATCGATGTCATCGGTCGACATTTGCTCGCTGAGTTGCAGGTTTTCCTTGTTTAAAACTACAGAGAAAATGCCATTAAGGGCTGTCAATACGTCGTTTCTTTCCATGATGAAGTGCTTTATTTGATGATTTCTTTTATTTGTTTACGGTCTATTTTGTTGCTCATATTCTGTGGAAAAGTGGGTATGAACGCTATTTTTGAGGGGAGCATGTAGGCCGGCAGGTAGGTCTGGAGGTAGCTTTGCAGCTCCTGAAGGCGGCTGTCGTCGGCGCTTTCTATGGCCAGTTGTATGGTTTCCTTGCCCGTTTCGCCCGTTACAACAGCCACGGCGGCGGTCTTCTGCTCGTAGAATTGGCGGGCCACGGTTTCTATTTCGCTAAGTTCTATGCGGTATCCTTGTATCTTAACCTGCGAGTCTTTGCGGCCAATGTAGTAAATGTCGCCTTCCTCATCGGCCATGCAGAGGTCGCCGGTAAGGTACCATCGGCGCCCGTCGTGGTGGAAGAAGGAGGTCAAATTCTTCTCTTGGTTTTGCCAATAGCCCGGTGTGAGTTGGTCGCCGGACAAGCATAGCTCGCCCACCGTGTCGCTGCCGACGGGTAGGTGGTTATCATCGACTATCATGGTTTGCGATAGTGCCATGGTCTTTCCTATGCTGATGATGTTGTGATGGTGCTTTACGCCCTGCTCGGGAAGGCGGTAGGCCGTGCAGTAAATGGTGTTTTCGGTAGGTCCGTACACGTTCCATAGCTCGGCAGAGGGCACTGTTTGCTGCCACGGAAGGGCGTCATCGGTCGTCAAAGCCTCACCGCAGAAGAGGGAGTAGCGAAGCTGTGGGGCTTCGATTTCTTGCAAATAGGGGCGCAGGTAATGGATAACGGAGGGCACCATGAGGGTATATGTGAGGGCGTAATCATCCAAAAGGCGGAAGGCTTCCTCCCATTTTATGCTGCCTAAGCTGACTGTGTAAACACCGGCTCCGGCCAAAAGAGGCTGCAGATAGGACACGACGGAGAGGTCAAACGTAAGGTCGAACATCTGCAAACAGCGGTCATTGGCGTTTAATCGTATGCCTAATTGGTCGACAGACCGAAGGAATGACTCTACGTTACCATAGCTTATGGTCACGCCTTTGGGTGTTCCGGTGCTGCCCGAGGTAAACAGTATGTAGGCGGGGGCTTGCGGATAGAAGGCTTGCGGGAGCTGTTGTGGGGTGGCAGTGGGCTGTAGTGAAGCGGTCTTGACTACGTATTGATGGGGATATCGGGTAGCTTCGCTCGAGTCGAGAACCACTCTTATGCCCACTTGCTCTATGATGTTATTGCATCGGGCGATAGGTTGGAGCGGATGAAGGGGTATATAGCACTTGCCTTCCAGCCATATAGCGAGGATGGAAGCATAAGTGGCGAGGTCGTCATTGGCCACCAAGCCTATATAAATATCATTGATAGAGTGGAGTGATTGGCGAATGGCCGCAGTCTTTTCGGCCAATTCCCGGTAGGTAAAAAACGTGTCATCAATGCAGAAAGCATTGTTTTCACCATGTTGATGCAGACTGTTAAAGAGTTGTTCTACAAAGTTTGATTGAGTTAAAGAAACCATTTTTTTCTCGTATTGCCTAATTCTGAAACGCTGCTTTTCTATAATTCCCCTATTGACCGTTGGTGTTCTTTCACATGAAAAAAGGTTATGGTCTTGGTCAGCGTGGGGCTATGGCGTTTTAGATTGGGCATAGGTATATAATCATTCCTATTTTATGGCTATTCTATAATTAATGTATAACTTTGCGGACGTATGAAAAGAATAGTTCTCTTTTGTGCCTTTCTCACGCTTTGCCTGATGCCTTTGGGCGCTCAAAAAGCGAAGACTACTCGTTCGGAGACGCATCCCGTGTTCCGTTCGGTGCCCATTCCCGACTCTGTTTTTCAACGAATGCGCGGTTATTCCTATCCCGAGGGATGCACGGTGAAGCGTTCCGAGCTGCGCTATCTGCGTCTTTCACATTATGATTTG
>NZ_DATCYK010000062.1:0-2714 GCF_036570325.1 Prevotella sp.
GACCGGCTCCAATAGAACTCCACGTCGTCATTGAAAATAATATAGATAAACGACATGCCGAACATGGAGGACGACCTGATGGTCTTGACGCCGGGAATGCCCAGCAGGGCTGTCGTCAAGGGATAAGTTACCTGCTCTTGAATGTCCTTGGGTGAGCGTCCCATCCAGTCGGTGGCTATAATTTGCTGGTTATCACCGATGTCGGGAATGGCGTCAACAGCCACCGGACTGCGTGGAATCAAACCACCATGCCAATTAAAGGGGGCTGTGGCCAAACCACCAAGGATGATAAAGATGAGCGCAAAAGCCGTAATCATACGGTTGCGCAAGAAGTATTCAATAATCCTTTTCATTGAATGTTTTAACTGAAATACAGCAAGTAGCCAACTGATAGGGCCAAGCCGAGAGAAGAAAAAGCCTTCCTACCGCCTCGCAACAGCCACTCGCAGACCGAAAGCCCACGGCTCTCGGCAAAATAAAGTTGATAGAATTTTACACCAAAATGTGTTTCCGAAACACTAAAATCAGCTTCGGAACGGAGGCGCTCTTAACCCGCTATGCGGAAGGTAAGCACAGCTCAAATAGTTATTGACATACGCAAACGCGCTGTCAGCACTGCCCTCCTCCGCAGGTATCACGTCAAAATAAGGACAAAAAATGGCCAAGGCACCGTGAAACCAGTCGGCACCCGCAAGCAACGGATAAACACTGACCGACTGACCTTGGGCGAAATGGGTCTCCACTTGATGATGTTGCATCACGTCTTGGCAAGCCGGACAACCGTCATCGCCCTGACAATCGTCGCCCATCATCATTCCCTCGGCCGTCGTAAAGCCCAGTCCGTTAACCGTCATGCTGACCATTTCACCACCGCAGTAGTGAGCGTGAACGCTTACTCCCGACGTACTGATCAGGAAAAGCAGGGTCATCAATAGGGTTATCCATCGCTTCATAGGAACCGCAAAATTAATGGAATAGTCAGAAATATCCAAACATTAAACACTTTTTATAACAGAATTATAGTTTGAAAACGTCAATCTATAAGCCGTGAAGGGATTAAATACAAAAATCATAGCAGCCCTTTGAGCACACCGAAAGGCCACTATGAGACGGTCAAAAGCCTGCTATGAGGCGCTCAAAGGGCTGCTTTCACCTTGGCTAAAAGCCGACATGGATTTTATGTATGGTATATTTGCTCAAGCAATTCCCATTATCTCATTGATTCACAAAGTCTTATCTATCTTCTACAAATCTGTCTTTCAAACGAGCAAACACGTTTTTCCATCCCTGAACAGCTACGTCCGAAGACAGCTTAAAAAGTTTTTCCATCAGATAGCAAACGCTGTTCGTACGGCTATGCACTACAGCCTTAAAACGTAAAAAACGTAACTTTTTAAGGCGATTAGCTTTCAATTTCAGAGAATTTCGCTAAATTTGCGAGAGTTATGGTTCCACATCGTGGAAAGCAACGAGCCTCACCGGCCAATATCATAAGGTGAGAACAATTCATTAAACACATATAACAATCGTTAGCGTAAACCGCTCGGAATACTTAATACGGGCAGTTTTTACACGGACTTAATACATTTTTAAAATATGAAACATCAAATCAAAAAGACATTACTGACAGCCGGGCTGGCCTCGTCTGTACTGTTGACGACAGCCGCACCGCCCAAAGGCACTCGTATCAACCCACTGCTTACCCGCAGCACATTGCCCTTCGGCGCACCCAATTTTAAACTGATACAAGAAGACGACTACCTGCCGGCCTTGAAAAAGGGCATTGAGCAGCAGCGACAAGAAATCAAACGAATTGTCAATAACAAGCAAAAGCCCACCTTTGCCAATACTGTTTTGGCCTACGAAAAGAGCGGAGTATTGCTCGATCGTGTATCGAGCGTATTCTTCGGCCTTACCAGTGCCCATCGCACTCCCGGCATAGCGGCCACGCAGAAGGTAGCCATGCCCCTATTGACCGATTACGACAATGAGCTTACATTTAATCCCCGACTCTTTCAACGCATAAAATACGTGTACGATCATGAGCTTAACAAGCTGAAAGGTGAGGACAAGAAACTCTTGGAAGAGGTGTACAAAGGCTTCGTAAGGTCGGGTGCGCTGCTCTCTAACGAGAAGAAAGCCCGCATGGAAGCCATCAACAAGCGCATAGCCGACCTGCAACAACAGTGGAACATCACGCTTCCCGACGCCACGAACCACGCCGTAGTGTGGGTAGATAAGGAGGAAGACCTGAAAGGACTGAGCGCCGCCGACATCGCGCAATGCAAGAAAGACGCGGAGAATTTGGGCGGTAAAGCCCCCTACTGTGTCGTTATCGTTAACACGACACAGCAAGCCATCTTGGCCAACTTGGAGAACCGAGACTTGAGAAAGAAGATTTTTGAGGCTTCAATCCATAGGGCCGATGGTACGGGAGCGTTCAACACATTCCCCATCGTGGCCGAAATAGCCAAACTGAGAGCCGAGAAGGCTGAGCTGATGGGCTATAAGAACTACGCTTCTTACTCGTTGAGCAAAACGATGGCACAGACAACTGACAATGTCTACAGCTTCCTGAAGAACCTTATCAAGGCCTATCTGCCCAAGTCGCAGGCCGAGACTCACGCCATCGAAGCCTTTGCCCGTGAGAAGATGGGCAGCGATTTCGTGCTTCAGCCTTACGACCGTTTCTACTTCTCCGCACAGATGAAGAA
>NZ_DATCYK010000063.1:0-5381 GCF_036570325.1 Prevotella sp.
CTACCCACCAAGGGCAACGCTCAACCTTAAAACGAAAGGTATTCCTGAAATCAACAATCTTTATATATCAATAATCATAACAACCTATATGTCTTGAGGTTTTTTATTTATAGAGTTTCAACTCGCTAAGATAAGCACTATTAGATGAGAAACCTGAAACTATTCTAACCCAAATATGGCGTACCTTCTGTGAGCTATAGAACACAACATCCCACTTGTCATTAGGACTTTCAGGCATCTTCGGACATGTTGCTACACCCAAACGCACTACGTCGTCGGCTGTAACACGGTATATATCCTTATCAACTGTAGAACCGTAAATAATGATTTCTTTCATAAAGAACTTACTTAAAACATCTCTCCCAGAAATAAGAGAAGTTGGCGTGAATTGAATAGCTCTAACATCGGTCGGTTGTCTTAAGTCTATCTTCATGAAGCCTGCCGGATGTTCACTCACATAATATTCAAAGTGATCATCTTCTTTTCCATTACTTAAAACAGTACCAATGTTACCATAACCACCACAGTTTACATCGTAAGTATTCACATCTATCTGCTGTAATCCCTCGCTTGTTCCCTTTGGATTTATCCAGAAAATCTCTTTGTTGACTTCCCAACAATAAGTGTTATACTTATCGCTCAGTTTTACATCGGTAGGCGATTCGAGAGTAAAAGCAGCCATAAGTTTCTTGTCTTCTGCCAAATCTTGCAAGGTCTTTGAAGCCTCATCTAATACTATATCAAATGCTTCTTCAGACTCCATCTTACCTGCTTTTACCGTAACCGTGCCGTTTTCTATCTTGAAAGCGTCAGCATTGGCAACCTCATGGCTTTCAGCATAAGTGGCGGGAATCTTAGAATTGTCGAGTTTAACGTTAAAAGTAAGGTCCTTATCGCTTACGGCGGTCAGGTGAACTTTGAACTTCAGCTCACATCCTTCGGTATCGAGCTCGGGTGAGTTACCCTTCTGTATAAACATGTTTGACTGCATATTCTTAGGCAGGTAAGCATGATTGTCGATATAAGCTACCGGCTCATAGCTATCAGCATTTGTAGGATAGAGCGTAGTTCCCACCTCGGGTTCGCTCTGGCAAGCGGCCAACAACAAGAGTGTTGGCGCTGCCATAAATACAGATTTTAATATATTCTTTTTCATTTTAGATTGTCATTAATGGTTGAGTACTTAGCTTTTTATTTGCCATCAATACGCACATCTTGCTCCCACTGTACAGGGTTCTCGCCAAAGGAAGCCTTAGCGCCTACATTGCCGCTGTTCTCACGAGCGTCCTTAAAGTCGTTACCACTGCCTTCATTCAACTTGAAATAAGCGTAAAGACCGTCGGCTGACTTATCGGCACCATACATATTGTTAGCTATCTGTGGCTGTGAAAGCGCCTTGGTCCATATACGGAGCTCGCTCACTTTCACGTTGGCCTTCAAGTACTGATAGCGTTCGCCATCGTGATTACCAAACCACCAGTTGTCAGCCTTGATATTAACGGGCTTACCGGAAACGGCCTCTGTCTTATCCAATACACCGTTTACGTAAAGGCTCAGTGAAGTTCCGTTGCTGACGATGGCCACGTGATACCACTTATTAGGCGCAAACTGAGTGGAGCTATTGAGCTGACCACCTTGGGCCTTGATGTTCATTCGGTTACCCTCGATAGGCGCATCACCGAAGCGAGAGAATATTTCGCCATCATTATCGCCCCAGCCACACAACAGTTGTTGGTTGTTTTTCTCACCTACTTTCTCACCCAAGTTGTCGATATTCACGCAGAATTCTACAGTCCACTGGGTAGCATTGAAGTCCTCTTTCATCTTGAATTGGAAAGGACAACGTGCGCTATAAGTAGGCACGGCCTGACGAACCACTTTATCAAAAAGCAACATCATGGCGCCACCGGAGTTAAGAATAGCCTTCTTACCATCCTTGCTCACAAGTTTCAAGGGCAGGGCGAATTTATCGGCATTGTCCTTTTGCTCTTGTGTAAAGGGCTTAACATTGACTACAATATCGCCCGAAAGGGTTTCACCATCTTGGAAAGTAACCTCCTTAGTAGGCATTTCGTAGTTAGTGGTAGGCAACAATTTATAGTTGGTAAAATTGTCCTCATTGTATTTTTTCAGCGCTGCCTCATCAAACTCAATGGCGAATTTGGTCTCGCCCTCTGCCGGAGAAGACAACTGCACATGGAAAGTGGCAGGTGTAAAGTCCTTATCCTCAACGGTAATTTTTTGAGCAATATTGGCATTGGTCTTCGTTTCCGCAAAGAAAGCCTGATTTTCCAACGGAGAATACTCGGCGTCGTTACATGCGCTGAAGCTCATCATGGCCAAGCCGGCCAGAGCCATTGCGAAAGTGTTTTTATGTAATTGCATTGTTTATTACGATTTTAAAGTTACATTTATTTGTTTCTTGGATTCTGCAATTGGATAGCTGTACGCAAGTTAGGATAAGTGTTGATGGTTCCATCCTTGTCGTATTCATATTCCATGTGGAATGTTCCAAGGCCACCCTTTTGGCAAACTTTGCCATCAAAAGTTGGATTCCAAATAGCATAGGTGAGGAGACTACGAGCCATCCAGCGCTTTTGCTTGTCATTCAAATTCAAGATCTGACCTTGAGGATTAACAGAGGTTGTTACCCAGCTCAACATGGATGATGGAGCGATACCATCGTAGTCGTGGCGGTGCTCGATACCTTCGGCAAGGATAAAGCGGAAGTTGGTAATGTTAGGACCGTCCTCAAAGTTCTCTGTAATGATAATTTTCTTGCAAAGATCTTCAGGAGAAAGAACGTCCTTAAAATGCTTATACTGATTGTCGAAGCGACGTTGCAAGTCGTCAACATACTTATATCCGGAATCCTTGTTGTAATAAACCTGAAGGATAAAGTAGTCAAAATATTTCTCCATTTCAGGTTTCTTTAGTTCCTCTGGCGCACCGTCGATGACCAACATCTTACCGGTTCCTGATTGTGGACCTAACTCTGTAGCCAAAACTTCTACAAACTTGTGGATATATTCTCTATTATCCCACAACTCTTCCTTGGGTTGGAAACCAATCTGAGGTATGTAAGGCTCGGCGTCAAGGTCGAAACCATCATAGTTATAAGTACGGATGGTATCAAGAATAGCCTTGGCATACTTCTCTACAGCGGCCAAACGCATTTCTTTCTGCTTATCTCTATCCAACTCACCGTCGGCCCATCCCCAATACTCATGGCGGAAGTCCTTGCCCGGATTCTTCTCATCCCAATCTTTAGGCTTGTCCGGTGTAAGCTGATCACCAATGTCATGAACCTGCCAACAGATAAGGACTTTGGTTCCCTTTTTCTCTTGTACGAACTTCAAGTCGTCCTTCTGCTCTTGTGTAAGGTTCTTCCAGTTACCCCAAAGCGACACGAAGTCAAGGCTATCGGGCAAACCACTCAAAGATGTTTTCAGCGTTGCGTTGCGACCGGCCCAGCCACCAAACCAGCCCATAGATACCGGATGATCGCTCTTCTTAAAGTTACGCAGCTGTGTGTAATATGCTTCCGTCCTGATATTTTTGGTCAGATCGGCAGGATTCTGTATTTCAGTCTCAGTCCAGTCACTGCATGCAGACATGGTCATGCCAACTGTTATAGAGAATAGAATCGTTTTGAATATATTTTTCATTGTCGTGTTTATTGTTCGTTAGAAAATCATTCTACAATACTTCTATGCAGTGATTACCACCATTTTTTCTGCCACCACATCTTAGTAGCGTAATCATCCGCACCGTTCAACATTTCTTTTGCCTTGGCCAAATTCTCAGGGTTTTCGGTCAACTCGGTATCAGCGAAAGGAATACGGTTAGGAACTTTGATGGTGTAAGAACCGGTAGATTGGGCTACGGGGAGCACTTTGGGATAACCGGTGCGGCGGAGTTCGTTCCAACCTTCTTGACCATAAGGGAATAAGGCAATCCACTTCTGTGTGATAAGACGTTCCATCTTGGTTTCCATATCATCCCTATCATTCCACTGAACAGTGATATAACTTGCGCTGGGAGCGTTCTGACCAAAGCCATCGGGGGCATCTTGATAAGCCGCGGGCTGACTCCAACTATTATATATATAGTTAGTCGCGTCGCCGGCTTCCCACTGTTGGAAAGAAGTTTTGATAGCTGTATTATACAAGTCCTGCGGAGTACCACCCATATTTGACCATCCTATCAACGCACCTTCTGCACGGCAGAAATACATTTCAGCGGCGGTCATCCATATACCCTTTGTATTAACCATTACATTAGCGGCAGAATACATGGGGTCAGCTACCGACTTGTTACCAATCTTAGCACCTGCACGGCAGCCGATGATGGCACGTGTTCCGGGCTTATGGTCAACTACATCCTTGAAATACTTGGAAAGACGAGGATCTTGATAACCGGTCATAAAGCTTTCGATGTCGGCACAAGCACGGCTATCGCCCCATTCAACAGATGTTTTGTAAAGTCCATGGGGAGTGTACTCAATAGCCAAGTTCTCATCGTTGCTCTCTATGACACCGGCTTTCACCGCTGCCTCGCCCAATTCCTTAGCTTTCTCAGGAGCGACGCCGCTGATACGGATGGCAATACGCAACTTCAAAGAGTTGGCAAACTTCATCCAATTAATGAACTTACCACCATATACCTTGTCGAACTCGGCATTAGCTCTATAAGAACCGTTGCTTACGAGGGGCTTCAGAATCTCTGTGGCTTCATTCAAATCGTCGATGATACGATTGTAAATACCCTCTTGTGAGGTGTAGGCCTTACCATCTTCGCCCTCACCAATGGTGAACGGACCATATTTATCGGTCATGCCAAGGAATCCTTGTGCACGAAGAATAAGAGCCCAAGCGTAGTTCACGTCCTTCTTTCCATTGCCAAGACGCTTTATATCATTGAAAGCAGAAAGGAATTTAGGAGCAAGAGACTTCTGCGGATAGCGCACCCAACCGGTTGGAGCGTTCATTGTCGCGAAGTTGGCACTGTTCCATCCGTTATTGGCATAAGTCATATAACGGGCCAAATAGTTACCAATAAGGTCTTCATTCATCTGAAAATCGTTCTCTTGTTCAGGGAATACGGCATTCTGCATCTGAACGAGGAAAGATCCGATGGTATAGTTGTCACGTCCCAATTCTTCAGCCGAAGCCTTGCTACCGGGGCGGTTAGCGTCTTCAAAACCTGCCGTGCAAGAGGTGAGACCGCCCATACCTAAGACAGCGGTCAGACCGATTACGGCTACTCTTGAAATATATTTATTTTTCATTGTTATATCTTTATTTGGTTAAGATGGGTTAGAATTTCAGATTCACGTTGAAGCCCAATGAGCGTAAACTTGGCTGCATGAAATAGTCGAA
>NZ_DATCYK010000064.1:0-64099 GCF_036570325.1 Prevotella sp.
GTCTAAAAAAACCTTTCATGTCAAAAATTGACGAGTCGTTTCTTTTACCCAAATACACATATATTATAAAATACACGTGCACTCGATTCTTGTACTACTACTTCTCTGTTTATGTAAAATTGTTCAAAGAACGCTTCTTTAGAGCTTGAGAGAAACGTTGTTCTCAAAAGCGAGTGCAAAAGTAGACAAAATAAATCTAACTGCCAAGAAAATACAAAAGAAAATTTCAAAAAGAAATAACTTTGTAATCAAAAATTGATTTAACTCAAGTTGAAAGTGATGTTACACCTTATTATATTATATAGTTTGACTCCCAAGACGTCATGAATGAAATTCTCACATCAATACTAACGAACGATAACTTCATCCACGAAAATCCATCCACCTTTTGCTCCCGCTTTAGCTTGATAACGAATATAACGCGCCTGAGCGTTTCCATTCCACTCAAAATCTTTCACTTGAAAATCGGTATCAAAGTCTACATCATACTGTCTCTCATCCACGGTTACATAATTAACACCGTCCTCCGAGACCGAAACACTTATTTCCGCAGGAGTATATATAACAGCACTGCGTGATTGGAAGAAACTTGCCTTTACCTGCTTTACAGTTTGCAGCCGTTCCAAATCAATGGTTACATCCAACCGATCATGACTGATGAATCCTTGCCATGCGCCGTCATGGAAATCCCATCCGCCACGAACACCATCCACTAAGGCACTGTCACCAGCCGCTTTATAATTAGCAGAATAAGGAGCATGGTAAACCACCTTCTTTCCTAACGCAAGATGATCTACCGGAACTCGACTTTCCTTCCGGGCACCAATTTCTTTACGTAAGTCAAAAGTGTTGTAGCCTCGTGCCCTAAGCACATCCTGCATATTCAAAGCCCGACGATGGAAATCAGGGAAAGCGCCCTTGTTTTGACTCCAACCATTTTCCGCAATCGCAAACAGACGGGGATAGAGCATGTATTCGCAATGCGACATCGTCGGAACCTGCTCAGTCCATAGATTACCCTGCAATCCTAACACGCGCTCGGCTGCCTCTCCTTGCAAATTACAAACGGGGTCAAAAGAATAACATTGTTCCAAAGAAACATAGCTACCAAAGGCTTTGGGCTGTGACGATGGCACATCCTGATAATGGTCTAAATAACAAAAACGCTCGGGCGACATTATCACATCATGGCCCGCTTTCGAGGCAGCAATGCCACCTTTCTCCCCTCGCCATGACATGACAACCGCATTGGGCGCCAACTTTCCTTCCAAAATCTCATCCCAACCGATTAAGATTCGACCGTGCTTATTGAGGAAACGCTCTATACGATGCGTAAGATAACTTTGCAATTCTGCCACATTGTTCAAATGCTCATCACGCATGCGCTTTTGACAACGAGGACATTTTTCCCACGCTTTCCGTGAGGCCTCATCCCCACCTATATGAATATATTTGGAAGGAAATACCTTCATGACCTCTTTCAATACATTTTCCAAAAAGACAAATGTCTGCTCATTGCCCACACAAAGGTCAGAAGTCAGCTTGCCGGCCTCCTCACACAACAATTCCGGATAGGCATGCGTCACCTCCGTACTATGCCCGGGCATTTCTATTTCAGGCACAACGGTGATATGGCGTTGGGCCGCATAGGCCACTATCTCTTTCAAATCCTGCTGCGTATAATATCCACCATAGGCGCCCACATCATCCTTATGGGCATACGGACGCCCCTGCTCACGCCATTTATCCCAATCCGACTCGGTACGCCAAGCCGCATCTTCTGTTAATTTCGGATATTTCTTGATTTGCATGCGCCATCCGGCACCATCCGTGAGATGCAGATGTAAACGATCGAGCTTGAGATAGGCCATCGCGTCCAATTGCTTTTTAATAAATTCCTTGGGCCAAAAATGGCGGGAACAATCGAGCATTAATCCCCTATAAACAAACCGAGGCTCATCCTTAATCTCGCAGCAAGCCACGCTTCCCTGCCTCTCTAACTGACGCAATGTTTGCAGTCCATAGAACAAGCCCATCACGGTTGGAGCCTCCAAATTAATCCCTTGTTCCCCAACATGGAGCCGGTAGCTTTGTAAAAGCTTATCATTCGCGGCGTCATTCCTTAGCTTTTGCCCGTCCGTAAGGCGCAAATGAAGCGTCCGAAGGCCCTCTTTGGCAACGACCAAGTCAGGGAATGAGCTAAATAATTGAGCCTGAATGAATTTACGATCTTTTCGTTTTATATTTCCAACTAACTTTATGCGCCCCTTCATTAAAAACTTTCCTTCCATCGGTTTATACGATGTCGGAGCCGGAATAACATTAATCGGATGTGTAGCTTGCATATTTCTATCTTCCGCGAACAAGCCAACAGAACATGAAAACATTATAAGCAATGTCAAAAAAAAGTTTTTCATGACTAAAAATATTTGTTTGATAGGATTAGGAAGCAAAGATAATGAAAAGAACCAAATGCACAAAAAAAACTGCCGACTTATCCATCACGGAAAGCCGACAGCACGAGAGATTTATGGATTCTTACTACTAAGACTCCTCAATTTATTTCTTTTTTAATTTCACTAACATCACGCTTTTATCACCGGTGTCATACTTCTTTTTTGACGCTTCGTCCTTAAAGATCTCAACACTTTCAATCTTATCGGCCTCTATCCCATCGATACTATCTACTTTTTTACCATCCACAAACACCACATAAGTAGCTTTGGCTGTCTGCCGGGCTTCTTCCGCAGGGTGGAAACGGATAGGAATAGTGTACTTTACATCCACAACCTTGCCATTCTGCATACCCGGTTCCCACTTGGGCATGCCCTTAACCATGTCAAGCGCAGCCTTGTCTAATTCCTGACTTACACTTTTTACAATTCTTGGACTGTTAATGCTTCCATCTTTTCCAACCACAAATTGAATGATGACATTTCCCCGAGCGTCCTTGTTAGGATAAGCAAGATTCTTGCCGATGTACTTTCTCAACTCTCCCGATCCTCCCGGGAAACTCGGCATTCTTTCTACAACGGCGAACACGCCATCCTGCTCTATAGCCGTCTCTGCCTTAAGCACTACATCAGACTGACCGGCTTTCGCACGGAAAGATGTTGTCGCAAGTCCTACATACATCACGTCAACAAGCTCATTTTCTTCTACATCCTTTAACTGATAACGCCCTTCGCGATCGGTCACCGTACCTTTCTTGCTACCTTTTATTTTAACTATCGCGCCTACTATTGGCTGACCTTTCTCGTCCCGAACGCTACCCGATATTGTTATTTTCTTAGCGGTCGGAGCAGCTTCATCCACTAACATTGCGATTTCATCAGCCTGCAAAGCAGAAGATTCGGGCTTTACCTTCATTTCCGATTCCAATAATTCATTGGCTCTATCTGTCAACGTTCCTATCACCGGCAGGCGATTGGTCAAAGTGCGGGCCACCGCTTCTATATTACTTACCAGCAGTAAGGTAACTGCCAAAGGCACCAACAGCAAGTACTTGGCCTTGCCTATTTCCTTAGTTCTACGTTTGTTCATCATTTTAATTCTCTTTTTAAGTGGTAAAACATTAAAGTTATTGGCCACATCCAAACGACTTGGATGATAAGCCAGCCCGAGCAGATGATACTGATAGGCTTTGCGCGCGTTGCCACCAGCCACCACCTTTTCGTCAGCCAGAAATTCCAAATTGATTCTTACCTCACGTTTCATGAGCCATGCGAATGGATTAAACCAACACACGATACAAAATAGCTCCGCAACAATCGTATCCACAGAATGCCACTGCGCCACATGCGTCCGCTCATGCACCATTATTTCCTGAAGTTGCTCTTGCGTTTGACCGTCAGGATTCAGAAAAATCCAACGGAAAAACGAGAATGGACCTTCCTTACCCAATAGGTTATGCACCTTTATTCCGTTTATCTCGCTTACCGGCGTTGTATGAGCCAGCCCGATAATAACCAGCAATTGCCACACCAAACGAAGCCCCAACAATGCCACTACTACAATATAAAGATAAAGAAAAAGATCCTTTACGGTTACCGAGGGCGCGTTAGCGTAAGCCATCAAAGCAGGTAATACATTGTCCGCATAGCTCACTGCCATGTCAGCCGCAAACGAAGTATCTTTTATCCAATAGGCTACATCCAGTGCTGGAACCAATAATGACACACCATAAATAGCCATCAGCGTAAACCTACGCAAGGAGAAAAATGTATCACGGCTCACCACCAACCAGTAAAAGCTATAAAGCAATAGCAACGCTAAATTTATCTTTAATAAATAGATAGCCATATCACGTCAATTTTCATTCTCTATTTCCGAAATAATATCACGTAAATCTTTCTCTGAGAGTTTCTCTTCCTTGGCAAAAAAAGTTACCATGTCCTTGAAAGAGTTCTTAAAATAATCGCGTACAAAACCCGTCATGAAACTTCGTTTATACTCACTTTCCTCTATATTAGGCGAGTAGCAATAGCTTTTCCCATCACGTTCCGCCTTTACAAAATTCTTTCTTTTCAGATTATTTACTACTGAAGCAACGGTCGTATAAGGAGGGCGGGGCTCAGGCATTGTATCTACAATTTGCTTCACGGCGCAGCGTCCTAATTGCCAAATACACTTCATTACATCTTCTTCTTGTTTCGTCAGATTCTCCATAGGGATGATTATTGTTGTTCATTATCGGCCACAAATCTACGAATTAATCGTAATAAAACAAATAACAGCAAGTTAACAATTACTAAATTTTCGTAGATTCATCAAATGACTACCATTTTTCGACCAATAGAGTAAAACAAAAGAACCCCACCTTATTATATAGGTGGGGTCTCTCTCCTTATAGAAATGATGATATTTTCAGCAACTACGAAGAAACAAGTTCACAAATATGAACAAGTTACAATATCTCTCTTGCGATCCATGCGCAAGCCTCCGCATCGGCCAGCGCATGATGGTGATTCTCCAAATTATACCCGCACCGGGCTGCCACGGTGTGAAGTTGATGATTAGGTAAAGTCCGGAAAACACGGCGGGCGGCACGAAGCGTATCATAAAAAGGATAGTCCGGATAATCCATCTGATACACATGGAAAGCCGCACGCAGGCAACTCTCATCAAAAACGCTGTTATGTGCCACCAAAGGCAAGCCGGCAATAAGCGGCTCTATCTCTGCCCACACCTCGTTAAACAAAGGAGCCTCATCTGTATCTGCACGGGTAAGACCATGTACCTTGGTACACCAATATGTATAATAATTAGGTTCCGGTTGGATCAATGAGTAAAACGAGTCTACAATCTCGCCATTGCGTACTACTACGATTCCTACCGAACAAACGCTGCTTCGCTCACTGTTGGCTGTTTCAAAATCTATGGCTGCAAAGTCCTTCATTATCTTCTTCTCAAAAAGTTAACTTTAATGAACATTTAGTTTTCAATACAAAAATACGAAAATCCATAGTAATATAGCAATACTTAACCTATTGTTTTAAAAAACAACATTCATCATTAGGAACATGCCTATCAGGTAATCAACCTCAGATTTTCCAATCTTAACATGGAAATTTTCTCATACCCTAAAAATCATAAAAAAAAGAGACTTGAACAAACGTTCAAATCTCTTAATTTCTGTGGTGGGTAGTGATGGATTCGAACCACCGAAGCTAGAAGCAGCAGATTTACAGTCTGCCCCATTTGGCCACTCTGGAAACTACCCGAACCGTAGTGTGGGCGTTGACGGATTCGAACCGCCGACCCTCTGCTTGTAAGGCAGATGCTCTAAACCAGCTGAGCTAAACGCCCTTACTTTTCGTAAGCGGATGCAAAAGTATAGGAATTTATTTGAACCGCCAAAAGGTTATCTATTTATTTTACATGTTTTAACCAAAAGCCTATACTTCGTCAATAACACATCCACATCTCTATTATCAATAATACGCTACATAGTTCTCAAAAAGTAATTTCACACGATTTTAAAGCGATTTCATGGCGTTTCGCTTTGACATTCCGCTTGTTTACATTACATTTGCAAACATATTCATCAATAACTCTTTTAATTATATATGGAAAAAAGAAATCTGGAAACAATTTGTATCCATGGAGGATGGAAGCCAAAGAAAGGCGAACCCCAACAACTTCCTATCTATCAAAGCACTACTTTCAAGTATGATACGAGTGAGCAAATGGCCCGTCTCTTCGACTTGGAGGACAGCGGATACTTTTATTCACGCTTAGCCAACCCCACCAATGACGCCGTTGCCAAGAAGATCGCGGCGCTTGAAGGCGGTGTCGGCGCAGTGCTCACCTCCTCGGGTCAGGCCGCTAACTTCTACGCCGTATTCAATATATGCGAAGCGGGCGACCACTTCATCACCGCAAACACTATTTATGGTGGCACATTCAACCTTTTTGGAGTCACCATGAAGAAGCTCGGCATAGACTGCACGTTTATCGATCCCGAATGGGACGACGCCCAAATAGAAGCAGCTTTCCGTCCTAACACCAAATGCTTCTTCGGCGAAACCATTTCCAATCCCGGCGCAAATGTGTTCGATATTGAGCGTTTTGCCCGCATAGCCCATAAACATGGCGTTCCTCTTATCGTCGACAACACCTTCGCCACACCTATTAACTGCCGCCCATTTGAATGGGGGTGCGACATTGTTACCCACTCCACGACCAAGTACATGGACGGACACGCCACACAAGTAGGCGGCTGCGTGGTTGACTCCGGTAACTTTGATTGGGCTGCCCAAGGCGATAAATTCAAGGGACTGACCACTCCTGACGAAAGCTATCACGGACTTACATACACCAAAACCTTTGGAAACATGGCCTATTGCACCAAGTTGGTCACCCAACTCATGCGTGACTTGGGCAGCATTCCAGCCCCACAAAACTCCTTCTTGCTCAACTTAGGATTGGAGACGCTCCACCTCCGCATGAAGCAACATTGCTCTAACGCGCAGAAAGTGGCCGAATGGCTCGAGAAGGACAGCCATGTTGCATGGGTCAACTACAGCGGTCTTCCCTCCAACAAGTACTATGCTTTGGGTCAGAAATACCTGCCCAACGGCTCTTGTGGTGTGATTGCGTTCGGATTGAAAGGCAGCCGTGAGGAAGCCATCAAGTTCATGGATAACCTCGATTTCATATCTATCGTTACCCATGTGGCCGACGCCCGCACCTGCGTACTGCACCCGGCAAGTCACACCCATCGCCAACTTTCCGAACAACAGCTGCACGATGCCGGCATAGCGCCCGACTTAATCCGCCTCTCCGTGGGCATTGAGAACAGCGATGACATCATAGCCGACCTACAACAAGCCATGGATAAAATGTAAGATACCTATATAATAATGTAGCAAGAAGAGGACATTCACTCAAGAATGCCCTCTTCTTTTATTCTGTCACGCAAGCATTTCACCGCTTGCATGCTTTATTCTTCTATATTATCAGCTACAACCTTCAACGCTGCAACTGCTTTTTCAGCAACTCAGGAATCTCACTTGTCTCTTTCGCAACAGGCACACCCACTGCCTCAAAGGCCGAAACCTTGCCCTCGGCAGAGCCTGATCCGCCCGAGATTATCGCACCTGCATGTCCCATTTGCTTGCCCGGAGGCGCTTGTCTTCCTGAAATGAACACGGCAACGGGCTTCGTTACATTCTTCTTGATGAACTGCGCCGCACGCTCTTCCGCGTCACCACCAATCTCACCGATAAGAGCGATGGAGTCAGTTTCGGGATCATCTTGGAACATTTGCAACAAATCCTCAAAATAAAGGCCCACAACGGGGTCGCCACCCACGCCGACTGCCGTTGATTGCCCTAAGCCGGCTTGCGTCAACTGATAAACAACCTCGTAAGTCAATGTACCGCTACGGCTGATAACTCCGGTATGTCCTTTCTTAAATATATTGGTCGGCATAATACCGGCCATGCTCTCCTCGGGTGAGATAAGGCCCGGGCAATTGGGTCCAATGACCTTAACGCCCTTTATCTTGGCATAGCGTTGCGCGGCGACAGCGTCCATCGTAGGCACACCCTCGGTAATACAAATCACCAACTTCACGCCTCCGTCAATGGCTTCCAACATCGCATCCTTGGCAAAAGGAGCCGGAACGAAGATGATAGAAGTATCGGCACCGGTAGCCTCAACAGCGTCTTTCACCGTGTTAAATACTGGAATGCCGGCTACTTCCTGACCGGCTTTACCCGGCGAGGTACCACCTACAACATTGGTTCCATACGTTTTCATCTTCGTGGCATGGAAACTGCCATCACGTCCGGTAATACCCTGAACGATAACTTTTGAATCTTTATGTAGTAAAATACTCATAGCTCAATCCTGATTTAGTGTTGTTGTTTACTTAGTTCCACAGCCTTATGGCCCGCGTCCGACATGCTTGTGCCCACGGTAAAATGGGTTCCGGCCAGCAACGCCCGACCTTCAGCCTCATTGGTTCCCGTGAGTCGGATAACAATAGGAATGTCGGTCTCTATCGTTTTAAATGCCTCGATAAGTCCCTTGGCCACATCGTCGCAACGCGTAATACCACCAAAGATATTGATAAGAACCGTATTGACATGCTTATCGCTCAACAACAGCTTCATGGCCTCCACGATTTTCTCCGGGTTGGAGCTACCACCAATATCGAGGAAGTTGGCCGGCTCGCCTCCATAGAGCTTAATCATATCCATCGTGGCCATGGCAAGTCCGGCGCCATTCACCATGCAACCGATGTTGCCACCTAAGTTCACATAACTGAACCCCTTTTCCTTGGCGTCCTGCTCCTTGCGCTCCTCGGGCGTCGGTTCAAAGAGTTCTTTCACGTCGGGATGGCGGAAGAGGGCATTATCGTCAAACGTCATCTTGGCGTCAATGGCCTTCAACGTGCCATCGCCCAACAACACGAGCGGATTGATTTCAACCAACGACGCGTCTTTCTCTACAAAAAGTCGATATAAGTTTTGGAAAATCTTCACGGCCTGCTTCACTTGTGCCATGTCGTCAAACAACTTAAAAGCAGCCTGACGGGCCAAGAAATCAGTCATACCCAGCATGGGATCGATGATGATTTTCTCTATTTTCTCCGGTGTTTCTTTTGCTACCTGCTCTATATCCATGCCACCCGAACGGCTCAACATGAGCATGGGGCATTTAGACTTGCGATCAACAAGAATACTCACATAGTATTCCGAAACAATATCCACGGCCTCGCTCACCAATACCCGGTCCACGGTGAAGCCTTTGATGTCCATGCCAAGAATGGCCTCGGCATGCTGACGGATTTCCGCTTCGCCACTACCGAGCTTCACGCCACCTGCTTTTCCGCGGCCGCCGGTATGCACCTGCGCTTTAACTACTGCTTTTTCCGTACCCAACTCTCGATAAGCCGCCACGGCTTCATCGGCCGTCCGACATAGCACGTGCTTGTCTACAGGGACTCCGTAGCCTGCAAAGAAAGTTTTTGCTTGATATTCATGTACCTTCATAGTTATTAAATAATTATGTGTTTTAAAATCTTCGGGAAAATTACAAAATATTTTTCAAGCCAAGAAAGAATTAAAGAGAATTTTACCTTTCTGTTCCGATAAATCATCGTTTCGGGCTTTCATCCATGAAAAAAGCCATATTCTACCTCTTTTAAAGAGATAAAATATGGCTCTCAGCGCCTTGTTCCATTCACGAATCGGGGCCGTTCTTTTCAGTGACACGCCGATTCAGGACACGCTGTTCGCAAGGCGGTGAACTTTATTCTTCGCTAAAGTCTTCCTTGCCTACACCGCAAACGGGGCATACGAAGTCTTCAGGAAGATCTTCAAATGCGGTGCCCGGTGCTATACCGTTATCTGGATCACCTAATTCTGGGTCATATACCCAACCACAAGTATCACAAACATACTTTGCCATAATGTCTTTGTATTTTAAATTAATAATTATAGTTGTAACTTAACTCGCTGCAAATATAACTCTTATCATTGAATTCTCAAAATAAAAAAGCGGTTTTATTTCATATTTATATTATTATATATAAATAGGTGTAATTTCACTATGAAATTATGGCGCTTACGATATACCACCGTTTGTTTTGACGAATTGATGGAAAGATAACAAACGATGTACTATTCGATACCGAAAAGCCATGCTACCCTTTGGCCGTCGACAACCTGAACTTGCGCCAATACAGCCAACCGGCCAAGGTCAATCCGAAAGGATAAGCGTACCAAACGCCAACCAAACCAAAATCGAACACCAAGCCCAAAACGTAGCTCAAAGGAATATTCACCAAGAAAAACGCGGCGAAAGCGTACGTCGCCAAGGGTTTCACGCAACCTATGCCGCGGAGCGAATTACCATAAACGATTTGCAGGCCGTCGCCAAACTGATAGGTCAGCAGCGGTATGATAACCACCGACACCAATACCTTTACCTCATGACTGTCGTTAAACCATCCGCCAATCTCATGGCGCAGCAGGAAAACGGGTATGGAAAAGACCAACGCCAACAGCAGAACCATGCGGAAACCCGTGGCGGCATTGCGCCGCACTGCCCCGTAATCGCCCTGCCCCACGTAGTTGCTCACCCTGATACTCACGGCCGCTCCTATACCATAATATACCATATAGAACAATTGCGATAGGGTTATCATTACCTGATGGGCCGCCAACGCCGTCGTACCTATCCATCCCACCATGACGCTGCATAGGCTGAAAGCGGCCGACTCCACGCCCAACTGAAAGGCCAAAGGCCAGCCCATGCGGTTCATCTCGCCGAAATCCACACGGTTCAGCCTGCCCTTTCGCCAGCCGTCACGGTAAGGTTGGCAGCGCTTGGCCAGCAAAAAGACGACCCCGAGGCCCATCGCCGTCAGCACACGGGCGGTCAACGTGGCGACACCCGCCCCCAACAGCCCCAGCTCGGGCAGCCCCGCCACACCGTAAATCAGCAGCCAGTTCAGAAGTATATTGACACAATTGCCCCCTACCATCATCCACATGGGCGAACGGGTGTCGGTCGTTCCGTCGAACAGTTGCTTGAGCGTGTTAAACAATCCCACGAAAAGCAACGACCCAAGGTTCACCAAGAAATAAGGCCGAATGAGCGGCAGAAGCTCCTCGGGCTGGCCTATGCGATGCAGATTGAAGTAAAGCAACACCATCGCCGCCGTGAGCAACAGCCCCACGAAGCCATTGGCCACGACGGCATTCTTGAGCTTTGCGCCCAACTCGTCGCCCCGTCGCTGCCCGTAAAGCCTGCCCACGATGGGTGTAAGCCCATAGGAAAAGCCGAGGTAGAACAATAATATAAAACTGAAAACATTGTTGACAAAGCCCGCCGCAGCCAGTTCGGCCGTACTGTGGTGGCCCACCATGAGCGTATCGGCAAAGCCGAGAACGATAATTCCCAATTGTCCGATGACAATGGGAACCGAGAGCCGGAACAAGGGTGCCGCCTCCTTACCGAGTAAATTCATATATTGTAGAAGTTTCTTTTTTGACCCTAAGCCTACCGCCGTCATGCTTTCGCGGACACCGGTGGCGCTATTCGCCTGCAAAGGTAGGAAATAGTGCCGACAAACCCTCTATCTTTCAAAACATTCCCCCTAAAGAAAAACCATGCGAAATTCGGCAAGTTCATATTTCATTCATTATCAATTGGTTAGCCATTTACCATCCGTCTCTTTCCCAAAGCAGCCCTTTCAGCGGCTCAAAGCAGCCTTTTCACCATGTCATTGTGGGCCTTTCACACGGTCAAAGGCCAGCTCTCGCAAATCAAAAAATAGCTTTTATATCAGTCATTTATTTGGATATATCAGGCTTTTCAGCTAACTTTGCAGCATTGAGTTTAATACATAACAATACAAATAAAGATGATTCTTTTTTTCAGAACTCCTTCCCAAAGCGTGATTGCCACTGAGTTTGACCATCAGCCCAGTCACGACGAAATCGAAAAACTTTGTTGGTTATATGGCGAAGCCACGCCTGAAACAAACCAGAAGTTGGATGGCTGCTTTGTCGGCCCACGCCGTGAAATGATTACTCCTTGGAGTACGAATGCCGTTGAGATTACTCAAAACATGAGTCTTAACGGCATTTTGCGTATAGAAGAGTACTTCCCCGTGGAGTCGGAAGACGCCGAGCACGACCCCATGCTGCACCGCATGTACAAAGGACTCGACCAAGACATCTTCACGATCAACCACAATCCCGAGCCCATCAAGTACGTTGACGACCTCGAAAAGTACAACGAGGAAGAAGGTTTGGCCCTTAGCGAAGACGAGATAGCCTATCTCCACACGCTCGAAAAGGAGAATCAGCGTCCTCTTACCGACTCCGAGATCTTCGGTTTTGCCCAAATCAACTCCGAACACTGCCGCCACAAGATATTCGGAGGGCAGTTTATCATCGACGGAAAAGAAAAAGAATCATCACTATTCAGCCTTATCAAGAAGACCACTCAGGAGAATCAAAATAAGGTTATGTCGGCTTATAAGGACAACGTGGCCTTCTCCGAGGGTCCCGTCATCGAGCAGTTCGCACCCGAAGACCAAAGTACGAGCGACTATTTTAAGGTGAAAGACATCGAAAGTGTCATATCACTGAAAGCCGAGACCCATAACTTCCCCACCACGGTTGAGCCTTTCAACGGCGCCGCCACGGGCACCGGAGGCGAAATTCGCGACCGTATGGGCGGTGGCGTAGGCTCTTGGCCCATCGCAGGAACGGCCTGCTACATGACCGCTTACCCACGATTGAAGGACGACAATGGAGCGCCAGCCACCGAAAGGACATGGGAACAGATTATCCCCGTGCGCAAATGGCTCTATCAGACGCCTGAGCAGATTCTCATCAAAGCCTCCAACGGCGCCAGCGACTTTGGCAACAAGTTTGGTCAACCGCTCATTGCGGGTAGCGTACTCACCTTTGAATACGAGACAACGGCCGACGATACCAACCCCAACGGCCCCGGACAGATTTATGGTTACGACAAGGTTATCATGCTGGCAGGTGGTGTTGGCTACGGCAAAAAGCGCGACTGCCTGAAGAAGGAGCCACAGCCGGGCAACAAAGTAGTCGTTGTCGGTGGCGACAACTACCGCATCGGACTGGGTGGAGGCTCCGTAAGTTCGGTTGATACCGGCCGCTACAGCAACGGCATTGAGCTGAACGCGGTGCAGCGTGCCAACCCCGAAATGCAGAAAAGAGCCTACAACCTCGTGCGTGCGTTGGTCGAAGAAGATACCAATCCGGTCGTTTCAATCCACGACCACGGCTCCGCCGGCCATCTCAACTGCCTTAGTGAGCTGGTGGAAGACTGCGGTGGCCAAATCGACATGGCCCAATTACCCATCGGCGACAAGACTTTGAGCGCCAAAGAGATTATCGCCAACGAGTCACAAGAGCGCATGGGACTGCTCATCGACGAGAAACATCTTGACCATGTGCGCAAGATTGCCGAGCGTGAGCGTGCCCCCATGTACGTCGTTGGTGAGACTACGGGCGACGCCCACTTCAGTTTCGCGCAGGCAGATGGCGTAAAGCCCTTCGATCTTGACGTGAAACAGATGTTCGGTCACACGCCTAAGACCATCATGGAAGACGTAACCGTGGAGCGCGCTTACGCCAATGTACATACGGAGGAAGCCCACCTCGACGAGTATCTTGATAAGGTATTACAGCTCGAGGCCGTAGCTTGTAAGGACTGGCTGACCAACAAGGTCGACCGCTCCGTTACGGGTAAGATAGCCCGTCAGCAAGGTCAGGGCCGCATACAGTTGCCGTTGAGCGACTGCGGTGTCGTGGCTTTGGACTATCGCGGACGCAAAGGTATCGCCACATCGTTAGGCCACGCCCCGCAGGCAGGCCTTGCCGACCCGGCCGCAGGTAGCGTTCTATCGGTTGCCGAGGCCTTGACCAACATCGTATGGGCCCCCATGGCCGACGAGGAAACGCCGCTTAACGCCGTTAGTTTGAGTGCTAACTGGATGTGGCCGTGTCGTAGTCAGAAAGGCGAAGACGCACGTCTGTACGAAGGAGTGCAGGCTTTGAGCGATTTCTGCTGCGCCATCCACGTCAACGTTCCTACCGGTAAAGACTCTCTCTCGCTATCTCAGCAGTATCCGGACGGCAGCAAGATCATCGCCCCGGGCACCGTTATCGTGAGCGCCGGCGGTGAAGTAAGCGACGTAAGAAAGGTTGTCAGCCCCGTAGTTGTCAACGATAAGAACTCCAGCCTCTACCATATCGACTTCAGCTTTGACGAGCAACGCCTCGGCGGAAGTGCGCTTTCACAGACGCTCGGCAAGATAGGAAGCGACGTACCGACCGTTCAGAACCCCGAATACTTCGTGGATTGCTTCAACGCCGTGCAGGAACTGATCCGTCGCGGTTGGATTATGGCAGGTCACGACATCAGCGCCGGTGGTTTGATAACGACGCTGCTGGAAATGACTTTTGCCAATATCGAAGGTGGATTGCATGTCAACCTGCACGACATGGCAGGCGATGACATCATCAAGACCTTGTTCGCCGAGAACCCGGGCGTGGTGATTCAGGTGAGCGACAGCCATAAGGAGGAGCTTCAGGACTACCTGAACGACGCCGGAATAGGCTTCGCCAAGATTGCTTATCCTACGCCTCACGACCGCAAGATAACCATTAAGAAGAATCAATACGAGCACGAGTTCGACATCAACGCGCTGCGTGACACTTGGTATAAGACCAGTTATCTGCTCGACCGCGACCAAAGTTTCAACGGCATGGCCCAACAACGCTACGCCAACTACAAGGCTCAGCCCGTGGAAATGAAGTTCAACGACAACTTCAAAGGTACGCTCGAGAGCTACGGAATCAGCGCCGAGCGCCGCACACCGTCGGGAATCAAGGCCGCAATCATCCGCGAGAAGGGCACCAACGGTGAGCGAGAGATGGCTTACTCCATGTATTTGGCAGGCTTCGATGTCAAGGATGTGACCATGACCGACCTCATCAGTGGCCGTGAAACCTTGGAAGACGTTAACTTCATCGTGTTCTGTGGCGGCTTCTCTAACTCCGATGTATTGGGTTCTGCCAAAGGTTGGGCAGGCGCGTTCCTTTACAATCCTAAGGCCAAAGAGGCGCTCGACCGCTTCTATTCACGAGAGGATACCTTGTCACTCGGTATCTGTAACGGTTGCCAACTCATGGTTGAACTCAATCTTATCAACCCCGAGCACACCCATCGGAGCCGTCTTCTCCACAACACCTCACACAAGTTTGAGAGTGCTTTCTTAAGTCTCAGCATTCCGGAGAACAACAGTGTGATGTTCCATAGCCTGAGTGGAAACACCTTAGGCTTGTGGGTTGCCCACGGAGAGGGCCGCTTCAGTCTGCCCGAAGCTGAAGACCAATACAACGTTATCGCCAAATACAACTATGCCGAGTACCCCGGCAACCCCAACGGAAGCGACTATAACGTGGCCGGTATATGCTCTTCGGACGGTCGTCACTTAGCAATGATGCCCCACTTGGAGCGCGCCATCTTCCCATGGCAAAACGCTTGGTACCCCGCAGAGCGACGCTTTGACGACGTGACGCCGTGGATTGAGGCCTTCGTGAACGCCCGCAAGTGGGTGGAAGCGAAGACACGAGGATAAAAAAGCCCGAAAGTAAGAGGACTGTACATCCGTTTTATACAAGCACTCTTATTGATATTTCAGATAATGTACATCACTTTATTCAAGACATTCTTCAAGATTGGCATAGTCACCTTTGGCGGTGGCTATGCCATGATACCCATGATAAAGGCCGATGTTGTTGACAAACACAAGTGGATAAAGGAGGAAGAGTTCATCGACCTGCTGGCTATTGCCCAGAGTTGTCCCGGCGTTTTTGCCATCAACATCAGCATTTTTATCGGTTATAAGCTAAGAAAGATGAAAGGAGCGCTATGCACTGCCATTGGCACCGCCCTGCCCTCATTCCTCATTATCTTAGCCATCGCCATGTTTTTCCACGCCTTTCAGGAGAACAAAGTCGTGGCCGCGATGTTCGCGGGCATACGTCCGGCCGTGGTAGCGCTCATTGCCGTGCCCACGTTTGAGCTGGCCAAAAGCGCCAAGATTGGGCTGGCCAACTGCTGGATTCCCATTAGCAGCGCCCTGCTGATATGGCTCTTAGGCGTCAACCCCATCTATGTCATCATCGCGGCGGGACTGGGTGGCTATATCTACGGCCGCTTTTTAAAGTCTACGGAGTAAACTGTGGTATGATATTTCTTTACTTATTTCTCACCTTTTTTGAGATAGGATTGTTCGGATTCGGCGGCGGTTACGCCATGATTTCGCTCATTCAAGGTCAGGTAGTGACCCGTTGGCACTGGTTATCGATGGGCGAGTTCACCAACATTATCGCCATTAGCCAAATGACGCCGGGGCCGGTGGGCATTAACTCTGCCACCTACTGCGGCTACACGGCCGTGAAAAATGCCGGTTTCGACAGCACGATGGCCATCCTCGGATCGGCTACTGCCACCTTCGCTTTGGTGCTCCCATCGTTTATCCTCATGGTACTCATCAGCAAGATGTTCATGAAATACATGCACACCCAGCCTGTACAAGATGTTTTCTCGGCCCTAAGACCCGCTGTGGTAGGCCTTCTCGGAGCTGCCGCACTGCTGCTCATGACACCCGAGAACTTCTCAACGCCCGCCAATCCGTGGCAGTTTTACATCAGCATAGCCCTCTTTTTGGCCACCTTCATCGGCACCAAATACATGAAGATAAACCCCATCGCAATGATTGGCTACGCAGCTTTTGCCGGATTGATACTGCTTTACTAAAGGCTGTTTTGTAAACTTTCTTTATCAAAAAAGCCACCTCCCGAACCAACGAATGTAGCGAAAGGATGACCAAGAAGAACCATTTTGAAGAATAAAAGCAGTCTGTCCGGCGCCTCACCTACACGCTTTCGATTGCTGAAAGCTATGCTTTGGTCCCGCTAAATCGTGCTTTCATCCCGCCAAACATGAATAATGGTTGCGGCAAAAGCCCGTCCCTACCTTATCAAAGGCCTGCTCTCACTCGGTCAAAGGCCTGCTTTCATGCGGTCATAAGGGGCTTTTCGCATCATCGAAGGGCCACAATGACCTACCCACCTGCCCATCCTTGCATCGCATTATTACGTAACCCGCTATTTATCAATTACTTAATAAAGTCGTAAAATATGTCCGTTTTTCCGACCGAAAGATTATTCGCTCGAAAAAATCGCAGCCATTTCAGCGCTTTTGTAAAGGAAATTCGCAATTCTAACAGCCTACTCCTGCCATCAATTTAATAGCTTTATACCATCAATTTGTCAACCACCAACTCGTCAACTCATTAACTATAACCATCAACTTGTCAACTCGTTCACTCGTCTACTCGTCAACTACAACTTGTCAACTCTCCAACTTTTGCTTCGCAAAACTTCTATTTTTCAAAAAATAATCGTAACTTTCGGCTCCAAACTATTTAACAACTACAGAATCATGAAAACCAAACAACTGCTGTTTATGCTAACATCAGGCTTCCTTGCGGCTTGTACGCCCAACAACGTTGAGCAACAAGTAGACAAGCTCTATGCGCAAATGACGCCGCAGGAGCGTATCGCCCAACTCCACGGCATGTACCTATCAGACCTTTTCGACAGCCAAGGTAGGCTCGACACCGTCAAATGTCGTGAGCTGATAGGCCACGGCATAGGCCATTTCTCGCAATATGCCAGCCAAGAATCGACTACCCCCGAAGCCATCCGCGACAAGGTAGTAGCCGTGCAGCAATGGCTCACCACACACACGCCGTCGGCCATTCCCGCCCTATTTCACGAGGAGGCGCTCACCGGAGTCAACACCCGAGGGGCCACGGTCTATCCTCAACAGATAGGATTGGCCTGTTCTTTCAACCCACAGTTGGCCGAGCAAAAGACCCGACAGACCGCAGCCACCATGCGAAAAATAGGCGGCATGCTGGCCTTATCACCCATGGTCGACGTCGTTCGCAACCCCTCGTTCAACCGTTTGGAGGAATCTTACGGCGAAGACGCCTACCTCTCGGCCGTCATGGGTACCGCCTTTGTCGAAGGTTTGCAGCAAGGCGACTTGCGCAAGGGCGTCGGTGCGTGCAGCAAACACTTCCTTGGCTACGGCGGAGGTGGTGACGCCGATGAGCGGGAACGCATGGAGGAGATTCTCTTTCCCCACGAATCCATCATCCGCAAGGCCAAAAGCAAGGTGGTGATGACGGGCTACCATGCCGTCAACGGTACCAACTGCGTGGCCAACCGTGAGCTGCAAGAGGGCATATTGCGCAATTATCTTCACTTCGACGGTATGCTCGTGAGCGATTATGGTGCGATAGATCAGATTCCCAACACGGCCGATGACGTCCATAGGGCGGCCGCCGCAATCAACGCGGGCAACGATGTCGACTTTCCAAAAGGCACGGCCTACCGCCATCTTCAGGCTGCCGTGGACCGTGGATTGGTAAGCGCCGAGACCATCGAAAAGGCCGTTAAGCGGGTGCTAACCTACAAAATGGAGGTGGGACTCTTCGACAAGGACCGCTCATTTGCCGCCGAAGGGCCCATCGCTTTCGACACGCCCGAGGAGCGCAAAACGGCTTACGAGCTGGCCACGCAGTCGGTCGTATTGCTCAAGAACAACGGAGTGTTGCCCTTGCAAAAGCCCTGCCGCATAGCCCTCACGGGCCCCAATGCCAACACGATGTGGGCCATGGTGGGCGATTACAGCTTTCAGAGCATGCGGTTCTTTTGGCAACAGAAGATAGAAGACGCCGAACATCCTCACATCGTGGGCCTTCGCGAGGGCATGGAACGCCGCTTACCCACGGGCATGAGCATGGCGTACAGCCGCGGATGTGACTGGACCGACACTGTGGAGACCATCATCGAGGAGACGGGAGACGAGCGGGCGGCCTACATGAGGTCCATTCAGAACCGAAAGATAGACAGCGGCGAGGAGGCCAACACCGAGGAAGCACTGAAGATAGCGGCCCAAAGCGACGTCATCATTGCCGCCATGGGCGAGAACGCCATCCTATGTGGAGAGAACCGTACACGCACTTCGCTGCGCCTGCCGGGCCGTCAGGAGGCGTTCGTAGAGCAGCTTATCGCCACGGGAAAGCCGGTGGTGCTGGTGCTCTTCGGCGGTCGGGCGCAGGTGGTTTCGGGCCTTGCCGAGCGCTGCGCGGCCGTTATTCAGGCGTGGTATCCCGGCGAAGAGGGCGGAAATGCCGTGGCCGACATTCTCTATGGCCATGTTTCGCCGTCTGGAAAACTCAGTGTGAGCTATCCGAAGGAGGAAGTGCACGAGCCGTTGTGCTACAACAAGACCGTAGAAACGGACAAGCGAGTGGCTTGGCCCTTTGGTTTCGGCCTCAACTATACCACCTTTGCTTACAGCAATCTGCGGGTGGCACAGCAGGCAAAGACCACGGATAAAGAAATCATCGTGAGCTTTGACGTGGAGAATACGGGCCACCGGGCAGCCGACGAGGTAGTTCAGCTCTACCTATCGCCTACCGACAGCCGCCAACAGTTGCGTCCCTTGCAGCTCCAAGGCTTTGCCCGAGTGAGCCTGAAACCGGGTGAGCGCCGCACCGTGAGCCTATTGTTACAACCTCAACAGTTTGGGTTCTACGACATGGAGCACCGGGCCGACAACGGCTTTGGCCAATGGACGGTGGCTCCGGGCAAGTATGAGATAAAGGTGGGAGCGTCTTCCGCCGACATAAAATTGCGCAGCTTCATCACCCTTTCGGGCAAAACGCACACCCAACCCTTGCGTGACACCATCCCGACGACAAGGTTCAAGATTTCGGCAGGTGCCTTATAATCTTTTAAAAAGACCGCCAAAAGCTATATTAAAGCTCTTTCTGAACTTGAGAAACGGTAGGGGAAAACAAAACAAAAGTCCTTTCTTAATTTCAGAAACAATAGCTTAGAACAACCGAAAAACCGGATTCCATCCTCTCATGTAGCACAAGCTACCGAGTGATGGAATCCGGTTTTCACCTTATATATATACTTATTTAAAACTCCAAGATAAGCGTTTGTCGGGGCGTCAGCTCCATATTATCAGCAAATTTCACCACGCTGCCCGTCATAACGTCGGTAGCTTGGCGGTTATTACCGATGAGCTCGGCATATCGTTTCAGCTCAAGCGTGGCGTTCTTGGTGGTTCCGTTGAGGATGGTCATGACCGTTCGGCCGCCATGACGACGTGCCAATACGTAGACACCGTTGTAAGGTATGAACTGCGTTTGCGTGCCTCGGCTGATGACTTCGTTGCCTTGACGCCAATGGAGCAGCCGACTTACCCAGTCAAACATGGCGTTCTCCTCTACGGTTCGCCCCTCACGGGTGAACGCGGAGTGCGCATCGCCGGGGAAACCGCCCGGGAAATCCTTGCGAACATGGCCATCTGTGCGTGCCTTTGTGCCATTCATGAGCACTTCCGTGCCGTAATAGAGCTGCGGAATGCGGTTCATCGTGAGCAACAAAGCCAAGCCTTGCTTCAGCGCAGCTACGTCTTTGCCTTCTCCCAAGAAGCGATCGGTATCGTGATTCTCGATAAATGCCATCACGCTCGATGGATTCTCATACAAGTAATCATAGCAAAGACTGTTGTAAATACGGTTCATTCCCTGCCACCAACCATCGGTTTCCTCGTTCTTGGCTTGGTTAAGTTTATCGAAGAAGCTGAAGTCCATCACCGTCTTGAGGTAGCTGTTGATGGGCGACAGCTTGGAATCTTTCTGCCATGTGGCCGTGTAGGCGGGCTCGGTGACCCACGTTTCACCCACCGTATTGAAGTTAGGATATTCCTCATCCAACGTTTTCATCCATTGGGCCATGGCCTCTCGGTCGGCGTAAGGATAGGTATCCATGCGTATGCCGTCAATGCCGACGGTCTCAATCCACCACTCGCTGTTCTGAATAAGGTAGGTGATGACGTGCGGATTACGCTGGTTGAGGTCGGGCATGGTAGGAACAAACCAACCATCGACGGTCTCATGCAGGTCAACTTTCGACGCATAGGGATCTAATACGGGCGTGAGCTTGTAGGAAGTTTGCAGATACTTATCGTTCACCCGTGCACGCTGACCCTTTTTCGATTGGCCTTTGGCCTCGTCCAACCACTCCGGTACGTTGAGCCAATCCTTGCTTGGAAGGTCCTTTACCCATGGATGTTCAAAGCCACAATGGTTGAATATCATATCCATCACTACCTTCAGGCCTTTCTTATGGGCCTCGTCAATCAGTCGACGATAATCTTCGTTGCTGCCGAAGCGTGGATCTACCTTGTAATAATCGGTGGTCGCGTAACCGTGATAGGTGCTATGGCCGTGTCCGTCGGGCGAGTTGTTCTCCAAAACGGGGGTGAACCAAAGCGCCGTAACGCCCAACTGATTAAAATAGTCGAGGTGTTCCATAATGCCTTTGAGGTCGCCTCCGTGGCGCAGACTGGGCTGCGTGCGGTCTTCCCGATAGGCATTGAGGCCCTTGGTTTGTGACGGATGGCCCTTGCCTTGGGCAAAACGGTCGGGCATGAGCATGTAAAGCACGTCGGCATTGGTGAACCCCATGCGCTTATCACCGCTCATCTCACGGTTCTTGAGTGGGTATTTCACTTTCTTGCCGTCAAACTTCAACGTCATCTCACCGGCCTTGGCACCTTCCAAATTAAGGTAAACAAGCAGGTAGTTGGGTGAGTCGAGGCGCACCAAAGAGTCGATTTTCACGCCGGGATAGTCCACCGTTACCTTGGCGTCGCGGACATTCTTGCCGCAAACCATCAGTTGAACGGTAGGTTTTTTCATGCCAACAAACCAGTTGGCCGGCTCTATTCGGTCTATTTTCATTTGAGCTTGAAGCGTTCCAACGCCCATTCCACACAGCAACAAGGTGCCGACAGCCCTTCGGAAAGGCCGCCGCAAGGCGATGGACGCTACATAATTTTTCATCAGATTCATCGTTTTGGTTATCTATTTATGTTCAGGTTATTTGTTTTTCTGCCATTTTTCATCGGTTGACTTCCATGAGGATAAGCGCCGACTGGGCCGGCACGTTCACCTCGTCATGACCGTTGCGGAAAGCCATCTGTTGTGTTCCGTCGGCGTCTATACGGCCATTGTAACAAAGAATGTGGTACACTCCCTCGGGCAGTTTTACCTTTCGGGCCTCTTTGTTGGCGTTCAAGGCCACGTAAATGTCGCCCTGCTGCGCCTCACTACGCAAGCGATAAGCCACCAAACACGGCTCCGTAGCCATGAAATGCACGCCCCGACGCACGCCATCGGCCGTCCCTAAACGGAACGCGGGGTAGCGTTTGCGCAACGCTATCAACCCTTTGTAGTAATCGAACACCTGCGGATATTTCTTCAGATGGGTCCAATCGAGGCGATTAACGCTATCGGGTGAGTTGTAACTGTTATGAACTCCCTTCTTATCGCGTAGCATTTCCTCGCCCGAAAGCATGAAAGGAACGCCTTGCGAGGTGAAAACGGCGGTCTGAGCCAGCAGGTCTAATCGTATAAGTTCCTCATAGCTAATGCCCGGAAGCTCCGTGCGAAGCCTATCGACAAGGCACATGTCGTCATGACAACTTACATAACTGATGTGCTGAGTGGGCTCGGCAGCCCATGGTTGCTTGTCATAATTCACCTTAGACATGTCAACTTGGGGATGAGAAACACCACCCACGATTCCAAATTTCAGGCTTTCCTCCTCACCGGGAATACCGGCTAAGAACGCGCCTTGCCTATCATCGCTGAATGGTCCTCGCAAAGCGTCGCGCAAATTGTCGCTGAACGCCGCTATCGAAGGCATTTGACGCATGTGGGCTTTCATGGCTAATTTCTCCTGCGGATAGGCACATGAGCCGGCGCTCCAGCCTTCGCCATAAAGGAAGATACCCGGATTGACCTTGTCGAGCTCGGCTCTCACGGCGTTCATTGTCTCAATGTCATGCACGCCCATCAGGTCTACACGGAAGCCATCAATGTGGTATTCCTCGGCCCAATACTTGAAAGAAGCCAGCATATATTGGCGCATGAGCGCACGGTCGCTGGCCGTCTCGTTGCCACAACCTGACCCGTTGGAGGGTTTTCCATCGGCGGTGAAGCGATAATAAGCGTCGGGAAAAGTGCGCTGAAAGTTACTTCCATCGAGGTCAAAGGTATGATTGTAGACCACATCAAGGAACACTCGGATACCGGCTCGATGGAGTTTCATCACCATTTGTCGGAATTCGAGAATGCGGGTGGCCGGATCATAGGGGTTCGTAGAGTAGCTTCCCTCGGGTACATTGTAGTTCAGCGGGTCGTAACCCCAGTTATATTGCGGCATGTCAAGCCGTGTCTCATCCACTGAAGCATAATCAAATGAGGGTAAAATGTGCACCGCCGTAATGCCCAACTCTTTGAGATAATCAATCGCTTTAGGCTCTGCAAGGGCCAAAAACTTGCCCTTATACCGCAAACCCGACGACATATCGACCGAGAAATCACGATGATGAAGCTCATAAATGATCAAATCGGTGGGCGACTTCACGCCCAAGATGCGGTCCGTTTGCCAACCATCGGGGCTTGCTTGCCGATGATCGATGATGGCACCGCGGCGTCCATTCACGCCCACAGCGGTGGCAAAAACGCCCGGAGTCTCACCTTTGCCGATGTCGAAAGTATAAAACTTGTTCTTCAAATCGCCTTTTATGGCGACTTTCCACACGTTCTCACCCGCCCGTTTCATCTTTACGGTCTTGGAAGCCTTGAGGTTCTGCGCATCAGGATAGATTCTTACGACCGGCTTAACGGGAGCGTTGAGCGTGAAAACAGTCTGCTCAGGACTGTAAGACATCTCATTAAAGACGCCTTGAGCCTGAGCAGAATGAAAGAAAGAAGCAGTAAATGCTGCTAAATAAAAACTCTTTAACTTCATAGTTCTGTCATGTCGATTCCCTCAAAGCATGGAGGAAACAAGTTCGTGAAGTATTATTTTGCAAATAAGGAGATGGCGAATCCACCGCCGGGAGCCTCTGTCAGCTTCAGGGTATCACCCTTTTTAACCACTCGTTTCGTAATGGTATAAGCCTTGGGATTGTCCTTGTAATGCGCGTTTTTGGCGTCCGCATAGATCGTACATTCATATTTGCGACCCTTATCGAGGAAGTCCAGCTTGATTGTAGACTTATGTCCGTTCTCATCACACTTACCTCCGATAAACCAATTGTTGGTTCCCTTGGCCTTGCGGGCTACCGTTATATAGTCCGCGGGCTCCGCTTCAAGGTACTTACTATCGTCCCAATCGCAGGCCACATCCTTAATAAATTGGAAGGCATCGTTGAACTTCGCGTAGTGCTCAGGCAAGTCCGCAGCCATTTGAAGCGGGCTATACATGGTGACATAGAGGGCCAACTGTCCCACCAAAGTGCTACGAACCCACGACTTATTGTCGCTCCAATTGCTCAATTGGGTCTCCATGATACCGGGAGTATAGTCCATCGGCCCGCCCTGAAGCCGTGTGAAAGGCAATATAACGGTATGATCGGGACGATTACCGCCGAAAGCTTCGTACTCAGTTCCACGTGCGCTCTCGTTCCCCACTAAGTTAGGATAGGTTCGGCAAAGGCCGGTGGGCCGCACGGCCTCGTGCGCATTCACCATGATATGGTGCTTGGCGGCCTCTTTCACCACATGAAGATAGTGCTCATTCATTGACTGTGAGAAGTGATGATCGCCCCTTGGGATGATGTCACCAACATAACCACCCTTCACAGCGTCGTAACCATAATGGTTCATGAGCCGAAACGCATTCTCCAAATGACGCTCGTAATTGCCCACACTCGAGCTTGTCTCGTGGTGCATGAGTAGCTTCACACCCTTGGAATGGGCATACTCATTGAGGTACTTGAGGTCAAAATCGGGATAAGGAGTCACAAAGTCGAACACGTCACGCTTCCACATGTTGGCCCAATCCTCCCATCCTACGTTCCAACCTTCGACCAATACTTGGTCTAATCCGTTGGCGGCGGCAAAGTCGATGTACTTCTTCACATTGGCCGTAGTGGCACCGTGACGCCCATTGGGCTTCGCTTTCTGCCAGTCGATTTGGTCGAGTTTGATAGAAGGAAACTCATCCGTATAGTTCCAAGAGCTCTTTCCGACAATCATTTCCCACCACACTCCGCAATACTTTGTGGGATGAATCCAGCTTGTGTCCTCAATTTTGCAAGGCTCATTGAGGTTCAGAATGAGGTTGGACGACAACATATCACGTGCATCATCGCTCACGATGACCGTACGCCAAGGCGTTTGGCAGGGTGTCTGCATGCACCCTTTAAGGCCCGTAGCGTCAGGAGTGAGCCAGCTCTCGAGCACCATTGACTTGTCGTCAAGGTTCAAGTGCATGGTGGCATAGTCGATACAAGCCGCCTCATGGATATTGATATAAAGCCCATCGTGCGACTTCATTTGCAGCGAAGTTTGCACTCCGGTAGGCGAGAACACCGAAACGGAAGAGTTACCCCAGTTCACCGCCTGCTTGAAACGGCCACGAATCTCCGACAATTTGCTCTCTTGAGTTTCCTGCTCCTGCGTGTCGTAATCGCCCGGAAGCCACCATGCCGTGTGATCACCGGCCATGGCAAACTGCGTGTGCTCCTCTTTGATAAGGAAATAGTTGAGGTTCGGCTGTTGCGGGAACTCATAACGCAAGCCCATACCGTCATCGTAGACACGGAAACGGATAACGACGAGGCGATCATGGGCCGGCTGACGCAGGTTAACCTCTAACTCATTGTACTGATTACGGATAGCGGAAGTCTCACCCCAAACGGGTTTCCACGTCTCGTCAAAGGACGAACTGCGTGTTCGTTCCACCTTAAATCCGTCCATCAAGTCGGTCTCTTGCTTGCCCTTAGAGGCATGCTTGTCCTTGGCCAGCTCCAATCCGAGGTGGCTGGGCTTCACGACGGCCCTGTTCTTGTAGGTCAATTCGTAGGTCGGCACACCATTTCCGGTGAGCGAGAAGGTCAGTTTCACGTTGCCATTGGGCGACAACACCGTCTGGGCCGCGGCCAATAAAGGCAACAGCAACATGGAAACGACCATGGATAATGTCTTGTTCATGATTGTTAAGTTTGATTAGTTGTCCGCCCGTCAGGCCGACGGGACGGACTTATTGTATTGTTTTCTATCGTCCACTCTGCATGACCAGTTCCGTAATATTCTCACGGAAACTGTCATTTTCCATCAAATCCTCAATGCTTACGTGCATCCTATAGCGCCAATAATGCTTGGGATTGGCAGGAATGTTGATACGTTCGGCATTAGCGTCGGCCAACCGCAGCTGCTCATCCACGGCCAACCAATCCTGCACAGACAGCACGCAGAGCATGGAAGGAGAGCACAAATGGCGCTCAATAATGTCACGGGCAAGCCATCCGGGCAGCGGATGAGGAGCGCCACCCGTGCGGTAGAGCATGGTGTTATAGTACTCCTGCGTGCGCTGCATGTCCTCATCCCACCACTGACGGAGCGTCGGCATGTCGTGACTTGATATGGTACAAACCGACCGATAAGGGTTGCGGCCCAAGTAACCGAACCTCACCTTGGGATCCTTGGGCATGCTTTGAAGCTCAAGACTCAAGATTTTGAGTTCGCTCATCACCCATGGCACGCAGTCGGGAACCATGCCCAAGTCCTCCGCGCACACCAACATGCGGGTGGCCTGAACCAGCTTTGGCAGCTTCTTCATGGCCTCACGATACCAGAAATGATTGTTACGACGGTAGTAATAGTCGTTATACAAGCGGTTGAACACGGCCTTGTCGCTGTCGTAAAGGGCCTCGTAGGTAAAATCGAACTGGGCACTGATACGTGGATGGAACTTATTTTTGTCTTTCCTATCGCGTACAAAGAGCACATTGCTTACCAAGGAATAAAGCCCGTCGCGCAGCCACATATCCTTTTCCTCAGTCTTGTTCGCGAAGGCCGCCTCTATCTTTTTCTGCGTGTCATACTCGGGTTTCATCGCCCAAACGTCGTCATGCCGGTACTGCAAATAAGTGGCCTTGACATACGAAGCGTTGTCGCCAAAGACACGATCGACAATCCAATCGGTGATGAAAGGCGTAGTGAAATGCTCTTCTTGGAAGCGAAGTCCGTAGGCTTCTATCTCCTCCCGGGTCATGTCCAAGGCCGGGGCAAACTGTCCGAGCAGTCCATGAACGGCGTCGACGGGTATCTCCCAAATGCGGAAAAAGCCCAAGACGTGGTCTATACGATACGCATCGAAGAACTTACTCATGTTCTGGAAGCGGCGCACCCACCAAGCACAATCGTCCTTCAGCATTTCTTCCCAGTTGTAAGTGGGGAACCCCCAGTTCTGCCCACTTACCGAGAAATCATCCGGCGGCGCACCGGCTTGACCGTTGAGATTGAAATATTTGGGCTCCATCCACACGTCGCAACCATATCGGTTCACACCGATGGGAATGTCGCCCTTGAGAATGACGCCCTTGGAACGGGCATACTCGTGCACGGCTTCCATCTGTGTGTTGAGGATAAACTGCACGAAGTAGTAGAACTCCACTTGCCCATAAGCCTCCGTGGAAGCCGTGGTCAGCGCCTCACGGTCGGCCTCGTTCCATGCCGGATGGTCGGGCCAGCGGCTGAAATCGGCCGTGCCATGCACGTCACGCAGGTAACAGTACTGCGCATAAGGCACCAGCCACTGCTCCGATTCCTTGAAGAAGGCCTTGAAAGCAGCGCTCTTCATCATCTTCTTACCTTCCTGAGCGAAGAGCTCTTTCAGGTAAGTGGTCTTGGCATTGTTGACCTGCTCGTAGTCGATTTGCTTCAAAGCGTTGAGCTGTTGGCGCAAAGCCTCGAAGTCATTGCGCTTCTTGGCGTCCTTCAAAGCGGGCAACCGGGTCAGATCAACGTACTGCGGATGGAGCGCGAAGATACTGATGCAACTGTAAGGATAGGAGTCTGTCCACGTGTGAGTAATGGTTGTATCGTTGATAGGCAGCACTTGCAACACACGCTGATGGGTCAGTGCCACCCAATCGACCATCTTCTTGAGGTCGCCAAAGTCGCCTACGCCGAAGCTGGTCTTGCTCCGCAAAGAGAACACGGGCACCAAGGTACCGGCCAGCTTGCGGTCGCATATCTCGAAGAAAGCCTGCTCCAAATCGTAGACGGCGGCCTCGCCATCCTTCAGGCTCACCACGTCGACCGTGCGATTAAGGCCCGTCTCCCACAAGGGATTGGCCTTATCGGCCGTATTGAGGGCCACGAACTTGAACGCAAGGCTGCCCTCCTCGAAGCCATCGGCATTGAGATCGACCATCCATTCGTTAAAATTGTGCTCATACATGGGCACGGCCTTGGCCACGTCCCAGCCTCCCAAGGCGTCGCTCTCACCACAGATGGCCAGCCTATCGCCGGCCCTGAGCTGCGGCGCACGCACGATCAGGCGTACCGTTTTGGCGAAAGCCGTGGGATTGATGACAGCTCCCTTGCGATGGTTCACGCACTCCGTGAAAGCCGAACTGTATAAATAGGTGTCCTCGGGAATATCTATCCAGCGGTTGAACACCTGATATTCCGTGGCTTTTATCAGATTCAAGTCGAGCGTGTGGCACTCTGTAGACCACTCATGACGGCGTTCGCTGCCCTCACAATCCACACTGTAGAAGTACTGAAGCACCGCCGTGCGGCCGGTCTTCTTTACATTCATCGTGTAGGTCCATCGGTTTCCGTCCACCGTACTCATCCTGTACTGGGCTATTTTCTCGTGTCCGGCCTTATCGGTTTCAATGCAATTCATCAACAGTTCTTCACCGAAAACTGTCCGATAGTCTATATTAAAGTGTAAAATCATAACGAATGGTTAATAAATCTCCCCAAAGTTAGCAATTATTCAATGAGTTGTCGGGCAGTGCCAACACTATTTCATGAAAAAGAAATGCAATCGTTTGCACGGAGATAAAGGCATGATTAAATTTGAATAGAAAACAAGTTAAATCCTAAGAGTAAAACAATGGTTTTCCGAAAGCGGGCCTTTCACCCTGCCAAAGGCCCGTAACGACCGTGTGAAAGGGCAGCTTTGAGCGGCTCAAAGGACCACTTTCGGAAAGCAAACTTTTAGAAATTGGAATATAAACACGTAACCATTTGATTTCAAACGGGTTACAACAGCAACACAAGTCGTAGGCAAGCGCCGTCCGGCAACGCCTATTTCTCCTTGATAATCGTGACACTCAACGCGCCCAAAGCCATGAGCACACCGGCCACAATCATCATGTTCGACTGGTCAGAGCCTACCATCGTCAGCAAATAACCTCCCACAAGAGCGGCCACTATCTGCGGAACGCAAATCGTACCGTTGAACAATCCCAAGTAAGCTCCCATGTGACCATATCCCTGCAGGGCGTTGGTGACAAAGGTGAAAGGCATGGCCAACATGGCGGCCCAAGCACAACCAATGAGCAGGAAGGCCGCGAACTGTAGGTACTGATTGGCGATGAACGGCACGAGCGCGAAGCCTATGCCACCCAACAGCAGGCTGAGGGCATAGCCCATCTTGCGGTTCTTGAACTGTGGAAGCACCATGGCCCACACCACGCTGCCCATGGCCTGAACGGCATAGAGTATGCCTACCCAGTTGCCAGCTACCTGATAAGCCTCCGTCGAGGTAGCATGTGGGTCGAGCATGTCCACGTTCCAGCAGGTAGAAGCGATGGCTCCGTTGGTGTAAGTCCACATGTAGAGCATGGAAGCCCAGCAAAAGAACTGTACCAAACCTACGTGCCAAAAGGTCTTCGGGGCATTCTTGAGCAGCGTAATCCAGTTGGCGCTGCCCTCGTCCTTGCCCTCCGAGGCGGCAGGGGCTCCGTTATACTCAGCATAAACCTGCGGATTCCACTCCTTCACCTTCAGCGTTGTGTAGATAACACACAGTATCAGGATGGCCGCACCCATGTAAAACGACCATATAACCGAGTCGGGTACCACGCCGGGGGCTGCCGTATTGGCTATTCCGATGAGCGTGAAGAAGAAGGGAAAGATGAATCCTACCACGCTGCCCGCATTGCAAAGGAAGCTCTGAATGCTGTAAGCCAGCCCCTTCTGTTTCTCGTTCACCATGTCACCCACGAGCATTTTAAACGGCTGCATGGCCATGTTGATACTCGTATCGAGGAACATCAACGACAGCAATCCGAACGTCATGACCGACGACACGCCCAGTCCGAGCGACCCGGCGTTGGGCAACAAGCACATCACCAGCACGGCCAGAGTGGCTCCTATAAATAAATAAGGTATGCGACGGCCGAACTTGCACCACGTCTTATCGGACAATGAGCCGATGATAGGCTGCACAAGAATGCCCATAAGCGGCGGTAATACCCAGAAATAGTTAAGGGTATGGGGGTCAGCTCCCAAGGTTGAGAAGATTCGGGAAATGTTAGCGCTCTGTAAAGCGTAGGCAATCTGTACGCCGAAGAATCCGAAACTCAGGTTCCACAAGCCCCAGAAATTCATGTCAGGTTTCTGTTTCATATCAGTAATAATTATGTTTAATTCTTTTCAGTTCTTAGTTATGGCCAGTCGTCCGTCCATGACTCACGCCACGGCCGGCCGCGGATGTCAGCGGGTGGTGCCCCTGATGATGAGGCGGGTTCTGACAATTCGCTTCTCAATCTTGTCCTTCGGAATGGAGCCTTCCACTTGTCCCATGAGGATGTTGGCGGCTTCCTCGCCCACTCTTTTGCCCCTTTGCTCCACCGTAGTCAGCATGGGGTCGCAGGCGATGGCCCGCTCTCCGTTGGTAAAACCGCAGATACTCACGTCCTCGGGCACCCGAAGTCCCAGCCGCTTGGCCGAGTACAATATGCCGATAGCCGTGTCGTCATTCACCGCGAAGAACGCGTCAGGGCGCGGCTCGATAGCCAATATGTCGGGCGTTATGACCTCGGCGGCGGCCCGATTGTCGCAATAGCGTATCAAATGCTCATCGGGTTCAATGCCATTGTTGAGCAATGCGTCACGATAACCATTGTATCGGTTCTTCGAGATCTCCAGTTTCATCGACGTACCGTAGAAAGCTATGCGCCTGCAACCGGTCTCTATCAGATGGTTAACGGCCGTATAAGCGCCCATGTAGTCATCTACCACCACCCTACTGGCGTTCACCCCGGTGCATATCCGGTCATAAAACACGAGCGGAAGCCCATGGTCTATCAGCTTGGCAAAGTGGTCATACTTCTGCGTATCTTTGGCTTGGGAAACGATAACGCCACAAACCTTGTTCTCATAGAACGACTGGCAGATGGCCACTTCGCGCTCATATTTCTCATTACTCTGCGCCACGAGGATGCGATAGCCCCTTGCCGAGGCCTCTTCCTCTATGCCGCTGAGGATGGAAGAGAAGTAAAAATGGGTCAGTTGTGGGATTATGACACCAATCAACTTCTGCGGTTTGACGCGACTATTGCGCAAACTCTCGGCTATTACGTTAGGATAGAAGTTGTGCTCACGGGCATAAGTCTGGATGGCCGTCCGACGCTCAAGGCTTATGCGTGGGCTATCTTTCAAGGCACGGGACACCGTCGACACGGAAATACCGAATTCCCGCGCGATGTCTTTCATTGTTATAGGCGTAGTTTCTGTCATGGTTAATATGTATAGATTGGTATAGTCAGGCGCTCCGAAAGGCCTGCTCATGAAATACGCGCTTTACAACTCTTTTCCTCTTTTGCACAAATTTTGCGCAAAACTCATATCGTCAAGATTGCTTAAGATAGCCGATATGCCCTCTATCAGGTGCAAAGTTAGCGTAATTCAGTAGCAAATGCACTGTTGCAAAAGTAAATAAAATCTTTCAAAAGCGCAATCGTTTGCACATTAAAACATGGCTTTTCACCACCAAAAACGAACAACCTATAGAGAATTGGACTACTTTTGCATTGTAATGAATTGACAATAATCACGTCTACTGAGACGTGTCGACTACCTAATAACAATGTAACAGCCCCGAGAAACATGGCGGGCTTTATCGCAGGCAGACAATAATTACTATTATATAAATAACGTTAACTTAAAAATCAAAGCAAAATGATGAAGCAGGTAAAAGTCAAATTACCTCTAAGGATGTATGCCCTTATCTTAGGCCTACTCCTTTCTGTCAGTGCCTTTGCACAGCAAATAAGCGTCAAAGGCCATGTTAAGGATGCTACCGGAGAGCCTATCATCGGTGCCACCGTCAGAGTTGAAGGTCAACAAGGTGGCGCTGTCACCGACTTCGACGGTAACTTCGTGATTCAAGCCGGCAAAGGATCGGCCATCACTATTTCCTACATCGGTTATCAACCGGCCAAGGTTGTGGCTGCCGAAAGTGTGGTTATCACCTTGCAAGAGGACAACCAAACGCTGAAAGACGTGGTGGTTATAGGTTACGGACGGGCCAAGAAATCAGACTTGACCGGTTCGGTTACCGCCATCAAACCCGATGACATGAACCACGGTTTGCAGACTAACGCGCAAGACATGATTAGCGGCAAGATTGCCGGTGTGAGCGTTGTGTCCGATGGTGGTACGCCCGGCGGAAGCGCGACGATCCGCATTCGCGGTGGTTCTTCGCTCAACGCGAGCAACGACCCGTTGATCGTTATCGACGGACTGGCTATGGACAACTATGGCGTACAAGGCCTTTCCAACCCTCTTTCCATGGTTAACCCGAACGACATCGAGAGTTTTACCGTATTGAAAGACGCCTCTGCCACAGCGATTTATGGTAGCCGTGCCTCTAACGGTGTGATTATTATCACCACAAAGAAAGGCCGTGCGGGCCAAGCTCCACGTGTCAGCTATAGCGGTAACGTGTCTATAGCTACCAAGAAGAACACGCTGGACGTGTTGAATGCCACTGAATATCGCCAATTTATCAAGGATACATACGGCGAGGACAGCAAAGCCTACAAGGAATTAGGCTGGTACACCATGAAAGAGCTTAGCTCTGAGAAGACATTTGATAAGGAAGGAAAGTTCACGGGCTACAAAGGTACCTACGAAAAGGGTGAACAGAACTTTGCCGATACCGACTGGCAGAACGAGATTCTTCGCACTACCGTCTCCACAGACCACAACATCACCGTGGCCGGAGGCTTGAAGAATCTGCCTTACCGTGTGTCTTTGGGTTACACAAACAACCAAGGTATCATCAAGACAAGTAAGTTCGAGCGCTATACAGCCAGCGTAAATCTCTCTCCATCATTGCTCAACGACCACCTGAAATTCAACATCAATGGTAAGGGAATGATAGCCAAGAGCCGCTATGCGGACGGAGGTGCCATCGGAGCAGCCCGCTACATGGACCCCACAAAGCCTGTCAGGGCCAATGGTAACGACATTTACACCAAGTACTTTGGCGGCTATGCCCAGTGGTACACAGCCTCCACATTCAAGGATAGCGCATGGTTGCAGACCAGCAACCGCAACGCTACAGGCAACCCCGTGGCCCTTCTCGACTTGAAGAACGACCGTGCTACCGCCAAATCATTTGTTGGTAACATTGAAGTTGATTACTCTTTCCACGGTCTCGAGGACCTTCATCTCCACATGAATGGCGGTGCCGACTTCTCCACCGGTAATCAGAAGACGACCATTTCTCCATACTCCACCACCAATAACTACTATGGTTACGACGGATGGAACACCAAAGATACTTATAACCTTTCGTATAATGCCTACTTGCAGTATATGAAAGACTTTGAGAAGATTCATCATTTGGACGCCATGGCCGGCTATGAGTGGCAACACTTCCACGTAAAGAGCGACCACAATGGCTGGGGATGGATTCCTTCTACCAGCGAGGCTACTCGTGAAACCTTCAACCCCGACGGTTCTCACAAGGCCGATGAACCCTTGGCTAACACCAAGTTTGATGCGCCGACATCCGAGACCAAATATGCCAGCGAGTATTACTTGGTATCTTTCTTCGGCCGTTTGAACTACTCACTCATGGACCGTTATCTCCTTACTTTCACACTCCGTAGCGACGGTTCGTCACGTTTCCACAAGGATAAGCGCTGGGGTGTGTTCCCATCAGCCGCTTTCGCATGGAAGCTGAAGGAGGAAACTTTCTTGAAAGACATCAACGTTCTCAGCGACGCCAAGCTCCGTTTGGGCTGGGGAATCACCGGTCAGCAGGAAGGAATCGGCGACTATGGCTATCTCGAAAGTTATAAGCCAAACGCTGACCACGCCTATTATAACATCGGATTGAACAAGGGTTTGACGTATCGTCCTGACGCTCGGAACGAGAAACTCACATGGGAGAAGACCACAACGTACAACGCCGGTCTCGATCTTAGCTTCTATAATGACCGTCTGATGTTCAATCTTGACTGGTACTACCGCAAGACCACCGACCTTATCAATACGGTTTACGTGTCAGCGGGAAGCACTTTCCGCAACAAACTGACCAGCAACATCGGTAGTCTTCATAACTCCGGATTCGAGTTCAGCACCACTGTTCGCCCCATACAGACCAAGGATTTCCGTTGGGAAGTGAACTACAACCTTACTTATAACCACAATGAGATCGACGAACTCATCGGTGGTGACAGCAAGAACTACTATGTAGAGACCGGTGGTATATCAGCCGGTACGGGTGGAACGATACAGGCTCACGCCGTAGGTCACGCCGCCAGCTCGTTCTATGTGTACCAACAAGCCTATGACAAGGCCGGAAAGATAATTCCCAACACTTATGTTGACCGCAATGGAAACGGCATTACCGACAGTGGCGACCGCTACTATTACTACAAGCCGGCTGCCGATGTAACCATGGGTCTTGGCTCTAAGATGATTTATAAGAACTGGGATTTCAGCTTCGCCATGCGTGCAAGCCTCGGTAACTACGTATATAATAACAACTTGGCAGGTGCCATCAACGTTGGCTCAGGCTCAATCTACTCCCTCGGTTACTTAGCCAATCGCCCGAAAGACGCCGTAGCGCTCCACCTCACTAACCCACTGACAGAGCAGTTCTATTCAGATGCGTTCGTGGAGAATGCCTCTTTCCTCAAGATGGATAACATCACATTGGGCTACAGTTTCGCCGATTTGCTGAAAAGCGGCAGCTATAACGGCATTAGCGGACGTGTCTATGCCACCGTACAAAACGTATTTACAATTACCAAGTACAATGGACTTGACCCGGAGATTGCCAACGGTATCGACAATTCTCTCTATCCGCGACCATTCACGATGGTGCTCGGTTTGAGTCTGAACTTCTAAACTGACCTAATAAAAAGTACAATTATGAAACTTATAAACATCAAACATATACTACCGACAGCGGCATTTGCTATTGCCACCATGGGCCTTACAGCCTGCGTTGGTGACCTTGACGTTGAGAATATCAACCCTCAGAAAGTAGCAGAGAACAACCCTGACGCCGCATTTACCAAGATTTATGCCAACATGGTCTTGACAGGACAGACGGGACCTGCCGGCGATGGCGACATCGATGACATCGATGAAGGAACCTCAAGCATGATTCGTCAGTTGTGGAACGCCAACGAGCTTCCCACCGATGAGGCTCACTGTATTTGGGGAGACGCAGGTATTCCCGAGTTCAACCACAACGCTTGGAGCGACAGCCACCCCATGATGAAGGCCCTCTACTACCGTCTTTACTTCGGAATAACGCTGGCCAACTCGTTCCTTGAGCAGAAAGTGGAGGACGCTAACGAAACTCTCCTGACCCAACGGGCCGAAGCCCGCTTCCTGCGTGCCTTGTATTACTCTTACCTGATGGACCTTTACGGCAACATACCGTTCATTACCACCATCACAGAAAAGCCGGCACCACAAGCTAAACGGGCAGAAGTTTACGACTTCGTACAGAAAGAATTGCTCGACATCGTAGGCGAAGGTGAGGGTAAAGACATACTGAAAGACCCTTCACAACGAGTGGCTTATGGCCGCGCCGACAAGGCCGCAGCATGGTTGTTGCTGTCACGCAACTACCTCAACGCCGAGGTTTATGCCGGTAAAGCCGACTGGGCCAACGCACAGAAGTACGCTCAAAAAGTAGTTGACGATGGCACTTACGCGCTCTGCACCACCTCTCAATACAAGAGCTACTCGCCTTATCAGCTTCTCTTCATGGGCGATAATGACAAGAACGGAGCACAAAAGGAAATCATCCTGCCGGCCATTCATGACGGCATAGATACCCAAACATGGGGTGGATGTCTGTTTATCATGGCCTCAACTTGCAACGACAAGATCAAGGAAAGCTATCCTTACGGCACATCGGAGAACTGGGGTGGTAACCACGTTCGCCCACAGTTCGTGGAGAAGTTCTTCCCCAGCGGCGGCTACGCAACCGGAAATCCCACTGTCGTAGCGGCTTCAGCCAAGGACAACCGCGCCCTTTTCTTCAACCAAGGCCACACCTTTAACATAGAAAAGGAAAGCGACTTTACCAAGGGTTTCGCCTATGTGAAGTTCCTCAACACCCGTGCTGACGGCTCATCGCCCAAGCACACGCAGTTCGTTGACACCGACTTCCCCATCTTCCGCGCCGCCGAGGCTTACCTGAACATAGCCGAAGCCGACGCCCGCATGCACGGTGGAAAGTGTACAGCGGCCGGTCTTAAAATGCTCAACGCCATCCGCAGCCGTGCCAAAACTGCCGATATGAAGGCTGCCGACCTCGATGTTATCTGCGACGAGTGGTCAAGAGAGTTCGGATTTGAGGGCCGTCGCCGCATGGATCTTATCCGTTTCGGCAAATTCGGCGGACAAAGTAAATACAAATGGCAGTGGATGGGCGGCACATTCTATGGCACCCAGTTCGACAAGCATTTGAATATTTACCCCATTCCTAACAGCGATTTGAACGCCAACGGCAATCTTAAACAGAATCCGGACTACGGAAAATAACGACAATAACAACTCATATTATGAAAAAAATCAATATATTGGCAACATTGCTGATGGGCGCAATGGTCCTGACATCATGTGAGTCAGACCGCGACGATAACCCCATATTGAATGTACCTGCCACTTTCACCCAACTGACGCCGGCCATTGGCGACAGAGTTATCAACTTGGAGAACAGCGAGTCCGTAGCGTTCAAGGCCGAAGCAGCCCCCAACTACGGCTTCCCCACCGAGACTTCCTACTGGATAGAGTTCACCGAGGCCGCCGACTTCTCCGACATGAGCAAAGTAGTGGCTACCGATACCAAGGCCAAATCCATCAACTATGACGCTCCTGCCAACGAGATTGACCTCGGAATCATGAAACTCAGAGGCTATGAAAAGCCCGAGCAAGTAGACAAGAGCGAAGTCATCAGCCTGAATGTGCGCATGGTTGCCTGCCTCGCTAACTCAACAGACAGCTCCACTTACGTATATTCCAACCCACAAACCATCAAGGTTACCAGCTACTTCCTGCAGGAGTCACTGCCCCAGTTCTGGTACATGACGGGTGAGAACATAGCCGACGGCTCTTGGGCCAACGACCCCGAGAAGATCGGTACCGGCATGCTTCCCATGTATGTAAAGGCCGGTGAGAAGTACAACCGCTTCACCGGAGACGGTAATATAGAATATGTGGGCTACTTCACCGAGGCTTCCAACGGTTTCAAAGTTATCGCCCCGAAAGGTCTTAGCAACTGGAATTACGGTATGTGTGGCGACGGTCACAGCTTGGATGATGGCGAAGGATTCACCTATCGCAACAATGATAACGACAAAGGTAACATCACCGTGAAGAAGGCAGGCTACTACCGACTCACCATTTCAACGACGGATCACACGATGAAGAGCGAACCTTACGTGCCCGAAACGCCGGTCAAGGTTTATAAGTCGATGAAAATAGGCGAGAACGACATGGCTCCCGTTACCACCATAGCAGGCGGTATCAACCACGACTGGTTTGCCACCGTAACCCTGAAGAGCGGCAGTCTGAAGTTCACCGCAGGTGATGGAACCGCTTGGGGCGCCGATGTATTCCCCTGCGGAATAGCCACCAACGACGGCGGAGCTATCCCGGCACAGGAAGGCACCTACAAAATCTACTTCAATGACATCACGGGTGCCTACATGTTTATCAAGCAAAAATAAGTAAACCGCAAACCTTCAGGAACGGAGTTTCGGGCTCCGTTCCTTCTAAAAGACCCATAAAAATCATGAAACTAAAATCATATTTTATAGCCGGTGTTGCCCTTTTGGCAATGACCGCCTGCAATGAAGACTTTGCCGATTGGACCAATCAGGCCACCAATGCCCAAGGCGAAGCCGTCAACTTCGGCGAAGGCAAAGTGTCGAGTGTCGGCGTCATCAATCTGGCCCAGTACCCCACGGAGCCTACCGACCTCGATTCGGTAAAGGTATGTGACATCGTCGCGCCTACAACCTCCTACGAGCAAACCGTCAACAAATACTTCATCAACTTGGGCGACAAGCAATATCAGCTTAGCGCCACGGGCAACATGCTCCTCAAGGACTTGGCTGATTACATGTCGAAGACCTTTGGTCCCAAGCCCGTTCAGCGCGATTTCACCGCCACGGTGACCGCTTTCACCGGCGACGGTAAGACTGCCATTAAGCAGAACCTTGCCGCCACATCGGGCAAATTCGATTTGAAAGTAGTTCAGGTAGGACCGTTCATCGACCCCAATGGCTACTACCTCGTCGGTAATGTAGACAGCTGGGCCCTCACCCGCAAGGATATGTACCACATGAAGAACGGCGGTGGCGACATCTACGATGACCCCGTATTCAGCGTAACCATTGAAGCTGTGCCCAATCTCGGCAACTATGAAATAAAGTTCGTGCCCGCTTCAGGATTTGACGGAACAGGAAAAGTAGTGGAATGGAAGTACGCCATCACGGCGCTTGCCGATGGTGAACCGGGCTTGAGCGGAGCTATCGACCTGCGCAACGGCGGCAAGAACATCAAGTTCGACGCTGACCCGAAGGCCAAGAAATACCAAATTTCCATCGACATCATCAACGGCAAGTACAACGTTGTGCCCATTAAGGACGAAATGTTCCTCACGGGAAGCCAATACAATTGGGGCGGTAACACCGAGAATTGGCTGCACCTGAACAAGGTTAACTCCAATGGCGACGCCTCAGTGCCTAGCCGTTACTTCTGGACCATCATCTACCTGCACGCCGGCGAGATGTTTAAGTTCTCTCCGGAGGCCGGTTGGAAGGGCAACGATTTCGGCGGAAATCAACTTAAAGTGACCGATGAGGCAGGCGCAGGCTACGCCGATGACGGTAGCAATTGCAAGGTAACGAAGGCCGGTTGGTACCAGCTTGAGGTTGACGCCGAGGCCAAGACCCTGCGCATTCGCAAGCCCCAAGTGTACCTCTGCGGCGAAACAACCGCCAATGGTGCCTACGGCGTGAGCGCTGATAATATCTTCCCCGTTCCCGCAAGCGAAGCTGACGACTTCGTATCGCCTGCTTTGGCCAACGACGGAAAGGTACGCTTGTTCACCCAAGTGACGGGAGTTGATTGGTGGCGCAGCGAGTACCACGTCATCAATGGCAACATTACGTTGCGTACCGATGGCGAACTTACACCCGCTACGGCCAACAAGGGACAGCGCGTTCACCTCAATTTCGCCAAGATGAGCGGCTCTTTCAAATAAGAAAAAGCTAAAACGATAAATCAAGTGGAGATGGTTTTCATCTCCACTTTTTTTGTTTCCATGCCCCACCCTTTTGCTTTCGGGCATATCAAAGGCAGGCCATGAAAACGTTTTTGTAAAACATTTTAACCGAAAAACCACCTCTCTCCAATCGCCTATTTAGCTTTGCCAAAAGGCCGAAAGCCCGGCTTTCACCATCCGCCACGGGTCTCCCATGCGCCCATTCATAGCCCCTCGCCACTTCAAAGCAGGCCTTTCGGCTGCCCACCGAGGTCTTTCCGCCGGGTCAAAGCAGGCCTGCCACTCGCCCAAAGGCCCACTATGAACGACCCAAAGCTGCCCTTTCAGGTTACCGAAAGGCCACCCTTTTCTCACAAAGAATATCAAATCATTGATTAACAATTACTTACCAACTTTCAAATCCTTGACCTATTTCCAAGCAAAAGTTTTTCTTTTTCAAATAAAGCAGCCATTTTTGACCATTTGTAAAGATTATTCGCAACCATGCAATCGTTTGCACTTAGAATCTCATAACTTGACACAAATCAAGCCGAAAGGTATAAAAGTTTTTTCGTAAATTCGCAACCAATAAACCTAAACGCTCATTACGCAAATGAAAAAAATAGCTTCTATACTCCTCACTCTCATGGTGAGCCTCTGCACGATGGCACAGACACAAGGCTGGCCCTCGGCCTATAACGGTGTCATGCTGCAAGGATTCTACTGGGATTCCTTTGCCGACAGCAAGTGGACGACGCTCCAAAGTCAGGCCGACGAGCTGAGCCGATACTTCTCACTCGTATGGATTCCGCAGAGCGGACGCTGCAACAATCCCACGTCTATGGGCTATGACCCTTACTATTACTTCGATCAGAACAGTAGTTTTGGCTCCGCCGACGAGTTGAAGAGCATGATCAGGACTTTCAAGGATAAGGGACTGCTCACCATTGCCGACGTGGTTATCAACCATCATCAGACTTCGGGCTGGTGGAACTTCCCCAAGGAAACGTATAAAAACACGACTTACCAGCTTCAGACCACCGACATCGTGGCCGATGACGACAGTGACGCCAAGCACAGCGATGGCACGCCGGCCCCTGAATGGGTAACGGCCACGCAGGCAGCCAAGGACAACGTTCGCCTCGGAAGCCACAATGACGACGGTACCGGATGGGCCGGCATGCGCGACATCGACCACCAGAGCGCCAATGTTCAGGCCATCGTGAAAGCCTATGAGCAGTTCCTGCTCCACGACTTGGGCTATTCGGGCTTCCGCTACGACATGGTGAAAGGCTTCGCGGGCAAGCATGTGGGCAATTACAACGACGCGGCGAAGGTGGAATTCTCGGTCGGCGAGTGCTGGGATAACAAGCGCACCATCATCAATTGGATTGACGCGACGGGTAAAAGGAGCGCTGCCTTCGACTTCCCGTTCCGCTATAACATCAGCGAAGCTATCCGTGATGGCAATTGGAGCAAACTTCGGAGCACCGAAAACTTGGTACATGAGAACGATTATAGGCGCTTTGCCGTGACCTTTATTGAGAATCATGACACCGAGAAGCGCTCCGAGACCAATCAGCAAGATCCCGTTCGCAGCGACACATTGGCCGCCAACGCCTACATGTTGGCCATGCCGGGCACCCCCTGCGTGTTTTTCAAGCATTGGCAAGACTACAAGCAGGACATCAAAGCGATGATCGACGCCCGCAAGGCCGCAGGTATCACCAACACGAGCAGCTATTCTTTCCTCGTAAGTAGCATGATGGACCACGCCGTAGTGAAGTCCATGGGCCGCAAAGACCTCATTGCCGTCATCGGAAACACCGACCGTTACACGCCGTCTGCCCAGCAGTTCACCAAGATTATCAGTGGTTATCACTACGCTTACTACCTTAGTAACAACGCCGAGATAGCCTTTGCCAACCGTGCTTCGGGCGAGTACGTCAATAAAGTGGACGTAACGTTGAGTGCCGTTTCGGCTAAGAGCAATGCCAAAATAGTCTACACGACCGATGGTTCCACCCCTACGGCCACCCACGGTACGCAGGTCGATGGTGGCACGGTGGTCAGCCTGACCGAGAACTGCACGCTGACATTCGGCTTGTTAATCAACGGTGTGGTGAGTGCCATTGACTCACGCACGTATCAATTCTCAAGATTCGACCCCTATGACATTAAGGTTTACGTGAACGCCGAGGCCGCCGGCAGCAAGTGGACCGCCGCCAACGAGGGTGTCAACTATTGGACTTGGGGCGGCGACGGCAGCCATCAGCCACAGCATACAAGCTGGCCCGGCGACAAGGTTAGCACCCAAGAGAAGGTAGATGGCAAGCTGTGGATAAGCAAGACATTCCGTATCAACAGCCCCACGGACTGCGTTAACTTCGTCTTCAGCGTTGGTTCGGGAACACCGCAGACCGTCAACCTCGAGAACGTCAGGAAGACTACGTTTGTCAACATCGGCTCCTCGACCGACAACCAAGGCCACCATCAGCTTACCACCACGGTGCCTACGGCCATCAACCACGTCACAACGACCGAGCCAACGGCCCAAAAAGGATGGTTCACCCTTCAAGGCGTAAGAATCGGCAAGCCCACCACGAACGGCATTTACATCCACGACGGCCGGAAAATCGTCATCCGACGCTAAGCCCGGCAGCCACCTCCCAACGGACGGCAACATAAAAATCCCCGGTAAAGTTTGTACTTTTCATTCCAAAAAACTATATTTGCAACAAAGCAAAAGGAGCCGAAACGATGAAAAAAAGATTACAAACCTTACCGGGGATTCTTAGCTTCGTGCTGTTCACCGCATGCTATACACCCCTTCAAAGCCCAAATCAGAAGCCGATGACAAAGGCTGAACAACGGGCCGAAACTGCCCGACTCGTGCGCCAACGCATTGATGAGCGCCGCTTCCTTATCGACGTTAGCATTATGCTTCCGCTGCGGGGAATGAGCCAACACATCAGCGACGGTTACTATTTAGAGGTGGCCGGCGACACGATTGTGTCCCATCTGCCCTATCGGGGCGTAGCCCGTCAGGTGCCATACGGCGGTGGCAAGGGGCTCAACTTTGAGGGAACGATAACCGACTACAAAGCCTCAACCCACAAAAAGGGCCGCCATAGGGTGGAACTGACGGTCAGAAACGACGAAGACACCTACCTTTATCAGGTAGATGTCTTTGAAAATGGTTCGGCCTCCGTTCATGTTCATTCACGTGAACGTGAGTCTATCAGCTTCACGGGGCAGATGAGGAAGTAGGCCATTGCCGCTTCCCGCCCCTGCCGATTATTCCTTATCACTATCCGTGTCGGTCACTTTCTTGGGACCGCGCACGCTTTCCTTGGCGCTCACTCCGCGCTTTATCTCTATATTTACGCCATCACTCAAACCCACTTCGACCTTTCGTCGCTCGTAGGTTTTCTGTTCGCCATGGCCTTTCACCACGTAAACAAAGGTGCCATCGCTGCCAAACTCAATGGCACTTTCGGGCACTGTAAGCACATGACGGGCCTCGGCAAGCACTATCTCGGCATTGGCGCTGTAGCCGGAACGTATCTGTTTGTTGCCCAGTTTGGTGATGGCGGCCTTTAATTCAAACTGATTGGCGCCGTTACTCTCCACCGCCTTGGGTGAGATATACTCCAAGCTGGCCTGCAACTTCTCGTCTTGCAACGCGCCGATAGTTATCTTCATCGGCATGCCCGTTACCAAACTACCCACTTCGGTCTCATCAATGTTACCCCGGAAGATGAGGTCATTCATGTTGGCAACGGTCGCTATGGTCGTTCCATCATTGAAAGTATTGCTCAGAATCACCGTATTGCCCACCTTGACAGGTACATCCAAGATCAGTCCACTTATGGTTGAGCGAATCAAAGTGGAGCTTGTGCTGGCGTTACTCTTCGACACTCCGTCGCGCACAACTTCCAAGTTATCGTTCGCCGCCTTGATTTCCTCACGGGCTTGGTTGTACGCTTGGCGCACCTTTTCGTACTCATCGGCGCTCACGAGGCCCTTGTCGAACAGCGTCTTCTCACGCTCATAGTTGGTCAGGGCTTGCTTCACGTTGACCGAGGCCAGCCTTACACGGGCCTGAGCGTTGCTCAACTGCCCCATGTCGGGTATCACTTTCACCTTCGCAATGATTTCTCCGGCCTGTATCATTTGGCCCGCTTCCTTCATGATTTCAGAGATTATGCCGCTGATTTGGGGCTTCACGTTCACCTCATTGCGAGGTTCTATCTTACCCGTGATGACAGTTGTCTTCTTCAAATCCATGACTTTAGGCGTAAACTCATCGTAAACCACTGCCTTGGGTTGCGACTTTATCCAAAGAAACACGAACGTTCCGATGAACACAAGGGCGATAAGGCCCGCGATAATAAACTTAAAATACTTCCTCATCTTTATCTTATTCTTTATAAATTTCTACTCATCACGCATGGCGTCGACAGGCTTTATGCTCATGGCACGGGCCGCCGGAGCCAGTCCGGCCAGCACTCCGAGGGCGCTCAAGAGGGCCACCGCGCCAACGGCAGTCCAAAAACTAATCTGAAAATGTGAACTAATTATGCCGTCGGTAGTATTGGCCATTTCGGCCAATTGCAAGATAATGACGGCAAAGAGAATGCCACTCATGCCGGCAACAGCCGTCAAGATAATGCTCTCACTGATGATTTGGCTCAGTATGTTGCGTGGTGTGGCGCCGATGGCACGCCTGATTCCAATCTCCGTGGTACGCTCCCGCACGGTAACCATCATGATATTAGACACGCCGATGGCGCCGGCCAGCAAGGTACCGATACCCACCAACCATATCAAAAAGTTGACTCCGGTGAACAAACTGTCAACCATGCCGAACATAACCTCGGTGTTGAACACCGTAATAGCTTTCTCATCGGTGGGATCTATGCGATGACTACGGGCCAAGACCTCACGAATTCGCGGAGTAATGGAGCTCATCGTGACGCCCGGTTTGCCCGTGACGCATATCAGATGCACCTTATTTCCATAGTTATAGGCCCGCTGCATGAGCGTGATAGGTATGGCCACAACCTCTTCCGCACGCCCATTGATACTCATGTTGCCCGTATTATAGTCGACACCCACCACACTGTAATAGACCGAATCCACACGTATCATCCGCCCACAAGGGTCGCCTCCCTCGGGAAAGAGCGTCTTATAAACCCTCTTACCCAGCACGCACACCTTGCGACATTGCTGCATATCCATGTCGTTCAGGTAGCGGCCATAGAGCAGTTTGGGCGTCTCAATCTTGACATAGTCGGGCAACACGCCTTTCACTACGCACGAAGACTTCTTATCACCCGCCGTGGCGTTGCTGCCCCAGCCGCTTAACAACGGAACCGCCACGCCCACTTCAGGCACTTGGGCCTTGAGTCTGTCGACGTCCTTATACTCCATTGACCAGTCACGACCTTTGCGGAAACCGTCAAAAGCCTTGGTAGTGGGCTGATTGAAGACGATGGCCGAGTTGGTGGCAAAGCCCTCGAAATTGTTTGACAGCATTTCTTGCAGCCCCTTGCCGCCGCCTATCAGCCCCACCAACATGAACACTCCCCAGAACACACCGAAGCCCGTAAGGAACGAACGGCTCTTGTTTCGCGTCAGCGTATCTAATATTTCCTTGTATGTATCTATATCTATTTTCATGTGACAGCTAATGGTTTACATCGTAATTTACTCGGCCCGAAGCGCTTCTATGGGGCGAATCTTAGCGGCCTTACGGGCCGGTATGAGCCCGGCGATGGTCCCGGCGATCACCATAACGAGCGTTGCCTCGACGCAAACGTCGATTCCCACCGTAGGATTGACAAACATCGTGGCCGTGAACGTTCCGGAGTTGACCTTCATGTGGCCGATGGTGGCGTCCATATACTCGTTGGCCGCTATGCCCAAGAGCATGCCTATATAGCCGAAAAAGGTAGTGATGATGACGCTCTCGATGATGATGAGCTTCAAGATAGACCACGGTTTGGCCCCTATGGCCTTACGAATGCCGAACTCACGGGTGCGCTCCTTCACGGTAATCAGCATGATGTTGCTCACGCCAACGATACCGCTGAGCAACGTAAAGAGGCCGATAACCCACAGCGCCGTGCGAATAATACCCATTCCTTTCGACATTTGCATGGACTGGGTGAACCGGTTCCACAGCCAAACAGCGTTCTCGTCGGTCGGGTCGGCTTGATGATTACGGTTCAATCGTGAGCGATATTGCTTCTCGAAGGCCTCGTTATCCTCGTTGGTTTCCAACCCGTGGAACGAGAATTTCAACTGATCGGCCTTGTTACCACGGTTATATATGGTGCGAATGGTGCTGAAGGGCGAGTAAGCCGATGAGTTACGGCCACTTCGGTCGGCCTTCGTTATGCCGACAATCTGGAATCCGAAGTTGCCCACATGCACATGGCGGCCCACCAACGCGGCTATATCACCCGACGTAAGCTCCTTGGCCTGCTCCTCACCGATAACCAATACCTTGCGCGACTGCTCATTGTCGATGGCGTTAATGAAGCGTCCGTGGAGTATCTCAATCTTTTCGATGTCCTGCTCATTGGGATATACACCCTTGATAGACGTGCTGAAATAGTTTTCGCCATTGGCAACGGTGACATTGTATTGCTCAATGCTGGCACCCACCTCATCGACATGGGCAGGAAACTCCTCATCGGTAACTCGAAAATCACGGTCGTCGAGGGCGATGTAACGCCCTTCTTTCAAACCATTATAGGCCTTGGAGGTGTTGCCACCGAACACAACCATGGAATTGCTCAAGAAGCGGCCGCTGTTCTGTTCGCCGGCCCTGATGAGCCCGTTGCCGGCCCCAAGGAGGAAGATGAGCATGAAGATACCCCATGCCACCGCGAATCCCGTAAGGGCCGTACGCAGCTTATTGCGCTTGGCCGTGGACCATATTTCTGCTATTATATCGTGCATAACTTCTTTAATTGGCTAATGTTCTACCCCGCCCCAGCGGCTTCGGGGCGCTTATTTCATCACTCCACCCATACCAAAAGGCGAGGCGCTATGGTCGAGGTTCACCTCTATGCGCCCGATAATGCCGTCCTTGATGTGTACTATCTTATTGGTTTCGTTGGCAACGCCGCTCTCATGGGTCACGACAACGATGGTCTTGTGTTCTTCCTCATTGAGTTTCTTGAGCAACTGCATCACTTCCACCGACGTCTTGCTATCCAACGCGCCCGTAGGTTCATCGGCCAGAATGATACGCGGCTGCGTGATGAGCGCACGAGCGATGGCCACTCGCTGCTTCTGACCGCCACTAAGCTCATTGGGATAGTGGTCGGCCCACGCCAAAAGGCCCAAGTGGTCGAGGTAGTCCAAGGCCATCTGATGGCGCTTGCGACGACCCACGCCCTGATAGAACAGCGGTAACTCCACGTTCTCCACGGCCGTCTTGAAGCCTATCAGGTTGAAACTTTGGAAGATAAAGCCTATCATGCGGTTACGATACTCGGCCGCCCGGCGTTCGCTAAGGTCCTTGATGAGCGTGTCGCCAAGGATGTATTCGCCGCTGTCATAGTTGTCGAGAATGCCCAATATATTTAATAAGGTGGACTTACCGGAGCCTGACGCGCCCATGATAGATACGAACTCGCCCTCCTCTATGTCGAGATTAATGCCCTTGAGCACGTGGAGCGGCTGGGCGCCATGGTAGGTTTTGTTGATGTCTTTTAAGTGTATCATATACCAAATAGACGAAACGTTACAGTAAAAAGTTGCATACGGAGAAAACGATACGAAAACAATGGCTTCGCCACATGTAAGAAAGGGCTTTGCCAAAGCGGGCCTTTGACCGCCTGAGAAGGCTGCTTTGAGCGTGTCATCGTGGGCCTTTCACACGGTCAAAGGCCCACTTTGGCAAAGCCACGGATAAAGTATGGATGATTAAAAGCGGAAAGTGATGGGGCAAACATATATCACCCTGACAGGCTTATCGCCACGAGTGCCCGGCTCCCAACGGTCCATTAGGCCCACCACCCGCAAGGCCTCGGCCTCGAAAAGGCGGCGACACTGCTGTTCCAACTCGGTAAGTTGGGCCGTGGAAGTAACGGCCTTACGGGGCGAGAACTTGCCTAATTGGCGGTAAGAACGCACACGGATATTCTCCAAAGCGCCCTCCTTATTGACCACAAATTCCACATACACCGTGGCTTGGGCACCGGCTTTCTCGCAAGTTTTGGGATATTTTACATGCCGCGATAAGAATTTTACCAACTCGTTGAGACCGCCCGGATACTGTGGCATGCGAAGTTTATACTTCTCAAACTCACCCGCCGCGTCGAGTTCGGCCAACCGTCGCTCCATCTTTTTATGATCTACCGTGGCCAGATTTACCGTTCCATCGGGATTAATCAGGTACATCGTGGGCAACCAAGTAATGTGATAGTCCTTGGAAGTTTGCGTTTCTTTCCACTTTTTCAGCTCCGAGAGCTGTATGCCCACCATCTTATACTGCTCCGCGACACACTTGCGCCACGCCACGGAGTCGGTATCATAGGATATTCCCACGAAAGAAACACCCTTATCGAAATACTTTTGCGACATCGCAGCTACCGCCGGCATGTCCCGACGACAATCTCCACACCATGAAGCCCAAAAGTCTAACACGACATAAGCGTCCTCATTATAACGCTTAAAGTTAAAAACTGCCGTGTCATTTTCCAAAAAAGAACGCAACGTAAAGTCGGGAGCAGGCGTCCCGGGCTTCAGAAGTTCAGTACCATACTTGGCGTCCAAGTCTTCGGTAGTGGTCTGTGCGCCGGCCGTCATGCCGCCAACCAGCAGGGCCATGGCTATCAATAATTTTCTCATATCTATGGTTTTAAGTTTAAATTTTGTCTATTCTAAGCGTCTGGTCGCAATAATCCATGACGGCCGGACGGTGGGTTATGAAGATAACCGTCTTATCGTGGGCCGACAGCAGGTTGTGTAAAAGCTGCTGTTCGGTATCGGGGTCGAGCGAACCGGTGGCCTCATCGAGCAACATAATGGGCCTGTCGCGCAACAAGGCGCGTGCTATGGCCACCCGTTGGGCCTGCCCTTCACTCAATCCTCCGCCCTTCTCGCTGCACTCCGTGTCAAGTCCGGCGGGCAATTCACGCACGAAGTCGGCGCAACTTCTATGGAGCGCGTCGTACATTTCGGCCTCCGAGGCGTCGAGTTTGCCCAAACGAAGGTTCTCACGGATAGTTCCCGTGAGCAAAGTATTGCCTTGTGGCACGTAAACCAAGTTGCAACGGTGGCGGGGTGACAGTCTATAAGCCGCGCCTGACGCCTCACTGTAAATTTCAATATTGCCCTCGTCGGGAGTGAGCAGTGCCAATATGAGCCGCACGAGGGTGGTTTTTCCCGCTCCCGTTTCACCCAAAATGGCCGTGCAGGAACCCGGTTTGAAGTCGAACGAAAGGCCGTCGATAACCTTTCCCTCGGCCTCGTCATAGCTGTAGGACACGTCGTTGAAGCGCACGCCGCAGGGCGATGGCACGGCAACGGGGCGTCCCTCGTCCTCCATAGGTTCTTCCTCAAGCTCCATCAGTCGCTCCGCGGCCGTGAAAACGCTCACGATGGCGGGCACAAGTTTGGTCAGGTTATGGGCCGGGGCCTGAATGCGGGCCACGAGTTGGAGGAACGCCGTCATGCCGCCAAAGCTGAGTGTACGCTCCGACATGCGGATGGCGGCCCATAGGAAAGCGATGAGATAACCACCGGCAAAGCCCAAATTGAGCACCAAACGGCTGAACATGCTGAACACAGTGCGCCTTACCACGTGTTGGCGAAGCTCCTCCTGCGTGTGTTCCAAGCGGCCTATCATCATGCCGTTGCCCTCCATTGTCTTGATGAGCATGCGGTTTTGAATGGCCTCCTGCATCACGGTTTGCACCCTGCTGTCGCCATCGCGTACGCTACGGCTTAGCTTTCGCATGCGTCCTATGTAGATTTTACTGGCTGCCATGAACACGGGAATCAGCAAAACGATAAGCAATGCCAGCTCATGGTCCATCAAGAACAAATAGGAAAAGGCACCCACGAACATCGCCAACGTGGCAACGGTGCCGGGAAGGGTCTCGGTCAGGAAGGTGATAACGTTGCTTACGTCTATCTCCAAACGGTTGAGCACGTCGGCCGAATGGCGACTTTCACGGCCTTGCCAACGGCTGCGCAGGATGCGGTCGAGCAATTGTTGCTGCATACGATTCTGCGCTTTAATGCCCAAGAGGTTCTTTATCCACACGGAAGCCACGTTGAACAAAAAGTCGGTCAGTATCAAAGCAGCCATTAAGCCCACGGCCATGTAAAGGTTGCCGTCGACGGTATGCGACGCCACATCTATGGCATGCTTCACCGCCCACACCTGTAACAAGCTCGTGACAACGCCCGCCAAGCCTATCAACGCATTGAGAAAGGCCTGCAGCCTATGGCCGCGCAGGATGTGCCAAAGCCATTTAAGGATGACTTTGGTATCGTATTTTGACTTCGGAATCTGAAAGTAACGGGATAAATTCATAATGATGGGCCGCCGGCTGTCAAGGAACAGCGTCGCGGCGGCAGGCATGGTTATTGCCGGGTATCGGCTCCCCACATCAGTTTTTCGTGCAGGGTAGAGAAATAACGTTGGTTCTTTTGCTTCACAATCTTTACCACATAGGGGGCCTTACGGATGGTTAGGCGGGTGCCTTCAGCCATTTTCTCGCTTCGACCGTCAATGGCCGCGAGGAAATTATGGCTCCTCGACTCTACCTCGAGCACTATCTCGCTGGTATCATTGATAACGATGGGACGGATATTCAAGCTATGTGGAGCAACGGGCGTGATGCAGAGGCTGCCGCTTTGGGGCACGATGATGGGGCCGCCGTTGCTCAGGCTGTAGGCCGTGGAGCCCGTCGGAGTGGCGACGATCAGACCATCGGCCTGATAATTGACCAAGAAATCACCATTAATATAGGTACGTATGGAAATCATGGAAGCCGAATCTCGCTTCAACACTGCTATGTCATTAAGCGCAAAAGGATTGTTCTGAAGCGGCTGACCATCCGAGAACAATTGGATGACTGTGTGGTTCTCAATGTAATAATCATGGTTGAAAACCTTTTCGAGCGTCTGCTCTATCTCGCTTGGAAGCACGTCGGCCAAGAATCCGAGGCGCCCCATGTTGACGCCGATAATGGGTATTTGGCGCTTACCTACACGTCCCGCGGCCTTCAAAAAGGTGCCGTCGCCACCCAAGGAGATTATGTAATCGGTGTCGGAAAGGTCTTCCGGCTCTATGACTGCTGTGGAATCATGTGCTTCTAAATAGGAAACCATCCGCTCAACATGAGGCTGCAACAACTGGCGCTTGCACTCATGGCCGATGATAGCGAACTTTAAACTTCGTTCTGACATAAAAATGAGCGTTTATATTTCTTTATATAACCATTCGATAGCTATATTACAAACATTTTGTATATTTGCAAGAGCAAAAATACATCTTTTTATCGATAATTCCGTCAATTAACTATAAAAATATGGCAAAAGTATATGAATTTATCGCCAATGGCTTTGAGGAAGTCGAGGCCTTGGCTCCTGTCGACATTCTACGCCGCGGTGGCGTGGACATCAAGACTGTTAGCATGACCGGCAGTGAATATGTGGAATCGTCGCACGGCGTTACCGTCAAGGCTGACCTGCAGTGGGAAGACGCCGAACTCAGCGATGCCGACATGTTGCTCTTGCCCGGTGGCATGCCGGGAAGTACCAATCTGAACGCTCACGAGGGCTTACGTGAGGCGTTGAAAAAGCACCACGCCGAGGGCAAACGTATCGGAGCGATTTGCGCGGCGCCCATGGTATTGGCGCAATGTGGCATTCTCGATAACAAGAAAGCTACCTGCAGCCCGGGCTTCGAGCAGTATTTCAACGCGTCGACCACCTACACGGGTGAGCTGGTTCAGGAAGATGGCAACGTCATTACGGGCGAAGGACCCGCTGCCTCGTTCCCTTACGCTTACCGCATATTGAGCTATTTCATTGGCGAGGAGGCCGTGAAAGACCTTCAAACCAAAATGCAATACGCTCATTTAATGGCCTGACGGCAAGCTGTATATGAACTATATTATTATAGTGGCGGGCGGCAAAGGGCTCAGGATGGGTGCCGACATTCCCAAACAGTTCATTCCCGTGGGGGGAAAGCCTATCCTGATGCACACGATAGAGCGTTTTCACGCCTACGACGAGGCCATGGATATTATCTTGGTATTGCCCGAAAGCCAGCAGGATTATTGGCGACAACTGTGCCTGACGTATCATTTCGATATAGCGCATAGGGTGGTCAATGGTGGCGAGACACGCTTTGAATCCTCTAAGAATGGGCTGAACGCCATTCCCGAAGGGGCCCAAGGCTTGGTCGGCATACATGATGGGGTAAGGCCTTTCGTGTCGTTGACTGCCATCGGGGCCTGCTACGACGCGGCAAAGACAAGCCGCGCGGTGATTCCGGTACTGCCCGTGACCGACACGCTGCGGCACATCAACACAGTGGAAGGTGACAAGAATGTGCTTCGGAGCGACTATCGTATCGTACAAACTCCGCAGGTTTTCGACATTGCTTTGGTCAAGAAGGCCTTTCAGCAGCCTTATCGGGAGTCGTTTACCGATGATGCGTCGGTGGTGGAAGCCCTTGGCCATCAGGTGACAATGGTCGAAGGCAACCGTGAGAACATCAAGGTGACCACGCCTTTCGACTTGAAGATTGCCGAAACATTGCTGCGCCCATAATCTGACAAGCTGGTTTTCTCTCTTATTTTTCATCTAAATTATCTCCTTTCCTATGAGCTCTATTCTTGACCAAGATATCATGTATCTTCCCGGGGTTGGCCCCAAGAAGAAGGCGATACTGGTCAATGAACTGGGTGTCAGCTCGTGGCGGGACCTGCTGGAGACCTATCCTTATAAATATGTAGACCGAAGTAAGATTTATCATATTGACGAACTCAACGGCCAAATGCCTTTCGTTCAAATCAAAGGAAAGATACTCAGCTTCGAGGAATTTACCACCTCGCCCCGTAAGAAACGCATCGTGGCCCACTTTTCCGATGGGCATGGTGTGGTGGATTTGGTGTGGTTCAGGGCTACACAGTATATTTATAAGAGCTATCAGGTAGGTATCGAGTATGTGGTTTTCGGCAAACCGAGCGTTTACGGTGGCCGTTATCAGTTCGCACACCCCGAAATTGAGAAGGCAGAAGAGCTGCAACTCAACGAAATGGGGATGCAACCTTATTATAATACGACCGAAAAGATGAAGTCACATGGCATGACCAGCCGTGCCATAGAGAAGCTGACAAAGACACTCGTGGGCAAACTACCCGATAACTCGATACCCGAGACACTCCCACCTTTCATCACCTCGCCGCTCCATTTGGTCTCCAAGGAGCAGGCTTTGCGCCTTATCCACTATCCCAAGAACCTTGATGACCTGCAAAGAGCGCAGGTGAGACTCAAGTTCGAGGAGCTATTCTACGTACAACTCAACATCCTCCGCTATGCCAGCGACCATCGGCGAAAATACCGTGGCTACAATTTCACGCAGGTGGGGCAGGCTTTCAATGACTTCTACAAGCATAACCTGCCTTTTGAACTGACGGGAGCACAAAAGCGAGTCATGCACGAAATCAGGTCAGACATGAATACCGGGCGCCAAATGAATCGCTTGGTACAGGGCGATGTGGGCTCGGGCAAGACATTGGTGGCCCTGATGAGCATGCTCATCGCTATCGACAACGGCTTCCAAGCCTGCATGATGGCCCCCACGGAAATACTCGCCGAACAGCATTTTTCCACGATTCAAAGTTTCCTGAAAGGGCTTCCCATCCATGTAAAACTACTCACCGGCATTGTCAAAGGCAAACAACGTCAAGCCGTTTTAGAGGGTTTGGTCAATGGCGAGGTACAAATTCTCGTGGGAACACATGCCGTTATCGAGGACACGGTGCAGTTTAAACGGTTAGGATTGGCCGTTGTCGATGAGCAACATCGGTTCGGTGTGGCACAAAGAGCCCGCTTGTGGGCCAAGAGTGAGAACCCTCCTCACATATTGGTCATGACCGCTACACCTATTCCTCGCACCTTGGCAATGACCATCTACGGCGATTTGGACGTAAGTGTGATTGACGAATTACCACCCGGACGCAAGCCCATACAGACCATTCATAAGTTTGATAACCAGATGACAAGCCTCTATGCCGGTATCAGACAGCAGATTCATCAAGGCCGACAAGTGTATATCGTATTCCCACTGATACAGGAAAGCGAGAAAAGCGACCTTAAAAATCTGGAAGAGGGCTACCTTTCGCTGCTGCAAATATTCCCTGAATTCAAAATCAGCAAGGTGCATGGAAAGATGAAAAGCTCGGAAAAGGAAGCGGAAATGCAGAAGTTTGTCAGTGGCCAAACGCAGATTCTCGTTGCCACAACCGTAATAGAAGTGGGCGTGAACGTGCCCAATGCCTCCGTCATGGTTATTCTTGACGCCCAGCGCTTCGGCCTTTCACAGCTCCATCAGCTGCGGGGCCGCGTGGGTCGTGGCGCTAAACAATCCTATTGCCTGCTTGTTACGAACCACAAACTGAGTGAGGAAACCCGCAAACGCATTGACATCATGTGCGACACAAATGATGGTTTCCGCATAGCAGAGGCCGATCTCAAGCTCCGCGGTCCCGGCGACTTGGAGGGTACACAGCAAAGTGGCATTGCCTTTGACCTCAAGATTGCCGACATCGCCCGTGACGGACAACTCGTCCAAATAGCCCGTGAAGAAGCCCAAAAGATCATCGACGACGACCCCACTTGCGAAAAGCCACAGAATGACATGCTATGGAATCGCCTGAAAGAGTTAAGAAAGACTAATATCAATTGGGCCGCCATTTCATAGATTGTCCTTTATTTAGTAACGTTATAACTCCCAAATAATCAATTGCTTATTTGTTAAAAACCCAATAAAAACTGTTAATGGAGTAACATTTTCATTACATTTTTCTTATCTTTGTGACGTCGTTAAGTAGAAAAGATGGATTTTTGAAATGGTTGTTACCATTTTATTTGCCTTCCATCTGCTTTATTAGAGTGGATTTTTTACCTGATTCCACGCTTTGACTTGAACCTAAATAACAAGATATGGATTTAAAGAAGCATATTAGAAGATTATCTATAGCAACTCTTTTTGCATTGACAACTCTTCCTATGGCTGCGCAAGACCTTCTTGCCCGTCAGGCTCCGGTCGACAGAAAGATGAAAGCTGTTGATACATTAATATTCAAATCAGTAGCTGCCCGTGAAGAAATGGAGTCACCTGCTGCCCAGCTTTACGAAGATTTTAACAACAAATACGCACATAGAATCACCAATGTGCCCGACTCATTCAAGATTAGTTTACGCCATTTTTGCATGCCTACGACCAGTCGTGTCGTAACAAGTAACTTCGGTGCACGCTGGGGTCGCCAGCACAAAGGCATTGACATAAAGGTTTATATCGGCGATACTATCCGTGCGGCGTTCAGCGGTAAGGTCAGAATCGTTAAATATGAAGCCGCCGGTTATGGCAAATATGTAGTCATACGCCACCCCAATGGTTTGGAAACTATCTACGGACACCTCTCTGCCCAGCTTGTTTCAGAGAATCAGGTTGTCCGTGCCGGTGAGCCCATTGGCCTTGGAGGAAACACCGGACGCAGTACCGGTTCACACCTACACTTCGAGACTCGCCTCTGCGGAATGGCGCTTAATCCCGCCCTTATGTTCGATTTCCGCAATCAAGACGTAACCGGCGACTACTATGTGTACAACTCTCGCACCTACGATGATGAGTCAGAACTCGCCAGCCACTTGCGTGGAAAGATTGGAAACGGCGGTTACACCCAAGAACTTGTACGTGGCGAGTCCTACAATCATAATGAAAGCGACAATTCTTCTGATGAAATCGTATATTACAAGGTTAAATCCGGCGAGTCACTTGCTACGATTGCACGAAAACGCGGCATATCATTGGACCGCTTGTGTGAGCTGAACCGCATCAGCAAATCCACACGCATACGTCCCGGACAAATCCTAAGATGTTCGTAAAACGAGACATAACATAACTTTAAACATAACAATAAAGGCAGCATTACTTGCTGCCTTTTTCTTTTATCCCTTAATTTCAAGAAGCTCACATCAACGCCTCAACACACTGCGCAATACAAACCAAAGATGGGCGAAGACCGTTGTCACCACACCATAATGGCGACACATAATGCTGAAACGCTCTTTCAGTGAGGCCCGATGGTTCTTTACGCTCATGCCACCGGCCAAATAATTCACCAGCACGGCAGGCACATAGCGCAAAGACAAATGGCATTTCTCAGCCTCCTTCATTATCCTTATACACCAATCCACATCGGCAGAAAGCCTATAATTCAGGTCATAAGGAACATCACGGGCTATATCCACCCGGGCATAAAAGGCCTGATGACACACCAGCATGCCACCCTTGAACGAACGCCAGCTCAACTGTCGAGGTGGCGCCAATCGTCGATGACGCAGAAAGCGGCCCTCCTCGTCCACAACATCCGTATCACCATAGAGCACGGCAGGCAACGGCTCACCCTCACCCACACTATTGGCTATGGTCTCCAACGTATCGGGCGAAGGCAAGACATCACCCGCATTCAGAAACACCAAATAATCACCCGTGGCCTTCCGAATACCTTTATTCATGGCGTCATACAAGCCTTTGTCGGGCTCTGACACGAAAACCACACTATGGCGGCTATCCTCATCCGCGCTCACTTCGGCCTGATAGCCACGAATCATGTCCACCGTGCCATCGCCGGAAGCCCCGTCTATCAGCACATGTTCCACCTCTGCCCACGTCTGCGACCGCACACTTTCCAATGTACGCTCCAGCAATGAGGCCGCCTGATAGGTGCAGGTAATAATCGAAAAAGAAATCATAAGCGAAAATGTTTGTAGGCCATGGCCTGATTATACACGTCAATATAGCGCAGCGAAACGCTCTGTTGAGAATAACTCTTGGCTACCTTCACCACAGCCTGATTGCTCAATGCCTCGTGATCGGCCTCGAACAATACCCAATGAATACCACTTGCCAAGTCGTCAACATCACGAAAACGGGCCACATAGCCATTCTTCAGATGGTCAATTTCCTCCGGAATACCGCCAACTTTGAAGCCTACGCAAGGCACACCGCAGGCCATTGCCTCCATAATCGTGTTGGGTAAATTGTCTGAAAGCGAGGGTAATACAAAGGTATCCACGGCATTGTACACATTCACGATGATTTTCTCATCGCTCACATAGCCCAACGGATAAGCCGGAAGGGCCAACTCCCGGGCCACTTCTTCCGAATGACCACCCAATATGGCGATAGCCGTGTCGGCCTTACGCTCGGGATGTTCTTCTGCCATCTTGCGCACGGCGTCGATGAAATAGTCCATTCCCTTGCGCTTATCGGTGACCCGCTGCGACACGAAAAGGATGATTTTCTTATCCAACGGCAGCCCCACCCTTTGCCGGGCCTCGGCCTGATCGCGCTTACAAAACACATGCGTATCGATAGGATTCGGAATACTCGTCACGTGCTGGCCCGTGAACAGAGCGCTCTCCTTGGCCTGCGACTCCAACCATCGGCTGCAAGCCACGAAGAAAATGTTGCCCCCCTTGAGCATGGCCTGCTTCTTACGCCATACCCTCGCCGCCAAGTCGTTCGGTCCACCGCCACCGGGCAACAGATAACAATGCTTGCAGGACGATTTAAAATAATTACACTGATGCGTATAATGGCAAACCGCCGTAGCCGGCCAAGCGTCGTGCATGGTCCACACCACGGGCTTTCCACTGGCTAAAATCTTACGAATGCCCCGCAGCGAAAGCATGCCTTGGTTTATCCACGACAAGTGAATCACGTCGGCCTCCTTAAACTCCGGCAGCGTCGTTATGTCGAAACCGGCGTTGGCCACATCAATTTCAAAGAGGCGGGCCTTGTTGAAACGCAGGTGAAAATAAATGCAAAGGCGTTCCCAAAGAAAATTAAAACGCATCCAAGGCGACTTCGGCAGTCCCACCACCGTTATGTCATCACTCTCCTTGTCACGCACCAACATCTTGGCTTTCACGCCATTATTATTGAGCGCATCTTTCAATCGGTTGGCCGCCACGGCCGCACCACCGGTCTTCTCACTCGTATTGACAATTAATACTCGCATTCCTTATGGTTTTAATAAATGACAACGCAAACGATCGCAATGGGCCTATCGACCCATTGCCAAGTGCAACTTATCTATTTGCAAAGATAACGTAATATTTTTGGAATCGCCTATTCTGCCCCGCAAAAAAGCAAAACCTGAATACCAAAGCTACAAAACCGAAAAACAGAAAACACAACATCAGAAATTCCACCCATGAAACATCAAACTAAAAGATAAACCTATTATATTATAAAGATTCTGATATTGTGCACGAACACAACAATTGATTTGAATCAAGAAAAGCATAAAATAATCACAAAAAAGCCACAACTGTTTGCGAACACAGCCAAAACTTTATACCTTTGCATCATCAAAAGGTTAATAGATTGTTTAGGTTAGTAGTAATAGATTTAGGTTTTTAGTTATTAGTTTAAGGTAATTTTAAACAGATTGTTTAACGGGTAATAATGGAGACCGCGAGGTTTTCATTTACTTAGAAAAGGATTTTTAGTTAAACATAGACTTTACGCCACAGCTCGAAGATGAGTTGTGGCGTATTTTTTTATTATCCATAACAATGAAAAATAGCGCCGGAAAGGCACTAACATCAAAATCTTATTATATCTTTGTACCCTATATTTATACACTATTCTTTTAATTTCAAGTAATAAGAAAGCGAAAAATGAAGATATTTGCCATCGGTATGAATTATGCCTCACACAATAAAGAGCTGGAAGGAACGTTATATAAACCAAAGACTCCGGTTATCTTTACCAAAGCCGACTCGGCCTTACTGAAAGACCATAAGCCTTTTTTCATTCCCGACCATCTGGGCAGGATTGAATACGAAACCGAGATCGTGGTACGCATCTGTCGATTGGGGAAGAGCATTCCACAGCAGTTCGCCCATAGATATTACGACGCCGTAACCGTAGGCATTGACTTTACTGCGCGCGAATTGCAACAACAGCTACGAGCAGAAGGGCATCCTTGGGAACTGTGTAAAGGCTTTGACGGTTCGGCAGCCATTGGCAATTGGGTAAGTATTGAGAAGTTCAAAGATATACAGAATATCCGCTTTCATCTCGACATTAACGGAAAGACCGTACAGGAGGGTTACACTGGTGACATGCTTTTCAAGGTGGACGAGCTGATAGCTTACATCAGCCGCTATTTCACACTGAAGACCGGTGATCTGCTATATACCGGTACGCCCGCAGGAACAGGTGCTGTAGCCATCGACGACCATTTGGAAGGCTATGTGGAAGACCGGAAAGTACTTGATTTCAATTGCAAATAAAGGCCTTGAAACAAGAGTTGGATGCGGTAAAGGCCTTTGCGCATTTTTAGTAACAACACCTATGCACAGCATTTTTAAATACATAGTTATCGGCCTACTGTTGCTCATGTTACCGGGAACGGTCCATGCACAGCGCTTTTTTAACCTCACTGCCAACGAGGTAAAAGTTGATTCCGTATTACCAACTTTCGGCTATTCTTTTCCTCTTCAGGGGGATTATCAAGACTCTGTTTATACGGTATCAATTGCCTACCCTGAATACATTGATATGCCGGCCGGAGACATCCTGCGCTACAAGATGCTTTCGGGAGCAGATCTCCCGAATGTTCCTAAAATAGAACAACATCTGGCATTCAACCGAAAGAAAGCTTCGCTTGATATTTCTTTCTCCCCCCTCGTATTCCGCAACAACAAGTATCAATACCTTGTGAGTTTCATGTTGTCTATAGAGAGTAAGCCCTTGAAACGCTCGCAGCGCCTTGCTCGTACTCGTGCCAGTGGTGCGAAGAGTTCACGTTATGCCGCTCACTCCCTCTTATCATCGGGGCAATGGGCCAAGATCAGCGTTCCTGCCACAGGAGTGTACCAGCTGACGGAGGCAACCATCCGGCAAGCCGGATTTACCGACTTGAGCAAGGTGAAGATATATGGCTACGGAGGTAACTTGCAAAACGAGGTCTTAAAAGAAAAAGATCTGATTGCTTCCGACGACTTAAAAGAAGTACCCACCTGCATTGTGAACGGGAAACGGCTGTTCTATGCAAAGGGCACAGTAAGCTGGGAGAGCAAGACTACCATGCGCCGAACACGTAATCCCTACTCAAGCCTTGCCTATTATTTCATCACACAAAACGAGGATGTACCATTAACTACCGACTCAACCACCTTCCTGCAATCGTTCTACCCTGCAAACGATGATTACCACACCTTACACGAGGTAGACAATTACGCTTGGTATCACGGCGGGCGAAATCTATTCGAGAACATTCCCATCAACATGGGAACTTCGCATACTTTTACCATCAATGCACCGAGCCAACAAAAGGGGAAGATATCGGTAGCTCTCACAGCCGGCACAAACAGTTCGGCAAGTATAGAGTTGAATGGCAAACAGATCGGCACACTAACCATGACATGGAGTACCGATCCTAATTCGCTTGACTCATACAATATGGGCAAAGAAAGCATACTGACAGTAAACGTAAACGAACTGAAAACATCGAATGAGGTAAAAATCACCACCACTTCAGGTGGGCCGGTACGATTAGACTACATATCGCTTGCCTTCGACACACCAAGGCCTGCGCCGCATTTGGCCACTTCATCGTTCCCGGAGGCACAATACGTTCACAACATTACCAATCAAGACTTGCACGCTCACGAGGCCGCGGATATGATCATCATTATCCCCACTTCGCAGAAGCTGCTCGCACAAGCCAATCGGTTGAAAGAATTTCACGAGCAACACGACAAACTCAGAGTGCGGATTGTGCCTTCCGATGAGCTTATCAACGAATTCGGAGGGGGCACACCCGATGCCAACGCTTACCGCCGATACCTAAAAATGCTTTACGACAGGGCCGACACCGAACAGGATATACCGAAATATCTGCTGCTCTTTGGTGATGGCGCATGGGACAACCGTATGCAAACAAGTGATTGGAAAGGAACTGCAAAAGACGATTACCTGTTGTGCTATGAAAGTGAAGACTCTTTCAACAAGATAACCTGCTACGTGGATGATGGGTTCTTCTGCCTGTTAGACGATGGGGAAGGTGGTGATTTGCAAACAAAAGATAAGACCGACATGGCCGTAGGACGCTTTCCGGTGACGACCGAAAGCGATGCAAAAACGCTGGTAGATAAAACTATTAACTATGTGGTAAACAATAATGCAGGCACATGGCAAAATACACTGATGTTCATGGGCGACGACGGGAATAGGAACATGCATATGGAAGATGCCAACAGTGCAGCCGATGATATGGCCCACCGCTATCCGGGATTTGTTATCAAGAAAGTGATGTGGGACACCTATACCCGTGAAGGCTCTTCTACCGGATACAGCTATCCCGAAGTAACCCGTATCATCAAACAGCAACAAACGGCAGGAGCTTTGATTATGGATTACGCCGGACATGGATCGGAAACACAGATCTCACACGAATCGGTTTTGAAGATCGGCGACTTTGCAGAGTTCACCAATTCCAACCTTCCCTTGTGGATCACCGCCTCATGCGATATCATGCCTTTCGACGGTTCTACACAGACCATCGGCGAAACGGCCATACTCAACAAAAAAGGGGGTGCCATAGCCTTTTTCGGAACTACACGAACCGTATTTGCCAACTATAACAAACTCATCAATATGGCTTTCTTGAAGCATGTGCTCAGTATGCCGAACGGCACACCCATAACAATAGGCGAAGCACAACGCTTGGCAAAGAACGAAATGATTGAAACAGGAAAAGACCTCACCACCAATAAGCTACAATATTCATTACTTGGCGATCCGGCCATTGCACTCAACAGACCTACCATGGAAATTGTTATCGATTCCATCAATGGCATCGATCTCAATTCCGCAACCAACGCACCGAAATTGGGAGCCGGAGGCGTGGTCAAAGTCAGCGGACATATTAAGAACGCGGGGAGCGACTTTAACGGAACATTGTCAGCCACCGTGCGCGACAAACAAGAGAAGATCACTTGTAAACTAAACAACACTTCACAAGATGGAGCAAGCACAGCCTTTACCTATAACGACAGAGTAAAGACTTTATTTATCGGCTCAGACAAGGTGAAAGAAGGCAAGTTCAACTTCTCTTTCGCCATCCCGAAAGACATTGATTACAGCGAGGGAACAGGATTGATCAATCTTTATGCCATGAACGAAGAAAAAACAATCTGTGCAAACGGCGAAAACAGCAGTTTTATTATTGGCGGAAGCAGCATTACCGAAAACGACGAAACAGGACCGTCCATTTACTGCTACCTCAATTCGCCCTCATTTGTGAATGGCGGGAACGTGAACACTGCTCCTTATTTTGTAGCACAAATTACTGATGAGAATGGCATCAATACCTCCGGGAACGGTATTGGGCATAACCTACAACTCGTGATAGACGGCGATATGAACAAGACCTATGTGCTTGACGAAAACTTCACCTACGATTTCGGATCTTACACCAATGGCTCCACTTTTTTCTCTATTCCCGAACTTACCCCCGGAATGCATCACCTGCAATTCAAAGCTTGGGATATTCTGAACAAAAGTTCTGTGGCCGAACTCGATTTCAATGTAGTAAAAGGGCTCGAACCGTCGCTATTCAACGTGAGCTGCACCAATAACCCTGCCAGCACCCATACCACATTTATTATTAATCACGACCGCACCGGCAACAAGATAGATATTGAACTTGACGTTTTCGATATGAGTGGCCGACTGTTATGGAAACACGAAGAAAGTGGTGTGAGTACAACCGGAGCATACACCATAGACTGGAATTTAACCGTAGACAACGGCATGCGCCTGCAAACCGGAGTGTACCTATACAGAGTGCGCATTGCTTCAGACGGAAGTTCAAAGGCCTCAAAAGCAAAGAAACTTATCGTTATAAGCAATAAATAGCTGCCATTTTACGTTTTTCTATTCGTATATGGGCATCATGCCATAGCTTACTGATCATACAAACTGCAAATTGCAACACATGAATAAAATATTGAGATTACTTACGACATGCCTTTTCATGGCCACCGCCATCGGCATATCGGCACAAGACAAAAAAAATATCTTTAACCCGGTAAACACTTCGGTTACCTCGCAAACCATCGCCCCCGATGCTCGTGCCGCCGGTATGGGCGATGTGGGTGTAGCCACCGATCCCGATGTTGTTTCGCAATATTGGAACCCCGCCAAGTATCCCTTTACCATCAGCCGCGCCGGAGTAGCCCTCAACTACACCCCGTGGTTGCGCCAGCTGGTGAACGATATGGACTTGGCTTACCTATCGGGTTACTACCGTATTGGCGACTACAGCGCTGTATCGTCTTCGCTTCGCTACTTCTCTTTGGGCGAAGTACAGCTCACAGCCGACGAATCCAGCAACGGCACCCCTATGACCATCAGTCCTTATGAAATGTCGTTCGACGTAGCCTATTCGTTGATGTTGAGTGAGAAATTCTCGATTGCTGCTGCCGTTCGCTGGATTTACTCCGATCTGACTTACGATTATTCGGGCGACACAGCACCCGGTTCGGCTTTTGCCGCCGATCTTTCACTGTACTACCAAAACTATCTGAACTTTGGTAACCGTGAATGCCAGTTAGGCTTAGGTATGAACATATCGAACATTGGTAGCAAAATATCATTCGGAGGCGACAAAAACAGCGAATTCATCCCCACCAACCTGCGCTTGGGAGCATCGCTCATGATCCCTATTGATGAATACAACCGACTCACCATTGCAGCCGATGCCAACAAGCTGCTCGTGCCCACTTATCCCAAACCAAACGAAGGCGAGAGCACCGAAGCCTATCAGCAACGTGTACAGAAAGATTATTACGATGTATCGTCTATCAGTGGCATATTCAAGAGCTTTGGCGATGCACCCAACGGAGCTAAAGAAGAACTACAAGAAATACAATGGAGCATTGGTGCCGAGTATATGTATCATGATCAGTTCTCTCTGCGAGCCGGCTACCATCATGAAAGCGAAAATAAAGGAAACCGCAAGTATTTCACTGTTGGAGCAGGCTTCAAAATGAGTGTATTCTCACTC
>NZ_DATCYK010000065.1:0-19505 GCF_036570325.1 Prevotella sp.
AGCTCATCGCGCACGGCCACCAACGTTTCCATCACGGCCGCGCTGCGGTCTGCTCCCTCCCTATTCTCGCTCAACATCTTGCGTGCCGCGGCTATCTTAAAGCCACGAACCTTCACCAAGTTGTAGATAACTTTAATCTGATCGATGTCCTTCTGCGTGTACTGACGCACCTTGCTGGGCCCTTGGGTCTTAGGTTTGAGTAGCGGGAACTCGGACTCCCAATAGCGCAGAGTGCTCTCATTAATGTCAAACATCTTCGCTACTTCCTTGATAGAGTAGTACAACTTCAGATTCTTATCGGGATTTAATGCCATAATAAATACGCTGTTTGGTCCTTTTTCATTGCAAAGATAGCAAATTAATGCTATTTCCCAATTTCATATTATCTTTTTATTTGTATCTTTGCAGTGTTTTTATTAAGAATTAAAAATTAAGCAAATACATATAATGATGACAGCTAACGAAGTACGTGAGTCGTATAAGAAATTCTTTGAAGCTCACGGACATAAGATTGTACCATCAGCTCCGATGGTTATAAAGGACGACCCTACGCTCATGTTTACCAACGCCGGCATGAACCAGTGGAAAGATATTATCCTCGGAACCAAGGACCCGGGCGCCGATGTACGCCGTGTTGACTCGCAGAAATGCCTGCGTGTGAGCGGTAAGCACAACGACTTGGAGGAGGTAGGTCACGACACTTACCACCATACTATGTTTGAAATGCTCGGTAACTGGAGCTTTGGCGACTACTTTAAGGAAGGCGCCATCGACATGGCTTGGGAGTATTTGGTCGATGTTCTCCATCTTAATCCCGCCGATTTGTACGTTACCGTGTTTGAAGGTTCCGAAGAAGAAGGAATCAAACGTGACGATGAAGCGGCTTCTTATTGGGCCAAGCACTTGCCGACCGACCATATCATCGACGGCAACAAGCACGATAACTTTTGGGAAATGGGCGATACCGGACCCTGCGGACCCTGCTCTGAGATTCATGTTGACTCACGTTCGGCCGAGGAAAAGGCCAAAGTGCCCGGTCGGGAATTGGTCAACAAGGACGATCCGCAGGTCATTGAGATATGGAATATCGTCTTTATGCAGTACAATCGTAAGTCTGACGGCTCGTTGGTGTTGCTCCCCATGCACGTCATCGATACCGGTATGGGCTTCGAACGCTTGGTACGCATGCTTCAGGGCAAACATTCTAACTACGATACCGACATCTTCCAGCCCATCATAAAGGAGATAGAGAATCTCTCAAGCATGAAATATGGCGTATCAGAGGACGTCGACGTGGCCATGAGAGTTATCGCTGACCACCTTCGTGCCGTAGCTTTCTCCATTGCCGATGGCCAATTGCCGGGCAACGCAAAGGCCGGTTACGTTATCCGTCGTATCCTTCGACGCGCCGTGCGCTACGCTTATACCTTCTTAAACCAGCGCTCTGCCTTCATCTTTAAGCTCATTCCCGTGTTAGTTCAGGAGATGGGAGGCGCTTATCCCGAGCTTCCCGCCCAGCAGGAGCTTATCAGCCGTGTTATCAAAGAGGAGGAAGACTCATTCCTCCGTACCCTTGAAAAGGGTATCAACCTGCTCAATGGCGACATGGAAGCGCTCAAGGCCAACGCTCAAACACAACTCGCCGGCGCCAATGCCTTCCGTTTGTTCGACACATACGGCTTCCCTCTCGACCTCACAGAGCTGATTTGTCGTGAGCATGGCTTCACTGTTGACGAGCAAGGGTTTAACGAGGAAATGGCCAAACAAAAGGAACGGGCTCGCAACGCGGCTGCCGTGGAGAATGGAGATTGGGAAATCATCAAGGAAGGTGAGCAGGAATTCGTGGGTTATGACTACACGGAATACGAGTGCCACATACTCCGTTATCGCAAGGTTACGCAGAAAAAGAACTCTTTTTATGAGCTTGTGCTCGACTTTACGCCGTTCTATGGCGAAATGGGAGGACAAGTTGGCGACACGGGAGTGCTCGTTTCAGAGAATGAAACCGTAGAGATTATCGATACCAAGCGTGAGAATAACCAAAGCATTCATATCGTTAAGGAATTGCCCAAGGACCTTACGGCCGACTTCATGGCTTGCGTCGATACCGAGAAGCGTGACAGTTCGGCTGCCAACCACACCGCAACCCACTTGCTCGACTACGCTCTTAAGCAGGTACTTGGTGACCATGTAGAGCAGAAAGGCTCCTATGTCGACGCCACAACGCTGCGCTTCGACTTCTCACATTTCCAAAAAGTAACCGACGAAGAGTTGCGTCAGGTAGAGAAACTGGTCAATTCGATGATTCGACAAGACCTTCCTCGTGACGAACATCGTGACACTCCGCTCGAAGAAGCCAAGCGTTTGGGTGCCGTAGCGCTCTTTGGCGAGAAGTATGGCGACAAGGTTCGAGTGATTAGTTTCGGTCCTTCGTGCGAATTCTGTGGTGGTATTCACGCCACGAGTACGGGTCGCATAGGTTTCTTTAAGATTATCAGTGAGAGCAGCGTTGCCGCAGGTATCCGCCGCATTGAGGCCCTCACGGGTAAGAACAGCGAAGATGCCATCTACTTGTTGCAGGACACTATGACTGCTCTTAAAGGCCTCTTCAATAATGCCAAGGACCTTACCACGGCCGTACAAAAGTACATTGACGAGCACGATGAGATGAAAAAGGAGATTGAGAAGTTCCAAGCACAAGCCGTGGAGCGTACCAAGAACGAACTCATCAACCGTGCCCAAAACGTTAACGGCGTGAAAGTTATCAAGGCGGTATTGCCCTTGGAGCCCAACGCCGCTAAGGACCTTGTCTTCAAACTGCGTGAGGCTATCCCCGAAAACCTCGTCGCTGTCATCGGAAGTACGGCCCATGACAAGCCTCTACTGACCGTAATGTTCAGCGATGACATGGTGAATGGCCACGAACTTAACGCCGGAAAGATTATCCGTGAGGCCGCTAAGCTCATCCAAGGCGGCGGCGGCGGCCAGCCCCACTATGCCCAAGCAGGTGGCAAGAACCTTGATGGTATCAGCGCAGCAGTCGATAAAGTCATCGAACTTTCTAATCTGTAATCAGATTATATATATTTCACTAAATCTCAAAATGAAGCCGCATTTCTCTTGGAATGCGGCTTTTTATGTGGGAAGAAAGGAAGTTGACGAGTGAATGAGTAGACAAGTTAACGAGTTGTTGGAAGCAGATTCTGCTGTAATCAGACTGGTCGGACTTGTCCGACTGGTCTGACCAATCCAACAACCCCTACTATTAAATAAATTATAAGGTGGCAGGGCTGCAAGTCATTAGCCCCTTTTTACGCCTTCAAAGGCCTGCTTTAGCATTATCAAAGGCCCTCTTTTACCTCCTCAAAGGGCTGCTTTCACGTCCTCACTTGCCCCCTTCTATCTCCTTACTTGCCCTCCTTCGCAGCCTCTTCTCTAACGATTCATCCTCCCAACTCCCCACCCTTACAACGGGGCACAGCCCCTTCTACCCCCTCAAAAACAGCTCATTCAGCCCTAAAAACTAAGAAAATAAGGGGTTAAACATAAAAAATCAAGGAAAAATCTTTGCCGTTTCTCAAAATTGTACTACCTTTGCAAACGCAATAAGGAGGAGCGCTCCTTTAGCAAACAACAAATTGGGATATGGTGTAATGGTAACACTACAGATTCTGGTCCTGTCATTCTTGGTTCGAGTCCGAGTATCCCAACTTTGCAAAAAGCTAAATAGTTTTCACGAACTGTTTAGCTTTTTTTGTTTTATCACCGGGCTTTTACCTTTACAGCACCGTACTTTTACTTTCCCACTGCCATGCTTTGACCTTTCCTAAGGCATGGTCAAAGCGTCCGGAAAGACTTGCCGCATATCAGCCACACGCTGCTCGAAATCGTCAAGCGATACCCGCTTGCCACGCAGAGAGCGCACTTGGGGCATGTTTTCAAAGTAAGAATCCGTGGAGAAATACCAACCGTAACGGGCCACTTGGGCCATTCGGCTAAGCTGACGGTCAATTTTGAGCGCGTAGTTAGGATGGACCACCGACAGAAAATGGTCGCCATTGGCCATTTCCAAGGCCAAGACGAGGTAGCGGGAAGGCTTTTCAGGCGTCCTCGCTGTTGCGGAAACAGCCTTTTTCCAGCCCCGGGTGGTGGTCATAATCCTGATTTCCCAGCCGTGATCTCTATTTAATTTATCGGCCATTCCACGAAAAATAATGCCATGTGGGGCCGTATCACGCAGTCCGGTGTAAGCTATGGAGTAATGAATCATCTCATGTAACAAGACGTTTTGCGCCTGCCGCTCCGTCATATCATAATAAGTGGTCATCTTGATGGTAAAGTCATAGAGCTTGGTACGCCCCCAACGGGTCACTCGCTTACACGACATCTGCCCCAATTGGGTGCGTGCTTTGGAGAGTTTAAGCATGGGCATGGGAAGCCCTTTGCCAAAATATTCCGCATTGAACTTGGCAAACCATGTCTCCATCCACGATGTTGTAACTATCATTCTTGTAACTTTTTCGGTCCGTGCCGACACCTTCCTGCCATTAGCCAAAGGGCTATTGGTCGGCGTCGGCGGTATAATTCTTAGGCCAATTCACCAAAAAGAGCTTCTCCGTGGCACGGGTCATCGCCGTGTAAAGCCAATGGTAATAGTCCGGGGTAAGCATTTCGTCGGTCATATATCCATGGTCCACATAGATATGGGCCCACTGCCCGCCCTGCGCCTTATGGCAGGTGACGGCATAGGCAAACTTTATTTGCAACGCGTTAAAGTAGTCGTCCTGCTTCAATTTGGCCATGCGGTCTTTCTTCAAAGGTATGTCGGCATAGTCTTCCATGACCCTTTGAAAAAGCAATTCGTTCTGTTCGCGGCTCAACGCGGGGGCCTCCGTGGCCAATGTTTCCAAGATAACGGTCTGTTCTAACTCGAGTTGATCATAATCGGGAAACTGCAACGTGACATCCGCAAAATGAAAACCATACAATTCCCTGATATTCCTGACCCGCTTCACCCGGGCCCTATCGCCGTTCGCTATGAAGCTAAGCCGGGATTCTGCGCCTTGTTTCTCGGGCTGATCAATATACTTATTCTTGACCACCATCACCATGTCGCCCGTCACCAATTGCTCCTCACAATCCAAAATGGTATTTCTGATACCTTGATTATAAATGTTCGCCCGCTTATTACTGCGTGTAATGACCATCGTTTCATCGGTTCCCACCTCACTGTAACTGGAGTTCAGGCATTCTATCAGCTCATTTCCGGGCACCGAACGAATATCGGCGAAAAGTTTGAAATGGATTTGTGGAAATGCCACTTGACAAGAAGCGTCCGATGAAAAGTCATCGAGCCGGTGGCGAATCAGCGTGGCATTGTAAAGGATTCCGCTCTCTTGCTCCTGCCTCACAACCTCATTAAGGTCGCATTCGTACACTTTCAAGCCCATGGCTTGCATCTCCATGGTGTTCAAAGCGGGTGAGTGTTGCTCTCCCACGGGCGGAAGCTGGGCCTTATCGCCTATTAATAAGAGGTGACAATTGCGCCCTGAATAAACAAAACTTACCAAATCGTTCAGCAAACTGCCCGAACCGAAGTTGCCGTCACTGCCCCCATGACCGCCGGAAATCATCGAAGCCTCGTCTACCATGAAGAGAGTGTCGGCCGAAAGGTTATTGTTCAGATTGAATTCTCCGTACAATCCGCCGTAACTTCGCTCACGATAAATACGCCGATGAATCGTAAACGCCTTGCTGCCGCTGTTGAGCGAGAATTGCTTGGCGGCCCTTCCGGTGGGTGCCATCAGCACAAGTTTCTGCTTCAAGGCCAACAACGACCGCACGATAGCGCCCGCCAAGCTCGTCTTTCCCGTACCGGCCGAGCCGCGAAGCAGCATTACGGACCGCTCATCACGGTCGAACATGAACTTGGCAAACGTCTTCAAGGCGTGTCGTTGGTCGGCCGTAGGCTCATAACCAAACTGTTCCGTGACCCGAAGAACCAACTCGTCTGTTATCATATATTAATTTATAAAAGGGTAAAAGGCCTTACCCTATTTTTTATTAACTTTGCATAAGATAGGCTACACTCGACCATTTGAGAATAAATTCTCATGGTTCTCGTTTGCACTATCTTTGCATAAGATAGGCGGCACTCGGACATTTAAGAGCCCACTCTTATGCCGCTCGTTTGCACTATCTTTGCAAAAACGCTGCAAAAATATAAAAATAAAATCGTAGTTTTCTATGAAAATAAATAATAATTTTATCCTCTCGTTCTGCGTTCTTGGCCTTGTTCTCCTATGCTTTTTCAGCATTTACAGCCCCATTGGCTTTGAAAAAGAGCAGGCAAAGCGTGAAACTGTGGTACGCGAACGCATGAAAACCATTCTAAAAGCGGAGCAAATCTACCTTCAACGCCACTCCTCTTACACGGGAAACCTTCAAAACCTCATTCAGGAAGGCCTGCTGGCTGACAGCCTGCAATACATTCCTTACTCCGAAGGACAAAGGTTCAGGCTTCAAGCTACCATGGAACTCACGAAAAGCGGCAGGCAAATCCCCCGATTACGGTGCCAAGCCGGCTATGCGGACTACCTGCGGGGATTGGACGCCGAACGGTTAGCCGCCCTGACAGAGGAGGCCAACCGCAAGGGAAACTTCCCCGGAATAGAAATCAAGAATTAACAAAAAACCACCTCATAAAATATGAATAGGAACAAGGAAATCATCAAAACAAGCGTCATTGGCATAGCTGCCAATATTTTCTTAGCCCTCTTCAAAACAATAGTTGGCCTCATAGCGAACTCCACAGCCATCATTATGGATGCGCTCAACAACCTGAGTGACGCCATGTCATCGGTCATTACCATCGTCGGAACCAAGCTTTCAGAGCGACCGGCCGACCGCAAACATCCCTTTGGTTATGGCCGGGTGGAATATTTCAGCGCCATCATTATCTCCATCATCGTGCTCATTGCTGGCTGCACCTCACTCATTGAATCCTTCAAAAAGCTCATCCATCCCTCGCAACCAACCTATACCACCTTTACGCTTATCGTCATTATAGTGGCTATTTTCGTGAAAATAGCATTAGGACAATACGTCAAGCGGAAAGGGCAAAAGCTCAAAAGCGACTCCCTGATAGCCAGTGGCGCCGACGCCATGTTTGACGCCCTTATCACCCTTTCCACCCTTCTTTCGGCCGGAATCATGCTCATTTGGAATGTCAATCTCGACGGAGCGTTCAGTACTTTTATTTCCCTTGTCATCATCAAGGCCGGTATCGACATGCTGGGAGGCCCCATCAGCGAACTCCTTGGCAAAAGTATTTCAAAGGAATTTATACAGAATATCAAGCACAGCATACTGGAATTTAAGGAAGTCAACGGTGTTTTCGACGTGATACTCAACTACTATGGCCCCCAAACCATTATCGGTTCAGCCAATATCAGCGTAGTTGACACGATGACAGCACGCCAAATTCACGGGCTGACGCGCAACATCATGCACATGCTTTATGAGAAATACGGCATTATAGCCAACATAGGTATCTACGCGATCAATACTTCCGGCCACCTCATGGAGCTTCAGCAACGCGTCATGAAGACAGTCTTTGAACACGAACATGTCATCGAAGTACACGGCTTCTACGTCTATGAGGAAACCAAGAGCATAACGCTCGACATCGTAACCGACGACGCCGTAACCGACGACGAGGCTTTCCTGCGCCACATCGAGGACCATCTGAAGGAAGTGGAGCCCAAATACAACTATCAACTCATCATGGATCATAACTATAAGAACGACACTTCGACAAACGCATAAAATACAAAACACCGCATGAAATATTTAATCTTATCCGATATTCACGGCTCACTGCCCGCACTCGAGAAGGCACTCGACTTCTACCACAGCCAACAATGCGACATGCTCTGCATACTGGGCGACATCCTGAACTACGGCCCCCGCAACGGTCTTCCCGAGGGATTGAACCCCAAAGCCATAGCCGAAAGGCTCAACGCCATGGCCGATGACATCGTCGCCATTCGAGGAAACTGCGATTCAGAGGTAGATCAAATGCTCCTTAACTTCCCCATCATGCAAGACTACATGCTCCTTGTAGACAACGGGAAGCGCATTTTGCTGACCCACGGCCATATATATAATAAGGTGAACATGCCCAAAGGACACTTCGATTACATGTTTTATGGCCACACACACCTATGGGAACTCGTCCCGCAAGGCCCAACCCTTGTCTGCAACACCGGCTCGATAACCTTTCCAAAGGGCGGCAATCCCCCAACACTTGCCACCTACGAAGACGGTAAAGTTAATATTTACACCCTCGATGGTGAGCTGATCGCCGGATAACGGCGCAGCTCACCATCTTTATTTCCACCTTTAGGGATTTTCCCTTTCCGTTTAGGGAAAATCCATTTTGCCCACCGTTTTATTGTCCTATCTTTGCATCAGATAAGTTGAACGAGGCTGTCTGAAACCAAGTTTTCACCCTTCCCGTCCACACTATCTCAGCATTAAGAAACAAAGCCCAAGCCCGTCGCAGGCCTAAAAGCAAGTTCTGACCGCGGCCCAACGCTTATATAAGACAACACATTAATACAACAGAACGATGAAAAAGTTTATATTAGCCCTCACAGCACTGCTTACTTTAGCAGTAACAGCTCAAGCCATGAGCTACGAACAAGCCCGCGAACAGGCGCTTTTCCTCACCGACAAGATGGCTTATGAACTGAATCTGACCGATGAGCAGTATGAAGCCGCTTACGAAGTGAACCTCGATTACCTTCTGAGCGTTGACGATTACAACAACCTCTACGGCACATATTGGCAGCAACGCAACCTCGACTTGAGTTACATACTGATGGATTGGCAGTATCAATCCTACTTGGCGGCCAGCTACTTCTACCGTCCGCTCTATTGGGACGCAGGCTATTGGCACTTCAGCGTTTACGCCCGGTACCCTCGTCGTGACTATTTCTACTTCGGACGGCCCTCTTTCGTCACGGTATATCGGGGCGGTCATAGCTGGAGAGTCAATGGTGGAAGGTCATGGTATCACGGCCGCAGCTTCGGCCACGTGGGCCATCGGAGCAGTCACTTCGGCATGCGCGACGGCTTCAACCGTGGAGATTACGGTCGAGGATATAACAGAAATGACTACAATCGCAGCCGCCGCTCTTACGGATACCGCGACAATGACAGCCGCCGCTATGACAACCGGTCGTATAACAACCACCCTTACGGCGTGCGTTCATCGGGCGATTTCAATAACAGAGATTATCAATCAGAGCGCTACGACGGCTATCGCAACGACAACCGCAGGTCTTCAGGCACCTTCAAAAGCCGCAGCAACAGCGCTTTTGAGAACCGTCAGAGCAGCACCCGCACCACAGTGACCCGCCCGGGAATGAACGAACGCGGCGTATTTGGTGGCAACCGCTTCCGCAGCGAAGGAGGCAATACCGCTCCAAGTCGCTCTTTCAGCCCCCGCTCATCGGGCAGCCAAGGTTCTTTCAACGGCAATCACGGCAGCTTCAACGGCAACTCCGCCCCCTCGGTAGGCGCACGCAGCGGTGGTTCTTTCGGTGGAGGCGCCCACAGCAGAGGCAGCTTTGGCAACAGAAAATAAACGCAATGGGTTTTTAAGGAAAGAGATTGTAAGGGTAATCCGTCATAAAATTAATTAACAAATCACGGACAAAGATTTTGTCATAATCACTATTAGAGAGTTATTAAAAATAAATGTAAAGTTCTAAAAAAGTAATATTAGATTAATACTTTGTAAGAGGCCATAAAAAGATCAAGTATAAAAAAAGGCCTCATCATTAGAGAGTCATTAAATAAAAAAGGGAATTTTCTGTGAAGAAAGTTCCCTTTTTTTATTATATACACGGCGTTGCGGCCGCATAGTTTAGAGCATGAGCACTCGTATCTCGGCATTGCTCATCTTATCGATTTGGTTCATGGGGCGGTCCAAATATACGCTCTGAACCGCTTTATTGACGATACCATGGCCTACGGCCAGCACTGTTTTGTCCTTATACATCGTTCGTACCATCGTAAGAAAGTTGCGTGCCCGACTTCGGATGGACTCAAGCGACTCCACATTGTCGGGCCATTCGGTTACAGCTTGTAAGTCGGGAATGTACTTTCCCGTGAAATCTCCCCAGTCGCGCTCACGCAGTAACGGCGTCGTTTCTACCTTTTTATCATGAGGTTGGGCGATAATCTCACATGTTTGGATAGCTCTGTGCAGGTCGCTGGCCATGAATACGTCGATGGCAGCATTCCTCATCTTATCTCTAACCTCCTCGGCTTGCTTTCGGCCCGTGGCGTTGAGCTCGCCCGGAACTTGGCCTTGAAGTATGTGATTGGCATTGTCTACCGTCTCACCGTGGCGCACCAAATAAAGTGTTGTCATATAATCTTCGTTTGATTGTGGCACAAATATATAGCTTTTTTACGACATTAGGCTATCATCTTACGACTAAAAGTTAGGCATTCTCGCCATTTTGCCGTATATTTGCACATACTAACATCGTAAAAAAGCAAGTATGAAAGTATTACAAAGCTCATTCTTTCGGGCCATTATCGCCATTATCGTAGGCGCGTTGCTCGTACAATACCGTGAACAAACCGTTCAATGGATTACTATTTCCATAGGAATATTGTTTTTCTTGTCGGGCATTATCTCCTGCGCCACTTACTTCAGCGCCCGCCGAAGCGCAGCCTCCGCGCCCGAACTATTCGATGTCGACGGGCACAAGATTGAGCCTTTGAGGCCCAATTTTCCCATTGTAGGCCTTGGCAGTCTTATTTTGGGCGTTATATTGGCCCTCATGCCCACCACGTTTATCAGTTGGTTGATGTATATTTTGGCTGCCATTCTTATCTTAGGAGCCATCAATCAGTTCGTAAACTTGGCTTCTGCCAAGAAATATGCCCATGTAGGAGCTTTCTATTGGGTCATGCCTTCACTGATATTGTTGATAGGTATCGTCGCCATTCTCTATCCGCAAGCCATCGCCTCAGCCCCCTTGTTTGTCATAGGTTGGTGTATGATGGTTTACGGAGTGGTAGAATGTCTTAACTCCATTAAGATTCACCAGTGTCATAAGGCCTTTGCCAAAGCCGAGGAGGCCCGCATGGCCCGGCAACAATTGGAGCAATCGGCCCCTGCGGAAGACGTTGACACGACGGCCCAATAGGCTCATGACACGTCGGCATTAGGCCGATGGCTTTCTCAAAGCTGCCCTTTGGCCTTGTCAAAAGGCAGCTTTAACCACGTGAAAGGCCTGCTTTGACACGATAAAAGGGCAGCTTTCGGAATACAAAAAGTGCCGTTTTACTATAACAATCAGTAGTAAAACGGCACTAATATTTTATTATTCGGCAGGTACAAGGCCTTCTATGTACTTACACAAGATACCTATTCCCTTGGCATTATCGCCCCCTTGAGGAATGATAAGGTCGGCATAACGCTTGGTAGGTTCGATGAATTGCTCGTGCATAGGCTTGAGAACTTCCAAATAACGGTCTACAACCATGGAAACGGTACGGCCCCTATCGATGGTATCGCGCTGTATATTGCGTATCAATCGCTCATCGGAGTCGCAGTCGACAAATATCTTCAAATCCATCAAGTCACGCAGTTTCTTATTGAGCAAGGTCATGATTCCCTCGATGATGATGACCGGTTTGGGCTCCACATGGATGGTTTCGGGCAGTCGGTTACACTTCAGATAGCTGTAAGTAGGCTGCTCTATGGCCCTCCCCTCTCGCAACTCATTGATTTGTTTATGAAGAAGTTTCCAGTCAAAGGCGTCGGGATGGTCGAAGTTTATTTGATGGCGTTCCTCGTCGGTCATGCCCGTCGTGTCGTTATAATACGAGTCGAGCGGCACCACGGCTACGAAATGAGGGGGCAGGGCCTCCACTATTTTCCTTACAACGGTGGTCTTTCCGCTGCCGGTTCCGCCGGCTATGCCGATGATAGTTATGCGGTCGTCTGCTATGTTCATGCTAATATATCATTAAACATTATACGATAAAAGTCTGATTTCTTTTCTACCGACATGGGATAAGCCCGTGAGCTGCTGGGCATGCGGTAGAGGCGAAGCTCACGTCCCTCGAAGTTGAAGGTGGCATAATGGCCCATCTTGGGCACCGTCTTTATGCCGTAATGGGTGGTAAAGAGCTGTGTGGCCAACTGTCCGGCCAAGAGCACGCCCCGGCATTGGGGCAAGGCACGCAGCAACCCGTCGAGGTCGCTCGGCTCGATTACCTCCAAATCCTTGTCGGAGGCCGTGTTCTTGGTGCGTCTTATGCGCAAGGCAGTGTCAAAAAGGGCCACTCCCTTTTCCTTTAAGAACAGCTTTAATTCTTCTAATTTAAAGGTTTTATGGTCTTGGTCGACGAAATGGAGCTTGTCATTGAAAAACACGTGGCCGAAAATTCGCCACATGTCGTTCTGAAAATTAGGGTAATACCACTCCATACTCCAGCGTTTGGGCGCCGGCGGAAAGGTGCCGAGCATGAGTAATCGTGCGTCGGCGGGCAACCAAGGTTCGAAAGGATGGGTCTCAATCATTTCTGTTCCTTCACCAAATACACTACTACGGGCAGGTGATCGCTGTAACCATCGAGCCAAACTCCCGAGGCATGGGTGCGTTTGGGTGAGCCTTTGTAGCGGCCTTCGGTTTGGAACAAGTAGTTCTGACGTACGATTTGGTTTTTCCAGAACTTCAATGTGGAATAGTCTTTAGAGCCTTTCGGATTGAGCAGATTGGGCGAAAGAAGTATCTGATCAAACAAATTCCATGAGCCACGGTACGACAATGTGCCCGTACCACCGGCCAATACGTCCCACCAAGGGTTGTATAAATCGTTCGGACCCACCTCTTCTATCGTGCGACGGCCCCGCAATTCCTTGGCCATACTTGCGTCCATGGGGTCATCATTCATATCTCCCATGACGAAAACCTTTACATTGGGGTCGTCGGCGACAAGCGAATCCTTGACCACAGCTATCTGTCGGGCGCCCAATTCACGATAATAAGGCCCCGCAAAGCGGCTGGGCAGGTGATTAACGATAACTGTTACATGCTCGCCGGCCAAGTTTCCGCTCACTGTAAGGAAGCCACGGGTAGCTCGGGCGCTGTCCTTGGGCAGGTCGTAAACGTAGGGCACGAGCTTCACATCGCGCACAGTGAATAAGCTTGGGTTATAAAGCAGGGCGCAATCTACGCCGCGTTGGTCGGGTCCTTCCACATGGCAGAATTGGAAATTACGGGCCTTTAAAGGTTCTTGAGCGCAGAGGTCGGCCAAGCACTTGGCATTCTCAACCTCGCTAACGCCGATAAACGCGCAGCCCACTCCTTTGAGCACATCGGTTCCCATGTCGGAAAGAGCCTGCGCCATGTTATGAAGTTTGTGGCTATACTTAAGCCCTGTCCACTTCAAACCTCCTGAAGGTAAATACTCATAGTCATTTTTGCCCTCGTCATGGCAGGTGTCGAAGAGGTTTTCAAGATTGTAAAAACCGACACCATAGACGGAAAACTTCTTTTCTTGTGCACTGATTGTCGTTACAAACACGGTGAGTAACAACGTCAAAGAGAATAGCTTTTTCATTATCTTTTGATTATTTGACATGCAAATATCGGCATTTCAACTGATAAAAGCGCATGAATAACAAAAAAACATACAATATTCAACCCTTTTTAGAAATAATTTCGTTACTTTGCAACGCTTATATATTAATGTTATATAATTAAGAAAACTCAAGCAAGTGATGGCCGGGTAACAAATCGATACAAACAAAGCCATCGGTCGGTACTTTACCGGGATATTTCAACCCCTCCACATCGGCGGGGAAAAAGAGAATCAATAAAAAAATCAGATCACATTAAAAGATAAGATAACAACAATCAAACATTATGCAGAAACAGCTTAAATTAGTGATGCTTGCTTTATGCTGCACCGCACAATTGTCGGCCCAAAACCAGAAACCGGCAACAGGGCAGAACACAGGCGACGGCAACGAAGCGGCATTTACGTTTACGGAGGCACAATTGGGAGAGAATGATAACGCTACGCAAAACGTTACTATTCTTAATTCCAGCACCAATGTTTACGTCAATGGCGTGGGCTTTACCTTCTCACCGGTACGCTTCCGCTATCGTGCACTCAGCCAAAAGTACAACGACGTGTTTATCAATGGAGCGCCCGTCAACAATGTTGAGAATGGCCAGTTTAGCTTCTCCTCCATCGGCGGACTCAACAACATGACGAGCAATTTGGACTACTCCATGCCGTTTGAGAGCAACAGTTACGGCATGAGTTCCTTGGCCGGAAGCAGTAACTACAACTTTAGGAGCGGCAGCATGCCCACGGGTCATCGCATTACTTTGGCAGGCGCCAACCGCAACTACACCCTGCGTGGCATGTATAGCTACAGCAGTGGTTTCAACGAAAAGGGCTGGGCCTTCACCGGAAACCTCACTTATCGTTGGGCAAAGCGGGGTTATGTGGAAGGAACTTTCTACAACGCATTGTCTTATTTCGTAGGTGTGCAGAAGCTATTGGGCGACCACAGCCTCTCTTTTGCCACATGGGGCAACCCCACGGAGCGTGCCTCACAAGGTGCCAGCACCGCCGAGGGCTACTGGATAGCCAATGACTATCAGTACAACCCTTATTGGGGATACCAAAACGGCAAGGTTCGCAACTCGCGCGTAGTAAACGATTTCCAACCCACGGCATTGCTCACATGGGATTGGAACATCGATAGCAAGACCAAACTTACTACCACCTTATTAGGTTTCTACGGTCTTTACAAGAGCACGAAGCTCAATTATAACGGCTCTGACAACCCACAGCCCGATTATTATAAGGTATTGCCCAGCAACTTCTTCGACGTGTGGAATAACAACAGTCGCTATCAAACAGCCCATTCTTTGGCTGATTGGCAGACGGCTTATGACTGGTTATCGAGCGACAAGGCCCATCGTCAGATTAATTGGGATCGCCTTTATTCGGCCAACCATAACGCCAACGACGTAGGCGCTGACGCCATGTACTACGTGCAGGCCGTACATAAGAACAAGCTCTACGCCACATTGGCTTCGGCACTTACCAAGCAATTGACTCCAAAGAGCACTTGGAACATCGGATTATCATTGGTTGCCAACAAAGGCATGCACTATCAAACGATGGACGACTTGCTCGGTTCTATCTACTTCCATAACGTAAACAACTACGCCATAGGCACTTACCCGCGTACTTCAGAGCAAGTACAGTACGACTTGAACCATCCCAATGCCGTTGTAGGCAAAGGCGACAAGTTTGGTTTCGACTATGACATCAACGTAAGAAAGGGTACGCTTTGGAGCAATTATACCGAGTCGTTTGGCATTGTAAACTACAGTGTGGCTGCCAAGTTAGGCTACGACAGCATGAACCGTAATGGCAAAATGCGCAACGGACTCTTCGCCGACAACTCTTATGGTAAGAGTAAGACGGCCAACTTTGTATCGGGTGGCGTGAAAGCCGCCGGCACTTTTGACTTCGGTCACGGCCATCTGTTGTCATTAGGCATGGGCTATGAGCACCGAGCACCGGTGGCTGACGTTGCTTTCGCGGCCCCCGAGCTCAATAATAACTTTGCCCGCAACTTGAAGAACGAGCGTATTTTCAGCAGCGAAGTGGCCTATCAGTTGAATACTCCTCGGCTCCACCTGAACCTCAGCGGTTACTATAACCACGTGAAGAATGCCACGGAATGGGCTTGTTTCTATTTCGACGACATCAATTCTTTCTCTTACAACTCTATCACAGGCCTGACCAAAGAGAGCTATGGCGCAGAATTGGGTGCCCGGGTAAACCTCACTTCCTTCCTCGATTTAAGATTATTGGGCACCATCAGTGAGGCCAAGAATATCAGCAACGCCCATGTGGCTTACATCAACAGCACCGAGGGCATGGTACATGAGGACATTGCCCACATCAAAGACATGCGTGAGAGCAGTACTCCGTTGACAGCGGGCAGCCTTGGGTTGAGCTTCCACCGGTCAGATTGGTACATTGACCTCAATGGTAACTATTATGATCGTATCTATTTGAGCTATTCACCGTACTATCGTTACGAAAAGTCGCTCAAAAACATCAAGGCTGTTGACAACGAAGGCAACTTCTTGCCCAGCCCGCAAGACAAAGGTAAGGGTGGATTCATGCTCGATACCAGCATTCGTAAGAACATTCGACTCAAGAAAGGCTCACTCTTCGTCAGTCTGATGGTAACTAATATCCTCAATAATCAGAAGATTATAACGGGTGGCTACGAGCAAAGTCGAAGCGACTACTCTACCAATCAAACGACAGGCGTAACCAGCAGCCGCACCTATAGCTTCTCTAAGAATCCCAAGATATACCATGTCATGGGAACCAACGGTATGCTTCAGGTGGGCTACAGATTCTAAATTACAAATATCATCATGAATATGAAAAATCTCAAATATATTTTTCTGGCGCTTTGTTGTTCAGTGTTGACCACCGCCTGCATGAACGATAACTTTGACGAAGTGTATGGCAACGTAAGAGGCAATGACCAAATCAAAGAGACTAACGTAGTGACCATAGAGCAACTCAAGGCTAAATATGCGCAAGTTTTGGGACAACAATATGGTTATGCGCAGATAACGGATAACTTACAGTTGAAAGCTTATGTAACAGGTAATGACCGTGAGGGTAATTTCTATAGTCAGATAGCACTCGAGGATGGCACCGGTGCCATGGTAATAGCCATCGGCGAGAATGGCCTATTCAGCTATTTACCCGTTGGAACCGAGATATTGGTCAATCTGAAAGACCTCTATATCGGTAACTATGGCTATCAAACACAAATCGGAACGCTCTATACGGGCAATAAGAATGAGGTGTCTGTGAGTCGTATGTCAAGCGCACGATGGGAGCAACACTTCACTTATACCGGCAAGAACGTCAAGGTAAGCCCTATGGTTTTTGATCAATCGAAGGTTAAAGACAGCCAATATCTTGTTGCGAACGCAGGTCGTTTGATGACGATCAAGGGCGTTACATTCACCGATGGTGGTAAGAAGGTATATGCAAATAAGGCTGATATTGTGAACAATAATAGCTGTGAAAGAGAGCTTAAAGGGCTTAACAAGTCGAACATCGTAGTAAGAAGCAGCACCTACGCTGACTTTGCAGCCACCACTCTGCCGACAGAGAAAGTCGACATCACCGGTATCTTCACCCGTTATAACAACAAATGGCAAGTTTATATTCGCGAAATCAGCGACGTACAGCCAGCCAAATAAATTCCTATTAGCAAAATAAAAAGAATAAAATATGAAGAATCTATTTAATTCATTGTTTGTTTTGGCCATCGCAGCCATGACATTCACCAGTTGCGAAGATGTTCCCATGCCTTATGACATGCCTACTGTCAACGGCGGATCAGTAACTCCTTCTCCCGAAGAAAAAGCACTTGACCCTGCCGGTAAAGGTACAAAGGAAGACCCATATAACGTAGCCGCCGCCGTAAAATTGGCCAAAGCATTGGCCGACAAGGCTGTGGGCGAGCAGGAAGTTTATGTAAAGGGTGTCGTAAAATCACTCGACAGCAAAAACGAGAATGCCATTAAGACCTATGGAAACGCTACTTTCGTGATAACCGATGGTGCGGAATACACACAAGAGTTTACCGTTTTCCAATGTCTATTCTTGAATAAGAAGAAGTTTACATCAACCGACCAAATTAAAGAAGGTGACACTGTCATCATTTGTGGAAAGCTCTCTAACTACGGTGGAAAGCCTGAAACAGAAGGCAAAGGCAAGAGTTATGTCTATGCACTCAACGACCAAACCAGCAGCGATACGCCGGTTGTGCCTCCCGTTACCGACAATTCTGCCGACAAACCCTACTCTGTGGCCAAGTCGTTAGAACTGATTACCGGTGGCAAAGCACCTGAAGCAGAGGTTTATGTAAAGGGTATTATCTCCAAGGCGCCCACTTTCAACAGTAAATATGGTAGCCTTACCTATTATATCTCTGATGATGGAAAGACAGAAAAAGAGCTTCAAATATTCTCGGGGTTGAGCTTCAATGGTGCTAAATTTACCTCAGATAAAGATCTTCAGGTAGGACAGACCGTCGTAGTGCTGGGTGTTATCAAGGCTTATACGAACACTACAACCAATATTACGGTTAATGAAATGGATAAAAACAACAAACTCATTAGCGTAGATGGTAAGACAGAACTGAAGCCCGGAGCATAAACACCCTTCACAGGTAGCGAAGCCGGCACAACCACTCCTACTCCACAGAATGGTGAGGTGACAGCTAAAAGCTTTGGATTGGCCGACGCCACTGCCTTTGGGACACAGAAGTTATCCGATGGAACACAACTCATTGCCGCATTAGGCACTAATAAATACGAGCCCAAATACTACAAGGCAGGTAATGGTTCCATCCGTTTGTACGCAGGCAATACGCTTACTTTCGATGCGGGAAGCAAGAAAATAGAAAGCATAACCATCACTTGCGATACCTATACCGATAAAAACAATGTAAAAACTGACTGTACAGCCGAGGGCAAAGCTACCGTTTCAGCCGGAAGTATCAAGCTCGAAGGCCTTGTTTACACCATCAGCGGCATCAATGGTTCAAAGGTTACAGTGACCAACAGCAACACTTCTACCGGCACAAAATCGCAGATTCGCATTGTGAAATTCACAATCAAGTATGCCAAGTAAGGCATAAAAGCTCTTAAATAATTTGGCAGGGTGCAAAGTTTTAGCTAATTTTGCACCCTGTTAATTGACAAATAGTTTATAAACATAATATTAAGAACAAAATGAAAAAAGGTATTCATCCTGAAAACTATCGTCCCGTCGTATTCAAAGATATGTCCAACGGCGATATGTTCCTTACAAAATCTACATGCAAGACTTCTGATACAGTAGAGTTTGAAGGCGAAACTTACCCAGTAGTAAAGATTGAAATCTCAAGCACTTCTCACCCATTCTATACCGGTAAGAGCAAGCTTGTCGATACAGCAGGTCGTGTTGACCGCTTCATGAACCGTTACGGTAAGTTGAAAAAGTAAATATATACCTTTTCTCTTAAGGATATATTATCATACAGTAAGAGTGCGTTCGAACGTAGTTGCATATGCGTCGACCGCACTCTTTTTTATTTAAGAGCCACCCACTCACCACAAACCCAAGGCTCATCAACTTATTTTTAGCTCATATTTCTAATATAAATCGATATGAAAATTTACCATTTCTTTTTAGGATTTCTTACCGTTGGTACAATTCTCACTTCATGTGGAAAGGATAACGACGAACCTAACGGACAGCCCAAGCCGTCTACGGAGAACAATACTAATAAGAACATTGTCACAAGCGGATTGCCTTCAGAGATAACATTATTGGAGTTTCCCAAGGTAAAAGGT
>NZ_DATCYK010000066.1:0-2057 GCF_036570325.1 Prevotella sp.
TACCCCCGTGGCCTATGCGCCGGCTGACCTGCCATCGAGCATGAAGGCACTGATTGATGGTGGCAAGAACATTATGCGTGATGAGAATGGTAATTACTATTCTGTTTCCAACTTCTATACCTTCTCCAACCCATTGGCTTATAACGCCTCAAGCGTTCAGAACCGCCGTTTCAACCGTGTAAACGGTAACTTCGCTTTGGAGTTTACGCCTATCAAGGGCCTTATTTTCACAAGTAAGTTTGGTTATTTCATCAATTCGGGCAACAGCACGCAGTATAGTTACCCCTATTATACCAGCGCTCAGCGTTATGCTTTGCAGTCAAACTTCAGTCAAACCAACCGTGATGGCGTGAATTATCAGTGGGATAACTACCTCAATTATATGCTCCGAGTAGGTAAGAAGCACGATATAACAGCCATGATAGGCCACTCTTTCACCCGCAATACGTCTACTTATACCACCGGTGGCCTGCAAGCCGACCAAGAAAGTGGTGAGGGCGTTCTTCAGAAAGACGAGCCTTGGCTTTTCGGATGGCTCGACTTTGCCAGCAGCTCTGCGAAAAAGACCAACAGCGGTGTGCGTACCGTCAACACCAGCGAATCCTATTTTGGTCGTGTTACCTATGGTTATGATAACAAATATCTGTTCCAATTCTCGCTCCGTGCCGACGCTTTCGACCTTTCCAAGCTCCCTATGACCAACCGTTGGGGCTATTTTCCCGCAACCTCCGTGGCTTGGGTAGCCTCCGAGGAAGGCTTTTGGAAGCAAATGCCGTCATGGTTTGAGTATCTGAAAGTGCGTGCCAGCTGGGGTAAGAACGGTTCTATCGGCGCGTTGAGCAATTACCTTTACGCCACGACAATGGCCAGTGGCAACAAGTATGCCTTTGGTGATGACGCCAATCCGCAGTACATCACCGGCTCCACACCTACCTCTATGGGTAATGACAAGCTGTCTTGGGAAACGTCAACGCAGTTTGACTTAGGTCTTGACGCGCGCTTCTTCAAGGGCAGACTCAACCTTACCGTTGACTGGTATTCCAAGAAGACCGACGATTTGTTGGTTACCGGCCTGAAACCTTCACTCATTGCGGGTGGTACTTTCTCACCCATGAACGCCGGATCAGTATCTAACAAGGGCCTTGAAGTGGAGTTAGGATGGCGCGATAACATCGGAAAGTTCCGCTATGGCGTACGTGGTAACTTCTCCACATTAAAGAATGAGGTGACTTATTTGAGCAAAGGAATCGATTATATCTCGGGATATGCACGCTTGAACGACCCCTTGACCATATTCGAGGAAGGCTCCGAGGTATGGCATTTCTATGGTTATAAGTTCAAAGGAATAGACCCTGCCAACGGCCAACCTATGTTTGAGGACCTTACCAACGACGGTTTGATAACCACGGAAGACCGTACCAACATCGGCTCCGCTATCCCCACGGTTACTTACGGTATCACCCTCGACGCCTCATGGAAGGGCTTCGACGCCATCATCTTTGGTTCGGGCGTGGCCGGAAACGAAGTTTATCAGAGCTTGTTCTCGTCCGATCGCACCAGCGGAAACCGCATCAAGAGCGAATGGTACGACGATCGATGGACTCCAAACCACACTGCGGCCAGCCATCCGGCGGCCAATGCCGACATTTCCAAGTACACTTTATCAAGCGCAATGATAAAGGATGGCTCCTACTTTAAGATAAAGCAGATACAACTTGGCTACACTATACCTAAGCACTTGACCAAAAAAGCACTCATAGACAACCTCCGTGTGTACGTTTCTTTGGAGGATTTCTTCACCTTTACCAAGTATTCGGGCTTCGATCCCGAGGCCAGTTCAGCCAGCACAGGCTCCGGTCAGGGTGTCGATATTTGCAGTTATCCCGTATCAAAGAAAGTAGTTCTTGGTGTTAACTTAACCTTCTAAACCGCCAACCGATTATGAAAAAGATATTTATTTACGCCTTTTCACTGCTTACTTGCCTTGCTTTCACGGCTTGCAGTGACAATCTTAACATTGAAAAGATGGGTAATCTCGGCTCATCGGACGACTTTTA
>NZ_DATCYK010000067.1:0-2307 GCF_036570325.1 Prevotella sp.
AACCACTGCCGGGTTCCCCCATTCGGAAATCTACGGGTCGAAGGTTGCTTGCACCTCTCCGTAGCTTATCGCAGCTTACCGCGTCCTTCTTCGGCTGATATCGCCAAGGCATCCACCGTACGCCCTTAAAATCTTTACTTAGATTTTTAGACATGCATTAGATACATTGTCGTTTTTTGTAGCCGTACATTTGCATGTACGTCACCAATAAGTCAGAGAATTATTTCCTATGTACTCGGGTCAACCTACTTAGAAATTCTAAGAGATGACCTTACAAATATAATAATTATCTTCTATGCAGTTTTCAAAGAACAATCTGACTCTAAATTTCGTGTTTCTCGTCGTTGCACTTAATTTACTTGTCTTGCATACTTCCAGTATGCGGCAACTTCGTAAATTTACGTGCGCCTAGATAAACGCAAAATTTATTCGTCATATATAATTAGAGAGTATCTTTTACAGATCTCTCAAAACCGAACAATGTAGGTGAGGATACAGCTAGCGCATATGCTACGTTTATCCTACCAAAGTGTCGACCTAAGTGACATCCGAATACTCGATTCGGTGTATGTCTCCCTAGAAAGGAGGTGATCCAGCCGCACCTTCCGATACGGCTACCTTGTTACGACTTCACCCCAATCATCGACTTTACCTTAGACGGCTGGCTCCCGAAGGTTACCCCACCGGCTTTGGGCACTTCCGACTTTCGTGGTGTGACGGGCGGTGTGTACAAGGCCCGGGAACGTATTCACCGCAGTATGCTGACCTGCGATTACTAGCGATTCCGACTTCACGTAGGCGAGTTGCAGCCTACGATCCGAACTGAGAGAGTGTTTCTCGGGTTTGCTCCACCTCGCGGCTTCGCTTCCGTCTATTAACTCCCATTGTAGTACGTGTGTAGCCCAGGTCATAAGGGGCATGATGATTTGACGTCATCCCCGCCTTCCTCCGCATTGTCTGCGGCAGTCTCTCATGAGTTCCCACCCTAAGTGCTGGCAACATAAGATAGGGGTTGCGCTCGTTGCGGGACTTAACCCAACATCTCACGACACGAGCTGACGACAACCGTGCACCACCTGTTTTCTGGCTTCCGAAGAAGAGGAACTATCTCTAGTTCTGTCCATCAATGTCAAGACCTGGTAAGGTTCTTCGCGTTGCGTCGAATTAAACCACATACTCCACCGCTTGTGCGGGCCCCCGTCAATTCCTTTGAGTTTCAACCTTGCGGTCGTACTCCCCAGGCGGGGTACTTATTGCGTTAACTCCGGCACAGAAGGGGTCGATACCTCCTACACCTAGTACCCATCGTTTACGGCCAGGACTACCGGGGTATCTAATCCCGTTCGCTCCCCTGGCTTTCGCGCCTCAGCGTCAGTTTTCGTCCAGAAAGTCGCCTTCGCCACTGGTGTTCTTCCTAATATCTACGCATTTCACCGCTACACTAGGAATTCCACTTTCCTCTCCGATACTCTAGATTAGCAGTTTCCATCCCATCACGGGGTTAAGCCCCGAACTTTTAAGACAGACTGACTAATCCGCCTGCGCGCGCTTTACGCCCAATAATTCCGGACAACGCTTGCCACCTACGTATTACCGCGGCTGCTGGCACGTAGTTAGCCGTGGCTTTCTATTCCGGTACCGTCAATTCCTCTAATTATTCACAAGAGGACCTTTCGTCCCGATTAACAGAGCTTTACAACCCGAAGGCCGTCATCACTCACGCGGCGTTGCTCCGTCAGACTTTCGTCCATTGCGGAAGATTCCCCACTGCTGCCTCCCGTAGGAGTCTGGGCCGTGTCTCAGTCCCAATGTGGCCGTTCATCCTCTCAGACCGGCTACTGATCATCGCCTTGGTGGGCCGTTACCCCTCCAACTAGCTAATCAGACGCAATCCCCTCCTTCAGCGATAGCTTATAAATAGAGGCCACCTTTCATTCATCCTCGATGCCGAAGTTGAATCGTATGCGGTATTAGCAGTCGTTTCCAACTGTTGTCCCCCTCTGAAGGGCAGGTTGATTACGCGTTACTCACCCGTTCGCCACTAAGCTCCATAGAAGCAAGCTTCCATTTCGCTCCGTTCGACTTGCATGTGTTAAGCACGCCGCCAGCGTTCGTCCTGAGCCAGGATCAAACTCTCCAAGATATCTTGAAGCTATTTGAATAGCTCATTTGTTTTGTTGTCGTTACATTTAAGTAACTTTGAATTATGGTTGGTTTTGACTATATCAAAACCCGCACTCTGGCATATGTTCAATCTTTCGATTGATTACCTATCATTGTTCAGTTTTCAAAGATCTGTTTGCTAAG
>NZ_DATCYK010000068.1:0-2192 GCF_036570325.1 Prevotella sp.
ACCCGAGGAGATTACCCAACAGAAACCTAAGAATGACAAGGCGGTTGAGTATCAAGGCTACGGTGGTGTGATTTGGGCAGGAGATGAAGCGGCTGTTCACGTACTCAACTGTAACCTTGTGCGTAATAAGTCGGTGGCTTATCCCGCTATATTCAATACTGTAGCCAATACACCAGACCATACAAAGCATTTCAATGTCAACTCCATCTTTTGGGGGAATCAAATTACGGGTAATGCAGGCACTAACTCTGAGAATATACATATTGTAAACTTAGGCACAGATAATGTAGCCTCCTCTTTCTATAGTGCTTATGAGGAGGGACGTTGTTTACCCGTGGTTCATGGGGCTGCGGATGAGTTCCGCCATTTGGCTTATAATAATGATCCGCAGAGCATAGCGGCGACTTTGAAGAAAGATGGTACGCAGTATAATCAGAATATCATTCTTGATGAAAATAATGACGCGGTAGAAGGTCCTAACTTTGTATTGCCATCAAACTTAGCAGGTGTAGAGGGCTTTATGCAGAGTGCTAACTGGATGATAGCGCGTGTGAACAGATTGGCTGATAGTGGGTGGGGATATTTGGATCAGGTCAATAAGGACTATGTGAAAGAAGGAAACTCATTCAAGGGTGGTGGCTTGTATAAGGTTGTCGCTGACGGTTTTAAAAACATGTATAATCTAACATTGGCGCCTATTGGTAGTGAAACTTACTTAAATTATAGAGAGGGCGGACGTCAGCCAATGTATCGTATAGCGAAAGACCCATTGATAACCGCTGATAAGGTTTATATAGATATGGGCTTATATGAGTACCAGCATGCGACGCTTGACATCGAAGGAGGAGAAATAGATACGCTTTGGGTGTCGGCAAATGAGAATATCGAAGCAGGTAATGACGGACGTACATGGGACACACCGACCAGTGACTTGCAGCGCGCCATAGAAACATTGTTGCTTAGTCGAAACGATAAGCCTAAGTTCATCAATATCATGGAAGGAACCTACAGTCCGGTTTATCAGTTGGCTGACAATAATCAAGGCTTCCAAATTTATATTACAGAGAATACAGAGAACGTTTTGTTGAAGTCACAGATAGGGACGGGTACGGCTTATGGTGTAAGAAGTCTTACGATTCAAGGAGGTTTCAGTCAAGATGTGGAAGGAGAAAGGGATATTGAGCAGTATCCTGTTGTACTGAAGTCTGTATCTCGAGGCGGGGTTTCAGATCATAAGCATCTATTTTATATTGTAGATACAGAGCAACGTTCGACTTCACAATCGGGTAAGGAAAGTAGTTCGCGTCAGACGGTACCTACACATCATGCGGTGCCCATTACCTTTGACGGTCTGACGTTTATCAATAGCTTGGCTTCGTCGTCAGGTACTAATTCAGGTGGTGCGGCTATCTACTACAAACAACAGTTCTTGTCGGATGCGGATAAAAAGAAAACTACGGATAAATTGCTCCTGCCTCCTGATGACGGTACACCCAAATTGACAATCCGCAATTGTGTGTTCCTACAAAACGGCGCCGCGGCCGATGTGCCGGCAGTATCGATAGCCAAGGGAGGCGGCGAAGCGTTAATCTATAACAGTGTATTCCATAGTAACACGGGTAATCCACTGGAAGCAGTTGACACAAAGGTTATTAATAGTACTTTTGCGCTGAATGGCGGCCACGTGAAGTTAAGTGAGTCGGCCTATACGTATGAGGATGAGAATACGCATGTAACGACCAAGTACACCAGCGAACTGCATAACTCGCTTATTTGGAAAGACAATAAGGGTACGGGCACTCAATATGAGATAAGCTCAACGGCAACGCCTTCACTCTCATATAACGCCATCACGAACCATCCCGCCGCGGATGATGACGCTAATCACAATGTGGCGTTGGATGATGATAATGGAGAACTTATGACAGGTCCTAACTTTGTGGATCCGGAGAATGTGGATGTGACTAAGCGTAATTTCCATTTGCAGCCGGCATGGCGTACCATCAGCCGTGCCGACGCAAAGACATTCGCGGAGAAGGCATTGCGTTTGTCGGGTGCCGACCTCGTGGGTGACGCTATGCTTGGAAAAGTAGCCGACACGAAAGAGTTGGCGGGCGTAAGCCGCTACTATCAGGAAGGTATAGAGCGTGGCGCCTATGAAATGACCGTGCAGATGAATCGTATTTATTACG
>NZ_DATCYK010000069.1:0-3810 GCF_036570325.1 Prevotella sp.
GACAATCTTAACATTGAAAAGATGGGTAATCTCGGCTCATCGGACGACTTTTACAAGACCGATAACGACGCCGAGCAAGCCATTACCGCATGTTATACCGACTTAGGCACCGTGTTTGAACCCGTGAAGTGTATCGACGACCTGCTGTCCGACGACGTTTGGTGTGGCGGAGGCAACCGAAACGACAACGCGCAGCGTGAAACCATCGGCGACTATACCTTTGGTAGCACCAACGAACTTATCCAACAGACCTACGAGGGCTTATATACGATGATTTATCATGCCAACCTTGTGTTGGAGAAGTTCGAAAACTACGACACGCCCGTGAAGAAACGCGATCAGGCCGAGGCCTATTTCTTCCGTGGCTTGGCCCACTTCTACCTCGGCGCTTACTACGGAACGGCGCCCGTGGTTGACCATCTGCTCCCCGAATCGGAGTATGCCAAGACCAACAGCACTCGTGAACAACTCTATACGCAGGCCGAAACCGATTTCAAAGCGGCCATCGCCTCGGGCGCGTTGAGCCAAAAAGCAGAGCCCAATGCCAAGTTAGTGCGCATTACGAAGGGCGCCGCTCAGGCTTTCTTAGGCAAGGTACAAGTGTTTGCGGGCAACTATTCGGAGGCCGCCAAAACGCTCAACGAGGTAATCAAGTCGGGCCTTTATCGCCTCAATACGACCATGGCTTACGAGGATTTGCTCCATGCCGGCGCCGATTTTGACGCCGAGCACGTGTTAGAATGGAACGCCGTAGCCGATTATTCTAACTATGCACAGATCTTTACGCTGTACAATCTATACCGTGGTTTCCGAGGAGAGTTCTTTAATTGGAACGCTTCTAACCCGCAGTTGGCCAATGTTTCAAACTCAGCTTATGGCTTCTTTAATCCTACGGAAGACCTTTACAAGGCCTTTGTTAAGGAAGAAGGCGCCGCAGGTTACCGCTTAAACCAGTCGATAAAGACCGTTGAGCAGATAGCCGACATGGGAATTACCTTGGCGTCGGGCAAGACTTTGCACGGCAACGAGGGCTATTTCAATTGGAAACAGCGCATGCTCAATAGCGACTTCATTATCTTCGGACTCTTTACCACGGTCAATCGTGTATGGATGTCTTATGCCGAAGTATTGCTGTTGGCGGCTGAGGCCAACCTGAAAGCAGGCAACAAGGCCGAGGCTTTGAAAGCTGTTAACGCCATAAGGCAGCGTGCCAAGTTGCCCGCCAAGACCGATTTGACCATGGACGACGTGAAAACCGAGAAGCGATTGGAGCTTTGGGGCCTCGGCACACGGTGGATGGACCTCGTTCGTTGGGGTGACGCGGCCGCGAAACTTGCCGATAAGGGTAAGCAAATGCCGGGCTTTAATGGCAAGAAGATAGTAGAATATAGCAGTTCTAATGCGGGCTTCAAGAGCAACAAGCACGAAATGTTGCCCATTCCCGATCAGGAAATTAAGCTCAATAAGAGCATGAAGCAAAACGAGGGTTACTAATTTCATAAGGACCATCGGGCCGCTTCGGGGCTTTTGATAACAATGGGTCGCAACCGCAAAACAGAACGGTTGCGGCCCTTTTTCGTGTAAAGTGGACCATGACAGATGCGGCGGAAGCCCGAGGGTGGTGGCTTATGGACGGTGGGGTCGTAATGCCTTGTTAATTCGGAAAAATCTTTACATCGGATCGTTGCTGGCCGCGTTATTTGAAAACGATTTATAGTTGACGCCGAAAACGCCAAGGAATCGTGTTTTTATAAGTAGCTGGTAATCAGTGGTTTATTGTTTTTGGCCTTTTATTTTCTATCTTTTGGTGGCGTCAAAGCAGTGCTTTGGGCTTCTTATGGGTCTGCTTTTATAGGTTGCGAATAGCCCTTCTGTCTTGTCAAAGCATAGCTTTTAGCAGTCCATAGGCCGCCTTTGGAGCGATGAGGGAGCCCAATCTACAATATCATACCTTTGTTTTGATAGGCTCGGCGCCCTGCCGCCGCCTGCCCGTAAGCTAAATGGGGGAGTGCGGCGGGGCTGAAAAATGTCAGTTTTCTTGACGTTTTACTTTCCTTTATTTAAGCGGTTGTTGTACATTTTCTAAAACTTTTGTACACCGGATAAACCCTTTTTGAACAAATAATAAATAGAAAAGTATCTGTAAAAAAGGCATACCGGCGAATATGCAATACCTTTGCGGCAGTTAACAAATAAACTATTAACATGAAAAAGTATAACTGTATCAGGTTTCTAACCTTCATTTTCTTTGCGATGGTCAGCCTGCCTACATGGGCACAAGAGCTGATCAACGTGGCCGGAAAGGTAGTTGACAATTCTCAAGAGCCGATGATAGGCGTGAGCATTGTCGAAAAAGGCACCAGCAATGGTGCGGTAACAGACCTCGACGGTGTGTTTAAATTCAAGGCACACAAGGGCGCTACGCTTGTTATTTCTTACATTGGCTATGCCACGCAGGAAGTAAAAGCGGGCTCAAACCTTAAAATTACCATGAAAGAAGACTCCAAAACGTTGGAGGATGTGGTAGTGGTTGGTTACGGCGTGCAGAAGAAGAGCGACGTGACGGGTGCCATTTCGCAGGTGAAGGCTGCCGATATGGAAAACCGAACCATCACCAACGCCAAGTCGGCCCTGCAGGGAAAGACGGCCGGTGTGCAGATTATCTCGTCGTCAGCGGCCCCGGGTTCATCGCCAACGGTGCGTATTCGCGGTTTCTCTTCTAACGTGGGTTCCGAGCCGTTGTACGTGGTCGACGGAGTAAGAATAGGCGACATCAGCGGTATCGACCCCAATGACATCGCCTCAATGGAAATCCTCAAGGACGCCGCCAGTGCCGCTATCTACGGTGCCGAGGCCGGTAATGGCGTGGTACTCATCACCACCAAGAAGGGTAAAGCAGGCGAGGGTCGCATTCGTTACGACTTCCAATTCGCCGGACAGTCTATCTCTCGCACACCCAAGATGTTGAATTCAGAGGAGTACATTGCCTATATGAGCGAGGGAAAGACCTTTACCAAGGACTATCTTATGAAGAACTGGGACGGTAAGACCAACACCAATTGGATTGACCGGACCTTTGAGGACAGCAAAATGACCAAGCATAACATCGCCTTTGAGGGCGGTAGCGAGCGTGGTAACTACTATTTAAGTCTTACCTATCTTGATAATGACGGTATCGTAAAGGGCAATGCCGACGTCTATAAGCGCCTTACCGCCACCATCAACTCCGAGTATAAGGTGAAGAATTGGCTCACCGTGGGCACCACCAATCAAATAGAGAAGTACAATGTAAGGTCGGTTTCGAGCAATAACGAGTATGGTTCGCTCCTCACTTCAGTCATGGTACTCGACCCATTGACAGCTTACACCTACGCGCCCAATGAGCTTCCGAGCCACATGCTCAACGCTCAGAAGCAGGGAAAGAAGCTCCTGACCGACGCCGATGGTAACTACTATGGCATTTCAAAGTTCTATGCCGGTGAGCAAACCCACCCCATGATTATGCGCGACAATGGTCTTTCACGCAACAGCGGTTTCAATGTGAATGGTTCTATCTATGCCAACTTCATGCCTTTCAAGGGCTTTACGTTTACCTCGCGCTTTGGTTATCGCTTGGGAGGTGCCCGCAGCAGTTCGGTTTCTCTGCCTTTCTATGGCAATGCCGTGCAGGGAAACGACTACGTAAGTCTTAGCGGTCAGAACTCAACCAACATTTACTATCAGTGGGAAAACTTCGCCAACTACATGAAACAGATAGGCCTTCACACCGTGACCGGCATGGTGGGTATGTCTTATCAGGAGTCGACGAGC
>NZ_DATCYK010000070.1:0-1887 GCF_036570325.1 Prevotella sp.
AACGACGTGATGGCGCAAACGGTGGCCAACCCTACGCTGCGCAACGTGCTCATGGGGGCACTGCCGCTCTATGCCGCCGAGCAAAACAAGACGCCATTTGCCACCCATGCCTTTGTAACCGACTTCTATAACCAAAGCGCTTACCGCATCATCGGGGGCAGCGACGCCATCGCCGAGGCGCTGAAAACGACGCTCGAACAATATGGCGGCCGCATCATCACCCGCCAAAAGGCCATCCACATAGACTGCGACGACCAACGGGCACGGGCTGTCATCACCGCTGACGGCACCCGATACGAGGCCGACGTCATCATATCCGACCTACACCCAGCCCGCACTTTGGAGCTTACCGACTCGCCATTGCTGCGCCCCGCCTACCGACGGCGTATCAACAGCATGCCCAACACGGTGGGGGGATTCGCCGTTTACTTGAAATTCAAACCGCAAAGCATGCCCTACATGAACCATAACTTCTATGGTTACAAGGACAATACGCCGTGGGGATGTGAGCAATACACGGCGTCCGACTGGCCCAAAGGCTATCTTTACATGCACATGTGTAACGAAGCCAACCAGCGATTTGCCCAAAGCGGCATTCTGCTTTCCTACATGCAATACGCCGATGTGGCCCGATGGGAGGGCACGAAGATAGGCCAACGAGGACAAGACTATGAGGAGTTTAAACGGCAACACGCCGAAAGGCTCATCGCCACCGTGGAACATGACCACCCCGGATTCGGCGCCACCATAGAGCAATACTTCACCAGTACGCCCCTCACCTACCGTGACTACACGGGCACAGAGGCCGGAAGCATGTACGGCATAGCCCGTGACGTGAGGCTGGGACCGGCCGCACGGGTGCACCATCTCACACGTATTCCCAACCTGCTACTCACCGGGCAGAACGTCAACAGCCACGGCATACTCGGCGTATTGGTAGGAACCATCGTCACCTGCTCGGCCCTTCTCACCTCGGAAGAGCTGTTCCGACAAATCAACGACAGCAACAAATGAAGACGGTTATCATCATAGGAGGAGGCCTCGGCGGCCTTTTCACCGGCGCGCTGCTGGCCAAGGAGGGCTACAGAGTGACGGTGTTGGAGAAAAACAAGACCATTGGCGGCGGACTGCAAACCTTTCGCCGCCACGGCGTATGCTTTGAAACGGGCATGCACTTGTTAGGAGGAATGCGCCGAGGACAGACGCTCGACCGGCTGCTACGCTATTTGGGAATCAGCGACAAGCTGCGAATAAAGCACGTCGACGCCCTCTGCATGGACCAAATCACCTATCTGTCGGATGGCAAGACCTACCGTGTGCCCGAGGGACGGGAGGCCTTCATCCGCTATTTCGCCGAACAATTCCCCCACGAACGTGAAGCCATTGAACAATATGTGGAGGCCCTCTATCGCATGGTTGACGAGATAGATTTCTTCTACCTGCGCCCCACGAACGACCACGTGTACACCCATGGACCTGAATTTATGTGGCCGGCAGACCGCTTCGTGGCCCATTTCATCCATGACGAGCGCCTGCGTGACGTGCTGGGTTACATGAATCCGATGTACGGAGGCATGGAAGGACACACGCCGGCGTACATCCATGCCCTCATCAACGTGCTCTACATAGAGGGTCCGAGCAGGTTTCAGGGCGGCAGCCAGCAGCTCGCCGACGCCTTGGCCGACATCATCCTACAACATGGCGGGGCCGTTATCGGCGGCGACAAGGTGACATCTATCGACATCGACGACCGACAGATGACAGCCGTCCACACCCAACAAGGACGTACTTACACGGCCGACACATTCATCAGTGCCATCCATCCCCGCCAACTTATCGGCATGACCGACAGCCATTGCTTCTCAAAAGCCTTCCGAAAGCGTATCG
>NZ_DATCYK010000071.1:0-8526 GCF_036570325.1 Prevotella sp.
TATTTGTTCCGTGCCGTACGTGAAGACAGAGAAAATAGGGAAGCCAAGCAGTTGCTCGTCAGGGTAGAGGAGTACACGGGCAATTATTCAAGTGCTATCTGTTACATCAACGAACTGTTGCAGATGGCCCCTTATGAAAAGACCTTGTGGATAAAGAAGATGGGAATCTATCGGTTGCAAGGCAATCATATAGAGGCCGATCGCTTGTTGCGTCGTTTGGTTCAGGTATATCCGAATGACCAATCGCTGCAGCGTCGTCTGAAAGGCAGGGTGGAGGAAAATGTGATTGCCTCACGCAAATCAGGTAAGATGAACGAGGCTATTGCCCACTTGCGCCAGCTTATAAAATTAGGGCCTAACGAACCGGAAAACTATTTACAATTGAGTAACTTGCAGTTGCAGGCCGGTTTGTCGGAAGAAGCGCTCTCCACGGTTGGCGAGGGCTTGCAGGTAGCTCCGGGCAGCGTGGCCTTGGCCGAGAAGCGCGTGGCTATTCTGTCAGGTCTTCACCGCTATAATGAGGCGCTGGAATTCCTTAACACCCATCTGCGTACCCATCCTAACGGTCGTTTGGCCGGTATGGTAAGCGGTTTACGTGAGCAAGCTGCCAGCGACGCGGTATCTAATGACCCTTATGTAGCCTACGGTAGGATTTACGAAAGCAGTAAATCTAACGAGGCGCTTAACTTCTTGCTTAACACTTCTGTTGCCCGTGGCTACACCAGCGATGCGCTTTTTTATATAGGTGAGGCCCGCAAACGTCAGGGCAATTCGCCTACCTTACTTTATAAAGAGTTTGAAATCTATAAGCGCACCGGCGAGGATCGCAAGGCCATAGCGTTGTTGGAAAAGATTTTAAAACTACAACCCCGTAACGCGGAGGTGGCCGATGAATTGGCAGCTTATCGTCTTAATCAGGCTTCAGACCTGATGATAACGATGGATTATGTCGAAGCCATACCCTTGTTAGATTTCGCCGCGCGTCATGCCGCCGACCGTGAGATAGTGCAAAGTGCCTTGAACAAAAAATACACTTGCTATTTTGAAACCCGTCGTTATAAGGCAGCTTCAGCATTGTTGGATACCATTCATGCTCGTTTCCCACGCCAACCACGTAATTACTACGTACAGCGCTCTACGTTGCTCAACATGCAGGGCAAGTCGATAGAGGCTTTGGCACTGCTCGAAAACGCGCTTGACAGCACGTCGACAGCCGATGAGCACACGATGTATCTCTCGGCTTACGAGACCATCGCATTGCCTTATATCAAGGGATTGATAGCCGCCGGTAATATCAGAACGGCCATGGACGCCTCTGAACGTTTCTTGCGTCTCATGCCGTCATCACACGATGGATTGCTTTATGCCATCAATTGCGCGGCCTTGTTGCGTCATGATACCGATTATGGGCAGTACACCCAGATGGCGCTCAATTATTATCCTGACGATATTCTGTTCAGGGTGAAGCGCGCGGCCTATCTCGGTAGCCATAAGGAATACGACAACGCACTTGCGCAGTTGAGGCCTTGGATGGATACTTACTTCAATGACAGTACGCTTATAGGGTCTTTCTCTGCGCATAGCGAGTCCTTGGCCCATACTTATATCAAGCAGCATGAAGGACAGCGGGCCTTGGCCGTGCTCGACTCAGCGCTGGTTTATGACTCGTTCAACCGTTCCTTGCTTTACACCAAGGGTTTGGCTTTTGAAGATATGCACCAATATGATTCGGCTTATGTTTATCAGAAATATTATCAGCCCGGGCCAATGGAGGTGAGCAGCCATAAGCTCCATTTGGACCAATTGCTTACCAAAGATGGTTCCAATGAGCTTATGTTGGGCTATCGTCATGCCCGTTATGGCGAGGCCGATGTTATGTCCGCTGTGGCTACCATAGGCTATACCCGCAAGGAAAAGTATAATTCCTATACGCTCAAGTTAAATTATGCAGGCCGCGACGGTTCGGCTGTGGGTGACACCAAGGACAGCTATGCCCCCGGCGGTGTGGGCGTGCAAGGCCATTTGGAGTGGGAACACACCTTCTCGCCTCTATGGTCGGGCATGGTGAACGTAGCTGTTGCCAACCGCTATTTCCCATCGCTGATGGCCAATGCCCGCTTGGAACGTACGCTGCGCAATGATTGGGTAGCCGATGTTCACGCCGGTTTCCGTCGGGTAGAGTCCAATATGAAAGAATTTAAGTTCAATAAAAATACGGAAGAGTGGGAATTTGATCATTGGAAAACGGGCCATAAGCAAATGCTCAACATCGGAGTTGGGGCCACGAAGACCTATGAGCAATTTTCATTAGGTGGTAAATTCGACCTTATTTCCTACGCCTCCAAGCTGTGTTACAGCGGTGTGTTAGTAGGTAAATATTTCCCACAAGAGAGCCGTCTGCTCAATCTTTCGGTGACAGCCGGCGTGGGTTCGGCTCCCGAGTCTACCATTCTCGACGCCGCTTTGCCGGGAACTTTTGACCGCACCAATACGATGGTGGGCATTGGTGGTACCTATCTGTTGTTCCATAATGTAACATTGCATGTGGAAGGTAACTGGAACACCTTTACCAATACCACTAATCATCCCGAGCCTATCCTCGATTCCAATAATGAAAAGCGGACAGATATATACAACAATATATTTACCACAAATTATAAGAATTTGTTCCATGTCGATGCCTCTTTGTTCATTACATTCTAAGTGGCGAGGACGTTTCTATACGCTCTTACTACTGATGGTCTTTCTTTTGCTCTCCTGTTCTAACATGCGGGGTGAGAAAGTGCTGTCGGCCTATGGGCTTTACGCGGTAATTCCTTTTGATGACACGGATAGGCTCGATGTTAAGTGGGCTGATTACTTGGCGTCTCATTTGGAGAAACGCACGCCCATGCCTGAGCTTGTCACCCATTTGCGCAGCGATGACGCCTTGGAAATCCGTGTAGACCTCGATCCTGAGTTGAAAGCAGGGTTCAGTTGGCAGTGGGAAGGCTCTGACGTATTGATATTACGTACCCGTGATCAAGAGCGAATGTTGTGGTTGCTCTATCAGGTAATATCCTCTATCGGCAAGGCCGACAGTCGTTTTGACGTGGCCGATTTACCGCCTGCGTCTGTCAACATAGCCGTCAACAGCAATGGCGATTTTCCTTTTGAGTACCGTAGCATTTATTCACCATCCAATCGAAATGCCGACCTCATGCCAATCTTGGGCAGTGGAAATATAGATTTCGATTGGGGATTGTGGGGTCATAACCTAAAAAAAGTATTGGGTACCGACCTCTCCGACGACGCTTACGCGCTCAATGGCACGATTCGTGACCATGATCAGTATTGTTTTTCCTCGCCCGAGCTTTACACTCGCCTTGAGCAATTTATTCTTAATGATTATGGTGATGGCGCCAAGGATGGCGGCTCTCGCTTTGTCATTATGCCCAATGATAACGCTGTAGTGTGTCAGTGCGACCGTTGCAAGGCTTTAGGCAATACCGAGACTTCGGCCGTGCCTGCTGTTTCCGACCTTATCGCGAAACTCGCCCGCCGTTTTCCCTCCCATTTGTTTTTTACATCTTCTTACGCGTCGGTTAAAGAACCGCCGGCTAAAGTTATGCCTAAGAATGTGGGAGTTCTTATCAGCGCCATGGATCTTCCCATGACGAGCCCGCTGCCTTCAGCCTCGGAGCAGGCTTTCCGGGCACTTGTGAAACGCTGGCAGCAGACCGTTAATCGGGTCTACGTGTGGGATTACATGCGTAATTTTGACGACTATCTTACTCCGTATCCACTCCTTACGGCGGTCCGTGAGCGCTTGCAACTTTATCGCGGTTTGGGTGTGCGTGGCGTGATATTCAATGGCAGTGGCGAGGATTATGCCAGCTTTGACGACATGCAGACCTATGCCATTTCGTCATTGATGATCAATCCCGATTTCCAACCGGAGCCGTTGACGAAAGTTTTCTATGAGAAAAATTATCCCAAGAGTGCCCCCGTGCTTATCAGTTATTATACTTCGCTTGAGAAAAGCGCGCGGCAGTCAGGCCAACCCTTGCCCTTCTATGGCGGCATAGCCGATATGGTGAGGAGCGGTCTCGCCCCGGAGTCGTTCATGGGCTTCTTTAATGAGCTGGATAAAGCCTCGAAAAAGATTGACGGCGATGAGCGTAAGCAGCTCAACAAATTGCTTACCGCACTTAATTTTACGGTGCTTGAGTTACAGCGTAGCCCACTTGTGAAGCGCGACGCGGAGCTTGTTTCCAACAGCCTTGAGAATTTGATGGGGTATAAGTTCTTCGATGAAATGGTCAATTATAGAGAGTCTTACGGCTCTTTGGCCGATTATATCGCTTATTATTCAGCCCATAAGCCCATCTCTGACAGCACTAAGCCGCTGACATGTACCAATGCTCCCGAGCTTACCGACCGTTATCTGGGTTCGCCTTATGACTATCATACCAATTGGCGCGTGTCTTCGGCACCCACAGAGACATTTGTCTTAAATGCCGGCAAGGCTTCAGGGCAGTTGCAGGTGTCATTTCTCCATGCCTCGGCGTGGCATATCTACCAGCCTTCTTCCGTATCCGTATGGCAAAATGGCCGCAAGGTGGTCGAGGCAAAATCGCCTAATCCGTCATTGGGTCAGAAGTCCGAGGGTTTCCATCGGGTAACATTTACTTTGCCACTGAAGAAAATTAAGACCGGTCAGCCCTTCGAGTTGCGTGTTAATCGTATGGAGGGACAAGGCAAGATAACGACCGGTTGTGACGAAATAGAATTGAAATAACAGATGAAATTTAAATTAGCAGTATTATATTTACCTCTTCTCTTGAGTATTTTCTTTGTCTCCTGTAAGCACAAAGTAGGGCCAACCATGGTGACGGTAGTCGATTCTGTCCGCCATTATCGCCCGTTGCTTCTGGGTGAGGAGCTGACCATGCACTACGATTTGACCAATGTGGGCGAGGAACCGCTTGTCGTCAACGACATACAACCCTCTTGTGGATGTATCGTCAGCAATATGGGTAGCAATCTCATCATACTTCCCGGCGAGACCAAGCGCCTTATCTTTGTCTACGATACCTCGGGAAATATCGGTTACGTAAAGCATACCATCCGTATTTACGGCAATGTTTTGCCCAAGGGAGAAATCGATTTGATCTTTGACCTCAACGTCGTTCCACCGACAGCCGAGGCTCCCGATTATGAGCAAATCTATACTGAGCGGTTGGAGAAAGATAAAGCCAAGGGCATAAAAGAGGCCGTTGACGGTCTGCATGTGGATTACACGGTTGACGAGCCCACCACGGAGAAAACCGTGGGCGACGTTCTCCGTGAGAAAGCTACCGAGGCGTCAAAGAAGTATTGATGGCCTTTGGGCGGCTGAAAGCTGCTCTTTTAGCAGGTTATAAAGGCTCTTTGGGCGGCCCATAAGCCCTTTCTTGGCGGCTGATTGGCCGCCTTTTGTTTTGATAGTTGCCAGCTTTTGTTTTGATAGCTGCCAGCTTTTGTTTTTAGGGTAGCCGCTGTTTGTCGGCTGAAGGCCTTGCTGGCGGCGTCTGACGGGTCGGACCAGTCTGACAAGTCCGACCCGTCTGACCAAAGAAAGCGGCTTTGCTGCTACCTCATCTCATCAACTAAACCACCAACTTGTTAACTCGTCCACTTGTCTACTCGTCAACTAAATCTCTCCCTCGCTGGGGGAAAACCGCTCTCCTTTCGTCTACATGAGCAGAAGAAGTAAAATTATTATCTTTCATGCGCATTAAAATTATCTTATTGTTTTGTGGAATCTTGCTCTCCACGGCCACGTTGCGGGCGGCGGGTCCGACGACGATAACCCTGCGGCAGCAGGTGGAGTGGATCCGCGCTACCTATCATGTAGACTTTGTTTACGACTCCACGATAGCGCTCAATAAGCCTTCCGCCGTTTCGTCCCTCAAGGGACTGTCGCTTTCCGAAGCGCTTTCCACGCTCTTTGCCCATACCGGTATCAGTTGGGTTAAGGAGGGACGTTATATTATCTTGAGGCAAGAGGCGCCCAAACCGGCGGCCAATCCTGCCCAGCCACCTCGTCAACGGCGGTTCACGGTGAGTGGTTACGTGAAGGACGCGACGGGCGAATCGCTCATCAACGCCACCGTTTACGACCTTGTAAGTCGGCAGGGAACCACCACGAATGAGTTTGGTTTCTATTCGATTACCCTGCCCGAAGGCGCTCACCGGTTGCGATTCTCCTACTTGGGGTATCAGGAAAAGACCGAGAGCGTTACCCTGAAAGCCAACCACTCCATGAATGTGAGCCTGCGGGAAATGAACAATCTGGCCGAGGTTATCGTGACGGGCGACATGAACTCACCTTTGCTCAATACCCAAACGGGCAAGCGCACCTTCACCCGACGCAACATCAAGAGCGAGTTCTCGCTACTTTCATCACCCGACGTGGTGAAAACGGTGCAGCGCACCAGCGGCGTCGCCGAGGGTGTAGAGCTGGCCAGCGGCCTTTATGTGCACGGTGGAAACAACGACGAGAACCTCTTTTTGCTCGACGGAACGCCCCTTTATCAAATCAATCATACGATGGGACTCTTCTCTTCGTTCAACGCCGACGTGGTGAAAAACGTTGATTTCTACAAGAGTGGCTTCCCCGCGCGCTATGGCGGACGCCTTTCGAGTGTCATGGACGTGCGCACCAGCGATGGCGACATGCAGCATTACCACGGCAGTTACCGCATCGGCATACTCGATGGGAGCGTTCAGCTCGAGGGACCGATACGCCGTGGCACGACCAGTTTCAACATAGGACTGCGCCGTTCGTGGCTCGACCTGCTCACGACACCGGCCTTCGCCATTATCAACAGCTCGGCGAAGGAGGAAAAATTCAAGCTCAATTACAACTTCCATGACCTCAACGCCAAGATAACCCATGTATTCAGCGACCGTTCGCGCTTGGCGTTGAGTGCCTATTGGGGCCGCGACTACCTCACGTCCAAGGACGAATGGATAGGCAATGATAGGAATCCGGACCATGATGTCTTGAAAAATAAGTTCAATTGGGGCAACCTCAACGTGGCCTTAGATTGGAACTACGTGTTCTCGCCCAAGCTCTTTGCCAACTTCACGGGCGTTTATACCTACAACCAATCGCGGTTCCATACGCTCGACAGCTACACTTACAAGAGCGAGCGCACGTCTACCGCCTCCCATTCGGAGCACGGCTATCTCTCCACCATCAACGACTTGGGCTATCGCATGGCCTTCGACTACCGCCCCGTGCCCAGCCATCACCTGCGTTTTGGCCACGACCTGACGTATCATTGGTTTCGTCCGCAAACTTTCATGATGATGTCTTTCCATACCAACGACGCCAAGGGCGACACCCTGCGGCAGTCGGGCGCCAACCATCATACCAGCTTGGAGCTCAACGCTTATGCCGAAGATGAGTGGACTCTGAATGATCATTGGAGCCTGAACTTCGGCGTGAACCTCTCGTTATTCAATGTGGAAGGCAAGCGTTTCTTCACGCCCAATCCCCGTGTGGCGCTGAAGTATCAGGCCAACCGTCGTCTGTCGTTTAAGGCCAGCTACACCGAGATGACGCAGTTTGTTCACAAAATATCTAATTCTTACATCGATTTGCCCACCGATTATTGGGTTGCCACCACCCGAAAGCTCCAACCCATGCACAGTCGTCAGTGGGCTTTGGGTGCCTACTATCAGCCCGGTCGCCATTGGCTTTTGTCCCTTGAGGGCTATTACAAGCAGTCCAATCACCTCTTGCAGTACGCCAACTGGTTGGGATTAGAGCCGCCCGCGGACAGTTGGGACACCCAAGTGATGGAGGGCCGCGGCCGCTTCTACGGCATGGAGGCCGACGTTCACTACCAAGGAAGCCGCCTGTCGGTGGATGGCTCTTACACGCTTTCGTGGAACCAACGCTACTTTAAGGACTTCTTTCCCCATTGGTATTACGATAAGTTCGACAATCGGCACAAGCTGAACGTCACTGTTCGCTACCGATTCTCAAAGGGTACGTATGCCTACGCGGGCTGGGTGTACCACACGGGCAACCGCATGACCACCCCGACGCAGTATGCCGAAATGCCCGATTTGGGCGAAGGACGCCGGCAGGCCTTTGTTTATGAGCGCCCTAACAACGTCATTCTGCCCGCCTATCACCGTTTAGACTTGGGCGTCGACATTCATCATGTCACCAAACGGGGCCATGAGCGCATTTGGAACTGGAGCCTTTACAACGCTTACTGCCATTTCAATACGCTGTGGGTCGACGTGAAGTACAATGAGCAAACGGGCCGTATCAAGACCAAAGCCCGTGGGTACATACCCATCATACCGTCGTTCAGCTACACGATAAAGTTTTAAAAGTAAAAGAGTAAAAAAGTAAAAGGGTAAAAAGGGAAAGGGAAAAGTAAAAAGGTAAAAGAGTAAAAGGGTAAAAAAGTAAAAAATACAAAAGCATAAAAGTAAAAGGGTAAAAAGGGAAAGGGAAAAGTAAAAAGGTAAAAGAGTAAA
>NZ_DATCYK010000072.1:0-9456 GCF_036570325.1 Prevotella sp.
CAATATCCTCTCGGCCGGATGGCGCAACAACAACGGCGGACTGGCCTATTGGCGCAACCCCATCTACCCCGTCTACAACGAGGACGGCACCTACTATCTCACCAACGCGCAGGACTACGGCCATCCCTTGGCCCTCTCCGACAACCGACTCAACAAGTCGAAGACCCTCGACGTCATCACCTCGCTGGCCTTGGAGTGGCAGGTATTGCCCTCACTGCGCCTCACCTCGCAGGCAAACTACAAGTTTGGCAAGTCCACGGGCGACATTTACCAACCCAAAATCTACACCGAGGTGGGTACGATGAACAACGGTCAGGGCGAGATAAGCAATTGGGAAGGCAACAACCTCGTGTGGGATACCTTCGCAAACTTCACGAAGACCGTCGGACTTCACGACTTCGGCGCCATGGCCGGCTTCTCTTGGGAGTATGGCAACAGCCGTTCGTCCAATCTCGTGGGCCGCGATTTCGTCAACGAAGCGCTGCGCAATGAGAACCTGAGCGCCGGTTCGCCCGAGAAATACAACGTCAGCAACGGCTATTCCACGAGCACCATGCTCTCCGGAATGCTCCGTCTGAACTACACGTACGCCAACCGTTACCTCTTTACTTTCACCGCCCGTACCGACGGAAGCTCAAAGTTCGGCGACAACAACAAGTGGGCTTTCTTCCCATCAGGGGCCATCAGTTGGAAAGCTCATGAGGAATCGTTCATCAAAAGCCTCAAAGTGTTCGATGAACTCAAGTTCCGTCTCAGCTACGGAATCAGCGGTAACCAAGGCATAAGCCCCTATCAGACGCTCAGCCGCTACGGTACCGACAAATATTTCAACAACGGCAATTGGGCCACGACCATCGGTCCGGGCTACGTTTCGGGCTGGACGGGCCCCGGATGGATATACCGTGTGTGGAGCGGAATACCCAATCCCGACCTCAAATGGGAAACGACGGCACAGACAGACTTCGGTATCGACATGGCATTTTTCAACCGCCGACTGCGCATTTCGCTCGATTTATACGACAAACAGACCACCGACCTGCTCCGACAACGCAATCTTGCCCTCTCATCAAGCTACGATAAGATGTGGGTTAACGACGGAAAGATTCAGAACAGAGGCTTTGAGCTGACCGCGGATGCCAACATTCTCGACACCAAAGACTGGCATTTGGCCTCTACTTTCATCTTCTCGCTCAACCGCAACAAGGTGAAAGACCTCGGCAACCGCGTCGAGTCGGGCCTCGTGACCGACCCTCTGACCGGCATGCTCTTCGAATATTCGGGCAACAGTCTCGAACAATACCGCGACTATACCAACATTCTGGCCATCGGACAGCCCATCAACGTGTTCTACGGTTACCGTGTCGACGGTATCATTCAGACCATGAACCAAGGTATCGACGCAGGTCTGACGGGCGACTATGCCCAACCCGGCGAGTTCAATTACATGGACCTCGACGGCTCAGGCTCCATCACCACGGCCGACAAGTGTGTCATCGGCGACCCCAATCCCGACTTCACGGCCAGTCTCAACCTTAATATAGGGTGGAAAAAATGGACCCTCAACCTCTTCCTCAACGGCGTATTCGGCAATGACGTGCTCAATACGCAGCGCTTCGGACAGCCCTCCAACCAGCCCTTTCGCTGGACCCGAGACAATCCTACCAACGCTTATCCCAGCCTGAGGGACGGCCGTCAGACCAAGATTTCCGACTGGTGGATAGAGGACGGCTCATTCCTGCGCGTCCAGAACGTAACGTTGGGTTACACGTTCGACTTCAAGAAGAGCTTCGTCGATAGGCTCCACCTCTATGCCGGCGTATCCAATCTTTACACGTTCAGCCACTTCAAGGGCTACGATCCCGAAGTGGGACTCAACGGAATCTACAGCGGTGGCTACCCGAGGCTGCGCAAATGGACCATAGGATTTGACTTAACCTTCTAAAACCGAACCAATATGAAAACTTCAAAAATAATCTCACTGCTTGCCGGCGCGGCCCTGCTGACCGCCTGCAGCCTCAAGGAAGAACCTTACGGATTCTACTCTGAGAACAATTTTTACAAGACTGAGGCCGACGCCGAGGCCGCTCTGATGTACGCCTACGGCGACCTTACCTACTTGGAATACTCGCGTTCGGTGTTCTTCTTGGGCGACATGCCCACCGAGGAGCTCACGACCAAGAGCGACGCCACGGCCGAGAACCAAGACATTAACAATTGGAAAGTGGATAACTTCAAGACAAACACCACGCTGGAGAACTACTTTAAGTACGCCTTTATCGGTATCAACCGGGCCAACGGTGTCATTCAAAACGTTGAGAACGCCACTTTCAACGAGCAAAAGCGCAATCAGATTCTCGGCGAGGCCTACTTCCTGAGAGCTTGGAACTACTTTAACCTCGTGCGAAACTTCGGCCTTGTGCCCATGCACACTACCATGGTGGACGAGCTCAATGAGACTTCGGCGCCGCTGGCCGGGTCGCTCGACGAGGTGTACGACCTCATCTTGGGCGATTGCCGCAAGGCTTCCGACCTCCTGCAGGTCTATCCCAAGCCACAATTGGGCCGCACCGACCGGGTGGCAGCACAGTCGCTGGCCGCCAAAGCTTATCTCTACGTGGCCTCGGCCAAGGAAAGTGGCGTGAAACTTTACCGCGACATGAAGCGCGAAGTGGAGCTTATGTACGATAGCGCGGCCTATTTCGCCGGTGAAGTGGTAGAAAAACAAACCACCTATGGCTTCTCCGACAACCTTCTTGACATCTATGACGTCGATAAACCCGCAGGACCTGAGCACATATTCCTCATGTCCATGGACCGCAGTGGCGTGAGTGAAGGCCAATATTCCAAGATTTCAAAGATGTTCATTCCCTACGTCGACGGCGCCACCATTTATCTGAAACAAGGCAGCAGCGCCACTTTCATTCCCTCACACGACGGTTGGGGCGAGTATCAGACGACCTCCGTGTTCTTCAACAGCTATGACCCGGCCGATAAACGCAAGACGGAGCTCATCGTAGACAAGGTGTATCGTGCCGACGGAACAGTCAATGTAGCGTATCCCGGCAAGCTTCTTTACCCCTTCTGCCGTAAATATATCGACCCGAAATTCGATGGCGACAAGACCAGCACACGGCCTTTCCTCCTTCGTTATTCAGATGTGGCGCTCATCTATGCCGAGGCCGTGGGTCCCACAGCCAAGGCCTATGAGCTCGTGAACTTCATTCGCAGGCGGGCAGGACTGGGCAACTTGGCGCCCAACCTTAGTAAGGCCGACTTCAGGAAAGCCGTGCTCAACGAGCGAAAATTCGAGATGGCCTTCGAGGGAGACTACATGTACGACCTCCGTCGCACCAATCGTATACAGTCAATACCCGAGGCCCAGAGCTTGGGAGAGGACCAAACGACCTTCTACCCCATACCACAAGCCGAGATAAACCTCAACGGCAGCCTCAGATAACATCCTTTTCAATTACACACTTTGCATTATGAAAACCATCATGAAATACGCGTTGCTGCTGGCAACTGCCTGCTTGTTGCAGGCCTGCGTCAAGGATCAGCAGGACGAAATCAACGACGGAGGCTGGAATCATGAGCGCTCTGTCCTCAACATAGCGTTTGAAAACCAGATTGGAAACGCCACCATCGACAACCTCGACGCCACCACCGGCGACATAGAACTATCCATCAACGTGGGCGCGCAGCCCAGTATGGCTGACGTGAAGCTCACCAATTTGGAACTGTCTTACCAAGCCCGGGCGTCCATAAAGGCAGGAGACCACCTCGATTTCAGCACGGGCAAGGCCTCGTTCACCGTTACTTCCACCCTCGGAGAGACCCGCACATACACCATCAAGGCCAAGTCTTTCCTCGAAGAGCTGGTCGGCAGTTGGACCATCAACGCCCTTACCATCTACGGAGGCACCGGTCCCGAGTATGGCGGTGGCGCAGTAATGAAGCTGACGGACAAACCTTGGTGCTGGAAAGACGCTACCGGGCCTGCCAAGGAAACCGACAACACCCTCACCTTCACCCTCGACGGCGTAACGGCGGCGGGCAATCCCACGGGCCGATGCGTCAATGAGGCCGGAGCGGACAAGACCTTTGCCGACTTCATATTCCAAGGCTCGATGAACAAGGAGGGCAAGGACGACATCGACCTGAAGCACTTTTACCGCCAAATTCCCGAGGGCGAGAGCACTTGGGAGCGCGATTACACCAAGGGAACCATCACCTTCACCGCCAAGGATGGCCGACAAACGACGGGTTCTTTCATCGGTTCGGGCGAGGTAAGCTGCGGCAACGGCAAGTCGTTCAACGTGGAAAACAACGCTTTCCAATTCGCTTTGAACGGCAAGGACGACTGGACCAACATCTACAGCGACTACGACAAGTTCGCCAAGAAGCCCCGTCTGTACTGGATTTCCGTTACAAAGAAGAAATAAACCGCCCCTTCACTACATTATAGAAAGATATGATGAAGCACATTCTTATGGTCATGATGTGGCTCTGGAGCTGGCAAGCCGGCGCACAGACCACCGTAGACTACGATTTCAACACATGCGTCAATGCCGGTTATATCGGCAATGGCACCCAATGGGATCCCTACCAGCTCGACTACGGAGAGGGCCTCATGGACTTCCCGGAGGCCGAATGGCAGAAGATATACCGCCGCCTCGACTTCATGCGACCGCAGCTCATGCGCGTCGTCCACAACACGGCCACCCTCATGAAGGACGGAAAACTCAACCCCATGGGCAACTTCGAGCAGGTAAGACACATACTCGACTACTGCCAACAGCACGGCGTCAGCGTCATCTTTGGCGACTGGGGATGGGGTCTGGCCAATGCCAAGAACCGGTCGTTCGACCGAAAGAAGGTGGAAATGGCGGCCGACTATGTAACTTGGTTGGTGAAAGAGAAAGGCTATTCGTGCATCAAATATTATAATATGGTGAACGAACCCAACGGCTATTGGTCGACAACGGAGGGCAACTATGACCTTTGGCGCGACCTCACACTTTGTTTCTACCACCGCATGAAGCGCAACGGCATGCTCAAAAAAGTGAAGCTCACCGGCGCCGATCTCGCCATTTGGACGCCCGCCGAGGTAGGTTGGCAACGCAAGGCAGCCCAAGACATCGACATAGAGCTGTACGACATCCACACCTACCCCTCAAAAGTAACGGTCAACAGCGGCCAATACAGCCACATCATCAGGGCCTATAAGGACGCCGTTCCGCAGGGTCACAAGATTGTCATGGGCGAAGTGGGACTGAAGTTCGTCGAACCCGTCGACTCACTTTACCAGCAAGAAAACCTCAGAAGGGCCGCCGCACGCCCTCATGCCTCCATGGATGACAGCCAAATGTTCATCTTCGACTACATGTATGGCACCGACATGGCCGACGTTCTCATACAAACGGCCAACGAGGGCTACTCAGGTTGCGTGGCATGGATGCTCGATGACGCCATGCACAGCGCCGAACGACCCGATAAGCTCAAGATGTGGGGCTTTTGGAACATCTTTGGCGACGAGCGCTTCGGGGCCGACCAAGAAACCATCCGCCCGTGGTTTTACGCTTGGAGCCTGCTGACAAGGTACATGCCGGCCGGCTGCCGGGTGATGAGAACGGCCGTCAGCGGCCATCCCGGCGTGAAAGCCATCGCCGTGGAGCACGAGGGACGGCGCATGATAGCCGTGCTCAACGTGTCGAAACGCCCACAGAAAGTAACGCTCAAAGGCAACGCCAAGCTATCCGACTGCCGACGCTACGACTATGCCGAGGGCCGTTTGAAACTGTCGGACGAGCATATCCTCCTGCCCAACGCCGAGCACCAAACCCTCGATTTGCCCGCGGGGCAGACCATAGACATGCCCGGCGAGTCCTTGATACTCTACGGCGAGGAGGGCTTCATCAAATAAGAACAACGCCACAGCGCGCCATCCATCAACCCATTAATCCTAAAAAAAATGATCACTTATACATATCAAATCAAGAATTTCTGCGTTATCGCACTGACAGCCCTGCTCACCCTATCGTGCAACGACGTGGAACTGCCGGCCCCGAAGCCCTCTACCATCGAGATTCCCTCGGCCGACGTGAAGCAACTCACCATCGTCGACAAGAACGCCACGGCCGAGACACGGGCGCTTTACGCCAATCTGTGGCAGGTACAACAGACCGGTTTCATCTTCGGTCACCACGATGACCTCACCTACGGGCGCTATTGGCAGTACGAACAAGGCCGCTCCGACACCAAAGAAGTGTGCGGCGACTACCCCGGCGTGTACGGTGTCGACTTGGCCGAGGTCATGGACGACCGGGCCGAAAGCCAAAAGGCGGTGAACGAGGTGCGCCGTCGCTGCATCACGGAAGCCCGCCAACGGGGCATGGTCATCCTCGCTTGTGCCCATCTCAACAACCCTCTCACCGGTGGAGACGCGTGGGATAACAAGAGCAACGAGGTGGCCAAGGAGATTCTGAAGGCCGGAAGCGCCACGCAAAAGAAGTTCAACGGCTGGCTCGACAAGCTCGTTAGCTTCGTCGGCGGGCTGAAAGACGACAAGGGACAGCCCATTCCCATCATCTTCCGCCCCTTCCATGAGCACACCCAAAGCTGGTCGTGGTGGGGCAACCAATGCACGACGGAGCAGGAATTCATCAGCCTTTGGCGCTATACCGTCGACTACCTGCGCCGTGCCGGCGTCCATCAGTTCATCTATGCCTTGTCTCCGCAGATGGACTCGCCCAAGACCGAGAACGATTTTCTCTATCGATGGCCGGGCGATGACTACGTGGATTTCATCGGCATGGACTGCTACAACGGTGGCGTGGCGGCCACGCTATCAGTCAACCTGCGCATGCTACAGAGCGTGGGGGCCAAGAAGCACAAGCCCTGCGGCGTCACCGAGACGGGCGTCGAGGCCTTTACCGACGCCAAATATTGGACCCGCCAGCTTCTCGCTCCGGCCGAAGGACGCAAGGTGAGCATGATTGTCACATGGCGAAATAAGTTCGTCAACGGCGACGAAACCGACAAACACTTCTTCTCCGTCTACCCCGGCCACCCCTCGCAGGCCGATTTCGTGCGCCTCTACGACAGTCCGCAAACGCTCTTCTGCAAAGACTTGCCGCCGATGTATGCCATGCCCTCCGGCATGACCGTCGAATAGCTGCCCCACGGCCCGCCCGCCACCATTCGTCCGACGGGCCCGAGCGACTTTCCCGAAGCAGCCTTCCCACCCTGCCGAAGCAGCCCTTTCGTCATATCGAAGAGGGCCTTTGACAAGGCCGGAGGCCACCTTTCGCAAAATCGTTATCACCGTATGACTATGATACTAAAAACAAACAGATTCGTGAAAACTATGATGACAAAACGATACCCGTCTTTTACGAGACGGGTATCTGTGTTGAAATGTGTCGCCGCCATCGCGGGGACGACGCTCTTTAGCCCGACAATGATGGCACAAGCACAATTTACCCGTGGCATAGGACAATATCCCGGCAAGGCCGCCGACTATCGGGGACCCATTCTGAAGAAAGACAACACGCTCCGCAACGTGGCCCTCCATAGGGCCGCCTACGCCTCGGCGTCAGTAGATTACAACCTTACGGCCCAGTTGGCCACCGACGGTATCATCGCCCACAACGAGCCGGCACGCCTTACCGTCACCACGCCCGACGGCCCGCTATCGCTCCGTGACAAGGAGAAAACGCTCGACGGCAACATCCATTCCCACACCACGCTCACCGGAGCGCGGACCTTCCTGCAATTCGACTGGGCCGGCATGGAGGTCAATATCGACACGCTGCGCCTCATGGCCGAGGCCGTTTACCGCCCCGACGACGCCACCCGAGGCTACACCATCAGGGTGATGGGCTCCAAGGACGGTCGCCGATGGCAGCAGATAGGCCGGCTCCAAGGCAGCGACCTGCCCGGCCGTGCCGCCCGACAGCTCGTGAGTTCCGACCCCAATAAGCGTGAGGCGGCCATCCGCCTGCCCATGCGGCTCGTCGAGACCACCATTCCCATCAGCCGAAAGGGCCGCTACAGCCATGTCAGATTGGAGTTAGACATGCCCGGTTGTGCCTATTGGCGCATTTATGAGCTCAATGACGACTGGTTGCCCTCGGCCCATTTCACGAGCGCTTTCGCCGTTCCACAGTCCAAAAGCGGCCAACCGGCGTGGCTCTATGTCGACCTCGGCACCGACGTTGCCATTTCCCACCTGCGCCTCCATTGGCTCCACAAGGCTCGCAAGGCCCGTATCCAATTTTCGGACGACGCCCGACGCTGGACCGACAAGGCCACCCTCGGCGCCACGAAGGCCCTCGACGAGCGCGTCAACTGCACGGGCAAGGCCCGCTACGTGCGCCTGCTGATGGAACAAGCCGACCCGAGCGGTCTTTTCGTTTTGAGCGAAATGGAGGTCTGGGGACGGGGAGGACTCGTGGCCGAGGCCCAAAACCATGGCCCCATCACCGACTGGCAACTGCGTCGCGAGGGCGATGAGCAATGGATAACGGCCACCGTGCCGGGTACGGTCCTCACGAGTTATGCCAACATAGGCGCCATTCCCGACAACCGCGTGGCCGATAACATGCGACAGATTTCGGAGAGTTATTTCCAATCCGACTTCCTATATCGGGCCCGTTTCAACCATCAGCCCGCCCCGAAGGGCCGCCACACCTATCTCAATTTCGACGGAATCAATTGGAAAGCCGAGGTTTATCTCAACCATAAGCTGCTCGGTCGCATTGACGGAGCGTTCATCCGGGGCCGCTTCGACATAACGGCGCTGGCCCTGAAGGGCGAGAATCTGCTCGAGGTAAAGGTCATCAAGAACGCCCATTTCGGTGCCGTGAAAGTGAAAAACCAAGAGAGCACCGACCTCAACGGCGGCGCCTTGGGGGCCGACAACCCCACGTTCCACGCCTCCATAGGTTGGGATTGGATAACGAGCACGCCCGGTCGGGAAGTCGGAATATGGAACGACGTCTACTTGTCGACCGATGGTGGCGTCAGTCTTTCCGACCCGCTGGTGACCACGGAGCTGAACCTGCCCGATACTTTGGCCACGATGACGCCGCGGGTCATGGTGCGCAATAACGACACAGTGGCCCGACGGCTTCTCCTCAAGGGCCGCATAGGCCACCTACAATTCCAAAAAGAGATTACGCTAAGCCCGCTGTCACAGCAGGAAGTGGCCTTCAGCCCGGCCGACTATCCGCAACTCAGCCTGCAACGCATGCGCCTTTGGTGGCCCAACGGCTACGGCGAGCCCTATCGTTACGACGCAGGTTTCACCCTGACCGACCCTGACAACGGCCAAACCGTTGACCAATTAGATTATAAGACGGGCATTCGCCAAATGAGCTATCGCGACATCGACACCGAGACAAAGCTCTATGTCAACGGCAAAAGGGTAACGCCGCTGGGCGGAAACTGGGGGTT
>NZ_DATCYK010000073.1:0-2149 GCF_036570325.1 Prevotella sp.
GATGACCTCCTTTTGTTCTTTAGATTGGCTGACGAAACCTTTTCTATTGTATCAAAAGGAGGTCTTTTTTGTCATACTCATCGCTAAAAGCTTTTCTGAACACACCTGCATAGCAGGTGGTTTTCTTTATACAATAAAAAAGCACTAAGCCATTTGCTTAGTGCTTTAACTTACCTGGCGACGACCTACTCTTCCACACCGTCTCCAGTGCAGTACCATCGGCGCTTTGAAGCTTAACCATCGTGTTCGGTATGGGAACGGGTGTTACCTTCAAGCCATAATCACCAGATTTGTTCTTTCAAAATTGCACAGTGATAATAAATATTTGATCAAGCCCTCGACCTATTAGTATTGGTCAGCTGAATACATTACTGTACTTACACCTCCAACCTATCAACCTGATAGTCTTTCAGGGGTCTTACTAGCTTACGCTATGGGAAATCTAATCTTGAGGTGGGCTTCACGCTTAGATGCTTTCAGCGTTTATCCCTTCCCAACATAGCTACCCAGCTGTGCTCCTGGCGGAACAACTGGTGCACCAGAGGTTGGTCCATCCCGGTCCTCTCGTACTAAGGACAGCTCCTCTCAAATTTCCTACGCCCACGGCGGATAGGGACCGAACTGTCTCACGACGTTCTGAACCCAGCTCGCGTGCCGCTTTAATGGGCGAACAGCCCAACCCTTGGGACCGACTACAGCCCCAGGATGCGACGAGCCGACATCGAGGTGCCAAACCTCCCCGTCGATGTGGACTCTTGGGGGAGATCAGCCTGTTATCCCCGAGGTAGCTTTTATCCGTTGAGCGATGGCCCTTCCATACAGAACCACCGGATCACTAAGCCCGACTTTCGTCCCTGCTCCACCTGTATGTGTCGCAGTCAGGCTCCCTTCTGCCTTTGCACTCTACGCGCGATTTCCGACCGCGCTGAGGGAACCTTTGGGCGCCTCCGTTACCTTTTAGGAGGCGACCGCCCCAGTCAAACTGCCCACCTAGCAATGTCCTGTGACCAGATTCATGGCCTCCAGTTAGAATTCCAGTACTGTCAGGGTGGTATCCCAAGGACGACTCCACGAAAGCTGACGCCCTCGCTTCTAAGTCTCCCACCTATCCTGTACAGACAATACCGAAATTCAATGCTAAGCTACAGTAAAGCTCTACGGGGTCTTTCCGTCCAACCGCGGGTAGCAAGCATCTTCACTTGCACTACAATTTCACCGGATTTATTGCCGAGACAGTGCTCAAATCATTACGCCATTCGTGCGGGTCGGAACTTACCCGACAAGGAATTTCGCTACCTTAGGACCGTTATAGTTACGGCCGCCGTTTACTGGGGCTTAAGTTCATAGCTTCGCTTGCGCTAACTATTCCCCTTAACCTTCCAGCACCGGGCAGGCGTCAGCCCCTATACATCAGCTTACGCTTTAGCAGAGACCTGTGTTTTTGATAAACAGTTGCTTGAGCCTATTCACTGCGGCCTACTCTCGTAGGCACCCCTTCTCCCTAAGTTACGGGGTCAATTTGCCGAGTTCCTTAGCAATAATTCTTCCGACGACCTTAGGATTCTCTCCTCATCTACCTGTGTCGGTTTGCGGTACGGGCACCACTTTGCTCCATAGAGACTTTTCTTGGCAGCGTGGAATCAGATACTTCGCCAAAATAGGCTCCCCATCACACCTCAGGCTTAATGTTAAGCGGATTTGCCTACTTAACACCCTAAGTGCTTAGACGCACATCCAATAGTGCGCACATCCTATCCTCCTGCGTCATCCCATTTGTCAAACGCATTATGGTGGTACTGGAATATCAACCAGTTGTCCATCACCTACGCCTTTCGGCCTCGGCTTAGGTCCCGACTAACCCTGGGAGGACGAGCCTTCCCCAGGAAACCTTAGATATTCGGTCAACAAGATTCTCACTTGTTTTTCGCTACTTATGCCAGCATTCTCACTTCTGTACTGTCCACCACTCCTTACGGTATGACTTCAACCTGTACAGAAAGCTCCTCTACCACGTGTACAAAGTACACATCCATAGCTTCGGTGGTAAGTTTGAGCCCCGTTACATCTTCGGCGCAGGATCTCTCGACTAGTGAGCTATTACGCACTCTTTAAATGAGTGGCTGCTTCTAAGCCAACATCCTAGTTGTCT
>NZ_DATCYK010000074.1:0-5768 GCF_036570325.1 Prevotella sp.
CAAATATCCCACTTCGGGCTACGCTTTGTCGGGCGACGACATGAAGAAAGCCGGCGTTACGCCGTCAGCCGACGACCTTTCGGGCCACAGCTACATGAAAGCGGCCGACCGCAAGGCCCTCGAGGCCAAGTACGAAAGCCCACTCGTGACCATCTATGAGGCCAAAGCCAAGCAGGTGGGCGGCCATGGTGGCATGGATTTCATCATGGATAGCCGCTTGGTTTACTGCCTGCAACACGGTTTGCCCTTGGATATGGACGTGTACGACATGGCCGAATGGTGTTGTTTGGCCGAGCTTGGAAGTCTGTCAATGGACCATGGCAACATGCCGGTGGCCGTGCCCGACTTCACCCGTGGCCAGTGGAAGGAGCAGAAGGGTTATGCCCACGCCTTCGCCTCGGCCGAGGAAGAAGCCAAGGTTGAGCAGGAAGCCGCTGCCTTCACGGCCAAACTGAAAGAGCGCGGTGCCAAGTATTGGAAGAAGCACGATAAGAAATAAAACCACCGTTTTGCCAAAGCAAGATAACGGTTTTGTGCGGATAAGAAAATGATTTTATATGAACAAGAAAACGATTTTTTCACTGCGGTAAAATCATTTGATAAGAACCGTAAAGTCATTTTATACGGATAGGAAAATATTTTTATACGAATAGGAAAAAATTTCTATACGAACAAGAAAACGAAAGCGGCCTTTTCACCTGATGAAAAGGCCGCTTTCGTGTTGTCAAAGCACTGCTTTGGGCGGGTCAAAAGGCCGCTTCCGCAAAGTCGTTGTACGGCGTTAAGAAGGGGAATGCAAGAAAGCGGTGAAATGAGAACTTAGGCATGGAGTTATCGCTGCGTTGTAACGCTATTTTTAGGCTTTGATAATCGAAAAAACATCGTGCGCCAATGAGAATGTCATTGGCGCATGATGTTTTTATGTTTGTAGGTTATCGGTCGACGGTAATCGTGGTTTTGAGCTTGATATTGTCCGACGCCGAGCCTATCATGAGCGTGAAGTCGCCGGGCTCTACCACCCGTTTGAGCTGTTGGTCTACAATGCTCAGGTCGTCAGCCGTGAGCGTAAAGCTGATTCTTTGGGTTTCGCCACGCTTTATCATGACCCGTTTAAAATGCTTGAGTTGCATGAGCGGTTGGGTGGTGGAGGCCAGTTCGTCGTGCAGATAGAGCTGGGCTACCTCCTCACCGTCGCGCGTTCCCGTGTTGGTTACGTCGAGACTCACGTTGAAAGTGGTCCTATCCTTTCGCTCTACGCTTAGATTGGCGTAGTCAAAGGTAGTATAGCTCAGTCCGTAACCAAAGCTGTAAAGCGGTCGGGCGCTCATTTCCACGTAGTCGTGGGCCGCGGGCGCCTTCTTGTTATAGTACACCGGCAGTTGTCCTATGTGGCGGGCTACGCTCACGGGCAGGCGTCCTGCGGGGTTATAGTCGCCAAATATAACGTCGGCAATGGCCTGTCCACCCTCTTGTCCGGGGTAATAGGCCGTCAAAAGGGCGTCGGCATGCTCGTCGGCCCATGTCTTTTCGAGCGGTCTTCCTTCGATATAGACTACGATTAATGGCTTTCCGGTTTGTCGAAGGGCCTCTAACAGCTCTTGCTGGCGGCCCAGTAGGGTAAGCGTGGCACGGTCGAAACCTTCTCCACAGTCCATATCGCTCAGGCTCTTGCTGTCGCTTACGGCGGCGCCCGTTTCCTTATAGCTCGTCTTGAAGTCACGAGCCGAACTGCCACCCACGGCCACTATCACAGCGTCGGCCCGCTTTGCTGCGGCCACGGCGGCTGCTATGTCGGCTTGGTTGGTATCTCTTACGGCGCAACCCTTCACGTATTCTATGTTGGCGGCGGGCAGTTTGGTCTTTACGCCGTCGAGAATGGTCTTCACGTTGCTGCGCTCCTGCGGTGCGGTGTAGTCGCCTAAGAGGTTATAAACGTTGTCGGCATTGGGTCCTATGACCGCTACCTTCATGTCTTTGGCCAACGGCAGCGTGTTGTTTTTGTTCTTTAGGAGCGTCACGAGCTGGCGGGCGGCTTCTCGGGCGGTAGCTATGGCGTCGGCGTTGCGTACCTCTCGGGCGGCCTTGGGGTCGACGTAAGGATTGTCAAACAGTCCCATTTCAAACTTCATGCGCAGTATTCGGGCGCAGGCAGCGTTGATTTTGTCCTCGCTCAGTTGGCCTTTTCTTACGGCGTCGGCCAAGTGTTCATAGGCCAGTGCGCCCAAATCGGCGTCTACTCCTGCGTTAAGGGCCATGATACCTGCCTCGTCGCGCGTGGCCGCAACGTGATGAGTTTGCCATATTCCGTCGATACTATAAAGGTCGGAAACGACAAATCCACGGAAATTCCAGCCTTTTTGCAGCACGTCGGTTAGAAAATAACTGTTCGCAGTGCTGGGAATACCGTCGAGAGAGTTGTACGATGTCATCACGGAAAGGGCACCGGCGTCGATGGCTCGCTTGAAAGGAGGCAGGAAACTCTCATGAATCTCACGCATACCGAGGAACGTTGGGTTTCCGTTTTGGCCGCCCTCGGTGGTGCCATAGCCTATAAAATGCTTCAAAGTGGCCAGTGTGGCGAAGGGATTGTGGAGCTTTCCGCCGCCCAAACCTTTGACCATGGCCGCTCCCATGTAAGCTGTGAGGGTGGGATCTTCGCCAAACGACTCCTCAACGCGGCTCCATCGTGGGTCACGGCTCACGTCTAACACCGGTCCATAGCTGATATGACCACCTTGAAGGCGCACTTCTTTGGCGATGATACGGCCTACTTGTTCTATCAATTCAGGATTCCACGTGGCCGCCATGCCCAAACCGGTGGGGAAAACGGTAGTTCCGATGGCCATGTGGCCGTGGGGTGCCTCCTCCGCAAGGAAGAGTGGAATACCCAATCGGGTATTTTCCATCACGTACTTCTGCAGCGCATTGCCGCATTTGGCGGCCATTTCGGGCGTCAATCCGTTATCGAGCGACTTCCGAGTCCATGGATCGGCACGGTAAGTGGCCCACAACATGCCGATGTTTCCTTCTTTTATATCTTTCTTAAACTGCTCACCGGGCACCACGCTTTTGCCCTTCAGGTCGTAATAGTTCCATGCCAAGGTACATCGGAGCTGGCCTACTTTCTCCTCAAGGGTCATCCGTGAGAGCAAATCGCTGACCCGTTGCTCTACCGAAAGCCTTTTGTCTTGGTAGGGTAGTGGCTTTTTCTTGGCAGCGTTAGCCGATAATACAAGGCAAAGCGCGGCCGTTAGCAATGTTAACTTGTTCATTTGAATAGGTAGAATGTTTGTTTTTTAGGAAAAGAAAGCAGCATGCAGACCGGCTTGTCGGCATGCTGCAGTGTGATAATAATGGGGTTGTCATGCCGAAATAAGGCATGTTTGGGGTTATTCAACCTCCACAACTTTCTCTACGGCGTAGGATTGTGGCGCGATGGTAAACGACCAGTGATACTGTCGGTTGGCCGGAATGAGGAATGGTTTGTCAGGCCATGAGCCCCAACTATCGTATCCTCCCACGCCCTGCATGCGCCAATCGAGGCACAATTCTATGAAATTGCGAGGTTGAACGTCATCTATGTGGTGCTGACGGCGCAGCCTGTTCTTGGCCTTAGCCTCGTCGTGATTGGCTATTTGCTCATCACTAAAGTTGTTCCATTGGTACGGATGGGCCGTAGCTTCTTCACTATCAAAGTCTTCTATGCTGTTTCTGAGGGCGTTGAACTCCATTAAGCTGTCGGCTTGGAGCTGCAATCCGCGGCCTTCTTTATTGAGAATCTCGATCCATTGTGTATCTGTATGGTGGCCGTTTTCCTGCGGTCGCACGTAGGGATAGTACATTTGGGCGGCCGTTGTCTTGTAAATATCGAGGAAAGTGCCATGATTGCGGTCGCCATAGTTCTCCTCCGGGCCTCTGCCTAAGTAATTTATGTTGCCGAATTCGGCCGGGAAACGCATGCGCATGCCCACTCTCGGCAGCTCGGCGGTGCCCTCTTTGGCGGGCGTAAAGGTGATGTCGACCTTCACCATGCCGTAACCCGTGAAGGTATAGTCTACCAAGTAGCGGTTGCCGGCGGGCAAGTCATAGACTACATGCAGCACTGTGGCGTTCTTGGTCTTGGTTACTTGCGCCGTGGAAACCTTGAATTGGCGGCTGGCTTCTTTCCATATTTGGCCTCGAGTGGGCTGTCCGTTGCCGTAATCGTTGTCGTTTGGCGCGCGCCAAAAGTTGGGTTGAAGGCCGAAACCGTCGTGAGCTAACTCCTGATCGTATATCTTGTAGCTCTCTACTATGCCTTTTTTCTTGTTGAAAACAAAACGAAGTTGGGCGTCGGAGATAGTAATCTTATCGTCTTTCACTACCGTTTTGATGGGTGAATTGTCGGCGTAAGCAGAGCCGATGGCTATCTTTTCAAGCTTATAAACGAACTGTTCACGGGCTATTTCATGGTCTTTGGGCAGGCCTAAAGCGTCTTCACGGGTCTTCATGAACACATTTACGACAGCGGCATTCTCGTCTTCCAATTGCTCGGGATAGTCAATATGGAACGACGCCCACTGCTGGGGAGCGCCCTCGATATTAAGCTTTCCTTGGGCCATAACGCCGGCAACGGGAAACAGTTTCTTTACTTCGTAATAGAAATCGTAGTCCTTCAGGTTGGTGAAATAGAAGCGGTTGAACACTCGGAAATCACCTTTCTTCAGGTCGACGGCCTCAAACTTCACGTTCTGATGGGCATATTTCACCTCTGCCATGGCCGGATGCGGACGGCGATCGGGGTTGACCAATCCGTTGCAAAGGAAGTTTCCGTCGCTCGGGGCGTTTGTTCCGAAGTCGCCACCATAGGCATAGAAGGCAGCGGGCGAGGAGAGTTGGGCCGGATTTTCCTTGTTATCGGTAGCCAAAGGATGGTTGGCTTTGAGGCCCGTCAGCTTGCCATCGACGAGCAATCCTTGGTCTACCCAGTCCCAAATGAAGCCACCTTGCAGGTTAGGATACTTATAGATAGCTTCCCATTGGCCATGAAGATTACCCGTAGAGTTACCCATTGCGTGGGCATATTCCGAAGGCATGACCGGCCTATCACTGCCTTTACGTCCTATTTGCTCCAACCAAGCAGCGCCGGGGTACTGTGGTACGAACATGTCAGTGTTCCATTCCCACTGCGCACGCTCATAGTTTACGGGGCGATCCATCCACTCTTGGTCTTGCTTTTTCAGCCAAAGATAAGTTTGATAGAAGTTAAATCCGTTGCCGGCTTCGTTTCCTAACGACCAGAAAGTTACCGAAGGATGGTTCTTATCGTGCTCAAACATATTCTCGGTGCGCTGCATGTGCTTCTTCAACCATGTGGGATTGTTGCCCAAGGTCCTGCCTTTGTCGAGGCTGTAGCCCATACCGTGGCTCTCGATGTTGGCTTCGTCGTAAACGTAAAGCCCATACTCATCGCACAATTCATAGAAACGGTGGCCTTGCGGATAGTGACATAGGCGCACGGCGTTGATGTTATTCTGCTTCATAAGGGCGAAGTCGCGGCGCATAAGCTCCTCTGTGACGTAGTGACCGGTAAGAGGATTGTGCTCATGGATGTTCACTCCCTTGAACTTTATGGGCTGTCCGTTGATAAAGAGACAAGCGTCGGCACGGCCGTTGGGCGAAAGGTTGTGAACCGTTTTCAGCTCTATACGGCGGAATCCCACGTTATAAGGCACTATTTCTTGCTTCTTTCCCCAGTTTACCGTGATGAAAAGACGATACAGATTGGG
>NZ_DATCYK010000075.1:0-15906 GCF_036570325.1 Prevotella sp.
CATGTTACAGACTATCAAATCAACCGAGGCATGGGCACGAAGGGAGCACCCCGAGGGCTGATGCACCTAAAAAATAACAGTTTATGAAACAGATTCAAAACTTTGAACGCATGGTCCTCGACCTGTCAAAGACTGGTGTTAAAAAGCGGGTAGCCGTAGTATGCGCCACCGATGACCACACGCGATGGGCCGTGGAGCACGCTAAGGAAATGGGATTTGTAGAACCTATCTACATCGATAACGCCGATAAGGACCTCGCTGCCCGTGAAGCCGTGGCCTTGGTGAAGCATGGCGAGGCCGACCTTATGATGAAAGGGCTCATCAATAGCGACACGCTTCTTCACGCCATCCTCGATCGTGAGACCGGCATTCTGCCGCAAGGACGGGTGCTGACGCATGTGGGTGTGGCCGAAATGCACGCCTACCATAAGCTTATCGCTTACTCCGACGCCGCCGTCATCCCCTTTCCTACCCAAGAACAGCGTATTGCCCAAGTGGGCTACGTTACGGATATATGCCACAAACTCGGCATTGAGCAACCCAAAATATCGCTCATCCACTGCTCGGAAAAGGCCAATGCCAAGTATTTTCCCTTCACCGTGGGCTACGCCGACATCATCCGCATGGGGCAAGAGGGGGCGTTCGGGCCATGTATCATCGACGGTCCGTTAGACCTCAAGACTTCTTGCGACAAGCATAGCATGGATATTAAGGGTATCACCTCGCCCATCAGTGGCGACGCCGATGGCCTTATTTTCCCCAACATCGAGGCCGGAAACCTTTTCCACAAATCCATCACGCTGTTTTGCGAGGCCGAAGTAGCCTGCTTGCTCCAAGGCACTGAGGTACCCGTAGTGATGACCTCGCGAAGCGACAGCCGTGTTTCCAAGTTTTTCAGTTTGGCTCTCGGTGTGCTGATGGCAGAGTAGTTGGGGATTTTTGGGGGAATAGTGATGGACCAATCGGACGGGTAAGACCGGTCGGACTGATGGTAATGATAGATTAGTCAGGCCGGTTAAAGGGGTCGACTGATAGCATTAATGGACTAGTCGGACGGGTAGGACTGGTCAGACTTTTTACTATAAGCTTATTTTACCTTTATTATAACCTTATATTCTCTTTATTATAAGCTTATTTTATCTTTACTATAAACTTATATTCTCTTTACTACAACCTCATTTTATCTTTATTATAAAAAAGAACATCCTACCGGACCACTGTCCGGCAGGATGTTACTAAATAATTATTCTTAGTGGTGTTTCTGTCTAATCAAAAGCGACAGGATTTGGAAGCGTCTTGATTGTTATCCCTCGAGTTGTACCCGTAAGACCCTTAGCGGAATCCTTAATCTTTCCACTCTCTATCGGCTCACTTCCGTTAAGCTTATAGTAGAGTTCCAAACCGTCCGACTTCGGATCTACACCCAGCATGTTTTGCTGAATCTGATTCTCACTGCGGGCTACGCTCCATACACGTACTTCACTCATATATCCTCTGAAAGGACGCTCTCCCCATGGGAAGTTAGGAAGTTTACCGATGTTGAAACCAACGTCAGCATTGGGATCGAAGCCAGTAATATTCCATGCTGATTCAGCCCACTTGTTACCGTTCAGGTACAACACAGTCTTGCCCGAGTTACTATCAAAGGTAAGAGCTACGTGATACCATTTGTAAGTTTGCAAGGCTTCGGGTGCCTCATAGTGCTGACGACCGGCAGCCTGCAATATACCACGGGCTATACCTCCACCGGTATCACCTATGCGGAGAATCATCACACCTTCAGTTCCCATCACTGTATTGCTTGAACTGAACGACTCAGGATATATCAATGCCTCATAAGTAAACGACTTAAAGAATGTTCCTGATGGGAATTTCACTGAAATATAATTCGATGTGAAAGTTCCAACATTGGTAATTCTAATAGGCTTGCCCAAAATGATATACTCTATATCCGTGCCTTCAATAGTGGGCGCATCACCTGAACTAAGCCGTACGGGCAGCAAGTAAGATTTTCCTTCCACCAATTTGTCAAGGTTGGAGAGTGTCAACTTTACTTTGCTTGAGTAGATACTGCCTTGATCTATCGTAGCCGTCGTTTGCTGAAGTTTGGCGTCTGACGCGGAGAAAGGAATATAATTAGTGCCATATTTGGCATTATACTCATTCACAACCATAGTGTCAGCTATCTCATAAGACACGTTTACTCCTGCAGATTGTGCATTGGAAAGACGCGACATCAAGTCTACATCCATCGTAGTGCTTTCTTCTTGCACCACCACATTGTACTCTTTGCTTTCAAAATATACCTTTGGCTTCAGCAAATCGCTCTCGCTTTCGTTGCAAGCAGCAAACAAAGCCAGCGTAAACGCCACCGCCATATATCTGAATATGTGCTTTTTCATTTTATGTTTCATTTAAAGATGATTGATGTTTTTGCTTATTTCATCTGCTATTTGCCTGCTTCTTTCTGCTTGGCTTTCCACTCATTAAACACCTTTTGGTTAATCTGAATGGCCTGCCTCATCCACTTGTAGTTAGGCGTATTATCGTAGTCGTTATCAAAACGATAAGCACCAACACCACCCTTGTAGCCTTCGGTAGGCATAGCTGCGGCCTGCTTCAGTAACTGACCACCTGAACCGAAAGAAGACTCAAAGTTCTCTGTGATGATGAGTTTGCGAGGATCGAAGCCTAAGTTATTCAAGCTGGGCGCATAACCGTAAGCTTGTTGAATCCAATAATCTACATATCCATCGAGTTTCTCCGTTAAAAGATTGTAGTGACCGTCAATGCAAATCAGCTTATGACCTTTGCCTTCGGGGTCGCTCTTGGGGCCGATGTACTTATTCATTTCCTTTATGAGATAAATCAAGTGATCATTGGTTTCCAATGTACCGTCCATATCGAACACACCACTACCAATTTCCCAGTCGATGTCGTAGCCATCCCATTCGTTAGCTTCCAAGGAATCACAGAGCGCCTTGGCAAATTTGGCCAACGCAGCCTTATGGCTCTCCGATTCAAACTCACCGTTAAAGCCCCAATAATTCCAGCGAGCCTTCTTCTTAGCTTCAGCCAAACGTCGGGTATCAGCATGCCAACCTTCTTTTTCGGCCTGCTTTTCTACTTCCTCGTAAACATAGGCCGGCGTACGTCCTTTACCAAGATAAGAAAGCAAAGTTACTTCGAGTAACTTGGTACCCTTTACTTTCTGCACGAATTCTTTATCCGCTTTCTGCTCCGGTGTAATATCAAATCGACCGGGAGCGCCGCTCCACATCGAAACAATATCCATACTATCGGGCATGGAAGTCAGATAACCACGACGATAAGTGCCGGCGGGCGACCAGTTGGAGAACCAACCGAAGGCCACAGGACGGCCGTAGTTCACAGCCGACTGCTTATAAGCACGCAAATCAGCATAATACTTCTCGCTCTTCTCATCGTTGAGTGTGTTATATCCACCCACATGATCGAACTCTTTTGCCTCAACTTCTGTCATGTCAGAGCAGGATGTCAAAGCGAATCCTGCTGACAGTGCTAACAGCAAAGTATAATATTTCAGTATCTTCATTTGTTCTTACGATTTAAAGCATTATTTTTTATTGTCCCACCAAAGGCGTGTTCCGGCCTTGTCCTGACCGTCGCGCAGCAACATGCGGGCTTTATCAAGGTTCTCTATTTCTTCAGGAGAAGTAGCCTTATTAGTAGGATAACGCATGCGGCGCATGCCCATCTCGGTATCTACCTCACCATTGCTATTGTTCTTAGCAGCCTTGTGAAGCTTCGGATAACCGGTACGACGCCATTCGCTCCAAGCCTCTTGACCATTCGGGTAGAGAGCTATCCACTTCTGAATCATAATTTTCTCGAGCTTATTCTCAGTGCTTCCACCCCACTTCACCGTAGCGTTTGTAGGTGCATTTTCAGCAACTGACAATGTAGGATTATACACTTTCACACTATACTTGGCAGGTATAAGCCCGGAATTGATATAAGTATCCAATTCAGAAGCTGACACACCGTTTTCCTCAAACGACATGGCGATACCCTTCTTGTAAAGTTCCTCGGCATTGTCGCCCGTCATATTACGCAATGCAGCCTCAGCCAAGAGGAAATAAACCTCCGATGCACGCATCCAATAAGTAGGTGTGGAATTAGTGATATTAGGCTTAGAAGCGTCTTTGAACGTTGAGTTAGGACCATTCTCATGTCCCGTCGGTACAGCCAAATATTTACCATAGGCACCAAGCTCTACACCTTTATAGTGTGTCGAAGTCAAGAAATACTTGGGCAATCGTGGGTCTTGGTAACCACCCAAATAGGCAAACATTGAAGAACCCATACGACATTCATCGTACTGATTAATCAAATCACTGAGGTTATTCTTGAAAACAAGACCTGCGCCTCGCTCCATCTTGGCCTCATCATCCACTGTCTTCATGACACCATAAGGATTATTGATGGCCTGAAGAGCGTATTTCTGTGACAATGCATTGTCAGCATAGTACACACGCATGGCCAAACGCAACATCAAAGAATTGGCATAAACAATCCACTTCTTGACATCACCGCCATAAACAGCGTCGGCACTTTCCAACAGCTTTGTTGCTCCATGATCCAAATATTTCGACAAAACATCGATAGAAGTGGTAAGCTCTGCAAACATAGCTTTGTACACTTCCTCCTGACTATCATAGGGAACGGTGATCAAACCTTTACCGGCTTCCTTGTAAGGGATAGGACCAAACATGTCGGTAGCTTTGTGCCAAGCCGATATTTTGATGATTTGCGCTAAAGCAAAAACCTCGGGATAACCGGTTTCAGTCTTAGTCTTGATGTCTTGCCAAAAAGGAATCATCGTAGAATAGGACTCTGTATAAGATGAGGAAACCCAATTGTCCTTCAGGAAGTAGTTCAAGTTGTTAGGACCATTCCAGTTGTTATTTTGTCCGAAGTAGCCACTCCAGCAGTCCGCAGCCAAGTTATAGGCCGTTTGATAGCGGTTGACTACGTCGGTTCCATCAGCCTGCGTACCCAATGGCACCACGCATTTCTCCATGGCAGTGATGGGACCTCCAACTGAAATACCATCCATCAATCCCTCCTCGGGAAGCATTTCAAACTCATTGGTGTTGATTTTCTCAAAGTCACAAGCAGTGAACAGTGACAAAACAAATACACCTATTATATATTGATATGTTTTCTTTTTCATCGTTTTCAGAATTTAAACTTGACACTGAATCCATAACTTCTCAAACTGGGCTGCATGAAATAGTCGTTTCCTTGTCCGTAAGTGCCGGTAGAAGCGGTCATCTCCGGATCGAAAGGAGCCTTGCAATAAATCATCCATGGATTGGTAGCCACGAACGACAGCGTCAAATCGCGCAGCACATGGTTGAACCATGAGGGGTTGAACTTATAGCTCAAGGTCAGTTCTTGCAGACGAATATTGGTGGCACTATAGGTATAGTAGCCTGCCAAACCGGTCTCTCCGGTAGCCGTTAACGTGTAATAGTTCTTCGCATCGGTGAGTCCTTGGTTCGGAATCATCACACCACCGGCGTCACGAGCGTCGGCCGAGGCCTTTGAAACGCCAAAGCGATCGAGCAAAGCCTGCGTAGACGAAGTTACGATACCACCAAAACGAGCGTTGAACAAGAAGCTCAGACCAAAGTTCTTATAGCTGAATGAGTTGTTCCAACCCATCGTAAAGTCGGGCGTAGTCTTGCCTAAATAGATAGGAGTGACTGTTTCGAGACTGATACCACCTGAAGATGATACGTTAATAAAGCCTTGGTTATCCTTAGCCAAAACCTTGTTGGCGTAAATATCATTGATGGTTCCACCTACCTTCAGTATCACGCGACCGTTGTCTTTCTGTACTTCAGGAATATTGATGAGCTTCGGACTCATCGGATGTTGATAGTCCTTCACCATTTCCTTGATTTCGTTCACGTTCTTAGAGTAGGTCAATGAAGAGTTCCACTGCAAGTCACCGAAGTTATCATTGTAACCAATGGTCATTTCAACACCACGGTTCTCTACGTTACCTGCCTGCAAGTAAACAGCCTTGTAACCTGAGCTTTCGGGCAAATCGCCGATAAACGTTTGGTTGTAAGTATTCGACTTATACCATGTGAAATCGAAAGACAACTTCTTAAAGAAGCGCGCCGTGATACCCACTTCGTACGACTTGGTACGCTCGGCCTTGTAATCGGTAAACGGATAGATGTCGGTTGACTTCAAGCTACCGCCTACGATAGGAGTTGTAATGGTACCGGGAGTCATACCCGAGCGTGAAACGGGAGAACCTACCTCGGTATATGAACCTCTTACTTTCAAATAAGAAACAAACTTGGGTAACTTCACCATTTCAGAAACGATACCCGACAAACCTACTGAAGGATAGAAGAACGACTCCTCTTTAGAGTTAACCAAACGAGAGTTCCAGTCGTTACGGCCGGTCAATGTAAGGTAAACCATGCTCTTCCAACCCAATTCGGCGCTGGCGAAAGCCGCTACATTGCGCACCTTGGTATCGCCTCCGGACTCACGTATCTTGCTATCAGAAGGATCGACGTTGGTCAATGAGAACTTATTGGGCACCAATACCAAGTTACCTCCGTAGCCTCGGGTGAGCGAAGCGTAATCAGAATAGCTGTAACCTACGTTGGCTGCCAAGCTGAACTCACCGAAACGCTTGTTGATATTGGCAATGGCGTCGATATAAGTTTGGTGATCCTTATAGTTATAATAGTCGTAAGCACCCTTGGCCTTGGCGAAATATTCGTACGAAGAGGCGTAAACCTTACGCTCGCTGGTCATAAACGACTTGTCAAGACGTACACGTCCGGCCACGCTCAGCCAATCAAAGATGTTGTAAGTGAGGCCTGCGTTAAACATATAGCGGTCCTTATCGTCGGGCGCTACGTTGCGATAAGCGGTCCAATAGGGGTTTTGGTTGGCGAAACGACCATCTTTCAACGGCCAATACTGCAATGGGAAATTGCGTACATTGTCGTAACGCTCGAATGTCTTGATGTCCTCGAACGACTCACCACGGGGGAAGAGATAGGCCGCAACGATGGGGTTCCAGTATTCACCCTGCGAAACCATGTTGTTATCCTTCTGCTTTACGTAAGAAGCTCCTAAGTCGAGCTGCACCTTTCCCTTGAAAAGTTTCGACGTATTGCGAATGGTGAAGTTGTATCTGTCGTATGTATTATTGGGTACAATGCCCTTAGAGTTGGTAGAAGCAATCGACGCGAAGGTTTGATTAAACTCATTACCGGTGTTTACTGTCAACGCATTGATAAAGTTGGTACCCGTGCGGAAGAAGTCCTTTGCGGGGTCATAGCTGCTCGGAGTAGCGAGTTTCTCTCCCCAACTCTCGTATGCTCCTGCCTTGTTACCATAGGTATTTTGGAACTCGGGCATGATAAACGGACGGCTGAAGTCGGCCGATGAGGAGTAAGCTATCTCTAAACGACCTTCCTTTCCCTTCTTTGTGGTGATGAGAATGGCACCGTTGGCGGCGTTACTACCATAAAGAGCGGCTGCCGAAGGACCGGCCAATACGTTGATACTCTCAATATCCTCGGGGTTGAAGTCGGCAATACCTTCACTGCTTACACGACCTTCGCCCATGATACCGCTATCCTTGCCACCGCTGAAGTTAAACAACGGCATACCGTCGATAACGTAAAGCACGTTGTTATCGCCCTCGATTGATTTGGCACCACGCATGATTACACGGGTAGCACCACCCACACCGCTGGCACTTTTCGATATACTTACACCGGCAACCTTACCATTCAATGAGTTAACAAAGTTGGCGTCCTTGTTGCGGGTGAGCTCTTCGCTCGATACTTTCTGCACGTTATAGCTCAATGCTTTCTCAGCACGCTTGATACCCAAGGCCGTAACGACTACCTCGTTGAGCACCTTGGAATCCTCGGTAAGGGTGAGCTTACGAGCCGCGTTTGAGGCTTTTACCTCACGAGTGGCAAAGCCTACGTAGGTAAGTTCGAGCGTTTCGGCGGGCTCGGCGTTGATAGTGAAATTACCATCAAGGTCGGTTACCGTGGCGCGCTTCGAGCCTTTCACTCTCACCGATACGCCGGGCAGCGGCTCGCCTTTGTCGTCTACCACTTGTCCGGTTACCTTTGCCGTTGATTGTGAGACCGATGCGGTCTGCTCTTTCTGCTTGGATTTGGACATGATGATGATATGCCGGTCGGTAATCGTGTATTCTAAATCCGACCCGCGGAGCATTTCTTTCAACAAATCGGCCAACGCTATGTCTTGTGAACTTACGTTTACGGTTTTTGTTAAGTTAATAGTATTCTGTCCGTAGTCTACTGATTTGGCTGTTTGTTTCTCAATTGCGGTAATCAAACTCTTCATGGTGAGTTTCTTTTCCTGCAACTTTATCTTTTGATTCTGAGCCCAAACGGCCGATGATAGGATCAATAAGGCGGCTACGGATACCACTTTGGGTCTTGCCAATATTGACCATGTACATTTCTTAATTAATTGTTTCATGATGTAGTATCAGATAAAAATTGATAGGGGGAGTAACTTTACTGTTAATAGTTAAATAGGTTTTTTCAGGTTTTCTTTGCTATCGGCGACCTCCTTTCTTTGTACTTAGGGTTATAGACTGTTGTTTATGATGAAATACTAAATTGCCTGCTATTTTGCTGATGACGGTCATCACTTCGTCAATACGCTCATCGTTCTTGAAGCTCATGGTATATGTACGATTCATATCGACCGATGGTGACACGTTGAACTCTACGTTATACTTGCGTCCCAGCTCACGAAGCACATTGCGCAAGGGCGCTTGCTCAAAGTTAAGATCGCCATTGATCCACGCCTTATACTTATCGCTGTCGACCAAGAGCTTACGCATTTTGCCGCTGAAACGGTTGTAGAGCAACTGCTCATTGGGCTCCAACACCTCCGAATGGTTCATGCCCGCCACCTGCACACGGCCCTCCTCGAGCGTCGTGGTGATGGTTTCGTCGTTGGGATAGGCCTTAACGTTGAAGTGGGTGCCCAATACTTTTATGCTGAGATTGCCTGTATGGACGATAAAGGGATGGTCGGCGTCTTTTGAAACCTCGAAATGGGCCTCGCCTTCCAAGTACACCTCACGCTTGGAAGCGTAGCTGTTAAAGGATTTGGGATAGAAAATGGTCGACCCGGCATTGAGTTTCACCCTCGTACCGTCAGAAAGCAGCAGGCTGTCGGTGGTGCCATTGCCCACGTTACACTGCATCATTTCGCTCGAACGGGCGTAATACGACGAGGCCAAAAGCCAAACCGAGGCGCCCATGGCAAGGGGAAGAACAAACAAGGCGGCGTATTTCATGATACGACGGCGCAGCTTCTTGGCCTTCAAATCGTCCTCGTAAGCGTCGCGACGGGCCCTAAACTGCTCGAGGGCCTGCGAAAGGCGGGCACTGTCCTCGGCTGCCGGCTCGTCCCAAACAGCCTTCAAAGCGGCTTCCTTGGCCTCCTCGTCCTCATGGCTCGTTATCCATCGGGCCACACGCGACCAATGGCGGCGCGCTATGAGCCGGTCGGTGAATAATCGTATAATGTGGTATGCTGATTGCTTATCCATGGTTTCGTTGTTTGTAAAGAAGACAATGAAAACACGGAACGCACGTAGTTAAAAAGCGTTAAAGGTTTAATTGGTCAGATGATGCACCATGATTTCGACCACGGCCAGCAACATCAGCCGCCTCAACTCGGCCAAAGCCGCCGATATATGGGTTTCCACGGTACGCTTACTGATACTCAATCGCTCGGCTATCTCCTCGTTTTTGAGTCCTTCTATGCGGCTCATGGTGAATATCTTACGCCGTTGCGGCGGCATTTGGTCGATATGTTGGTGAATAATCTCCATGAGTTCCTTGCTGTAAAGCGACTCCTCGATGTTGGCATTATCCTCTACCTCAAGGCTCTCGGCCGGCCCCCGGTGCTCTCTTACCATGCGCTTCAAGGCGTTGAGGGCGGCGTTTTTGGCCATCATATATATGTAGGCGTCGAGCGTTTCGATAGCGGCTATCCTATCGCGCTGTATCCACAGCTTCATGAAAATGTCCTGCGCTATGTTCTCGGCCTCGTATTCGTCGCCGCAAAAGCCAAGGACGAATTGCTTCACCCTTGGATAATAGCGTGTGAAAATCATGTCGAAAGCTTTTCTTTCGTCATGGGTCAACGCTATTGAAAGTACCGTATCGGCGTCAAATTCTAACATGATGACACGAGGTTATGATGATTATAAACGCAAAAATACTATAAAAAGCGTCAATAACACCTTATCTATCGGTAAATTAACGCATTTTAGTCATCATATCAACACTTTACGCTAAAAACGCCATAGAATAGCGCCGATGATTTTGTCAGACCGCAAGAAACGATTATATTTGCAACGACAGTTTCAGTAAGTCACCTAAACTACGCTTCATGAGAATACTTGTTATCAACCCGGGGTCTACCTCTACCAAGATGGCAGTGTACGAAGATACCACCCCACTTGTGCTTCGTTCCATTCCCCATTCCACAGAAGAACTTTCTCGTTTTAACTCCGTCACGGACCAGTTTGGCTTTCGCAAACAATTGGTGCTCGATGAATTGGAGCGCACCCACACCGAGTTTCGCTTCGACGCGGTCATCGGTCGGGGCGGATTGGCTAAGCCCGTGGCGGGTGGCGTGTACGCCATCAACCAACGAATGCTCGACGACGTGCGCACCGCCGTTCACAAACACGCCTGCGACTTGGGATGTATCATCGCCTACGAGATAGCCCGTGAGATTCCCGGTTGCCGCTGTTTCATAGCCGACCCCGGCGTAGTAGACGAGCTATTGCCACCGGCCCGCATCAGCGGATCGCCCATCATGCCCCGTATTTGTATATGGCACGCCCTGAACCAACGGGCCATTGCCCGCCGATTTGCCATGCAGATAGGCAAGCGTTATGAAGACCTGAACCTCATTATCTGCCACTTGGGCGGGGGTATTTCCATCGCCGCGCACGACCACGGACGAGCCATCGACGCCAACAACGCCCTCGACGGCGAGGGTCCTTTCTCACCCGAGCGGGCCGGTTCGCTGCCGGCGGCCGACCTCATACGCCTTTGTTTCAGCGGCAAATATACCGAGGAGCAACTTCTGAAGAAAGTAGCGGGCGAGGCAGGGCTCATCGCCCACTTGGGCACTAACGACGTAAAGGAAATTCAGGAGCGCATAGCCAAGGGCGATAAGCACGCCGAGCTTATTCTCGACGCCATGATATACCATACCGCCAAGCACATAGCGGCCCAGTCGGCGGTGCTTTGTGGCCATATCGACGCCATACTGCTGACGGGCGGCATGGCCCGAAGCGAGTATATCATCAGCCGCTTACGCCGGCGCATAGGCTTCCTCGCACCCACTTATTGCTACCCGGGCGAGGACGAAATGCAGGCCTTGGCCATGAACGCCTTGTCGGTTTTACAAGGTCAGGTAGAAGCCAAGGAGTACGTATAGGCCCGTCGGGGCAGGGCCATGGGGCCTATCCCGCCTATAGGTTATATATATAATAAGGTATAGTATATGAATTCCAAGCAACAAATCAAGGAGATAAAAGCCTCCCTAAGGGGCGAATACACCTACACGAAAGGCCGAAAAACAGCGCTGATTATCATAGCGTTAGCCCTCATCGTGGGAGGAATGGCGACGCTCTACATGGCCTACCCCGAAACCAAAGGGGGCTTTTGGGATTACGGTTTGGGGCTTTTGGGCTTGTCATTGTGGGCCTTTGGCGCTGTCATAGTGGCCCTTTTGCGCCACCAAAAGGCCACGCTTGAACGCGACCGCATATCTTCTACCTCCTTATTGGCCACTCGCACGCTTTTATTACACGAAATCAAGGGCGTCCGCACGGGCAATCACGCCATTAAGTTCATACCCAAGAGCTACGAACAAAAGGCCGTGAGCTTCGCCACTTACTACCGTGACTACGACCAAATACAGCTTTGGGCGTACGAAAACTTTACCGATTTAGACGAGAAAGACGAACAAGCAAGATTAAAACAGATAACCCACGACCCACGCTACGGCCGCAACGAGCAGGAAAGGTTAGCCAAGGTAAACCGCTACAAGAGGCGATTGAGGCCGCTCAACATACTTGCGGCCATCGTATTTGTGGCGGTTGTCTTCTTTCCCAAAGAGCTTTATCCCTGCAACATCATCGCTTGCGCCCTGCTGCCCTTGGTCGCCGTGGCCATTCATGTGGGCAGTAAAGGCCTCGTTTTGTACGATTCCAACGCTAAATCACGCCTGCCTTCGGTAGGCACGACGCTGATCTTTTCGCTCGGCGCCCTGCTTATTAACGCCTTAAGAGGCGCCAATATCATGGACTACACACGGTTTTGGTTGCCTTTCCTCATGGTATTGGGAGCGCTGACGGCCATTGTCACCGTCGCCGAATGGTACATTACCCATAGTAAGTCGTCGGTAATTGTACCCCTGACGGTAGCGCTTCTCTTTGGTTCGGCTTACAGTTACTCCGTCGTAACGATAGGAAACGAGCTCTTCGACAAGTCGTCGCCCATCACCTATCGCACGAAAATATTGCATAAATGGCACTCGTCAAGGCGCTCAGTAAGTTACACTCTGAAACTGACCCCGTGGGAACAAGGCATGGATACGCAAAAAGTAAAGGTTACAGTAAGGCAATACAGGCGGGTAAGCACAGGCGACAGCATTAGCGTAAACTGCTATCAGGGCGCCTTAGGCATACCTTATTTTAACGTGGTTATACCGTAAAGGAGATAAAAAAGAAGCCCCCTTTTCCCGTAAATCATGCGATATGGGGAAAAAGGGGCTTGCCTTTTGATTCTCTATTTTCAGCCTCCGGAACCGGTCCGGAGCAGTTTTTACTTCACTTCTATCAAGTTTGAGGGCTTGCTCTCGGCGTTATCGGCCTTATTAACCGCCGTAACAAAGTAGCTGCCCGCTGCCGAAACGGTGGCCGAGGCCTCACGTGTTATCTTCACGAGGGTGGCTGTTTGGCCGGTGCCATTGCTGCGGTAAACGGCATAATAGGCGTTGGCCATGGCGTTCCACGTAAGGTTGCGGCCCGTAACTTTCAAGCTCGAGACGGCCGCGGGGGCCTTGGCTTCCTGCTTACCGAGGTAAGGCGGCAGCGCGGGGTCTTTGTAAACACGCTTGATAACCGACATAATATCTACCTTATTATTAACCAAGTCGCGGGCGCTATAGAGCACGCTGCCCTGCACCTTGCGCTTCGTGGCGGCATAATCGAACTGGGCCTGAAGGTCGGCCGAGGTTTGGTAAATGGCCGACTGCGTAGGGTCGCCAAAGCGATAGAGCCCATAGCCTACCATGAGGGCGTTCTTATAGGTATATTGCGACCACCATGTGAGGTACTGGTTAAAGTCGGTTGAGCCTTTGCCCGTGGCGAAATAAATCTGCGGAATGATGACTTCGGTCCATCCTTCCTGCGACCATTTCGTTACGTCGGCATACAAGAGATTGTAGTTATTGTTATAATTGGCGGCCGGACTGATAGAGAACACCACGTTGGGACGGGTGGCCTGAATAACGTCGTGCAGGCCTTTGACAACCTGATTGACGTTATCGCGTCTGAAATCGGCTATGTTGTCAAATTTGGCTTTGCCGTATTTCTCGTACTCGGCGTTGTCGTTCATGCTCTCGCTTTTATCCAAACTGGGATAGAAGTAGTCGTCCATGTGAATGCCATCCACGTCGTATTTCGTCACAAGATCTTTCACTATATCCATGATACGCTGCCTTACTTCGGGCAAAGCGGGGTTATATACCCTTATCTTGGCGTAGTCCTTGGTCATGGAAGCGGGTATCTTGGCGTCGAGTTTTGGGAAACTTTGGTCGCTACCGGCCCTTGTGGCTATGCGGTAAGGGTTGATCCAAGCATGGAAACCGATACCTCTCTTGTGGGCTTCGTCTATCATGAACCTCATCACATCGTAGCCGGGATCTTTTCCGGCCACGTTAGTGATGTTCTTACTCCACGGCTCATAGGTCGAGTTATAGAAGGCGTCGGCCATGCCACGCACCTGAACGAAGACGGCATTGATATTGTTCTCGGCAAAAAGATCAAGGTACTTGGTGTACAAAGCCTTCTGTGCGGCCATGTCATATTTACCCTGCGGCCAGTCTATTCCCCACACGGTGGCCATCCACACGCCCCGAAGTTCCTTGCGGGGAAGCTCTATTTGGCTTGCGGATTGCCCGCCCCCGGGCACTTCCGGGGTATCGGGCGTATCGGGATCGCTGCCCCCACAGGCGGCCAACAGTACGGTGACGCACACGCCGAGGGCTACTTTCGCGTATTTCAAAGACTTAAAAAGATTGTTCTTCATCGCTGTTCAATAATTAATCTTCTGACTTCTTGATGGGGAACTCGGCAAAGGCGAAACCTGAATCAGCACGCGACGCGAACAGATAAAGCTTCATATCCTTGCCGTCGGGGCCCTTTTCAATGTAGTAATTGGTTTGGGCTATACCGGCGCCATTGCCCGAACCGCCCAAGTAGAAGGTATAAACGGGGTTGTGGTCATCGGCTTTATCAAAGTTGGCGAGGGCTTCTTCCACCGTCGCTCCCTTGGAAATATCGTACACATAGATACCGGGAATGGCCTTGCTGGTGCTTCCATGGGCCGCCGGACACATCATGAGGTAGCGTGAGTTGTTGAAAGTGAACACACGGGCTGCCACACCTTCGGCTACCGTACTTCCTTTTACCATGGTGTATTTGGGGCTCACGGACTCATCGGTCAGCGTAACGGGCAGGCGCAAACCGCTCCATATATATTCCGAAGTGTCGCCAACGCGGAACACAGTCATAGGAAGTCCGGCGTTACCATCTGACGGGAATACTACCGGGGAGCCTATCGTCTTATGGTTTGACACCGTAAGTCGCAATATCTTCGAGGAGGTATTATCGCCAAAGAAGATGAAACCATTGCCGTTCTTATCGATATTGAGCGACATATTATCACCATGACGATTGGCCGCGTCGGGAATATCGGCCACCTTAATATTGGCCAATACCTCGGGCTTAGAGGTCGGTGTGTCCCAGTAATATATCTTTAACGGCGAGGCTTTAGCGCCCGACAAGGTTGCCAAATATACATGTCCGTTGGCCAAGGCACCCATATTGTAAGCATAGGTACCGCCTGAAACATCGGTCAGGTCAAGCATGATGGGGGCAATCTTGCCTTGTTTCAGGTCGGAAACCTTCAGCAAGTGAGGCTTCGTAGCCCTCGATACGACGAGCACATGCTGGCCATCGAAGTCGCCACAACGTGTAAGCAGCGACCGATAGTCGGCATAAAGGTGGTCGCCGGAGAAGTTATAAAGCGTTGGTTGGTCGAAATCGGCGCCGTAAACGGGTATGCGTTTCCTCACTTTCATGAAGTAATCCTTGTAGCGATTGTGGTTTTTGACACGCACGACAAGCGTTTTGAAAGCGTCGGCCTCGTCCATCGAGAAGTTATAAACGGTTTCCTCAAGGGCCGAACCCTCGGAAACGGAGGCCTCTACCCGCAGGGCCGAGAAGTCGGTTGCGGGGTCGATACGAGGAAAGTTGATGATACGGTTGGCCTCATCGACGGTGCCTTCCACCACCTCAGTACCATCAGGACCGGCATTAAGAATCTTGATGGATAGAAGATCCGTGGCATAAGGAGCCTCTTGTGCGGAGGGATAATCGTCGCCGCAGCCCATCAGGCCAAGGCTCAAGAGGGCCGTTGCGCAGCTAATGATATATGTTTTATTGATACGCATAATCTTAATATCTTTATTGGAATTGGATTAATTGTTAGTCGAAGGCCATCCCTCGGT
>NZ_DATCYK010000076.1:0-1519 GCF_036570325.1 Prevotella sp.
ACGTATTGAGAATGTAACCATCTTAAAAGACGCTGCGGCTACGGCGATATACGGCTCTCGCGCTTCCAATGGCGTGATTGTCATTGAGACCAAAGTAGCTCCCGACGGTGCGTTGTCTGTTAGCTATAATGGAAGTTTGACGATGCAAATGCCCGATTTGACAGATTATAACTTGATGGATGCGCAGGAGAAACTCGATGTGGAAATGCAGTCGGGTGTTTATAACCCGCTACGGGCGGCTTCCATGAACCGTTATAATCAGTTGCGCAGGAATGTTTTGGCCGGCGTAGACACCTATTGGCTTAGCCAACCGCTGCAGACCGCATGGCAACAAAGGCACTCTCTATCAGCTGCGGGTGGAACGGAGATATTCCGCTATAGCCTCGATTTGAACGCAACAATGGCGCCGGGTGTCATGAAAAAGTCGAGTAACAACACGAAAGGCGTCAACTTTAACATGACCTATCGTAAGCGGAAGATAACCGTAGGAGCGACGATTAGCTTGGCCGAAACCGATGGTCATAATTCTCCTTATGGCTCGTTTGCGGAATATAGTCGTATCAATCCTTACTATCGTCCCTATAATGACAAAGGAGCTATCCAACAAGACTTGGATAACTATATAGGAGCCAGCAGTGTATTGATAGCCAATCCTCTTTATAACGCTAACGTTGGAATTAAGGATGAGACGCATAATACCAATATCGCGACGAATTTGAACTTGGAATATAGCATTTTAGAGAACCTCCGTATTACGGAACAATTGAGTTATACCCGTGGTATAGCCCGGTCGGAGCGTTTCTTGCCGGCTAATCATACCGACTTTATTAACGAAACCGATAAGACTTTGAAGGGTAGCTATGCCAAGAATACCGGTGAAATGACTTCTTGGTCGAGTAACTTGGGTGTCAATTGGAACCAGTCATTGGGTAAACATTTAATCAGCGTATTTGGCAACTGGGACGTACATGAGGACAGAAGTGAGTATGTAAACCTTAGCGCGGTCGGTTATCCCGACGCCCACATGGACGATTTCATCTTTGGTAATAAGATGTCGCAAAATCCCAGTGGTACCGAGAGTATCGCACGTTCCATGGGATTGATAGGCCAACTCTCTTACAGTTACGATACCCGTTATTCGGTAGATTTCAACATTAGTGGTGAGATTAGCTCAAGTTATGCCGACCATAACCTTACTCCTTTCTGGAGTGTGGGAGCACGATGGAACGCCTATCGTGAGAAGTTCTTGGAGGGACGAGTGTCAAATTTGGTGTTGAGAGCTACCTATGGTGTGACCGGTACACAGAATTTCAGTCCGGCAGACGCCGTGGAGTATTATACTTTCTCGGGTACGATGCGTCCTTACGCCTCACTTCCCATGTTGGGAGCGGTGCTGGCTCGGTTGAACAACCCTAACCTGAAATGGGCCAAGACCGATAATTTCGGTTTGGGAATGGATATTGGTTTTTGGAAGAACAGAATCAATATGTCGTTAAATTACTACAATAACATTACCCGA
>NZ_DATCYK010000077.1:0-1890 GCF_036570325.1 Prevotella sp.
CACCTACAATATTCCGCTCGACGTGCTGGTCATCGACATGGATTGGCACTATACCGAGCCCGGAAAGGGCGGCTGGACGGGCTATACCTTCAACCGAAGGCTCTTTCCTCGCCCCGACAAATTCCTGAATTGGCTCAAAGGCGAGAACCTTCAAATCACCTTTAACCTCCATCCCGCCGACGGCATAAAGCACTTTGAGGAAAACTATCCCGCCATGGCACGCCACATGGGCATGGACCCCGCCACGAAGCAAGACATACCTTGGCAGGCCTCGAGCAAGCGATTCATGCAAGGATGGTTCGATACCCAACTGCGACCCCTCGAAAAGATGGGCGTAGACTTTTGGTGGCTCGACTGGCAACAGTGGAGTAACGACAAGCAATTTCCTAACCTCAGCAACACGTGGTGGCTCAACTACGCCACCTTCTCCGACATGGAACGCCATCGCGACACCCGTCCCATGCTCTACCACCGTTGGGGCGGGCTCGGCAACCACCGCTACCAGATAGGTTTCTCGGGCGACGCCATCATCAGCTGGAAGTCACTCGACTTCCAACCTTACTACAACAGCACGGCCTCCAACGTGCTCTATGGCTTCTGGAGCCACGACATCGGCGGCCACATGGGCGCCAACTCCATCGACCCCGAGATGTATGTGCGCTGGATGCAGTTCGGCGCCTTGAGCCCCATCCTGCGCTCCCACTCCACCAAGACAGCAGGTCTCAAGAAAGAACCATGGGTGTTCGACAACGAACATTTCGAGATACTGCGCGACATCGTGCTCCAACGCTACCGCATGGCGCCCTACATCTACACCATGGCCCGCAAGACCCACGACGACGGACTCTCCATTTGCCGCCCCATGTACTACGACTATCCCGAAGCCCCCGAGGCCTACAGCCATAAGAATGAGTACATGTTTGGCGACCAAATGCTCGTGCAGCCCATCACGTCGCCCATGACCGACGGACTGTCCGACCAACAAGTGTGGCTCCCCGCCGGCTCCGACTGGTACGAATCGGCCACGGGCACGCTCCTCCGCGGCGGCCAAACGCTCACCCGCAACTTCCGTCTTGACGAGTATCCGCTCTACATCAAGGCCGGAAGCATTATCCCCGAGTATGAGGGAGCCCAAAACCTGCGGTCCAACGACACGCCCCTCACCCTCGCCGTATATCCCGGTGACGAAGGCCGCTTCACCCTTTACGAGGACAACGGCAACGATAAACAGTACGAACATCGCAACGCCCGTACCGAACTTCGGTGCCAACGACAAGGCAACAACCTCACCGTCAGCGTCGGCGCACGCCAAGGCCAATACGAGGGCATGCCCTCCTCACGCGCCCTGAAAGTAAAGGTGATGGCCTCCGCCGTGCCCACCCGGGTAACGGTCAACGGCCGGCCGGCCCACTACCACTATGATGGCAGCCAACTGGCCCTCATCATCGACCTTGGAAAGGTCGACTGCGCGGAGGCCCACATGGTGGAAATAACCTATTCCGCCGACGCCGCCAACGTGGCCGATGGCCTATTGGGCCGCATGCGCCACATCACCCAAGCCATCGAATGGCTCAAATATCAGGACGCCGGCGTGGTGCTTGGCGAAGGCCTCGGCACGATGGGATCGCTCGGCGAAGCCCTCACCTACAGCCCCGAACGCTTCAATGAGCTTGTCAACAGTTTCAATGCCAACTTCCAACGGCTGCCCGAACTATTGAAAGAAAACAAAATTCGTGAGGCCACGGCCAAAGAGTTTATCCAAAGGATGAAGTAGACAGCGTTTCAACGGAGAAAGTCTAACATTCGACCTGCGCTCCGTCAACCCATCAGCTTGTCAACTTCTGCTTTCTGAAAGCAGCCCTTTACCCCTTTAAAAGCAGTGCTTTGAGC
>NZ_DATCYK010000078.1:0-12766 GCF_036570325.1 Prevotella sp.
GTCAAACTTCCATTATAGCTAACAGACAACGCACCGTCGGGAGCTACTTTGGTCTCAATGACAATCACGCCATTGGAAGCGCGAGAGCCGTATATCGCCGTAGCCGCAGCGTCTTTTAAGATGGTTACATTCTCAATACGTTGAGGGTCGAGTTGGAGGATGCGGCTCATCGAAACAATAAAACCATCCAACACGAACAAAGGAGTATTGGGACGACTCGACACGTTATCCAACATCAAATCCATACTGTTAAGATTTGATGTCGTGCTTAAATTCTGGTCGCCACGCATTCTGAACTCCGGCGTAGCGTTAGGATCGGAACCCATAGAGTTGTTTTCCAACACCTTGAAACTCGGATCAAAGAACTGCAAACCTTTCAAGAAGTTGTTCGGACTCAGATTTCTGAGCTTTTCACCCGACACCTCCACGTAGTTACCCGTGAAGCTCGTCTTGCTACGTTTGCTCATACCGGTAACCACAACCTCGTCCATATTGATGGCGCCATCTGACTCCATACTAATTTTCATGTCGGGTTGTGACTTCAAAATCTGTATAGATTGCGTCTTATAACCTAAATAAGATACTCTGATGGAAGCCTTACGAGGAACATAGATGGAGAATTTTCCATCCACGTCGGTTACACTTCCACGAGTTGCATCTACATGTTGCGTGCCATTGGTAATAAGGATGGTCGCACCGATCAAGGCCTCGCCGGAATGTTCATCCCTCACAAAGCCTTCCACAAAACAAGTGTCTCCCGTTTCTCTTGCTACCTGATCTAATCGGTCATACGAAGATATGATAATACGATGGGTTTCATCATACTCTACCTTTACGTTCTGATTACCGATCAACTCGCCTATCACCTTATCCAAAGGCTTATTGGTTACATTCAAAGTCGTGGGCTTATCAATTCCCACGAGTGAAATTCCCCTGAATTCTATCTTTGCTCCCGCCGATTTAGCCACCAATTCCAACATAGCGCCTAAAGTGATATTACTTTTACGCAACGTAACGGGCGTGTCTTTCCATGTGGCTAAATTCTGTGCCACGACATGGCAGGGTGATAGAGTGAGAAGCACGACTAAGCATATAAGCCAGCTCTCTTTTAGCTTCTTCGTTTCTTTCATAATTATGAATTCTATCAAGATTGATTAATGATCTTTGTATTATAAGAAACTTCTGCGATAAGTTTCATTTTATTGCAGAAGCTGGTCGAGAACCTCCATATAGACTTTATTCTTATTATATTTCTCTTTATACTCCTTATATAATGGCATTACACGCTCTACCTGCTTACCATTACGAATAAAGTTGCACATCAATGTGTAAAGAGCAAAGTCGCGTTGCACCCCCGTATAGAAGCGTTTTACCTCGTCGTACATACCTTCCAACATCTGCGGCATGGCATAGGTAGCGTTCGTCTCCACGGCTTTTTTCTCACCCATATAGAAGCAATAGCGTATCAGGAAACCGGCATAATCGGGGCACATCATGGCTGCCGCGTCCTCACGTAGCTTAACTCCATCCATTAATTTCCAATATTCGCCAATGCCTTGCTCGGCTATAGCCTGATGGCGAACCTCCTCATACATCCTCGGATACTCCATCAACGACATGTAAGACGAGGCTTCCTGCTCAGCCTGAATGTAGTCAACCAATTGCTTGTCGGCCTTTCCTTGATACTTTGCTGCCAATGTTTTCACCGTTTCCAATAAGGTTTGGGCGTCGGTAACACGCTTCTGTGGCTTAATATCCAAGGCCACACAAGAGAGTAACTGCGTTTTGTAGTTCAACGAACGATAGGCTTGGCGCAGTTCCTGACGCATTTTATTGGCGGCAACGGCCTTTTCCGAACCGGAGTAAACCACATTACGGCTTTTTCCTTCCTGCCGAATTGTTACGTGAACGCTGTCACCGGCATTCATCAACACCTCGGTCTTACCATTGATAAGCATGACTATTGGTGAGAAACGAGTAGTAAAAGGATAAACGTATTGCTCCCCCGGATTGTTATGGAACTCCGCCGTCACGCTTGGAGATTGTATACAGTCATAATAGACAAGGTCCTGCTTATATCCATATATCTCCGAGCTTAATACAGTCTTGTTTTGTCCTTGCGCGAAGCCATGCCAACATAACATGGCGATAACAGTAAATAATTTAAGTTCTCTCATCTTTGTAAATTGTTTGATTTCCTATCTCTCAGAAAGCTACTCCTTCCAAGAGAACATAGTTTTGGTCCTTTGTTGATTTTATGAAAAAATGGAATATATCAATATTCGGTTTGTTGATAATAAACTAAAGACTATCTTTTATGCTTCTTTAGTTGCTACATAACGATAAGCCATGCGCTTCATGGGCGACTTAATATTCATCCATACAAAACTAAGGCTTCGTATCCGGTTAAACAGTCTCATACAAACATGCTTCTGCCATGAGCAATTCAATAGTCCATAATCGCTCATGATTAATTCAAGTTTACGTCTCAGATTAGATAAAATCAATAGATTTCGCTGCATATTCTCTCCCTTTCGTTCGTCTTGCCTATTCAGGCTTCATTACAATAGTGGCTTTATTTACTTTTCTCAAAAAAGCTTTCATAAATTGCAAAATATCATCTTCTGTTTGAGCGGCGACCAAATGCGCATAGTTCGCTCGACCATCTTGCCCATAACGATAATGCTTGTAGATAATATCGTCCCAATAACCATTGCCCTGAACGCCCGAGGAGAAGCGTCGCTCGGTATAGGCTTTCACCTTATTGAGCAAGTCAACATCTATCTTCTTTGCCATTTTAACAACCTCGTCATTGATGATTTGAAGAACTTGTTTCTCCATACCGGGCTTCATGGGGCACACTACGGCCAGCGTGTATATAGGATAACCTTGTGCCAAGGTAACCTCTCCCCTTACTTCACATGTATAGGCTGCCTGCGTTTGCTGACGAATTTTCTCAAGTAAAGTAGCGGAGAGCATTTGTCCTATCAGCTCCATTTGAATGGCGTTTTTTAAAGTATAGGGCAATTTTTCATGGTGCCATACGACATAGGCGTTGGTCTTTGGCACCTGCATTTTGCAAGTAAAGATATTCTCTACTTTATTCTTCTGAAATAGTAGGGGCCTACTTGCGTTGCGAGAGGTGGCCTTTGATCGTATCGAAGCTATGTAATGACAGAGCAATTGTCGCACTTTTGCATCGTCAAAGCTGCCAGTTATAAAAAACGTCCATTGACTCATATCACACGTCCGTTCCCGAACGATTTGCAAGATACGTTGATAATCGGCTTTCTCCAAATCACTCATGGTAAGTGAAGCCTGCCAAGGATCATGCTGATAAAGAGTGGCATTGATACTGTCTGTCATAATTCTATCGGGATCATGACGGCTTGTCTCCATCCAAGACTTTAATTGCGCGATCAAATTGTTAAAGGAATTATCATCACGGTGGATGTCGGTGAGGCAAGTATGAACCAATTGAAAAAGCGTTTCCACGTCATTTAACTCCGCCGATCCACTAATGCTCGTATAAAGATTATCCATCCCCATTTGGGCCTTGACATGCTTTCCCGCAAGCCACTTTGAAAGCTCCAAGGCCGTCAAATTGCCTAATCCACTAACCTGCAACGCATAATTAAACAACTTGATTTGGGGTAAGTCTTCTATTCCATAGGCTGTTGCACCACCCTTTCCCTCTGCCCTGAACACAATAGGTTGGGTCGGTATATTCGTTTTTTTCAGCAAAACGGTAGCGCCATTAGATAATGTCAGCTTGGTATAACCAAAATCTTTATTTTGCGATTCCTTAATAATGGTACCGGCTTCTATCTCCTTTAACTCTAACTCCTTGCTTCGTTTGACTTTTTCCTCGTAAGGAAGCAGTTTTTCTTGTCGGGCCGTTTTGACTGCGTTCAACAACTCATCGGCAGTAGGATAGACCACATTCGGCAACTCTCTGTTAAAATTAACGATAACCATGTTGCAGCCATCCAAAGAAAAAACATCGGATAGCTTTTTATTCACCGTGCTTCGGGAAACAGAAGGAATCACCTTTTGAAACACATTTCTCAAATAAGAAGTTGAGGGAAATACGGTTCCTTCCAAGAAATGAGCTTTGCAAGACTCAAACACTTGTTGATTATCTTGCACTCCCACTGACTTTATCAGTTCTTCTCCAAATACTTTCTTACAGTCAGCATATTCCGCTACGGTAAAACCATATTCCATGGCTCTCCTCACTTCAGTGACCGCAGCTTTCAAAGCTAAAGCTATCATTCCCGCTTCTTTGGGAACAACAGAAAGCTCAAGGGCCTTCTTTGTTTTAGCATTTATATAATCACCATCCTTCAAAGTGGCTCGGATAAAAGGACAACTGCCATGCTCGGCTCTCTCCGCCAACCGCTTATTCACCATAAATATGGCGGCGTTCAGCGCATAATTCTCCATCATGCCCCTTACTCTATTGTTCATAGAATCAGGCATGTTACCATACTTAACAAATAACTTTACGTGGCTTGTCTTTAATTCTTTATCCTTATCAATCACCACGATAGGCTCTTGATTATCAAATACAGGATAAAGCGTTACAGACGGAGAACTTATCGGATTACGAAGAGATGAGAACATCTTGCGAATAGCGGCCTCTACGTTATCAACATTGACGTCACCTACAATCACAAGCGCTTGGTTCGCGGGGCGATACCACTTACGGTAATAATCTCGTAGCTCATTGGGCTTAAACGAACGTACGATGTCCATAGAGCCCATTACCGTACGTTGGCCATATCGGCTATTAGGAAATAAGCGAGGAAGGTTTTTCTCTACCAATCTTTTACTTGCACTGTTACGCATGCGCCATTCCTCATAAATAACATTACGCTCATGGTTTATGTCTGTCTCATTGAGCGTAAGGGCACCAGCCCAATCATGGAGAATTAACAAGCAAGAATCTAATGTGGACTGTCTTCCTATGGGTACATTGCAGACTTGATAAAATGTTTCATCCAAACGTGTCGTCGCGTTCAGGTCCGTTCCAAACTGCAATCCTAACGACTCACAATAACTGATGAGGCGATTGCCCTCAAAATGCTTTGTCCCTTTAAAGCACATGTGTTCCAAGAAATGGGCCAGTCCCAACTGACTGTCTTCCTCTTGCATCGCCCCCACTTTCTGAACAATATAAAAATTGGCACGTCCTATAGCTTGCGTGCTATGTTTAATATAATAAGTAAGGCCATTTTCCAACTTTCCTACTCTCACAGCAGGATCCATGGGAATCACTTCATCCGGAGTCTGGGCGGACAAACTAAGCACACTTATCCACACAGCTATCAGAAAGGAACATAGTCTCGATACAGTCATTATTACGTTTTAAAATTTTTATTTCCTATTTCCTAATAGTTTTTGCGGCCTAAAGGTAAATAAGATACAGATAATTACCAAATTTTTAATCAAACTTTTATAAAATTCGATAAATTCTATCTACTTTTCAAAGTATTATCTATTAAAAATAAGTTATGCAACATTGTTCTTATAATCAAAATATAAAAACCTCTCACTAAAACCGAGATTATCTTTGAACTATTAAGATATACGAAATATAAAATGTAGAGAATAAAGCATAGGAATCTTATAAACAAGGTCCTACGCTAAATGAATTAAATTACAAAAAGGCAGAAAAAAGATAGACATAGCTTTCTCAATAAGGTTAGAAGAAACATTATGACAACCTCATCCCTTGCCAGATTTTAACAAAAAAACCGAGTAGAGCGATGTATTTCTTTGACGCGATTAAATATTTTATTATATTTGTCAAAAATAAAAGGCGAGTTGCCCCGCCTTATTTGTTTTCACAACGGAATAATCCTTATTGTGACTTGCTTGAAAATTATGGTGCAAATATAGCACTTGTATATAAGATAACCAAATAATATCTTTGAAAAATGAAAACTATTTTAGGTTTAGACTTGGGAACTAATAGCATTGGTTGGGCTAAAGTCTCTATGAATGACAATGGTGAATACCTGCACGACATTAAGTTAGGTAGCAGAATCATCCCCATGAGTCAGGATGTCTTGGGGAAATTTGACAGCGGTGTTACAGAATCGCAAACTAAAGAACGAACCAGATTTCGTGGTGCACGCAGATTGCGAGAGCGTTGTTTGTTACGACGCGAGCGTTTACATAGGGTGCTGCATGTCATGGGATTTCTTCCTTATCATTATGATCAAGCGTTAGGATGGGATAAAAAGAACGGAAAGACTTATGGTAAATTTCTAAATGGCGAAGAACCCAAATTGGCTTGGCAGCGACAAGAAGATGGAAGCATGAGATTTCTCTTCATGAACTCATTTGAAGAAATGTTGGCCGATTTTGCCAAGCACCAGCCACAACTTGTGGCCAATAGTCGGCGTATTCCGCTTGATTGGACAATCTATTATTTACGCAAAAAAGCCTTGACGCAGTCCATTGAGAAAGAAGAGTTGGCATGGATTTTACTCAATTTCAACCAAAAGCGAGGCTACTATCAACTGCGTGGAGAAGAAAAAGAAGAGATTCCAACAAAGCGAAAGGAATACCATGAACTAAAGGTTGTTAGCGTAGAAGCCTCTGATGAAAGAAAAGGTGGAAACACATGGTACAATGTACACTTAGAAAACGGATGGATATATCTTAGAAGCAGCAAATTTTCACTTGAAGACTGGGTTGGAAAGACAAAAGCGTTTATCGTAACTACAGATTATGAAACAGATGGAGTAACACCCAAAAAAGATAAAGATGGCAATATTAAACGATCGTTCCGAGCACCCAAAGAGGATGATTGGGAGCTACTCAAGAAACGAACGGAAAGCGATTTAGAGGCTTCGGGGAAAACAGTAGGCTCTTTCATTTACGATCATTTACTACAGCAACCCGACGACAAGATACGAGGATACTATGTACGCACTATCGAACGCAACTACTATAAAGAAGAGTTACAAGCCATACTTGAGCAACAACGCAAGTTTCACAAGGAGTTATACTGTGCCGACATGTTAGCCACATGTGCAGAAGAATTATATCCCAAGAACGAGGCTCACAAGCAAAGTTTATTGAAGCACGATATGATTTATCTGCTCATCACCGACCTACTATTCTACCAACGTCCACTAAAAAGTAAGAAATCGCTAATTGCCGACTGCCCCTATGAATATTATGAGTATGTAGATAAGCAGACCGGAGAGATAAAACGACAGTCTATCAAATGTGTAGCTAAGTCGAATCCTTATTTTCAAGAATTCCGTCTATGGCAATTTATAAGCAACTTACGATTGTTTAACCGTATAGATGATAAGGAGGTTACTAATCAATATCTTACTTCCGAGGAAGATTATGTACGTCTATTCACTTTCTTGAATGACCACAAGGAAATCGTACAAGATACATTAATGAAAGACTTTTTCAAACTAAAGAAAGTGATCATAGGTAACGAAAAAACTTATCCGGTAAGGTGGAATTATGTTGACGACAAGGATAAGAAATATCCTTGCAATGAAACACGCTATGAATTGTTAACAGCACTCGATAGAGCCGGCATGCCACACGAGTGGCTGAATAATCCCGGCCGCGAGTACAAATTGTGGCACTTGCTCTACTCCGTTGAAACGAAAAAAGAGGCTGAGGGAGCTTTACGCAAATGGAATGAAAGCGAAGAATTTGTCAACGCTTTCCTACGCATCAAACCCTTCAAGAAAGACTATGGTGCTTACTCCGAGAAAGCCATAAAAAAACTATTGACCATGATGCGCACCGGCAGACTTTGGCATGAGGAGGATATATGTGAACAGACTCGGGAGCGCATAGCCAAAATAGTATCAGGAGATATAGACGAACGAACTCGAGAACGTATGGGCAATGCCTATACATTGAACGAAATAGGCTGTTTTCATGGTCTACCTACGTGGTTAGCCTGCTATGTGGCCTATGGGCGACATTCGGAGAGTACAGACATAGAGCGTTGGGAAACACCCGAGCAAATGATGTACTACATACGTAACTTCAAACAACATTCCATGCGTAACCCCATTGTTGAACAGTGTGTGCTTGAATCATTGCGCACTGTGCACGACATTTGGAAAGAAGTAGGACATATAGATGAGATTCATGTGGAACTTGGGCGTAGCATGAAAACTCCCAGCGACAAACGCAAGCAGATGACGGAGAACATACAGAGAAATGAAAACACCAATTTGCGCATTAAGAGTCTACTCATGGAACTAAAGAATGATAATTCCATAAAAGATGTACGACCATATTCGCCCATGCAACAAGATATTCTCAAGATATATGAGGAGGGCGCACTACAGGAATTAAAAAAGGAAGACAAGGAGTTTGATGATATTTCCAAAATATCGCAAAAGGCTCAACCTACAGCCAGCGAACTGACAAGATATAAGTTATGGCTTGAACAAAAATATCGCTCCCCCTATACGGGCAAGCCCATATCCCTATCTAAACTTTTTACCTCTGCCTATCAAATTGAACATGTTATTCCCCAAAGTAGATATTTTGACAACTCTCTTTCCAACAAGGTAATTTGTGAGTCTGAGGTTAACTCCTTAAAGCGCAATCTATTGGGCTATGAGTTTATTAAAAAGCATTCTGGCGAAATTGTGCATTGCCCCACATTAGGCGATGTTAAGATATTTAACGAGGCGGAATACAAGGCTTTTGTTGAAGACCACTATGCAGGAAATAGATCAAAGAAAAAGAAACTTTTGATGGACGACTTACCTCAGGAGTTTTTACAGCGCCAAATGAATGATAGCCGCTATGTAAGCAAGGTTGTAATGTCGCTACTGTCTAATATCGTACGAGAAGATAATGAAGTGGAGGCTAACTCTAAGCATGTAATCGCCACAACGGGTGGCATAACAGACAAACTAAAGAAGGATTGGGGATTGAACGATGTATGGAACACAATTGTTTACCCACGCTTTGAGCGACTTAATCGTCTTACGGGAAATGAGCAGTTTGGCCATTGGGAAAATAAGGAGGGCAAGCACGTATTCCAAACCTCAATGCCTTTGGAATTACAACAAGGATTCAACAAGAAACGCATAGACCACCGCCATCATGCGATGGACGCATTGGTCATAGCCTTGTCATCGCGCAACATTATCAATTATCTTAACAATGTTTCTGCCAATGATACAAAGCAGCGTGAAGACTTACGCCAACTGTTATGTGAACAAAACAGAAAAATACGAAAACCATGGGCCACTTTTACGCAAGATACGATGGTTGCCTTACAAGCCGTTGTGGTAAGTTTCCGAAATTATGTGCGTGTCATCAATAAGGCCACCAACCATTATGAGCATTATGACACAAATGGGAAGAAGGCCAACATACCACAAAAAGGTCAGGACCTATGGGCGGTGCGCAAGCCCATGCACAAAGAGATTATCTATGGTCATGTGAATTTACATTACAAAGAACAACTCTCTCTATCTAAAGCTCTTGACACTGTACCTTCCATCTGTAACAAAGCACTACGCAAATACATCAATAGTCTGCTGGCTAAAAACTATAATAAAAAGCAGTTGGTAGCACATTTTAAGGACATGGACTATCACTGGAATGGAAAAGATATTAGTAAGATAGATGTCTGGACCTATACAGATGATAAAGAGAAAATGGTTGCCACACGTAAACCACTTGACACTTCTTTTGACAAAAAGCGTATTGAAAGTATTACCGATACCGGCATTCGGAAGATTCTTATTAGTTATCTTGAGGCTAAGGATGGTAAATCTGATATAGCATTTACTCCCGAGGGAATAGCGGAAATGAATAAGAATATAGCTCTATACAATAATGGCAAATGGCACCAACCCATTATAAAAGTCAGACTAATGGAGCCTTTGGGAGCTAAGTATCCTGTCGGACAGTCCGGGACCAAGAAGCAAAAGTATGTCGAAGCGCAATCAGGAACCAATCTTTATTTTGCTATCTATGAGGATGCAGATGGGAAGCGCAGCTACAAAACAGTACCACTAAATGAGGTAGTTGAACGTTTGAAGCAGAAATTATCGCCCGTAGAAGAATATAATAAAGATGGTGTACCCCTTAAGTTCTATCTATCCCCTAACGATTTAGTCTATGTACCAACCGACGAAGAAAAAGAAATGCACGATATAAAACTGCAGAGAGAAAGAATATATAAGTTTGTAGATTCGAGTGGAACAACCGCAAATTTCGTCCCACATACAATTGCATCCTTAATATATGCTGTAGATAAAAAAACAGCAGAGCAATATTGCCATAAAGATTTAATCCAAAATGAATTAGGCCTTGGCAGTCCACAATCTAAAAACCAAAAGGCCATGAGTGAAGAAATGGTCAAAGCAGTTTGTTGGAAACTCGTAGTAGATCGACTAGGCAATATTATAAAGGTAATTAAATAGCAACAGCCTATGATTAAGAAAACACTATGTTTCAGCAATCCCGCATATCTAAGTTTGCGTAATGCCCAGTTAGTAATTCACCTACCGGATGTGGAAAACAACGATACGCTACCCGAAATTATCAAGAAAGAAACAGAGCGTACCATCCCGATAGAAGACATCGGGGTAGTTGTACTCGACAACAAACGCATTACTATAACTACCGGTGCACTAGAGGCATTAGTGGAAAACAATTGTGCCGTCATCACATGCGATCAGCGCAGCATGCCGGTCGGTTTACTTCTAGCATTAAGCGGAAATACCACCCAAAACGAGCGATACCGCCATCAAATAGACGCTTCGTTACCTTTACGCAAACAATTGTGGCAACAAACTGTAAAACAAAAGATTCAAAATCAAGAGTTTGTTCTTAGAACCAATACTATACAAGAAACCAACTGTATGCGTATTTGGGCAAATGACGTGAGAAGTGGTGATCCAGATAACATGGAGGCACGAGCGGCAGCTTACTATTGGCGGAATCTCTTCCCAGAAATACCAAACTTTATACGTGACAAGGAGGGGAAGGCTCCAAATAATTTGCTCAACTATGGATATGCCATATTAAGAGCAGTTATAGCGCGTTCACTTGTAGCAAGCGGCTTGTTGCCGACATTGGGCATACATCATCACAATCGTTATAATGCTTATTGCTTAGCCGATGATATAATGGAGCCATATCGACCATACGTAGATCAGACTGTACTTAATATAATGAAAAAATATGGAATGACGGAACTCCTAACAAAAGAAGTCAAGAAGCATTTATTGGGTATTCCCATGTTAGACGTTGTCGTAAGTGGTAAACGAAGTCCACTGATGATAGCCGCTCTTCAGACTACAGCTTCTCTGTACAAATGTTTTGCAGGCGAACAGAGACATATCTGCTACCCAGAAATGTAAAATATGCACAACTTTGATAGATTAAGTGAGTATAGAGTAATGTGGATTCTTATTTTTTTGATCTACCTACAGATACAAAAAAAGAAAAGAAAGCCTATATAGGCTTTCGTAAGTTTTTACAGAAAGATGGATTTACAATGTTTCAATTTTCCATCTATGTACGACATTGCGCTAGCATGGAGAACGCAGAGGTACACATGAAGCGTATTCGTAACAACCTTCCACCTGCAGGTAAAGTTGGAATGCTTTGTATTACCGATAAGCAATTTGCCAACATACAACTATTTTATGGAGCAGTTGCTAAACGACCAAATACACCATACCAGCAATTGGAACTCTTTTAATCACATTGAACTTAGAAACATAAAATCCCATTTGTTTGAATGGGATTTTATGTTTTGTTGTATCTTTTTTTTACAACTCTTTTTCCTTTGTATATATCTCATAATCAATGGATAACATACATTGAGTTGTACTTGCTATTACAAAGATACTAATTTTCAAGCAAATCACAACTTAAACGATGGATCAAGTGGAAATGCTGCAGTTGTACTTGCTATTACAAAGATACTAATTTTCAAGCAAATCACAACCATATCTAAGTGTTCATTAATTAAAAATTGTTGTACTTGCTATTACAAAGATACTAATTTTCAAGCAAATCACAACGAAGACTACTTCCATCCTGAAATGGAAGACGTTGTACTTGCTATTACAAAGATACTAATTTTCAAGCAAATCACAACAGAGAAACATCCCTCTATCTTCGGTCAAGTGTTGTACTTGCTATTACAAAGATACTAATTTTCAAGCAAATCACAACAGGACATGAATCCTGACGAAAAAGTTGTTGTTGTACTTGCTATTACAAAGATACTAATTTTCAAGCAAATCACAACATATCCATATCTTCCGTGATAGAGCTACGCGTTGTACTTGCTATTACAAAGATACTAATTTTCAAGCAAATCACAACGCATACTTCTCACGGTACTTGGCGCACTGCGTTGTACTTGCTATTACAAAGATACTAATTTTCAAGCAAATCACAACTTCTTTCCAAACAAATCTCCAGAGAGGACAGTTGTACTTGCTATTACAAAGATACTAATTTTCAAGCAAATCACAACTGATAGTGTTATATTTAACAATCGTAAGGAGTTGTACTTGCTATTACAATTGAATTAGTCACGACTTAATCTGACAGTTACGCATAAAAAGAATAATTTTGTAACAGGAAACAGATTGAGTTATGACAACATCAGAAAAGGTCATCAAGAACAAACTGGGATTGCTTGAACTCTCCCAACAGTTAGGAAACGTATCACGTGCTTGCAAGATTATGGGCTATAGTCGTGACAGTTTTTATCGTTTTAAAG
>NZ_DATCYK010000079.1:0-28477 GCF_036570325.1 Prevotella sp.
GAGCTGACCGAAGGAAAGCAGACCGACACCACGACAGCCGTACTGAAAGACCGTGACGCGGCCGTAAGTCAACGCACATCTATCTACCAACTCTTCAAGAATCGGCAGGAACACATGCACCTCGACTATGTTCTCTTGGGCGAAGCGCATGCCGATAACGCCTATGCGGGCACCACCGGACAGGAAACTATACCCTTGGAGACCAACGCGCTCGACGCCGCCACCGGTACGCTTGCCCGTGATTGGAACCGTTACTTGGAAGATATTGCCAAGGCCAATGTGCTCATCAATGGTGTGGAACAGTTGAAAGAAAAGGGGCAAATCAGCGATGGCGACTATCGTCAATGGCGTGCCGAGGGCCAATTGTTCCGTGCTTTGCTGATGTTCCGCATGGTTCGCATGTGGGGTTCGCTACCCGTCATCACCAAAGTGGCCCAAACCATCACGTCGGAGAACATCAAGGAGGTTTATCCTACTTACTTCCCACCCCGTTCTACCACCGAGGAATGTTACCAACAAATCATCAGCGACTTGGAATATGCCGAGCAAAACGCGCCCGACATATCAGCTACCGACCGCACCATCATGTCGAAAACGGCCGCCCAAGCATTGCTTTGCAAGGTTTATGCGGAGAAAGCCGTGCAGGATTATGACAAGGTTATTGCCTATGCGGAGAAGGTTCGGGCCACTCCGGGCGTAGCGCTTGAGAAAGACTATGCCACCCTTTGGGGCTGGGACGATGACAAGAAAGACTGCGTAAAGCGCAATACCAGCGAGGGAATTCTTGAAGTTCAGTGGTTGCCGGGCGCCGGTAACTGGGAAAGTTGGATGTATGGACGCAGCCTCGAGAACTATGACAACAGCTTTACGTGGGCAAAATGGGTCACACCTTCACGCGATCTCGTCAAGGCTTTCAATGATGAGGGCGACAAGATACGTCTCAACGAGACGGTGGTTTACTATAGTTGCAAATGGAGCAACTACTACCCTGCCTCTAATTACGCCTTTATGTATAAGCTCCGCTCAGGTTACAACAACGAATACATAGTTCGTTTGGGCGACATCCTGCTGCTTCAAGCCGAGGCTTACGCCTTTAAGGGCGACACACAGAATAGCGCCAAGCTGGTCAACATGATTCGTGAACGCGCCAAACTCAAAGCGCTCACCGCCGACCAGACCGCAAGCAAGGACAAGATGATTGCCGCCGTGCTCCACGAACGCCGTCTCGAACTGGCCATGGAGGGCGAACGTTGGTACGACCTCTGCCGCTATGGCAAGGTGGAAGAGGTGATGAACACGCTCCGTAGCCGTGACTCGGGTCGCCTCGCGTTGACCAGAAACTACGACGCTAACTCTTATTTAATGCCTATTCCACAAGCTGCGCTCGATGAGAATGAGAATCTCAAGCAGAACCCGGGTTATTAATTGATTAATAAAAATCCTTATGAAAAAGAATAATATGTACATAACAACACTGCTTTTAAGCATGACCATGTCGGCCCTCACGGCCTGTGGCGTTGACAGCGGCTTCGATATTCAGCCCGCACCCGAAGTAAAGACCACGTTCCCCAACCCCATACCGGCTGACGGCGAGGCCCGTACCTTCACCTCAACGGCCAATGGTTATACCATGCTCAAGCAAGGTAGCGCCGCTCTTCTCGAAGGACAATCGATGGCACCCACCACGATTCAGGTGGATCCTTCAAAGACTTATCAGGAAATGGATGGCTTCGGATTTGCCATAACCTATTCTTCCTGCTACAACTTGTTGAAGATGGACCCCGCGGCACGTGCCGCTTTCCTCAAGCAAACTTACTCTCCCACCGAGGGCTACGGCGTGAGCTATGCCCGTATCTCCATCGGATGCAACGACTTCAGCAGCACCGAATATTCGCTGTGCGACCAAAAGGGACTCGAGAATTTCAAGTTCTATAAGGACGAGACCGACTATGTCATTCCTATATTAAAGGAGATTTTGGCCATCAATCCTGACCTGAAGATTATCGCAGCGCCATGGACTTGCCCCAAATGGATGAAGGTGAAAGACCTCGCAAGCAAGACTCCGTTCGATTCTTGGACCGATGGTCACCTCAATCCCGACTACCGCAAGACCTACGCCGATTACTTTGTGAAGTTCGTAAACGAAATGAAGGCACAAGGAATAGCCATCTATGCCGTCAGCCCACAGAACGAACCACTCAACAAAGCCAACTGTGCTTCGCTCTACATGCCTTGGGATGAGCAGGCAGCTTTCGTGAAAGAATTGGCCGCGGCGTTCAAGAAAGGAAAGCTCAATACCAAGATTTACCTCTTCGATCATAACTATAACTACGACAACAACAAGGATCAGAACGACTACCCCGTAAAGGTTTACAACGCCTTGGGCAAGAAGTTCGAGGGTTCGGAGTTGGTAGTGGGCGCCGCATACCACGACTACGGCGGCACCAATGATGAGCTGACCGACATTCACAATCAGGCTTCCGACAAGGAACTTATCTTCTCCGAGAGTAGTATCGGTACTTGGAATGACGGCCGTAACTTAGCCAAGCGCCTCGTAGCCGACATGAAGAACATTACCCTCGGCACCGTTAACCAGTGGTGTAAGGCCGTTCTCGTGTGGAACCTCATGCTCGATGAGAAGATGGGACCTAACCTTGACGGTGGTTGTCAGACTTGTTTTGGCGCCGTAGACATCTTCAATAACTACCAAACATTGAAGTACAACTCTCATTATTACGTCATTTGCCACATGTCAAGCGTAGTTCGTCCCGGCGCAAAGCGCATTGGTATGGCCCTTCGCAGCTATCAGAGCACCAATCTTCTCTACGCTGCTTTCCTCAATCCCGACGGCACCAAGGCCCTCGTAGTTCTCAATACGGGCGATACCGACCTCAATGCCACCGTAAGCGACGGCAAGAACTACTTCCCCGTTAGCGTGCCTGCCCAAGGTGTTATCTCAACAACGTGGAAATAAAAAACCGAACCAATATGAAAACCTTTAAATATTTTACCGTCCTAATCGCGGCATTGTCACTCATGACAGTGTCGTGCAAGGACTTCGATTACAACGAACTCACGGGCAAAGGCTCACCTACCATCAAGGCCAATACCGTGGCTTCGGCCACCATGGGCGATTCTATCGACCTGACAGTGAACTGTACCGACGCCGAGGGCTATGACCTTTCTACGCTCAAAGCCGAGATGTGTTACAGCGGCGAACCGGTAAATGCCGTTACCGTTCGTACCCAACAACCGGGCGATTATCAAATTAAGCTCCATGTACCTTTCCTCCGTTTCATCCCCAACGGCAAGGCACAAGTGCGCCTCACCCTGCAAAACGTCACCACCAAGACCACCGTTGAGCATATCGACATCGACGTGGAGCGCCCTCATTTCAAGGACCTTCAATTCGTTACGGCCGACAATGTCAAGGTAGCCATGACCGAAGGCGACGACTATACCTACTCTTGCCCCTTCACCATCAACGACAATGCCTTCAAGGGTTACTTCCAAACAGCCGATGGCAAATACCGTTTTGGCTGGGGCGATAGCGACATTGCCGAGAACGGACAGGGCTATCTCTCGTTCCAAAGCAATGCCACGGGCAAGGTGAATGTTACCTTCAACAGCCGCGACTTTACCTTCGGACCGCAGGAAGAGCTCAATATCCAACCTTTGGAATTCCGCAATCAGGAGGGCCAAGATGTCTTTACGGGCACGCTTACCGAGGGTATGAGCTACAAGTTTATCGGCGACGAGGCCGTGACGAAGAACAATTGGTTCTACGACGACGACTTCTTCACCCGCAATGCCGACGGCACTTTCACCTTCAAAGCCCTCACCGGAACCTATACTATCAAAGCTGCGTTCGACGAAAACGGCTTCCGTATCTTCAGCGGTGAGCCTAAGTCACCCACCAAGCTCAATGCCGATGGCACCGGAGCGCTATGGATTATCGGTGGCAACATGTTTGGTAAGCCCAATTACAACCACGCTCAAAGCTGGTGGACCGATACCGACCACGCCCTCTGCATGGCTCCCGTAGCCGATAAGATCTACCAAGTAACCCTCGCCGTAGGCCGACAGTTGAAGGCCGGAAACACCGTTGACTTCAAGTTCTTCGGCCAAGCCGGATGGGGCACGGAGTTCAAAGCTACCGGCGACTATGCGCTGACGACCAACAACCCATGGTTTGAAATCAACCCCGGCAGTGGCAACATCAAGCTCAAGGACGGCGTTACGCTGAAGAAGGGCGAGGCCTTCAAGTTCACCGTTGACCTCACGGCAGGCTGCTCTAAGGGCAAACTTACCGTGGTAAAGGCCGACGATCCCGCCATCGAACTCACCTCGAGCGCCGATACTTACACCGGAAGATTCGTTCAAGGCAATATCTATCAGATTGGCGGCGACGCTGCCATCGGCGCCGATGATTGGTTTTACGACCCCGACTTCCTCATCCGCAACCAAGACGGAAGTTATACTTTCAATGCCCAAACGGGTAATTATACCATCAAAGCCGTGTTCGCTCAAAAGGGATTTCGTATCCATCGCATGAACGAGGCCGGCGATAAACCCGCCTCATTGGCCGCCGACGGCACGGGCGCTATTTGGATTATTGGCGACGCTATCTATGGTAAGCCCACCTTCGAGGGCGCCCATAGCTGGTGGACCGGTGCCGCTAACGACCTCTGCATGGCCGCCGTTAAGAATAAGGTGTACCAAATCACCCTCACCGTAGGCAAACAACTCAAAGCCGGAAAGAGCGTTAACTTCAAGTTCTTCGGCCAAGCCGATTGGGGCATAGAGTTCAAGGGAGCACCCGCCGACTACTATCTTACCACCGCAGGGCCTACCTTCCTCGTGGGCGATGGCAACGGTCATGACAACGGCAACGTTTATTTGGCCGATGGCGCGGAGCTTATCGACGGCGAAACTTACGTATTTACCATCGATTGCAGCAAGGGAATGAAGCCCGCCACGCTGACAGTTGTAAAGAAATAAAGCATGAAACATTTTCTCTTAACACTTACTATGACACTGGCTCTGGGCGCAAATGCCCAGAAGCCGGTGTATCTTGATGACAGCCAACCCGTGGAACAACGCATTGAGGACGCCCTCAAGCGCATGACCCTCGATGAGAAAATAGCCGTCATCCACGCACAAAGCAAGTTCTCATCGCCCGGCGTCAAGCGATTGGGATTTCCCGATTTTTGGACCGACGATGGGCCTCACGGCGTGCGCCCCGACGTGCTTTGGGACGAATGGGAGCAGGCCGGACAAACCAACGACTCGTGTGTGGCCTTCCCGGCGCTCACTTGTCTGGCCGCCACATGGAACCCCTCGATGGCCGGTATCTACGGTTTGAGCCTCGGAGAGGAAGCGCTTTACCGTGGCAAAGACATGATTTTGGGCCCCGGCGTCAATATTTACCGTACTCCTTTGGGCGGTCGTAACTTTGAATACATGGGTGAGGACCCCTTCTTGGCAGGCCGTATGGTCGTGCCTTACGTACAAGGACTCCAAGCCAACGGCGTTGCGGCCTGCGTAAAGCACTATGCGCTCAACAACGATGAGGAGTACCGACATCAGGTAAACGTCATTGTGAGCGACCGTGCGCTCCACGAAATCTACCTCCCGGCGTTCAAAGCGGCCGTTACCGAGGGCAAAGCGTGGGGACTCATGGGGGCTTACAACCTCTATAACAACCAACACAACTGCCACAACGAGATACTTATCAACCGCATACTCAAGGGCGATTGGAAGTTCGATGGCGTGGTTGTGAGCGACTGGGGTGGCTGTCACGATACCGATGAAGCCGTAAAGTACGGGCTCGATATGGAGTTTGGCACATGGACCGATGGCCTTAAAATGGGCAAGACCAATGCTTACGACAGCTACTACATGGCCGACGCCTACAAGCAGGCTATCCGCAGCGGCAAATATACCGAGAAAGAACTCAACGACAAGGTACGTCGTATCCTGCGACTCTTCTACCGCACCACGATGAATCGCCAGCGCCCCGTGGGTTTCCTCTGCTCCGAGGCCCATTACGAGGCCGCCCGCCGCATAGGCAACGAGGGCATTGTGTTGCTCAAGAATCAGAAAAACCTGCTGCCATTACAGGCTGTCAAGGGCAAGACCGTGCTCGTTGTGGGCGAGAATGCCGTGAAAATGATGACCATCGGCGGAGGTTCGTCCTCGCTGAAGGTGCAACGTGAGGTCTCACCCCTCGACGGACTGCGTGAGGCTTTGGCCGAAAAGGGAGTCAATGTGGCCTACGAACGCGGCTACGTTGGCGACACCAACGGCTCTTACAACGGCGTTACGAGCGGGCAAGACCTTAGCGAGAACCGCTCGGCCGACCAACTTATAGCCGACGCCGTGGCCCAAGCACGCAAGGCCGACTACGTTATCTTCTTCGGAGGACTCAACAAGAGCGACTACCAAGACTGCGAAGGACACGACCGAAAGGACTATGCGCTTCCCTATGGGCAGGACCGTGTGATCGAGGCTTTGGCCAAAGCCAACAAGAATCTCGTAGTTGTAAACATATCGGGCAACGCCGTTGCCATGCCGTGGGCTGACCGTGTAAACGCCATTGTGCAAGGATGGTTCGGCGGATCAGAGGCAGGCCATTGTATCGCCGATGTGCTTACGGGCCAAGCCAACCCATCGGGCAAGCTGCCCTTTACGTGGACCCGCACCCTCAACGACGTGCCGGCACACAAGCTCAACGCCTTTCCCGGCACGTGGAGAGCCGACAAGAAGATTATAGATGAGGAATACAAGGAAGGCATTTACGTGGGTTACCGTGGCGTGGACCAATACAAGACGCGTCCGCTCTTTGCCTTCGGCCATGGTCTTAGCTATACTTCGTTCAAGATAAGCAACCTGCGGGCCGACCGCACGGCCATGACCCGCGACGGCAAAATAACCTTTACGGTCAACGTAAAGAACACCGGCAAGCGCCGCGGGCAGGAAGTCGTGCAGCTCTACATCAGCGATTTGCAGTCGTCTTTGCCCCGCCCGGTAAAGGAACTCAAAGGCTTTACCAAGGTCGACCTTGCCCCCGGCGAGAGCCGCGACGTAACCCTGACCATCGATAACAGCGCCCTCAGTTTCTACGATGATACCAAGCAGGCATGGACTTCTGAAGCCGGTGCGTTCGAGGCCCTCGTGGGTAACGCCTCCGATAACCTGACGCAGAAGCTCCGCTTCAACCTTACCGACTAATCACTCGCTCCGAGTAACCATAAGCCAAACGGCATTTGAAAGTAGTTTTTCTAACTTTCAAATGCCGTTTTTCCTTGTCTGACCAGTCTGACCGGTCCGACTCGTCCGACTGATCCGCCGATGATAGCGGCCCATACGGCCGCTATCATCCCACAAAAGAGCCGCTATTACCGGCTCAAAGGCCCCCTTTCACCCTCCCAAAAGCCTGCTATGAGCTAACAAAAGGGCTGCTTTGGAAACACGTTACCATTTTTTTCGTATCTTTGCAAAAGAGCGGTACCTATACCGACCGCCACCTTTCATCAAGCAATGACCAGCCACACCACCATCCAACAGTTTGCTTCGGGCGACCGACGGGCCTTTGAAGCAGTGTTTCGCCACTACTATCCAAAGGTGCGAGGCTTCTTGGTGGGCATGCTGAAAAACGAGGCCGACGCCGAGGATGTGGCCCAAACGGTGTTTATCCGCCTATGGACCAAGCGCGAACGGCTGACCGACGTGGCGTGCTTCGATGGCTATCTCTATCGCATGAGCCGCAATGCCATGATGAATTTCCTAAAGAAAAGCTACGCCGAAATGGGTCCGCCACCACACGCCATGGAGCAGGCTGACGTCACGACGCCCCACGAACAGCTCATTGCCGACGACCTACGACTGCTCACCGACCTCATCGTGAGCCGCATGCCCGACCGCCGGCGTGAGGTATTCAGGCTGAGCCGACAGGCCGGACTGACCAATGAGGAGATTGCGCAAAGGCTGGGCATATCGAAAAAGACCGTCGAAAACCACCTCAACATGGCCTTGGGCGAACTGCGAAAAGAACTGCTCATTTTCCTATTATTTGTTAATGAATTGGGGGCACACGGCTTTTCATCTGTCTTTTAATCAAACGAAATCAACAAACAACATGGCTTATATCGACCGCATCATCCACTTTTTCTTTCATCATGAGGCCCCTTCAGATCTCCGGGAGCGTGTACATCGTCGGCTGCTTGCCCATGAGGAGAGCGCCGACGAGGCCCTGCAATCGGTGTGGAATGAGCAGCCTGCGGCGTCTGCCGACCCCAACCATACCGACGAGGCCCTGCGGCGAGTGGAGGAAAAGCTCTTCGGCCCAATGCCAAGGCGCCGCCCCGAGGGCATAAGATGGCTCATAAGAGCAGCCGTATGGCTCGTGCCGGTCGTGCTGTTGGCTGCCTCGGCCTACCTCTACATGGGCTCCCGCGATAACCTAAAGCTATTGGCCGATACCCAACTCATCGAACATGCCACCGCCAACGGTGAGCACCGCCAACTTATGTTGCCCGATGGCACCGCCGTATGGCTCAATGCCGGTAGCGTCATCATTTATCCCTCTACTTTCCGCGGAACAGAAAGAAAGGTGTATCTCTCGGGCGAGGCCTTCTTCAAAGTGAGCCATGACGAGGACCATCCCTTCATCGTCAACACCCGACAAGCCAATTTAAAGGTGCTCGGAACGGAGTTCAACGTGATGAGTTATCCCGAAATGGACCGCATGATTATCACCCTTCAACAAGGTAAATTGGGCGTCGACATCAGCTCATCGGGCCGCAACTATATCCTCACGCCCAACCAGCAACTTATTTACACGCCCGCCACCGACAGCGTGGAGCTCCATAGCGTCACGGCCACCAATTACTCCTCGTGGAAGCAGGGTGAGCTGTTCTTCAGCGACGCAAGGCTTACCACCGTCCTGCGGGCCATCGAACGCACCTACAACGTGCGCTGCCACCTCGTCAACAGTCGCTATGCCAACCAGCGTGTAAGGCTTCATCTCGACCGTGATGAGAAGCTATCAACGGTGCTCCACGTGCTGCGCGATCTGTTGCCCGGCCTCAACTACACCATCGAGGGCAAGGATGTGTATATCAGATGAGAGGGGATGAGAGGGCCTTTGGCCCTCTCTGACTAGTCTGACCGGTCAGACTGGTCAGACTGGTCAGACCAAATTAAAAGGCACCCCCTGAAACATTCATGCTTCAGGGGGTGCCTTTTCTTATAAAGTTTTGGCGCTATCGGCCCACCATTCTACAGTTTGTCGCCATAGCAAAGGTCGCCGGCGTCACCAAATCCGGGCACAATGTACTTGTGTTCGTTCATGCCCGGGTCGATGGCAGCGCACCAAATGGTGGTCTTATCCTCGGGGAATGTCTTGCGAATATGGTCGATTCCCTCGGGCGAGGCTATCACACAGCACACGTGAATACGCTTGGGCGTACCCTTGGTAAGGAATGTTTTGTAGCCCAGTTCCATGCTTCCACCCGTCGCGAGCATAGGGTCGGCGATGATAAGGTTCTTCTCGTCAATGCTCGGCGTGGCCAAATATTCCACATGAATGCCCACTTGATGGTGCTCGGCGTCCTTGTATTCGCGGTAAGCACTTACGAAAGCGTTGCCCGCATGGTCGAAAATATTGAGGAAACCTTGGTGGAATGGCAGTCCGGCACGGAAGATAGTGGCGAGGACTATTTTATCGGTTGGCACGTTGACACGGGAAATTCCCAGAGGCGTGGCAATGTCTTTTGGCTCATAATTGAGCGTTTTTGAAATTTCAAAGGCTTCAAACTCGCCAATACGCATGATGTTATTGCGGAACAAAAGACGATTTTTCTGATACTCCTTGTCACGAATTTCAGCCATATACTGATTAATGATAGAGTTACGATCGCTGAGGTTAATAATTTCCATATCCTAATCTGAGTTTATAGTTTTCTGCAAAGTTAGCATTTTTTCAGCAACTTGCGGTAGATTGTCGCTTTATTTTGTAAATTTGCATACATGAATATCAGCACTTTAGACCTTAAGGAACGATATACCGAAATAAAGGATATTGTCATTAAACGCATACAAGGCAACAAGAAAGACGTGGCGTTGGTGCTCTCAAGCGGTGGCGCCCGAGGGCTTGCCCACATCGGTGCGATAGAGGAACTCACCGACCGTGGCTACCACATCCGGTCGATTGCCGGCACCTCCATGGGCGCCTTGGTGGCCGGTATGTACGCCACGGGCAACTTGGAGCGCTTCAAGGAGTGGATGACCACCATGGACCGCAAGAAGATTCTCAGCCTTACCGACTTTGAGCTGGGCTTTGACCATCTTGTCAAAGGCCGACGCATCATCGACGCGCTCAAGGAAATCGTGCCCGATGTAAGGATAGAAGACCTGCCCATTCCTTACTCCGCCGTGGCCACCGATTGGGAATCGGGCCACGAGGTGGTATTTACCGAGGGCAGTTTGTACAGCGCCATCCGTGCGTCCATTTCGCTTCCGGCCTTTTTCTCGCCCGTAAAGACGGGCAACAAGATACTCATCGACGGTGGCATTACCAATCCGCTGCCCCTCAATCGTGTGAAACGAACGAAGGGCGACTTGCTTGTGGCCGTCAATGTGAGCGGCCATGACTACTTGGGACAGTCACGAATGAAGCGACTTATCGAGAAACGGGAGATGGAAGGGTCGAGAGCCCTGCGGTTGCTCAAGCGCATCATGCCCGAGAACGTGCATCCCGAATTCAATATCTACACGCTTCTCAACCGCACATCGTCCATCATGATTCACCAAAACTCACAATTGGCAATCCGCCTGACGCCCCCCGACATCCTCGTAGACATATCGATGAAGCGTTACGGAGGCTTCGATTACGACAAGTCTACCCGCTTGGTCAACATCGGACGGAAGCGCATGAAGGAAGCCATCGACGGCTACGAGCTGTAAGCCTTTTAATCATCTGACCGGTCGGACTGGTCAGACCAGCCAGACTAGTCCGACAAAACAACAGCCGAAAGGCCCCTTATTCCCCCTCAATTCCCCAACTATGAACATACATTTATCGCAAGAAATAAAAGCCGTTTGCCCCGATTTTGTCGGTGCCTGCATAGAAGCCACGGTAGAAAACACCCCTTACAACGAAGCCCTTTGGGCCGAGATAACCCGCAAGGGAGAAGAACTGAAGGCCTCGCTAACCACCGAAACGGTGAAAGACCTTAGCGCCATCGCCGCCACCCGCCGCATTTACCGGGCCTGCGGCAAAGACCCATCGCGCTACAGGCCATCGGGCGAGGCCCTCATCCGCCGCATACTGCAAGGCAAAGGGCTCTATAAGGTCGACACATTGGTGGACCTTATCAATTTGGCCAGCATAGTTTATGGCTACAGCATTGGCGCTTTCGACGCCGATAAGTTCGATGGCGACACGCTCACCTTGGGCATAGGCCGCCCCAACGAACCTTATGAGGGCATAGGGCGGGGGCTCATCAATATTGAGGGAATGCCCGTTTACCGCGACGCTACGGGCGGTGTGGGAACGCCCACCAGCGACCATGAGCGCACCAAGATAAGCCTTGGAACCCGCCATTTGGTGGTGCTCATCAATGGGTACGACGGCCGTGAAGACCAAGTTAAGGCCAATGCGGAATATATTTGCGGCTTGCTTCAGAAACATTGCGGAAGCAACGACACCGCTTACTTTATCTATCGATAAAACGGTCGATAGCTTTTTAAGAAACCAAAGGCCTGCTTTCAGGCGCTCAAAGGGCTGCTTTCAGTGGATGAAAGCAGCCCTTTGAGTTGGTGATTTGCCTGCTTTGGCAACCGAAGTTGCCAAAGCGGACTAGTCGGACAAGTCTGACCGGTCCGACTAGTCCGCCAAAAGCAGTAGCCCCCCAAGGCCCCTACAACACGCCAACCAACATTTCCCACACCGCGATGATGTGACAAATACTGCCTGCCAAGACGAAAAAATGGAAGACGGTGTGCAGGTATTTGCGCTTATTAATGCTGTAAAATACCGCTCCGGTGATATAACATACGCCCTCGGCCACTATCCACAAGATACCGGCCGTTGACAAAGCGGCTATCAAAGGCTTAAAAGCGATGAGCACGCTAAGGCCCATGCCCACGAAGCAAGTGGTCTCCAGATGGCTGTGGTCCTTAAGATTGACAAAGCTCATGACCGTACCCACCAAGGCGCAAAGCCATATAAAGACAAACAAACTCCACCCCCAATACCCCTGCTCACGCAGCGCTATGAGCGTGATGGGCGAATAGCTGCCGGCTATATGCCAATAAATGGCGGCATGGTCCCACCGCCGCAGCCGCTCCTTCCACTTGCTCCAAGCCGATAGGGAGTGGTAAACCGTGGAAGCAACGTAGGACATGAGCATGCCAAACAGATACAAAATCACGCCTGCGGTAGCCCATCCATCGCCGCGGGAGAAGCACATATAAAGGAATATAGCTCCTGCCACAACGCCTATAAGGATACCACAGGCGTGACTCCATGCGTTCCACAACTCTTCTTTATGACTAAAATGAATCCGCAACTTCATGCGGCCAAAGTTATGATAAAGAAGCGGAACCTCAAAAGAAAAAGCCCACTTATTTAGTCAAAGGCCCGACGGTCAGCTCTCACGCTGGCGCATTCCCATACGAGCCTCTACCACATTGACAACATAGTCGCCCAATTTCTCGCACTCGCTGATGATGTCCATGTACATCGTTCCTACGGCATAGGTGTACTGATGGTTATTGACATCGCTGATGTTTTGCGTCCGCAATTGGCCGCGGAAGTTGTTTATCTCGTTCTCAATGTTGAAAGACGCGTTGGGATCAATCATGTCGCGGCTCTTGACAAACATGAGATTCATGTGGGTAAGGGCGTCGTTGGTCAGCCCGAACATCTGATGAATGTGCTCATACTGCTGCTCCGTGAAGTCCTCTTTGCCCGAACGAAGGCGGTTCATGGTGCGAGCCAAGTTGTAACAACTGTCACCTATGCTCTCGATCTCACTGATTTCACGCAACATGGTGCGCACTTTCTCCTTCGTATCGTCGCTCAAATGGGCGTTACTTACTTGGTCGAGATACTTGGCTATCTCTATTTCCATGTTGTCGCTGATACTCTCGTACTTCTCTATACGGCTGTAGAGCTTGCTAAAGGGCTCACCCTCTTTCGTGTTGAGCAGCTCCACTACCATGCCAAACATGCGCTGAATACGCTCGCCAAACGAGCCTATCTCCTTCTGAGCCTCGAGCACCGAGAGCTCCGGAGTCTTCATGATACCCATCTGGATGAAGCGTAGACGGAAGTCGTCCTCATCCTTATTGGCCTTAGGTTTGATGAGCCAGCAAACCACTTTCTCTATCCTTGGGATAAGACCGATGAGCAATGCCGTGTTGGCCACGTTGAAACAAGTATGGAAAGCGGCCAAAACGATGGGCAACATCTTGGCCCGTTCGGCGGTGGAAATGTTGGTGGCGGCGGGGTCATAGCCCACGAGTCCGCATACGAAGTTGACAAACGGATAGAACAAAGCCATCACCCAAACCACGCCAAACACATTAAACACCAAGTGGGCCATGGCTGCCCGGCGGGCCTGCGTATTGGCTCCGAGGGCCGCGAGGTTGGCGGTGGCGGTGGTACCGATATTCTCTCCCATCACCAAAGCGATACCTAAATATATAGGAAGCACGCCCGTGGAGCAGAGAAGGATGGTGATGGCCATCACGGCCGCCGAACTTTGAACGATACAAGTGATGATGGTACCGATGAGCAAGAACACAAAGATGGTGGCATGACTGCGCACATCAAAGCTCGAGAAAAAGCTGATGGCGTCGGGATTGTGCTCCAAATCGAGCTCCTTTCCCGCACTGCTGAGCAATACCAACGCGAAAAACAGGAAGGCAATACCAAACAAGAAGTCGCCGATATACCGATGACGCTTGCTGTAAATGAGCATTATGCCTACAAAAAACGCCGGAAATACAACGATGGTAAGGTCAACATTGTATCCCAGCGACATAATCCAAGCCGTAAGAGTAGTACCGATATTGGCACCCATAATTACCGAAATAGCCTGCGCCAAGGTAAGAAGTCCGGCATTGACAAAGCTCACCGTCATCACCGTAGTGGCCGAAGAACTCTGCACGGCGCAAGTAATGAAGACGCCGGTTAGCATACCGGTAAAGCGATTGGTGGTCATCGCGCCCAAGATATGGCGCAACTGAGAGCCTGCCATCTTCTGTAATGCCTCGCTCATAATCTTCATGCCATAGATAAGAAGGGCCAAAGAACCGAGCACTTTTGAAAAGATCAAAATATAATCATTTGCTGTCATATAATGAAATGAATAATGTTATACAAAGGAAAAGGTAGCAAATAAGATACAGTTGCCTATCAAGTAAACCATCAGCGGCAAGGAATAAACGTTTCCTTGGCCAGCGATAAGTTTGTAAAGTCTAAAAAAATTACAAATAGACATACTTTTAATTAAGATTTGTCCTGCGCTAAATAATTATTCATACCTTTACAAATACATAATGAAAACTATTAAACACCATGGGACAAATGTTACAAATCCGTTGCAAAAATAATAAAAAAACTCATAACATAGCCATTGGCAGCTCACTTTCTGACGCTTTTTCGGAATTAAATATCAAAATGCCGTACGGCCCGATATGCGCCAAAGTAAACAACAAAGTGGAGGGCATGCACTATAGGTTGTACCATAATAAAACGGTGGAGTTCCTCGATATGCACTCCGGATCGGCCTCACGAAACTATACCCGTACGCTTTTCTTCGTATTGTGTAAGGCCATTCACGACCTTTATCGCAATGCCGACGTGGTTATCGACATACCTATTTCAAACGGATACTTCGTCGATTTAAACATAGGTCATGCGCTTACGGAGGACGATGTGGCCCGTATTCGCACCCGGATGCAGGAAATCATCGACGCCCACATGCCCGTTCGACGCTACGAGGTGCCCACGGAAGACGCCTTGGCCATGTTCCAAGAGAAGGGCGACACGGCCAAAGTAAAACTCCTAAAGTCGTCGGGCACGCTCTATACCACTTATTATCAAATAGATGATTACGTAGATTATTTCTACGGATCGCTCCTTACCAACACCTCTCAACTTTATCTTTTCGGCCTCGAGAAATACTTTGACGGCCTGCTGTTGCGTATTCCTTCGACCACCGATCCTTCGGTATTGCCCGCCATGACACGGCAAGACAAGATGTTCGAGATATTCAAGGAGCACCACAGTTGGCAGCGCATACTCGGCCTGCGCACCGTGGGCGACTTCAATGAGGCCATCGCCAACGGCCACGCCACCGACATTATCAACGTTAGCGAGGCCCTTCAGGAGAAGAAGATTTCGAAGATTGCCGACGAGATAGCCTCACGACCGGGCGTGAAACTCGTACTCTTGGCCGGTCCGTCGTCGTCGGGCAAGACCACCACTTGCAAGCGTTTGTCGGTGCAACTCTTAGCTAACGGCATTCAACCGCTCCAAATTTCGCTCGATGATTACTTCGTTGACCGCGACAAAACGCCCAAAGACGCCAATGGCGAGTACGATTACGAGAGCATATATGCCCTCAACCTGCAGCTCATTAACGAACAATTCCAAGCTCTTTTCCGAGGAGAGAAGGTGCAATTGCCCAAATATAACTTCCAAACGGGTCGCAGTGAGTTGAGCGACAAGCACCTGCAACTGGCCGATAACAACGTGTTGGTGGTGGAAGGAATCCACGCCCTCAACCCCGAACTTACCGCCCAGATTCCCGAAACACAGAAATTCAAGGTGTATGCCTCGGCCCTCACCACCATACTTCTCGACGATCATAACTACATTCCCACCACCGATAACCGATTATTGCGCCGCATTATCCGCGACTTTAAGTATCGGGGAGTCAGCGCGCAGGAAACTATTAAGCGGTGGCCGAGCGTAAGAGCCGGCGAGAATAAGTGGATATTCCCCTATCAGGAGCACGCCGACGTCATGTTTAACTCGGCCATGCTCTACGAACTTGCGGTCATCAAGACCCAAGCCGAGCCCCTTTTGCAGCAAGTACCCGAGAACTGTGAGGAGTACAGCGAGGCCTACCGACTGCTCAAGTTCTTACGTCATTTCAAGCCACTGCCCTACAGAGACCTGCCGCCAACGAGCCTATTGCGTGAGTTCTTGGGTGGAAGTTCGTTCAAGTATTGATACTTCCATCCCCCGCTGTCCTATCAATGGCTTCATCGTTTTCTGAAAAATCATCTATCCTTTTAAAACAATGGGATTATTCTTTTCTGAAAATAATTTTATCTTTCTTTGAGAAACGAATTATCTGCCTCTGAAAATGAGTTGATGATTCGCTGAAAGTTTATTTGCTCTTTTCAAAAAATACCATATCCACTATGAAGAAATTATTTCTTTTTTCCTTGGCCATAGGCCTCTCAACCGTACTCTTTGCCCAGAACCCACGGCAGGATTTCAAGAACAATCGCAACATGGCGGCCGATGGCTATTTGGCCTATCCCGGTCCCAAGGGCCAACTCACGCCGGCTCCCGAAGGCTATACACCTTATTATATAAGCCACTACGGGCGCCACGGATCACGCTGGTTTATCAATCCGAAGGACTATGACGAGCCGGTATCTATCCTTAATGAGGCCGACAAAGCGGGCAAGTTGACCGCCACGGGTAAGGATGTACTGCGTAAAATGAAGCTCTTGGCCGACGCGGCGCGCGACCGTTACGGTGAGCTTACGCCCCTCGGAGCCGAGCAACACAAGGGAATAGCCCTCAGAATGATACGCAATTTTCCCGAGGTTTTCGCCGGAGCGACCGATATTGACGCCCGAAGCACCGTGGTGATACGCTGTATTCTCTCGATGGAAAACGCCCTTCAACAGCTCCTTACCGTCAATCCGCAGCTTCGTATCACCCACGACGCCAGCTATCATGACATGTATTACATGAATCTTGCCGACAAAAAGCTCGAGAGCATGAAAGCTACCGAAGCCACCAAGAAGGCTTTTTGGGCCTTTGAAGCCAAGTATGTAAACCCCGACCGTGTGATGAACGAGCTGTTTAACGACAAGGCTTATTGGAAGAAAAACGTCAAGGCACGAGTGCTTTTCGACAAACTTATCAAGAACGCGGGCAACGTTCAGAGCACCGAACTGCGCCATCAGCTATCGCTTTGGCCCTTGTTTAACGACACGGAGATTTACAACACGTGGAAAATAAACAACGCTTGGTGGTACATAACCTACGGTGGCAGCCCGTTGAGCGGTGGCGTTCAGCCCTTCACCCAGCGCAATCTGCTGCGCAATATCATCCTTACGGCCGACAGTTGCCTGCGCCTTGCCCACCCCGGAGCTACCCTGCGCTACGGCCACGACACCATGGTTATGCCCCTGACCTGCCTGCTCGACCTCGACGGACTGGGCAAAACCATCCACAACCTTGACGACATCGACCGTGAGAAATGGTGTGATTACGACATATTCCCCATGGCTTGCAACATTCAGTTCGTGTTTTATCGCAAGTCGGGGGCCGACCCTTCCGACACGAGCGACATCCTCCTGAAGGTTTTGCGCAATGAGAACGAGGCCACACTGCCCATCGCCACCGACATGGCTCCTTACTATCATTGGAACGACGTGCGGGCGTACTACCTTAAAAAGCTCGACCGCTACGACCCCGAAACGGCCACGCTACGTCCATAAAGCCCGTTCGCCCCATTGTCAAAGGCCGCAAACGGCCGCACCAAAGGCCACCTTTGAGCCTGCAAAAGGGGGCAAACGACCGGGCGAAAGGCCATCTATGGCCATGCCAAAGGCCGCAAACGAGGCCCTCATTTCTTATCTTCAATTTATCAAGACCAATGAGAAAAACTGTTCTCTTCCTGCTGCTGACCCTCCGGCTCGCCTGCTGGGGGCAGACAGTCAAGGAGGCCGAGGCCGTCATCAGGCGGTTTGCCGGCCCCGCATTTCCCCTCAAACTCTCCCTTACTTTAAAGCCTACAGACGGTTACGAGCGCTTCGAAACCTCGGTAACCCATGGCAAACTGATTATCAAAGGCAGCAGTGGCGTGGCCCTATGTCGTGGTTTCTACGACTACGTAAGGCGCAACAAGGCCGGCGTTTTCACGTGGACGGGCAGCCGATGCGCCCTACCCAAGCGGTTAAAGGACCAAAAGCCCCGCCTCACGATTGCCCCCTTTAAGCACCATTACTACCTTAACGTCGTGACATACGGCTATACCACGCCCTATTGGGACTGGTCTCGATGGGAGAAAGAGCTCGACTGGATGGCCCTCCACGGCTTCGACATGCCGCTCATGCTGGTGGCCAACGAGGCCATTTACGCCCGGGTATTGCGCCGTATCGGCATGACCGACGACGAAATCAACGCTTATTTCGTTGGCCCGGCCCATCTTCCATGGATGCGGATGGGCAATATCAGCGGCATTGACGGCCCTCTCACCGCCTCATGGCACAACGACCAACTGCAATTGGCCCACAAAATACTGGACCGTATGCGCTCCTTGGACATGAAACCTATCTGCCCCGCCTTCGCCGGTTTCGTGCCCCAAGACCTGAAAAAGCTCTATCCCGAGGCCAAGATAACCGAAACATCGTGGTCCGACGGCGCTTTCCATAACTGGATGTTGGCTGCCGACGAGCCGTTGTTCCACCGCATGGGCAAGATGTTTATTGAGGAATGGGAACGCGAATTTGGCGAAAACACCTATTATCTTGCCGACAGTTTTAACGAGATGCAATTGCCTTTCGGCAAGGATGAAGCCGAAAAGAAGCACCAAATGTTGGCCGAGTACGGGCGTCAAATCTACTCCGCCATCGAATCAGCCAACCCTCGTGCCGTGTGGACTTTGCAGGGATGGATGTTTGGTTATCAGCGTGATATATGGGATAGTGACGCCATGAAGGCCCTCCTAAGCAAAGTTCCCGCTAAGCACATGCTCATCCTCGACATGGCCGAAGATTACAACCACCTCTTTTGGAAGAACGGAGCCAATTGGGAAAAGTTCGACGGTTTCCACGATAAACCGTGGGTTTACAGCGTTATTCCCAACATGGGCGGCAAGTCGGCCTTCACCGGTGACCTCGCCTTTTACGCCAACGGACGGCTCAAGGCGCTCCAATCCACCCAAAGGGGAAGGCTCGATGGCTACGGCACGGCGCCCGAAGGATTGGAGAATAATGAGACGATCTACGAGTTGGTGGCCGATGGCGGGTGGACCGACAAGCCCATACAGCTCGACCGATGGCTATCCGATTACACGGTAAGTCGCTACGGTAGGTCGGCTGCCACCATGAATTCGTATTGGCAAAACATGCGTCATTCGGTGTATGGGAGCTTTACCGACCACCCCCGTTTCAATTGGCAACTGCGTCCCGGCACCGCCATGAAAGGCACGGCGTGTATCAACGACAGTCTGTTTACCGCCATCGAGGCCTTTGCCGCAGCCGCTCCCACGCTCGGCCGCTCATCCCTTTACCGAGCCGACTTGGCCGAACTGACCGCCCTTTATGCGGGAGCCAAGATGGAATTGCTCACCCGCAAAATCACGAAAGCCTACGATGAAGGCCATTCTACCTCGGCTATGGCCCTCGAACAATCGTTTACCGACATTGCCCTCACCCTCGACTCGCTGCTCGACAGCCATCCTACCTTGCGCCTCGACCGATGGATTGGCTTTGCCACAGCGGCCGCCCGAGGCAATCAGAGCCTTGCCCTGCAGTACGAACGCAATGCCAAACGCATCGTAACCGTGTGGGGACCACCCGTCGACGACTACTCTGCCCGTATATGGTCGGGCCTTATTCGCAGCTATTATCTGCCTCGATGGCAACATTATTTTCAAGCGTTGAGAACCCGTCAGCCCTTTGATTTCAAGGCATGGGAGCTGAAATGGATAGATACCCCCGCCAATATCGGCGCCCCAAGGCCCGTTAAAAACGTGATCGACACCGCTCTGCGGCTCCTCCGCCGCTGCCAATCTATCACTGAATAGCTGATGTTTTTTCATCGAATAGCCGGCGGTTTATCAGTGAATAACAGCCGTCCCATCACTAAATCTCTAACAACCTATTATCAAATAACGCCCGTTGCGTCACCAAATAATCGGTAAACGAAAATCCCCGCGATTCTATTTCAGAACCACGGGGATTAATTATTTTAAGCTATTTTGAGATGGCTTGTTACTCAGCATTGTAACCCTGATCGGGCGTATCCTGATGTTCAAAGCGGTGACCTCTGTTCTCACGGCGCTCCGGACGGGGACGACGCTCACCACGATCGGGACGAGGACGGCGCTCACGCTCCACATATCCCTCGGGCTTTTCTAACAGTACACGGCGTGAAAGCTTGTACTTACCGGTCTTAGGATCGATCTCCATCAGTTTCACCTGCAACTTGTCGCCTTCCTTAATGCCAGCTTCCTCAACGGTCTCAAGGCGCTTCCAGTCGATTTCACTGATGTGAAGAAGTCCGTCTTTGCCCGGCAATATCTCTACGAAACAGCCGTAAGGCATTACGCTGCGTACCGTTCCCTCGTAGATTTCGCCCACTTCGGGAATGGCAACGATGGCCTTTATCTTGGCGATAGCTGCGTCGATACTGTCCTTGTTAGGAGCAGATACCTGAATCTTTCCTACTCCGTCGGCCTCATCTATGGTGATGGTAGCGCCCGTATCTTCCTGCATTTGCTGGATAATCTTACCACCGGGGCCAATCACAGCACCGATAAATTCCTTCGGAATCTCGAAAGCTACGATGCGGGGAACCTGCGGTTTCATCTCGGCACGTGGCTCGCTGATGGTTTCCATCATCTTATTGAGGATGTGCTCACGGCCGGCCTTGGCCTGCATAAGGGCCTTCTCGAGTATCTCGAAGCTCAAACCGTCGCACTTAATGTCCATCTGTGTGGCTGTAAGACCGTCGCGTGTACCCGTAGTTTTGAAGTCCATATCGCCCAAGTGGTCCTCATCTCCGAGAATATCACTAAGGATTGCGAACTTCTCTTCGCCCGGATTCTTGATCAAACCCATAGCGATACCACTCACGGGCTTCTTCATTGGAACGCCGGCGTCCATCAATGCCAGCGTGCCGGCGCAGACTGTAGCCATTGACGATGAGCCGTTCGACTCGAGAATTTGGCTCACCAAACGGATAGTATAGGGGAAATCCTCGGGTATTTGGCCCTTCAGACCGCGCCAAGCCAAATGACCATGGCCTATCTCACGGCGTCCTACGCCACGCTGAGCCTTGGCTTCACCCGTTGAGAACGGCGGGAAGTTATAGTGAAGGAGGAACCGTTGGTAGCTCTTAATGAGCACATCGTCCACCAATTTCTCATCAAGCTTCGTTCCAAGTGTACATGTTGAGAGCGATAAAGTCTCACCACGCTGGAAGAGAGCGCTGCCATGAGGCATTGGAAGTGGAGATACTTCGCTCCAAATGGGGCGTATCTCGTCGGTGGCACGGCCATCGAGGCGCAGTCCTTCGTCGAGAATGCAGCGTCGCATCACGTCGCGCATCACGTCTTCGTAGTACCGTGAGGCCTCAGCATGCTTCTCTGCCAACTCATCTTCCGACAAGTCAGTGTGTGCGGCGTCATATTTCTCAATGAAATCAGCCAACAGTTTGTCGAAGGCATCATGACGTGCATGCTTCTCCAAAGCCTGATGATTGATGTCGTAAGCGGGCTGATAAAGCTCATTCTTTATCTGCTGACGGAGTTCCTCGTCGTTAACCTCGTCGTCATAAGCACGCTTCTTGTCGGTGCCAAGCTCCTTTGCCAACTCATCTTGCAGGTCGCACATGGGCTTGATAGCCTCGTGGGCAGCCTTCAAAGCGGCGATAAGGTCTTGTTCAGACACCTCTTTCATCTCGCCTTCCACCATCATGATGTTGTCCTTAGTGGCTCCAACCATGAGGTCCATGTCAGCTTCGGCCATCTGCTGGAGGGTAGGATTGATGACATATTCACCGTTGATGCGTGCTACACGCACCTCTGAAATCGTATAATCAAAGGGAATGTCGGAGCAAGCCATGGCCGCAGAAGCGGCAAATCCGGCCAAAGCGTCGGGCTGATCTACGCCGTCTGCCGAGAGCAACATCACCTGTACATAAACTTCGCAATGGTAATCTGAGGGGAAAAGTGGACGCAACGCGCGGTCCACAAGACGTGAAGTAAGGATTTCATCGTCATTGGCTTTGCCTTCACGCTTGGTAAATCCGCCGGGGAAACGACCTGCGGCGCTGTACTGCTCACGGTAATCTACTTGCAAAGGCATGAAATCTGTACCCGGAACTGCTTCCTTTGCTGCACAAACAGTTGCGAGGAGCACTGTGTTGCCCATGCGGAGTACCGCTGCGCCATCAGCCTGTTTTGCAACTTTTCCGGTCTCAATTGTGATGGTTCTGCCATCAGGCAATTGAACTGTTTTTGTAATAACGTTCATCTAAAAAATTAAAAACTTTATTGTTTTGACTAACATCTAAATATATATCTGTCATCTTTGGTTGCCTCCCTTCTCATTGTCGGGGTCGGCACGCTTTGCTACTCGCCACCTGCCCGTGGGCCCATGGCTCATTGTTCACAAAACTTCGCAAAGATACTTATTTAATAAGGAATAGCCCAAAGCTGCCTTTGATAAAGCGCTGATTTTACGGATTTTTAAAGTATTTCCATGCTATCAGGCGCTAAAAGTTGACGACTTGATGGTTATAGTTAACGAGTTGACAAGATACGAGTTGACAAGTTGATGGGCCAAAGGGCAACTTCTGCCTCACGAAAGCGGGCCTTTGACCATGCCGAAGCGGCCCTTTCATCGTGTGAAAGGGCCGCTTCGGGAAAGAGCAAAGTTAGCCATAGGGGCGTCTGACTAATCGGACCGGTCGGACTTGTCCGACGAGAGCAGCGGGGGCGCAAGCCTTTTAGCACATCATCAGCCATCCCCCTTCAACCTCAAACCTAAATATTCATCACCTCAACCTCAAAACCTCTCAACCACAAAACTAAATATTCATCACCTCAACCTCACAACCCCTCAACCGATTCGCAGACCTGCGAATCTCTCAATACTTCAAAAGAATCTGGCTCATGAAGTTGCGATACTCGTTGGGAGTGTACTGTTTCTTCTTTTTAAACATGCGAATGAAGTTCGACATATTATTAAATCCACAGCCATAGCATATCTCTGCCACGGTTTGATTGGTCTCCGTGAGCAGTTGACAGGCCTGCGCTATGCGCAAATTGTTGAGGTAATCGATGAACGTTGTGTTGGTTTTACTCTTGAAGAAATGGCTGAAGGCCGAGTCCGACATACCGATGAGCGTGGCCACATCGCTTAAGCTGATGTTGTCGGCGTAGTGTTCTTCCATGTATCCGCACACTTTGGCAATGCGACGGCTCTTGCTCGACATGACCGTTTCCTTGGTATCATAGCGATTGGAGATAAGAGTATAGCGGTCGGAGATAGAAAGTTCGTAGAGCAAAGACAAAAAAGCAAGCACCGTTTGGAAGCCTTGCATACGTGTAAGTTCAATAATTTTGTCCTTCAACTTCAATTGAGCTTCCTGCGAAAAACATATTCCTCGCTGGGCGTCGACCAACAATTTGCGCACCGGAGCGAAGAGGCGCTTGTTAAGAATGGGCAGGTTCATGAACTGCTCGGAGAACTGTATGGTGATGACATGGTTGCCCTCGACCACCTTGCCACACCACTTGTGGGCCACGTTAGGGCCTATCATCACCAAATCCAAGCTGTTAAAGGGCTCTACACTGTCACCAACGATGCGCTCGCCATAGGTATTCATCACCAAGTTTATCTCATATTCGGGGTGGAAATGCACCGAATAATCGAAGTCGGCGTCGGGATGATTCAATACGATAAACAAGTCCTCATCCACTATGGGCACGATTTCTTTCTGCACGTCTTTCATCTATTGTAGTATTTTGAATGATTTATTGCAAATCTATGAAATTTATTTCAAAGTGTCATTTCTATTTCAAAAAAGTATAATCATCCAGCAAAATATCGCATAACAGATTGTTCTTGATTCTTTACCTTTGCACCGTTGAATCATCGAACACATGGAAAATTTCTCTATCAGCACACTTGACATCCTGATCGTCGTGGCCTATATGGGCCTCATTATATGGTGGGCACTGCGTCATGGCAAAAGTAGTGACTCGCAATCGTACTTCCTTGCCGGCCGAAGCATGCCGTGGTGGGTAGTCGGATTATCGCTTTTCGCGGCGAGCATTTCGAGCACCACGCTCATCGGACAGTCGGGTGACGCCTACCATACGGGGCTTGCCGTGTTTAATTACAACCTTGCCGGCGGCATTCTTGTGATGGTTTTCTTCGCTCTTTTCTTGCTTCCGCTGTATATAAAGTCACGCATTTTCACCATCCCCGAGTTTCTTGAGAAGCGTTTCGACAGCCGTTCGCGCTACTACTTCTCGGCCATCTGCATCGTGGGCAACATATTTCTCGACGCCGCCGGCGCCCTTTATGCCGCCGCACTCATCATAAAGCTCGTGGTACCCGAGGCCGATTTACACCTTATTATATTCATTTTCGCCCTGCTATGTGCCTCGTACACCATTCCGGGAGGCTTGTCCTCGGCCATCAACGCCGAGCTTATACAAGCCGTTATTCTCATTTTGGGCTCGTGCATGCTTAGCTTTTTCTGCTTCAAACAAGGCGGCGACTACTTCGCCGAGCTGCTGCGGCGAGATGACTTGCTCGTAAGCCTTATCCGACCGATGGACGATAACGCCACGCCTTGGCTGGGACTGATAGTCGGCATGCCCATCACGGGCCTATACTTTTGGGCCAACAACCAAACCTTGGTACAGCGGGTACTGAGCAGCAAGACCATAGACGAGGGCCGACGGGGCGTGCTTTTCGCCGGCGTACTGACCCTCCTGACGCTCTTTATCATCGCCATTCCGGGCGTGATAGCCCGCCATCTCTTCCCCGGACTTGAGAAACCCGACATGGTTTATCCCAATATGGTGATGCAACTCATACCTACCGGCCTGCTCGGCATTATGCTGGCGGCCCTGCTCTCGGCCCTTACCTCCACGCTGAGCGCCATCCTCAATTCTACCTCCACGCTCTTTACGATGGATTTCTACGCCAAGATGAAGCCCCAAGCGTCGTCGCGCCAACTCGTCATGACGGGCAAGATAACCTCCTGCGTCATCATTATCATCGCCGCCTTGTGGGCCCCGCAGATCGGTAAATTCGGCTCCCTGCTGAAGTATTATCAGGAAATGCTCTCCTACTTGGCCCCACCTATCGTGGCCACTTTCCTGCTGGGCGTGTTCACCCGCCGTGTAAACGGGCGCGGAGCGTTCATCGGTTTGCTCTTCGGACTGGCCATAGCGGTGCTTACTTATACGTTTAAGGACCTCATCTTCGGCCGACTCCACTTCCTCCTCATCGTCCCTTTCCTCTTCTTGGGCAGCGCCGCCATCACCTACGGGGCCAGCCTCTGCTTCGCCCCACCGGCCGAGGAACAGCTCCGTACCACCACTTTCCGCCCGTCGGACCTGCGCCAAGAACTCCAAAGGGCCTACCGTCAACCGTGGTACACCAATTATTTTAACTACGCGGCGCTGCTCGTCGTGGGTGTCATGGCGGTGTACCTATGGCTGTGGTAAGCTTTTCTGAAACGATAACTATCTAACAACACATACCTTATGAAACTAAAACGATTCGAGGGCAATCCCATTATCGGCCCCAACAAGGCCAACGATTGGGAATCGCTCATTACCTGTAATCCCGGCGTTATCTACGACAACGGCACCTTCTACATGCTCTATCGCTGCGCCGGCGATGACGAAGCGCATGTCATTCGCTTTGGTTTGGCCCAGAGCAAGGATGGTTTCCACTTTGAGCGCATGGCCGACCAACCCGTCTTCGGGCCCAGTTCGGACGGTCCAGACAGCGGTTGCGTGGAAGATCCGCGTATCATTAAGCTCGACGAAGATTATTATGTAACCTATGCTTATCGGCCTTTCGCGCCCGGACGTTACTGGACTTTCGCCCACGACGTGGTGCTTACGCCCGATTGCGGGCCCCATGCGCCCACGGCCATACGCCAAAACATGGGCAACACGGGGCTGGCCGTAACGAGTGATTTTCGCTCTTTCCGCCGCTTGGGACGCCTTACCAACTCGGTACTTGATGACCGTGACGTCATGTTTTTCCCCGAAAAGGTGGGCCAAAAGTACGTCATGCTCCACCGCCCAAAGCAGTTTGTAGGCCCTGAGTACGGCGTAAGTTTCCCATCGATTTGGCTCAAATTCTCCGACGACCTCATGAGTTGGGAGGACAAGCCCAGCCATTTGCTCCTCACGGGCATTGAAGGTACGTGGGAGGAAAAGGTGGGTGGAAGCGCCCCTCCCTTGCGAACCGACGAGGGATGGCTCATGCTTTACCACGGCGTAGAGCGGGGCGGAACGGGCCATTACCGTGTGGGCGCCCTGCTGCTCGACCTCAACGACCCGCTCCATATCATCGCCCGGACGCCCCAACCCATCCTTGAGCCCGAGGAAGACTACGAGCTCCATGGCCTCTACAACGGCTGCGTATTTCCCACGGGCAACGCCATCGTCGACGGAACGCTCTACGTTTACTACGGCGCGGCCGACAAATACATCGGCGTGGCCACATGTAAGGTGGACGAACTGCTCCAATATCTTCTATCGGTCAGGCAAGGATAACGTCCCCGTGCCACTCCCCGGGAAAAACCAACGGCCCATCCCCGCCGCGCCAAAGCACTGCTTTCGCCGGCCCGAAAGGCCACTCTTGCACGGTCGAAAGGCCGCTTCCGGCGGGTCAAAGGCCTGCTTTGGACTTATCCGATCGGTCTGATTAGTCTGATAAGTCCGACAAGAACAAACGCCAAAACGCCATAAACAATTGATTATCAACCATTACAACCTCACAAAAACTCGATATTTTGCTTTACGCCATGGAATCTCCTGCCACCGCAGGAGCCATTCGGCGGCAAATATAAAGAAAATTCTGACCCGACGACTGACGGCTTGCCACCCGTGGCCCTGCCGCCTGTCTATTCACTAATCCTAACAGAAAACAACATGAATCATCTGAAAACAACCTACCGACCAGCCCTTGCCGTCATACTGACGCTGCTGCTGTGTCTTTTCACCTATGGTCCACTCGCGGCCCAGACGGCCCGCATCGACATTTCGGGCACCGTGAAGGACAACCTCGGTGAGCCCCTGATTGGCGTAACGGTCAACGAAACGGGCACATCCAACACGGCCGTTACCGACCTCGACGGCCATTTCCTGCTGCGTGGCGTGGCCCGCACGAGCCGCCTGAAATTCTCTTACGTGGGCATGGCCGACAAGACCCTGCCCGTCAGCGGAACCACGATGAACGTAACGATGACGGCCGATGAGCAGACACTCGACCAAGTAGTAGTCATCGGTTACGGAAGTGTGAAGAAGAGCGACCTCACCGGTTCGGTCACCTCCGTTAAGATGACCGACCTCAAGACCTCACCCTCGAACTCGGTCGAGGGCCTGCTCCAAGGCCGGGCGGCCGGCTTGCAGGTGGTCAACGCCTCACAAGATCCGGGCGCGGGCTCCACCGTTCGCATACGAGGAGGCAGCTCTCTCAACGGCTCCAACGCTCCGCTGGTGGTGGTCGATGGCTTCCCACTCGGCGACGCGGGCGATTTGAAACAGATAAACCCGGCCGACATCGTCAATCTTGAGGTGCTCAAGGACGCCTCGGCCAGCGCCATCTACGGCTCACGGGGCGCCAACGGCGTCATCATGGTGACCACCAAGCGGGCCAAGACCGGCACCACGACCGTCAGTTTGCACCAACAAACAACGCTGTCGCAGTTCTCCGGCAAGCTCAATCTGTGGCGCGACCCCGTCCTCATGGCCCAACTCAACAACGAAAGCCGTATCAACGCCGGCCTCGCTCCGCTCTATAACGGCTCTGTTAACTCAACGGGCATTTACTACCCGAGCGTGGAAGAGCTCATGACTACATGGACCACACGCACCGATTGGGAAGACCTCGTATTCCGCGACGCCCCCATCTCCAACAACACCACGGCCACCATATCGAGCAGCAACGACCGTACCATGTTCAACCTCAGCGCCAACTACTTCAGCGACCGGGGCATGTATATCAAGGACAACTACACCAAGGGCGGCTACAACCTTAGCGTGGACCACAACGTTTTCGACAATTTCAAGGTACGTTTCTCCAATATCCTCTCGGCCGGATGGCGCAACAACAACGGCGGACTGGCCTATTGGCGCAACCCCATCTACCCCGTCTACAACGAGGACGGCACCTACTATCTCACCAACGCGCAGGACTACGGCCATCCCTTGGCCCTCTCCGA
>NZ_DATCYK010000081.1:0-1500 GCF_036570325.1 Prevotella sp.
TAAGCCAATGGGTTGGAGAAGGTATAGAAGTTGGAAACAGAATAGTAATTACCATTCTCATCACGCATAATGTTCTTGCCACCATCAATCAGTGCCTTCATGCTCGATGGCAGGTCAGCCGGCGCATAGGCCACGGGGGTAAGGGGATCCATGAGGAACGCGTCGTTCAAAATCTCGGCGATAACGCCTCGCATCTTGCCTTTGCTCAAGTTGGCATTACCCATCACCTTCAGCCAAGGCTTGATTTTATAGTCTAATTTCACCTGACCATTCAGGCGAGAGAAGGTGTCCGAGTTGCCTTTCAGCATACCGTCGTTGGTAAGATAGCCCGCTGAGACGTATACAGAACCACGGTCATTGCCGCTCGAAAACGATAAGTTATGCTTCAACATGGTCGTTGGCTCATACACTTCGCCAAGCCATTCGGTGTTGGTCTTGCCATCCCAGAACGCGTCAACGGTGGTTTGAGAGAAGCTCCCGGCCTCAACCATGAACTCGGCATACTCCTTTGCGTTCATCAATTTGGGCTTATGGGCCAGTGAGTTGCTGGAATATTGGAAGTCATAGGTAATGCGTCCCCAGTTATCGGCTGACTTTTTACCGCTCTTGGTCGTGATAAGTACCACGCCATTACCGGCCTGCGCACCGTAAATGGCGGCCGAGGCAGCGTCCTTGAGCACCTCCATGGAGGCGATGTCGCTCACATCTATACTGCTAATATCGTTCATGATGATACCGTCAACGACGTAAAGTGGCGACATATCGGAGTTAGAAGAATAACCGCGAACACGAATGGAGGGAACCGAACCGGGCATGCCCGACGTTGTGATTACTTGCACGCCGGAGGTCTTTCCCTGCAAGGCTTCCTCGGCGCTGGTCAGCGTTCGGTTGGCCACATCCTCATCCTTAACCTTTGAGATGGAGCCGGTAACGTTGCTTTTCTTCTGCACGCCATAACCGATAACGATGACATCATCGAGTGTTTTTTGGTCTTCCACCATCTTAACATTGAGTTTGGCGCTGTTAGCGACCAACGCCTTGGTGACAAAACCTACATAAGAAAACTCCAATGTGGCACCTTTGTGGGTGTTGATCACATAGTTTCCGTCAAGATCAGTGATGGAACCATTGTTCGTTCCCTTCTCTATGACACTCACACCAATCATCGGTTCGTTGTTATTATCAACGACTTTACCGGTGATTTTCAAACTACCTTGGGCCCACATGGAGGCCGTGCTCACCATCAAAAGGAGCAACAAGGTAATAAACCTGCGTATTTTTAAGTGTTCCATAATAAAAAATTAATGATTAAAGTCTATAATATAATAAGGTGAAAATTCCGTATCAGAAACCTCAGAGGCCCATTGCTTACATCGGTTTCTGCGGACATTGCCGCGCAATCTTTATCAGTTTGGCGTCGTGATGATGGCGAATCTCGCATTTATTATCGAAGATCATCGTCGCTCCCGTGCCCTCTGAATACGCTTCCCAAGCCGGAAG
>NZ_DATCYK010000082.1:0-20920 GCF_036570325.1 Prevotella sp.
CTTGGCCAACAGCTCAAGCGTGTCAACCTGATTCACAAGCGTTCCCGCGCTATCGGTCATTAAGTAGGACATCTGAAGCCGTAAAGTATCTTGATTTATCAGCGTTGTATCGCGCAACCAATAGGTAATCGTGTCCTTACGGGCGGTCGATTCCATGACGAAAGCGTCACGCTCATTGAAGTTAAGGCCACGGATGACGGGCAACTGCTCATGTCCGTAGCTGAAAAAAATGGTGAAGTGGTCGGCCACGGGCCGTTCGCTCTTCAGAAAAAAGCGGTCTGTAACGATGGGATTAAAGGCTCTCAACGCCACATCGTCGGGCAAGAAATGGGTGTAAGGCACCCTATTGATGTTGCGAATACGTAGAGAATCGGCCCAAATGGTGTCCTGCCGTATATCAGGTTTGGAGCTTGGAACAATCAAATCATGGCTGAAAGCCATCATTTCGCTCTTTTGCGTGAACATATAGTTGCCATCGGCGTCCTTCAAAGCGTAACAACGGTAAGAGCCGGGGGCCACTCCCTTAATGACAAAACGGCCCCGTCCGTCGGTACGACTTACACGGAGCATGGGCAATTTTCGGAAAGCGCTGTCGGCCTGATTGGCATATAGGCCCACCAAAATGCCTTTCACGGGTTCCAAATCCTCAGCGTTGACCACGTAACCCGACACTTCCATGGTGTCGATATGGTCACCCGTGGAGAAACTATAGGTGTAGTTGCCCAACGGATTGCCCTCGTTGTTATCGCTGATGGCGTCGCTGAAGTCGATGGTATAAGTGGTATTGGCCTTCAACGAGTCGATAAGTTTCACCTCGATAGTCTTGCCCGAGGCCTTTATCTCGGGCATCTCAATCTGTGGCGGCGACACGATGACATTCTCGGAGGCATTATCCAACTTGATGAACTCATCGAACTCAATCCTTACTTTCTTGGCATTGACGCCCGTAGCCTTATCGGCCGGCGACGCACCGACCACCCGCGGCGGGTCCTCATCGAACCAACCACCGTCGGGATTGCCCATTCGGGCACAGCCGACCAGCACCAGCAGCGCTACCAAACATATATAGGGAAACTTTATCTTCATACTTCTTTCGATTCGTTAAGCGCCAAAAGCTCGTCTATGTTCTTACGACTGTTGCTCAATCGGGGCACCTTATGCTGCCCGCCCAACTTGCCTTTGAACTTCAACCAGTCATGGAATAAGTCCTTACGGGCCTTGACTATCTCCAATTGTTGCAACGTAATATCGTGGAAACGCTTGGCCTCGTAGTCGCTGTTGACCTCCTGCAATTTTCCGTCGAGCAACGAAGCGAAGCGCCGAAGGTCATCGGGCTCCTTGGAAAACTCGATGAGCCACTGGTGACGACACTTGGCATTACTGTCCATAAACACCGGGGCCGCCGTGTACTCGCTCACCTCCGCGCCCGTCATTTGGCAGGCATAAGCCAATCCTTGCTCCGCATTGTCCATGATAAGTTCCTCACCAAAGGCGTTGATAAAATACTTGGTACGCCCCGTAATGACGAATTTATAGGGATTGGTGGAGGTGAATCGCACGGTGTCGCCTATGAGATAACGCCACAATCCACACGAAGTGGTGATGAGCATGGCGTAGTTTCGCCCAACTTCGACGCCCTCCAAGGGCACAACCGTGGGCTTCTCGTTGCCAAACTCGTCCATGGGAATGAACTCATAGAACACATCGTGGTCGAGCATGAGCAGCATTGACGCATCCGAAGGGTCGTCCTGAATGCCGAAAAAGCCCTCGCTGGCGTTATAGGTCTCCATGTAACGCATGTCGGGGCTGGTAATCAGCTTCTCGTATTGCGGCCGATAAGGCGTGAAAGCGATACCGCCATGGAAAAACACCTCCAGATTGGGCCACACTTCTTCCAAGTGTTGTTTGCCCGAAAGCTCCATCACACGCACCAATACGCTCAACATCCACGAGGGAACGCCGCTGAGGTTGGTCACGTTTTTGCGCAAACACTCCTCCGCTATGCGGTCTCTCTTGATCTCAAAGTCGCTCAACAGCGCCGTTTGTTTCCTTGGTACACGCACGAAATTGGCCAACGGACTGATGTTTTCAATCAGTATGGCGCTCAAATCGCCTACGAGTGAGTTGGCTATATTATAATTAGGAGAATGGCTGCCGCCCAAAATAAGTCCCTTACCGTCGAAGAGTCGACTGTCGGGATGGTTGCGCAGATAGGCCGCCACCACGTCAAAGCTGCCGCCATAGTGGATATGTTGCAATCCCTCATCTGACACCGGAATGAACTTACTCTTATCATTGGTAGTGCCGGAGGACTTCGCAAACCATTTAACGGTGCCCGGCCACAGCACGTCAGCTTCACCATGACGCATTCGGTCAATATCTTTTTTGAGTTCCTCGTAAGTGTTTACGGGCACGTTTGTCGCAAAATCTTCATACGAACGGGTAGCTCCCAAGAGGTGGTTACGGCCGTATTCGGTATGTCGACCGCGGCTGATGAGATGGCGCAACACACGATGTTGCATGCTCACTCCCTCACTCTGATAGCGCTCTAAGGCCCTTTGACGTGGAAGAAATACCTTTGCTGCTATTTTGGTCAGACTCATGTCGCTTTAGTTTAATCGTTTAATTTGCAAAAGTAACCTAAACTTTTGGAACGGTAAAATTATTTACTATTTTTAAGGTAAAGGGCCTTTCATGCCTTTACACCAAGGTTTCGGCCCCACTCTTGCCTATGACTTAACCCATGGCGGAGGGCCTTCCGCATATTCAGAATTATCTTTACAAAAGGCGTTTGCTGCTTTTAAAATTCTCCACCAAAAGCCTATCGGGCGGCAAAACGGCCATTCTCGCCATGTTTACAACCCGCTGTAAACCAACCACTTCCTTTTTCTTGACAAACCGAAGCGGCCTTTTGGCATAACAAGAGCAGCCCTTTGACCTCATGATAACGGCCTTTTCACGCCGCCAAACCTACGCTTTGAGGCGGTCAAAGGGCTGCTTTCGCAAGGCCGAAGATACCGCGCCGGCCCATCGGCACGCCGTTTTCCTCCCGCCATCAGTCCCAAACCGCGAAATCATTGGCTAACCGGTGGCGGAAAGAAGTGTTAAAAATAGGGATAAATATTTTACAAAACAGAAGCCTGAAAACTTACTTCCGCTTCAACAATCGGGTGAGTTGGAAGATGGCCGGCACGAAAATACAGAGCGAGAAAACCACCCACAGCGTAACCTTCAGTTGGCTTCCACCGGCCAAATCGATGAGCTTCATGTCGGACGAATGGGGGTAAAGGGTCGTCAATATGTAAGCGATGGAGTTGTTCACCACGTGATACACCACGCCCGGAACGATACTGCCCGTGCGCACGTACATCCATCCGATGAGCACACCGATGAGGAACGCATGGTAAAACTGGGCGTCATTGCCATGGGCCAAACCGAAGATGGCGGCCGAAATAACGATGGCGCCCCACTTCCACGGCCCGCTCATACCCTTCAGCAGCGTGCGAAGAATGGCGCCGCGAAACACCGCTTCCTCCGTAAGGGGCACGAGAATGCCCACCGCCAAATAGCCCAAGGGCTCCTGCATGAGGCCTTTCAGCATGTCTTCCATGGCGTCGGGCATGGTCAAATCGAGCACTTCGTTGAACCATATCGAGGGAACGAGCGAACCGAAAGCCGCCACCACGACCCATACCATGGCCGTCCAAGGACGCGAACGCAGGTAATCGCGTGAGAAGGGGGTCCATCGCAACCGCAGGAAAAGCCATAACGTAAGGAGGCTACTCAACAAAGTGCCCACCAAAATGATGGTCGAATCGAGTACAATGCCTTTCTCGCCTATCTTTTGAAGGGCCTCAACCACGTCATCGCCCCGCTTGAGGTAAAAGCCCACGGTGGCCAAGACCATCGACAACAGTTTGACGACAAAGAAAACGATGAAGTAAATTATGACATTATAAGCAATGTCAATGACGGAACGAATGGATTTTTTCATAGGAAAATAGTACTTACAATGTGATATGTTTCAGGGCTGCGAATCGGTCAGCAACAAGGCTTCGGCCTGCTCACGGTCGGCCTTCAACTGCTCGGCCAACTGCATGAGGTTGTCAAACTTGCGCTCGGAGCGAATGCGGCTGACGAACGCCACTTCCATCGACTGCCCGTAAAGATCGCCTTCAAAATCAAGTATGTGCACCTCAAGCGTCTGCTCACGACCATCGAAAGTGGGCCTTACGCCTATGTTCATCATCCCCCCCAGCGGCTCCTCTACCCCCTCCGGCCTCACCCTGACGGCGTAAACGCCCGGCGCAGGCACCAATTGGCCCGAGCCGCCGAGGTCGATATTGGCCGTGGGAAAGCCCAGCTTATGGCCGTTGCGATAGCCTCCCACCACCTTGCCCGCCAGCATGTAGGGATAACCCAAGCAACGACGGGCCATCGAGACCTCGCCCTCTTGCAGCAGGGAGCGAATCATCGACGAGCTGACATGGACGTCCTCTATCGAGAAAGCGGGATTACGCATGACCTCAATGCCCATTTCACGACCGTAACGCACGTAGTCCTCGAAGCCCTCGGAGCGGTTATGGCCAAACCGATTGTCGTAACCGATGATGAGTTTGCGCACGTTGAGCTTATCCACCAGCACGTAACGCATGAAGTCGCGGGCCGAAAGCGCGGCCATCTCACGGCTGAACGCCAACACGGCCACGGCGTCGCAATCGGTCAGCGACAGCCTTCGCAGCTTGTTGTCGAGCGTGGTCAGCAACCTCGGTTGGTAGTCGCTCTGCAATACTTGTCGGGGATGGCGGTCAAAAGTGATGACCATCGACGTCATACCGCTGCGCCTTGCCTCCTCCGTGACGTGGCTTATAAGGTATTGATGGCCCCGATGCACCCCGTCGAAAAAGCCGATGGTGGCCACCGTAGGGGGCAGGTTGCCCGTGTCGTGATTGACATTGATAATATTCATTTGGCTTATTTTTTCTTCTCCATCAGTCTTCCTACCCATCTGTAGGCCTCGCCCAGCCAGAACACCAGCGACGTGGAGGCAATGACGATGGCCCATTCACGAAGCGACATGCCGTCCGTGCGGAACATCTTGCCGCCCAGTTCCACGATGAGCCATTGGCCACCGAGGATGAAAAGCAGCACCAAGAGCAAGCCGCGGTCGGCCCACAAGCGGTGGAAAGCCGAGTGATGGCTGCCCAAGCACTTGGCATTGAGCAGGTTCCAGAACTGCAACATGACAAAGGTTGTGAAGAAAAGAGTAAGATGATGAGCCTGCATGCCGGTGGGCAAGATATGCTCGCAATAGACGAGGAAGGCCAACAGCACCGCGAAGAAGACGCCACCCATGAAGAAAATTCCACGCAACATGGAGGGTGAAAGTATGAAATCGGCGGTGTTACGGGGCTTCTCCTGCATGACCTCACGTGAGGGAGAGAGCGACGCCAAGGCCATGGCGGCAAAGGTATCCATGATAAGATTGACCCAAAGAATTTGCGTCACGGTGAGCGGCAGTTCGGTTCCGACGAGCGAGCCGGCCAGCACCAAGAGCAAAGCCGTTAGGTTTACTATCAGTTGGAAGAACAAGAAACGTTGTATGTTCTTATAAAGTGAGCGGCCCCACATCACGGCATTGACGATAGAACTGAACGAATCGTCGAGCAAAGTCATATCGCTGGCTTCCTTGGCCACGCTCGTTCCCGAGCCCAAAGACAAGCCCACGTGGGCATAGTGCAGGGCAGGCGCGTCGTTGGTGCCGTCGCCCGTCACGGCCACAATCTCACCGTGGCGCTGCAACATTTCCACCAACCGCTGCTTATCCGTAGGCCTTGCACGGCTCATAATCTTGATAAGGGGAGCTTGTTTGTAAGCCTCATCATCGCTAAGGGCAGCCCATTCGGGACCGGTAATGAGCTCCGGCGACTGCGTCAGTCCTGCCACGGCCTGCGAGGCATTGGGCTCCGACGACACCACACCTATCTGACGACCTATCTCGGCGGCCGTGGCGGCGGTGTCACCCGTCACTATTTTCACGCCGATACCCGCGTCATGACAACGGGCAATGGCGCCCGGCACCTCATCACGGATGGGGTCGCTGATGGCAAATATCTGTTGGAAACGACCGTCAACGGCGAAAGCCAAGGTGCGCATGGCCTTGCGCTGATAAGTCAGCAGCTCCTGCTCGACAGCCTTGCGCTCCTCGGCGGTCATGTCGCACATGGCCATCACTATCTCGGGTGCTCCCTTGACGAAGCGGCGGCGTTGGCCTTCCGTCACGATAGTAGTCGACATGTACTTGCGTTCCGTGGAGAAAGGCTCACGGTCTACGACCTCATAACGAGCCCGAATGGCGTTGTAGTCAATGCCTCTGTCGTGCAACCACAGCAGCAAAGCGCCTTCCGTGGGGTTTCCTATCACCTCATCGCCGCTCAGTTCGGCCGTGGAATTGAGCGCGATGGCTATGTCGAGCAACTCATTAGGCACCGCCTCGGCCGCAGAAGGGGCCGCCACACGCATGCGATTCTGCGTAAGCGTGCCGGTCTTGTCGGTACATATCACGGTCACAGCGCCCATTGTCTCGCACGAATGCAGCTTTCTCACCAAGTTGTTCGACTTGAGCATGCGTCTCATGTTGAGCGCCAACGCCAATGTTACGGCCATAGGAAGGCCCTCGGGCACAGCCATGACGATGAGCGTCACGGCCATCATGAAGTATTTTAGCACCACTTGGGCCATTGCCAAGTAGTTTGTGGTGTGCCAAAGGTTATTGGTAAGGATGTCATGCGTAAGGAATATGACAAACGCGGCTATGGCTACGCCCGATCCGACCTTGGAAATGGCTACCGCCAGCTTATCGAGTTGCATGTTGAGGGGCGTCTTCACCTCGGTAATCTCCGTGGCTTTGCGGGCCACTTGCCCTATTTCGGTGGCGTCACCGACCGCCGTCACGACGTATTCTCCACGCCCGCTCATCACCATAGTGGAGCGAAGGACCATGTAGGGAGGGTAAGTGGCACCATCGGCAGCCTCCGGATTATCGGACGAATCGGCCACATGCTTGTCGGCTATGGGCTCTCCCGTCAGCGACGACTCGTCTATCTGCAAGTCGGTGGACTGCTGTAAGTGGCCGTCAGCGGGCACCTCATCGCCCACTTCCACCAAAACGACATCGCCCACGACCACGTCGCGGCGTTTTATTTCCACCACATGACCATTGCGACGCACCTTTACCATCTGCTCATCGTTCATCGCCGTGAGCATGCCAAACTTACGGGCAGCGTCTCGTTCAAAGTAAAATCCAATGGTTGTTGCCAAGAATATGGCCAAGAAAATGCCGATTGTCTCTATAAAATCTTGCTCAATAAAGGCAAATACAAGGGAAACCGCAGCGGCGACAAGAAGAATTTGTATGATAGGATCTTTGTATTTACCTAAGTAAAGGGACCATAAGGAAGTCTTTTTAGGGGGAGTTAGCAGATTCTCTCCGTGTTTTGACCTGCTGGCTTCTACCTGATTATCGGTAAGCCCCACGTTAATATCGACTTGGGAATGGGTTTCTCGCATAAAATTACTGACTTTATCATGAAAAAATACTGATGCAAAGTTAGTCAAAAAACGCAATAAGTAATGGGCAATCAATATTATTTAACGAACAACGGTGGCTCTTTGTACGAGGAAAAGAGTAACTTTGCTTCATCTATTACTTATTTATTGACCATGTATAAGAAATTAACGAGCATGCTGCTGCTCCTGATGTCAGCACTGGGATTGCAGGCCAAAGTAGCCACCTACGTATGGGTGGGTTGGGAAGAGAATACTACCGAGCAATCGCTCAAGCGTGATTTTAAGGCTTGGAAACGCCATGGTATCGTGGGCGTGTGTGTCAATTGTGGCATGGATACGCGGAAAATAGCCATCGCTTCCAAGGTGGCCCGACAACTCGGATTGGAATATCACGCTTGGATTCCGACCATGTTGCAGGGCGGACTCGACCCTTCGTGGTACACGGTGAACCGTCTTGGGCAGTCGGCCTTTGACCATCCGGCCTACGTGGACTACTATAAGACGCTCGACCCACGCAACCCCGACGTACGCAAATACTTGGTTCAAAAGTTCGGCGAGATAGCCCGGCTCCCTCATGTTGACTACATTCAGCTCGATTATATCCGCTATGCCGACGTTATATTGGCCCGTGGTTTGTGGGACAAATACGGCCTGACGATGAATGGCGAATACGCCGCGGCCGACTACTGCTACTGCGATGACTGTGTAAATGCCTTTAAGACCAAGACCGGAATCGACATTCGGAAGGTTACGGACCCATCAAAGATAAAGGAATGGGCACAGTTTCGTTGCGACGCCGTGACCGACTTGGTGAATGAGATTGCGGCAGCCGTGCATCAGGAGGGTAAGAAGATCAGCGCCGACGTGTTCCCCGGACCGCGCAGCTACGCCACATGGATGGTGAGACAAGAGTGGGACAAGTGGAATCTTGACGCCGTTTTCCCCATGAACTACAACGATTTCTACATGGAACCTGCCGCTTGGGTGGGGAAAGTTACCGCAGAAGAAGTGCAGAGTGTGGCCGCAAAAGGAACGCCGGTGTACAGTGGTTTGTTCATCTGTCGTGACTGGCGGAACAAAGAAAGCGTAGTAGATCCTGAGAACTCCGGCCTTCTTCCGTCGGAGATTGGGGCCGCCGTCAAGGGAAGTATGGAGGCCGGAGCCGCCGGTATCTGCCTATTCACCCCCTACTCCATGACCGAAGAGCACTGGAAAGCCTTGGATGAAGCTATCAAATAGCTTAAACCATTTTATAGGAAAGAAGCGGGAGAGAACAACGTAAATCATGAAATACGAAAATCATTTACTGAAAATAATGACCTCGGCACTGCCCATGGCCGCTCTTCCGGCCATCGGTCAGGCGCAAGGACAGCCGGTCGCCGTTGACCGTCAACGCCCCAATATCATCTTATTCATGGTAGACGACATGGGATGGCAGGACACTTCGGTGCCTTTTTGGACGCAACCTACACCCCTGAATCGTACCTACGAGACGCCCAACATGGAGAAATTGGCCCGGCAAGGCATGGTTTTCACCCAAGCATACGCCACCCCCATCAGCTCTCCTACACGCTGTAGTCTGCTCACGGGAAGCAATGCCGCCCGCCACAGAGTGACAAACTGGTCGTTGGAAAGAAACGTCATGACCGACTCCAATGACGATAAGATGGCCGTGCCTCAATGGAACGTAAACGGCATTTCGCCCGTAAGCACCACCGAAAACGCCTATCACGCCCGTTCCTTCGTGCAGATTTTGCGCGACAATGGCTACCATACCATACACTGCGGCAAGGCCCATTGGGGTGCCATGGATACGCCCGGAGAGAACCCATCGGCATGGGGATTCGATGTCAATATCGCAGGACATGCGGGTGGAGCGCCGACCACCTACCTCAGTGAGCGCAACTACGGCCACCGCCAAGACGGCACTCCCACGTCGGCTTTCGCCGTTCCCGGCCTGCGAAAGTACTGGGGCACGGGCACATTCCTTACCGAAGCTCTCACCAAGGAAGCCCTCACGGCCATGGACAAGGCCAAGAAATACCAACAACCTTTCTTCCTTTACATGGCCCATTATGCCATCCATATACCCATTGATAGGGACCAACGATACTTCAGTAAGTACGTGCGCAAGGGGCTATCCGACAAGGAAGCGGCCTATGCCTCGCTCATCGAGGGCATGGATAAAAGCCTCGGCGACATCATGGAATGGCTCAACAACAACGGTGAAGCCAAAAATACCATTCTCATCTTCATGAGCGACAACGGCGGATACGCCACCGAAACGGCATGGCGCGACGCCCCACTCTACACGCAGAATGCCCCGCTCAAATGTGGCAAAGGCTCACTCTACGAGGGTGGAATCCGTGAACCGATGATCGTACGGTGGCCCGATACCGTGAAGCCCGGCACCCGATGTGACAAGTATCTCATCATAGAAGACTTCTATCCGTCGCTCTTGGAAATGGCCGGAATCAAGAAATACGCCACTCCGCAGCCCATCGACGGCATTAGCTTCGTACCCTTATTGATAGGCGGTAAGGACACCTCACATGATAGGGCGCTCTATTGGAACTATCCCAACGTGTGGGGCAACGAAGGCCCGGGTATCAGTTTGAACTGCGCTATCAGGTGGAATGAGTGGAAAATGATATACTCTTACAAGACCGGAAAGAAGGAACTTTACAATATAAATGAAGATATTGGCGAGGCCAACGACCTCTCTGTATCCCATCCGGACTTAACCAATAAGCTATCCCGGCTACTCGGCAATCACCTTAGAAAAGTGAAAGCCCAGCGTCCCTCCGTGAAAGCCACGGGGCAACCTGCCCCATGGCCCGACGAAGTACGCTGATAACAGCAGTCTCGCTTTCTATATTTTCCATAGAACGCATGGCTGCGACATAGCCACCAATGTAGATAACAGCAACCCCGCTTTCTATATCTTCCACATTACATAGGCCCATGCCTTTTGCAGTCAGCAAGACACAGAGACTGTCGTAGATTATCCTTTCTTTCCCATACAAGGGGCTGTCAAGACAAACAATATAAATCATTAAGTTGTCATTCTTCTACCCCTTCCTCCTCTTATCGCCTCGACCGGTAGTCCACCCTCCATCTTTCTACCGGTCGGGGCGATGTTATTTTCTAACACTATCCACCAAACAAGGAAGAGTCTCTATCCATTTCATCAGTCAAAACCATGTTATTTACCAAAGATGTTCACCCTATCATGTCTTAAATTATCCATATAAAGAAACAAGGCCTTACAAGAATAAACTATCAATCCTAATCCATTATAAATCAGCCACATCAACCACGCTCTTCCAAAGCTATCCTTTTACTTCTTCAAAGGCCCTCTTTGACCTTCTCAAAAGCCCACAATGACCGGGCCAAAGGGCCACAATGACACACTTAAAAGCCCTCTTTCACAAAACGACTCATTCCCCTTTACCATATCATCTCTCCAAATCATCCCATATAACTACCTTATCTACCTCATCAAAACAAACCCTTCACGCCCTATGAATCAATCTTTTACCACATACAAATCTGCCTTTTAACGCCTATAAATTAGTATTTCCTCACACACAAATTAGCCATCTAACACAGACTTTTCCGTAAAAATATTTGGAGAATTGCAATAAACCCACTACCTTTGCACCCACAAACTTGTTCTCTTCTTTAGAACAAGCCGGACTTGTAGCTCAGTTGGTTAGAGCAACAGACTCATAATCTGGAGGTCCCTGGTTCAAGCCCAGGCTGGTCCACAAATAGGTTTCAAGAGGACGTCAGGCAATACGTCACTTTAGCCTTCAAAACAAGGATAATCGCTGTAAAATCAAGGTTTTACGGCGATTTTTTGTTTTTTATCCACATTCGCTTGACTGCCAGACCATACCTTTTGATAGTCATTATTCGGTTATTTTCTGCTACAGAAACCGCTACACAAAAGTAGGCACTCAAAAAAATGTAGCAGTGAATGGGAAATGACTACCAAATTGACGGCGTACAAATCTCTTGTTTTCAACAACTTATGTCGAACTTTGTAGCCGAAATGCTACACTAAAATGATGCGTTATGAAAACAACTTTCAAGGTGTCCTACTACCTACGTTCCAACTATGAGAACAAAGAAGGAAAATCGCCTGTAATGCTCCGGATGTATCTCGGAGGCGAAATGACAAATTTGGGATCCACTAAAATTTTCGTGGATAAAGCTAAATGGAGTAACAAAACCAGCAGAATGATTGGTAGAACGGCAGAAGCCCTTTCTGTCAATGCATCGATAGATGCACTGACAACTACCTTGATGCAGATTTATAGGAAATATGAAACTTCAGAGAGCCTGTCCTTGGACCTTATCAGGTCAGTGTTTCTTGGAATAGATAAGGAGTTTACAACTTTCCTCCCCATCTTTGACAAGTACATAAACTCCATCACGCAACAAGTTGGCAAGACGTTGACCAAGGGTACTTTTTATAAGTATAAGGTAGTGAGGCAGAACTTTCGGGATTTTCTGCAAGCAAAATATCATCGCAAGGACATTGGATTGACTGAACTTACAAGTGCTGTTATCCAGGACTTTGAATTGTATCTGACATCTGTTGTAGGTGGTGTGCATAACACTACCACCAAGAAATTGAGAAACCTGAAGACTGTTGTGAACTATGCGAGGAACAGAGGTCTTATCATGCATGATCCGTTTGCAAATCACAAGCTGCACTATGAATTGGTAGACCGTGGCTACCTTACAGAAGAGGAGGTACTCCGTATCATGAAGAAGCACTTCGATATAGAAAGACTGGAATTGGTACGAAATGTATTTATCTTTTCCTGCTTCACAGGATTGGCCTACATTGACGTATATAATCTTACCTACGATAAGATTGTTACCGTTGAAGACAGACAATGGCTCATCACCAAGAGATACAAGACAAGTATAGATGAAAACGTCATGCTGTTGGATATTCCACTTGCCATTATAAGAAGGTACTATGACATCAACAGAAAAGGTGGAAAGGTTTTCCCGATGATGAGCAACCAGCGTATCAACTCATATTTGAAAGAAATTGCCGACCTTTGCGGCATAAAAAAGAATCTGACTTTCCATATGGCAAGACATACCTTTGCTACCATGTCTATATCAAAAGGGGTTCCAATGGAGTCTGTGTCTAAGATGCTTGGGCATACGAATATCAGAATAACCCAGATTTATGCACGAATAACGAACAAGAAAGTAGAACATGACATGGAGCAACTCGCCGACAAACTCGGCAAGTTCAATAAGGCAATGGGAATCCGATAACAAATAATGTACAACCCTAAAATAAAAGATTTATGGAAACGACAAAGAAAGAACTTTCCTACTTCCGTCTGAAGTTGGAGAACTACCTCAGTGAACATTTCCCCGAAATGCTGAGTGACAAATCATTCATCACGGCAAGAGCCGACGAAGCCCTCACCACTTACTGCGATGCAGTGACGCAAGGATTCTCGCATCCCGAAGCAGAGACAATGGCAAGCGAGGTATTGCATCGAGGACTGCATTTTTCCAAGTACGACACGCTTGTGTCTGTCTTGGAGAATGAGTTTGAAAAGGAACTGCCCTCTCCGCTTCCCGAAAGGCTTTCCCCGATACTTCTGAAGAACAAGGCTGTGCAAAGCGTTTTCGACAAGTACAAACTGACGGACGACTTCGGCGCAAGTCCGGAGTATGAGAAACTATACACCGAACTGACCGGGACAATCGTTCTGCTCATCGAGGTCAATGGTCTGCCAACGATAGACGGTGAGAACATAACTTGACGTAACACCGTCGGAAGCTTTTGTAGTATCAAGAGCCAAGATACACGCTCCACTCCACACGCCAAGAGTTCTGCAAACACTTGTCTTTGTGTAGTCTGCGCATCTTGTAACTGCTCTTGAACTATAAAAAGCCCCGATTATGAATACAATCATCATGAATCAAGACGTTCACACACCTGCCTTCATCAAGGCAGACGCATCGAAAAAAAACGACAAGAACAGGCAGCAGCCGACTTCTCCCAAGCAAGTCCGCCGCTTCGGTTGGACACGCTTCATCGAGCCCGTCCTTCTGCTTTCCCTTGTCATCGGTGCAGTTTACCTTATCTCAAAGATGGTAACGCCGCAAGTCGTAACTGCCGTGTCAGTCATTGCAGGTTTTCTGATACTGCGCTTTATAGTCCGGGTAATCCTGAAAGTGACATTTACGCTTCTGAGCTTTCTTTTCTGGCTGGCGATACTCTGCGCCATCCTGATCTGTGTGCTTTGAAAAGCACGCTCTGTAAACTTTTCATTTATATTTCATGAGGTGGTTATCTCGCATTTTGCAGATAGCCACCTTTTTTGTTTTCCGTTTCAGGCGTTGCACTTTCGCTTTCGCTTCTCTTCCATATCTCCACAATATGCGATGTCGCAAGACGGGCTGTTCCCTTTTTATCCGCAAAGGTAGTACGGGGTATTGTGGCTTTCCCAAGGTCGATGCCTTCGGTTTGTCTGAAAAATCTCCATCCCTGCGGGTAGTATTTTTCGCCAAAACCTTGTGCAAGCCTTCCCCGCTACCTCGTGTATTGCTACAAAAAGGAATCAGCATACTCCGATCTTTGGACGCATAAAAAAAATGTCGCTATGGATAAGCAGAAAGTATATACAACATCTTCGATGAAGAAAAAAGGATATAGCTCCTCCTCTCATTACCGCATTAAATCTGTGGTTGGACAAAGTGGGCAAGTGTTGGCAACTAAGTTCGTGCAGTGGGACGTTGAGCCATTGGAGTGCCTTTGCAGCAGCAAGGTGCGAAACTCAATCGTGGTGAGCGAATGAGCCGTGAAGACGAGTTGTTGAGAGCTTTGCTCGAAAAAAAGGACTGGCTATGTGAAGTCGTGAGCTCAAACACTTACTTCCGTACAGCCGTTCCCTTGCAGGGTTGGCGATTTGACTTCTTCGATGTGCTGAAAAAATACATTGCGGGTCAGTATGGAAGGTGGGCAGAGTATTACGCACCCGACCACACCAGCCTAAGAGCCTATCTATATGGAAGTATCAGCCAAATTGTTGAAATTCCCAAACACTAAAACATTCATTGCTATGAACACGTACAATTTTTATCAAGACCAAAAAATAACCTGTTGGGACCGTATTCGTTTTGAAATCAAGGCAAGGAGTTATGAAGACGCTATTGACATAATAAAATCATGGAAAGGTGAGGATGTGATTTTCATGGAAGATTGTAAGCAGGTCTTTATTTCTGAGTTTGAACGACTCTATGATACTTCTGAACGAGTTTTCCCAAAAGACAACGGAGGACAATCAACAATTGAGACCTTTGACTATACGGGAGTAGAAGTTTGCAATAATACAGACCCACAAACTTGGAAATAAGCAGACTTGCGTTTCTATCTATTCAGAATTTAGCATTAACATCTAAAAGGATATAACAATGAACGGAACAGAGCATTTTACACGGACAATAGCCGAATATCTCAACCAGCGTGCAGCGACAGACCCCTTGTTTGCCCCCAACTTGATGAAACCGGGCAAGAACATCGAGGATTGCATCGCCTATATAGTCAGCGAAGTGCAGAAAAGTGGCTGTAATGGCTTCAATGATGATGAAATCTACTCTATGGCAGTCCACTACTACGATGAAGACGACATCAAGGTGGACAATACCACCATTACTTATCAAGTGGCGGTAAACCACGTTGTGGAACTCACGGAGGAAGAGAAAGCCGAAGCACGCAAGCAAGCCATTGCGCAATATCAGCGTGGGGAACTTGCCAAGATGCAGAGCCGTAACGCACGACCGAAAAAGACCGAGAATAAAGCAACTCAAGTACAGCAATCCCTATTCGATTTTTAAGTTATGAAACCAAGAAACAAATTTGAGAAGGCAGTCCTTGTCGAGAGCAAGCACCTTCACCCGATAACCAAGACACAGAGCAAGTGGGCATTCCGAGAGTGTATAAACCACTTCGCCTACCGACTGCCCAAAGGTCGCACCACTTGTATGGACTGCGGACATAGTTGGGTGATGGGCAAACCGAAAGAAACCTGCACTTGCCCTCATTGCAGGGCAAAGTTGCAGGTCAAGGAAACTTTTGAGCGTAAATTACAACAGACGCACTATTTCACAACACTTACCACTTGTGGAGAATATCAAGTATTGCGAATGTTCCTCCTTGTTGCAGGAATGGAGAAAGGCTGCAAGGCTGAATATTATACGCTTGAAATCGGGCACTATTGGTGGAACGCAGAGGGGAGAAAAGCCATAATAGCCATTCCACGCACGATGGGTTGGTACGTTGATACCTTTTCGTTCTACACCCCTATGGCAATCCGCAACGACAACGAAGCCTACCGATATGCAGCCTATTCCCCGATATATCCGAAGTTCAAGGTGTCGGACACCCTGCGCAGGAATGGCTTTGAGGACAACTTCTATGGCATAGAGCCTACAACGCTGATACCTGCGTTGCTCACGGACAGCCGTGCCGAGACATTGATGAAGTCAGGACGAACAGACCACCTGCGCTATTTTCTTGGCAAAAGAAAAGCGTTTGACGAGTATTGGAACTCCTATAAGATTGCAGTCCGCAACGGCTACGATATAGCAGATATTTCCCTTTGGTGCGACTATGTGGACATGCTCCGCAGATTGGGCAGGGACATACACAGCCCGAAGTACCTTTGCCCTGCCGACCTCAAAGCCGAACACGACCGCAGACGGGAGGAAATCGACCGAAAACGTGCAAAGGAGGAGATTGCCACGAAACGGCAAAAGATAATGGAGGATGAAAAGCGTTTCCAAGAACTCAAATCCAAGTTCTTCGGTATCTGCTTTACTGATGGCACAATCCAAGTCCATGTTTTGGAGAGCGTGCGGGAGCATTTGGAGGAGGGAGCGACCATGCACCATTGCGTATTCTCCAACGAATATTATCTTAGAGAGGACTCGCTTATCCTATCGGCTACCATTGAGGGCAAACGGATTGAGACGATAGAGGTGTCATTAAAGACTTTGGAAGTGGTGCAAAGTCGTGGAGTATGCAACAAGAATACGGAATATCACGAGCAGATAGTGAACCTTGTCAATGCCAACCGAAGGCTCATTAGTCAGCGAATGAAGGCAACGGCATAGTATAAACCATCAAATAATCAGAGTTATGAAAACAGAGATTGAGAACATCATCTATAACTGTGCGGACGAGATACCGCACATACTCATCAGGGTTATCAATGCGATAACTCTATCCGAAAACGAGGAAGAGTTAAGGACGGCAATCAATAAAATAGCCGAAGAAACAGAACTTGACAAATTCTTTGCATACGGCTATGGCGCACACCATTTTTGGCTCACCCACCGCAAATTATCCAATGGAGAGCCAAAGGAATACAGATTATTAAAGGTTGAATTTTAAGATTATGAAGAAGAAACAGAGATTTTTGGTATATATGCAATATGTTTTCGATGGCGTATTCGATGTGGTTGCAGAGAGCAAGGAGGAAGCACGGCAGAAAGTCCTGCAAGATTGCGGGCTGGTTATGGGAGGAACCATTCACAGTCTCCTTCCTGATGATGAGATAAATTGGGCGTTTGACAGACACCCCGACAAGCGAATAGACAGAATAACGAAAGTGCAGGAATAGCATATGAATAAAAAGAGCCACGCAAACCGAAATTTGCGTGGCTTCTTTTCTTTGTCTTTGAACGAGCAGGCGACCAAAGCAAAGAAGCAAAAGAAAGTCGCAGGAAAATCCATGTAACTAATATCTCAATAAAAAAGTGGAGCAAACATGTTGCTCCATCCCCGGAAACTTAATCTGTTCCATTTTGGCTATTAACCAACTAATAGCACATTATAATAGCAGTAACTATTATACAGGCTATCGGATTTATCAGACCAATAATCAGTGGAATCATATTGTTAGATACTATCACAACCTTCTTATTGGTTATAAACCTTTTGAGGGATTGACTAAGTTTTTTACTTAAGTCAATCACCTACTTTCTGAATTTTCTTTTTGTATTCATTGGTAAGTTCTTTATTAAATAAAGGGTTCTACCGTTATTGGCTTTACGTCCCGAACCCATTTTATGGACGTGGCAGTACCTACTCTCCCACACTTATGTAGTACCATTGGCGCAATAAGGCTTAACTTCTCTGTTCGGAATGGGAAGAGGTGTTCACACTTATGCCATAACCACCTTTGTTATTTCTAATAGGAATATTTATTGATTCATCCAACGATAACGACGTGTGTATCCGCCTTCAGTTTCAAACACACGATTATCTTCTTGCAGAACACTTTTCAATATTTTACCAGCGTCCTTAGCTGCCTGATCAAAGGCATATTCATGACTATACCCTGCATTTATATGGCGGAAATACAAGACACCCAATGGATAATGTTCCCAATAATAATTATCTCCTCCAATGAAATCTCTGGCACAAAACCATTCGTTCTTGCGAGTAATACACCAAGAGTAAACAGCTCCTTGCAGAAATGCTCTTATTTTTTGCATATCAATATCCGCAAGTCCATGTACCGTTCGTATTGTTATGTTATCTCCTTTAAGCATAATATCTTTAATAATGAAAAACTTTGCAAAGATACACAATTATAGAGAGAATAACTATTTGTTATTCAACAAAACTCTTTGATAATCAACAAATTCCTTCAAAAATATTATATTTTCGCGTTTCAAAGAAGAAAGAACAGGGCAAACTCCACCTGTCTGCGCTTGACCAATCCACTCAAAACTTTCCCCTTATATCGGCAGAATGAAACATACTCCCGATAGAAGTTCCTGTCTCCAGCCTCTATCTTTCGCAGCAGTCGGCTCTTGGGATGTTTGCCATAGCCGAGCAGTCGCCCCACACCCACGTTATAGGCAAGCAAAGTCAGCAGCAGCGCATCCTTGCCATAGCCCTTGAAGTGTTCAAAGCATTTCCAAAGGTCGGCACGCAGCAGCGAGTCCGCCTGTCGCTCCGTCATGTCAGCCGTGAAGCACTCACCCGTTTGTAATTGGTGTCCATAGCCGACATAAGGATAATGTTTCCAGTCGTGCAGTCCCTCAAAATATTTCACGACGGCCACGGCACGCTCAAAAGGCGGCAAGTCCGCCAACCGTACCCTGCTCTGGGCAAGGATCGGCTGGCAGAACAGGCACACCATACAGAATAAGGCAAAGCATTTAGCCGTTCGCATCGTCCAAGGCTTTGGTTACTACTGCAGTGGACTTTCCTTTTTCCTCTGCCTTTTCGTTGTTGAAACTGAAGGTCAGTTGCTGCATTTTGCCGAAACTGTCCTCCACATACACGTCAATCGTCTGGCGGTCTGTGGAGAGTGAGGTGTAATACAGACGGAACACATCCTTGGTCAGCGGATAGCGGTCGTTAGGCTTAAATATCGTACCATCGTCCATTCTCAATATTCCTTTGCCGTCGGGCTGGAAATATCGGATGGTATAGCGCATGTCGGCAAATTCGCCCCCTCGTTTGAGGGTGCAGCGTATCTCCGCCGTCTGTCCCTTGATGATGTCCTTCTGAACGGGCATCGTCTCGAGAGTGAACGGATAAGACTGCTCCACATCCAACTCCCTGTCACAAGCAGATAAGCAAAACACGGCAAGGGCAAGTACGCCCATTACCCACATAGAACTTAATATCTTCTTTTTCATTTTTCTTCTTGCTTAAAGATTAAACCTAAGTCCCGCCGAGAGTGCAGGACGGAAACGATGTATGTCAGAACCGAAGAGCAACCGTCCTTGTGCTTTGACGAGGAAGAGAAGCCTGTCCGTGAGGAATACCTCCACCGAGCCATGTACGGCTCCGCCATAGACGAAGCGTGAGCGGTCAAGCAGCATTGCCCCATCGGGCAACAGCTTTTTGTCCTCGTTCAGTTCCTCGTAGCCACCCAAGGCGGATATACCACCATAGAGAAACACGTTCTTGCCCTTGTCGGAGAGTATCGGGTGCATATAGCCCAAGTGAAGCAGCGCATCTTTGAGTTTCACGCCATAATCCCTGTACGGCACATTCTGCTGCTCATACTCAATTCCTACAAAGGCGTAGTTCTCACGTTTCAAGTAACGGGTGAGCGATACACCCACACCGAAGTTATCCTTAGCAAAGAGTTTTTCTCCCTTGATAAGGGGAACGCTGCCTACAACTTCCATTCCTTTTTGCTTAGGTATGAGCCGCTGTGCGTGCGACGGCAGACTGAAAGTCATGGCCATCGCACAAACGAAAAGAAACAATACCTTCTTCATTACCATTTGAGTTTGAGGTTGTCAATCTTCTTTGCCAAGAGCAGGTCTTCCTGCCCGACATAAAAGGTCAGCGTGCGCCCACCGTTTCGTTCGTAGAGTGTTACCTCTAATTGCTTATCCTCCGAAAGCGCGAATTGTTCCAGCACGAACACGGAATGCTCGCTATCCTTACCCTTTACCTGCATCACCTGATGATAGGCACGGAGTGGCTGTAATACTCGTTCTTGTATGGCAGTACGCTTTGCCACTTTCTTATCCACCACCTTGAACGTGATGAAATCCACCGAGTACGGCATGTTCGTGCCGTTTTCCATACGGATGTGGAAATACAGCAAGCCGTTATGGGCATACAATCCACGAAGCAGGAACTTCATGCCGAACTGCTGCGCCCCGATGTGCTTGATGGTGCGCCTGTCGTTCTGATAGATGGTCTGCATCATCAGCTTGACCAATACGGGCGACTCATTGCCGAGTTCCTTGAAGTAGATGTCGGAACGGTTGCTCGGCAATCGTCCGTCTGTTGGCGACAGAAAGTCCTTCATCTCCACGCTGAGTTTCTCCGTCTCGTCGGCATATTTTACATTGAAGGCGTAAAAAGAGCCGTCCTCGCAGATAACACTCATGTTGGTTTCCGTTTCAAAGTCCTTTACGGCAGCCTTTACACGGAGCACGTTCTCCGCATCCTCCGCCTTACCTGCAATGATGTTCTGTGAACCCAAGTCCACATAGCGAACGGCAGAGGGGAAGATGAGATGCACGGTCTTGTCGAAGGTAACATCCAAGCCGTATGGCAGGACGACACGAGCATTGGGGATGGCACGGCTCATGCCTTGAAAGAGTTCGCCCGAAGAGAGAGGACGGTTAGGCACGATCGGTGTGCCGTTGTCGATGTCTTGTGCAGTGGCTGTCGCTCCCATCGTGGCGAACAAAGCCATTGATAAAATCCATTTTTTCATTGTTTCTGTCAATTTTGATATTGTTGTATTTACTATTTATTCTAATCTCTAAAATCCGAGGTCTATTTGGTCTGCATCAAGAAAAGGCGATAGCCCCC
>NZ_DATCYK010000083.1:0-5854 GCF_036570325.1 Prevotella sp.
CCCGACGCGTTGTCCGTCGAGAAATACCTCGGTGGTCTTGGTTCGTTCGAGATAAAGAAAGGTGTAAGTGCCCTGCAGTTCCCAATCTTTCGGCACGTCGAACGTCCGCTCGTAGCAGGCCCTTCCACGGTAAGCATGAAGCCGAGTGAGCCGAGTGGTCTCCTTCTTTGTACGAGGCGGATAGCCCAAATGGTTGGTATCGGTGGTTCCGGGCAGGTTTACAACAACCTCACGAAGCTGCGACGGAGGCAGAGGATGGCCGTCGGCGTCGTCAAGCAAGGTACATTTCCAAGGCCCGTCGAGCTTTAACACTTGCGCTCCAAGCTGCATATAACAAAGCGAAAGCAACAATAGTAGATAAGTTTTCTTCATAAACAAAGGGGTAAAAGTAAAAGGGTAAAAAGATAAAAAGGTAAAAAAGTAAAACGAAAAGGGTAAAAAAGTAAAACGAAAAGGGCAAAAAAGTAAAACAAAAAGGGCAAGGATTTAAAAATTACAAAGGTGGGAGCGCACGCTCCCACCTTTGTATTGAAGTAGTTGTTTATTTGGCGTTGATTTCCTTGAGTAGGCGATCGGCGTGGCCCCACTTATCCATCATGTAGAGCACATAGCGTATGTCGACGCCTATACAGCGTGCCAAGCGCTTGTCAAAGTTGATGTCGGACGACAAACTATCCCAGTTTCCATCGAACGCGAGGCCGATAAGTCGGCCCTGACCGTCGAACATCGGGCTGCCGGAGTTGCCTCCCGTGATGTCGTTATTGGTGAGGAAACAAAGCTGAAGCTTGCCACTGGTCTTGTCAGTGTACTGCCCGTAGTCGCTCTCGCTCATGAGTTGGTGCATGATAGGCTCGGCCTTATAGTCGAATACGCCCGCGTCGCCCTGCTTCATCTTCTGTACCAAGCTCTCGGCAGTGGTGTAATAACCCGACGGACGGCCACCAAGGTCGAAGCCACCCACCTGCCCATAGGACAGACGCATGGTGAAGTTGGCGTCGCTGTAATGAGGCATGTCCTCCTCCATGCGCAACTTCGCGGCGCAGAGATAGCGCTCCTGATCGGCTATGGAGTCACGATATTGGCGCATACCGTTGTAGAACTCGGACTGCGTTTCGAGCAAATCAAGACCCAACAGCACACCGGGATCCTTCTGGAAGCGCTTCTTATTGATATAAAGTTTCTTACCGCTCTTCATCAACATGGACTTCTTGTAAAGGTAATCAGCGTAGGCTTGGCAGTCGCCGCCAAACTTCCGGTCGATAACCTTGTAGAAAGCAGGCAGGTACTTGGCGTCGACATGCTCACGATAGTTCTTCAGCAATGTGCCCAAAACCTCCTTGTCGAGGGCCTCATCCCACTCTTCGCTGTTGTCCTTGAACACGATGTACTGCTTCTTCGGGCTGCTCTTGGGTCCCATCACCTCTATTCTGTTCAGGTTCTGTGCCCGTGTTACCAGCTCGCTTGTGCGACGGAAGGTCTCGTTAAAGTACATAAGATTCTTGGAAACGTTGAACCGCTGGATGTAGAAACGGCGCATCTTGCCGAAATCGAGTTGGCCCTTGAGGAAACCACAAGTATCCTGCCAAGCCTGAATACGGTCCTCGTAATCCTTCTTTTGATTGATAATGTCGATGGAATCGATACATTTGTTCATGCCGATAGAGTTCTTCCAGTAGTTCGCACTCTGCGCAAACTTCGAGTCATACTTTATCCGCACGGCCTCATCGGCCCGCATGTGGCGGGTCATCACTTCCTGCTTCACGCCTCGAACCTGCGCCCGGGGTGTGTTCTCAGCGTCACGCATCTCCTTGATACCATAGCTTGAGAGGTATCGGCTGGTGCTTCCGGGGTAGCCAATGGTCATCGCGAAGTCGCCATCTTTATAGCCTTGCAGGCTCACGGGTGCCCAATGCTTGGGTCGGTAAGGCACATTGTCCTTGCTATAGGCCGCAGGTCCGTTGGTCTTTGGGTCGGCATAAATGCGGAAAACGCTGAAATCGCAGGTCTGTCGCGGCCACATCCAGTTGTCAGTCTCGCCTCCGAACTTGCCCATTGACTTGGGTACGGTGAACACCAAGCGCAAATCGGTGAAGTCTTGATAAGTTGTGGCGTAATACTTATTGCCCTCATAGAACGGCTGAACGGTCACATGATAGCTCTTGTCGGTCTTTTTGGCCTCACGGGTAAGGGCGTTCTCCAAGGAATCGAGCACCTCGGAGCGTCTCATTCTCGACATGACGTTGATTCCCATCTTATCAAGCATGGGGGTAATGTCCTTTTGTTCGACCATGAAACTTACAAACATGTTCTTGTTGGGCAGCTCTTCGGCAAAGCTCTTGGCCACGAATCCGTTGAGCATATAGTCGTGCTCCACGGTAGAGTGCGACCTTATGGCCTCGAAACCACAGTGGTGATTGGTGAACACCAAGCCGTCGGGACTGACCACAACGCCCGAGCAATAGCCCGAGAAGCTGACCACCGCGTTCTTGATAGCGTCCTTACCATGATATAAATCATTGTAAGACAGCTTAAAACCTTCTGCCTGCATCTGGCTGTAAACGGCCTGTGGAAGATTATAAAGCGTCCACATTCCCTCATCGGCATGGGCCGAGAAAGAGAAAAGAAGCGAGGAAAGTAAAGATAGGATTACTCTTGTTTTTCTCATTGTTGTTATTGTTTGTTGTACGATTGATTCATATATTGATGGCCCGAGGGCAGACGTGCCTTTTCAAAAAGCCCCATTCCATCGGGTCAAAGGACTGCTTTCATCCGCTCAAAAGCCCCGTTTCATCGCCTCAAAGGGCTACTTCGGCAAAGCCAAAGGCCGACTATCGTAAAGCGGGGGCCGGCCGGTCATAAGCAGGCCGATGATTCCTCGGCCGATAAGCGATGACAGCTTGGCGACCGATCGCTTATCCCCTACGGAAATATTTGCCCACGACGGGCAAGTTGGCCAGCGGAAAATCTTTCTTCACGATGTAGCCGATGAAGACCAAGATAAGCACCGTGTTCAGGGCCATGGCCGCCAACGAGCCGAACGTTTGGTTGCTCCAGCTCATTCCCAAGAAGAGAACGGCCGCCAAAACCACATAGATGGCGATGTCCTTCAGCGGATAATTCACCGGATAATACTTCTGTCCGAACACGTAACTGGCCACCATGCTGATACCATAGGCCGCAAAACCGGCCCACGCACACGCCATATAGCTGAACCGGGGGATGAAAAGCACGTCGATAAGGATAAGCACCACGCAACCCAAACCCGAGAAATAAGCGCCCCAAATGGTGCGGTCGGTGAGCTTATACCAGAAACTGAGGTTGAAATAAACGCCAAACATGATCTCCGCGGCCATGACAATGGGGATGACACGCAGGCCTTCCCAATAGTCGGGAGCCACCACATGGCGCACAATATCCATGTAACCGATGACCGAAAGAAAGGCCAAAAGCGTGAAAATGATGTAATATTTCATCACCTTGGCGTAGGTTTCCTTCTTATCGGCGCTCTTATTGGCAAATACAAACGGCTCATACGCAAAGCGGAAGGCCTGCGTTATGATGACCATTATCATGGCTATCTTTATCGTACTGCCGTAAATGCCGAGCTGGGCATAGGCTTCCTGCGTGGTGCCATCGTAGAGATAAGGAAACAACAGCGTGGAAGCGCTCTGGTTCAACTGGCCCGCTATGCCGAGGATAAGCATGGGCCAAGTGTAGCGAAGCATGCGTTTGCACATGTCACGGTCGAACCCAAAGCTGATACCTTTCATCTCCTTAAAAAGCAGCAGCGTCGTAACGATACTGACAAAGAGGTTCAGATAGAACACGATTCCCACATCGGGAACAAAATCCTTGTCGTAAATGCCGAAGACATTGATACGCAACAAGGGGAATACGATGAGGAAAAGAGCCACCAACGTAACATTGATGAGGATGTTGGCGCACTTGAGCGTGGCAAACTTCACGGGCTTATGCCGGTAGCGAAGATAGTCAAACATGATACACGACCACGCGTCTATGGCCACGCAAATGGCCATCGTACCGATGTACCACGGGTGTTCGCCATAGCCCATAAGGTCGGCCAAGGGCTGAAGAAACAAGATAACGAGCACCGCGAAGGCCATTGCCACGGCACCAACCATGCGCAATGCCGTGGCGTAAACCATGCGGGCATTCTCCCCTTCCTTGTTGGCGAAGCGGAAAAAGGTGGTCTCCATGCCGAACGTAAGGGCTATGATAAGGATTCCTATGTAGGAATAGACATTCGTGATAATACCATACTGCCCCCCGGCGGAGCCCCATGCGAAGGTCTCTATGGGCACAAGAAGGTAGTTGATAAAGCGTGCCGCAATGCTGCTGATACCATATATAGCGGTATCTTTCAGTAAAGACTTCAGATTTGCCATGTCTTTTGAATGATGATTTGTGACTACGTAGAAACGCCAAGCGTATCTTTGAAAGCCGTCGTTCTTGTCGTTGATGATACTCTTCCTTGACTTTGGGAGTTTCCCTGCCTCGTTTCAGCTTCCCGAGACGCTGCCTTTAGAAGAACAGATAGCAGATAGAGATGGCCCCGATGGTGCCTATCAGGTCGGCCAAAAGACCGCAGGCCACCGCGTGACGGGTGTATTTAATACCCACACTGCCAAAATATACGGCCAAAATATAGAAGGTTGTATCGGTCGATCCCTGCAAAATGCAGCTCAAACGGCCCACGAAACTGTCGGCGCCATAGCTCTTCATGGCCTCCAACATCATGCCCCGGGCACCGCTGCCGCTCAAGGGTTTCATGAACGCCGTGGGCAAACCACCCACAAAGTCGCTGTTCATGCCCAGCTGTTCCACCATCCATCGTATGCCACCGATGAGCATATCCATGGCGCCCGACGCCCTAAAGACGCCTACGGCCACCAATATGGCCACCAAATAGGGAATGATGCGCACGGCCGTGGTGAAGCCTTCCTTGGCTCCTTCGATGAAAGCGTCGTACACGTTTATCTTCTTCCACATGCCCGCAAGTATGAAAACAATGATAATACTCAGCAGTATCATGTTGCCGGCAAGGCTCGTCACGGTGCCCATGGTGTCCTTATCCATCTGTCCGAAGCCCCAAATGAGCAGTCCCACGAAGCCGATGATTCCGCCCAGAAGGCCCAACAAGGCCGGCTGGAGCAGGTTGGTACGCTGCCACAGCAGGGTAAGCACAATGCCGGCGAGGGTGGCTATCGAGGTGGAAAGCAAGATGGGAACAAACACATCAGTAGGCATGGCGGCGCCATAGGACGCACGGAAGGCGAGAATGGTGGTGGGAATGATGGTCAGTCCGCTCGTGTTGAGCACAAGAAACATTATCATCGGGTTGGTGGCCGTGTCCTTCTTGGGATTGAGTGCTTGCAGTTGGGCCATGGCCTTCAGTCCCGTCGGCGTGGCGGCATTGTCGAGTCCGAGCATGTTCGACGCAATGTTCATGAACATGCTGCCCATGGCGGGATGGTTCTTGGGTATCTCCGGAAAGAGCCTTGTGAAGACAGGGCTCAACAATCGGGCCAAAGCGTTGACCGCACCAGCCTTCTCTCCTATCTTCATGATACCCAACCACAGCGCCAAGACGCCCGTCAAGCCCAAGGAAGTCTCGAAGGCTGTCTTAGAGGAATCGAACGTAGAAGCCACTATCTTCTCGAAGATGGTCGTGTCGCCCATCAACAATCCGATGACCGCAAACACGAAAGCAATAACGAAAAACGCTATCCAAATGTAGTTTAACACCATAATTGGTTGCAAAGTTAAGGCAAATAGATTAAGTTTTTTTTTATGAGCAGTTAAATAATGTTGTAGGGGTTAGGTTGTGAGGGTG
>NZ_DATCYK010000084.1:0-30521 GCF_036570325.1 Prevotella sp.
TAGCCATCCATTACTTACGTTCAGGTAACCAGTCCACCTTTGCGTGCCTACTTGTGAGCGACTGAGAATAGCCCTATCTTTGCACTCGTAAACAATAACAGTTATCTATAAAAGTACAAAGACAATGAAAACAATTGAATTAACAAAGAGTGGAAAGAACTTTACAGCAGTCAACGTAGGCAAGCTGAGCGATGTTAAGGACTACGAACTCCACATGGGTCCCGACGTGATAATCCCCGGTAAGGTGTTTGTCGGTCAGGCTTTGGGTGCCACGGGAAGCGAATTATCGTTCCAATCCTTGGTCCCCGGACAGGACAGTGGTTTCCTTCATACCCACAAGAACCACGAGGAGCTCTACTTCATTCTCAAAGGAGAAGGCGAGTATCAGGTTGATGGCGAGGCTTTCCCGGTGGCCGAAGGCAGCATTATCCGTGTCGCCCCGGAAGGCAAACGGGCACTGAAGAATACGGGAAATGCCGAAATGCTTATGCTCTGTATTCAATACAAGGCCGATTCCTTTGGCGAAAACGACTCGCCCGCAGGTGACGGAATCATCCTCAACGAGCCCTTGAAATGGTAATCGACCCTCAATTTCCACACTGTCCCATCCGCAATGTCCTCGCCCGACTTTGCGGATCGGACACGTTACAACTGCTCTACTTGCTCGATAGGAATAAGGCGCTTACCCGTCAAGCATTATACAAACAGACAAGCGCCATGAGCCTTCGGCAATTCTCGAAGGCCCTCGCCATCCTTCAGGAAGACCGCCTTGTCGTACTGAAAGACGACTCTTATCATCTTTCTTCCTTAGCCCATTCGTTCCTGCCTTTCGTCTACACGCCGTTTCCCGATTAGCTTCACACCGCCGGCAGACGGCTCGTCAACAAATCAAAAGGCTTTCTACAACGGTTTTACATCAGGCTTTCAACGAGCAACCACACGTTGAGCGCCGTCACGATGGCGGCCAACGAATAGAGGAAAGCGCTGTTTAAGGGGCGGTTGGCATATTTTCCCATCACCCGCTTGGACGATGTCAGGCTCACCTGAAGGAACACCGTAAAGGGCAATTGCACCGAAAGCACCATCTGGGAGATAAGCAATCCCTTGAAAGGGTCGCCAATGAAGAAAATCAACAGCAGCGCTATACCCAGCGAAAGCACGATTCCCACGATGGAGTGGGTATCCTTCACGTTATACGACTCGCCGAAAAGACCCGAGAAGATACTACCCGCCGCCATGCCACTCGTGATGGTACTCGAGATACCGGCCAAGAGAAGAGCTATCGCAAAGATGTTGGCGGCATTGTTACCCAGCAGCGGTTGGAGCATGGATTGGGCCTGCGCAAGTTCCTCCACGTGCTGACCATGACTAAAGAAAGCGCTGGCCGACAGCAGTATCATGGCCGAATTAATGGCCCATCCCACCAACATCGAGAAGAGTGTATCGATAAACTCATACTTCAACATGTGCCTTATGCGCTCATCTCCCTTTAAATGTATCTCCCTACTCTGCACAATCTCGGAGTGGAGAAACAAGTTATGGGGCATTACAACGGCACCCAACACGCTCATAATCACCAGCAACGCTCCTTCGGGAACGCTCGGTACGAAAGCGCTTTGCAAAGCTACGGGCCAGTCAATGTCAACCAAGAACAGCTCATAGATAAACGACAAGCCTATCATCGACACAAAACCGATGATGGCCCGCTCCATTTTTTGATAGCTGTTGGTAAAGAGCATAATGAGCACGGCGGCCGTCGTGAGCACCGCCCCCGTAGGAATGGGAATACCGAAAAGCATTTGCAGGGCAATGGCTCCTCCCAAAATCTCGGCCAACGACGTAGATATACTCGCCAAAAAGGCCGTCACCACCACGGGTTTTCCGAACCATCGGGGCGCATATTTCACCGCGGCCTCACTCAAACAGAGGCCCGTCACAATACCCAAGTGGGCCACATTATGCTGCAAAGCAATGAGCATGATGGTCGATAAGGTCACCACCCACAGCAGCGTATAGCCAAACTCGGAGCCCGCCGCAAAGTTACTGGCCCAGTTGCCGGGGTCGATGAACCCCACGGTAACCAACAATCCCGGACCAATATACTTGAAAATATCGAACGCACCCATCACGCGCGGATGGTCAGTGCGCTTCAATTCACGTAAAATATTCTTCATACGATATGGTTTTTATGCTGTAAAAACAAGACCCAAAAACGTCGTTCGTCCCCACGTTTCTATGGTCATAAGCCGTTTATTGCCTACAAAGATACAACAACTATTTATATTTCAGCGCATAAAAACCCCTCGCATGGCCGCTCACAATAAGAAAATACTTAATTATAAGGACTTTTTTCACCGACCCATCGGCTATTCGTGAAAAGGGGAAAAGAGAAGAAAGACCAACCTATTATTAGAAGAAAGCACCTAACAACCACAGCCCTACCAACACGCCCATCACAATAACGAGCACATCTAACAAACATCCAAGCAAACCTTCATTCGCTTTAGAGAAGCTCTCTAAGCTGATATGCTTGTACTTCCACCAATCTCGAGCAATAAAAACAACCCCAAACAGTAGAATCAAAACGACAATCCAAATCCACAACATGTTCCGGTTTCAATTAAAATAGGTTATCAAAAAAAGGCGACATAGAGGGCTTTGCCGACTTTAAAAAGCGTGGGCACCATTGCAAGCTGTCCTATCTGAGGTTCTGCAATACCCACTACCAGACAACTAACAATAACCCACGCTGGTAGAGATATATCATGCCCGTCAAATAGGGTACAATAATCCCGAACGTGAGCGTATTGCTTTTGTGGCTTTGGTAGTCGAAATTTTGCAGATTTCAGATAAAAAACCATCCTTCAAACGCTCATCTATGCTCACAGAATGCTTTATAACATACACCTACGCATAAGTGTACTGACAAGCTGTGTTTTAAAAGATTATGTCATCATAAGCCGAATCCTAACCCGTGGAAACAGTTCTACACGATTTCTGTTATCGCTAAAGTACGAATCCAACGCTGCCATGGCATAAAGCTTTCGCATACAAAGTTATGAAAAAAAAGATGATTTCCTATTTCTTTTAAAGAAAAAATGTTAATACCGTTAAATATGTTCCACGCCACAAAACAAGACTTCTGTATTTATCTTTATTCGACATTTACGGCTTCATACGCCATTAACAGAATAACGTAGGCTTTCGTTATGCAGTAGAAGAAGCAGAAGAAGGCTTCATGGTCTTGTAAAATAAACTGACCGTTTTTTAACACTTCTAAACCCCACCATTTAGAAATGAGAAGATAACAAACGGTTCCTCGTTCCATGAAAAACCAAGGGGCGAAAGGGCGAAGGCACCCCATCATATCATTAAAACGGGCCTTTCGCAATGCGTAAACAGTGATTTCATTGGCTCGGAGCAGTGCTTTGGTCAGCTCGAAGCAGTCCAACCGAACGCCCAAAGCAGCCTTATGAGCGGTCAAAAGCTGCCTTATGAGCCGGCAAGAAGCCGGCGGTTATATCGTCGTTTTTGGCAAACAACTGACTATCAACGGTTTACAAAAAAGCCAAAAAGTCGACCTATTTCACGACAAAAAATAATTCGTGACAAATTAAGCCGCCATTTTCAATCGTTTGTAAAGATAATTCGCACCAAATAATTGCGAAGAGAATAATTTATTGAAAAAAAGCGAAACACATTTCAGTTTATTTCTTTATTTTTGTAACCGATATACTTCTATACGGATGAAACACGACATATCATGGACGAGAAGGGCGTTAGTATGCCTATCGTTTTTCTCATTTCTTACCTTCCCATCTTCTTTACGTGCCCAGCAATCTACGACAAATGACTGGGCCGTTGTCAATGTTTCGGTATGCAACATGCGGGTGTCGGGCGACTACAATGCCGGCATGGAGACGCAAGGATGGCTGGGGCAACCGGTCAAAATACTGAAAGACAGCACGTGGGTACACGTTCAAACGCCCGACGGCGACCGTGCGTGGGTGCTCCATAACTCGCTTCAGAAGATGTCGAGAGACCAACTTACCCGCTGGAACCGCAGCCCGCAGCTCATCATCACGGCCCAATACAGCTTCGTCTATGAGCGGCCCGACAGCCGGTCGCAGGCCGTGGGCGACCTCGTTCGCAACAACCGACTGCTCCTCAAAGGCCAAAGCGGTATATATTATAAGGTGGAATATCCCGACGGGCGCCAAGGTTTCGTGCCCCGAAAGGACGCCATGCCCCTCGCCCAATGGCAGAAAATGACCGTTCGCAGCGCCAAAGCCATCATCGCCACGGCCATGAAGTACAACGGCATTCCCTACATGTGGGGCGCCAACAGTACGAAAGGATGCGATTGCAGTGGCTTTGTCAGCAACGTGCTTTTGGCCCATGACATTGTTCTTCCGCGCAATGCGTGGCAGCAAGCGATGGTCGGCGACCACCTCGAAATAGCCCCCGACTTCAGCAATTTGCTCCCCGGCGACCTCGTATTCTTCGGCCGCAAGGCCACGGAAGATAAGCCCGCCCACGTTTCCCACGTAGGAATATACATCGGAAATCGCAAGTTCATCCACTCCTTAGGCTGGGTACATGTGAGCAGTTTCAACCCTGCCGATAAGGAATACGACGCCTACGACCTCAACCGACTGCTGTGGGCGCAGCGCATATTGCCCCATGTTAATCGGTCGGAAGCTATCATGACCACCGGTAATAATGAGTTTTTCAAGTAAAATGGCAAACAAAGAGGCCATCAGGCTTTAGCCCTCTGACCGGTCTGACCGGTCGGACTGGTCGGACCGGTCAGACTAGTCCGACTAAAAGAAGGCCCCATTCATCCCCCTAACTCCCCACCCTAACAACCTCAACCCCATGACCACACGACGCGAATTTCTGAAAAAGGCCACCTTGGCCACCGTAGGTTCCGCCCTCGCTATCAGCAAGGCCGGCGCCATAAGTTCCTTGGCAGCCCCGCTGTTTAACATCAACAAAACGGCTCGCCCCGGCAAACTAACCCTCCGTTTCTTCCCTTACGAGTTGCGGTTACGCCATGTTTTCACCGTAGCTACCTATTCCCGCACCTCTACTCCCGACGTTCAAGTAGAGCTAAGCTACGAAGGCATAACGGGATATGGCGAGGCTTCCATGCCCCAATACTTGGGTCAGACGGTACAAAGCGTTACCTCTTTCCTGCGGAAAGTAGACCTTAGCACGTTCAGCGACCCCTTTCAGATAGACGACATCCTTACTTACGTCGACAGCCTTTCGCCCGGTGACAGCGCCGCCAAGGCCGCCATCGACATCGCCTTACACGATCTCGTGGGCAAACTCTTGGGCGCTCCGTGGTATAAACTGTGGGGACTGAACAAGAGCAAAGCCCCTTCGACCACCTTTACCATAGGTATCGACACGCCCGACGTGGTGCGACAGAAGACCCGCGAATGTGCCGATAAGTTCAATATATTAAAGGTGAAGGTAGGCAGAGATAACGATAAGGAAATGATAAACACCATTCGTGAGGTGACATCGCTGCCCATCGCCGTCGACGCCAACCAAGGATGGACCGATCGCGAGCAAGCCCTCGACATGATTTACTGGCTCAAGGAGCGCGGCATTGTCATGGTAGAGCAGCCCATGGCTAAGGAACGAAAGGACGACATCGCATGGATTACCGAGCGCAGTCCGCTCCCTATCTTTGCCGACGAGGCCATTCAACGCCTTAAAGACATCAAAGACATAGAGGGAGCATACACGGGTATCAACATCAAACTGATGAAATGCACGGGTATGCGTGAGGCTTGGAAGATGTTGAACTACGCCCGTGCCCGTGGCATGAAGGTCATGGTAGGCTGTATGACCGAGACTTCGTGCGCCGTAAGTGCCGCCGCCCAACTGTCACCGGCCGTGGATTTCGCCGACCTTGATGGCAACTTGCTCATCAGCAACGACCGTTTCGACGGCATGCAGGTCGTAAAAGGTAAAATAAGTCTGCCCGATCGGCCGGGCATAGGAGTGACCCTGAAATGAGAAAGCTGCTTATCCTGACGGCCATAGCCATGGCGCTGACGGCCCATGCGCAAGATTACACATGGGCAAAAGACCTGCGCCACCGACTGCTCATCGACTTCAACAAGAGCAGAAGTGAAGTGACGGACTACATAAAACGCTACATTCCCGACGTGACCGACGGCCAACTCGACGCTTGGGAGCGCGGCAAGGCCCTCGAAAGCATGACCATCGACGGCCAAAAGCGCTATTTCCACAACGCCGCCCCTAACCTTTTTAGGATTGACAAGGCGTGTAGGGCCATCAAAGAGGCCAAGGACGGACCTTTCCACGATGGCTACGAGGAAGTGGATAGGCTCAATGTGCCGGCCATCATGCGCCATGCTTCCACCGCCACCGGCCATCGGGCCGAACCCAAGCACATGCGGGTTACCTACCGACTGACCGTGAAGGCCGACGCCGTTCCGGCCGGGGAGACAGTTCGTTGCTGGCTGCCCTTCCCCCGACGCGACGTAAAGCGCCAGTCGGCCGTGAAGCTATTGCGCACCAATTGCCCCGCCCGTATCAGTCCGGCGGCCGACGCCCATTCGGTCCTTTACATGGAACAGCGGGCCAAGGCCGGCCAACCCACCGTTTTTGAGGAGCAATTCAGCTACACCGTCATGGGCGAATACCATCGGCTATCGGCCACCGACGTACAACCCTACGACACTCTTTCTAACATCTATCGCCAATTCACGGGCGAGGACGGGCGCCATATCGTCTTCACGCCCCGCCTCCGTCAGCTCGCCGACAGCCTCACCCAAGGCCTTACCAATCCCTATCTGAAGGCCCGGAATATCTTTACTTACATTACCCGAAACTACCCTTGGGCCTCGGCCCGTGAGTATTCCACGATAGAAAACATACCCTCATACGTCATCGATAACCGCCATGGCGACTGCGGGCAGGTAACGCTACTCTTCATGACGCTGTGCCGTATCAGCGGCATTCCCACCCATTGGCAGAGTGGTTTCATGATGCACCCCGCCCATGACAACCTCCACGACTGGTGCGAAGTGTACTTCGAGGGAGTGGGATGGGTACCCGTGGACCAATCGTTTGGTATTCCCTCCTACGCCACCACCGACGACCAACGCTACTTTTTCTTGGGAGGAATCGACTCGTGGCGCCTCATTGTGAACAATGATTACGGCCAACCGTTCTTTTCCCATGGCGTTGATAGCGAGGGAAAGGCCTTTAACGGCACCAAGAAATACCCCCGCAGCGAGACCGTGGACTTCCAAAGAGGCGAGGCCGAATGGGCCGGTGGCAATCTTTATTTCGACCAATGGTCGTGGAATATCGACATAACCTACCTGCCCTAAATCCCATTTCATAAGGTTAGGGAGCCCCCCATACGAAATCATTTATTATCCTTTACCGAATCATAAATTACAGCATACAGAATCATACATGAACACACTTACAATCATTATTACCATCGCAGCCTATTTTCTGCTGCTCTTTACGGTATCGTATTTGGCCGGTCGCAAGGCCGATAACGCCGGGTTCTTCGTTGGCAATCGCAAATCAAAATGGTGGGTAGTGGCCATCGCCACCATGGGTTCCTTTATCTCGGGCGTCACTTTCGTGAGTGTACCCGGTATGGTGGCCGAAAAAGGCTTCTCATATCTGCAAATGGTCATGGGCTTTGTGGTGGGTCAATTCATCATTGCCTTCATTCTTATTCCCTTGTTTTATAAGATGAACCTCGTATCGGTGTACCAATACTTGGAAGATCGCTTTGGTATCAAGTCGTATAAAACGGGTGCTTGGTTCTTCTTCATCTCCAAAATGTTGGGTGCCTCGGTGCGTTTATTCCTCGTATGCCTTACACTCCAGTTGCTGGTTTTCGAGCCATTGGGCCTTCCTTTTGCGCTCAATGTGGCGCTGACGGTGTTCCTTGTATGGCTCTATACCTATCGGGGAGGCGTTAAATCCATTATTTGGACCGACGTATTGAAGTCGCTCTGCTTGGTACTTTCGGTGGTACTGTGTATTTATTACATAGCGGGCAGGCTCGATTTCAGCTTTGCCGGCATGCTCAAAGCGATTGATGACAGCAGCATGAGCCGTGTGTTCTTCTTCGATGATGTCAACGATAAGCGCTTCTTTTTCAAGCAATTCTTGGCCGGTGTCTTCACGATGATAGCCACGACGGGCCTCGACCAAGACATGATGCAGCGCAATTTAAGTTGTCAAAACTACCGCGACTCGCAAAAAAACATGATGGTCAGCATTGTATGTCAGTTCTTTATCAATCTTCTTTTCCTTATGTTGGGCGTGCTGCTTTACCTCTTTGCGGCCCAAGTAGGTATCGAAGCCAAGGGCGACGGGCTCTTCCCCACCGTGGCCACGAGCAACTATCTGCCTGCCGTGGTGGGCGTGCTGTTCATCGTAGGCTTGTTTTCCTCGGCCTACTCTGCGGCCGGTTCGGCACTCACAGCGCTCACCACGTCCTTCACACTCGACATTTTGGGCAACAGCAAGGCCGACAAACAGCAGGACGAAAGCAAGGTGGCAGCCACCCGCAAGCGTGTACATATAGCGATGGCAGTGCTCATGGCCGTGGTGATTTTCGTCTTCGGACTGCTCAATAACTCAAGTGTCATCGACGCGGTGTACGTTTTGGCCAGCTATACTTACGGCCCCATCCTCGGTCTTTTCGCCTTCGGCATTCTCTTCAAGGCCAAAGTTAACGACCGATTCATCCCCCTTGTGGCTGTCGTTTCACCGATACTATGCTTCATTTTGGCCCAAAACTCCGAGGCATGGTTCAACGGTTACAAGTTCAGTTACGAACTTCTTATCTTCAACGCGTTGTTCACGATGATAGGCATGGCCTGCATCAGGAAAAAATAATCAGTCTTTCCTATGAAAAAAATACTACTTTCCATCTTCGTCTTAGCGCAAGCCGCCGTCATGACGGCACAAGGCTTGCAGGTCGTTGCGCCCGAAACAGTGGGGCTTGACGCCAAACATTTGAAGTTCGCCGACGCCGCCATCAACAAGGCTATCGCCCATAAAGACATACCGGGAGCCGTCTTGGCCGTGGTGCGCCATGGCAAGTTGGCCTATCTGAAAGCCTATGGCAACAAGCGGATAGAGCCTAACAAGGAGCCCATGTCTACCTCCACGGTGTTCGATATGGCCTCATGCAGCAAGTCGATGTCGACCGCCGTGGCGGCAATGATACTCGTTGACCGCGGGCAATTGCGCCTTACGGACGCCGTAACGACCTATATTCCGCAGTTCGAGAACTGGAAAGACTCGGCCGGACACAAAGAAACGATTCGTGTAATCGACCTTATGACCCACACGTCGGGCCTCCCTGCCTATGCGCCGGTGGCACAACTAAAGGTCAAATATGGCGCTCCCAACCCTGACGGGCTCATTGATTACATCGCACATTGCCGCCGCGACTTCAAGCCAAAGACCGATTTTCAGTACAGTTGTTTGAACTTTATCACGCTGCAACGTATCATTGAGACTGTCTCGGGCCAAAACCTGCGTGATTTCGCCAAGCAAAACATCTTCGATGTGCTCGGTATGAAGCACACGGATTACTGCCCCGACGCCACAATGGCCAAGCTCTGCGCCCCCACTGAGCGGCAACCTGACGGCCAATGTCTGCAAGGTGTGGTCCACGACCCATTGGCCCGGGTGATGAACGGTGGCATTTCGGGCAACGCAGGGGTATTCTCCACGGCCGAGGATGTGGCCATCCTATGCGCTTGTTTGCAAAACGGTGGCAGGTGGAATGGCCGACAATTGTTGAGTCCTTTGGCCGTAAAGTGCATGCGAACCGTGCCTCGTAAGGTGGCCGAACTGGGCCGCACACCGGGTTGGGACATCTTTACCGACTACGCCACCAACAACGGCGACCTGCTGAGTGGTGCCACTTACGGCCACACGGGCTACACCGGCACGAGCATAGTCATCGACCCTGAGAACGACATCAGCGTCATTCTGCTCACCAACCGTGCCCATCCCACCGACGGCGGAGCTTGTGTGGCCCTGCGATCGTACGTCGCCAATGCCGTGGCAGGGAGCATAAGAAAGTAAGAAAAAGCAACAACCTAACAGAAAAATCTATGAAACGATACACCTTATTTATATTAATGGCAATATGGTCCATGGTCGCCGTGGCCCAAACCACAGTCGAAGTGGAAGTTGGAGCAGCCAATCCTGCCCGTTACATGAAGCACTTGGAAGGCCAAAGAGTGGCGCTTTTCTCCAATCAGACGGGCATGGTAGGCGACAAACACACGCTCGATATATTGCTCGAAAACCATGTAAACGTGGTTACTATCTTCTCTCCCGAGCACGGATTCCGTGGAAAAGCCGACGCCGGAGAGAAGGTCTCAAGCTCTGTCGATGAGAAAACGGGCGTGCCCATTTACTCGCTTTACGGCGCCAAAGGTGGCATGCCCGATGATGAAACGATGAAAAAGATTGACCTCATCATCACGGATATACAAGATGTTGGCCTGCGTTATTACACCTATTATATAACGATGATAAAGTTGATGGACCAATGTGCCCGTCACGACAAGCGCATGCTGATACTCGACCGGCCCAATCCCAACGGCTTCTATGTGGACGGTCCCATCCTCGATATGAAGTACAAATCGGGCGTAGGCGCCCTTCCCATCCCCGTGGTCCACGGCATGACGCTCGGCGAACTGGCCCGTATGGCCAACGGCGAACGATGGTTGGGGAGCGGAAAGCGCTGTAAGTTGACCGTCATTCCTTGCCTCAACTACACCCATCAGACGCTTTATCGCCTGCCGATAGCGCCCTCTCCCAATCTACCCAACATGCTTTCGATTTATCTTTACCCATCAATCTGCTACTTCGAGGGCACCGATGTCAGCTTGGGACGGGGCACTGACAAGCCTTTCCAGCAGTTCGGACACCCTAAGATGACTGGTTATGACTACTGCTTCACGCCCCGCAGCGTGTCGGGAGCCAAGAATCCGCCGCAGAAAGACAAGCAATGCTTCGGTCGTGACCTGACAACCATGAGCGAGGAGGCCGCACGCAACAACGGACTTGACCTGACTTATCTCATCGAAGCCTACCATAACTTGGGCATAGGAGACAAGTTTTTCACCCCATTCTTTGAGAAACTCATCGGCGTAAGCTACGTTCGCACGATGATAGAAGCCGGGAGCAGCGCCGCCACCATCAAGGCACGATGGCATGACGACGTGGAGAAATTCAAGAAGCAACGCCGCAAATATCTCCTCTATAAGGAATAAAAACAGCCCTTTTGCGTAAATATTTCGCTTAAAATTTGGTTTTATTATTATTTTAAACCATATTTGCAAAATGATGGTCGCATAATCATCGGATAGCCATTGATAATCAACCGAATATCTATATTAACCTATCATTCCATTCAAAACTTAACCACTATGAATGAAAACCACAAAGACAGCAACGCCACCTCAAAGCTATTCTTTACGGGAGCGTTATTAACTGCCGTGTTCTTAAGCAACGGCGCGCTTGCGGCCAAGGCTGCCGGACCGGGTAACAGCCTACTCACCACCGAGCTTCAACAGCAGAAAAACATCGTTAAAGGCAAAGTGTTAGACCCCGGAGGTGAGCCGGTCATCGGGGCAAGCGTGCTGGTCAAAGGGACACAAAAGGGCGCTATCACCGACATGAATGGTGATTTCTCCATCGAAGTGCCCATCGGCAGCACCCTCGAAATCTCATACATTGGCTTTGAAACCCGCTCTATCAAGATAACGAACAACAAGAATCTCACGGTAAGTCTTAAAGAAGACGCCCGTACAGTGGATGAAGTTGTTGTCACGGCGATGGGTATCAAGAAAGACAGAAAGGCACTCGGATATGCCGTTACCGACCTGAAAGCCAACGAATTGATGAAGAATAAGAACACCAACGTCATTAACTCATTGGCCGGAAAGGTAGCCGGTGTCACCGTGACACAAGGCGGTGGAGCGGCCGGAGGTGGCTCCGAGATCATCCTTCGTGGTGGAACCTCACTCGAAAGAGACAACCAACCCCTCTTTGTTATCGACGGAGTAATCTATGACAACTCCACTACCGTACCCGGCAACTCTGCCTTCGACGGCACGACATCGGGCGCCTCGACCAATGCCAACCGCATTATGGACATCAACCCCGAGGACATTGCCGACATGTCCGTGCTGAAAGGACCCGCCGCAGCGGCCCTTTACGGCTCACGAGCCTCGGCAGGTGCCATCATCATCACCACTAAAAAAGGTAAAGAAGGGGCCGTGGAAATCAACTTCTCTTCTAAACTTACCACCTCACATGCGTGGAAATTACCCGAAGTTCAGCGCACTTACAAGCGGGGATATTCCACTGATACATTTGATTCTAATGGCAAATACCTCCGTACCGACTATGATGTGCGCTCCTATAACTCGTGGGGTGAACGTGCCAAGGATGGCGAAGAAACTTTTGACAACATACAAAACTTCTTCCAAAACGGTACCGCTTTCGACAACAACCTTAGCATTGCGGGCGGTAGCAAGACCGGAAACTTCTTCTTATCCACCTCTTTATTCGACCAAACCGGTATCATCCCACAGACCGGTTATCAGAAAGCGACCATCCGTTTCAATGGAGAACAGAAATGGAAAATGCTGACTTTCGGTGCCAACATCGCCTACTCACGGGCCCAAACCGACAAGACGCTGACCAGCGCAGGCTTGTTTGACTCCGCAGGCTCGGGCACAATGACAAGCGTTTATCGCTGGTCTGCCTTTGACGACATGACCCATTACCTGAACGAAGACGGCAGTCGCTACCGTCTGCCCGACGTTTCCGACGCATTGGAATTCTGGGATGAGCGCGACAATCCTTATTGGATACTCAATAAGAACAAGCTCAAGGACAAGACAGAGCGCCTCACCGGAAGCGTGAATATCAAGGCCGACATCGCTCCTTGGTGGTGGATAAGCTACCGCATAGGCCTCGATGAGCACATAACGAATAACAACAAGAAGATTGCTCCCGGCGGAGTAGTCAAGAAAGATTGGCAAAAGGGAATGTACAGTGAGAACGATTACCGTTACAGATACTTCACTCAGAACCTTATGACCAACTTTAGTCACACCTTTGGCGACTTTAATACCAACCTTCTTTTGGGCTACACATCCGAAGATACCAAGTCTTCTTCAGATTACCGAATGGCATGGAACTTCATCGTTCCCGAATTCTACTCATTCGATAACTCAAACAACACCGACCGAAACTTCAAGAATTCCAAATCACGCCACCGCCTTCAGGGCCTCTATGGTGAAGCAAGAATCGATTGGAACAACACTGTTTTCTTCACTTATTCCGCACGTAATGACTGGAGTTCCACCCTTCCAAAGGAAAACCGGTCGTACTTCTACCAAGCCTTTAACGGCGCCTTTGTTTTCACGGAGCTGCTACCGAAGAACAACATTTTGTCCTTTGGTAAGGTAAGAGCCAGCTGGGCACGCGTCGGTAAAGACGCCGCGCCCTACAAAACCAACACCTATCTATGGCCCGTTGGTACATTCGTGGGCGATAAGACGGGCATGGGAAACCAATGGACTGCCGGAAATGCTTTCCTGAAACCCGAGATCACAGAGTCCACAGAGTTGGGTTTGGAACTCAGGTTCTTCCAAAACAGATTGCGACTCGACTATGCTTACTATACCAACAACTCGTTTAACCAAATCATGAGTCCGCGTCTTTCCAACTACATCGGCTACATTCTGCGCGATGTTAACGCCGGCGACGTGTACAACAAGGGTATGGAACTCACCATCAGCGGCACTCCCATCCAATCACGCGACTTCACTTGGGAAAGCAGTATCAACCTCAGCGGCAACCGAGGCTCCGTAAAGAACCTATTGAAAGGCGTTGATATTCTCTACGTTACCGACGCTCAAGTAGGTGGAATCAAGGCCGCTTCGTTCAACAACGGCCACTTTATGGCCATATCAGGTTCAGAATGGCTGCGCGACAATGATGGAAACGTTATCTTAGACAAGAACGGTATGCCCACATACAGTGACGACAAGCAGGAAGTAGGCAACCGAGAAGCCACCGTGAAAGGCGGTTGGAACAACACGTTTACTTACAAAGACTTCAGCCTGAGCTTCCTTTGGGACTTCAGCTTTGGCGGCGATGTATTCAACGGAACCCAATACGCGATGACCGTCGGCGGCAACAGTAAGTTGAGCGAAAACCGTGAGAAGATAACCATCAGTGGTGTTCAGGCCAAAACAACGACAGACAGTAATGGCAAATCCATCACTACTTACACTCCCGCCGAGTACACCTATGAGCGCGGAAAGACCTATGATTACAACGGCAAGACCACTTCGGGCGACGCCATCATAGCCGGTTACTACCAAACTTACTATCCCAAGGAGTCGCGCAACTTCATCACCAAGGTGAACTATCTGCGCCTCCGCTCGGTCAACCTCTCTTATAATCTGCCCAAGAGCCTGCTCTTGAAGACCGGATTTATCAAGGCCGCATCAGTTAATTTCGCAGCCAACAACCTGCTGCTCTTCACCAATTACGAGGGCGACCCTGAAGTTTCCTACGCCGGTTCGGGCGCTATCGGCTCGTCATCCGTAGGCATTGACTACTGCTGCGTGCCTTCCGCCCAGAGCTTTACCTTCGGTGTAAACCTTACTTTCTAATCAACTACACGTTCTTAATACTGAAAGATCATGAAAATATATAAGTCAATACTCATCGGCTTGGCCGCTTCTTTTTCGCTCACAGCCTGCGACAATTACCTCGACGTGAACGAGAACCCGAATACTCCCAACGCCTCGACAGCCCAATATCAGTACCGTTTGCCTTGGTGCTTGCACTATTTACAAGCCAGTTACGAAATCGGAGCCAGCGTAGACTCCTATTTCACGGGATTGCTCACCAGCCCTTCCGGCCGTGAAGGGGGCGCCTCACGCTGGAATCTCGGTGCTTCTACCCGCAACGCCACCATAACGCAATGGTTCTTAGTGCCATGTGGTTCCAACCTTAAGGAACTTTACGACAAATCCATGGCCGCCGGAGCCTATCATTACGCCGCCTGCGCCAAGCTGATGCGGGCCTACGGCTTCATGAACTTGGCCGACCACATGGGCGAAATACCCTATACCGAGGCACTCGGAGCGGCTATTGCTCCTAAGTTTGACACCAACAAGACCGTCTTCTTGGGCTGTGTCAACGAGCTGGACGAGGCCATTGCGCTGTTCCAAAAGCCCCAAGAAAAAGGCGCGCAGCCCCTTTCCGTGGGCGACAACTGGAACAATGGCGACGTAACAAAGTGGGTTAAGTTCTGCTATCTGCTCAAAGCACGCTGGCTCAACCACCTTTCCAAGAAGCAACCCGGCAAGTGGCAAGACGGCAAATACGACGAAGCTACCATCTTAGACTGCCTTGCCAAGGCCATGCAAAGCAACAACGACAACACCGTTCTGCGCCATACGGACACCAACGGCAGCACCAAGGACGTGCAAGGATGGGGAGAAACCGTGGATTATAGCACCATTTTCTCCTGCGTCGGCATGAATAACGGCCGTTATTACGTAACAAAGATGTTCTATGACAACCTTACCAACTTTGACGGCAAGGGCGTGGAAGACCCTCGTGCCGACAAGTTCATCCCATGGGCACGCTCCGTCAAGAGCGCCAAAACACCCGCTGAGATCAAATGGAGCGCAGATGGCAAGTGGCGACGCTCCATGGGTGTGGACATCATCAATAACGACCCGACACTCAACGGCGGCGGTCCTATCATCGGAGCGTTCACCACTTCGGGCACAACCAACAACGAAGTGAGCTATCCCGCCGGCTCTTGGTACTGCAAAACCGCCAACAAAGAGCGTCAGGGAGATACCATCTACGTACATGGAAAGTCGAGTTCAAAAGGCTATGACAGCAATCAAGACCTCCTATACCGTGTAGGTGGCAAGAACGTTGACGCCAGCGCGGTCAGCGGCGTCTTCTCCGTTCGCCCCGACTCGCCTACCTATTTCGGCGCTTATTGGGAGGTTTGCTTCATCAAGGCCGAAGTCCTGATGCGCAAAGGCGACAAGGCCGGTGCCTTCGCCGCCTACAAAGCAGGTATCGAAGCCCACATAAAAGCCGTGGAAGAGCAGTGCAAGCTATGGGTCAGCGGCGACCCCACATTGGCCACATGTCCCTCGTTCGCCCCGGCAACCGAGGCTTCCATCAGCCAATATCTTAGCAAAGCCATCGGTACGGCGGCCGATATAAGCATGGCGAAAATCATGACCCAAAAGATCATGAGCATGCTCTGGAGCAGTGAGAATTGGAACGACATGCGCCGATTCGACTACAATCCGCAGATATTCATGAACTACGGAAAGCCCCATTGGTACAGAGTTTCGTCCGACGCCGCTAAGTTTTGCCCTCCCGGAAAGTCGCCCCGACGCCTTCCGCAGGCCAGTTACGACACGAGCTATAACTCCGACAACCTTGAAGCCATAGGCGCTTCTATCCCCGGAGCGCTCCAATTGACCATGCCGAAATCAGAAAAGGCCAAGCAAGTTTGGTACAATTCTGACGAAATAAGGACCCTCCCCATTTGGTGGGACTCTGACCAAGAGTAAACCTACAGCCCTATCTTGTCTCGCTACGGAGACGGGATAGGGCTTTTTTTCACGCCTCGTAGCAACGCCCGCGACCCCATTCCACCGCATTGCCTACGCCCGTCCGCGATTCAGAATAATCTTTACAACAGCCCCATAAATACTCGCCTTATTTGAAAATTAAAAGCATTTGCCCGCAAATAACGCACGTATTTAGAAGTTTATAACCTACTGTAAGTCAAACGATTATCTGTTTTCATCTTATCACAAGCCCATTCTTACCTCCCCATAAGCCTGCTTTCGCCCGGTCAAAGCAGCCCTTTCGTCTGACCGAAGCGGGCCTTTCGCGCCCCCATCACTACCCTTTCATCTGCCCCAAACACAGTTCAGGTATGGTCAAAGCTATGCTTCGGCCCCGCCAACGGCTCTTTTCGAGCCGCCCATCAGTCGTCATCGAGTAAAAACAAAGCCGAAAACCATAGGCCCAAATGCTAACTTGCGCCGCCCCGAAGTGTTAAAATATAGGATAAATATTTTACAAATCTCACCTCTATTTCTCCTCTATCACCCTCCGCCCGACCCAAAACCAGCGGCAGATAGTCCTCTTACACAAGCGCCAACAACGCCCCATCATCCCGTCGCCGGACGAACACTATAAAACTATAAGCCTTTCGTAACATAAAGAAGTATTGAGAATCGTCTTACTGTTCGTAAGGAGGAATTTGCCCTTAAAAGCAAAAATAAACATCAAAACACTTGGAAGATTGTATTATTTTAACCATATTTGCAAAATGAAAGGCATTAGTCCGTCGCCTAATCCCTCCGTACATACGTGGATAAACGACGCGAACAGCCCCAAACTACTACGCAAATAACACAACAATTTATTAATTATAATCACGCTTATGAAAAGACACTTTGCTCTGATAGGAGCACTTTTACTATCATGCGGCGCAGTGGGCAATTACGCTTACGCAGGTCCTACACCGCAAGTTGTGACAGATAGTAAGACTACTGTTACCGTGAAAGGAACGATTGTCGATGAAAATGGAGAGCCAATCATTGGCGCCAGCATTGCCGAATTGGGAACTACCCGCGGCACTGTGTCCAATCCGTCGGGCAATTTCGAGCTAAAGACCGCCAACAATGCCAAGCTCCGCATTTCATTCCTCGGCTATAAGACCGTGGAAATGAAGGCTTCGGCCAACATGCAGGTACACATGGTGCCCGACAATGCCTTGCTCGACGAGGTCGTTGTGGTGGGTTACGGTCAGCAAAAGAAAGTAAACCTCACCGGAGCGGTGGCCAATGTGGATATTGACAAGACCCTCGGAAGCCGTCCGGAGCAAGATGTGGCCAAGGCATTGCAGGGCGCTATCCCCGGACTTACCATCCTTAGCAATAACGGAAACTTAAATGCCGACCCGTCGATTTCTATCCGTGGTTTGGGAACTCTGTCGAATAAGCAGAAATCTTCACCGCTTATCGTTGTCGACGGTGTACCTACTGACGACCTGACGATGATCAATGGCAACGACATTGCCTCTATCTCAGTGCTCAAAGACGCCTCCTCATCGGCCGTTTACGGTGCGAGAGCCGCCTTCGGTGTAATCCTTATCACTACGAAACAAGCCAAGAAAGGCGACCGTATCTCCGTAAAATACAACGGACAGATGGCTTGGGACCAAGCCACTGTGCTACCCGACTTCCCCTCTGTGCCCGAACAGTTGCGTCCGGCGCTATTGGCTAAAGAGCGCGCAGGGCAGAGTACGCCCGAGCTTTTCGGCATGTACTTCGACGATCTCTTGCCTTATGCCGAGTTATGGGACAAACAACACAGTGGCAAAAAGGGCTACAGCCTCATGAATCCCTACAAGGACAAGAACAATGTGGGCGACTTCAGCTTCGCCACGGGTAGCCCCTTGTACTATGCCGACTACGATATTCAAGATATATGGTACAACGACGCCGCGCCATCACAGAGCCATAACCTCAGCATTTCGGGCTCCGCAGGTCGTACAACCTTCTATACCTCGTTGGGATATGACTCCAAGCAAGACGTCATGAAGTTCAATCCCGGCAAGCGTAATCGCCATAACGCCACGCTCAACCTGCAAACCGACATCACCGATTGGCTCACAGCGGGCGTTCGTTTCAACTATACACGCCGCCATTACAGCGCCGCCGACCCTTGGACTAACATCTATCAGTACATTTGGCGTTGGGGGTCTTACTTCATACCGTCGGGCATTTACAAGGCCCCCGATGGCAATGAGTACGACTATCGTATGATTGCCATGCAGAAAAACTGCAACCGTTTGGCCGTAACCCACGATATTCTGCGCATGAACGCTTACGCTAAAGCCAACATAACCAAGGAGTTGACGTTCAATGTAGACTATACTTATCAAATCAATAACTTCAATCACAAGGCTTCTAACAAGAGTATCTACGGCATGAACTGGTCGGGTACGAACCCCACTTACATCGTTCAGGCCAGCAATTCCGACGCTACACGATGGAATAGGAAGATGAATCGCTGGACGGCCAATGCTTACTTAAACTACAGCCACACCTTTGCCAACGATCATAACCTCAACGTTATGGCCGGTGTTAACGGCGAGAACTTCACCAGTGATTACTTCTATGCACGCCGTAAAATGCTTTACGACGAGGCATTCCCCGAACTCAACCTCGCTTATGGCGAAATGAAAGACGCCACTATCGACGCTTCTACCGACGATAGAGCCTCTGCCGGTTACTTCGGACGTATCAACTACGATTACAAAGGTATCTACCTGCTCGAGCTCAATGGCCGTTACGACGGTTCAAGTCGCTTCCGCAGAGGCGACCAGTGGGCTTTCTTCCCCAGCTTCTCTTTAGGTTATCGCTTCAGCGAGGAGGCTTATTGGAATCCTATTCGCCACATTGTTTCCAATGGTAAGTTGCGTTTCTCTTATGGAGAGATTGGTAATGAGGCCATCGGTACTAACATGTTCCTCTCTACAACCACACCTTATCAGACCGAACCCAATACTAATTTCGTTTGGCTTAACGGCAGTGGAGCCAAAGTTAACGGCTTTACCATGCCCACATGGGTTAACCCCACCCTTACATGGGAGCGCATTCAGACTAAGAACCTTGGCCTCGACCTCGGCTTCCTCAACGACGAGTTCACCCTCACCGCTGAACTTTATGAGCGTCTGACCAAAGACATGTTGGCCCCGGGTAACGCCATTCCGTCGGCCGTAGGTGCCGGCGCACCTTATACCAACGCAGGTGAGCTTCGTGCACGAGGTTGGGAATTGTCGCTCGCATGGCGCAAGCAACTCACCAAAGACCTTGGTCTTTACGCCAGCTTCAGTATCGGCGACTCTAAGATAAAGGTCAACAAATGGAACAATGCCAACAAGATTATCGGCCATACCAACGATACTTCTTACGCCTACGAGGGCGAGACATGGGGTGACATTTGGGGTTTCGAGACCGATCGTTACTTCACTGAGGACGACTTTACGGGCCGCAATGCCGACGGAAGTTGGAATTACAAGAAGGGAATTGCCAACCAAACCGGTATTCAAACCGACAACTTCGTATATGGCCCCGGCGATATTAAGTTCAAAGACCTTAACAACGACGGCGTTATCAATGGTGGTAAAGGCACTCTCGAGGACCATGGCGACCTCAAAGTCATAGGTAATACCTTGCCACGTTACGAGTATAGCTTCCATGTTGGTGGCACTTACAAGGGTTTCGACCTTGATTTGTTCTTCCAAGGAGTCGGTAAACGCGACATTTGGACTATCAGTGCGTTCAACTTCCCCTTGCTGAAAGCCTCCGACTTGGCCGTTTACAAGCACCAAACCAATTACAATGTGTACACCTACGACGCTGATCCGAGCAAGCGAGTGGTACAGATCGACCAAAACAATGATTATCCTTGCCTCTGGCCCGGTAGCGAAACAGCCGGTAACGTGCCCGCTCTCTCCGCCGGAAAGGGTAGCCATAACTACTATCCTCAGAGCCGATACCTCACCGATATGTCGTATCTCCGCCTGAAGAACATCACCTTGGGTTACACCCTTCCTAAGGAACTCACCCGCAAGGCCTACATTCAGAACCTGCGACTCTACGTCAGCGCCAACAATCTTTTCTTGCTCCACAAGGGCAATGGCGACCTGCCGCTCGACCCGGAAATCAACGAGGGCGAGGGAGTTGATTACGGTGGATGGGGTCGTACCCTGCCTATCACCCGCTCATGGGCCATCGGTGTGCAGATTACATTATAAGTATCTTTAAACAATTTGAATCATGAAAAAATCAATTCTATATCTCCTTGCAGCCTCAACTTTGGCACTTACCGGCTGTAATGACCTGTTGGATAAGGATCCGCGCGATACTTTCACCAACACACCGGCCTTTTGGAGCAACGCCAATGAGGTGGGAAGCTACAGCAACGGCTTCTATTCGTTCTACGGAAGTGCCAGCAGTTTCTACTTCAATGCACTGAATGATGACCAAGCAAGTCCTGATTTTGCCGACTGGGACTTCACCACTATACCCAATAAAGCCAGCGCTTGGAACAGTCGATTTACCAACATCCGCCGTGTCAACTACATGCTCGACGGCCTTAAGACCTCAACCCTTCCCGAGGCGGAGAAGACAAAGTACGAGGCCATAGGCCGCATGAACCGTGCTTGGGTGTACTTCCAGCTGGTGAAAATGTACGGAGACGTGCAGTGGGAAGAGAGCGTTATAACCGACCTAAACGATGAAAACGTTTACGGACCACGCAACGATCGCGATGAAGTTATGGACAAAGTACTGGCCGATATTGACTTCGCCATCGCCAATCTGCCCGCTCTCGCCAAGGACAAGACCACTTGGAGCAAGGAAATGGCACTGGCCATCAAGAGCGACCTCTGCCTTTACGAAGGCACATTCTGCAAGTATCGCACGCAAGCCGATAACGGTAAAGCCGCCGATAAGGCCCGTGCCGATAAGTTCTTGACCGAATGTACCAAGGCTTCCGAGGCTTTGATGAACGGTAAGTTCTCACTCAACGATTGGAAACCCAACGCAAGTGGCAAGGTTTATACGGTGTATAACTCACTCGATTTGTCGAATAACAGCGAGATAATCCTTTACAACAACTACGAGAAAGACGTTAAAGGACACGGTCTTTGCGACTTTACTTGCAGCTCAACCACGCAGAACGGTATTACCAAAGACGCCGTTGACGCCTTCCTTTTCAAGGATGGAAAGCCTTTAGCGACCACTTCGCTCGACAAGAACGACGCCGCTGTCATCAATAAGGATGGCAAATTCTCTATCAGTAAGTTCCTTTCAAACAAGGATAAGCGCCTTAGTTTGCTCGTCGACTCTATCATTTGCTTCAAAGACCACGGCTGGATTCGCAACGAACCATCGCCCAACGGTCCGCTTCCCGCAGAGACAACATCGTCTACCGGCTACACTGTTTACAAGTATGACAACCCACAAATGGAGGTATATTACCGCACTAATACCACTACAAACTACACGGATATACCGTTGTTCTGGTACTCTGTCGTCCTTCTTAACGAAGCAGAAGCCAAAGCGGAGCTTGGAACAATCACGCAGGGCGACCTCGACAAGACCATCAACCTGCTGCAAAAGCGTGCCGAGTTGCCCAATATGACGCTCAATCCGGACGCCGATCCGGCCAACAACATGAACGTTAGCAGCCTCATTTGGGAGATACGCCGCGTTCGCCGTTGTGAGTTGATGTGCGACTTGGGCTACCGTTACTGGGACCTCGTGCGTTGGCACCAGCTCGATAAGCTCGATAGCAACAAGTACCCCAACATCAACAAGGGCGCCAATATCGTTAACTTAGCCGATAAGAGCAAACAAAACGTGGATGGAAACTACTTGCTTGGCACCACAGCCAAGCGCACTTTCGCTGCCAAGTACTACCTCTATCCTGTGCCAAGCAACGAAATCACGCTGAACAAAGATAAGATCAAACAAAATCCGGGTTGGTAAACGGCCTGACCATTCGCCGCTTTACCCACGGTAAACGCTAACATAAAGAACTACCGGGACTTGCCTTTTCGCAGGCCCCGGTAGTTTAGTAATCATCCTATGAACAAACTCATCGCTTTTTCTTTTTTAGCCGGAATACTCTGGCCGGCCAACTCTTTGGGCCAAACCCTCAGCCCCTCGGAGAAGAACAGTATAGAAACCGTACTCAACCAATACACCTCCGGCTTCAGCACCGGCCGTATCCGGGTAGATTCCATCAAAGCCCCGGAGGACCGACTCGACATCTACGCCAGCACAAACTTCTCCTATATATCGTTTGATGATGCGAAATATACCGAAATCATCACCCAATTAAACACCGTCATTCCCGACACTTACAGCGGTCGTTCCGTGCGGGTCATCACGGGAGGAGTAGACATTCGCGACCTCATTCCCCGCCACCTGCGTTCCAAGAACGACAAACCTGCCGTCTTTACCCACCTCAACAGCGTGCCCATCGTGCGCAACATGAGCCGCCCTTACGTCCCGACGAAAGGTCTTTTGGGCCGACATATCGCCTTATGGCAGAGCCACGGCCTTTACTTTGAGCCGGGCCGACAGCGTTGGCAGTGGCAACGGGGCCGCATGTTCCAAACCGTTGAGGACAAATACACGCAGCAATACGTGCTGCCTTTCCTCATTCCCATGCTCGAAAACGCCGGCGCTTACGTCATGACCCCTCGCGAACGCGACGCCAACCCCTATGAAGTCATCGTCGATAACGACGGCGGTTTGGCCTCATCGCCTTATAAGGAAACCATCGGCGACCGTCCTTGGACCAACGGCAACGGCCCCGGCTTCGCCTATAAGCAAAAGGAATACAAGGATTTTGATAACCCTTTCCGCGACGGAACTTACCGCATGGCCCTCACAACGACCAACAGCAATCGTGTAAGTACCATTAAATGGAGCCCCAAAATAGAAGTATCACGCCCCTACGCCGTATATGTTTCGTACCACTCGCTGCCCAACAGCGCCATCGAAGCCGTCTACACCGTGACCCACAAGGACGGAACCACCCGCTTCCATGTAAACCAACAGATGGGCGGAGGCACGTGGATATACCTCGGAACGTTTGATTTCGAGAAGGGAACGCAGGGCTGCGTCACGCTCAGTAACTATTCCAAGCAGAAGGGAACGGTCGTTACGGCCGACGCGGTACGCTTTGGTGGCGGCATGGGAAACATCGCCCGAGCCACCGACGGCGACAGTATAGCCTACAACGGAAAGACCGATCGCAAGATAGGACGTATCGCCCGAAACGCCTATCAGCCCCGACTTACCTATCCCTACCTTACCAGCGGCTACCCCCGCTACCTTGAAGGAGCCCGCTACTACATGCAATGGGCCGGCATACCCGACAGCGTTTACTCGCCCTCAAAGGGCATTGACGACTATCGCGACGACTATAAGAACCGCGGATTGTGGGTAAATTACCTCCTCGGAGGCACCATGGCATGGCCCGAAGGCAAGGGACTGCGTATTCCCATCGACCTTTCCTTCGCCTTCCATAGCGACGCCGGCACCGTATATGGCGACTCTATCATCGGTACTTTGGGCATTTACATGGTCAATCGGTACGACGGCAAGTTCGCCGATGGCAGCAGCCGACAGATTAACCACGACCTTTGCGACATGGTACAGTCCCAAATCGTTAACGACATTCGGGCGCTCTACGAGCCTAAATGGACCCGAAGGGGCATGTGGAACCAAGCTTATTTCGAGGCATGGACGCCCCGTGTGCCGGCCATGTTGCTGGAATTGCTCTCCCATGAGAACTTTGCCGACATGCGCTATGGCGCCGATCCCCGCTTCCAATTCAGCGTCAGCCGCTCCATTTACAAAGCCATGCTGCGCTTCCTTGCCGACAATTACGGCCGCGAATACGTAGTACAACCTCTTCCGGTCAAGGATTTCAGCGCCCGATTCGTCAAGAATAGCAAGGTAGAACTGGCGTGGCAGCCCGTGGCCGACCCATTGGAACCCACCGCCGAGGCCGAAAGATACATCGTTTACACCCGCATTGGCGATGGCGATTGGGACAACGGACGACTTACGAAGAAGCCCCTTTTCACCACAACCATCGAAAACGATAAGGTCGTCAGCTTCAAAGTATGTGCCCTTAACAAAGGTGGCGAGAGCTTCCCCTCCGAGATTTTGAGCGTCGGTAGGGCCTCCTCGGCTACCGACAAGCCTATCCTCATCGTCAATGGGTTCGACCGTATCAGCGCCCCCGACGACTTCCGAAGTGCCGACGACGAGCAAGCCGGCTTCTTGGCCGACGACGATAACGGCGTGCCTTACAAGGAAATGATTTCCTACACGGGCCGCATGAAGGAATTTCGCAGGGCCATTCCGTGGACCGACGACGACGCCTCGGGCTACGGCGACAGCCAAAGTAACTACGAACGTATCGTCGTCAAGGGCAATACCTTTGACTACCCGGCCCTCCACGGCGCCGCTATCCTGAAGGCAGGCCACAGCTTCGTGTCGGCCGGACGTGACGCGGCGGTGGCCCAAAACATGCTCAACGCCGATACATACAGCGCCGTAGACCTCATATTAGGTAAGAACAAACAAACCAAGATGGGCCGCATAGGCGCCGTACAAGGGCTTGGTTTCAAGACCTTCGGCCCCGCCCTGCAAGACGCCATCACCCGTTATTGCAAGTCGGGCGGCCGTATTCTCGTTTCAGGTTCGTACGTAGGAACCGACCTTTGGCAAAATCCCATCGTCAAAGCCGACCCTAACGACATGGCCTTTGCCAAGAACATACTGAAGTATCAGTGGCGAAACGACAAGGCAACGACCGAGGGTGAGATCATGACTGTGGTGTCGCCACTCACCGACGAGCCCCTTCTGATGGAATATTACAACCGCCCCAACGAACAGTCGTACGTAGTTGAGTCGCCCGACGCCATCGACCCGGCCGACCCCTGCGCCTATACGGCCCTGCGCTATCCCGAAAACAACAAGAGCGCGGCCGTGGTATTCGGCGGTAACGAAACCGATCCGTGGCGCTCGGTGGTGCTGGCTTTCCCCTTTGAGGCCATCAAGTCGGGGGCCCATCGTGACGTTCTGATGCAGAAGATACTGCAATACTTGCTTCGCTAAGCGCTTGTTTATCAACCTCTTCAGCTACCCCTTGGCCGGCGCCCCGCATTCTTTCGCCCGGCGACGGCCAAGCCGGTAGTTTACCACTCGCGGCCCGTGGTTTTCTCAAAGGCCAGCTTTCACCCCGCCAAAGGCCAGCTTTGAGCCGCTCAAAAGGCTGCTTTCATCGCCCCAAAGGCCCTCTTTCGCAAGGCCGCCATTGGCCCCTTTTCACCCCATCGGCTAACTACGAACCTGTCACCCCCGCATCTTTTATTTTTCATTAACCAAAGATAATCGATAAACCACTTCTTTCTTTTGTTGAAATCATGTTATTTTAATATCTTTGCAACGAAATAAAGAAAAAACCAAAAACAAACATGTATCATTTCATAAAGAAACATAAGGACTCCTTTTTACGAGCCACCATGCTGTGGATATTTCTTTATGCAACCTCATGGGCATGGGCCGGAGCACCTTTCCGCTTCGCGCTCATCACCGACATACATATCGACACGGCCGCCAAAGGTCCCACCCAAGACCTCCGCAACTCCGTTAATCAAATCAACAAGACCGACAGTATCGACTTCGTTCTCGTCACCGGCGACATCGCCGACAAAGGTGATGGCCCCTCGCTGCGGCTGGCCAAACACGAACTTGACCAACTGCGAAAGCCTTACTACATACTTCAGGGCAACCATGACCAAAAGTGGAGCGAGAGCGGATGTATGGATTTCAAACATATTTTTGGCTATGAGCGCTTTAAGTTTGAGCACAACGGCTGGCTGTTCTTGGGCTTCCCGAGCGGTCCGCTCATGCGTATGGCCTTGGGCCACGTGGCCCCCGAGGATATAGAATGGGTAAAAGACGAGCTTCGGAGCAACGGTACCAACGGCAAACCCGTGTTTCTCGTGAGCCACATGCCTATGCTCCCGGACGATGTCGATAACTGTTTCGACCTTACCGACGCCGTGCGTCCCTATCCCGTCAAGGCCTTCTTGGGCGGTCATTACCATCGTAACGTGTTCTCATCGTACAACGGTATGCCCGGTTTTATCAACATTACCAACCTTCGGAAACGCCCCGCCACCACGGGACAGTACAACGAGTACGACGTTACGGCCGACTCCGTAATCGTTTATACCCATCCTATCGGTAAGCCACGGGTACGCTGGGCCGCCATCAGCCATCATCAACCCAAGGGCGAGGCCACGCCCGCCGCGTCGCCCCTGCGCCCCGACTTCAGCGTAAATGCCGCCTATCCCGCCGTGAAAGACGCATGGCAGGCCGAGCTGAAAGCAGGTATCTACTCATCGCCGGCCATCGGCAAGGGCCTCATAGTGGTGGCCGACAACGTAGGACGCCTTACTTGCTTCGATCAAAACGGGCACCAACGATGGCAGTTTGCCACCCAAGGGCGCATCATCGGCACGCCCGCCATCGGCAAGGGCGTAGTTGTGGCAGGGTCGGCCGACGGTAATATCTACGGCGTTGACCTGCGCCGGGGCAGCCTACGCTGGAAAGTAGCCACCCAAAGGCCCGTGGTGAGCGCCGTAACCATCCACCGCGGCATAGCCTACATAGGCAGTAGCGACCATCATTTTCGAGCCATCCGCGTTAGCGACGGCACTATCATGTGGCAGCGGGGCGGTATTCGCGGCTACGTCGAGACCAAACCACTCGTCAAAAACGGCATGGTAGTGTTCGGCGATTGGGCAAATACGCTCTACGCCCTGCGCTGTAAGGACGGCAAAGAGCTGTGGCAGTGGACCACGGGGCGGCAAGACATGCACTATTCGCCTGCCGGCGTGTGGCCGGTCATGGGCCGTGGCAAGGTATTCGTGGCCGATCCGCGCCGTGTGTTGACCGCCATCGACGCCCAAAGCGGTCGCGAGCATTATGCCACAAAGCAGAGCGTGGTGCGCGAGTCGCTCGGAATATCGGCCGATGAGCGGCGTGTTTACGCCAAGACCATGCGCGATAGCGTGGTATGTTACTCCGCTTTGACCGACCAACCTCGCCAACTGTGGGCCTGCAACGTGGGCTTCGGCTACGAGCATGCCACCGTTATGCTGCCCGAAAAGGATGGTATCGTATTCTCTTCCACCAAAAACGGGCTTATCTTTGCCATCAATGGCAAGACCGGACGCCTGCTGTGGAAGCATAAGGTGGGCAATACGCTCATCAATACCATCATCCCCTTGAGCCGCAAAGCCGTGCTCTACACCAATGAGGATGGCATTTTAGGAAAAATATTCATCAATCAATAATAACTGAAAACATAGCAATCATTATGAAAAAACTGGTAGACTGCTTTCTCCCCATGGCGGGTAAGGAAGAACTTTCAAAGACATTGGAAAGTTTGAAAGGCTTAGACATCGTGAATAGAATCATCATTCTCAGTGCCAATGATGAGCCCGTGGAAGGCGTCGACGGCGTTATGACCATCGATACGCTCAAGAGTAGCGCCACGATGCGTAAGGTAGCCGACGAGGCGCAGGCGCCTTTCACCTTATTATATATGAAGGAACAGTACATGGAGATAGGCCTCTATGCGCTCGAACGCATGGTAAATATAGCCCGTTGCACCGATGCGGGCATGATATATGCCGACCATTACAAGATTTCGGCTGAGGGTATTCGCTCCGAGGCGCCCGTTATCGACTATCAGAAGGGTAGCTTGCGCGATGATTTCGACTTCGGTTCAGTGCTTCTTTTCCGCACCGACGCCCTCAAGACTGCCGCTGCCAAGACTACCGCAAACTATCAGGCAGCCGGTTTTTACGACCTTCGCTTGAAGTTGACCGAGAGCGAGGAGCTCGTACATATCAACGAATACCTTTACAGCGAGGTAGAACTTGACAACCGAAAGACCGGCGAGAAGCTCTTTGACTACGTGGATCCACGTAACCGGGCCTCACAAATCGAGATGGAACAAGCCTGCACCGAGTACCTGAAAGAAATCGGTGGCTACCTCGAACCTACCTTTGAGAGCGTTGATTTCAATGCGGAGACCTTTGAATACGAGGCCACTATCATGATTCCCGTGCGCAATCGAATCCGTACTATCCGTGATGCTATCGAGAGCGCGTTGAGCCAGAGGACCAATTTTAAGTACAATGTATTCGTTGTGGAGAATGGTCCTGAATTCCATTCTACCGACGGTACGACCGAAGCCATTGAGGAATACAAGGACGACGAGCGCCTTATTCACCTCATACCGACCCGTCGTGACATCGGCGTAGGTGGCGCATGGAACATGGCAACCCACCATCCCAAGTGCGGAAGGTTCATCGTTCAGCTCGACAGCGACGACGTTTACTCCGATGAGAACACCCTTCAACGCTTCGTTGACGCTTTCCATGAGCAGCAGTGCGCTATGGTCATAGGCTCTTACATGCTCACCGACATCAATAAGAACATGCTGCCTCCCGGCAAGATTGACCATCGCGAATGGACTCCGGAGAACGGTCGCAACAACGCGTTGCGTATCAACGGCCTCGGCGCTCCACGCGGTTTCTACACTCCGGTGATACGTACGATCAACCTGCCCAACGTGAATTACGGTGAGGATTACGCCCTCGGACTGGCTATTTCACGCCGTTATCAGATAGGAAGAATCTACGATGTGCTCTACTGTTGCCGCCGTTGGGACGACAATTCCGACGCAGCGCTCAGCATAGAGAAAGAAAATCGCAACAATACTTACAAGGACCGAATTCGTACTTGGGAGCTTCAGGCACGAATGAAGAAATAAAACGAAGTGATGAATCTCAAGAACATATCCCCTTGGGCGTGGATTCCTACACTCTATTTTGCCGAGGGCATTCCCTATTTCGTCGTCAACCAAATATCCGTGACGATGTTTACCAAGATGGGAGTGTCCAACGGCGAAATGGCCCTTTTCACCAGTTTAATCTATCTGCCGTGGACGATCAAACCCTTGTGGAGCCCATTCGTGGATATTCTCAAGACCAAACGATGGTGGATTTTGGCCATGCAGATTATCATGAGCGCGGCCTTCGTACTGCTCACTCTTAGCATTCCACGACCCGACGCGGCCACTATCGCCGCCGGACACACACCTATCAGCATGTTCACTTTCACGCTGATACTCTTTGTCATCACGGCTTTTGCCTCGGCTACGCACGACATAGCCGCCGATGGTTTCTACATGTTGGCGCTCAGCCAGAAAGATCAGAGCTTCTTTGTGGGTATCCGCAGTACCTTCTATCGCCTATCGTCCATCTTCGGACAAGGCGTGTTGGTTTACATAGCGGGCCACATCGAGAGCACGTCGGGCAACATTCCGCTGTCGTGGACCATAACGATGGGTATAACGGCGGCCCTCTTCATGGCTGTAACTTTCTACCACACGTTTGTCATTCCACGGCCAAAGACCGAGACAACCCACGATTCAGGCATTGACAAAAACAGTCAGGCGATGATGATAGTCAAGGAGTTTCTCAAGACTTTCAAGACTTATTTCCGCAAACCGGGCGTCATCTTGGCCATTGTTTTCATGCTTCTGTACCGCCTGCCCGAGGCTTTCCTGCTTAAAATGGTCAACCCCTTCCTGCTCGGATCGGTCGACAAAGGCGGTTTGGCCTTAGCCACGGAGGAAGTAGGTATCATCTATGGCACCGTGGGCGTGTTCTTCCTGACCATCGGAGGCATAATTGGTGGCATCGCGGCGTCACG
>NZ_DATCYK010000085.1:0-30055 GCF_036570325.1 Prevotella sp.
AGCTTCTTGGGCAAATATTTCAAGGAACATGTGGGCGTAAGTCCCACGGAATATCGAAAGGGATAAACGTCGCTTATCCCACCAACTCCCCAACCTCACAACTCCCCAACCCAACAACGGGGCCTCGCCCCCACCCTCCTCTCACCCCATCAGCAACGCATTAAATCATCATCCCATCACCCTCACAACTCCCCAACCCAACAACGGGGGTCTCGCCCCCACCCAACCGGGCTGCCAAAGCAGCCCTCCTATCATGCAAAAGCAGTGCTTTCACCCCATGAAAGCACTGCTTTTGTCATATCAAAGGGCCACTCTTACAGCGACCACTTTACGCTATTAAATTACAAGAAAACCGAAGCGCCCTTTTCAGGGGCTAAACATCGGGCGGTGGAAATGCCAAAAGGGCTCCGCCAAGGTTTATTAAAATCAACTTTGCTGCTCAATGGCCGCAGCCACCTCGCACAGCTCCCGATACCACGCCTCGCCGAAACGACGCTTTAGCGGACCGGCCAAGAACTTATAGACCGGCAGGTTCAAGGCCCGTCCTTTGGCCACGGCGTCACGGCAAATGTCCCATCGGTGATAGTTGATACCGGTGATTCCATTGCCAAACTCCTTCACCCTTATGGGGTAAAGCGCGCACGACATGGGTTTCACAAACCCCGTCCGGCCCTTGCGAAAGGCACACTCCAAGGCGCAGAGGCAGCAGTCGCGCACCTCCGTGGCGTCGTCGAGCGTCAGGTCTTTGTACTCCGTGAAGACACAATCCTTGCCTCCCACAATGCTCGTCACAAGGTCGCCCTCGCGGTCAACATAGGCTACGCCCTGCTTATCGACCACCGCTTGGGCCGTGGCGCTCATGCTATGCCACACCTCATCGAGTGCTTCCTCGATGTCGCCTATCTCCTCCAACGTTACGGGAGCCCCCGCGTCGCCCTCTATACAGCAGCGTCCCTTGCACTTCTCAAGGTCGCAACAAAACTTCTCCGTGATGATGTCGGGCGACACAAGCACGTCGCCCACTTGTAAAATATGTAGTTCGGTCATTTTCTATTCAGCTTCTTTACCAATTGATGGGCGCCAATCCCTTGCTCTCAAGAAAGGCATTGCACCGTGAGAACTGGTGATTGCCAAACCAACCGCCCCGATTGGCCGACAAGGGCGAGGGATGAACGCTCTCCAAGACCATGTGTTTCTTCGTGTCGATAAGGTATTTCTTGCCCCGGGCAAAGCCACCCCAAAGCATGAACACCAAGTTTTCGCGGTGGTCGCTGAGGGCCTTGATGGCCGCGTCGGTGAAGGTAGTCCAGCCCAATTGCTGATGGCTGTTGGCCGCATGGGCCCTCACGGTGAGGGTGGCATTGAGCAAGAGCACGCCCTGATCGGCCCATCGGGTGAGGTCGCCGTTGGCAGGCATGGGCTTGCCAAGGTCGGCCTCTATCTCCTTAAAGATATTGATGAGCGACGGCGGCATGGCTATTCCCTCGGGAACGGAGAAGCTCAGGCCCATCGCCTGCCCCGCCTCGTGGTACGGGTCCTGCCCTATGATGACCACACGCACCCGCTCAAAGGGGCAAAGATTAAAGGCGTTGAATACAAGATGGCCCGGAGGGTAGCAGGCATAGCGCCCGTATTCCTCACGCACTTGGCGGGTAAGATTCAGGAAATAGGGCTTGTCGAACTCGCCGCCCACCTGCTGTCGCCATGTTTCTTCTATTTTTACGTTCATCGGTTTATACCTTGTTATTTATCGGTTTATACCTTATTATTTATCACAAAATTAGCCAAAAGGCCCCAAATGGCAAAGGTTTTGGCCCCATTTCTGTTATTTTGGTTATTCTATCTGTAATTTTGATAGCGTCCGTAAATGCAAAAGAACTTACCTTTGCAACCGTGAAAATGTCTCCGAAAAAGACACTGAACCGCTCCAAACACAAAAAAACATATTATTCAATACAAGCATGTACATTGAAAAAATCAACAGTCCGAAAGACTTAAAGCAGTTGCCCATAGAGCAACTGAGCGTTGTGGCCGACGAGATTCGCACCGGCGTTCTCAACCGTGTGAGCCATCATGGCGGTCACGTGGGCCCCAATTTGGGTTTCACCGAGGCTACCGTGGCGCTCCATTATGTGTTCAACGCCCCTGAGGACAAGTTTGTTTTCGACATCAGCCACCAGAGTTATCCCCATAAAATGCTGACAGGCCGTGCCAAAGGTTTCCTCGACGTGAACGACATGGACGCCATATCGGGCTACAGCTCGCCCTTGGAAAATCCCGAGTACGACAACTTCGAGATTGGCCACACGTCTACTTCGGTGGCTTTGGCGACCGGTTTGATGAAGGGACGCGACATCCTCGGCGGCACGGAGAATGTCATTGCCGTTATCGGCGACGGCTCTCTGTCGGGTGGAGAGGCCTTTGAGGGACTCGACACGGCGGCCGAACTGGGCACTAACATCATCGTGATCGTGAACGACAACGAAATGAGTATTGCCGAGAACCACGGCGGTCTGTATAAGAACTTGCAGCTTTTGCGTGACACCAAAGGGCAGGCCGAGCTCAATTTCTTCAAGGCCTTGGGCTTTGACTACACCTATGTAGAGGAAGGAAACGACGTGGCCAAGCTCGTCGAGGCTTTCCAAAAGGTGAAAGACATCGACCACCCCATCGTGGTACATATCCATACCGAGAAGGGACATGGCTACACGCCGGCCACTACCAACAAGGAAGCATGGCACTGGCACATGCCTTTCGAGCTTGAGACAGGCCAAGTCAAAGGTGGTCATGGTGGCGAGGATTACGGCGACTTGTTGGGCCAATTGCTGCTCGACGAGATGAAACGCGACCCCAAACTCGTGGCTATCGCCGCGGCGGTACCGGCCGCTATGGGCTTCACTCCCGAGCGCCGAAAGGCTGCCGGCAAACAATATATCGACGTAGGTATAGCCGAGGAGGAGGCCGTAGCCATGGCGTCGGCCATGGCCAAGCGTGGCGCGCACCCCGTGTTCTCCACTCCTGCCACGTTCTTGCAGCGTACCTACGACCAGTTGAGCCAAGACTTAGCCGTTAATGGCAACCCTGCCGTTATCAACGTGTTGGGCTCCAGCGTGTATGGCATGAACGATTTTACGCACATTTGCTTCTTCGACATCCCCATGTTCAGCCACATTCCCAACTTGGTTTATTTGGCTCCTACCACTTACGAGGAGTTTGTGGCCATGGAACTGTGGGCCATCCGTCAGGAGAAATACTCGGTGGCAGTGCGTGTTCCCGCCATGCAGGTGGTTCACAGCGCCGAGGCTTACGACACGGATTACAGCAATCTCAACAAGTTTAAGGTGGCCAAGCGTGGCGAAAGGGTAGCCATCATCGCCGCGGGCGACTTCTATCAGAAGGGTGAAGCCGTGCAGCAGGCCTTGGCTAACGACGGTATCGACGCCACACTTATCAACCCCCGTTACCTGACGGGTATCGATGAGGACTTGCTGGAGGACCTCAAGAAAGACCACACGCTCATCGCTACGCTCGAAGATGGCAGCTTGGACGGTGGTTTCGGTGAGCGTATAGCCCGCTTCTACGGTCCCAGCGACATGAAGGTGCTCAACTTCGGTGTGAAGAAAGCGCTCTACGACCGCTACGACGTCAATGAGTTGCTGCGCGACAACAACCTGCTCGATGAGCAAATCGTCGCATCTATCAAGGCTACATTGTAATAAAAGAAACTCCGGGCCGGTGAAGTCTATGCCTCGTAAAGGGTGGTTTTATTGATAAAATCGCTCTGTGGGGCACTTCGTAAAAGGTTGTTTAATTTGTAAAAAAGCCGGTCCGCTATTCTGTAGAACGCTGTTTGGCCTCATCATTTCTTCTTAGAAAGAGGTCAAACAGCCAAAATAAAAGCGGGAACCATTCCTTGGCAATAGCCTTGAATGGTTCCCGCTTATCGTTTAGCGGTCAAGAGTGACGCTTTATTTATCTTCTATCAAGCACTCGCCCGTCATGTCGGCGGGTTGCTCCAAGCCCATGATATGGAGAAGAGAAGGGGCCACGTCGGCCAATCTTCCGTTCTTTACCTTGGCTGAATTGTTGTCGGTAACGTAGATGAAGGGCACCGGATTCAGTGAATGAGCGGTGTTAGGACTTCCATCTTCATTGACAGCGTTGTCGGCATTGCCGTGGTCTGCGATGATGATAGCCTCATAACCGGTGGCTTTGGCGGCCTCAATGACGTCCTTCACACACTGGTCTACCGCCCAAACAGCTTTGGCTATGGCGTTGTAAATGCCCGTATGACCCACCATATCTCCGTTCGCGAAGTTCACGACAATGAAGTCATACTTGTCTTCTTTGATAGCTGCGACGAGTTTATCCTTTACCTCGTAAGCGCTCATTTCAGGCTTCAGGTCGTACGTTGTCACCTTTGGAGAAGCTACCAAGATACGATCTTCACCCTCATAGGGGGCCTCTCTGCCACCGTTAAAGAAGAATGTAACGTGTGCATACTTCTCTGTTTCTGCGGTATGGAGCTGCTTCTTGCCCAATTTTGACAAGTATTCGCCGAGCGTGTTCTGCACGTTCTCCTTGGGGAAAAGTACCTTCACGTTCTTGAAATTGGGGTCATAAGGAGTCATCGTGTAGTACTTCAGGTCCTTGATGGTGTGCATTCCCTCATCGGGCATGTCCTCTTGGGTGAGTACAGCGGTAATTTCCTTGGCGCGGTCGTTGCGGAAATTGAGGAAGATTACTACGTCGCCTTCCTGAATAGTGCCGTCAACGGTAGAATTGTTGATGGCCTTCACGAACTCGTCAGTTACGTCTTCATCGTAGCTTTCCTGCATAGCTTGCACCATGTCGGTGGCTTGCTTGCCCTTAGCCTCTACCAACAAATCGTATGCTTCCTTCACACGGGCCCAACGCTTGTCGCGGTCCATGGCGTAGAAACGGCCGATAATGCTGGCTATGTGTGCGTCGTTTTGGTCGCAGCAAGCCTGTACCTGCTCGATAAAACCTTTACCGCTCTTCGGGTCAGTGTCACGTCCGTCCATGAAACAGTGCACGAACAACTGGTCCTTCAGGCCGTACTCTTTACCTATTTCGATGAATTTGAACAAGTGATCCAATGAAGAGTGAACGCCACCGGTGGAGGTCAAGCCCATCAGATGGACCTTCTTACCATTCTCTTTGGCGTAACTGTAGGCCTCAACGACGCCCTCATTCTTCAAAATAGAGCCATCGGCACACGCCCGGTTAATCTTTACGAGGTCCTGATAAACCACGCGGCCGGCGCCAATATTAAGGTGTCCCACCTCGGAATTACCCATCTGGCCGTCGGGAAGACCTACGTTCTCACCGCTGGCCTGAAGCTCCGAATGAGCCGAAACAGCTGTCAAATAATCTAAATATGGAGTTGGCGTGTTATAAATCACGTCACCTTTACCGTGCTTACCGATTCCCCAACCGTCGAGAATCATCAAAAGTGCTTTCTTTGCCATAATAAAAAACTAATATCTTATTGTGTTATTGTTTCTGCAAAAGTACAAGGAATCAGTGAGATAGCAAAATTATGATTTTATTTTTAATAAACCTTTACTGATGCAGTAACTGCAAATTGACGCGCGGTGCCAGTGCTTCTGTCACTTTCTCGGTCAACTCTCCGAGCTTCAGCGTGGCCTTGCCCTTGATACTCTCCACGTTATCACCAAACAAGAAGGTATAAGTTCCGGCGTCGGCCTTCCACTGATTGCCGGCCTCATCAAAGCTGGCGAGGAGTCGTTTCTCAACAGTCATTTTCAAAGTTTGGCTCTCTCCGGGCTTCAACTCACGGGTCTTGGCAAATGCTTTCAACTCCTTGGCCGGCTTCTCATAAGCTCCCTTGGGGGCCACTACATAAACCTGAGCCACTTGTTTGCCGGCAGTCTTGCCCACATTCTTCACCGTTACGGTCATTTCCACACGGTCGCCAACGGCCTTGACGGTAGGTTTGCTGAACTCGAAGTCGGTATAGCTCAAGCCGAAACCGAAGGGATAAGCCACCTTCCGCTTGAAAGTATCGAAGTAACGATAGCCCACATAGATGTCTTCTTCATGATTCGTGAAGTTCACACCGGGCATATAACCGCCATAGAGCTTCTCCGTAAAGTTGTAATATTCGGGATTTTGGGGGAAATTCTTGGTCGATGGCACGTCAGCGGCGCTTACCGGCCATGTCATTGTCAGGCGACCGGAAGGATTGGCCTTACCTACGAGCACATCGGCAACGCTGTTTCCACCTTCCTGACCGGGCTGCCAAGCCACGAGAATGGCGTCAACACGGTCGCGCCAAGAGGCTGTTTCCATGACACTTCCCGAATTTATCACAACGATAACGGGCTTACCGGCCGCATGGAAGGCGTCGCTGACCCTGCTGATCATGGCTTTCTCGGCGTCGGTTAAGTTAAACTCGCCCTCAATCTGCCTATCCATGCCTTCTCCGGCTTGGCGACCGATGGTGATAATGGCCGCATCCGCCGCGGCAAGTTCATGATTCACGCTGCGCACAGTGATGTCAATCTCGTCGAGTTTAGGCTGTCCTTGGTCGAGGAACCACATTTCCGGGTTCTTATCGGCTTTGAGTTTGGCCTTCGCAAACTTCACATAACTCTGATAAATCTCGGTCAGTTGCGGCGTGGTAGATACACCGACGTTCTTCAAACCTTGCACCATATCAACTACATAGGGCACATTGACACAGCCGGAGCCCAATCCTCCCGAGAAGAAATCGTAGGAATTAACGCCAAAAAGCGCCACTTGTTTCAGGTTTTTCACGGGTAATACACGCTCACCGCCGGCTACCAACGGCTCATTCTTGAGCAACACCATTCCCTCGGCCGAACTCTGACGGGTTATAAGGGCATGGGCACGGGTGTCGGGTTGGTTACTATAGCGATAACCTTTGAAGCGGGGAGTCTTCACAATGTACTCCAACATGTTGCGAACATTGCGGTCTACCTCCTTAATATCGAGCTTTCCGGCTTTCACGGCCTGCACAATATCGTCCACTTGGGCAGGGTATCCCGGCATCATGAGGTCGTTTCCGGCCTCCACTTCCTGCTCTATGGGCAGGTCATTGCGCTTTCCAATCCAGTCAGTCATGACGATTCCGTCGAAACCCCAGTCCTTGCGCAGCACATTGGTGAGCAAATCCTTGCTTCCTTGTGCGTAAACGCCGTTCACCTTATTATAAGCTGACATGATGGTCCATGGCTTACTCTCGCGTACCATGATTTCAAATCCACGCAGATAGAGCTCACGCAAGGCTCTCTTCGTTACACGTTCGTCTACCCGGGTACGGTCGCTTTCCTGAGAGTTGACGGCATAGTGCTTGGCACTTACGCCCACTCCCTGACTCTGAATGCCGCGAACCATGGCCGAACCGATGACACCCGTGACGATGGGGTCTTCGCTATAATACTCGAAGTTACGGCCACAGAGCGGACTGCGATGCAAGTTCAAGCCGGGACCCAACAAAACATCGACGCCATACTCCAGCGTTTCGTTGCCCATAGCCTGACCTACCTGATAGACCAACTCGGGATTCCAAGTCGACGCCAAGCAAGTACCTACAGGGAAACCCGTGGCAAAGAAGGTTTGCGTAGTGCCCTCACGATGGGCGTCGATATGCACTCCGGCAGGCCCATCAGCCACAACCGTGGCCGGAATACCTAAGCGGGGAATGGCCACAGTCAGTCCGGCGGCACCGGCCACAATCTTCTTTTGATGGCCCAACATGGAGCCGGAACCAACGAATCCGTCGTTTCCACCGCCCACCAAGAGCTGGGCTTTCTCCTCTAAAGTCATGGCCTTGAGCACTTCATTGATGTTGTCGGCCCGCAATTGGGGTGCGTTCTGCGCATTCATGGCTACAGAAGCGGTGAGGCTAACCAGCCCCATCATTAATCTTTTCATGTTTCAGTAGTTTTTAAGAATGAATTGTTTATAATTAGTTTTAGGGTTGTACGTCGGATGGGTCGACCGTCTTGGGCGTGTTGAAATACAGCTCCAACTCGGTCATGGCACTGCCCGCGTCGTTTTGAAGGTCTTTTATGACTACTCCTTTTTCTAACAACAAGATGCGGGAAGATATATCGGAGACGAAGTTGAGGTTGTGACTCGACAAGATAACCGTCGTGCCCCGCTCGCTACACTCTTGCTCTATCATTTTAGAGATCGTAATCTGTGACGAGGGATCGAGGTAGTTAAAAGGCTCGTCAAGGATGAGAACCCTCGGCTCAATGAGCATGGCCCCAATGATACCTACCTTCTGTCGATTGCCCTCGGAGAAGTCTCTGAGGTATTTCTTCGTGCCGAGTATCTCGCCATTCATGAGCCCCTCATAACGTCGCAGGCGCACATCGAGTTCCTCGTTTCCTATGCCGTAGAGCTTGGCAATGAAGGAAAAATACTCCTCGGGCGTGAAAAAATCGATGAGAAAACGGCCGTCTATGAACGAACCGGTGTACGCTTTCCAGCGTTCAGACTCATTGACGAGCTCGCCATCGCTGCTCACCCACCCCTCATCGGCCCTGATAAGGTCGAGGATAAGGCGCATGAGCGTGGTCTTGCCGGCTCCGTTGTTGCCGACCAATCCTATCAGCTCACCTTGCCGGATGGTAAGTTGGGGCACGTCGACCACGGTCTTTTGGCCATAAATTTTCTTGAGGTTATTGATTTCTATCATACGATTGGATATTTAAAACCATCGGTTTTTTATTCGCAGAACTTCTCCATTCGCTCATACTTACGGCGCATGAAGGCCTTGGCTATGCGACGGATGACGGGCCGATGCACACAGATGAGCACCACGCCCACAGCCGACAACACCGCCGAAGCCACCCCGTCAGACAACAGCCCGTAGCCACTGATGAAGAGCACCATGGGGATAAAGGCCACAAAGGCATAGACATTGATAGACCAATTGGCGCCCTGATAATTGAAAAAGGCCGATGAAAACACGTCGAGACGGGTGGAAAAAAGACACGTGGGGAGCAAAAGCAGGTTAGAGCCCACAGTCAACAGCAGCGCCGCCACCAACATGGCGTACGACCAATAGCCCAGCCACACGCCGGGAATCATGAGCAAAGTCATGGCCACATTTATGAGCATGTAGAAGAAAAACTTGTTAAGCAGCAGCCGTTCTACCGTCACTGGCTTGGTCATAAGCCCGTGGAAGAAGTTGGCTTCCACGCCAAAGCCCCACTGACCCAGCACTAACGTGGGAAAATCGATGGCAAAGAACACGTAGAACGCCGTAAAACCGACACCAAATTCATTAGCCGTGTAGTTCTGCGTGTAGGCTTGGAACAAGAAAATAGCGGCACACATCAGCACCATCTGTCGCAAACGCTTGGCCCGAAGCAGGCTTACATATTCCAAACTGAGCAGCGTTCCGCCCCGCATTCCCCTTACCGAGGAAGCCTGCGCCCGCGACTCATTGTAACTGCTAAGGCTGAACAAATAGCGATAGAGCACCCACAAGGCCACCAAAGCGAAGCCTATCATGCCCAACATGTGGACCACGGCGCCCACACCGCTCATGAAGAAGGCGTAGGGCGTGAGCAAAAAGAGGAAGAAAAGCAATCCTATCCACACCGCCAACTTATACGCCCAGTCGGTGGCTTTGCGCAAACAAGTAATGGCCAAGCCATCGGCTATCGACACAAACCACACCGTCAGTCCGCCCAACAAGGCGTAACCAACGGGCATAAGCAGCCCGAAGAGCACCGTCATCACAATGGGCGTCATCCAATTCCAGTAATCCAGCAGGTTGGAAACGAGCAAAAAGCGGTTCCACGTGCGCTCGGCCACGGGCTTGGATTTAAGAAAATCGTCCATCATGGCGGCGTCTTGCTTCAGCATGAGCTTCATCATGAAGTCGGGCACGATGGTGGCCAGCGCCATCATCACGGCGTAGTCCTGAAACGGAAGGCCCGCCATGCGACTCATCACCCTGTCTCCTCCACCCGCGTAAAAGCCTATCACCAAGGCCGCAAGCAGGAAAAGAAGATAGAGAAAGACGCCCAGCCGCTTCCAATCAAAGGTGCGGCGCGTCTCTATCCACCAAAGTTGCAAGAGTGTTTTCAGCATAAATCAGGATCCATGAATTAGAATGTCACAAAATTACGGTTTTCTTTTTAAATTCCCGCAACGGCCTTGTATTTTTTCATCCGTGGACCATTGGTTTTTCCAAAGCAGCCCTATGAAAAAACAAAAGCGGGCCTTTCAGCCCGCCAAAGCAGCCCTTTGGTAATGTCATAACTGGCTTTTGACACGACCAAAGCTGCCCTTTCACATGGTACTTGTCAGCCCTTTACCCGGCCACATGCCAAGTACCATGCCTAAAAGTCTCACTTATCACCGTCAACTCATTAATTATCAATGCGTTAACCCATCAATATCTCATAGTCAACCCATCTACCATAACCAACAACTCGTCAACTTGTTTACTTGTCAACTCGTCAACTCAACCAACAACTCGTTAACTTGTCAACTTGTTAATCCGTCAACTCAACCAACAACTCGTTAACTTGTTTACTTGTCAACTCGTCAACTCAACCAACAACTTGTTTACTTGTCAACTCGTTAACACATCAACTTATTAACTCCTCAGCCCAACCAACAACTTGTCAACTTGTCAACTCATCAACTCGTCAACTCAATAAACAACTTGTTAACTCGTCAACTTTCCAAAATCAACTTCCCCCTTAGAACGAGCGAAGCCAACTCTCCAATTCCAACATCATTTGATTATGGAAGCGGAAACCGGGCAGAATGCCCCAGCCGTGGCCGCCCGACGGATAGACATGGAGCGAGGCCGGAACGTCATGTCGATAGAGTTCGGTGTAGTAGTTCACGCCATTGGCCGGCACGACAACGTGGTCGTCATCGCTCAAAGCTATCCATGCACGGGGCGTAACCCGTGTTACCTGCATGTCGTTGCTGTAATCTCGCTCATCCTTCTTGTGACTTCCACGACCCAAAAGGTTGTCATGGCTGCCCTGATGAGTGTAGCCCGGCATCATCGTTATGACCGGATAAAAGAGTATTTGGAAGTTAGGTTTGGCCTCACCCTTGCTATGCGTGGCGATGGTCGAGGCCAGATGACCACCTGCCGAGAAGCCCATGATACCCACGTCGTTAGGATTGAGCGACCAGTTTCGGGCATTGCGGCGAATCAGCTTCATGGCTTCCTCGGCGTCGCCAATGGGCACTTCCTTCTTGCCTCGGGGCATGCGATACTTCAACACCACGGCCGTTATGCCCATGTTATTGAAAAAAGGAGCCCAGTCGGTGCCCTCTTTGCCCATGGCCAGCATGCCATAACCGCCTCCGGGACAGATAAGTATGGCCCTACCGTTGGGCTTCGCCGGCTGAAACACGTAGACCTTGGCCGTGTCGGTGGCGTCGCTGCTCTTCACACGGGGGCCTTGGGGCCATAAGTTAAGCTCGAATGAACGCTGGGAATGGGCCTCTAAGCCCATAAAAACAAAGAAAAAACAAAGAAATAGGTGCTTGAAATAGTGCATGTTTATAATCGGTTTAAGTTTCATTTTCGTGCAGTTACTTGCAAAGATAAAGAAAAAATCGTAATATTGCAGCACATAACAAACGAAACAAACCATGCTAAAACGTTATTTAATGATTTCTTTTCTCGCCTTGGCCACGCTGACCTTGGCGGCTAAAGTGCGTCTGCCCCACATGATTGGCGACCACATGATCCTGCAACAGCTTACCGAAGCCCGCCTTTGGGGATGGGCACAACCCGGCAGGACAGTACGAGTGACGACCCGGTTCTTCGGCCGTGACCTCACACAAACCGTAAAGGCCGACGCCAAAGGCCGATGGCTGATTGGCGTAAAGACGCCACAAGCCGGCTATAGACCCTATTCCGTAACCTTTGACGACGGCAATGGCGCCGTAACCATTAAGAATGTGCTCGTTGGAGAGGTGTGGGTGTGCGCCGGACAGAGCAATATGGAAATGCCGGTAAAGGGCTTTGGCAACTGTCCTACCGAGAGTTACAACGACGATGTGGCCGAGTCGCGCGACTATAAGGCCATTCACTACGTTAAGATTCCGGCCTCTATGCGCATGACTCCGCAGGAAGACGCCCCTTGCCAATGGGCAGAGATAGGTCCGAAGACCGTGGGCGACTGCTCGGCGGCGGGCTATGCCTTTGCCCAAATGGTCAGCAAGGTACTCGACATTCCGGTCGGTCTCATCCTCGCCAACAAGGGTGGAACCCGCGTGGAGAGCTGGTTGGACCGCGACTATCTGCAAACCAAGACGCAGGAACCGCTCGACTCCATGGCCATCGTTAAGCAGTTTGGCGAAGAATACCATCGTCCGCTCCTTTGGGGCAACGGAACTTTCGCCCCAATCCTTAACTTCACCGTCAAGGGAATACTCTATTATCAAGGTTGTTCCAACGTAGGCGACCCCGCGGGACGCTACACCCAACGCCTCAAAGACTTGGTTGAGCAGTGGCGCCGTGACTTCCGATTGGGTCAAATACCCTTCTATTTCGTACAGATAGCTCCCTATTGGTATGGCGACAACAAGGGCGACTGGGGTCCGAAACTGCGCGAACAACAATTCAATGCCTCGCTACAGATACCCAACAGCGGCCTCGTCTGCACCGATGACCTTGTTTATGACTACGAGCGTGAGCAGATCCATCCCGCCCAAAAACGACAAGTGGGTCGACGATTGGCCCTTCAGGCCCTCAACAAAACGTATGGAATGAAAGAGTTTTGGTGCGAGAGTCCCTCGTTCAAGAGCATGACCATCGAGGCCGACACGTGCTATGTGCGCCTTCAAAACTTGTATGACGCCATCAACCGGTACCACGACATCGAGGGCTTTGAGGTGGCCGGAGCCGACAAAGTGTTCCATAAGGCCAAGGCATGGCACTATTGGAAGCCGGGCAACGACCCACGCAACGAGTCTATCGCCGTAACTTCCGAGGAAGTGAAGCAGCCCCTTTACCTCCGTTATGCGTTCCGCAATTGGGGTCCCGGCAACCTTAAAAATGGCGCGTTGCTGCCCCTTTTCCCCTTCAGAACCGACAAAGAATAAGTCGTAAAGACTGAAGAATAGTTGTAGAGTTGGGAAGTTGAGGGGATGAAGGGTTAGCTTTGAGAGATAGAGCAAAGAGCTGTGAGCTACTAAAAAGCTAAAATTATCTTGACAAAATTGGAATAGTCGGACTCGTCCGATAGGTCTGATATTTTCTCAAAGCTAACCCTTCATCCTCCCAACTCCTGAACCTTTCATCGCGGCTTTGCCGCCATTCACCCTACACAACCCCTTAACATCTTCCTCAATAGTCTCCTTTGAAATAACCTTGGAGCGAAATTCAGAGCGTCGATTGTAAATAGTTTGCGTCGAAGAAAAGAGCAGATAGGCTATCTCCGTGCTGTCGTTCACGCCTAAACGGTTAAGGGCCACTATGCGTTGCACGGTGGTCAACGACGCCGTTTTGCCTATGGGAATACGGCATTCGGGCCGCATCAAGTCGTTGAGTTCTTCACGGAAAGTGGGATAAAGGGCCAAAAAGGCCTGATCAAAATGCGATAGGAAGGCTGCGCTCTCCTTATCGTTGAGTCGTGTAGAGGTAAATTGCGTCAGCAGGTCAACAGCCTGTCCCGCCTTTATTTTGCGGGTGACGAGCGTCTGTTGACGATTGAGTTTCTCGATATATTGGGCACATAAGTCAATATAAAGCGTGGCCAAGTTCTCCCGTTTCTCATTGGTGTCAATGAGTTGTTCGTTAAGTCGCTCAAGCCGGGCATTGAGTTGACTGAGCTGACGGTTGTAATCGGCCAAGTCGCTACGGTGCGTACGCAACTGCATATTCTTACGATAGATAAACCATCCGGCTAAAAGCAAGGCCAAAAGCAGCATGCTCGTGGCCGAAAGCGCCACTGTCAGATTCTCCTTGCGGGCATTCAACTGCCGTTTATAGGCTTCGAGAATGGGCGGAAGCGATTGCGACACCTCGATAAGGCGCAGCCTATTGTTGTAGTTTCGGGCGTCGTCGAGTGCCACATTTATATATTTCTCTGCCAAAATGCTGTTATCTGGGTCGATGATCATGAGATATTCAGCCAATTGTTTCATCGCAGAGTTTTCCCGGGTACAAGCCAACAAGTCTCCTAAAGCAGCCTCAGCCATATAATGTAGAGCCTTGTCGCGCTGCCCGACTTTCCAACAATTCTTGGCGTATGTAAAGCAACTGCGGGCATAATAACGGCTGGTAGATGGGTAAGTGCTGATACACTTCTGATAGAAACGGTTGGCGGCAGCCCGGTCAAACGTCACTTCCATATTATATTTAGCTTGATAAAAGTCGTATTCGGGCGTGCCCGGCTTCAGAAAAGTGATGAAACGCACGAGCCACTCCTTTGCTTTTTCTCGATAAAATGGGGCAAATTCGGGGTCACGGACGTAACTTTCCCAAAATCTAAACAAGTCGGTCATGGCCAAGGCATAGTCTTTCTGATTCTCTATACCCAAGCTGTCAGGATTTATTCGCCGCAATAATTGATTAGCAATATCGTAAAGTCCGCCGGTAGATAGTATGCGGGCCTTAGCTATCATGAAGTGATGCAGATAGTCAGTTTGCCCCGATTGGCGGGCCAACACTATGCCTCGATCGGCATAAACCTTAGCCGAGTCATACTGAAAATAAAGGTATTCCTGAACAAGCTGCCGACAGTCGGCTAATCGGGAGTCTACTCTCTGATGCAAAAAGAAGCCCATACGCAAGCGACTGATTTGCTTTTCTTTTTGCGCCACAACGCCTTTTTCACGAACAAGGGCCTTATCAAGACGAATTAAATAGCTTTCGTTTGAGGACCAAAGTGAACCTGTCAACGAAAAGAAAATTAAGAATAAGATAGCTTTTTTCATCGTTCTAAAAACTTATCAACGCAAAGATAAGGATATTTCTCATACTCTACACTATTTACCAAGTCTTTTTTAATAATTTATTAAATGATTGATTATCAAATAATAATGATTATGTAATAATATCTTAACCTACCAATTGCTTACCTCTATACACGTCGTGCCATTATTTATTATATATTTGCAAAGAACAAGACAACCGACTTTCGTTTGAAACCTACCTACTCTAAAAATACAAGAAGAAACAGAAGAATTTATCAACCGACATAATTTAAAACCTAATTCATACGATTCACAATGAGCAAAAAAAGTTTGATGATGGCCTTTACTTGCTTTGTTACCCTGCTATCAGGATTATCTTCCTGCACTACGGAGGACAAAGCTGACGAGGCCTTGCCCCGACTTCAGGTAAGTCAGGCACGTTATGAAGTGACGCTCCCCGGCACCTTGAAAGACAGAAGCATACCCGAAATGCGGGTCATAGCCAACAAAGGCTACCAAATTAGCAGCGACCAACCATGGCTGAAAGTAGATAAGACCGAAGGAATAGGCTTTACCGACGTGAAGATTCTGTGCGACAGCAACCTCACAGAGACTGTTCGCGAGGGCAATCTCACCGTAAACAGCCATGGACTCAGCGAAAATATCCATGTGACCCAGACGCTTTTTGATCCGGGAAAGGTAACCGTGATGCGCACATTCTACGAAGACAACTTCGACTGGACGCTGCCCATCGCCGCTGAGAACGGCCTGAAAGATCCCATAGGGGCCAACAACGGCTACACTCGCATGAGCATTACCGACAGCAAAGTGCTCGAAGCATGGAAAGCATGTGGGCTGACCGATTGGTACTTGGCTACCGTTAATTCCTCCGGAGTTTGCAAAATCAGCATTCAGATGGGCTATATCCACTTCAATTCCAACAGCAATTTCAACACGGGTATTATCCTTCCGCCCATTGAGGGCACGCAAAACAACAGCGAAACGGTGAATGCCACACTGTCGTTCCGCCTCTGTCCCGACAGCTCCACACCCGATTATGTGCCTGCCGTGGTTGAGATTATCGCCGGACCGGGCTCACTTGCGGCTGATAAAGACCAACCCATGTCTGACATTGTGGTACCTAAGTTTGTGAAACAATGGGAGAACTACTCTTTCAATCTTTATGGTATCACGGCCGATACGAAGATTGCCATCCACACGGTAGCCCCCAACACGCAGAAATATTGCCGCTGGTATATTGATGACCTGCTGCTGAAAGAATTCAAGTAAATACACACTTACTATCATGAAACAACAAAATAAGATTACGGCATGGCTCCTCGGAGCATTTTGCCTATGTACCGCCGCGGCACTAACCTCGTGCCGTAACGAGGCCGATATGGACCCATTCATCACTGCCAGTGAGGCCGACATCGTGCTACAGGCCGATGGTCTGACCGAACAAGGACAACCCGGTGAATTTGAATTGGCCGCCAACCAATCATGGAAACTCATCGATAAGCCCCAATGGGTGGTCTTGAACCACGAAGAAGGGCTGCGTGGACGGCATAAAATTTATGTGTCGGCCCAAGCAAATACCACCGGCGAGGACCGAGAGGGCTATCTTGAACTGGAACTTAGCAACGGCAAGCCCGAACAGGTGGCCGTATTCCAGCACCGATTGGCCGAAAAGATAAGCATTGATAACAAGAAATTCAGTGTCAATTTGCTGGGTAAGACTGACAAGAATGTTGCTCCCGCCATCACTATCAACACCAATTACGCATGGACGCTGACGCCTATCGATGGCTCCGAATGGATTATTCCTTCGGCCACGGAAGGCAAACCGGGAACGGCAAACGTTACATTGCAGGTGAAACCAAATGACTCTAAAACCGACCGCACGGGCACCTTGCTGTTCAAGGCCGGCCAAACGGAAATTTCCATCACCGTCAGTCAGAATTCCATAGCTTTCAATCTACCTATCCAGACGCTCTCGCTGAGCCGAAATGGTAAGGAAACTATCAGCGGAGAAGACCCTATCCTCCCCATCAACTCACTCGAAGGATGGCAGATTATCAGTCAACCGGAGTGGATAAAGTGTACTCCCGCAATGGGCAAAGCCGGCCTGACAAACATGACAATTAATGCTACAGAGAACACCACCGGGCTCCGCGAAGGAAAGATAGTCCTGCATTCAGAGCATGGCATTGAGACTTCAATACTCATACAGCAAGACAATAAGGCCACACTGAAGCCCGATGACCGGGCCATAGGCCATGTATATTTCGCCGAACCCTTTGATTGGGCACGGCAGATAGCCCAAGCCTACCCTGACAAGTGTCAGGACCAAGTGGGCAGTATCAACGGCAGCGCCGGCAACACCGTATCTATCTACAGCAATCCCGAGGCAAAAGCCTTGTTCGACAATACGCTTGAGGACTATCGTCCCAAGCAAAAATGCCTCTACGTAGCCAACGGTTACCTCAAGATGGGGCGACACAACAAGCAAACCGGCGTCACGCTGAAGCCCGCACTCGACATTCCCGAGGGACGAATGGCCAATGTTGAAGTAAGCATTGACATCGCCGTGAATGGTCAGGATCCCACGGCCATCGTCGTGGAAATCAGTGGTGACGGACAAATTGCTGACGGTGTATCGGCCACGATGAGCAAAGACATCATGCCTATTAAGAATACGGATGTGAATAAAGCATGGCAATGGCTGCGCAATCAGAAGGTGGTAATCAATGGAGTGACAGCTAATACCCGCATAACCATCCGTCCTCGCCAGATGGATGTCAACGGATACTTCCGTTGGTTCCTTGACAATATCAAAGTAACTCGTATCACGACTAACAAATAAGACTATGAATAAACATTGGATTAGTTTGGAACAAGGATTGCGACGCACCATGACAACAGCGGCATTAGGCCTACTTTCCGTCTGTATGTACGCAGGTAATCCTGTAAAAATTAAGGGTACAGTGACCGACAGCAAGGGAGAGCCCCTTGTGGGAGCCACCATCCAAGTGCCCGGAACAGCCATAGGAACCACTGCCGACATAGATGGCCACTTCACACTCAACGTGGAGGACGACCAAACCTTGCAAATTTCATCTATCGGTTTTCAATCCGTGAAGATGAAGGTAGGGCGCAACCAAGAGCTTCGCATTGTTCTTAAAGACGATGCACAAGTGCTCAACGACGTGGTGGTAGTGGGCTATGGCACGATGGAAAAGAAGCGTGTAACGTCTTCTATCACCTCTATCAAAGGCGATAACCTCACAACCGGCTTGGGCGGTTCTACCATCGCAACAGCCCTGCAAGGCAAAGTTTCGGGCTTGACCATATCGGGCAGCGCCAGTCCTAACGCCTCCAATGGCTATCAGTTGCGTGGTGTGGCCTCGGTAAAAGCCGGCAAGGGCCCGCTCATTGTTATCGACGGCGTACCCGGAGGCGACCTCCGCATGATCAATCAGGAAGATGTAGAATCCATCGACGTACTGAAAGACGCCTCGGCAGGTGCCATCTACGGAACCCGTGCGGCGGCCGGCGTCATCCTTATCACCACCAAGCAGGCCAAGGAAGGTAAGGTAAAAGCTACTTATACGGCTGAATTCTCAACGGAATCAGTACGCAAGAGCCTCGACATGCTGTCGTCCCGAGACTATATAGAATATGGTATAGGACAAGACTATGGCTACGATACCGATTGGTATAAGGCGCTCACACGTGACAATCCCTTCTCTCAACGCCATGTGTTAAGCCTTTCAGGTGGCAGCAAAGCACTGCAAATATACACCTCACTCATGTATCAGAACCTGAAAGGTATCGTCATTGGCGACGGACGTGTTGACTATTCAGGCCGTCTGAACACAAAATATAAGATGTGGGATGGCAAGGTAGAGATTATGATGAAGGCCCAATTCCGCCAAACCGACCGTGATCGACGCAATGGATCGTCGTCCTTCCAGCAGGCGCTGACGCTGAATCCGACGATTCCGGTGATGAATCCGACAATACCGAACAAGTATAACGTAAACACCTTAGGTGTGGGAGGAACGGCTTGGAACCCCGTGGCTGACATCGAACTACAAGACTTCAAAGGCGTTGACAAATGGCTGCAGGCCGATGCCACCGTGAAAATCAACCTGACGGAAAACCTATCTCTGCAAGGAACGATGGGTATTGACCAACGTCAATATCAGAAATATACCTATCTACATCAGGACCATTTGAGTTGCATCACAGCCAACCGAAGAGGTTATGGCACGCATTCTTTCTCCAAAACCGACAACAGAAGTTTTGAAGCGTACGCCTCTTACCTCCGCGATTTCGACAACCTGCACCGCGTGGACGCCGTGGCGGGCTGGAGTTTCTACGAAACCAACGGCGAAGCATTCAACATGGGCAACTCCAACTTTACCGTTGACGGTATCGGACCATGGGACATGAGCGCCGGAACCGACCTCTCCGACGGTCTGGCCACGATGGGTTCTTCGAAAGATCCACGCGAAAGACTGATGTCACTCTTTGCCCGTGGCAGCTATTCATACGACGACAAGTACATGGCTACCGTCAGTCTACGGCATGAGGGCAGCTCCAAATTCGGCAAGAACAACCGCTGGGGCAACTTCTGGTCCGTCTCCGCAGGATGGCGATTGACCAAAGAGGCCTTCATGAAGAACGTGAAATGGGTAAACGACCTTAAACTTCGAGTAGGTTACGGTGTGACGGGTAACAACGATTTCAGCAGTGGCAACACCATCCGCACCTACAAATCGAACGACATGTGGCCCACCAATGGTATTTGGCAACCGGGCTACGGCAGCACCAAAAACATCAATCCTGACCTGAAATGGGAAGAAAAGAAGGAATTAGACCTCGGTATCGACTTCTCGCTTTTCGACAACCGATTGTATGGTAAACTCGATTTCTACTCCCGCAACGTGGACGACATGCTCTTCAACGTGCCGGCCCCAATGCCTCCCATGGTGTATGACAACGTCATAAAGAACGTGGGTACACTGACCAATAAAGGCTGGGAATTTGAACTGACGGGGCAAATCGTGCGCAGCCGCGACTTCAACTACAGCTCCACGATACGCCTGTCGCACAACACTTCCAAAATTAAGAACCTCGGCGACACCAACTCCTACCTCTATGGAGAAGCCTTCCCAAACTCCATGGGCTACGCTACCAAGATAGTGAACGGAGCAAAAATAGGCCAATTTTGGCTGTTCAAATACGCCGGTCTCGACGCTGACGGCAAGTGGCTCATCTATGATAAGGACAACAACGTGGTGCATGCGAAGGACGGAACGACCAATAACCTCGTCGACGCCAACAAACATTACGTTGGCAACGCTATCCCCTCGCTCATCGCTTCATGGGATCATCAGTTCAGCTACCGCAACTTTGACTTAGGCATATCGTTACGTTCATGGATAGACTTCGACGTGTTCAGCCAGCTTAACCTCTACCATGGCCTGAAAAGCTCATCGGAAGAGAACGTCATGCGCATAGCTTACACCGACAACAAAAACATCAACGACACACGTATTCTTACCGATTACTTCCTCAGCGACGGTACTTTCCTGAAGATAGACGCCGTAACATTGGGCTACACGCTCGACACTTCCAAATGGCAACGCTACCTTTCAAAAGCCCGTTTCTACCTTACCGTCCGCGACCTTGCCTGCTTCACCCAATATCAAGGGTACAATCCCGAGGTGAACATCAACGGGCTGGAACCCGGTTTTGAATACATCAAGAGTGCCTACACCATGTATCCACAAGCCAGCCACTGGACTTTGGGTGTGCAACTTACTTTCTAACCTTTCAGCAAAATACAGAAATGAATACCAAACATATCATTCTTGCGCTTACCGGCGCTACCGTATTGAGCGCATGTGACCTTGATGAGAAGTTCTACTCCAGCGTCACTCCCGAGACATTCATCACCTCTCCCGAGAATACTTACGCCATCCTATGCCGTCCATTCACACATTGGAAATGGTACTTAGGCTCCGACCGATGGTATCTTCAGGAGCTCACAACCGACGAAATGACCTGCCCCACCCGTGGCAACGATTGGTACAATAACGGCGAATACATCCGCCTACACGAGCACACATGGTCGCCGACCGACCGATTCGTGGTCAATACCTACGACGGAACGACCGGTGGCATAGCCCGAGCTTGGGAAGCATACGACGACTTGTCGAAAGTTGACTACCGCGCATTGGGCATGACCGACGCCGATAAGGCCGACCACCTGATGCAACTCAAATCCATCGTGGCCTATTTCTACATGCGCGGACTCGATTTCTTCGGCGGAATGCCCATTTATAAATCGAACAACGACCCTGTCGTAGGCCGCTCAACAGCCCGTGAAACATACGATTTCATCGAGTCATTACTGAAAGAAGCCATCCCACAGCTCAAGAAAAAGACCTCGTTAGGTGCCGGTGAGGATGGCTACATCAAGCAAGCCGCAGCCGCGACCATGCTGGCCCAGCTTTATTTTAACGCACAAAGCTACATTGGCGAAGAGCATTTCACCGAATGCGCCAAGCTCTGCGAGGACATCATCAATGGTGTCTACGGCCGCTATGCGCTGGATAAGACATGGTATGGGCCTCACTCTTTCACCAACGACGAGAGCCCCGAAGCCATCTGGAACGTACCTTCGCAGAACACGAAGCTGGAATACAACTGGTATTATCGCTATTTTTACCACGGCAATTCCGCCAAATACTTCAATACTTCTTTCCCCGCTTCCTGCTGGAACGGCTTCTGCCTGACTCCCTCACGTGAGAGTGAGACCTCCGGAATCTACACCCAATGGAAATTGGGCAACACCTATGAGAAGTTCGCCGCCACCGATCTGCGCAAAAAACCGTTCGTATATCATGGCAAGGGAACGTACGAAGGCATGTTCCTCGTGGGCGACCAAGTCAATCCTACCACGGGTGAGAAGGTATTGGGCACCAAGGACAAGGCCGGCAAACCTATCACTTTCCGCGATTATGTCAACGTTGACGGCAAGGGATCGAGCATGCTCAACGGGTCGGAAGACTCAGGCATAAGGCTTGTAAAAATGCCTATCCCCGACAATGACGACCTGAATCTGCTGTGGAACCCTGACTTCCCGGCCATGCGACTGACCGAAATCTACTACATGCTGGCCGAATGTAAATGGCGTGCAGGACAGAAAGCAGAGGCTGCCAAGCTCATCAACACGGTGCGAAAGCGCAATTTCAAGAATGGCATTGATCCCCAACCCGTGCCCGATGACTTCGATATTTATCGATTAGCGGACGAATGGCAGATAGAGTTCTTGGGCGAAGGACGCCGCCGGACCGACCTCATCAGGCTCGGACTCTTCACCACCGAGGACTGGTGGACCCACAAAGCGTCCAACGATGACAATAAAAAATACTTCCCCATTCCCGCAGTTGACATTTCAGCCAACCCACTGCTCAAACAAAATCCCGGCTATTAATCCCATAAATCACTGATTATGAAAAGAATCAATTACTATATATCACTGCTCTGCATGGCCCTTACGCTCTCGGCCTGTGCCGAAGAAAAGATTGCCGAACGCATCGGTGGCGATAATGACATCCTGACCATCAAGCACCAAACGGGCATGAATGTCGTCGGCAGAGTTACGGTTGACGGCAAGCCCCGTCAAGGAGTCGTCGTGAGCGACGGCATTACCGTCATAGCCACCGACGCCAATGGTGAATACCAAATGAGGTCACGCAACCGCCAGCATGTCTACATTTCGGTGCCGGCCGACTGTGAGTTGCCCGTAGAAAGCGGCATACCCAAGTTCTATAAGACGCTCGATTTCAGCAAAACACATATCATCCAGCGCGATTTCAAGCTCAAGAGCAAGCCCAAGGACAACGACTTCACCCTCGTGGCCATAGCCGACGTACAGATAGGAGGCGCCAAGGATGTGGCCGAGTTCGACAATCCCGTCATGCCGGGCATACTGGCCTACACTCAAACTCTCAAAGGACATGTTCTCGGTATATCGTTGGGCGACATCTGTTGGAACAATCCCGACCGATACACCGATTACAAACGAAACATCACTCAGATGAGTTTCCCTGTGCTTTCGGTCATCGGCAACCACGATCATAACGAAAAGTACCACAACGATACGGAGTCCGACAAGGACTTCCGCGACGCTTTCGGACCCACCTATTACTCTTACAACATAGGCGAATGGCATGTCGTGGTACTTGACGACGTGTTTTATCGTGGTCTGACAAGTCACAACGACTATGATGGTTCCATCACCCGGCAGCAGCTCGACTGGCTTCAGAAGGACCTATCCTTTGTCGACAAGGACAAATCGTTGCTCGTGGCGCTCCATATTCCTACCTCCCGACGCGGCAATCCATTAAGCGGCATAGCCAACCGGGACGAACTTTACAGCCTCATCAAGGACTATCACCAAGTCAATATCCTATCGGGTCACATGCACTACAACAGTACCAACACCATCGCTCCCAACATAACGGAGTATAGTTTGGGCGCTGTCATGGGCGCATGGTGGAACCATTACAACCACCTTGGCGTGTGCAACGACGGCAGTCCCCGTGGTTACGGCGTATTCACCTTTGCCGGCAACGAGCTCAAAGACCAATACTACATTGGCGACGAGACCGCCCGCGACTATCAAATCAAGATATATCCGCCTAAGGAAGCGTCGATGCGCTTTGGCAGAACGGAAGGTTCAATCAGCTCACCCGACGAGGCTACACCGCTCATAACCGATGATGAGACAGTGTTGGTGAACATCTTTAACTGGCATACCACGTGGAAGGTGGAACTAAAGGAAGACAACGGCGCATGGACCGTGCTCGAACGCAACACTCGAACCTTGGATCCCTTGGCCGTACGGTTGCTCCAATACAAGAACCTATGGGAGCAACGACCCTCCTCCGACCCTGAAACCACCGACCACATGTTCCTCTATACACCGAAGAACCTGCAATGGAAAACGATTGAAGTCAGGGCCACCGATCCTTTCGGAAACGTATATACGGCTTCGTCCACCCACCAATAACGCTGAAACTACATGATTCCTGACACCAAGGAATGACCTCTTAACATTTTATCTATCAAACAATGAAAAAAATCTTATCCCTCTTTTTCTGCGTCTGCTGTGGCCTCTTACCGGCCGCGGCGGGCCCGGTGAAAAATCCGATGGTATTCGGCAAGAACCGACTTACCATCATCACACCCACGCTCATCAGGCTTGAATACGCCACGGACAGCGCTTTCATCGACGCTCCCACCTACTTCGCGCACGACCGCAACAGCAAATTGGCGCCCGATGAAATCGAGGTGAAGGAGCTGGGCAACGACACTTACGAGATCAAGACCAAGGCGCTTAGGATATGGTATAAGAACGATGGCTACCCCTTCTCTACCTCCAACATGAACATCTTTTACCAAAAGAATGGCAAGGAGGCCAAGTTCACCAACCGCTTTATCCTGAAAAACAACCTCGGAGGACCCGTGGAGACGCTCGACCGGGTGACCAAGGAGATTCCCATGAACGACGGCATATTGAGCAAGGACGGCTGGTACATCATCGACGACCAGCGCGGCGACCTCATCGTCAATGGCTGGCTCAAGCCCCGAAACACCACCACGCACCTGCAAGACCAGTATTGTTTCATCTATGGAAACGACTACAAGGCTGCGCTGGCGTCGCTCGGAGCCATCAGCGGACACGTTCCCATGACACGAAAATACATCCATGGCGTGTGGTATTGTCGCTATTGGGACTACACTTCCGATGAGTTCCTCGACATCATACGGGGCTATGACCGCCACGATTTCCCGCTCGACAACATCGTCTTCGACATGGGGTGGCACACCAACGACGCTACCACGGGCACGGGGCACAACGGTTTGCAAAACTGGAACGGCTACACATGGAACCGAAAGCTCATTCCCGACCCCAAAGCGTTGCTCGATTCCATCCACAAAAAGCAAATCCACGTGGCGCTCAACGACCACCCACACGATGGTATCCGCACGCATGAGGAGTACTACGAGCCCTTCATGAAAGCCATGGGCGCAAAAACGGGCGACAACTTGCTCTTCGCGCCCGGCGACAGCACCTACATGCGCAACTTCTTTGCCTATGCCCACCACCCCTCGGAGCGCATTGGCGTCGACTTCTGGTGGCTCGACTGGCAGCAGAACTACCTCTACCCATACGTTCCCGGCACCAACACGACGACCTTGGCATGGATAAACGAGCTTTATTATCGTGACTCCGAGCGCCTCGGCTTGCGTGGTTGCGGCTACAGCCGATGGGCCGGATGGGGCGACCATCGCCACCCCATACAGTTCTCGGGCGACGCTCAGGCCAATTGGGAAATGCTGGCTTTCGAGGTAAAACTTACCTCGGGCAGCGGTAACGGTGGCTGTTACTACTGGGCACACGACATCGGTGGCTTCCGCGGAAAGCCCAATCCGGAGCTCACCGCTCGCTGGACGCAGTTCGGTGCCTTGTCGGCGGCGCTGCGGGTACACTCCACCAAGGACCCCAAGCTCGACCGCCGGCCATGGATAAGCGGCGAAAAGGAAACCGAGGCCATGCGCAAGATGTACCACATGCGTGCCCAACTCATGCCTTATATCTACAGCAGCGTGTGGCAGACCCACCGCACCATGGTGCCGCTCAACCGCTCATTGTACCTCGATTACGGCGCCCAGCCCGAATCGTTCAACAACGCGCAGGAGTTCACTTTTGGCGACCTCATCCTCGCCGCGCCCATCACGCAGCCCGGAAAGGGTGCCGACAAGCGGGCCTCACAGAAGGTTTGGTTCCCCAAAGGCGAAACATGGTACGACTATTTCACGCAGGAACGCTTTGAAGGAGGACAGACCAAACAAATCGAAAAACCGCTCGACGAATTCCCCATGTACGTCCGTGGCGGATGGATTCTGCCCCTGCAACCCTATTGCAACCGCCCCGCATCGGCCCCACTCGACACGCTTGTCATGCGCCTTTACCCCGCCGGACGCACCACCGACAACTCCTTCACGCTCTATGAGGACGACGGCACCACGCTGGAATATACCAAGGGACAATATGCTACCACCCGTTTGCAATATCAAGAGAAAAACGCCCATTCCATCGTAGATATTCACCCGACGCAAGGCCGGTACAAAGGCCAGACCTCACAACGGGCCTACAGCCTACGGCTTTATGGTTTTAACAATATTAAGAAGGTAAAAGTAAACGGACGAAGCATGAAACCCACGCGTGACGAAAAGGAGAATTGCTACATCGTTAACGTCAACAAACAAAGTGTTCGCAAGGCGCTTAGGATAGAGTTTTAGGCGCTCCGTGACCCGTTTCTCTACCTCCTGATTGCCCATAGCCCTGCTTCGGCATTTTAAAAGCAGCCCTTTCGGCCCGCCAAAGCGTAGCTTTGACAAGATAAAAGCGGCCCTTTCATCGTGTGAAAGGGCCGCTTTCGTTATGGTAAAATATGGAATTTATAGCGCATGGGCCTAATTCTCGCACGCCCCAAACGCTCCCACTATTTGACGCCCACGAGCACATTACCCTCATTTTTCGCCCATTTCATCGCATTTTCGCTCTCTTTCATTGACATCAAAAAGAGATTATAACTCATCGACTGACAGAAAAGAATCCTTTACGATTATCCATTCGATAATGACGAAAAGCGCTCGCGACTCACTCCGCAAGGACCTATAAAACCAACAAGCCCGCTGTCTCACGATTGAGCAGCGGGCTTGTGTAACGTTAGTATGTTATGAAAAATTTGAGAGAATCGGAGCTTCACAGCTCCTGTTTTGTTTTACTAAACATGATTTTTATAGAGAAAGCATAGAAAATTTACTTGAGTAAGCCGGACTGTGGCGACGCTACCATCTCTACGCTGCTATGTTGCAGTGAGTCGATGGTGGCCGAATCACGCAACGCTACGCTGGCCCCACCCTCGTGGGTCTTGACCGTTCCGGCCGTGGGATAGCTGTCCTCGTTGAACGGAACTTGTGCCGCGTTGCCCAAAGTGAGCATGATAGCTACGACGGCGGCGGCCTTGAAGAGCGGCTTCAGTCGCTGTGTCATTGTGATGGTACGGGCCTTCACCTTGGTAGGCTCTGCCGTCATGGCAAGGATTTTCTTATCAAACTCCTCACCCAGTACATCATCTTTGGCTGCCTGCTGCTCATAGCAGAAGAGCGCTTTGTAGCGCTGCAGGTCGGCGGGGATACGCTCCTGACTGAAAAAAGCCTTCAAGATGGCCTCTTCTTCCAGCGTGGTTTCGCACCGCCAATAGCGTTCTACGAGTTGATTGATATACTTATAGTCCATAATTGTCTAATTCTTGAAATTTAAGTTTTACAGCCTGACGTGCCCTGAAGATGTTTACTTTTACTTGTTCTTCACTGATTTCCAGTATGCGGGCAATCTCTTTGTATGGTTTTCCCTCGAAATCCCGAAGCTGCATGCACGACTTCTGCTTCTCCGGCAGGTGGTCTATGATGTGCCGTATGGTCTCAACTCTGTTGTTACGGCTGGTCTGCTCATAGGGATTAAAGGCGCTGTCAGGATGTTCGTTGCCGTTTTCGCCGAGTGTATCGTTTTGGTTTTCATGCCTCTTGATACTGTCCAGCGAGAGGTTTCGGCATATTGTGAAGCAGAAAGCCTCGATAGATTCTATCTCGGTCCAGCTGTCACGCTTGTTCCATACCTTAATCATCGTTTCCTGCACGATGTCTTCTGCCTCCGCGCTATTCATCGTAATGCGGAGCGCCAGCCGATATAACTGGTTCTTAAGCGGCAGTATGTCGTTTTGAAAACTGATGATTTTCATCCTCTTTCTGAATTAATGACGATTGGTAAGGACTGAAGTTACAATCTTGTTATAATTTCTCTACATTTTAATACTCATTAACAAGCGAGTGGCTTACGGGCCTTTCGTCTCATGGCTTTGTATCGCCGTGTCGGCAATCGGGCGCTTGACACATGGCTATACGCCCAAGCTATCGGCACGACGACCGTAACCCATTCGGCGACATGGCCTCAACGACCCGTAGTCAGACCGCTGACGACATAAAAAAGGAGTCGCGCTGAAGCGCTACTCCAAGTAGGTATAACCGTAAAGACCTGACCGATAATTGTTGAGGAACTCCTTTCCTTCCTCCAAACTTATCTTTCCTTGTCTGACACTCTTGGTGACCCAAGTCTCCAACTGTCTCACTAACTTCTTGGGATTGTACTGCACATAGTCGAGCACATCCTCAACAGTCTCGCCGTCAAATATCTGATCTATGTTGTACTTTCCATCCTTCACGGAGATGTGAACGGCGTTGGTATCACCAAAAAGGTTGTGCATGTCGCCCAAAATCTCCTGATAGGCGCCCACCAAGAACACACCTAAATAATAAGGTTCATGGCGTTTGAGCGAATGAATAGGCAGTACGTGCCCTATATGTCCGCCGGTTACGAAGTTGGTTATCTTACCGTCACTGTCGCAAGTGATGTCTTGCAGCGTGGCATTGCGGCCCGGTCGCTCGTCAAGACGCTGTATCGGCATGATGGGGAATAACTGGTCGATGGCCCAACTGTCGGGAAGGCTTTGGAAAAGACTGAAGTTACAGAAGTATTTATCGGCCAAAATTTTATCCAACCCTCGCAGTTCCTCGGGCACATGCTTCATCTGTTTGGCCAGCGTATTGATTTCATGACACACGCTCCAATACATACTTTCAATCTCGGCGCGGGTCTTCAGGTCCACGATTCCATGGGAGAAAAGCTCCAAAGCCTCATCACGAATCTGCTCGGCGTCGTGCCAATCCTCCAACATATTGCGAGTATTGAGGTTATCCCATATCTCATAAAGGTCCTTAACCAGCTGATGATCGCTCTCCTTTGCCTCAAACTCCTCGGGCATTTCGGGCAAAGAAGCCGTCTCGAGCACGTCGATGACCAGCACGGAGTGGTGAGCTGCCAGCGAACGGCCGCTCTCCGTGATGAGATTTGGATGGGGAATATTGTTCTTGTTGGCCGCATCCACAAACGTATATACACAGTCATTGACGTATTCTTGTATGGTATAGTTCACCGAACTCTCACTGCTTGACGAGCGGGTACCGTCATAATCCACGCCCAAACCGCCACCGCAGTCAACGAAATCCACGTTATAACCCATCTGATGCAGGTTAATGTAGAACTGGGCAGCCTCACGCAAGGCCGTCTGAATGCGGCGAATCTTCGTTATTTGACTACCGATGTGGAAGTGGATGAGCCGCAGGCAGTCGTGCATACCTATGGCGTCGAGTTTCTCCAAAGCCTGAAGAAGCTCGGCGGAGGTCAGTCCGAACTTGCTGGCATCGCCCCCGCTCTCCGACCATTTGCCGCTACCGCTCGACGCGAGCTTGATTCTTATGCCCAAATTAGGCTTCACATCGAGCTTCTTAGCGGCCTTGGCAATGATGTCAAGCTCATTAAGTTTCTCGATAACGATGAAGATTCGCTTGCCCATTTTCTGCGCCAAGAGCGCCAATTCTATGTAACTCTGGTCTTTGTAGCCATTACATACGATGAGAGAATCGCTCTGGCACTGCACGGCTATCACGGCATGAAGCTCCGGTTTGGAGCCTGCCTCAAGTCCCAAGTTGAACTTCCGGCCGTGGCTGATAATCTCTTCCACCACCGGTTGCATCTGATTCACCTTGATGGGATAGATAATGAAGTTCTCGGCATTGTACTCATACTCCTTCTTCGCTTGCTGAAAGCAGCTCGCTGTCTTCTCAATACGATTGTCAAGAATATCAGGAAAGCGCAGCAGCACGGGCGGCGTGACATCGCGCAACGCCAGTTCGTCCATCACGTCGCGCAGGTCTATCTGCGTGTTATCTTTACAAGGAGTTACAAAGACATCACCTTTGGGGTTGATACCAAAGTAAGATGTGCCCCATCCATTGATGTTGTAGAGCTCTTTGGAATCTTCAATCGTCCACTTCTTCATTGCTGATCGTTCAATTCTAATGCTAAAAGCGTTTTTAAATTTTCTACTGATATTTGTATTTTATCGTAATTATCCAT
>NZ_DATCYK010000086.1:0-1926 GCF_036570325.1 Prevotella sp.
CATTCGGGAAATGAACCGTTTGGGCATTATGGTCGACCTTAGTCATGGTGGTGAGAAAAGTTTTTACGATGCGTTGGAAATTAGTTCCAAACCGATTGTTTGCAGTCACAGCAATGCCAAAGCCCTATGTGATATGCCCCGTAATCTAACCGATGACCAACTGAAAGCCTTGGCCCGGAAAGGTGGTGTGGCCCATATAACACTTTATAATGGCTTCCTTCGCAGGGCCGGCGAGGCCGATATTCGCGACGCCATCGCCCATTTGGAGCATGCCATCAGCCTTATGGGCATTGACGGCGTAGGTATCGGCACCGATTTCGATGGCGATGGCGGTATCAGAGGACTGGCCGACAGTTCCGAACTGATACAGTTTACCATCCGACTGCTGCGTCGTCGCTACAGCGAAGACGACATTCGGAAAATATGGGGCGGCAATTGGTTGAGAGTAATGGAGCAGGTTCAAAATGTATAAATCTAAAATGAGATGAATAAAACGATGAAAATAGGAGTGGCGCTTGTTGTGGCCGGCCTGATGGGAGGTGGCGGTTATTATTATAAGATGATGCAGGACAAGACCCGAGAAGTGGCTGAGATAGAGGAGGTGGAGAAGCTCCGCCCCGTCGGACCCACCTTTAATGCCGACAGCGCCTTTGCTTTTACCAAGGCCCAATGCGACTTTGGATTTCGTGATATGAATTCTGTCGCCCACGACCGCTGCGGCGAATGGATTGTAAGCAAGTTTCAATCATACGGCTGTAAGGTAACCAGCCAGCGGGCCGACCTTAAGGGTTACGACGGCACCGTCCTGAAAGCCCATAATATCATGGCCTCTTATAACCCCTCGGCTACCACCCGTATTCTCCTTTGTGCCCATTGGGACAGTCGTCCTTGGGCCGATAACGACCCCGATACGGCCAATTGGAAGAAGCCTATCGTGGCTGCCAACGACGCTGCCAGCGGTGTGGCCGTCATGTTGGAAGTGGCCCGATTGCTCCATACCGACGCCCAACGGCTGCCGGCCCATTTGGGAGTTGACTTCGTATGTTTCGACGCCGAGGACTGGGGTACGCCGCAGTGGGCCGGCGTGGCCGACGATCCTGACTCGTGGGCCTTGGGCGCACAGTACTGGAGCAGCCATCTTCCTGAAGGTTACGAGGCCCGTTACGGTATCTTGCTCGATATGGTTGGCGGGCAGGGCGCTAAGTTCTATCGTGAGCAAATGTCTATGCAGTACGCTCCGGAGATAGTAAAGAAGGTATGGAAGGCCGCCCGTCAGGCCGGTTACGCGAGCTATTTCCCCAAGAGCGACGGCGGAGCGATCACCGACGACCACATTCCCGTCAATCAGGTGGCCCGTATTCCTACCATCGATATTATCCCTTATCACCCCGATTGTCAGCAGAGCAGCTTCGGACCTACGTGGCATACGCTGGCCGATGATATGGACCATATCGACCGCAATACCTTGAAGGCGGTGGGCCAAACGCTCATGCAGGTGCTCTTCAGCGAAGAGTAAAATTGGCGTGATTTATTTTGAAGTTAGCCCTTTTTGAGCTAACTTTGCATTAAAATAACCGAATTAAACTTTCCCCTATGAATATTGAGAATCAAATTAGTGGTTCTGTTATCGACGCGATAAAGGAACTCTATGGTCAAGATGTGCCTGCCAAGATGGTGCAACTCCAAAAGACACGTAGTGATTTTGAAGGAAACCTTACGTTGGTTGTGTTTCCTTTCTTGAAACTTTCCAAGAAAAAGCCCGAGGATACGGCCGAGGAGATAGGTCGCTATCTCGAGAACAACTGCAAGGCCGTGGCCCGATTTAACGTGGTTAAGGGATTTCTTAACCTCTCGATAGCCGACGCCGCATGGGTGGAACTGCTCAACGACATCAATGCCGATGATTTTTATGGAGAGAAAAAGGCC
>NZ_DATCYK010000087.1:0-3715 GCF_036570325.1 Prevotella sp.
CGCCACCGGCGACCCCAAAGAAACCATCCACTTCTGCACGATAGCCCGAGCCACAAGCCCGGATGGCCAAATATCCATATCGAATGGCAACCTCGTCATCGAAAAAGCTACCGAAGCCACCCTTTATATCGTCAACGAAACGTCCTTTAACGGCTATAATCGCCACCCCGTAACGCAGGGCGCACCTTATATAGATAAGGCTGCTGACGCAATATGGCACACCGTCAACACCGACTTCGCTGCCATCCGCCAACGCCACGTGGCCGATTACCGCAGCTTCTTCGGCCGCCTCTCGCTGCAATTGGCGGGCGCCCGATTCGATAACCAGCGCACCACCGAGCAGCAACTCAAGGCCTATACCGACCTCAAAGAGCGCAACCCCTACTTGGAAACGCTCTACATGCAATTCGGCCGCTACCTCCTCATCAGTTGCTCACGCACCCCCGGCGTGCCCGCCAACCTGCAAGGACTGTGGAATCCCTACCTCGTCGCACCGTGGCGCAGCAACTATACGATGAACATTAACTTAGAAGAGAACTACTGGCCGGCCGAAGTAAGCAACCTAAGCGAAATGGCCATGCCCCTATGGGACTTCCTCGACGCCTTGGCCGATAACGGACAATACGCCGCCCGCAACTATTACGGCATACAAGAGGGATGGAGCGCCAGCCACAACAGCGACATTTGGGCCATGACCAACCCCGTGGGCGAAAAGCGCGAAAGCCCCGAATGGAGCAATTGGAACATGGGTGGAGCATGGCTTTCGCAAGCCGCATGGGAGCATTATGCCTTCACGCAGGATAAAGATTTCCTACGCCAAAGGGCCTACCCCTTGTTAGAAGGCGCCACAAACTTCATGACCCGCTGGCTCATTCGCAACCCCAAACAGCCTAAGAAGTGGATAACGGCGCCCAGCACCTCACCCGAGAACGAATACAAGACGCCCCAAGGCTACCACGGCACTACCTGCTATGGCGGCACGGCCGACTTAGCCATCGTAAGAGAGCTGTTCCAAAACACGCTCCAAGCCCACTCCGAGCTTTACAACTCGCCACTGCCCATCATCTCAACGGCCGATGACTTCACCGCCAAACTGCAGTCCATGCTCCGCGAACTCCACCCTTACACCATCGGACACATGGGAGATTTGAACGAATGGTACTACGATTGGGACGATTGGGACTTCAAACATCGCCATCAGAGCCACCTTATCGGCGTATATCCCGGCCACCATATCACCACCGAAGCCACGCCTAAGCTGGCCCAAGCCGCCATGAGGAGCTTGGAAATCAAGGGCGAGGAAACCACGGGATGGTCCACGGGATGGCGTATCAACCTATGGGCAAGGCTCCATAAGGCCGAAAACGCCTACCGCATTTACCAAAAACTGCTCAGCTATGTTACGCCCGATAAGTACCAAGGGGCCGACCGTCGCTATCACGGAGGTACCTACCCCAACCTTTTCGACGCCCATCCGCCCTTCCAAATCGACGGCAATTTCGGCGGAACGGCCGGCGTTTGCGAAATGCTTTTGCAGAGCCGATACACCCATAACGCCACTTCGCCCGCGGCCACGGCCCACAACGCCATGCCCGAGATAGACCTCCTGCCGGCCCTTCCCGCCGCATGGAGCAGCGGAAGCGTGAAAGGTCTCTGCGCCCGAGGCGGTTTTGAGGTGAGCATTGACTGGAAACAAGGACGTGTCGTGCGTGCCGTTATCCTCAACAAACGGGGCTATCGGGGCAAAATACGTGTCAATTTTAACGGCCAACAGCGCACTGTCCTCATTAAACCCGGCCTGAGTAAAACCATTCAATGAGATATTTCATCTTTCTTTTCTTACTCTTTCAGGGCTTGACCACGGGTTGGGCCCAAACCTTTAACGCCCATTGGATAGCCTCACCCGTGGCCGATAGCACGTCGCAGGTATGGTTTAAGCAAACCTACCGCCTGCCCGAGCGCCCCCGCAGGGCCATCCTTACCGCCATGTCGACCGGCTATTTCGCCGTTTATGTCAATAAATGGAAGGTCGACTTGGCCACCATCGCCCCCTATCGGGCCTTTGGCGACACGACGGCCAAGGCCATTCGCTACGACATTACCCGCTACCTGCGCCGCGGCCACAACACCATAGCCGTATGGTACAGCCCCCTGCGCCCCGGCACGGAGCGTCGCCAACTATCGCTCACCCTCACGCTCACCACCCCTGACGGCCTCACCACCGCCCTCAACGCCGACCGGGGATGGCTCTGCCACGCAGCTACTCGTCGCCTCAACGACCAAGGTGGCGAAACCATCGACGGCCTTGGCTACGCCCATAAGTGGACCGACGACTTTGCCGACATGGCCCTTTGGCAACCCGCCGTGGAGATAAAGGCCTCGCCGTGGGCAGGTTACACCGTGGAAGACGACTTCCGCCCCCGGCTCAAACCTACTCGCATAAGAACCCAAAACTACTTCGACATAGTGGGCGACACGGTATATTACGAGTTTGGCACGGGCTTTTACGGCTCTCTCCGCCTAACCCTGCGCAACGCCCGGCCCGGACAAACCATCCATATAGGCCGCCACAGCTACCGCTGCAACGGCAAAACCGACGAGCAAGCCATAACTCGCTTCACCCCATCGTTCTACCGTCGCATAGCCATTTGGGGCGACGAACGCTTCAACCCTCGGCAAATACAAGCCTTCGAGGCCATAGAGCAAGGCGCCGTATGGCCATCGGCAGTCGATTTTATCTACGAATAAACCCTTCAAACGAATGAATAAGTCTACATTAGAAACCATTTCAATTGAATCAGTTTACGAACTTTACAAAGGCAGCCACATTGATAACGACCTATTACTCATCGACGAAGTGGCCGACATACCATTCCCTTTGCAGCCCCGACGCATGCGAAGCCTGCTCATAGCGCTATGTACCAAGGGCCAAGCACAGTACACCGTGGACACCATAGTGCACAAAATAAAGGCCAACGACATACTCATCATAGGCAACGGACAAGTAATCGACGACTACACGTTAAGCCCCGACTGCAGCGGCATAGCCTTCTTGGTTTCGTACGACTACTATCGTGAAATCGTATCCGACGTACACGAGCTTTCCTCGCTCTTCCTTTTCTCGCGCAACCATCCCGTCGTGACGCTCACGCAGGCCGATTCCGACATGATACTCAAGTACTACCACTGTCTTAAGGACAAGGTAGACGAGCTGTCACACCACTTCCGTCGCGAGGTGGCAAGGGCCATTCTGTCGACCCTTTTCTACGATCTCAGCAATGCGCTTCACCACATCATGAGCAATGATGAGCCTAAAGCCACGCGGGCCGACAAGATATTTCGCGACTTCATACAGTTGGTAGAACTCAATTATCGCTCGAAAAGACGCGTCAGTTGGTACAGCGCCCAGCTATGTATATCGCCCAAATACATGTCGGAAACCATAAAACTCGTGAGCCATCGCACGCCCAACGAGTGGATAGATCGCTACGTGGTACTCGAAATACGCAACCTTCTTAAGAACACGACCAAGAGCATTAAGGAGATAGCACAAGAGCTCCACTTCTCAAACCAAAGCTTCTTGGGCAAATATTTCAAGGAACATGTGGGCGTAAGTCCCACGGAATATCGAAAGGGATAAACGTCGCTTATCCCACCAACTCCCCAACCTCACAACTCCCCAACCCAACAACGGGGCCTCGCCCCCACCCTCCTC
>NZ_DATCYK010000088.1:0-51012 GCF_036570325.1 Prevotella sp.
AAATAGATAAAGAAAAATAATATAACAAAAACAATCTAATAATTATATCTCAATGTCTTTCCCAAAAAATACAAAAATTATTACTTGGTATTAGGCTACCATCCAAGGCAAGCCATATAAATTGTTAGGTAATCAAATTAAATCAAAAGAAATTATATAACTCAAATATTTTCTCTCTAAGGCTTTATTTTACCTTTAACCTTATAACTATACCAAAATTAAATTATAATTGCTTAGAGAGAAAGGAAATAGCCTTAAATCAAATTCTTTATTAACTGTTTAATCTTTAGTTGTTAAATTTAACTTAAAATAATTTAAATAATATTTCTTTTTCAATATGTTTTTTTGTACCTTTTCAATTTAAATTAAAGATTTCTATTGAAATTAATTTAACTTTTTTTATTTTTTATATAAAGCTACTTTCAAGCAATTTCAATATATGAAATCTATGGAATCAGTGTAAAAGCTGATTCTTTTTTAAAAAAATGATATTTTTATCATCATTTTTGGTCTTTTTCAAATTTTAATGATATTTATATATAGTTAGTAGAGATACTGACACTTTCATCATTGTACTAATATTTAATTTAACTAATTGGGAACTAACACTTGCAAATGTTAGTTCCATTTTTAAAAACAGTGATGGAGGTAAAAATAATTAGTTAAATTATTTTAATTAATAACTATGAAACACTTCATTTCAATAGCAGTTAGTACAAAGAAATTTGAAGACAAACCTTCTAAGACTGATTGGCCTTCAATGGTTTACACAAATAGAACCGTTGATTTTATGTCTTTCTTAATGCTAATCAAGCAAGGTTATGTTTTTACCAATATACACTCTCTCAATGGCACTTTCACGGCTAATGAGAAGAAAACAACCAATTTCGTTTCAGCTCAATATATAGGTATTGACATTGAAAGCAATACCACCACCACTATCCCTACCTTTAATGAAGCTTGGGATAAAGTCATTTGTAAACCAACCATAGGTTATGAGACCATTTCCAATGGTTTGGAGGGCAAAGGTAATAGATATAGATTCATTTACTTCTTCAATGAGAAAATCACTGACATTAAACAATATGAGGAAATCTACTATAAAATCATTTCAATGCTTAAGAAATCTTATGATTTTAATACAATTGACAACTGTGGCAAGGAAGTTTCGAGAGCTTTCTATGGCAATGCCAAGGATTGCAATGTTAAATTTGAAGATATAATTTATAGTGTTAATGATTTCAACAGTTATGGGCCATACCAAGAAGAAAAATCTTTTATAAAGAAAAAAGCAAGCATTTATTATAAATCAAGCAATATAACCAAATATAAGTCATCAAACAGTGGGCCATTACTTCAAAAAGTATTAAAAGATTTTTATGAAATGCCACTTGATAAGTTTGCTTTTATGCACCAAAATGATTACCTATGGATGCAATCAAACAGAGATTCTTTTGCTTATAATGCAGATGGCTATGCTGTTACCAATGGCAATCTTATAGAGCTAAACAGACGATTCAAGAAAGACATTAAAGGAAGAATTGTACCAAGGCTTTTAAGAGATGGTGAACAAAGAAGAAAGAACTTGCTTGGTCTTGGAATGGTTCAAAAAGCGTTACACAAAGGGAATCTTGACCTTGGAGGTATATTATATTGCTTGGTAATGGAGATGTTACATTTCATTGATAATACCAAAGATGAAATCACAAAAGAGGAATTATATAACATTGCATCATACATTGACAGCAAAGACCCTGACACAATATCATACAGCACAAAGAAGATTATAGCAAATCCAAATCTTTCAACTCAAGAAAAAAAGAAGATTGTAGCCATTGGAAGGGGTATAGAAAACAGAAAGAACATCTTCAATCAGATTGACACCACATTAACCTTCAATGAGAACCTTCAAAAGATAGGATGTGATAGGAAAACACTTAAAAGAGTATATCAAGAAAATAACTTAATTACAAGTAAAAAGCAAGCTGCAAAGGCATTATACACATATAATATGACTGCCAATGAACTTATAATGACCCTATCTGACAATGATATTGTCATTTCAAGGAAGACAGCTTATAACTATATAACTGAATTTGAAGAGGAATATAGGTTAGCAAAAAGTACTGCTAAAGTTCAAAGGACTTCAAGAAGAAAGATTATAAACATAAGAGTTATAGACCTTAGCCACACCCTAAATTGTACATTATATATAACACGTAAACAAGCCTTAAAACAGATTGCAGAAGTGTTAAGTAACATAACACCAAGGAGAGGAAAACATATACCAATACACAGCTTTTATAGAAATGACAATGAAAGTATAATTGCATTCTCCCCACCTTAGTCATTTTGATTTTTGCTTGATATTTATTATTAAAAGAAAACAATGCCAACATTATATAAAGCCAAAAAGAAATCAAATATAAATAGAAACAAACAAAGAAGGTCAGAGAGTTATAATAGTTATATATGGAAACTCTTAAGGGATGCTTATATCAAGCATTTCCCATTATGTGAGATTTGTCAACAGAATGGGAAATTAACACCAGCAGAGGATGTACACCATAAGGATTCACCATTTCATTATAGTGACAAAGCAGTAATATATGACAAGCTAACTGACGTTGACAATTTGATTAGTGTATGCAAACAATGTCATTCATTTTTACATAGAAATGGTACTACCTATGGTTTAAATCTTGAGAAGGAAGTTGAAGCAATGAAAAAGAAATATCCTGAAAAATATTAACTTTTTAAAAAGTAGGTGATATTTATAGTTATAAATATAAATTGCCTTGTGGTGTAATGGTCAGCACTGGAAGCTCTAACCTTCTAAGTCTGGGTTCAAATCCTAGCAAGGTAACTAACTTTAGCATTAAACTATGAATACCAAAGAGAAACTATATAATCTAACTAAATACATTATGATGTTAACCAATGTTGCTTCAATAGTAGCTTATAAACACAAATTAGAGGATGAGCAATTTTGGTTAGATTATCAAGATTTCATAAATGTGAAAAGCATAGAGAGGAAAACAAAATGAAATATAAATATAACTTGCCAATCAAGCTTCAGAAAGAAGTAAACAGCTATATTAACAAGGTTGTAGATTTCCTAAACAAGGAGGAAAAAATAAAGGAAGTTGACGAGATTGGTTTGAATTTGTTAGCAACCAACTATCAAATTTACTTGATGGCATTAAAAGATATAACTGAAAACGGTATAAGTTCAATAGGAAGTAGGGGTAATAACATCCCCAATCCATCCATAAAAATTATGAATGATGCTCAAATCCAAATTACAAAACTCTTTGAAAAGTTTGGTTTGACACCTAAAGACAGAGAGAAATTAAATATATTAACAGATTCAGATGAAGATGAATCAGCATTGTTTAAATTCTTAAAAAAGTGAAACAATATATTCAATATGCAAATGATGTATTAAACGGGAAAATAAAAGTAGGGAAGCTGATGTACTTGGCTTGCCAACGATTTAAGTCTGACTTGCAAAGGCCAGACTTGCTGTTTGATGAAGCTAAGGTTGATAGGGCTATAGCCTTTATAAAATTGCTATCCCACTTTGAAGGTAAATCATCACAAAAACCGTTCATTTTAGAGTTTTGGTAGCAGTTTATCCTAGCAAACATTATTGGATTCTATAGAAAAGACACCAATACAAGAAGGTTTACAAGCTCATATATAGAAGTATCTAGAAAGAATGGTAAAACCGCCCTAGCTGCTGCTTTATGTTTGTATTACTTGATTGCAGATGGTGAAGACGGTGCAGAAGTGGACCTGGCAGCCAATAGCAAAAAGCAAGCCAAGATTGCATTTGAATTTTGTTCAAATTTCGCAAAACAGTTAGACCCAAAAGGTAAAATAATGGGGATATATAGAGATACTATAACCTTAAATGCCAATAATAGCAAGCTTAAAGTTTTTGCAGCTGATGATTCAAAGTTAGATGGTTTTAATGCTTCTTTTGGACTAATAGATGAGTACCATAGTGCTAAAAACAGTAAGGTAAGGGATGTTATTAAATCATCAATGGGTATGAGAGACAACCCACATCTTTGTACTATAACTACAGCTGGTTTTGACAAGACATTGCCTTGCTACCAATTAAGAACCACTGCTATAGATGTGCTAAACCATTTGAAAACTGATGATTCAATGTTTATAGCCATTTTTTCACTTGATGATGATGATGATTGGTCAGATGAATCAAATTGGATAAAATGTGCACCAAATTTAGGCATAACAGTAACACCAAAATACCTGAAAGAGCAAGTAGTAAGTGCAAAAAACAACCCGTCAGAAGAGGTTGGGGTAAAGACCAAAAGCTTTAATATATGGTGTGATAGTGTTGATGTATGGATTCCAGACAGTTATATACATAAGTCTTCTATAAAGGTTAATATAAGTGATTTCAATACGGAAGAAATTTGCTATGTTGGTATTGATTTAAGTTCAACAAGTGACTTAACAGCAGTTAGTTATATGTTACCAAAGGATGGTATATATTATTTTCACACAGATTACTACTTGCCACAAAGTTGCTTAAAGAAAAGTCCCAATAAAGAGATGTATAAACTATGGTATAATCAAGGTATGTTGAATTTGACAAGTGGTGATGTGGTTGACTATGATTATATATTAAAGGACTTAATCAAAAATAGGCAAAAGGTGATGATATATAAGGTAGCCTACGACCGCTGGAATGCAACACAGTTTGCAATTAATGGAGTAGAGCAAGGTTTGCCTTTAGAGGAATATAGCCAAAGTATAGGGAATTTCAATCAACCAACGAAAGAGTTAGAGAGATTGATTTTAAGTGGTAAGGTAAAAATTGATAATAATGATATTACAAGGTGGTGCTTTAGGAATGTAACACTAAAAGAAGATTGGAACAGCAATTGTAAACCTGTTAAGGCTTCAAAAAACAATAAGATTGATGGTGTGATAGCAATGATACAAGCATTAGGAATGTATCTTGATTACCCTACAGCCACAAATGATATTTTTGTAATGTAATTAATATTTATATATACGTTAAAAAAATAAGAGCAAAAACCAAATATATAATGAGATTTTTTTGGTAGAAAAAGTAGGAAAAAGAAGAGAGAAGTGGAGCAAACATCTTTGGTGATTACCTTGGTTATAACTGTTCTTCAATATATGCTGAAGACAAGGCAATGCTTTTAAGTGCTGTTTATAGATGTGTTAATGTAATTGCTTCTAGTGCAGCCCAACTGCCATTAGAACCGTTTAGATTAGACAAAAATGGTTATAAAACCAAGTACACAAAACACAGTACATATAGTGTATTGAGTAGAACCCCCAACCAAAATATGACAAGGTTTACCTTCATTTCTTTGATGATGTCTTCAATGCTTCTTAATGGTAATGCTTATGCCCTCATTGAAAGAGATTCAAAAGGTAACTGTATTGCATTGCACTATATACCTAGTGGCAACGTAACCATTCACAAGCCAATACATATAGGAGATGAGCTTAAGTATAGTGTGGTGGGAATGAATCAACTAATAGAAAGTTGCAATATGATACACATTCTTAACTATACTGTTGATGGCTATGAGGGGGTCAGTACTTTAAGTTATGCAAAGAAAACCCTTCAAATTGCAAGTGACAGTGAAGGTAATGCTGCTGGTTTCTTTAAAGGTGGTGGAAACTTGGCTGGTATTTTAAAGGCTAATGCACCACTCACAACGGAGAAGAAGAAAACATTAAAGAACAGTTGGAATCAAGCATTTAGCACCAATGGTAACCCAAATGGAGTTGCTATACTTGATGCAGATTTAAGTTTTCAAAGCATTTCTGTTAATCCATCTGATGCCCAACTACTTGAGTCAAGGCAATACAATGTGGTTGATATATGTAGATTCTTTGGTGTATCACCAGTAAAGGCATTTGACCTTTCAAAGAGCAGTTATAACACCATTGAGCAGATGCAATTGGCATTTTTGACAGACACATTACAACCACTTTTAGAGAAGTTTGAAGAAGAATTTGAAAGAAAGTTATATAAACCGTCAGAGAGAGAAAGCATAGATGTTAGGTTTGATACGGCTGCCCTTTTGAGGGCTGACAAATAGTCATTAGCAAACTACTATAACACACTCTTCCAAATAGGAGCTATTACACCAAACGAGATTAGAAGAGACTTGGACTTGCCACAGTTGGAAGATGGTAATGAAACCTACGTACAAGTTAATATGATGAGTTTGAAGAAGATGAATCAAACACCAACAGAAGAGGTTGAAGAAAAAGAAAATATAATATTAGAATCAAAAAAATAATTTCTTTAAATTAGACTTTTTTTAATTAATCTAATATTTATAAATATATAATATAGAATGAGGGAAATTAGAAATACAGATTTTGTAGGATTAACCAAAGATACAAGAAGAGTTGAAGGTTATGCAATTGTTTTCAATTAGCTTTCAAACGACTTAGGGGGGTTCTATGAAATTATAGAGCCAACAGCGTTAAATGATATTATAAATGATTCTACTGTATTGTGTGTGCTTAATCATAACGTTGATAGAGGACTTTTAGCAAAATATTGCAAGGGTTCAGGTACATTGAAGTTAAAGATTGACAACTTTGGTCTATATTACCAATTTGAAGCACCTAATACAGTCCTAGGTGATGAGTTGTTAGAGGGCATAAAGAGGGGTGATATTACAACTTCTTCTTTTACTTTTATTTGTGGTGAAGACGATTGGAAACGAAATGACAACGGAGATTGTATAAGAACCGTAAAGAAAATTAAAGGCATTTACGACGTGTCACCAGTTTACCAAGCTGCCTATAACCAAACTACTGTAAATACAAGGGGATTGGATATACTTAAAAACAAAGAAGCAAAAGAATTAGAAGACTATTATAAAAATCTAAAATCAAAATTATAGTAATGAATACTTTAGAACTGACTGATAAAATTGAGCTATTGACAATCAAAGCTAATGCAGTTTTAGCAAATGGAGAATCAGAGAAACGAAAACTAACAGAGGATGAAACGAATGAATATAACTCCATTTGTCAGGAAATAGAAGATTCCAAGGAAGAGCTAAGAAAGTTAAACTTGGATTTAGAAAAACAAAAAGAAATTAAGAATTTAAATAAAGAAGTTAGAAAAACAATGAAAAATTTTTCTCTTTTGAAAGCAATTAATGATATTGCAAATAACAGAAACTTAGACGAAAGAAGCCAAGAGGTTGTAAATCAAGGCATTGAAGAAATGCGTAAGGCAGGATAGTCATATGGTGGTCAGATTGTATTACCAATTGAAGAGAGAGCTGATATAAAGGCTACAGCTGCAACTGATGGTAAAGAAGTGGTAGCTCAAGACAAATTAAACATTCTTGAACCATTAAGAAATAACTTGGTACTTACTGCTGCTGGTGCTACTTATATGAGTGGTTTGGTAGGCAATGTATCAATTCCAGTTTATGATGGTTCTAATGTAGCTTGGGCTGATGAAAATAGTGCAGCTGCTGATGGTGCTGGTAAATTCAGTGAGGTTAATCTTGAGCCAAAGCGTCTTACAGCCTATCTTGACATTTCCAAGCAGTTCTTAATACAAGATTCTGTTTCAGCAGAGCAAATGCTAAGAAATGACATTGTACGTGCTATCAGTGAGAAGCTTGAATCTACAATTCTTGGCAAGGAAGTTGGTTCTACCAAACAGCCTGCAGGTCTCTTCAACGGTGTTGTGGCTGATAATGCTGCTGTTGATTTCGCTTCAATTGTAGCAATGGAGCAAGCTTTAGAAGAAAAGAATGTAAGTGGTAACTTTATGTTTTTAGTTAGTCCTGCCACAAAGGCAGCTTTGAAGACTACTTTAAAAGACACTAAGAATGCTGTTAGTGGTTATATTATGAGTGGTGACGAAGTTGATGGTATAAAGGTACTTTCAACTAATTCTGTAACTCCAAAGGGTCTTGTACTTGGTAATTGGGCTGATTATGTCATTGGCCAGTGGGGTGGTATTGATTTGACAGTAGACCCATATACACAAGCTGCTAATGGTAAAGTACGTTTGGTGATTAATGCTTACTTTGACGCTAAGCCACGCAGGAATGAAGCATTTGCAAAGAAGGTAATTAAGTAATTATAAAAGAATTAATAATGTATATAGCATTAAATCAAGCTAAAAAACATCTCAATATAGACGATAGTTTCACTGATGATGATTCCTATATCATTCAATTGATATAGGTGGCTGAAGATGCTGTTGAAAAGAATTCCAATATAAAACTTAAAGATATGATTGATGGGGGTGCATTGCCCCCATCCGTTATGCAATCTATTCTTCTTTTAGTTGGGAACTTATATAACAATAGGGACACAACAACATATAGTTCAATTAATGAAGTTCCTTATACATATAAGTACCTTATCAATTTAAATCGAAATTTTGATGTAATGTAATTGGAGGGTAAATTATGGAAAGTGGTAGATTAAACGAAATCATAACAGTAGAGAGACCCACAATTGATTAGAATGGTTTTGGTGGCAATGATATACATTGGAACGAAGTTATAAGGACTAAAGCAGCTGTACAGTTTGTTTCAGGAAATAGAACTAACGAAAATAAAGAGATTGTTTTCAATTATAGCAAGATTTTTACGGTTAGGTATTACCATAAGATAGATGAGAAAGACAGAATTGAATGGAATGGTAAGAAATACAGAATCCTAAGCCTATAGTATGATAAAGGTAAACAGTTTTTACGTATAGTAACAGAGTTAATAAATGAGTAATATAGTAGAAGTAGACCGTTCTTAGGTTGAAGAAATGCTTTCAAAAATAGATTCCACAAGACGAAGCGAAGTTATAATGAAGGCTTTATATGAGGGTGCTAAAGCCCTTAAAAAGGAAACATAGAATGAGCTTACTAAAACTAATATTAGGGTTAATTCTCCATCAAGATTCAACGGAAGAACCTTAATGCAAGGAGTTAATATTAAGCGAGACAATGTATGCCAAGAAATTTCAGTTAATATAATGGGTGATTTTAGGTTGAAATTCTTTGAGAAGGGTACAAAACACAGATATACCAAAGGTCATAATGTAAGTGGTTATATTGATTCACATCATATTAAAAGAGAAGGTAACGGTGGGTATAGGGGTATAATAATACCCAAACATTTCTTCTTGAAGGCAAGAAACAACGAAACACCAATATATGAAGCTATAGAAAAAGTTTTAGATAAAGAATTATGATTAGCAGTTTACAAATTGGCAAAGTTATATATTAGTTGCTTCAGCAAAATAGTAAATTAACTAAAATAGTTGGGAAGAAGATTTACCCATTGATTGCTGATTAGACAACCACTTTTCCCTTTATCATATACAGACGAAGTAGATTATATCAAGGTGATAATAAGGATTACACAGACGAAACAGCCAATATAGAAATTTATATAGCTACTGAAACATATAAAGAAGGAATAGAAATAGCAGAGTTGGTAAGGGAATCATTAGAACATAAAGAAGGGGTATTGGCTGATATTGACATTTCTGATATAGTTTTAGAAGACGCTTCAGAGGAATTTTTAGACAATACCTTTATACAAAATTTAAATTTTAAAATAGAAATAAACAATGGCTAACAAAAAAATAAAAGGTGGAGACCTTATGATGTTCATTGGTGGCAAATCTATTGCACTTGCCACATCTCATTCACTTTCAATCAATGGTGAAACTCAAGACACAAGTAACAAGGACGAAGGAGGTGGTGCTTGGGCTTCCAGTGAAGTATCAAACCTTAGCTGGGCTGGTCAATCAGAAAACCTTTTTAGTGCTACTGGTGACGCTGGTACTACTTATGATGCACTCTTTGATGCAATGGTCAAGATGGAGCCAATCGATATGGTGTTTGGTGTTAAGACAGAGAAGGTAACAGAAGTACCTGAAAGCGGTTGGACTGCTGGTACAGCTCCTAAGTATAGTGGTAAAGCTACTATTACGTCATTAGAACTTAATGCACCTAATGGTGAGTATGCCACCTTTACAGTATAGTTTACTGGTGTAGGAGCTTTAACTAAAGTATCACAGCACTAATCAAAATATATAAGTCCCTATACCTTAGTTAAAGATATAGGGACTTATTTTTTTATACTAAAAAACAAGAAAAGATATTTATATAATGAAGACAATCAAGATTAATAATAAAGATTATAAGATTAAATACACTATCAGAGCACTTTTTATTTTCGAGCAAATTACGCATAAACCCTTTGCTATAAAGTCATTGCTTGACAATTATATATTCTTTTATTGCTTGATTTTGGCCAATAACAAAGACAATGTATTAGATTGGGATGAGTTTATAGACGCATTGGATTCTGATTCAACTTTGTTAAAACAGCTGACCAATATAAACGAAGAAGCATTAAAGAAAGATGCAATATTTAATGATGATTCTTCCAACGAAAAAAAAAGTTAAGTATATCTGAATTATACTCCATATTGGTTTTACAGCTGCACTTTCCGCCTAACTATGTTTTAGATGAAATGGAAATGTACGAGGTAAGGGCTATAATGAAATATCAATACTATGCCCATAAAGACGAGTGGGAAAGTAGCAGACTTATAGCCTACCTTATAGCTCAAACCAATAGTAAAAGAAAATTGTCATTTACTGATATAGTCAAGTTTCATTGGGAAAAGGAAGAAGAATCAGAAGAAGAAGAAACAACTATAAGTAAAGAAGAAATAGAAAGATTAAAAAGGGAAGCTGACCAATATTATAAAATCAATATAAAAAATGAGTGATTATAAAGTAAAATTCCTAGCGGAGGACAATTTAACTGGAACACTAAGTAAAGTAAAATAGGAACTGAATACAGTTGGAAATGCTAGTAGTAAATTAGATTAGATAGCAGAAAGATTTCAACGTATTGAATCATCATCAGCACCCTTAAAGAGAAAGCTAAGGGAACTATAGACTACAATGGCTTAGATGAATCTTGACGGTCTCAATAATACTGAAATTTTCACCAAGATGGCAGCAAAGGCAGGAGAGTATAAAGACGCCATTGGTGATGCAACCCAAGCTACTAGGCTGCTTTCTTCAGACACCGCAGATTTGGATGCTGGTATATAGGCAATGCAAGGATTAGCAGGAGCTGCCACTATAGCAACTGGTGTAATGGGATTGTTAGGCACTAAAAATGAAGATGTAGAAAGAGCTATATTAAAGGTACAGAGTGCATTAGGCATTCTTAACGGTGTGCAGTCATTGGCTAACACACTTAACAAAGACAGTATCTTAATGTTGAAATTAAAATAGATAGTAACTGCTGCCAACACATCTGCAACCACGACAAATACCGTTGGAACTGTGGCTAATACAGCTGCCACAGCTGCTAATAATTTGGCTAATAAGACTTGGAATGTAACGAAAGCAATTGGCAAAGCTTTGTTAGGTGATTTCACTGGTTTGCTTCTCATTGGTGCTGGTGCATTACTCACTTATGGTATTGCCACAAGTAAATCAACAGAAGCAGAAGAAGAGCATAAGAAAGCAATAGACAACACAAAAGAATCAGTAGATACCTTTACTAACACTCTATCCAACTCTTTCGCTAGCTTAATGACTAGTTATAGCCAATTAAAAGCACAGTGGAAGGCACTATCAACAACACATCAAAAAAAACAATGGATAGAAGAAAATAAAAACAAGTTAGAGGAATTAGGTATAGCTGTTAATGGTGTTAACTCTGTAGAAGATTCGTTTAACAAAAATACTAATGCAGTAGTTCAAGGCTTTATGGCAAGGGCTAAGGCTGCTGCCTACTTAGCAAAGCTTACAGAGAATTACAAGAAGCAAATAGAATTAATAGAGAAGATTAACACGTAGCAAGCAAAGGCTACCGCTGAAGCTGCTTCTAAACCAAAGGTTACTGCTGGTCAAACCATAAATGATAACACTTATAAAAATAGCAGATATGGAAGTGTTAACAGTGCTGGCCAATGGGTCTTCAGCCAAAAAGGTGCTGATATATATAACACTGGCAAGAGTGACGGAAATAAATATGTATAGGGGTTTTAGAAACAGTTATAGGGGTTATAGTCTGAAGCTAACAATACGGTTAATCTTATGGCTAAAGAGTTAGAAAAGGTTCCTGCAATAGCACATTCAAACAAATCTAATAAAACTGTTTCCACTAAAAACACTTCTAAAACAGATTCCACAAAAAAGGCTACATTCAATGCTGACGCCAATACATTAAAAGAAATGCAAGAGAATGTAACGGTATTGCAGCAAAAGTTAAATGGTTTAGATGTGCATTCAGACCAATTTAAAGAAGTGGCCAAAGATATTGATTTTTGGAAACGGAAGATAGAAGACGTAAACAGAGGATTTGAATTAGGTTCTATAACAGATTATGAGAAACAAATTAAAGGCATAAATGATGTTCTTCAGAATGCAAACCTAACGGAAACACAAAGAAACAAGTTAGTAAAAGAACGAGCAAAATTAGAAGAAACTATTAAATCAAAAGAAGTTAAAGGATATGCCAATGGTTCTATTTCTGACTTAAATGAGCAAAAAAACAACATACAAAAAAGGCTAACCAACGAAAATTTAACTATTGACACTAGGTTAAAACTCATTACTAAAGTTAATGATTTGCAAGAATGTATTGACAACATTAGTGATTTTACCACTATCAAGGTTAAAAAGGTAACAGTCGAAAATCAAAACAAGTTAGATTCGTTTGACAATGCACAGTCAATGATTGATACTATCATCAAGCAAAGACAGTTGGGTATAATTGACAAAGACACTGCAATCAAACAGATAGAAGACATAAAAACATAGTTGGAGCAAATAGGTATAGACCCAATTAAGTTAAACATAGAATCAAATGTGGAAGCAAAATTAAATTCCGCCACTGACGCCCTAAATTCTTTTGGTAGCAGTCTATCAATGATTGGTCAAGGCTTTGAAATTCCTGAATTAAATATAGCAGGAATGATGGCTCAAGCCATTGCTACTATGATTCAGGGCTATGCCACTGCTACGTCACAAGCTGCCTTGTTAGGTCCTTGGGCTTGGGTTGCTTTTGCTGCCCTTGGTGCTACTCAATTGGCTGCAATGGTCAGTCAAGTAAAGAGTATGGGTAGCTTTGCTAACGGTGGTATTATAACTGGTGGAAATACTCACGGTGATATGTTAACTGCAAAGGTAAACGCTGGTGAAATGATACTTAACGGAAGACAACAAAGGAATCTCTTCAACTTGTTAGATGAAGGTGGGGCTGTAGGAGGTGGTACACAGACAGTATCATTTAAGCTTAGAGGTTCTGACATATATGGCAGTTTAAAAAATTATAAAGGTATAAAAGGTAAAGTAAACAAAAATATATGATACTAACAGGCCAATTTCGAGACATAAAAAACAAGTTATATACTCTTACTTTGAGGAATGACAATGGCTTTAATAAAACTATAACTATAGGTAATAGGGGCTTACAGTTTGCTGGCAGTCCCGTATCTATAGAAACTAACATTGAAAATACCTTTACTCATATCATCAAAAAGAATGCTACTATAAACCTAGTAACAGATAGTTATATTGGTGATAAACTCTTTGCTTTTAACAGCAGAAACATAGCAGTAGTTATAACAGATGGTGTTAATACTGTCTTTAATGGTTTCGTAGAACCAACTACATTCAATCAACCTTTTGTAAACAGTATTGATGAGTTTAGTATAAACTGTACTGATTCATTGTCAACCTTGCAATACTATAACTATAAGAAGACCACCGTAAAGAACTATAAATAGATTAAATCAACAGCTAACGTAGTGTCTTTTAAAAACATATTGGACGGTATATTTAAACCACTTGGAGGAAAGATATATTATGATTTGTCAAAGGGTTTAACAAAAGGTAAAGAAAAAACAGTTTTTGAAGATTTAAGCATTGCTGAATCTTACCTTTTTGGTGATGGTTTTGATGATATATGGACGGAAGAGGAAATATTGAATTAGATGTTACAGTATCTTAATCTACATATTGTTCAAGAGGGTAAAGATTTCTATATATATGATTGGGCTACTATCAAAAATAAGACTAACCAATGGTACTGCATTACTGATGGTTCAACCAAAACAGTTAATCCACAAACCATTAATATAAATGGTTCTTTTCACTCTTCTGATGATACAACTATAACCATAGCTGATGTATATAATTAGATTCAAGTGAAGTGTGAAACAGAAAATTTAGAAGATATAATAGAGAACCCGTTAGATAAAAGTAGCTTAACTTCAAAATTCGATAGTAAGCAAAGGTACTGTAGTGAGTATGTTGGAAATGGTGATGGAAATAGGGCTAATAATGCTATTAATGATATGGTTCAAGGAAGACCATTCAATGCTGACCACGGTAACAGTTATGATTGGTATTTGCAAGTGATGGATTCTACAAAGTGGAAGCTATATGGTAAAAATAAAACCTTGGTATCTGACCTTTTTGAAGGCAAAACACAATGGGAAATAGCACAATATATACAGCAAAACAGACTGACGCCAGCAATGCTTAGCTTTGGTAATGTGGAGAACGAAACAGATGCAAATGACAACTCATTGAAATCAAAAATCAATATGAGCAATTACCTTTATATCTCCGTCAATGGTAATGAAGACCACTCTCAAAGCGGACACTGCCCAAGTGACAATGAATTGATGGAACATAGTGGAATGATTGAATATAATGGAGACAACGCTTCAGCCATATATTCACCTATTGATGACAATACCACAAACTATTTGATTTTTAGTGGCAAAATACTGCTTCAACCAATAGTATATGAATCTTCAAGCAATGTACTTAGGAGAGGGGGAACATATCAAGAATGCTTTGAAAATGGTGTAAAAAGAACAGAACACGGCAGAGAACTTAATGTAGTACACGGTAAAAATAAAGACTTTTATTATACTCGTAAATTCTATACACCCACAACTATAAAAGACAAAGACCCTTCCCACTATCTTAAAGAAGGTACTAACCTTGCACCATACACTCAAGAGAGAGCAATACCTACATTAAAGTATAACTATAGTACTGTTGGTGATGGTTCTGATAAGTTTAGCAAGGTGCCAATATTAGAGTGTGAGCTTATAATTGGTGATAAGAGATGTATAGAAACTGATATAGACGAGTATGGCAACTCTTCTTTTAAATGGGTTAAGATTGGAGAAGAACCTATAATAGATGGAGAGAAGAAAACCACATTCAGCCTTGGTGTTAATCCAAAGATAGGTGATTATATAATAGGTACAGAGTTTCCAATACAAAACACTTTAAGCTATGAAATGAATGTGGATGCAGAAGGAACAGCAATACCAATCAATAGAAGTGACGCATTGGTTGGAAAGCTAACCTTTAAAATACTGGGCCCAGTAAATACAACTTGGGATAATATTACAAGAAGACACCCCACATTCTTCAGGCATACTAAATGGACTACCAATACAAAGTTTATATTGGCCAATGTAGAAAATATAATCATAAAGGATTTTGAAGCAAAGATTAAATCAAATCACAGTGATATCATTGGAGAGAAGAAAGATATAATATATTGCAGTGCTGAAACTGATAGATTCATTTCAACTAAAGATGATATTGAGTTTAAATTTATGACTTAGTTAACCACTCAAGAATACATTGAAAATGGGTTAGAACCAAAGGTTTGCTTAAATTCAGTAATAGATAGTTCAACTAATATGCCTATATTAAGTATATATAATGCTACTACAGACGAAACAGCTAAAGCAGAAGAACACTATATAAATGCCTATTATAATGAGTATTCATAGCCAAAGTTAATTTTAGAAATGGATGCACATAACAATATAAATTTCAAAGATATTTATATTAGTAAGGTGTTAAATAGGTCTTTCTTCGTGCAATCAATTAATACTGATTTAAAAGAAAATAAGACACATTTAGTATTAAAAGAAATATGATTAAGATTGAACAATATACCAAATCAAAAAAAGGTAATTCCATTGGTGATAGTAAGTTAGCTAACACCATCATTAACAGCTATGAGGGGTCTTCATTTGAGCCACATAGGTTATGGGGTTAGTATTTTGATGATACAAAGGATATAAAGGGAGACCTTAAGGAAGTTGGTAATATATATGCAAAGGGTAATATTGAAGGTGATTCAATTAATATTAATAATGCTTCTGTTACTGGAAATATAAAAAGTGATTCAATCACATCAAAAAAAGGTGATATAGAAAATATCACTTCCAAGCAAATTGATACCAATAGTTTAAATGTAAAAGAATCACTGGAAGCAGTAAAAGCTACTATAAAGACTATATTAGGTGGTGATATAACAGTAGAGAATTTAACAGTAACAAAGCAAGCTCATTTATTCAAACTTATAATAGATGAGATGAAGAGTGTTGGAGGTATTTTGATATTAACCCAAGCCAACTGTAAAATAGACAAGGTAGAAAAGCAAATCAACGGAGATTATAGATGTTATTGGAAATCTTCTGATGGCAAAAGGTCTATCACTAATCAATGGTTAACCCAAGATTAGGCAATATGTATGACCTTCAATGCAAATCAATATAAGTACTACTGGCGTCTTGTAAATGGTGTTGGTACTACAAAAATAGATGATGCAGATTACCATTATATTGATTTGTCAGATTCTATTAAAGATGGTTCTTCAATACCTTCAGTAGGTGATGAGTTGTCACAACTTGGTTATAGAGGAAATGATTTGCAAAGGCAATCAGCAATCATACTTAGTGCATATAAGTCACCTGATGCAACAGTGGAAGCACCGTCTTTAGTGCAATATAAAGGTATCAATGAATTTAACCTAAGCAACCATCAATATAATGTGATTGCTGCCAATGGTAATAAGTTCAGAGGTGATTTCAAGGTAGAGAACGGAGAGACCATACAATAGTATATAGAGGAAAAGGCTGAAGATAATGCCCCATACATAAAAGATGAATATTGGTGGGTTAATAATAAGAATACTGGCGTAAAGGTTAGTCATTCAGGTTATAGGGTTGAAGCATTTAGTACTGCTGGTAGCACTTTCTTTGGTGAGGGAGGGGTAGACCAATTGGAAAGCTACCTTTATAATCAAAGTATGGTTTGACGAAGTTGATATAACAGATACCTTACCCTCCAATAGATTTATTTGGTATAGAGAAAGTGAGTACATAGAAGGTGATGTTGCTTGGGACGGTACACATATAAACATAGGAAACACATTACACATTACCTATGACGATTTAAACGGTGATACTTCTTTCATTTGTAAATTTATGGATGAGGAAAATAAAAACATAATAAAAACTATTCAAATTTAATAATGGCAAATATACTTTCATAGAAGACATTCAGCATTAAACGAATTGTAAACGGTAAAACCCTTACATTCTCTTTGCAAACTGACAAGGCATTAACACAGATATATCAAAAGGACGCCAAGGCTTATGCTCCTAACTATGCTCAAACACCAATGACCATTACACCAATGCTGCTTATAAGTGGTTTAAGTGGGGATTAGATAGCACACGTTAGCAATTTCATTTGGACTGTAAATAGAGAAAACGGTGCTGTGGCAACATAGAAACTTACTCCCGTTGTTGGAGGTGTAAAACAGCAGTTAAAAGTAAATCTTGACAATTGCAATAGTATCACCATTAAATGTGACGCCATTTATACAGAACCAATTTCATTAGTCAAGACACCTATTACTGCTTCTATCAATATATCAAAGTTAGAGAATACTGGTGCCAATATATTGGCCATAGCCTATGCCCCATTGGGAGACACTTTCGTTAATAGTACCAAGACACTTCAAATACACTGTGACCTTTGGAGAGGTGGAGATATAGACACAACCAATGTAGTATATACTTGGGATATGCTTGTAAATGGCCAATGGAAAACTCTTAGTACTGCTACTAACTATGGTGTAAGCAACTTTACAACCAATACAATTACTGTTCCTGCTTCTGCCATAACCAATGTAGGGGTTTTTAGATGCAGTATAAAGGACACTGATAGTGGAAGTGCTACCTATAATAAGACAGTTTCAACTACATATACTTTATATGATGGTACAGACCCTTATGACATTGCTATATTTCAGCCACAAGGTGATGGTATGATAGATGGTGGTACTTTGCCAGTGTGGTTTAAGGTGCTTCAAGGTGGTATATATATAACGGAAGTAGCCTTTTTAAATGCACATAAAATGAGGGTGAGCAGGTACTCAACTAACAACAATTTAGATACAACTTGGGGTACAAGTGGTTATAAAGATGCTCCATTTAGTGCCACTGACCAATACTATAAAATTAACTTAACATCAGCTGATTTGTTAGCTGGTGCTTAGACAGGTTTTTGTGTGGAATTAAATTAATATGTTAGCATAGAAGACTTTTTCAATAAAAAGGGCAAATAAAGCGTTTGCCCTTTATGATATAAATTCAACAGCTTTAGTTGATATCAATAAGAATCTTAAAATACACTTGGAATTAGGTGTATTAGAACATTCTATTGGTGTAGCAAAGAAGGGTACATCAAAAACTGCTGCTAATGTGGTGAAATGGAATTACAGCAATTCCAATGTACTAAATCAAATTAATATAGACAATAGTGGTAAGTTTATAGCTAACATTAACACTAAGTATGATGTAAACTGTTAGGCAATACAAATCACACTTTATAAAGGTGGTGATATAGTTGATACATTTACATTACCTATTAAGCTTGAATCTGCAACAGTTTTTGATGTTAATACTAAGTTAAATTAGATTACTTCTACTATCCAAGGTAATACATAGAAGGTAAATGCTTTAGATGGTAAAGTTAAGCAAAACACTAACAAATTAACTAAAGTAGAATAGACTGCCAATGGGCTACAAACTACTGTAACTTCACATACTACAACCATTAATCAGTTAAATGGTAAGGTAGCTACAACAGAGAAGAGTGTCAGCACATTAACCCAAACATCCAATGAGTTAAAGAGTTAGGTAAAAGGTATAAAAGGTGTAAACGTATTGAGTGGTACTGGAACTGGTGTTGGTTGGAGTGGTCATAAATATATTAATGAGCAACCAGCATTTCAATTTGACCATCAATTAGTTTCACCTATATTTGCTAATGTAAGTGGTAAATATACTGTATCGTTTGACAAATTCACTGGTGAAGACCCTTCTAAAATCAGATTAAAGATATATCAATATGACAATTCACCACTTGACACTAATTATACGTTCCCTATTGAAGAATCCTTTAAAATAAAAGACGTACAAGTCAGTACATTACCAATTAACCAAGAATTAAATAGGTATTACTTAACCTTCAATGAAACCAAGGGAAGTGCTAAAACATTTAGGTTAGTATTTGAAACTTCTAAACCTACTGTATATCTTGCACAGATAATGGTAGAGGATGGAGATGTGATACATAAGTTTAATAGTACTAACTATGTCATTGAGTCATAGATTAAACAGTCCACAGAGGAAATAGAACTAAAAGTGGGTAAGGCAGGTATAAACCTACGAGATGGTTAGATTACATTAAATTCATCTAATACAACTATCAATGGTAATTTATAGCTCAAAAATAGTTAGGATGGCTTCACACTTTATAATTAGAAGGGTATGCCGTCCGTTGAAATAAAGTCTGATGATATAGGAAACACTACAATTAACAGTTAGCAAGTAGAAACAGTGGTGTCAGCTAATTGTAACATAGATGTAAGTAATTATGATAGGCAAAGTAATATAGTAGACTTTTACCCAATTGAGAGCTTAAAATAGACCAACATAATAGTTGGTAAGGGGGAAGCTATAAAATTCAGTATGTTTAACCTTACTTTTAGACATTATGGTCAATTAGTGAAGTTTTATAATGTAAATGTTAGATGTGATATAAAACTTTTTAGGGCTGATGGAAGTTTTGTAAAAGTTCTACAGTCATTACCCCTATCAGTCAATCATAGTAATATATATTTCTATCATAATTTCACTGATGCAGGAGAGTATAAATTACAGTTTCAATTAAGTGGACTTAATTTAGAAGGCAGAATCAGAAATACCAAAGGAGAATATATAAACACAAATACCAATACACCTTATGCAATTTGGAAACTTGATGCAGACTATACCATAACAAGAACACTTATAGATGATTAGTGTTTCACAAAAGTTGCTAACAATGGCTTTTTTGCCAAGCTTGGAAGCAAGGGTAGTGTACTTTTCGACGTTAATGGTATTAATTTCAAATGGGATTCTAATGGTGTTAGACTTTCTGACAGAGGTCTATAGTACTTTGGTTACAGTGATTCTATGAGTTCATCTACTTATGTTGCCACAAAGAGAAACATAAAGGTTATAAAAGAATCAGAAACATATCAATCAAGTGATTCAAGTGTATTTAGCTATTTTGTTAAAAATGATGATGATTACTTGGTTACACCGTTTTCAATTAGAAATTATAGCAAACACATTCAAATTGTGTTAGATTAGGCCCAAGAAGTAAATGGCAGAGAAATTACCATAAAGGACGTAATAAAAGGTAAAAACACTTATGTCTTTAGTTTTAAAGGAATTATAATGCACGATGACACAAGTATAACACATAAAGGGGAGAACTTAAAGATAGATGCAAGGGAACATAAGTATATATTTAGTTCAGATTTAAATTGTTGGTTGGAATCAGTGTTATAATATATTATATATAAATTTAAAAAGAAAAAATGAAATCATAGAGGTGGCAAGAATTAAATGTAAAGGACAGAATCCAATACATTATAGCTATATGTTTGATTGTAAGTGGTATATTAATAGCTTTTATAAGCTTTGGTATCACGCTTGACATAGCTAACGGAGTACTTATATATATTGCTTAGGCATTTGTTTCAGGTGGTAGTATCTTTGGCATTAGCATATACTTTAAGACCAAATTAGGACAGTTTGAATCAATGACTTCAACTAAGCTAATAGAAAAAATAAATGAAATAATAAACAAATCAAATGATACTCAATCTTAAAAGAATGTATTATAAGGAAGATTATACCATTGGTAAACTATATATAGATGGCATATACTTCTGTGACACATTGGAAGACAAGGACAGAGGGTTAAAAGACAATGATAATATTTTAAGTATAAAAGCAAAGAAAGTCTTTGGCAAAACTGCCATACCAAAAGGGACATATAAAGTAATACTTAATGAATCCAATAGATTTAAGAAGATATTGCCTTTTATAGTCAATGTAAAAGGTTTTGAAGGAATAAGAATACACCAAGGGAATTTGTCAAACCATACGGAAGGATGTATATTGGTTGGAAGGAATACTATAAAAGGAATGATAACACATTCCTTTGTTACACTTACAAAACTAATAGAACTACTCAAACCTGCAAAAGATATAACTATTATAATTGATTAATATATTATATTTCTTTTCTTTAGTTAATAAGGTTATAGCTTCATTGTTGAAGTTATGGCCTTATTTTCTTTTATATGGGTAGGGGGGTGATTTTTTAGAGAAGAATGTGCTGAAACCCCCTCCAAATATCCTTTACACGAACTGTAATTTTGAAACTTTATTTGCCATTATAATGTCTTTTTGGGGGTATAAGATTGATATATAATATATACAGTTTTGACAATCCTTCTGCAAAAGTGTACACCAAATTGTACACCAAGACACTTTTTGTTACTTCTATTTTGTACCTAAGTTATTGATTACCAAGTAGTTATGTGTTAGTATAAGGGCATAAAAAAAAGGAGTACCGCCGTACTCCAACCTTGTTAACCTTAAATCTAATACTATGAAAAACACAATGCAAAGTTAGTCATTATTTTAAATAATGCAATTTTGCATTGTATGTTCTGATAAATATATAGTTATTATTAACTTATATAAATCGAAATTAACGAAGTTGGGCCTTTTGTTTACTTTTTCTTTTTGAATTTATGATAAAGTTTCCAACCGAGGATAACCCCATCCAGTATTCCGGCACCTGTATTCATGAGCCCTGAAAAGCGTTTGGATGGAGTTGAGGCGGTAAAAGCTTGTTTGTTATGGAACAATTCTCCCCATAGGGCCTTTATCTTAATATCATCTGTCTGGATTTCTCTTCGAATCATTTCCTTGCGTAGTCGAATTTCGTCGAGATTCCTATAAGCGAACAATGGTTCCTCAAGAGGTCTTGTCATGTTATTTTTGCATTAAAATACTTGCCAAAAATTGAACGAGCGGTTTCTCAATCCACTTCCGGCGGAAAATGATAAAAAGCAAAAAGACGGCGAAATAACAACCGGCAATAATGAGAAATGCGCAGGCTAAGCCCGTGATAGGGGCCAGCGCATGGGCAGCGGCGAACGAAAGATAGATGAAGACGAGGATAAGAAGCAGACTTAATATCCCCATCATCAATACCGCAGTCAGCAGTCGGACTATCTTTTCGACTACGTCAAGCTTGACATATTCGCTTTGCAGGCCGATATAATGCCGAACAACTTCGACCAACTGCCCGATAGTTTCAATATTTTGATCGCTTGAAAACAAAATATGTTGTATCTTTTGGTTGGAAAAACTTATTCGTCTATGTCAGTCGCATCCTTGATGTCATCTACCAAGTCGTCAACATCTTTGCGGGAAACCTTCAAATCGTGCTTTTTGCAAAAGTCGTCAACGGCGTCTGCTATTTTGCTTCTTGTATCTTCACCCTTTGCCGGAGCAAGGAGTAAACCTATTGCTGTACCTGCGATGGCACCACTAAGAAATGCGCCAATGTAACCTAATGTCTTCATAATTCAAATGTTTAAATTAAACCTTTACGCAAATGTAGATAAAAGATTTATTATTTCAAATATTTTTACCACTAATTTTTATTAAATCCATTGGCTTAGTGTGATTTAACAAACTTTATGTAAGATATTTTTCATGCTTTACCATATATTTCGTATCTTCGCCAACATAAAATAATGAGTAATATTAAATAAATAAACCGAAAGATTATGAAGAAATACATGTGGGCTTGCACTGGTTTGTGCTTCGCATTGACATTGGCAAGTTGTGGTTCGTCGGAAAGCGCATATAAGAAAGCCTATGATAAGGCCAAAGCACAAGAAGCCAGAAATATTGAGCCTCAGACTGATGTTCCGGTGGTAACTCCATTGGAAACTCGTCCTGCCACTCAGACTACTGTTGTGGATAATAGTGATAACGTAGTTGTACGTTCTGAGAACTTCAGCGTGGTGAACGGCCCGGCTTTGAAAGCTTTTGGAGTAGTGGTAGGTTCGTTCTCTTTGAAGGCCAACGCCGAGGGATTGCAGAATACTTTGAAGAGTAATGGCTACAATCCTTCTATCGTTTACAATGCGGAAAGAAACATGTATCGTGTTGTGGCTACATCTTTTGATACAAAGAGTGACGCTGCCCGCAGCCGCGATCAGTTGCGTAGTGCTTACAATGGCGCTTGGCTGATCTTCAAAAAATAATGCGTGTACTTTCAATAGATTACGGTCGTAAACGCACCGGCTTAGCTGTGACCGATCCATTGCAGATTATTGCGAATGGATTGGCCACAGTTTCTACGGCTACTTTGCTTGATTTCCTTGAGACATATATTACAAAAGAATCTGTAGAGAGGATTGTTATAGGAAAACCGCTACAGATGAATGGGCAGCCAAGCGAGAACCTGAAACGTGTGGAGGCCTTTGTTAATCGATGGAAAAAGCTACATCCTGAAATACCCATTGAGTATTATGATGAGCGTTTTACATCGGTGTTGGCCCATAGGGCGATGATAGATGGTGGCGTAAAAAAGAAAGTAAGAAGGGATAATAAAGGTCTTGTAGACGAAATCTCAGCTACAATTATCTTGCAAGATTGGCTGTTGTCAAGAAAATAATTCGGGCATTCTGAAAGGTCAATTCGATATTTTGGAACGTAAGAATTGAATATTTTAAACAACGAACGTGGACTTTCCGCAGGCAGAAACTTGCATCTTTAAAAGAAGATATTTAGGCTTTGTTGGTAATGAACTAAGTATTTCATATAAATGATGTAAACAGATCCTACTAATGATGTAAGCATTTCTTAGTAATGATGTGGATATTTGTCAAGAAAGTCACTTGAGATTTAACGGAATAGGAGCTTGTTATTATCCATTAAATACAGAATATTGTCAAGGCAATAACAACAGAATAAAAAGCAATGATTTTACCTATATATACTTATGGGCACCCGGTTTTGAGGAAGGTAGCCCAAGATATTCCTGCCGATTACCCCGATTTGAAAGCGTTGGTAAGCGACATGTTTGAAACGCTTACAGCGAGTGAAGGGGTTGGATTGGCAGCTCCTCAAATAGGAAAGGCCATCCGTGTGGTGGTGATAGATTTGGATGTACTTAGTGAAGAGTTCCCCGAATACAAGGACTTCCGCAAAGCTTATGTCAACGCGCATATCGTAGAAGTGGACGAAAACGCCAAAAAGGAAACCATGGAGGAGGGCTGTCTCTCGATTCCCGGTATCCATGAAGTCGTTACCCGGCCCACTCGCATCCGTGTAGTGTATAGAGATGAGGATTTCCGAGAGCATGACGAGTGGGTAGAAGGCTATTTAGCTCGTGTCATGCAGCATGAGTTTGACCACTTGGAAGGCAATATGTTCGTGGATAGATTGTCACCTTTGCGCAAGCAACTCATCAAAAACAAATTGAAATCGATTATTCAAGGCAGGTTCCGTTGCGGTTATCGCACGAAAAATGTAAGAAAATAAACATTGAGTCGTCGTTCTCTTTTATTACAACTTTTACTCGTTATAGCTGTAGGAGCTAAGGCGCAGTACAATATTGACCGTTTATTGACAAGCGGTCAAATTGCTTTAAGCTATGATGATTACGTTCTTTCGATACAATATTTTAATCGTATCATCGAGTTGAAGCCTTACATTTATCAGCCGTGGCAGTATCGGGCGGCTGCTAAATTCTATCTTGATGACTTCTCTGGCGCTGAGAGCGACGCCACGGAAGCCATCCGACTCAACCCTTTTGTGGATAATGTATATGACCTACGGGCCATATCCCGAATACGACAAAAGAAATACGATAGGGCCATTGATGATTATTCTCACGCTATCCGTTTGAATCCCACCAATCAGAACTATTGGTTGAACCGTGCCATTTGCCGTATGAACGTGAAAGATTATCGGCAGGTGCATTTGGATATTGATACCATTGTAGGCAGGTGGGGCAAGATGTCGCAGGCCTATGCGCTGAATTCAGAGACTTACTTGTTGGAGAAAGACACGACGACTGCGGTCAAATGGCTGGATAAGTGCTTGACTTTAGACCCTTATAACGCAGATGCGTGGACGACACGAGCCTATATCAGCTTGTCGAGGAAGAAGTGGAAGGACGCCGACACGGAGCTTGGAAAGGCCATTCATCTGAAACCTAAGTTCGTAAACAACTACGTCAACCGGGCATTGGCACGCCTTAATGTCAACAATTTGCGTGGAGCCATGGCCGATTATGACATGGCGCTCGACTTAGACCCTAACAATTTCCTCGCGCATTATAACCGGGGACTGCTCCGAATGCAGTTGGGCGATGACAACCGTGCCATCACTGATTTTGATTATGTCATCAAAATGGAACCTCAAAACGTGATGGCTATTTTCAACCGTGCCGTGCTTCATGACAAGACCGGTAATTTGCGTGCGGCCATTCGTGATTATTCAACGGTGATAGACCAATTTCCGAATTTCTGGACGGGCTTGAGTTATCGTGCTAGTTGTTATCGGCGGTTGGGCATGACGGCCAAAGCCGAGCTGGATGAGTTCAGAATATTCAAGGCACAGATGAACAAGCACTTGGGTATTCAGCCGCGTTGGACCAAGAACATGCAGCGAATGGTGAGAAAACGGAGCGAGGTTGATCCCGAGAAATATAACCAAATCGTGGTGGAAGACGAGAACACGGTGGAGCATGAGTACAAAAGCGCATTCCGCGGGCACGTGCAGAACCGCAACGTCGAGCTGGAAATACTTCCCATGTTCATGCTTTCCTACACTCCTTACAGCAATGGTGTAAACTCATTCCAAATCTACGACAAGTCCGTCGAGGCCTTTAACGCCGCTCAGAAGCCCACGCAGCACATCTACGTATCGTGCAGTCCGCGCCAACTGACCGAGGACGAGAGCCGAGTTTACTTTGACAAGATAGACCATCTGTCGGCCCAAATCGCGTCGACCAAGCAGATTGCCACCGTGCTACCGCTGTTGTTGCAGCGTGCGGTGACCTATAGCGTGGTACAGAACCTTGACGCCGCCATCGCCGATTTCGACACTTACATTCAGGAAGATACGACGAACGTGCTGGCCTATTGGCAGCGTGGCGTGTGCAGATACCAGCTTTGCCGTTTCACGGGTGGCGACGTCGCTGCCCAACGGTTGAAGATAGCGTTGGCCATTGACGACCTGAATCGAGCTATCAAGTTGAGTTCCACCAGCTCATACCTTTACTATAATCGGGCCGACATCTATGCTTCGCAAAAGAATTATGAGCAGGCTATCGACGATTATACCCGTGCTATTTCGTTGGAGCCCAATTTGGCCGAGGCCTATTACAACCGAGGCGTTTGCCGAGTGCTTGCAGGCAGAAAGAAAGAGGGTATCAGCGATTTGAGCAAGGCCGGCGAATTGGGTATTTACGATGCCTATGCCATCTTGAAGCGTTATACCAAATAAAGGATGAGACGTAAATGCTCTTCTCGCTTTATGCGGCAGATGGCAAATTGACTGATGGGAAGCAGAAGGTAAAAAGCAATATTTTCTCCCATCGTAATATATTTTTTGATAAATATATCTTGCCGAATGGCAAAGATAAAAATAGAAAAGGAAAGGCCGTGAGGGTCTTTCCTTTATTTGTTTTGTAAAGATTTTTATCCGAAAAAAGTGCGTGTAAAATTGTCGCGTTTAGCTGCCGAAGCGAGGAGTAGTGGGCTTCGGATTGGTAACGCTTGGCGTCCAATGTGGTTGATGTAATGCTTTTATCGCTTCATAACGGTGCTTTCGCCTTGCCATAGTGCAACTATCAGTCGCCGGATATAGCCTTTTCGTCAAGTGGAAAGGCCCCTTTGAGCGGCTCAAAGCATGTATATCATTTGGCTGAAATAGGGCAATAAAAGGGTAGATGGTAAGTAAGGCGTTGATTAATAATGCTTTATGAATGTGTTGAAAAATGCGTTATTTCGGGCCGATGTTTTTTATTTTCTAAAATAACGCACGTATTTTTACCGCTTTGTAAATATAATTCATAGTTTGATTCGTAGATAACCGGAGCATTGTTGAAGGCCCCGTCATGTTATTTATGGGGCATTTGGTTTTAGGAAGATTAAGCACTTGTTTTAAAAACGTTCTATTTCCGGGTGATAATTCATGGATATGTAAGCACTTTCTTACTTATTTCGGTCTTACCGGCAAAAGGTTTTCACTTTTCCATACATTTGTTACCCCATTCGGAAAAATAGTGTTATTTTTGCCCTTGATTAAAAAAATACTAGTTGTTATGGTAAAAATCACATTCCCAGACGGATCTGTTCGTGAGTATGAACAGGGCGTAACTGGTTTGCAAATCGCCGAGAGCATTTCGCCGGCTCTCGCCCGTGACGTTGTATCTTGCGGAGTTAATGGCGAAACAGTAGAGCTGAATCGTCCTATAATGGAAGACGCTAAGATAGCGCTTTATAAGTTTGACGATGAAGAAGGTAAGCACACGTTCTGGCACACATCAGCCCACTTGCTGGCAGAGGCCCTGCAAGAGCTTTATCCCGGTATCCAATTTGGTTTCGGTCCGGCCGTGGAGAACGGATTTTTCTACGACGTAATGCCTCCTACGGGACAAGTTATTTCCGAGAACGACTTCGCTAAGATAGAGGAGAAGATGAGGGAATTGGCCAAGAAAGACGAGGCCGTAGTCCGTAAGGAAGTATCGAAAGCCGACGCGCTTAAAGAGTTTAAGGCCGACGGACAGGAGTATAAGTGCGAACATATCGACCAAGACTTGGAAGATGGCACCATTTCTACCTATTCACAAGGTAACTTCACCGACCTTTGCCGTGGTCCGCACCTTGTTTCTACGGGTGCCATCAAGGCTATCAAGATAACAAGTGTTGCCGGCGCTTTCTGGCGTGGCGACGCCAAGCGTGAGCAGATGACCCGTATCTACGGTATCACTTTCCCCAAGAAAAAGCTACTCGATGAGTATTTGGTCATGCTTGAGGAGGCTAAGAAGCGAGACCATCGCAAGATAGGTAAGGAGATGGAACTGTTCATGTTCTCCGATAGAGTAGGTAAGGGTTTGCCCATTTGGTTGCCCAAGGGAACCGACTTGCGCCTGCGCCTGCAGGAGTTCTTACGCGGACTTTTGCGCCCCTATAATTATAAAGAGGTGATAACTCCGGGCATTGGAGGCAAGAGCCTCTATGTTACTTCGGGCCATTATGCCCACTATGGCAAGGATGCGTTCCAGCCCATCCGCACTCCCGAGGAGGATGAGGAATACATGTTGAAGCCTATGAACTGTCCTCACCACTGCGAAATTTACGCCCGTAAGCCCCGCTCTTACAAGGATTTACCGTTGCGTATCGCAGAGTTTGGTACCGTATTCCGCTACGAGAAGAGCGGTGAGCTTCATGGATTGACCCGTGTTCGTAACTTTACGCAGGACGATGCCCATATCTTTGTGCGTCCCGATCAGGTGCGTGCGGAGTTCGAGAATGTCATTGACATCATCTTGAAAGTCTTTAAGACCTTCAATTTTGAGAACTATGAGGCACAGATTTCGCTACGTGATCCGAAGGATAAAGAGAAGTATATCGGTTCAGACGATATATGGGAAGAAAGCCAAAACGCCATTCGTGAGGCTTGCAAGGAAATGGGTTTGCAAGCCCATGAGGAGATTGGCGAGGCCGCTTTCTACGGTCCTAAGCTCGACTTCATGGTGAAGGACGCCATTGGTCGCAAGTGGCAGTTGGGAACTATTCAGGTAGACTACAACCTGCCTGCCCGCTTCAAGTTGGAGTATACCGCCGAGGATAACTCTAAGCAAACGCCCGTGATGATTCACCGTGCGCCGTTTGGCTCACTCGAACGCTTCACCGCTGTGTTGATAGAGCATACCGCTGGCCATTTCCCCTTGTGGCTTACGCCTGACCAAGTGGCTATTTTGCCTATTTCCGAGAAGTATAACGATTACGCTAAAGAGGTTTCCGACTTCTTGGCAAAGGCCAATATCCGCTCACTTATCGATGATCGTAATGAGAAAATAGGCCGCAAGATTCGTGACAACGAGTTGAAGCGTGTGCCTTATATGGTGATTGTTGGTGAGAAGGAAGCAGCCGAAGGGCTTGTTTCCATGCGTAAGCAGGGTGGTGGCGAGCAAGCCACCATGAGCAAAGAAGAGTTTGCGCAGCGTATCAATGACGAAATCGCCGATATGCTGAAAGCCCTTAACGATTAATAGTAAATATGTAGAATACCAACTCCTCAGGCCTTTTGGGCTTGGGGAGTTCTTGTTTTTCATGGGCTGCTCATGGTTTTTACATTATATATAAATAGGTGAAGAATGTGTTTGTCGGTAAATGTTGGATATTTAATGAAAGTAGATTTTTAATGAACAGTTATTGCTTTCGTCTTTTAAGGTTCCTGCTGCTTTTGGTCCTTAGCGTAAATGCGGCGCGGGCGGAGGGCCGGAGTGAGGACACGGTTATTTACGATAATTGTGCTCAAATGCCCGTGCTCAATTATCGGCATGAGCCGTCGAGGCAGTGGTTGGAAGTGTTTAGCCATACAAGGTTTGCCGCATTGCCTGCGTTAAGAATGGATATTCAGGTGGAGTTTGTTGTAGAGAAAGATGGCCGTTTGACCCATGCGCGCGTATTGGATTCACCCGACAAGGCTTTGGCTGATTCTTTGGTGTCGGCCACTATGCGCATACGGGCCCGTTCCGTGGCGTTCGATAAAGCGGGCAATGCCATACGCTATCGTTGGCGAATGCCCATGAGTATGCGGTTAAACTCTTCGGCTGATTTCAATGTTTATGGCGTAGTGCAACATATTGATGCGACTTCACTCACGGTGAAGACCCCGTCGGGTGTTGTCAGAGTGTTTGATGTGGTTGCCGCAAGGAACGAGGGGCGGCTGTTGGGACGTATCAATAAAAGCGATAGGGTAGTCGTCATTCCCGAGATTTCCAATGGTAAGATGAATGCGTATAAGGTCTTCGGTATCAGCGGTATGGCCGGTTGGTGGGACTACAACGAGAAAGACGAGGAAGTGAATGTTATGCTTAGCGATAAGCATATCAATGAAGGAGCGTTGAATGTTCGTCTGCTTTCACGGTCGGATTTCCCCGTTATGGTCATGGGCAGTGAGAAAGTTCCTGCGCAAAAAGAGTGGAAATGGCATTTCAATAATGACAAGTTGGTGGTGATAACCAAGTCGCCGGAGGGGAAAATCGACAGTAGTGCTTTTTATATCCTTGATATACAGCGTGGTTGTTTGTTATTGAGCCGTGACGCGGAGGGTAGCCGATACTATCGGTTTGATAGGAAACAAGTCAAGCCTTATGCCAATCCTAATCCCGCATTGGCTAAAGCCAAGGGGTTGATCGTCTTTAAGGAAGCTAAGGTTGGTCAAATTTGTGTGGCCAATTGGGACACCGATGGTGATGGCTATTTGAGCTATCGCGAGGCTGCTTCGGTAAAGGATGTTCGGTTGGCGTTCGCCCGTAGTTTTATAACTCGTTTCGATGAGTTTCGTCATTTCACGTCGGTGAGTCGTGTTTCTCGTCATACTTTTCGTAATTGTAACCTGCGTTCTATTGTTATCCCTGCTCAGGTTGATACGTTGATGAGCCGTAGTTTTACGGATTGTGATTCGCTTTCATTGCTGAAAGTATTGGGAAAAAAGACGGTATTGCAACCTTATTTCGCGCGGATGACGGATGGTAAAGGACTTTATATAGCTAATCCCCGATATAAAAAGGTAGATAATTTCTTTATCATAGCCCATGATACCTGCCTTGTTGGCTGGGTTGGAAAGGCTCCTGAGGTAATCATGGTGCCGAAAGGTATTACCGAAATTGCGGAACAAGGCCTTACCTGCTGTTTTAATACCAAGGTGATAGAACTGCCATCCAGTCTTAAAAGTATAAAGAACGCAGCCTTTTCAAATGCAGAGAATTTAGATCATATCGTCCTGCCCGCGTCGGTTTCGTTTGTTGGTGATAATGCTTTTACTTATTGCCATCGCCTGAAGAACATCGAGTTTCAGTCAGAGGTGCCACCGGCTATGGGCGAGAATCTGTTTAATAGCTTCGAGAAGTTCACGATAACGGTTCCCCGAAACAGCATGGATTTGTACAAACAGCGGGTTACCGAATGTTTGTCAGCGCATTATGCGGCCTATATTGTAGGCAAGTAGAAGCTATGGGTGAAAACCAAATGGCGATAGATTCCTCCTCCAAATGCATTTCTTAATTGGTTATGAGTAGGTTGAGTTGCGCTATATTGATAAAAATAAAGACAAAAGTTTGGCCGTTTGGCCGAAAAGGCGTAACTTTGCAGCCGTTTAGCAAAAATAAGCACATTACATCAAAATAGTTGAATGAAGAATGACAAAATGAAAAGTCAGTACCGTATTAATGAACAAATACGTGTACGTGAAGTAAGAGTGGTAAGCGAAGGTGGCGCCGAGGTCATGCCGACACGTAAGGCATTGGACTTAGCTCATCAGCAAGGAGTCGACTTGGTAGAGATTTCCCCGAATGCACAACCGCCTGTTTGCCGTATCATCGACTATTCAAAATTCCTTTATCAGCAGAAGAAACATCAGAAAGAGATGAAGCAGAAGCAGGTAAAGGTGGAGGTTAAGGAAATACGTTTTGGCCCCCAGACCGATGAGCACGACTATCAGTTCAAGTTGAAGCATGCTCAGGAGTTCCTCAATGAGGGCAATAAGGTGCGTGCTTACGTGTTTTTCCGCGGTCGTTCCATCCTTTTCAAGGAACAAGGTGAGGTACTTCTCCTCCGTTTTGCCAATGATTTGGAAGAATATGGCAAGGTAGAGCAAATGCCAAAGTTGGAAGGTAAGAAGATGTTCCTTTATCTTTCGCCGAAGAAAGCGGGCATAGCAAAGAAGAGCCAACAGAAGATGGATCGTGAAAAGCGTGAGGCTGAGGCCAAGGCAGGTCAGACTTTAGAGCAAGAAACGATTGCTGAAAACAATGGACTTGCCAACGCTAAAGGTGGTGAAGCCTTACGTAAACTTGCTGAAAGCGCAGAAGATTAATTGACAAAAACAAGATGCGTAACGCCCGGTATATGCGTTGCCATCGGATTATAATAACAATTTAAAATTCAAAAAAATGCCAAAAGTAAAGACAAACTCCGGCGCAAAGAAGAGATTCGCATTCACCGGTACTGGTAAGATCAAAAGACATCATGCTTACCACAGTCACATTCTGACTAAGAAGACAAAGAAGCAGAAGAGAAACCTTGTACATCAGACATTGGTTGATGTAACAAACATGAAGCAGGTTCGTGACTTGCTCTGCCTCCGTTAATTATTAACTTTTTAGTCGAACTTTTTAAATTAGAAGAAAACTATGCCAAGATCAGTAAATCACGTTGCGTCAAAAGCAAAGAGAACAAGAATTCTGAAGCTCACTAAGGGTTATTATGGAGCAAGAAAGAATGTCTGGACAGTAGCAAAGAACACTTGGGAAAAGGGTCTTACTTATGCTTACCGCGACCGTCGTAACAAGAAACGCACATTCCGTGCACTTTGGATTCAGCGTATCAACGCTGCAGCTCGTTTGGAAAACATGAGCTATTCTACATTGATGGGTGCCCTTCACAAGGCCGGTATCGAGATTAACCGTAAGGTTCTCGCTGACCTCGCTGTTAACAACCCTGAGGCTTTCAAGGCTATTGTAGATAAGGTTAAGTAAATAAAAGAACTTACATTATCATAATAAAAGCGTAGATTACTATTAGTAGTCTACGCTTTTTTGATTGTTGTTATCTTGTGAAATTCTTTTCGATAGTTTGTTTATTAGGTATTATTCTTATGTAAATAGGCTTTGTGAATAAGGAAGTTTTCGGGTTTGAAGTAAGTGGGGAAGGCGCTTGTAGTGAGGAAGCGGGCTGTTGAAAAGAACTATCATGTTTTATGAGAAATGAAGGATGGAGGGAAAAAAGAGGAGGTCCACGAGTAATGTGGACCTCCTCTTATGCGTTTACTTGCTTCATATTATGCGTTTACTTGCTTCATACTCAAGGCGATACGGTTGCGTCGGCGGTCGATTTCGATGACCTTTACACGCACATGCTGATGGAGTTTCACCACTTCGTTAGGGTCGCTGACGAAGCGGTTGGCCAATTGTGAGATATGGACCAAGCCATCCTGATGGACGCCTATGTCGACAAAGGCACCGAAATTAGTGATGTTCGTGATGATACCGGGCAGCTCCATGCCCTCGATAAGGTCGTCAACCGTATGTACATGCTCATCGAAAGCAAATTCTTCCAGTTGCTCACGTGGGTCACGACCGGGCTTCTCAAGCTCTTTCATGATGTCGGTGAGGGTGGGAAGTCCTACCTCCGGCGTTACATATTGGCCTATGTTGATAGCTTGTTGCTTGTTTTTATCCTGAATAAGCTCCTTTACGGTGCAGCCTTGGTCCTTGGCCATCTGCTCCACAATGTGATAACTCTCAGGATGGACGGCCGAGTTGTCGAGCGGATTCTTGGCTTCGGGCAGCCGTAAAAAGCCTGCGCACTGCTGATAGGCCACATTGCCTAATCGGGGAACCTTCTTGAGTTGGGCACGCGAAGTGAAGCCTCCATTCTCCCGTCGATAATCAACGATGTTTTGGGCCAGCGTCGGTCCCAGTCCACTTACATAGGTCAGCAACTGCCGGGAAGCCGTATTAAGATTCACACCCACCAAGTTGACACAACTTTCCACGGTCATATCCAGCGAATGTTTCAGCTTCGTTTGGTTCACGTCATGCTGGTATTGGCCCACACCAATGCTTTTGGCGTCAATCTTTACCAGCTCGGCCAGCGGATCCATGAGTCGTCGTCCTATGGAAACAGCGCCACGCACGGTCACATCTTCATCGGGAAATTCCTCACGGGCAATAGGCGACGCCGAGTAGATAGACGCCCCATCCTCGCTCACCACGTAAGTAGGGATGTCCTTTATCTGTCGTAATATATCAGCCGTCTCACGACCGGCGGTACCATTTCCCACAGCGATGGCCTCGGCATTGTAACGCCGTGCTATCCCCGCAAACTTGTTGAGCGCGTCGCCTTTGGCCTTATCGCCAACGGCAAACACGACCGTGTGGAAAAGCAAATCGCCCTGCGCATCAAGACACACCACCTTACAGCCCGTGCGAATGCCCGGATCCACACCCATCACTCGCTTCTGTCCGAGCGGCGCGGCCAAAAGAAGTTGGCGCAGGTTTTCGACAAACACACGGATGGCATCGTCGTCGGCAGCCTCTTTACCGGCATTGGCAAACTCCGTTTCGATGGACGGTCGTATCAGCCGTTTGTAGGCATCGTCAATCGCTTCGCCCACAAGGCACTGACAAGGGCCCAAGCCATGCACATAACGACGCTTGATGCGGTCGGTGCATTCCTCCTCTTCCACGTCGATACTTACCCGCAACATACCCTCGTTCTCACCACGGCGCATGGCCAATAGGCGGTGGCCGGAGCAACGCTTTAGCGGTTCGCTGAAGTCGAAATAGTCAGAATACTTTTGCGCGCCCTCTTCCTGCATCTTGCTTTTCACGACCTTTGACGTAATCACGGCGCTGCGTTTGAAGACCAACCTTACTTGTTGGCGGGTTTGCTCATCCTCACTCACGGTCTCGGCGATGATGTCCTGCGCTCCTTTCAGTGCGGCCTCGACACTCTCAACTCCCGCTTTCACATAGCGTTCGGCGGCCTTGTCCGGATGGGGCTCACGTTGCAGCATAATGAGCGTGGCCAATGGTTCGAGTCCCTGCTCACGGGCTATCTGCGCCTTTGTGCGCCGTTTGGGCTTGAAAGGCAGGTAAATATCCTCCAAGGCGGTAGCGTCCCAACACTCATCGATACGCTTTTGCAGCTCGTCGGTCAGTTTTCCCTGCTCGGCAATGGTCTTCAGGATGGTTTCCTTGCGTTTAGCCATGTCCTTCAGCCTATTGTTCAGCTCGCTGATTTGCTGAATCCTTACCTCGTCCATCGAGCCGGTGCGCTCCTTGCGGTAGCGGGCTATGAAGGGAATGGTGCAGCCCTCGTCGAGCAGTTGCAGCACGTTATCCACCTGCGGGGCTGCCAATTGCAGCTCCCGAGCTATCTTATCGGTAAAAATATTCATCTTCTTAACGGTTTAGGAGTGCAAAGATAAGGAAAAATTACGGCAACCGTTTGCGTGGCATAAAATTAAGTCGACCTTTTGGGTAATTGGGAAGAATGTGATAATTTTGCAGTCCATCAATCCGTGAAGTATGATAACGAAAGACAGCGTGGAGGCAGCTTATTGCTTTTTTCATCAGAAATGGCAGGTTTACGATCGCTCAACAATGGCTTGGCAGCGTGACGATATAGAGTACGCCATCGACTCTTACACCCAGCAAATGAGCCCCGCGCTCTATGCGTGGTTGGCCGATGGGCGTATGGATTTCTTGCGGTCGCACGATCGTTTCGCGGCCGACATGGCGCAGGCCGTGGCACGGTTGGAGCAGTCGGAGTGGTTTTCGGTCGGCGAATGACCGTCGTTTGCGGGAAAAAGACATGTGTGGCAAGCCGTATTTTGTAAAATATTTATCCCATTTTCTCATGCTCTTTCTCGGCGTCATTTAGCGTATGACAGCCTTGAACTTTATCTTTCTACCGGCCAAATCGTGCCTTCGGCTGTATCGACGCGCCCTTTTCGTTTGCTGAAAGCAGCCCTTTCAGCCCCTCAAAGCATAACTTTCATAGGGTTGAAAGGCCATGGTAAAACTGTCAAAACACCTGCTTTGAGGGCCCGAAACAGCCCCGTCGATTTGTAAAGAAAATACAACCGTCTGATAATCTTATACTTACAAAACAGCCAAAAATCACGTTATTTCCGCCCAAAGATTTTCTATCGCGAAATAACGCCCGCATTTTGAGCATTTTGTAAATAATATTCTGAATTTATTTTTTCAAAGAATTAAAATAAAACAAAACCGCAGTCGCTTTCTTATCTTTTATAAAAAGGAATCTGATTTTTTTGCGATATTGGTCGTTTTGACGTAATTTTGCAAGGAATACAGACAGATGTTATGATTTCGATAGAAGGATTAAAAGTAGAATTTGGGGTTAAACCATTGTTTCAGGATGTAAGTTTCGTCATCAACGATCGCGACCGTATAGCGCTGGTTGGAAAGAATGGAGCCGGCAAATCTACCATGTTGAAGATATTATGTGGCTTGCAAAAGCCCACGGGCGGCAATGTCGCCGTTCCCAATGACACGACAATAGGCTATCTGCCGCAGGTAATGAAGTTGCAGGATGACACCACCGTGAAGGAGGAAACCCGCAAGGCATTTGCCGACAACACCAAAATGAAGCAACGCTTGGAGCGCTTGCAGCAGGAGATGGCCGACCGCACAGACTATGAGAGCGAGTCGTACAGCCAATTGGTGGAGACCTTCACGCAGGAACATGAGCGCTACATGATGATTGGAGGCGACAATTACGAGGCCGAGATAGAGCGCACGCTCAGCGGACTTGGCTTCCAACGAGCCGATTTCGACCGTCCTACGAGCGAGTTCTCCGGCGGCTGGCGCATGCGTATAGAGCTGGCCAAGATATTGCTAAGGCGGCCCGACGTGTTGTTACTCGACGAGCCTACCAACCATCTTGACATAGAAAGTATCCAGTGGTTGGAGCAGTTCTTGTCGCAAAGTGCCAAGGCCGTGGTGTTGGTAAGCCATGACCGGGCGTTTATCAACAACGTTACCAATCGCACGTTGGAGATAACCTGCGGTCGGGTAGAGGATTATCGGGTGAGCTATGACCGGTATGTGGTGCTGCGCAAGGAGCGTCGTGAGCAGCAACTCAGGGCCTATGAAAACCAACAAAAGGAGATAGCCGACATCAAGGCCTTCATCGATAGGTTTCGTTATCAGGCTACCAAGGCCGTGCAAGTGCAGCAACGTATCAAGCAACTCGAAAAGATTGTGCCCATAGAGGTGGATGAGGTCGATAACAAAGTGATGCACCTGAAGTTTCCCCCCTGCCTTCGGTCGGGCGATTATCCCGTTATTTGTGACGAGTTACGCAAGGATTACGGTGCCCACACGGTTTTCTCCGACGTAACTCTTACGATAAAGCGTGGCGAGAAGGTCGCTTTCGTCGGTAAGAACGGCGAGGGTAAATCCACGCTTGTGAAGTGTATCATGGACGAGATTCCCTACACGGGGCAATTGAAAATAGGACATAACATCCAAATAGGCTATTTCGCGCAGAATCAGGCCCAACTGCTCGATGAGGACATCAGTATTTACGACACCATCGACCGTGTGGCTACGGGCGACATGAGGCTTCGCATCAATGACTTGTTGGGGGCGTTCATGTTTGGCGGAGAAACGTCGGAGAAGAAGGTAAAGGTGCTTAGCGGCGGCGAACGCAGCCGTTTGGCCATGATAAAGTTGCTCTTGGAGCCTGTCAACCTGCTGATTCTCGACGAGCCGACCAACCATTTGGATATGCCGTCAAAGGACGTTCTCAAGGAAGCCATTAAGGCTTTTGACGGTACAGCCATCATTGTGAGCCACGACCGAGAGTTCCTCGACGGGCTGGTAGACAAGGTGTATGAGTTTGGTGGCGGTCGGGTGCGTGAGCATTTGGGTGGTATCTACGACTATCTGCGGGCTCATCAGGCCGAGAATATCAATGCGGCGTTATCTTCATCGGCCGCGGCGGCAGTCTCGCAACAGCCCACCGCGGCTATCGACTGCGCTCCCTCGGCAGGCAAGCAGAGTTATGCGGACCATAAGGAGCAGCAGAAGAAAGTGCGCAAAGCGGAGAAAGCGGTCAAGGAATGCGAAGATCGCATTGCCCGTTTCGAGGCTCGCAAGGTGGAAATTGACCGTTTGCTGTGTAAGTCCGAGAATGCTTCCAACATGGAATTGATAACCGAATATACCGAGCTCATGAAGCAATTGGACAAGGCTAACGAAGAGTGGTTTGGCCTATCGGAGGCTTTGGAGGAAGTGAAAGCGCGGTAGCCCTTTGCCGGCAGTGTATGAAGAACCTTGCCGGAGCGTGGGAACATAAAGCTGAAAGAATTTTAATCAACATAAATTTTTACAACAATGAACATGAAAACGATTCTCCCGATTATGGCCATGGCAGCCATGCCGTTGACCGGCGCGGCCCAAAGCAAGTCGGGATTGAGAATGCAGAATCTCAACAAGACAGTGCGTCCTGCTGACGATTTCTACGAGTTCGCAACCGGAGGATGGCAGAAGAACAACCCGTTACCTGCCGCTTACAGCCGCTTTGGCAGCTTCGACCAGTTGCAGGAGGATAACAACAAGCGTATCAACACTATCTTGGGAGAGCTTCAGAAGAAGACTTACAAGAAGGGAACGACCGAGCAGAAGCTGTCTGATTTCTATAAGCAGGCGCTCGACGTGGAGCGTCGCAACAAGGAAGGCATAGCTCCCGTTAAGCCGTTGCTCGACGAGATTGAGGCCGCCACGAGCAAAGAGGCCTTGAAAGCCATACAACTGAAGTATCCCTACATGGGCTTGGGCGAGAGCTATGGCTCCGGATTTGCGGCCGATGAGAAGAATGTTACAATGAACATTCTCAACATCGGACAAGGCGGACTTACCTTGGGACAGAAAGATTACTACGTTAATAACGACGAAGCTACGGTCCAAATACGTGAGGCTTTCAAGCAATATCTGGTCAAGATGTTCCGTCTTTACGGTTTCTCGGAGGCTGTTGCCCGTGAGAAGATGGAGGCTGTGTTCCAGCATGAGACCATGTTGGCGCTCATCTCCAAGAGCATGACCGAGCTGCGTGACCCGCAAGCTAACTACAACAAGATGACCTTGAAGGATTTTCAGGCCAATTATCCTAACCTGAACTTGGAGCAATCGATGAACGCACAAGGCGTGAAGAGTGAGTACATTCAGGAAATGGTAGTGGGACAGCCGGCTTTCTTGATGGGACTCGACAAGATTATAGGCGCCGAGAACGCCGCCGCGCGAAAGGCAATCATGCAGTGGGACCTCATCAGTTCGTCTTCCGCTTACCTCAGCGATGAGATTCGGGAGGCCAATTTCGACTTCTTTGGTCGCACGATGAGCGGCCGCAAGGAGGATTACCCATTGTGGAAGCGTGCTACCAATCAGGTAGAGAGCGTGATGGGTGAGGCTTTGGGCAAGATATATTGCCAGCGTTATTTCCCCGCAACCTCCAAGAAGATGATGGAACAGTTGGTTCGCAACCTGCAGATCAGCCTTGGCGAGCGTATCGACGCGCAGACTTGGATGAGCGATACCACCAAGGCAGCGGCTCATCAGAAGCTCGATAAGTTCTATGTTAAGATAGGTTATCCCAATAAATGGACCGATTACAGCAAGCTCAACATTGATCCTGCCAAGTCATTCTACGAGAATGTGCTGGCTTGTCGTGAGTTTGAGGTGAACAAAGTCATAGAAGAGAGAGCCGGTAAGCCCGTTGATAAGGACGAATGGCTCATGACTCCACAGACGGTTAACGCTTATTATAACCCTACAACCAATGAAATCTGCTTCCCGGCGGGCATTCTTCAGTATCCATTCTTCGACGCCAAGGCCGACGATGCGTTCAACTATGGCGCTATCGGAGTAGTGATTGGCCACGAAATGACACACGGTTTCGATGACCAAGGTCGTCAGTATGACGCCGATGGCAACATGAAGGACTGGTGGACTGCCAACGACGCAAAGGGATTTAACGAGCGTGCCGACATGTATGCTGACTTCTTTGACGCTATAGAGGTATTGCCGGGCCTGCATTCCAACGGCCGTTTCACGCTGGGTGAGAACTTGGCTGACCACGGAGGATTGCAAGTGGCCTTGAGCGCGCTCAAGAATGCCATGGCCAAGAAGCCGTTGAAGAATTTGGATGGCTTCACTCCCGAGCAGCGTTTCTTCTTGGCTTATGCCGGCGTTTGGGGACAAAACATCACCGAACAAGAGATTCGCAACCGAGTAAAGCGTGATCCTCATGCCTTGGGCGAGTGGCGTGTAAATGGCGCGTTGCCCCATATTGACGCTTGGTATAAGGCTTTCGATGTGAAGAAAGGCGACAAACTGTACATTCCGGAGGAGCAACGTTTGAAGTTGTGGTAATCCTTCAGCGAGGTTAAAAACAAATGCGTATTTCCATATTGATTAGATGGAAATACGCATTTTCTTATTTTTGATGATTAGGTTTTCAGCCGTCAGTCGAGCGCATGTTTGAAATTGTCAAACCCATTGTCGCGCCCATTGATGAAATCGTGCATGAAAACAGCCGCTATTTCTTCGGCGGTGGCATTGGCAGGGTTGTCTACTTGGTTACTTACAAGGTCGCTGACGGAACCTTGGAATACGTTGGCGGCGGCCAGCAGGCCTGATCTCAGGCGGCTGATGATGATAACATTCTCGAAGAAACCAAAGGTAGGCTTTACCGTTTGCAGCGCTTCAAAGAGCTGGCGGTACTCGGCTTCGTAGTTCACATCGGCCGGGTAGAGGCGGCTTAGGGCCATCGCCGTTTTATCAAAATCGGTTGAAAGTACAATATCTCTTAGTGTCATAGCTTTATATATATAATAGGTGAAATATTTACGGTGGGCTTTATTCTACCATAGCCTCGCATAGTTTGCGTTGCAGTACGCGCGCGTCGAGCACCGACATGTCGGTATCCATGATGGCGAAAGCCAGCAAGTGGCCGTTGCTTCCCTCACAATAGCCGGCTAAAGAGCTGATTCCGTAAGGATGGGAGAGGGTGCCCGTCTTGGCTCTTATTTTGCCTCGGGTCTTCGGACCGGCCATTTCACGGCTCATGGTGCCGTCCACTCCGGCTATGGCCAGTTGACTTCTAAGCAGCCGATAGATAGGTTTGTGTTGGTAGCCATAGCGCAGTATGCTGACCAAAGCGTTGGGCGAGAGGTGGTTATAGGTACATAGTCCGCAACCATCGTGAATGACCAGCGTCGTATCTTGCAGCCCTAATTCCTCCCGCATGAACTTTTTAAGGTAGCCGACACCGCTTTCCGTGTAGTTGCCTTTGGGGTTAATCTTGTGTCCTATGGTGTAAAGCATGGCGGTAGCTTGGGTGTTGGAGCTGTTCTTCCACATGCGTTTGGTCACTCGGTCTATGGAACGATAGAAGCGGAAGATGCAATGTGAGCCTTTAGGTATGCGGCCTTTGACGAATTGACTGTCGGCAACGACAATGCCTTGGTTGCGTATGGCGGCCTTAAACTCGTTCTTTACGCGGTCAAAACCTTTGTAGAAAACCCCATAACGTGAGAAAGAAAGGTCCCAAGGGTACCAATGTGCCTCGCTTGTTACGGGCTCGGTAAGCGTCAGGTCCATGTTAATCTTGCCTTTAATGTGCTTAATGCCCTTGCGTTTGAGGGCCTCCGCGAACATCTTAAGGTCGGGGGCGTTGAGCTGCGGGTCAAGTCCGGCTTGGAAAGTGACGGTGCCCAACAAGGTATCTTTCACCATACGACCTTGCGTATAGATAGAAGTGGAGTATAAATGTTTGGTTCCAAGCAAATGAAGACCGGCCACACCGCTCAACAATTTCATACATGAGGCTGACGATTGTGCCATGTCCGCATGGGTGCCATATACCGGTTTGTCGGCTGTCAGGTCATAAACAGCAAAGCCAAAGTTGCCTTTCGGGCGTGGCTTAGCGGCAAAAGCTTTCAGTCGGGACTGCAATGCCGTGTCGATGGGAAGAGGCTTTGCGGTGGATGATTGGGCGTCTTTGGAGGGATTGTCTTTGCCGTTTCCGCAGCTTACCAATAAGGGGAAAGCGAGGAAAACGATAAAATATTTCTTGCAGTATGTCGTAAAATTCATTGTCACATTCAACTTGTATATTGCAAAGTTACGGATTTCTTTTGGAAGAAAGGACGGTTTTCAAATCCATATTTTTGGGTATTGCGCTGCCATTCAGTATTTTTTACCTTTGAAACGCAGTAAATATATCTCAATTATTAACCATTAAACACATATAGAAATGGAAGCAAATCAACTTTCGGCGATACCCGAAACTATGCTCATTACCCTATGGGCAAAGGCTACAGAGACTGAAAACGGCGGTAAACTCATTCATGATGAAAAGGCCGTGGAAATGATTCGGAAGATCGATTATGACTTTTCCAAGTTCAAGAAAGCGGCCATGTCGCAGGTGGGATGTTGTGTCAGGGCGAGCCTTATAGACCAAGAGACGCTGGAGTTTTTGAAAAATCATCCTGACGCGGTGGTCATTCAGCTCGGTGCGGGCATTGATGCACGTTACCAACGGTTGGGCTGTCCGCAGGTAGGTCATTGGTATGATCTCGACCTGAAAGAAGCTATCGACTTGCGCAAGCAGTATTTGGGTGAGACCGAAAAGAATACTTACTTGTCTCTTTCCATGTTTGATTACCAATGGGTAGATACGGTGAAAGCCTCCGGCAAGCCCATTCTGATAATCATTGAGGGCGTTTTGATGTACTTTGAACCCAACGATGTGAAGGCCTTTTTCATGGAACTGTGCAATCGTTTGGATGGCGCGACGGTGTTGATGGATATGCTTGCCTACATGCTTGTGAAGCAAGAACGGAAGCATGACGCCCTGAAGAAGATGGAAAAGGCTGCTAAGTTTAAGTGGTCCGAGCTCCATACGCGGGATATGGAGGCATGGCATACGAAGTTGCACTTGGCAAAAGAGTATTTCATGAGCGACCATGAGCAGGGCCGTTTCCCGCTGTGGGCCCGGCTAATGTATAAGATTCCCTATTTCTATACGCACATGAACCAGCGCATAGTGAGGCTGGAGATAAAGTAACGGCGTATGATTCATGTTCCCCGATAGCCTAAGTAAAAAGCTGTCGGGGCTGTTTTAAATGTTTTGTTTTATAGGAAGAAGTGAAATATAATGACTATATTTGCCTGCGGATAGGTATAAAGTATTATTTTACTGATAAGCGATGAAACAGAGCATTACCATCTTTTTTCTTCTGTTCCTTTTCTTCTTGACCTCCTGTCATCAGCAATCGACGAAGAAAACAAAAGCGGCTGACAAGCGGAAACATGAGTTAAGAGCCGATAGCGGCAAGACTTCAAAGAAGCAAAAATATGAAAAGGACAGTGTTCATAGGCCGGGAGCAGACACTCTTAAAAGCGCTCCCACTTATGAAAAACGCCACTATTCTTATCGTGAACTGCAGCGAATAATGCAGATAATGGAGCGAAAGTGGTTGAAAGGAACGCCCGCTAACGGCGTGATGGGGGGCTTTGGATTGGGTGAAAACGATATTACGGTTTGGTTGATATTCGATTCTCCAAGGAACAGAAGGCTGGTACGAGAGCATTTGATGGACGGTCCGTTCATGAAGTTTGAAGGTCCTACGACGCCGGGGCTTATCAAGTATAAGGCCGTGAGGGACACATTGGGCCTTTATCTCACGCCGATTCAGCACACATATCCCCACGACGTGCGTAAAGTTGGCGCCGTATTGCATAATGAGGGCAATCAAGAGGTAATCTATGGGGAGGAATACGACGTGGCTTTTCTCGATTCACAAGGCAAGTGGAGGGCGCTTCCAATGACCAGATTCATCCATGATATGGCGATAGGAGTTGGCCCCGGGCAGACTATAAAGAGCACTGCGAACTTGTCTCCCGACGCTTTTCCCACGCCATCGGGGCGTTACAGATACTATCTTCCCGTCATGATAGACCATAAAAAGGTGTGGTTGATGACCGAGTTTGCCATTGAATAATCGGCCGTTTGGGGCCAATAAGGGGCTAATATTCTTTTTTTTCACGGATAATTCTTATATTTGCATCGTATTATTTTATACGATTATATATGCCATTACGATTACCCGATAAACTTCCTGCTATAGAACTTCTGAAGAAAGAGAATATCTTTGTGATGGATGATACCAGAGCTCATAACCAAGATATTCGTCCTTTAAGAATCGTTGTTCTGAATCTTATGCCGTTGAAGATAACCACCGAAACCGATTTGATTCGTTTGTTATCGAATACGCCCTTGCAAATGGAAGTGTATTTCATGAAGTTGAAGAGCCACACTCCTAAGAATACGCCCGTAGAACACATGATGATGTTTTATAAAGACTTTGATGAATTGCGTCAACAGAAGTTCGACGGAATGATAGTTACGGGCGCCCCGGTGGAGCAAATGCCATTCGAGGACGTGTCGTATTGGGCTGAAGTGACCACAATCTTCGACTGGGCACGTACGCATGTCACGAGTTCGCTCTATATTTGCTGGGCTGCGCAGGCCGGATTGTACCATTTCTACGGTGTGCCGAAACATCCCTTACCCAAAAAGAAGTTTGGAATATTCCGCCAATATCCGCTCGATAGCCTTCTGCCTATCTTCCGTGGATTCGATGATATGTACTTCATGCCGCAAAGCAGGCATACCGAAGTGCGACGCGAAGATATAGAGCGAGTACCCGAACTCTCCATCATTTCAGAGTCGCCCGATAGCGGCGTGAGCATAGTCATGGCTCGCAATGGCCGTGAATTCTTCATAACGGGCCATTTAGAGTATGCTCCCAACACGCTCGATATAGAATATCGCAGGGATTTAGGTAAGCGCAATGACGTTGAAATGCCCGAGAATTATTATCGAAACGACAATCCCGATAATGGTCCTATGGTGACATGGCGCTCCTCGGCCAACCTTTTTTATAGCAATTGGATAGACTATTACGTTTATCAAGAGACTCCTTACAACATAGAAGACATACGATAGTGGAAGCAAGAACACTTGAGTTATTGGCTCCGGCCAAGAACTTGGCATGTGGCATGGCGGCTATTGACCATGGCGCCGACGCCGTATATATAGGTGCAAGTAGGTTTGGTGCACGGGCGGCGGCAGGTAACAGCGTGGAAGATATAGCGAAGTTATGTCGTTATGCCCACCAATTTGGCGCCCATGTGCACGTAACGGTGAATACCATCGTTTATGAACATGAGCTTGAAGACACCATGGCCATGATACGAGAACTCGACGAAGCCGGTATCGACGCACTGCTTTTGCAGGATATGGGCGTGCTGTCCCGCATATTGAAAGATATGCCTGACCGCCGTTTCCAGCTACATGCCAGCACGCAATGTGACAGCCGCAGCGTGGAGAAAGTAAAGTGGTTGAGCGATCGGGGCTTCCAAAGAGTGGTATTGGCACGTGAACTTTCGGCCGCGGAGATAGGCGAGATACACGAGGCTTTGCCCGAAGTGGAACTCGAAGCCTTCGTTCACGGTGCCCTCTGCGTGAGCTATTCGGGCGTTTGTTATGCGTCGCAATACTGCTTTAAGCGGTCGGCTAACCGTGGAGAATGCGCCCAGTTCTGCCGCATGAAGTTTGATTTGTCCGATTCAAACGGCCGCATGATAGAGCGCCAACGCCACTTGTTGAGCTTGAAGGACATGAGCCAAATAGACCATCTGAAGGAGTTGGCCGACGCCGGTGCCTGCTCTTTCAAGATAGAAGGCCGGTTGAAAGACGTCAACTACGTGAAAAATGTGGTCTCGGCCTACAGCCAACGGTTGGATACCATAGTAAAAGAACACCCTGACCGCTATCGACGGGCGTCACAAGGGCGGGTGAGCTATTATTTTGAACCCAATCTTCAAAAAACTTTTAACCGTGGTTTCACTTCCTATTTCTTGCAAGGTCGTCGACCCGACATAGCCAGTTTTGACACGCCCAAGGCCATGGGAGAGTATGTTGGCACGGTAAAAGAGATTCGGGGCAACAGCTTCAACGTGGCCGGAACGGCAACCTTTGCCAACGGCGATGGGCTTTGTTTCATCAATGAGGAGCACGAGTTAGAGGGCTTCAGGGTAAATAGGGCCGAGGGAAACAGACTTTTCCCCATGCGAATGCCCGATAATCTGCGCCCCGGAACGGGCCTTTACCGTAATAATGACGAGGCTTTTGAGAAGTTGTTGGCCGGAAAGACGGCCGAAAGAAAGATAGAATTGGAGATGGAGTTTGGCCTGACGGCCGATGGATTCAGGTTGACGGCCGGCGGACAGACCGTCAACGTAAACTTTGAACACCAGAAAGCGCAGAAGCCACAGGCCGAAAACATCGCCCGACAGCTCACTAAATTGGGCAATACTCCTTACTGTTGTGAGCGTGTTATCATGAAAGATGAGGCTGAAAGCTACTTTGTGCCCAGCAGTTTGTTGGCCGACTTGCGACGGCAGTTGGTCGCCCGGCTGGCGGAAGCTGCGGAAGGAAGGGCCCGGACGGTCGTTTCTGCCACATCGGAAGGGGCAGGGACCAATCTGATATGGCAACCTGAATATCGTAACTATCCCTATTTGTACAATATTTCCAACACTTCGGCGGTGAAGTTTTACGAAAATGAGAAACTGCAAACGATAGAACCGGCCTACGAGGTGGAGCAAAAGAGCGGCAGACCGCTGGTCATGCAGTGCAGGCATTGCATTCGTTACTCGCTCGGCTATTGTGTGAAGAGGGGCGGACAGAAGCCCACTTGGCGTGAGCCGCTTTATCTGACGCTGGGTGACGGACGACGTTTTCTACTCGAATTTAAGTGTGATGAGTGTCAGATGAATATCTACGCGGAATAAGAAAATAAGGCAATAAGTGATGAATCATTGGAAAAGTAAAAGTTGGGTGTGGCTTTGCGTGGTGCTGGTAGCTTTGCTGACATCGTGCTACCACAAGACGGCTCCGCGTCGGGGAGCCATGGTTTTATACAACGAACACCAGCAGGACTCGTTGTCTTTTCAAGCGACGCATCACTATACGAATAACTTTAATTTCATCGTTGATAAGGATTCGTTGGAACTGATGCGGCAACAGCCCGAGGAAATCCTATCGGGTTTGCCCGTTGATACGCTGAAAGTATATAAGAACAATCATTTAGTGGTGGCCGATATTCGGATCATCAAGCCCGACTCGTTGGTGGCCGGCGACTCCGTATGGGTGCAACTGGCTCGTGATCAGGATACTTTCGGATGGATTCAGGAGAGCAAATTGTTGCCGTCGGTGGTGCCTGATGACCCTATTTCGCAGTTTATCAACACCTTTTCCAACGTTCATCTGCTTATTTTTCTCGTCATTATCATCCTTATCAGCGTAGTTTATCTGATGCGGAAACTCATGAGGCAGAATGCCAATATCGTGCATTTTCGTGACATCAGTTCGTTTTATCCCACCTTGCTTTGCGTTATCGTGGCCATGTCGGCTACTTTTTATGCCAGCATTCAGATGTTCGCGCCCGAGACGTGGCGCCACTTTTATTTCCATCCTACGCTCAATCCGTTCTCCGTGCCATTGATTTTGGAGATATTCCTCATATCGGTTTGGGCCATGCTTATTGTGGGATTGGCGGCCGTGGACGACGTTCGCCATGAGTTGCCGTTGGCCGATGGCGTGATGTATCTGTGTGGATTGGCGGCCGTTTGCGCGGTGAATTATATCGTGTTCAGTATCTCCACGCTTTATTATGTGGGCTATTTGTTGTTGATAGGCTACATTATTTTTGCGTTGCGACAGTATTTTCGCAACAGTAGGGTGGTGTATCAGTGCGGCAATTGTGGCTCGACGCTTCGGCAGAAAGGCAAGTGCCCTTATTGCGGAGTTATCAATGATTAGGCTTTTCCCGTGCGTCACATCGTTTGTTTGTGGGCGCAGGAGAGCGGTGTAGGCCCGTCGGTTAGTGATAGGGCGTGGTGGATGATGAGTTGATTTCCTTATGGTGAGGAGCAGATAATCCTTTTTTATGGTTCCGTTTCAACTACTTTTTCGTTGCGTGGATCGTTGTTCAAGGAGCGTATAGGCGCTTTTTGTTCCGCTTTCTTAACGGTTCTTAAAAACTAAGAATTATTTTTACATTCTCTTTTTACTGCGTTCCATATTCGTGAAAAAACATTTCTTGTTGGCAAATATGCAGACTTTTATTATATTTATATAGTTCTGATAATCAATGGTTTGTAAAGAATGATAGGCTGTTTTGCCCGATTTGGACGATAGAAACATGGCCTTTGAGGGCCTTGTTGTGGGCTTTTGCCTGTTTGGGAGTGGGCTTTTGAGCGAATGAAAGAGGACTTTTGGGATGAGAAAGTTAGTCTTCAGGCGTTTAAAAGGGGAGCTTTGATAAGTTCAAAGCCGATTTGTGCATGGTGAGCCGTTTGTTTTCGGGGATTCGGTGGCTATCTTACGATTTCTTTCTTCGCTGGATGAGAGGGGGTGGAAGTGTTAAAAAACACTCCTTTTATTTTACAAAATGGACTTTCTTATTTGCCCAATGGAGGTTTGGAATATTTGTGCAGCGGGCGTGAAACTATATCAGTTGCAGCCTTTGTGCCAAGTTGCAGGCTTCCATAGAGTTGCTTACGTTGAGCTTCTCAAGGATGTTTTGTCGGTGTCTGTTTACCGTATTAATGCTGATGTGCAGGCTTTCGGCTATCTCTTTGCTACGTTTTCCGTAGGCTATGAGCTTCAAAATTTCGGTCTCGCGTTCGGAAAGAGGACTGAGAAAGTCGCGTGGTAAGAGTTGTATAACGTCACCCGTGGCCGTGTTGATGATGTGTCCCGATTGGTTTGTGGCTTGCGTAGTGAAGTTGTAGATGCACAAGGCAAAGTGCAGACTTTCGCTGTCTTGGGGTGAAAAATAGAAGATTCGATGGCTCATAGGGTGCAGGTTGCCGTCGGCGTCGCTCATCCTTAGGGTGCTTTCCATGCAGTAGTCATGTCGGCAGTTTGTGGGTTGTGATTTTACGAAATGGAAGAAGTGGAGCTCTTGGAGTTGCTTTGATATGAGGTCGGAAGGGTAGACGTGGCTGAGGATTTCTTCTTCCCAAATAGAGTGGATTTCGTGAATGTCGCCTTTGTTGGCTATGCCGAGCCGCTCGCCTGCGCCACCATAATAAATGTAACTTTGTGATTCTTTCATGTTGCTTAGCACGGCTATGCTGTTTTCCATGGCAGAGTACATGGCTGCTATGTGTCTGTAATAGCGTTCCATGTCGGTGACAACATTGCCATCAAATGCTTGTCGCAGCAGATTCTCGTTGAGTTGGTCTATGATTTTTATGCTCATAAATGGTTAATAATCAGTATTGTGGCAGTCGGAAAAATGGTTTAACTTTGCAAAGTTAAGAAAATCAATTGATAAATAAGCAAGGCTAAAGATGAAGAAAATTTTGTTTACATTGGCTTGTGCGACGCTGTCGTTGGCAGGAACCGCGCAAACACTCGAAAGAATGCAATGGTTTAATGAACCCGCGAAATGGAGTATAAAAGGTAATCAGCTCTCTATGCAAGTGACGCCTCATAGCGATTATTGGCGCATATCTCATTATGGATTCACCGTTGATGACGCTCCGTTTTACTATGCGACCTATGGCGGTGAGTTTGAAGCTAAAGTTAAGCTGTCGGGCAATTATAAAGTTCGTTTCGATCAGGCGTGTCTGATGTTGCGAATCGATAAGGAGAATTACATCAAGGCAGGCATAGAGTTTGTCGATGGCAAGTATAATTTGAGCTGCGTCGTTACCCATCACACCAGTGATTGGAGTGTGATTGAACTTGAGAAACCGGTGAAACATGTTTGGATAAAGGCTGTTCGGCGTCTTGATGCAGTAGAAGTTTACTATTCATTTGACGACGTTAATTATGTCATGATGCGCAACGCATGGATGGCAGACAACACTCCTATGCAGATAGGTATGGCCGCTGCTTGTCCCGATGGTGAGGGTTTTGAGGCACGATTCGATAGCTTCAGCGTAAAGCATTTGCCCGATCAACGTCGTCTCGAATGGCTTGAGAAAAATAAATAATCAAAGGAGTACAACTCACTCTATTAATAAATACACCTTATTATATTAATAGAAAAACCATCAAACCTTATCTAAAACAATATTTTTTTATAATTTTCTTTTGAAAAGGTTTGGTGGTTTGAAAAATTGTCTATACCTTTGCATCCGCATTCAGGAAATGAGTAACCATTTACTTAGTTATGATTCACTGATAGCAAGGCTGAGAGTCTTGTATGAGATTTTCGCCGTATAAAGAAGCGTTCTTTGAAGAATTTTACATAAACAGAGAAGTAGTAGTACAAGAATCGAGTGCACTTATGTTTTATAATATATGTGTATTTGGGTAAAAGAAACGACTCGTCAATTTTTGACATAAAAGGTTTTTTTAGACTACAATAAAGACAGGCGTTCTGAACAGACAATCAATGTATGCCTTCCTTTTGTCCTCGGATGAGAGAAGGGTATATAATCAATATTTTACAATGGAGAGTTTGATCCTGGCTCAGGATGAACGCTAGCTATAGGCTTAACACATGCAAGTCGAGGGGCAGCATGCGGTTTGCTTGCAAACCGTGATGGCGACCGGCGCACGGGTGAGTAACGCGTATCCAACCTTCCCCTTACTGTGGAATAACCTGCCGAAAGGCAGACTAATACCGCACGCACTCAACAGATGACATCAGACGTTGAGTAAAGATTTATCGGTAAGGGATGGGGATGCGTCTGATTAGCTTGTTGGCGGGGTAACGGCCCACCAAGGCAACGATCAGTAGGGGTTCTGAGAGGAAGGTCCCCCACATTGGAACTGAGACACGGTC
>NZ_DATCYK010000089.1:0-5632 GCF_036570325.1 Prevotella sp.
GACCGTGTCTCAGTTCCAATGTGGGGGACCTTCCTCTCAGAACCCCTACTGATCGTTGCCTTGGTGGGCCGTTACCCCGCCAACAAGCTAATCAGACGCATCCCCATCCCTTACCGATAAATCTTTACTCAACGTCTGATGCCATCTGTTGAGTGCATGCGGTATTAGTCTGCCTTTCGGCAGGTTATTCCACAGTAAGGGGAAGGTTGGATACGCGTTACTCACCCGTGCGCCGGTCGCCATCAGTCTTAGCGAGCTAAGACCATGCTGCCCCTCGACTTGCATGTGTTAAGCCTATAGCTAGCGTTCATCCTGAGCCAGGATCAAACTCTCCATTGTAAAATATTGATTATATACCTCTCTCTTACCCGAGGGCAAAAGGAAGGCATACCTTGATTGTCTGTTCAGAACGCCTGTCTTTATTGTAGTCTAAAAAAACCTTTCATGTCAAAAATTGACGAGTCGTTTCTTTTACCCAAATACACATATATCATAAAATACACGTGCACTCGATTCTTGTACTACTACTTCTCTGTTTATGTAAAAATGTTCAAAGAACGCTTCTTTAGAGCTTGAGAGAAACGCTGTTCTCAAAAGCGAGTGCAAAAGTAGACAAAATAAATCTAACTGCCAAGAAAATACAAAAGAAAATTTCAAAAAGAAATAACTTTGTAATCAAAAATTGATTTAACTCAAGGCAAAAGTAAGCTTTCTCCTTATTATATATAATATATAGCCGGATTATATATAATATATAACCTGATTAAATATAATTGACAATAACGCCACACCTTATCTCTTACATGATTTTATCAAGCCATTCGGTTATTTCTTTGCGCTCTCCGCTGCCCTTGGTAGATAACCGCAACAGCGGAAAATCATAAAGTTGAAAGATATGGTCTTTCATTTTGTCGTATCGATATTGCTCCGTGGTTTTATTATGGAGTGTGTATCCATCGGTCTCTACAGCCATCACAGGCTTTTTCGTTACCCTATTGATAATGAGGAAATCCACATGCGTACTATAATTGTCCGCATAGTTTCTTTCTTCCATGCTCATTAATGATGTGTCACGGATAATCTGACGCACGGGAATATGGCACAAAACCTTTAAACAAGCGTAAGCCGCATTAGATGAAAGTACATCTTTTATGAGCGCATAAGTCAAATTCTCAGAGTCATACTCCGACACCCTTGGCAGATTCTTATAGAACTCCAACCGCCGCACCGTGTATTGTTCATAAAGGAAATCGTAGATGGAAGCAATTTTACTTTCAGTTACTATACCTTTATTATAATAGATATAATCTATCAAGTCCGTAATATTTCCCTTCTTCTCTTGTTCGTTTCCGGTAACCACAAGCACAAACTTCCGCTTTGCTCGTGAGACCGCGACATTTAGTAAGTTGGCCTCATCCACGAACGAAGTGATTTGATTATCCACCACACTCATGATTATGGTGTCCTTCTCACGGCCCTGATACTTATGAACCGTGGCCACCTCTACACCCGGAAGCTGGCGTTTGAACTCCTCCACCTGCCTATTATAAGGCGTAATAATGCCAATACTACCACAATCCGCCAAACTTGAAAGCACCTCTTGTCGCACAACATCTATCTCACGCTGGTTATATTGGTCTACGGCATGGTCACCCTGAACAGTCTTGATAGCGAAAAGAACATCATCCTCACCACCATCCTGCGTCATTATCAGCAGGTTACCGCCATAGAACTTTTGGTTACAGAAATTGATGATACGTGGATGACAACGATAGTGTTCACGAAGTATTGTCTGAACAACATCAGGCAACACCATGCCTATAGATTGCAAAAAGCTGTACTTGGCGCAATCATATCCATCGGCAATATTGAACTGTGACTTTATCGCAATGAGCTTTTGCCGGTCTTCATCGGTCACGACATTGGGCAATTGGAGCACATCACCCACGATAACAGCATTCTTGGCACACGTTAAAGCCAAAGTTCCGGTCTCACCCGATACCTGCGACGCCTCATCCATAATCAGATAATCATAAGGCTCTTCCGTGAAAACACAAGTCCGAGCAGAGAACGTTGTACTCAATACTACGGGGTATGACTTCATAAAAACCGCACCATCCGTGTACAACTCTTTAACTTCCGAGAATCTTGGCCTCACCTCATTACTATATACATCATACAATCCCGCCCGGAAAAGAACCATCGATTTATCAGTAAGTTCCTCACCAAGAACCCTCGCATCATAAGTGCCCAAGTAACGATTGTTGGCTTCCAACCGCCCGGCTATCTCCCTTTGTCTGTTTTGATAATACAATATTTGCAGCTCCTTGATAAGCGGTGACAAATCAGTTTTGTCGAATTGCGACTTCAAAGACAACTTACGCCTCAACCACCACTGCCGAATACGCTCCATCAACCTACCAAAGAAACCACCCGACAGCATACTTTCGCCATCGGCCATGGCCTGATAACGAATCCACTGATTGATAACGAAAGCCGACTTTGCTTTCCGCCGAAGCGGCATATCAGCCTCAAGACCATTTTCCATGCAATAATGCTTCCACTCCAAGGCCAACTCCTGCTGCTCATGCCGCAACCTTGCTTGCTCGTCTTGCAAAGCATAAACGTTATCGAGGCGCTCGTTTACAGCGTGCAGTTCACGCTTTAAGCGTAACTTATCTGTAAGACTGATGTCCCAATCGTATAACTCTCGGGGCACGGAAGGTTGGTGCTGAATAAACCGATCCTTATTTTCCGAATTGCCAAGGGGAGCCACGATAAAGTCAAGTCCATACTTCCGCAACTTCTCTTGCACGTTGGCTATCGCCGAATTATTGTTAGATACCACCAAAACCGTCTTGCCTTCACGCACTATATTGGCTATGATATTCAAGATGGTTTGCGTTTTTCCCGTACCGGGAGGCCCCTGCACAACACTTATCTGCTGCTCGAAAGCCATGCGTACGGCCGTTTTTTGACTTGCGTTACAGCCAAAAGGATAAATCAGGTCGCCATGGCCGAGCCGGCCGACCGTATGTTTCTCAGGGTTCAAATAGCATGCCGCGGCCGACCGAACGTCAATAAACGACGTCTGCTCGTACTTCTTTGACAAAATACTACTGTCGCCATTCTCCTTTCCAAGTGGGTTAATATCGGCCACATGATGCAAATATTCAAACGTGTTTTTGGCCGTTTCACTATCCATACACGACGTAATTACTTTTATTTGGCTATCGGCATAATCGCCAATAAACCCATTCTCATACTTTATACGCCAATAGTTTCGGTCCTCATAAGCGAAATTCCAAATGTCAGAAACCTTGTTCTGCAAAATTCCACCACGATAAACCTCACACAACGACGGCTCCATCCACTTGCCATCCTTGAGCCATACAACCTTATCGGCTCCGTATTTATAATAATTACTGTTGTTTTTAAACCGCACACTATAGACATTTTCGGTCATTCTTCTTATGGAATCGATTTGAAAAGTCTTTGGTTCTCCATTGAGAATGATGTACGAATGTGATAAATCTTGCATAAGTTAATCTGTTTCTTTTTAGCTTTTAAAAAAATACAATGGGGCTTCCGATAACCTCGGCCACGGCTTTCCCCGCTCATTTTCCTCACTCCCCAATAGGCTCATCGTCCATCTCAAACTTCCTAACGGGGAGGCGGAGGGGCTGAATATCATCGCCATAAAGACCGGGAAGCACCTGAACGGAGTCACACCCGTGGACCACTAACAGATAGCGGAAGGCGTCGTAACGGGGCACCTGCTCCTCTTTGACTATGCGATTATAGGCCTTCTCCAACGGAGTTTGGCGCAAGAAGGCGTCGTTACGCGAGGTTACGAAGAACGTTTTGCCGGCAAGCACGAAGTAATGGCTGGGATAAACCTCACCCACCGACCACTCGCCACCGTCAAACGCCATGCGATAGGCCGGCAACACGCAGAAAATATCGTTACGATCGTTGCACCCGTTACTCACCACCCCCTCGTACTTATGAAGATAAGTACAATCTATGATATACGAATTGTGGCTCGGATAGTCGGCCGCATAAGCCCGCAAGGTCTTCAACATGGCGGGCCGCATCTGAAGCGTATCCATCAACGACAGGCCCTCCAAGGCCACGGGGCGAGCCGATTCCCGCCGCTTAGCCTCATGACACCCTACAAGCAACATCATGACAAGCCCCATGGCCACAGCCCCGACATAAGATATAAGCGTAGTTTTTCGCATCATAAGAATACTGATTTGCCTTTCGCAAATATACTGAAAAATACGGATATACGCTTCCTTTTCGGCCCGAAAATCGGTCGTTGATAGAAAATAACGTGCACAAAACCCGTCTATCGACCGCCCCTCTCTACGTAAGTACGCCCTCAATAAAGAAAAACAAAACTGCCAAAACTGATTTTCCAACTACCTGCTGACCACGTCATGAGGAAAAATAGCACGAAAAGCATGATAAATTTTCTTGACAAACGATCGTTAAAAAGTCGGTGTTTTCAAAAGCAAAAAGATTTTGCCACATAAAACAAGCCGTATTTCAAAAGATAAACAAATCAATGATTATCAAGCAATTAACTATCGTTCAGCAAATCCTATGCGCCCACCCATACGCTCAAAGGGCCACAATGCCCCCGCCATAGCGGCCCTTTCGCCTTTCCAAAGTTGCGCCATGACCTTGAGAAAACACCATTTCCACCCCACGAAAGCACTGCTTTTACGCCCTGACACCTACCCCGCAGAAGCATAAAACGCCAAAAGCCATCCGCCCACAGCTATAAAACGGCCCGCCAACCGCCTAATTAACAACAAAAAAGGAATGGTTTTTCATGATATATTTTTTACAAAATAATTTATTCGCCTATATGTTCTTGGCTCATAACGGCTCGTTGCTCATGCCCCCACTTTTAACCAACCATCTTCCTAAAAAACATCTATCATAACGACTCTATCGCTTCCCTATGCCCCAATCCCCGCGCTATCATCTCTCCTAAAAAGCCATATTATTCATAAACCGTCAACATTTCATGCCCCTATTTCCTCAAAGCCATCGCCCTACTGACAATTCGTCGAAACCACGGCCTGCCCTTACCATCCGCCCATAGGTATTTCGTAAATAATCGACACATTTGTCTTTAAAAGTTAAAAATAACTGACTTTCACGCAGAATCGTGCCCAATGGTATTATCTTTGCAAAACTTTTTAGGACAAAGAGTTTATCAATCGCAGTAAAACAATTAAAGTATTAAGTATATGGAAGTAAACGATTTAGAAAAAATGATCAGAGAACAAGAAGGTTCTTTGTCACTGGCCTTCCCCGCACTCATGCGCAAGGTATATGTATGGATGGCGCTGGCGCTGGTACTGACGGGCCTCACGGCTTACGGAATAGCCGCCAACACCAACTTGGCCCTTATGCTCATCACCAATAAAATGGCCTTTTGGGGCGTTGCCATCGCCGAGTTCGCGCTGGTGATATTCCTCTCTGCCCGTATCAATAAGATGTCGCTGACCACTGCCACCTTGTCATTCCTGCTCTACAGCGTGCTCAACGGTGTCACCATGTCTATCATCTTCTTGGCTTTCACGGCCAGCAGCATAGCCACAACCTTCTACAT
>NZ_DATCYK010000090.1:0-5095 GCF_036570325.1 Prevotella sp.
TGTTCTACCAGCATATTGAGCAGCGAATAGCGTATAAAGCCCGAGCCGGTAAGCAGTCCTATCTCCCTCGAAGGCACGGGCAGGGCAAACGAACGCACCAACTTACGCTGCTCATCGCTCAACTGCGGTATGGCCAACTCGGGGATAAAGGTGAGCCCCTTGCCGTTTTCCACGATACGCATAAAGGTTTCTATGCTGCCTAAGTTATAGCTTTTCTTGCTTCGGCTGGCCGCCTTGAGCTGGCAAAACTTCACGAGTTGGTCCCTGAAACAGTGGCCCTCGTCGAGCAACCATAGGAATTCGCCCGTCAGGTCGGCCGGTTTGATGGTCTGATAGTTAAAGAGTGGGTCGCCCTCGGCCACGTAAGCATAGAATTGTTCATAGTAAAGCGAGTGCCAATGAGCAGCGTCAATGCCCTCAACATTGGCCAATATGGCGGCGTCAATGTCGCCCCGAGCCAGTGCCCGTCGCATATCCTCGGTCTTCATTTCGGTGATTCGTATGTCGAGTTCGGGCCTTTGGTTCATCAATTGCGGAAAAAAGCGCGGTACTAAGTAAGGAGCTATCGTGGGCAAGACGCCTATTTGGAACGTGCCAAGGAGCGATTGCTTCTCTTCTTCCACGGTTTCCTTGAGTCGTCGGGCCCTTTGCAGCACCTTCCATGCCTGCTCTATGACGCTCATTCCTGCCTTCGTAGGCTGTATAGGCTGTTGTTTGCGGTCAAAGATCTTCATTCCCAGCTCGTCTTCGAGCTTCTGTATCATCGAACTTAGCGTGGGTTGGGTCACCTCGCAATAGTCGGCCGCCTTGGCAAAGTGCTTAAACCGATAGACGGCAATAATGTATTCCAATTGTTGAAGGGTCATATCCGAATATTGATTTCTTAGAAGTTAGTCTTTTTCAAAGTTACGAAAAAGAATCGAAATGGCAGCCTTTGGCCCGTCAGAATGGGCTTTCTTTTGGTATTTTTTAAAACATCGGCCTCCCGATGGTTTATTTTTTGTTTGGCCAAACCTTTTTTATCATCCTGAAAGCCCATAAATAAAGGGATGCAAAGGGGCTGATAGATTTTTTCAATCGTGCGATAAAAAAAATCTGTTGGCTTGCTTTCGGGGCTTTCCTATCTTTGCAACAAGAAAATTAAAACGCATACATTAACGATTAAAATATAAAGATTATGAATATAGCAATGCCCGTTCTTCCTTACGCAGTCAATGCTTTGGAACCTGTAATCAGTGAGCAAACCATCAATTTTCATTATGGTAAGCACCTCCAAAACTACGTGAATACGCTGGCAAGTCTTGTTAAAGACACCGAACTTGCCGACAAGAGTGTAGAAGAAATCGTGGCCGTGGCACCCGAAGGCCCTATCTTCAACAACGCCGGTCAGGTGCTCAATCACGCTCTTTACTTCCTTCAGTTCAAGTCACCGGTAAAGGATAACGTTCCCTCGGGTCGTTTGTCAGAGGCTATCAATGAGGCTTTCGGCAGCTTTGAGGACTTTAAGCAGCAGTTCGCTCAGGCTTCTACGACGCTCTTCGGCTCCGGTTGGGCATGGTTATCGCAGGACGCCGACGGTAAACTTGTCATCACTAAGGAGGGTAATGGCAGCAATCCCGTGCGCCATGGGCTCAATCCTTTGTTCGGACTTGATGTGTGGGAACACGCTTACTACCTTGATTTCCAAAACCGACGGGCCGACCATATCGCCGCCGCTTGGGACATCGTAGACTGGGATGTGGTAGCTTCACGCTTGAAATAATCAAGTCATTATACTTTAAAAAATAATATTCAATGGAACCAATCATCAATTCACATGCACCTGAATTTAAGGTTCAGGCTTTCCAAAACGGAAGTTTCAAAACTGTAAGTAGTAAGGATATTGAAGGCAAGTGGGCCTTGTTCTTCTTCTATCCGGCCGATTTCACTTTCGTATGTCCTACTGAACTCGAGGATTTGGCTGACCATTACGAGCAGCTTAAGGCCATGGGCGTAGAGGTATTCTCGGTAAGTACCGACACTCATTTCGTGCATAAAGCATGGCACGACGCCTCCGATACCATCAAGAAGATTAACTACACCATGTTAGGTGACCCCACCGGGGTACTCAGCCGTGGCTTTGGTGTGTACAAAGAGGACGAGGGCGTGGCCTATCGCGGTACCTTCCTTGTTAATCCCGAGGGGCTTATCAAGATTGCAGAGATACAAGATAACAGCATAGGTCGTAACGCCGAGGAGCTTGTTCGCAAGGTAGAGGCAGCCCAATTCGTAGCCGACCACGATGGTGAAGTTTGCCCCGCCCGCTGGAAAAAGGGCGCTAAGACCCTCAAACCGGGTATCGATTTGGTTGGAAAAATTTAATATTGGTATGATTCCAAGCCCCCATTGGGGTAGAAAATATAAATTAACGACATAATAAATAGAGAGTCAGGGGAGCAACGTTGTTGACAATGTTGCTCCCCTTTTTTATGGGGTAAAATGAGCGAAGCGGCCCGACCATAAGCTCATAACGCACCCGCTATTTTCTCATGGCTCGTAGCTGATGTTGTCATAGTGGCCCTTTCATCAGGTGAAAGGGCCACTATGAGCCTGCCGAAAGGCTGCTTTGGGAGCGCCAAAGGCCTGCTTTGACATTGTCAAAGCAGGCCTTTGCGCTTATTGTCGGACTAATCTGACCGGTCAGACCGGTCAGACTAGTCCCCCAACTCCTCCCTCAATACTCCGTAATATTCCCCAATTTCTCGAGCTGTAGCTCCTCCGTGGCGCTGCCCAAGAGCCGAGTGAGGGCCTCCAAACTGCCAAAACGGGTCATCGGGCGAAAGGCTTTGGAGCTTATATAGCGCAGCAGGCTGTTCACGAAAGCCTGACCCTCGGGGTAGCGGGCGGCCGCCTCGAGATTGCTCATGCAAAGCAGCAAGCGCCCCTTTCCTATCGAAAACTCCATCACAAGGCCCAATTTGTGGCAGCGCTCTACATTGTCTATCACCTGCACCGTGGGCACAAAAGCCTGCGGCAGGGCGTCAAGCACGAGCGGACGGCTGTGCTTCACGATCGGGAACCACTGCCAATTGCTTCCCTTTTCGGTAGGAAAACCGCCGAACAAGGGGTGCTCGGGACGGGTGAGAATACCCAATGTACCGGGCGACACGGGCTTTTTATTGTTCTCACAAATGGTCTTAAACATGCGATAATTCCAATAATCGGTCTGAAAGAGCGGCCCCACGGTCCTGCAACCCGTGAGCTGCGTGCTGTCGGGCGTCCACAAAACGGTGGCTCCCCGCTCCAGTTTGCGGGCGATACGGGGCGTCATGACCGACGTGCGAATGATCTTCGGCGCCGCCACGGGGGCCAAACTCTTGGCCGGGTACACCCATATTTTATAATGATTCTGCCCCAATCCCGGCTGCGGTTGGCCCGTATCGTCGATAAATCCCAACTCTAACACGAGGCAGGAAGGCCTATCCACGGCACCAAGATCCATGCGCAGGGAATCTACAAAGGTAAGTCCCTCGCCCACAAAGCCCCTGCCCAACGTGGCAAAACCATACTCACGGGCTCGCTCTTTATCGGTAAGTCGGGCGTACATGCCCATGTTGTTCAATGCCGCCCCTCCATAATTGGCCACCTTCACGGCCGCCCTCAACGGCTCATCGCCACGAAAACAAAGGCTGTCGCTCACCAATAACGGCACCACAGGCCCGCAAAACTCACGCCATTCCTCCGCCGTGGTCAGGCCCTTGCTATCCATAAAGGCGTCGAGCATGCCCACATAGGCACTTCCCTGACCCGGATAATCCTGCAAATCGAGCAACTGAAAGCCCGCCATATTGCGTGTACGGAGGTCCATTTCTATATCGGCCTTATACAGTTCAAAGGCCCATCGCCCGCTGGCTTCATGAAAATCCTTGGCCTGATGGCCCATGCCGGCCCGCTCCAAGCGCCGCTTGAACACCTCCATATTGTAGGGATAGAGCACGCCCTTGTACTTTTTTATCTCGTCAAAGTCAGGAAAACTCTGGAATTGTCCGGTCTCATGACTGATGATAGGCACCGTCGCGGCGTCGCAAGCCTTATCGAACTGCCGGCTCGTACTGGGCCTGCTATGATTGAGCAGGCCACCCTCGAAGGCGTCGGCAAAGGAAAAACTGCCCCGGGTATGGGTGTTGTAGCGTCCCCATGCCTCACCTCCTATGCGGCAGGTAGTGAAGTAATCCATGCCGGGTTTCACGCCTTGATAGCCCAAGTAGTAGTTACTGCCAAAGGTAAAGAGCACTCCGGGCGCCAAACGACGGTAGTCATCGACAAAGGATTTCATCTTTTCAATGCTTCCCCACAGCTCATTGCCCAACCCAAACATCACAAACGACGGATGGTCGGCGTAGCTTCGGAGAATGTTCTCGCCCTCTTTGTAAAGGAAACTCATCAGCGTTGAGTCGGCCGCATTGAAGTCGCCCCAGAACGGAAGCTCCGGTTGCAGGTACACACCAAGGCTGTCGGCGGCGTAGAAAGCGGCGTCGGGAGGACACCAAGAGTGGAAACGCACGTGGTTAATGCCGTACTCCTGCAACTTCTTAAGGTAGCTTATCCACGTCGGGCGGTCCATAGGCACGTGGCCGGTGAGCGGCCATACGCAGGCGTCGTGCTTGCCTCGGAGGAACACGGGGTGGCCGTTGGCCGAGAAATGATGGCCTTCGACCCGGAAATTCTTGAACACCGGCGAAATCGTTTGGGGCAACGCAGGCTTCAGATAGGCACAAGCGTTGATATTGGCGATGAATATATGGCCTATGATACCGTTCCAATTGGTTTGCGTATCCTCGGTAGTGGCGTGGCTGCCGGCGTAAACCTGCGCGGGCAAACCGCCGCCGTTGTCGACGATAATGCGCAATTGATAGCGTCCATGGTGCATGATGGGCAGATGGATTTGCTGGGGTGTGGAGATGTCATTACTGCTCCCGACGCGTTGTCCGTCGAGAAATACCTCGGTGGTCTTGGTTCGTTCGAGATAAAGAAAGGTGTAAGTGCCCTGCAGTTCCCAATCTTTCGGCACGTCGAACGTCCGCTCGTAGCAGGCCCTTCCACGGTAAGCATGAAG
>NZ_DATCYK010000091.1:0-3699 GCF_036570325.1 Prevotella sp.
TCCTGCACTAGGCCAAGCAGGTGTTAATTTCGTTGCTTTCACAAAAGAATTCAACGAACGTACTGCTAAACAAGCGGGCTTGATCATTCCAGTAGTTATTAACGTATATGAAGATCGTAGCTTTGACTTCGTCACAAAAACTCCACCAGCTGCAGTATTGTTGAAAAAAGCTGCAGGTATTCCAAAAGGTTCTGGTGTACCTAACCGTGATAAAGTAGCTAAAGTAAGTCGCGATAAAGTTCGTGAAATTGCTGAAACAAAAATGCCTGATTTGAATGCTAATACCGTAGAACAAGGTATGCGCATGGTAGAAGGTACTGCTCGCAGCATGGGCATTGAAATCGTTGACTAATAAGCGTACGATTGGTGCATAGGCGCTAATCGGTGGGAGGGAATTCCCGTTTGACCACATAAGGAGGATATTATAATGGCAAAAGTAGGTAAGAAATACGCTGAAGCAGCAAAACTTATTGAAGCTGGTAAATTTTATGAGCCAGTGGAAGCAATTGAGCTTGTTAAGAAAACTGCAACTGCAAATTTCGATGAAACAGTTGAAATCGCTTTCAACTTGAATGTCGACCCTAAATACGCTGATCAACAAGTTCGTGGTGCAGTAGTATTGCCTCATGGTACTGGCAAAACTAAACGCGTTCTTGTATTCGCAAAAGGCGACAAAATTAAAGAAGCTGAAGATGCTGGCGCAGATTTCGTTGGTTCTGAAGAGTTGGTAGCAAAAATCCAAGGTGGTTGGAGTGACTTCGACGTAGTAGTTGCTACACCTGACATGATGGGCCAAGTAGGCCGTCTTGGTAAAATCTTGGGTCCAAAAGGTTTGATGCCAAACCCTAAAGTTGGTACTGTAACTCCAGACGTTGCTCGTGCAGTAAACGAAATCAAAGCTGGTAAAATCGAATACCGTACTGATAAAGCAGGTATTATTTCTTGCTCCATCGGTAAAGCGTCTTTCGATGATGAAAAATTACTTGACAACTATCGTACAATCGTTGATACTATTATCAAGGCTAAACCTGTAGCTGCTAAAGGTCAATATATTAAATCTGTAACTTTGGCTTCTACAATGGGCCCTGGTGTGCCTTTGAATGTGTTCAAATTGAGCGCAGTTTCCAAAGAGCAATAATCACATATGTCTCTTAGCTGTAGACGGCAGGTATGTATAATGGATGAAAATCCGCCCGCTGAGGCTGACACCTAGAATAAACTGGGATAGTTACGACCTCATCGGCAACGGTGAGGTCTTTTTACGCTAAGATAGTACATAGAGCACCACAAAAATCTATAAGGAGGTAATCTAATGGCTGTCACTGAATCAAAAAAAGCAATTGTTGCTCAAATGAAAGAAACTCTTTCCGAAGCAAAAGGTGCTGTATTGATTGGTTACTCTGGTTTGACTGTAGCTCAAGCTACTGATCTTCGTCGCAAAATGTTGGCTGAAGGTGTTGAATACAAAGTAATCAAAAATACTTTGACTCGCATTGCTGCAAACGAATTGAATCTTGAAGGTTTCACTGAGCATTTGGAAGGCCCAACTGCGTTGGCTACTTCTAAAGAAGATGCTGTTGCACCTGCTCGTGTAATCGAACAATTCATTAAAGCTACAGAACAAGAAGTTGTTACTGTTAAAGCTGGTATCGTTGAAGGCGAAGTTATGGATGCTGCTCAAGTTAAAGCAATTGCAAACCTTCCAAATCGCGATGGTATGCTTTCCATGTTGCTTTCCGTGTTGCAAGCTCCTGTTCGCAACGTTGCATACGCTGTCAAAGCTGTTGCAGAAGCTCAACCAGCAGAAGCTGCAGAATAATATCTGCAAATTATCCGCTAGTCGCTTAGTACTAGCTCAATAAAAACTATTTTATGGAGGAAATCTAAAATGGCATTGAACATTGAAAACATCGTTGCTGAATTGAAAGAAGCAACTATCCTTGAACTTAATGATCTTGTAAAAGCAATCGAAGAAGAATTTGGCGTAACTGCAGCAGCTCCTGTAGCAGTAGCAGCAGCTGGTGATGCTGGTGCTGGCGCAGCTAAAGATTCTTTTGACGTAATCTTGAAAGATGCTGGCGCATCTAAAATCAACGTAATTAAAGTTGTTCGTGAAGCAACTGGTCTTGGCTTGAAAGAAGCTAAAGCTATCGTTGACGGCGCTCCTGCACCTGTAAAAGAAGGCGTTCCAACTGAAGCAGCTGAAGCTTTGAAAGCTCAATTGGAAGAAGCTGGCGCATCCGTAGAATTGAAATAATTCTTAGCCCTAACATATTAAGGCGTACCGAGAGGTACGCCTTTTTTGTATAATCAAATACATACTTGTTTCGTCCTATAGCGGGTTCTATAATCCCTAAATGTGGCTTATAGGACAAAAAGTGTGTGTAAAAACCCTTATAATACTAGTAAATATCTAGTGTTATAAGGGTTTAATCTTTTTCTGGAGAAGTTTGAGGGTGGACAAAAAGTGTGGGTGAAAACATCAATTAACCCTTGTAATGACTGACTAAAATGAGGTTATATCTTCCTATATATGAACAAATATGGAGGAAGAGTTTATGCGACAAATAAAATGTCCTGATTGTAATGAAAAATGTATTAAACATGGTGTTTTAAAATCTGGTTCTCAGCGTTGGTTTTGCAAACATTGTAAGGTGGCATTTACCGTTAAAATTAATAATTTAAGTAAAGAGTTAAACTTATTCTTGAATTGGTTATTCAGCACCGATATTCAAGCTGATATGCCTGGTAAAGGTCGTACATTCAGGCGTAAAACCGCTAAATTTTGGTCCATATGGCCATTGCCACCAAAAGTGGAAGAAGTACATGATGTGGTATATCTTGATGGAATTTACTTAGCTAGAAATTTATGTGTGTTGATTTGTTGCAATGATACTCATGTTCTAGGATGGTATGTCTGCCGTTATGAGCATGCTAGATCTTGGCAGTGCTTAATGGAACGGATTGCTGAACCTAAAGTCGTTGTATCTGATGGTGCTAATGGTTTACCTAAAGCATTACGGAAAGTTTGGCCTCATAGTAGCCACCAAAGATGCCTATTTCATATTTTTTGTCAGGTTAGACGATATACGACAAGTAGACCTAAAACGTTAGCAGGAAAGGACCTTTATACTCTTGCTAAAGATTTATTTAATGTGAAAACAATGGATCAAGCTTTTATATGGATTAATAAACTTTCAGCGTGGCGAATGACATATTCTGATTTTTTACGAGAAATGACGATTGATGAATTTGGAAACAAACGCTCTACACATGAGCGTTTGCTTAAAGCTGAATCATCATTATGGCGTCTGATTAGGCAAGAAACTTTATTTACATTTTTGGAATGTATTGATATTACAATACCTACAACAAATAATCGTATTGAAGGTGGAATAAATGCTCAACTAAGAAGTATGTTACGGGCTCATAGGGGCCTTTCACTTGAAAGAAGACTAAAAGCGGTCTATTGGTGGTGCTATATGCACTCACCAAGACCGCTTTCTATTTCAGATATATTAAATTGTATGCCTACAGATGAATCGATTGCTGCTATCTACAAACGGTTATCTGATTATTGTCAAATAGATCGTTCAATCCCTCAATGGGGTGATGCTCCTGTTTGGAATGAGCTACATATGTCTACAGATTTTCCAACTTATTGGGATTAGTCACACACACTTTTTGTCCTATAACCCG
>NZ_DATCYK010000092.1:0-54492 GCF_036570325.1 Prevotella sp.
ATGTTGGGAGCGGTGCTGGCTCGGTTGAACAACCCTAACCTGAAATGGGCCAAGACCGATAATTTCGGTTTGGGAATGGATATTGGTTTTTGGAAGAACAGAATCAATATGTCGTTAAATTACTACAATAACATTACCCGACAGCTCCTGACCACTTATGACATGATGCCATCTACGGGTTTCTCCTCACAAGTAATCAATGCAGGAGAGTTGCAAAATCAGGGTTTTGATATGACGTTGAATGTCATCGCATTGCAAAATGTTCGCAAACAATTCTACTGGACCGTGGCCGCGGGTATTAACCATAATAAGAATAAGATTCGTAAAATATCAGATTATCTTCGCAAAATGAATGAAAAGCAATTGGCCTCTCCAAGTGCGCCATTGCCGGTATTCCAAGAGGGACAATCTACAACTACTTATTACGCGGTGCGTTCTCTCGGTATAGACCCTATGACGGGAAAGGAAGTTTTCCTCACTCGTGACAATCAAAAAGCGTTTGTTTGGGACGCTGCCGACAAGGTTCCGGTAGGCGATACCACCCCTGATGCAAGTGGAACATTGAGCACTTCCGTGAACTGGAAGAACTTCTCGGCCTCTTTAGGCTTCACTTATAAATGGGGAGGCATTGTTTATAACCAAACATTGGTCGATAAGATAGAGAATAGTAACATAGCTTATAACTTAGATCGTCGTGCTGCGAAAGACCGTTGGCAGAAGCCCGGCGACGTAGCTAAGTATAAGAAGATAGACCTTAACGGTTCGCAAACGCCGGCTTCGACCCGCTTTATCATGGACGATAACGAACTGAAACTGGCCAGCCTCAACGTAGGTTATCGTTTCAACTACGAAAACTTCAAGTTCATGAAGCGTCTTAACCTGCAGGCTTTGAATGTGAACTTCACTACAAACGATTTATTCCGCATGTCAACCGTTAAGATGGAACGAGGACTAAGTTATCCTTTTGCCCGTTCGTTCACGTTTTCTGTTTCGGCAATATTCAAATAATTAAAGTATCGAAAGTATGAAAAGACATAATAATGCCATAAAGTTCTTATCTCTTTTTTTGATAGGTGCCTTCTTATTCTCTTCTTGTTCGGATTGGTTTGATGAGAGTCCTAAAACAGATTTGAAAGCAGATAAGATGTTTGAAAACGAGGAGGGATTTCAAAATGCCTTGACGGGAATCTACCTCTTATTGACCTCTGCCAACACTTATGCGGGCAACATGTCATTCGGTTTGTTAGACCAATTGGCTCAAGAGTACGACTATGTACCTGATGGCGTGCAAGATATAAACGCTATTTATAATTATAAAACCTCTACTACCAATGGCTATCAGTCGAAGCAAAAGATAACGGCCTCGTGGCAGGCCATGTATAATGTGATAGCCAATTGTAACAACTTAATCAAGTGGTTGGATAAAAGAGGAACCACGGTGGTGACCGATGAGCAAGAGCGCAACATGCTTCGGGGCGAGGCTTTGGCCATCAGGGCTTTCTGCCATTTCGACTTGTTGAGAGCATGGGGCCCTTGGAACTACCGTAACAATGCAAAGGCTGCCGCCACGGAGACCATACCTTACCGCACGGTTGCCGATAATAGCAAGCAACCTCGCTTGGCCGCGAAGGAAGTTCTCAACCGTATAGAAAAGGACTTGTTGGCGGCTCGCGACCTGCTTGCTTATGAGAAAGATGTTAAGCTCAAAGGAAGCGACCGGCGATATAGGTTTAATTACCATGCGATAACAGCCCTTTTAGCGCGCGTTTACGGCTTTATGGGAGCGCAAGAGAAGGCAGTTGAGCTTGCGAAAGAGGTCATTTCAAAAAGTGGTTTGGAACTGCAGACTACTAACCAGAACGATCCTATCTTGTTCAGCGAGTGTATCTGTGGTTTGAACATGTATCAGATGGAGGACGGATTGTCGTCACGTTGGGCGATTGGTGATAAGTTTACGACCCAATATGTTATCTCTCAAAAGAAGTTTGACGCGCTGTTTGAGGTGTCGGGGAGCCGCCGCGATGATATGCGCTCAAAGACTTCGGCCTTCTATACGTATGATACGCAGCAGTTAGCACTGTCGAAGAAGTATAATACTAATCAGAAAGAGGTTATTCCTTTGATCAGATTGCCGGAAATGTATTATATCTTGTGCGAGTTTACTACCGACAATGAGCGTTCGAGAAGTTACCTGAACTATGTAAGAAACCGTAGAGGCTATTCCGCGGCCCTCAATGAGAAATATACCGATATGGCCGGACGCTTGAAGGCTTTGGATAAGGAATATCGGAAAGAATACTATGGCGAGGGTCAATATTGGTATTTCCTGAAAGCCCATGGCTATACTTCCATTCCCTATGCGGCGGATATTACGTTGACGGAAGAGCGCTACGTATTCCCCTTACCCGACGCTGAGGTGCAGTATGGATGGGTAGAATCGGAAACGGCAAGCAATTAAACGTAATCATAAAAAGATTTTATTATGAAACATTTAATCCAAAATATATTCTTTGCCGTAGGCGCTTGCGTGGCCTTATGCGCGTGTAGTCATGAGGAAATAGAAGCCTATAGTGCAAATGATAATGGAGTGTATTTTAATTATAACACTTCGTCCGAACTTGAATCTTCCATTAATTTTGCTAATCATGTATTGGGTAATCCGCGGAGTTTGCCCCTTACGCTGAATTTAAAAGCAATGGGAGTGAAAGTGGATTACGAGCGTAAGGTGACATTGAAGAGCAAACCATTGGAAGGTTATCCGCTTCTTGTCGTTAATTGCCCGGAAGTTGTATTTGAACCAGACTCTATTGAGAAGCGAGTCGTGGTGGAAGTCATGCGTCCGGAGTTACGTGATTCTGATTACGCGGCAGTGCTTTATATAGATGGTGGTGACCAAGTCAGTACCAATGTCAAGGGATTGCAAGAATATGTTATCCATGGTAATGAGTCCTTTTCAAAACCTGCAAGCTGGAATGAGTGGAGCATGGTTCAAATGTATTTGGGCAATTGGTCGGTGGATAAGCATATTTTCTTGACCAACCTTACGAAGGATAATCAGTTCTATAATAGCAACGACTATTATACGATTATTCAGTGGAACATGAAAAGTGTAGACAGTCTGCGTATATGGCAGCAGGAACATCCAACGGAAACCTCGAAGGTTGAAATCCCATTTATTAACGAAGGCGATTTTAATTATGCTCAACCTTGGTATTGGAATGATGTTCTTACACGTTATCTGGGCCGGTATAAGTCTTCTAACTTCGCTACGATTTGCGGTGCGTTGGGAGTTTCTACAAAGAATGAGTATCAAACTTTCCATGTGGATGAGGCCGGGGCGAAGCTCCTTAATCGCACGGCGGTAACAGGAATGATGGAAAAGTATAATACGTTCTACCATGATGGATGGCGAAGTGGCGACAGTTACAAGGGCAACTTCTTTATTCCCATGTTCGGCGATATTGATTATGAGGTAGTGGAACCGGCTGCATGGAGCGACCTCGATGGGGGAGCAGACATGGTAAAGCAGTATTATGGCGAGTATTCTGAGGCAAAATATAAATTCATGATTAAGGTATGGCTACAGCATAAAGGCGCAAAGTTTGTCTTGAATCAGATGTTCCCTGTCAAGAATGAGTGGGGATCAGTTTCTTGGGATTCCTCTTTAGGCGGTGAGAATGCCATTAAAGAATGCAACAAAGTGTTCCGGAAGGCGATGGCCGGTGGGACTTATAATTTTACATTCCCTACAATTGACTAAAACAGAAACGACATGAAAAAGATATTATACGTATTAGTTACTACGTTGCTGTTGGCTTCGTGCTACGAGGATAAGGGTAATTATGATTATTCTTTTGACAAGATTAATACGATAGACTCCGTGCGTTTTATCCCGGCGGCAGAGCAACAACTGACCGGTATGACGATAGAGTTTACCCAACCTTTTACCGATGCGGACACGCTGCAGCGAGTGTCGGTAGAACTTGCGCAGTCTTTACAAACCAATTTGGATAATTTGGAGTTTGTTTGGATGCGCAATTATGTGCGTGATGGTGTGAGAATCAAGGACACGATTCGTACCAAAGGCTATATGGACGTGGTTCTGCCGAAAGGCCAATCTACCACTTATAACGTAATGTTGCAGATAAAGGATAAAACCACCGACTTGTCTCATTACTCTGAATTTGTGGTAGCGACACGTCCCATCTTTAAGAACAGTATCTTCGTGTTGCATGGAACACCCGGCAATATGAAGTTAGGAAACGTGGAGAAAGTTGGTGCTGATGTTAATGTCCGTACCGATGCGTATGCGTTGATGTACCCGGGTGAGGAGAATCCTTTTGCACAAGCAACTCGTCTTATGTATCAAGCAACGATGACTTTCGTTAATTATACGAAGATGGTGGAGAGCGATAACCTTATTGCTTTTATAGATGGTGGGGAAGCAAAAGTGTACAAGCCTTTTGGTTTGGAGCGTAAACTGAACAACTATAAGAACTATGTGTTGCCCTCTTCTGACCAAGGCGGACTCTCCGTTAGTCAGATAGGAATGGAGGGAGACCCGTCAAATCAGTCGGATTATTACTACATTATTGGTAAGGATGGACGCGTAGTTACGGCACGAAGTCTGCTAAGTTTTAAGTTCCCTAATAAGGATGTAGGCGAAACAAATTACAAAGTTACGGCCGGAGCCATCACTTATAGTGAGTTCGTATTTTGGGATGGTAAGAACAATCGTTTCCTGCATGTCAATAAGGAGGATAGCTATGGTATTTGGGGAGAGCAGGAAGCCTATTACGCTCAACTCAATAATCCTTTGCAGGACGCCCATGTGGATTTCTCTACTTTGGGTGCCGGACTCTCACCCGAGGGCAAAACCGGTGTGTATGGGTTTATCCAGTATCGTGAGAATTACGAGAATGAACATCCGTTTTTCGTCTTTAAGGACGATAGCGGCAAGTTTTATCTGTATGAATTAACTCCGACCCGTACGGAAGGGGGTGATAAAGAAGGTGGCGAAAGCGGTGACAGTGACGCTCCGGCTTATACCATCAAGGGGCAAGTGCTCAACAATTTCTCGCCCAGCGATGTGTCTTCTATCTTCTATAATACATGGTTTCCCACCAATTATATCTTCTATATTGACGGTATAAACATCGTACGTTATAATATAAGTAACGGCGATAACGTTATTCTTTATACGGCCCCATCAGGTTACAACATAGCTTGTATGAAGTTTAGGGAAAACAATTCCTTTATTCATTCCGCCGACTTAGGTCGTTATCTCTGCATTGGTCTTAACAAGGGAGATAAAGGTGCCGTTACCGAAATTAAACTTACAACCGGCGGGGACGTGGATGAGACCTATAAAGCGCCCTTATATAATAAGGATAAGAATAATGTAGAGTTTGGCAATATCGCCGATTTGCAGTTTGTGCATCCATATTCTTATCAATTGCCTAATTATTAATTGAGGATATATTATGAATAAACCTATAAGGATTTTGTTATTATTGTTGCTGTGTCTGGGTGTCTCTCGGTCGTGGGCTTCAGGTGAAGATTTAACGATAAAAGGCAAAATAGAGGGCATAGACGCCGGCAGGTTGCTGTTGATAGTTCAGACGGGAGAGTCTCGGAGAGATACATTGGGTGTGGCAGACTTCAAGGCTCCCCGGTTTACACTGAAGGCTTCTTTGCGTGAACCGGCTTCGGCCATGCTTATCGTAGAGGGTTATAATGGTGGATTTCAATTCTTTGCCGAACCCGGAACGTTATATTCTGCCCGTTTAAAGAATGATGAAAGTTTTTATATACGGGGTGGAAAACTGCAAGATGCGTATGGTAAATATGCGGCGTCGGTCAATACCAAGAGCATGGAAATTAACCTATTGGAACAGCAGTATGATAGTTTGAAGCGTGTCATGAAGTATCGGAGCGCAAGCGTTCTCAATGACTCTATCGTTGTTTTACGCAATGCCTTGCAAGCGTTTTCTGATAAATTCCATGCCGATAATGATAACCTGCTTACCGCTTACGAAGCTCTTTTTACGGCTCAGCGTAAGGATTTAGGCTATCAGGACAGTAAAAAGCTTTATGATCAGCTTGGCGAAGGTGCCCGACTGTCGTTGAGTGGTCGTATTTTAGCTGAGCGAATACAGCGTTTGGAACGTTTGGCGGCCGGAAAACCCGCTCCTGATTTTACATTGCCGACCCTTGATGGTAAATCTTTCACATTGAGTCAAATGAAGGGGAAGATTAAGGTTGTAGACTTTTGGGCAAGCTGGTGTGGACCTTGCAGGCTTAATAATCCTTCTTTAAAGAAACTTTACGCAAAGTATCAGTCCAAGGGATTGGAGATGGTTAGCGTATCCTTGGACGACAATCGAAAGCGATGGAACGATGCGGTGATTAAAGATGGGTTGCCATGGGTTCAGGTTTCTTCCCTGAAAGGATGGAAAGATGAGATTGTACGTACTTATAATGTGACAGCTATTCCCGCCATATTTATTCTTGATGAGGATAATCGTATTATCGCCCGGGATATTCGCGGAGAGGCGTTAGAAAACTTTTTAGCTGATCGTTTGTAAGCGTATCGATCGTAAGCAAATAAATAATATAGAACAATATGAAAAAACAAATCTTACTTATAATAGCTATTATAATAGCTGCGGCAGGCTTTGCCCAACAGAGCAGGAAGTATACTATTCAAGGAATGATGACAGTAGACTCTCTGCGCAACACACCTCAAATAATAAAGAAAGTCTATTTAACGCATGAGGTTGGCGGCAAGACCGTTGTCTTAGACTCCGCAAAGGTCAAGAATAAGAAGTTTACTTTTACTGGAACTGCCCCTGAATGGGTGGAAGCTTATTCTATTACGGGTTTTGACAATGGGGTGGTGCAGGTGTTTCTCGAGCCGGGAAATATCGTGATAGCTCCTTTTGATGGCCGTTATCCGGGGGGAGCTAAGGTACATGGAACTCCTTCCAATGATATTTATATGGAATATTTGGACCTCAACGGGCAACAAATCTCACGTTCGCGCGAGGCAATGAATAAGGCAGTGAAGGCACATCCCGAGGCCGCTAAGTCGGAAAAGGATTTCTTACCCTATCAGACTGCGGTGTTCTATTCAAATACATTGGGCCATAAAACCATGGCCATGAAGTTTGTGGCAAAGCACTATATGTCGCCGGTTTCGCTTTATATCATCCGTTATAATTTACAGTCTTTGTTCACTCCAAAGTTTGTTGAGCGCACGTTGCTCCGTCCGTTGGCCCCAAGTCTTCAGAAACATCCTATGTACAAGGAAATCTCAAATACATTGAAGGCGGCCAATCTGAAGGTGGGAAGCGAAGGACCTGATTTCACGGCCCGGACCGTTGATGGCAAGGAACTCAGCCTTTCATCTTTGCGGGGGAAATATGTTCTGTTAGACTTTTGGGCCAGCTGGTGTGCGCCTTGCCGAAGAGAATTTCCTTTTATGAAAGAAGTATTGAAGTTATCAGAGCAACATGACAATTTCGTTATCCTCAGTTATTCTATCGACAGCAAGAAAGCGGATTGGACTAATTGCATTAAAACAAATGCGTTGACCCATCCCCATTGGTTGCATGTCTCTACTTTAAGTAGTTGGGAGTCAGATGCGGCTAAACTCTATAAGGTAGAAGCCGTGCCTCGTACGGTTCTTTTGAATCCCAAGGGACAAGTTGTCGCTTTTGACTTGCGTGGAGAAGAGATGGTAAATAAGATAAAAAACATATTGGAAGGAGAAGAAGTTTATGAATAAAAATATAATTGTTCGCTTAGGACTGATAGCGTTAATAGCATGGTTAGTCCCTGCTGCTGTGGCGGCGCAGGGTGTGTGTCATATTCAAGGGCACATGGAAAAGGATTCATTGCGATTCACAAAAGCAAAGATTGAAAAGCTTTATCTGAGTAAACTTAATGAGTTCGACCAGTTTGTAAAGATAGATTCGACTTCAGTCGTTAACGGTGACTTTAAGTTTCAATATACTTTGAAAGAAAATGAGCCGATAGTCATGTTCTTCATTACCGGTTTTGACAATGGCGATATACCTGTATGGGTAGAGCCCGGTACCGTTACGGTTTCCATACATGACGCGGCTTTTGCCAGTGGGGCACGTGTATCAGGAACTGCTACGAATAATCTTTACGCAGAGTACAAAGCTATCAACCAGCGTTGTATCAATATTCAGCAGGATTCAATCAGGCAGTTTGTCGCAAAATATGGCGAAGCCTACATGGATAGCCCGGAGGGAATGGCCCGCTTACTTCGGTCAGGAGCCGCCGAGGTGTTGGTTTGTGAGGCAGACAGATTGCAGTTCTTGTTGGATCATAACGACTCACCATTAGCTCCTATCATGTTGGAACGTGAGCTTGCTTATCACTTTGACGCCGATTATGCCAACAAATTGGTTAAGGCTTTGTCGCCTACTTTACATAAACATCCTTATTATCAGCTTTTTTCCAACTATATTAAAGCGCAGAATTTAAAGGTTGGTGGCGAACTCCCCGATGTAAAGTTACCGTTAATCAGTGGCGAAACCAAATACCTGAGCGATTATGCCGGCAAGTATGTAATCCTTGATTTTTGGGCCAGTTGGTGTGCTCCTTGTCTGAAAGAATTGCCTTATATTCGCCAAATTTATGAGTTGACACAAGCCCATAAAGACAAGATGGTTCTTATAAGTTTTTCCCTCGACAATAAAAAGAACAATTGGTTGAATGGCATGAAGAAGCATAATTTGGAGAATCCCGGGTGGGTTCATGCCTCTGATTTGCTGGGTTGGGGCTCTCAAACGGCTAAGCTGTTAGGCGTGGAAGCCATACCACAGATAATAGTGGTCGATCCTGAAGGCAAAGCCGTGTCCTTTAAATTGCGTGGTGAGGAGCTGGTAAAGAAAGTGAAGGAACTTTGCAATTAATGTTTCGACTAAGAGAAATAAAATAATAGATTAACTTTAGAGGGGGATTCCTACATAGGAATCCCCCTCTAAAGTTTTATATTACGACCGTGTCTTCTTCGGTTTAGGCGGTGGCAGCTCCTTGCAAGTTTCTTTAACAAGCATGGATAGGTAGTCGTGGTCGTCTACGTCAGCGATGTAGAAATAATCTTTGGCACCGTTATAAGGCGGCTGCATATCTATCGTGCGTAAGCGTTTCTTGGCTCCTTCTGTAGGTTTCAGATAAAAGCGGTCGTCACAAATCAATCCGAAAATTTTACCATTACAGTAAATCCCGTACTCTCCAAACATCTTTTTGAATACAATCTCTCCGGCTCCACTGCATTGGTCGGCGATGTATTGTACAAAATCTAAATTGCAAGCCATATCAGATTATTTTATAAAATCGTGTGTAAAGAATCGTCAAACTCAAAAGAAATAGGAGAATATAATTTGCTGTAGACGTATTCCATTCCCCTTGTAAATTAGTACATTACGTACTTTATCCCCTTTGTTTACAGTGAATATAGTAAGAAAACCGTGACTTTCAGAAAATGCAAAAGGGGTTGAAAATCAACCCCTTTGCTTGTTTTGTGTCGGGATGACAAGACTCGAACTTGCGACCTCGCGCCCCCCAGACGTGTGCGCTACCAACTGCGCTACATCCCGAACAATGCTTTTTGTAAGCGGTTGCAAAGGTAATGATAAATTATAGTTTGAACGAAGAAAATTAATTAAAATATTTTAAAAGTGTGGTTATTTAGGTCTAATCACCCCCTTTTTACGTAACTTTGTAGAAGAAAGATGTATAACAATGGACCGAGATTTGTCATTTGTCGCTCGAGTTCAAAGATGCGTCTTTATAATTTTCATATAAATATGAGATGAAGAATTATATATTGCTCGTCTTCGCAGCATTAACTTTGGGCTTTCTGCAAAGTTGTAAGGGTGAAGAAGACATAACGAAAGCGACAACAGTCGATTTGGATGACGATAATACCACATCTATCATCACCGAGGGATATACTTATCAGCTTCCGGTTATTTTCCATGTATTTTATCAGAACGCAGCGAATAAGGACGAATATATAGACGCTGCACGCCTGCGTACCTTGCTTAGCCGTGTCAACGAACTTTACCAAGGAAGCATTTATGGCGAAAGCGAGAATATTAATGTGCGCTTCATTGCGGCGACACACGATGAGCAGGGCCATAAGCTGACCACTCCCGGGGTGGAGTACATACACTATGACGGCACATTTCCCATAGACCAATTGAAATTTATTTCTTCAGAAGATAATCGAAAATATCTTTGGGACCTCAATGACTATATCAATGTGATGGTCTTTCCCTTCGCTCAGGCTTCTGACAATGGGGAAAGTACCGTCATGGGCATTACCAGCCTTCCGCTCATGCGCGATGATGAGCATGCAGTGGATGGGTTGCAGAAGGTTAAATCCAGTAGTAAGAAACTTACGAAAGCGAATCTGAAATATACTCACTGTTCATGTCTTAACAGCAACTATGTCTATGAGGAGTCTACCCGTTACGGTGCGAATAAAGGTCGTGGCGGCTATACTTACAATGTGGCCGACGCCAATGTCACCTTGGCCCATGAGTTAGGACATTACTTGGGGCTTAGTCACGTCTTCACGGAAGATAAGACCGGCATGATCGATGTTTGTGGCGATACCGATTACTGTGAAGATACGCCGAGCTATAACCGTGTGGAATATGAGCAGCAACTGAAGTTCTTGATAGGTGGAAGCAGAGCTACGCTCAACGCTGAGGACTTGGCCAAACGCCAATCTTGCAAAGGCGACAATTATGTTTCCGCCAATATCATGGATTATATGGTGACTTTGAGCTATAAACTCTCGGCCGATCAGAAAAAGCGCATGCGCCATGTGCTTTATTATGGACTGCTTATGCCCGGTCCCAAAAAGAATAATGTCTCTCGAAGTGCCCTGCCTGCCGATGATGTGGTTGTGGAGCAAGGCACTTACGTCTATTAGTTTAGTGTCGATTTAAGCAGTGCTTACATCATGATAACCTACAGAATAACCCCTCCCCGGCGTCTGAAAGCCCATATTCAGTTGCCCGCTTCAAAGAGTATCAGCAATCGGGCGTTGATGATTCATGCGCTTTCAACCGATAGCGTCTTGCCCGATAACCTATCAGATTGCGATGATACGGAAGTCATGGTTCGTGCTTTGCGTGATATGCCGGCCGAGATAGACATTAAGGCGGCCGGTACCGCCATGCGATTCATGACGGCTTACCTCTGCGTTACCCCGGGCGAGTATGTCCTGACGGGTACTGAAAGGATGAAACAGCGTCCCATCCGTATCCTTGTCAATGCACTTCGCTACCTTGGAGCTGACATCACTTATATGGGGGAGGATGGTTTTCCGCCGCTCCGCATTCGTGGACGGCAGATAGCGGGTGGTCATTTGGAGATTCCCGGCAGCGTAAGTTCGCAGTATATCTCGGCTTTGCTGTTGATAGGTCCGGTGCTTCGTGACGGTTTGACCTTGCGAATGACGGGCGAAATCGTGTCGCGTCCTTATATTGATCTTACGCTTTGTACCATGCGAGAGTTTGGTGCGCGGGCCGATTGGACCGATGTAGATACCATCACCGTGCGCCCTTCGACCTATATAGGTAAACCTTATATGATAGAAAATGACTGGAGTGCCTCGAGTTATTGGTACGAAATGATGGCCTTTACGGCCGATTCAGAGGCCGAAACATTGCTCGAAGGCCTGATGGACGGGTCTCGGCAGGGCGATTCTGTCGTAAAATACATTTTCTCTTTATTAGGTGTGAAGACCCAATTTGCCAGTACGGAGGCGGGCGTTCCCACTACCGTGAAGCTGAAATGCCATCCTTCTATGCTTCCCCGGCTTGACTATGACTTCGTAAACTCGCCCGATTTGGCCCAAACTTTGGTTGTTACATGTTGTGGCATGGGCATTCCTTTCCGTTTCACCGGCCTTGCCAGCCTGCGGATTAAGGAGACTGACCGCATAGCGGCCCTGAAGCGGGAACTCGGAAAAATGGGTTTCGTCCTGACAGATGAGGGCGATGACGTGTTTGTTTGGACGGGTGAGCGTTGTGAGCCTACCGGAGAAGCCATCGATACCTACGAGGATCATCGCATGGCCATGGCTTTGGCGCCGATGGCTATAAAGTTAGGGCATGTGGATATGAATCATCCGGAAGTGGTCAGCAAGTCTTATCCCCACTTTTGGGATGACCTGCGGAAGGCCGGTTTTACGGTTGAGCGCTTATAAACGAATACGTTTCAATATGTTATATTTACTGATTTTATTGGCAGGCTTGGGCTTGGCCACTGCTTTGTTCACGTTGCTGAATCGCCATTCCGGTGAAAGCGAGGCGCCCATAGTGACAACTGACTCTTGCAGCACTTGCAATGGAGATAATGACAAGTGCGAGCAGGAGTGTATGATGGAGGCTTCCATTAAGGAGATAGAATACTATGACGACGAGGAACTTGACCGTTTCAAGGGCCGCGATTCCGACGCTTATACTGATGAAGAGATAGAACAGTTCTCGGAAGTGCTCTATACCATGCGGCCGGAGGAGGTTAAAGGATGGACCCGCAGTCTTACGCTGCGAGGTATCAGCGTTCCCAATCCGTTGAAAGACGAGGTCTTTGCCTTGTCAGACCGCTTGTAACGGTGCGTTTCTTGTTTTACATTATTTATTCTTCTGAGCCGTGGAGATTCTTCAATATACATTTTTTCAAAACGCCTTAATCGGTTCCCTGCTGGCCAGCATAGTGTGTGGATTCATCGGAACCTATATCGTTACCCGTCGCTTGGTGTTCATCAGCGGCGGTATCACGCATGCCTCGTTTGGTGGTATAGGGTTAGGAGTCTATGCGGGGGTGAACCCCATCCTTACGGCCATGGTCTTCGCCGTGCTCTGTGGCTTCGGTGTGCAGTGGATGTCGCGCAAGACCGATGTGCGTGAAGACTCGGCAATAGCACTTTTCTGGACGCTCGGCATGAGTATCGGAATCATTTTCAGTTTCCTAACTCCGGGCTTCATGACCGATTTGCCTTCGTTCCTTTTTGGCAACATCCTTACCATCGGCCGTGCCGACCTATGGTTGTTGGGCGTGCTGGCGATAGGTGTCGTGGCAGTCTTTGTCATGTTTTACCGACTGATTGTCAGCGTGGCGTTCGACCGAACATTTGCCCTTGCGCGCCGATTGCCGGTCAAGACCACCGAATATGTCATGATGGCACTCATCGCCGTGACCATTGTCTCAACTTTACGGATGGTGGGTATCGTGCTCGCCATCAGCCTATTGACCATTCCACAGATGACGGCCAACCTTCTTACTTTTGATTATAAGAAGATGATAGGTTGGAGTGTGCTGATAGGTTGGATAGATTGTCTGTTGGGCTTGCTGATCAGTTATCAGCTCAACGTGCCTTCGGGTGCCTCCATTATCTTCGTAAGTATTTTTCTTTATCTCCTCACTCGGATAGGGAAACGGCTGTTTTCCTCCTCTTCTGTACAATGAATATTCGCTTGAAAGATATGCTCCTGCTGTCGGCCGTGGGCCTTTTGCTCTTGCTGACAGCCTGCTCGACCCATCAGAACACGGCAAAGTCGAGGTGGTGGCATGCTTTCAACACCCGTTACAATGTGTATTTCAATGGTGCCCAAGCCTATGTGGACGGCTCTTTGGAGAAAGAGAACGCCCATCGGGACAACTATACCGACCTATTACCTTTATATTATGTGGGCAATAAGAACAGCGTGCCTTTGGGAAAAGCCGGCTTCGACAAGGCCATAGAGAAGAGCCGGAAGGCCATCAGCCTGCATAGTATCAAGCGGAGGCCCGTGTGGGACAAGCAACGGCGCAAGACCGACCGTGACCGGGGGTGGCTTGGCCGTAAGGAGTACAACCCTTTTTTGTGGAAAGCGTGGCTGTTGATGGGCCGCTCACAGTTTCACCAAGGCCTTTTCGACGAGGCTGTGGCCACTTTCTCCCACATGAGTCACCTTTACGCAACGCAGCCTTCCATCTATCAAAGGGCACAAGCGTGGTTAGCCAAGAGCCACGTTGAGCAGGGAACACTTTACGAGGCCGAGGACATTATTCGCAATATGGGCCGTGACTCCATCCATTGGTTGGCGCAAAAAGAGTGGAACTACACCCTGACCGACTACTATCTCCATACCGCTGACTATGCCAAGGCCGCCATTTACTTGCGTCGTGTTATCGCAAGAGAGCAGCGTCGAAAGCAGAAAGCCCGTGAATGGTACCTCATGGGGCAGCTCCTGACAAGGCTCGGACACCGAAGTGAGGCCTATGAAGCCTATCGGAAAGTGGTGTCGATGAATCCTCCTTACGAATTGGAATTCAACGCTCGAATCGCCATGACCGAAGTGATTGCCGGCGGACAGCAGCGCCAAATGATAGCCCGTTTGGGCCACATGGCTGCTTCGGATAAGAATAAGGACTACTTGGAGCAGGTGTATTACGCGATAGGAAATATCTATTTGAGCCAACACGACACACTGATGGCCATTCGGGCTTATGAGGATGGAAACGCCAAAGCCGTGCACAGTGGGTGGACCAAGGGCGTGTTGCTTCAGACATTGGGTAATCTTTATTGGAGTAGGCATGACTTTGCCGACGCCCGCCGTTGCTATACGGAGGCCATCGGCTTGCTCGACAAGAGCCGGGAAGGCTATGGGTTGATGACCGAACGTTCGGAAGTGCTCGACGAATTGGTGCCCCACATGGAGACCATCGCCCTTCAGGACTCGCTCCTCCGCTTGGCAATGTTGCCCGAAAGTGAGCGCCTGAAAGCGGCCGATAGGGCCATGGAGGCTTATCGAAAGAAAGAAAAGAAAATGAGGGAAGTCATGGACAATCCGGCTTCGGCCGTCCAACAGCGTACCGAAGTGCCTCGGCAGAATCTGCCTCCCTATCAGCGTAATGGGATGGGAACTTCCCTACCTTCGGTCGATCGGGGCGTATCGACTTGGTATTTCTATAATCCCATGGCGGTGGAACGGGGCAAGGAAACCTTCAGGACGTTATGGGGCAACCGTCCCAATACCGATGATTGGCAGCGGACCAATAAGACAGTGGTCGGCGATAGGCCCACCATGAACCGGGCAGACCAGCCGATGGCCGAAGCGCCGCAGGCTGTTGAGACGCTTCCCACGGAGCAACCGGTCGTCAGTGCGGCCACTACCGACCCGTTGACCCGTGACTATTACTTGGCGCAGATACCGCTGACAGCCGATCGGCAGGCTGAAAGTCGCCGCCTATTGGCCCATGCGCTGTTCAGGGCGGGCGTCATTTTTAAAGACAAACTCAATGAGTTAGCCCTGAGCGAGAGGCTATTGACCCGAATAGAGCGTGATTTTCCTCGTTTTGAACAGTTGGATGAGGTGTATTATCACTTGTTTTTGCTCTATTCACGAGCCGATAAGCCGGTGGTGGCAGAGGGCTATGTAGCGAAATTGAAGCGACAATTCGAGGCGAGCAAGTGGACCTCCGTGCTCACTGATCCGTACTTTAAGGAGAACGCTGTCTTTGGAGAACAGATAGAGGACTCGCTTTATGGGGCAGCTTACGAGGCGTTCAAGGCCGGGAATTACAGTGTGGTGAAGGCCCATCGGGCCCTTTCGGACCGCCGTTTCCCTACGAGGGCAAATCGTGATAAGTTTCTTTTCATCGGCGGACTGAGCCGTCTTAACGAGGGCGATGTACGAGGTTGTCTGGAGGATATGCGCCTACTGATAGAGAAATATCCCGAGAGTAAGCTCAGCGAACCGGCCGGAATGCTCATCAATGGCGTGAAAGCCGGTCGAGTGTTGCATGGTGGCAATTTCAGCATGGATAATCTGTGGCAGCGCAGGACTGCGGTGTTGAGCGACAGCGATAGTATCGTCAGCCGCCCATTGAGTGAGGACATGAATTGCGAGTTCCTCTATGTGATGGTGTACCATCCCGATTCCGTGCGGGAAAATCAGTTGCTCTTTGAGCTGGCCCGTCATAATTTCACGAACTATCTGATACGTAATTTCGAGCTGACGATAGAGCATGTGGCTGGCGCCTATCGCATGGTGGTGAGTGGATTCCGCAACTATCGTGAGGCCTTGCTCTACAGTCGGCAACTTCGGGAGCGGCAAGCCGTGACCCGACTGATGGCTAATGTGCGCAGCCTGATTATCAGTAAGGTTAATTTAGATAGGCTCGGGCAGGGTGTGAGCTATGCCGATTATGAGCAATTCTATAGGAAGCATTTTGAATCGGTGCAACTGCCCGACATCAATTTGCTCAACGAGCCGGCGGAGATAGTCTATAAGAAAGAGCCGGCCGCCGAGCCGTCACAGCAGGTTACGCCCGTAGCGCCACTGCCACCGGCGAAGCCCAAGCAGCTCGATTTGGAGGATGAGTATTATGATTTGGAAGGATTTTAACGATCAATATTAAAAAACAACAATACAATGGAGATAATAATTGAGTCTTTAGACAACATTCGGGAGGCCGCCCGGAAGTTTGTTGACCAAATGGACGGCCGTAAAGTATTCGCTTTCTATGGTAAGATGGGGGCAGGCAAGACCACTTTCATCAAGGCTATTTGTGAGGTTTTGGGCGTGGAAGATGTCATAACGTCGCCCACATTCTCGCTCGTCAACGACTATACCGATGGCGAGGGACAGTCTATTTATCACTTCGATTTCTATCGAATCAAGAAACTTGAGGAGGTATATGACATGGGTTATGAGGATTATTTCTACAGTGGCAACCTATGTCTCATGGAGTGGCCCGAGCTTATCGAGGAGCTGCTGCCCGACGATGCGGTACGTGTAACCATCACCCAGTTGGCCGATGGCTCTCGCCGTGTGGAGGCATAAGGGCGCCATCGTTTACCCATAGGGTATCGGTAGCCTCAAAAGCATTTTCCCAAAGTTACCTTTTTGAATGGTGGTTTGCTGTTGTTCAAAAGGCTTTTTTTGCCAAGCAACCCAACAAAACATGGGGAACGAGGCGACAAGAGTGCCCTTTTGACATGATGAAATAGGGCATTTGAGCGGCCAATAGAAGGCAAATGAGCCGCTGAAAGGGGGCAAGTGAGCCGTCAAAAAAGTGATAAGTAAAAAAAGAAAGCCATATCTCACCCAATTTAAACGGTGAAGATATGGCTTTCTTATGTATTGAGTGACGATGTGGCAAGGAGAGAATAAGGAAATCCTTATGCTGTCATTGCCGTGTCATAAATCATTGGCTTATCCGAGCAAGGCCTTGAATTTTTCCTCAATCTTGTCTTTGCTGGCTGCTCCAACGAACTTGTCAACAAGCTGACCGTCCTTGAAGAAGAGGATGGTAGGGATGTTGCGAACACCGAACTCCATGGCGATGTCGTCGTTTTCTTCAACGTCGCACTTGCCGACAACGATTTTTCCATCGTAGTCATTGGCCAACTCTGAAATGATGGGGCCTACCATACGGCATGGTCCACACCATGTTGCCCATAAGTCAACTACCAATGGCAATTCACCATTTTTGTAGCTATTGAAATTTTCTGTTGTGATAGTTACTTCCATTTTCTTTTATTTTTATAATGAATAATTGTATTTATATTGTTTAAGAATATATCTATTTCATCTTTATAATGTAGAAGTTTGGCAAATAGTATGCCAACTATTTAATTAATGTTGTATGTCATGCCGGGCGTGGACTCTATGTAAGTGATGAGATCGTTCTTGATGTTGATGACATGACTCTTCGATCTTAACAGAATCCTTGTGTTGTGTTCCTCATCCACAATTTGGAAGAAGAGTTGGGTAGAGCCCGGATTCTCTGAAATGATGGTGCTTAAATCTGTGACAACCTCGTCGTTTATGACATTGCGGTTAATGGTAATTGTAATCTTCTCAAGCCTGTGTTCCTTTACATCTTGTAGGAATTGGATGTTCTGAACCTTTAAATCGTAGTAGTTACCGTTTTGATAAGGCTGCGTGCATTTGGCTGTGATATATACGGAACAGCCGATAGTCAGCATGCCGCTCCAGCGTCCCCAGTCCTCACCGAACAGCGCCAACTCGCCTGCACTCTCATAATCTTCGAGCGTGACGATACCAAATGGCTTCCCGTTTTTGGTGAATTTGGATTTTACTCCGGTGATAATGCCGCTGAGGGTTATCTCGTCTTTCAAGGAAAGCGCGGCCTTGTCGCCCAGTTCAGAGCACAAAGTGTTGCTCATGTTTTTGACGATAATGGCGTAGTCGTCAAGCGGGTGGGCCGAGAGATAGATACCTACAAGCTCTCTTTCTTTATTCAGTTTCTCGATGGTACTCCATTCTTCGGCTTGTGGAGCCATGGGATGTGCGATGGCAACGGCTTCTTCTCCTCCGAACAAAGAGGTTTTGGCTTCGTTTTGTTCCTGCTGGAAAAGCTGGCCATAATGTAATAAGGTGTCGAGGAAAACTTCGCCTTTGGTGTTAGGCGCCAAGTATTGCTCGCGTCGAATGCCGAAACAATCAAAGCCACCGCTCAATGCTAATGATTCAAAAGCCTTTCGATTGACATTCGTAAAGTCAATACGCTCCGCAAAATTATAGATGTCTGTAAAAGGGCCATTGGCCTCTCGCTCGTTGATAATAGCGAGAGCGGCGGCCTCGCCCATGCCCTTGATGGCTGCCATTCCAAAGCGAATCTCGCCTTTTTTGTTAACACCAAAGTTGCTGAAACTTTCGTTTACGTCGGGACCAAGGGTGAGTATGCCCATTGCCTTGCATTCATCCATGAGCTTGGTGATTTCCTTGATGTCGTTCTTACGGCGTGTAAGCAGGGCTGCCATGTACTCTGCGGGGTAGTGGGCCTTGAGATATGCGGTCTGGTAGGCCACCCATGAATAGCAAGTAGCGTGTGATTTATTGAATGCGTAAGAAGCGAATTTCTCCCAGTCGGTCCAAATCTTCTCTAACACTTGGGGATTATGACCGTTTGCTTGGCCTTGGGAAATGAATTTAGGTTTCATCGCGTCTACGATGGCTTTCTTCTTTTTACCCATGGCTTTACGAAGGGCGTCGCTCTCACCACGTGTGAAGTTGGCCAATTGACGTGAGAGAAGCATGACTTGTTCCTGATAAACCGTAATGCCATAGGTATCTTTCAGATATTTTTCCATGCAGGGAATATCGTACTTAACCAAGGAAGGGTCGTTCTTACGTTTGATAAAGTCGGGGATATAATCCATAGGTCCCGGGCGATAAAGTGCGTTCATCGCGATGAGATCTTCAAACACGGTAGGGTGTAGTTCACGCAGATATTTCTGCATACCCGGTGACTCAAATTGGAAAGTTCCGATGGTTCGGCCTTGTTGATAGAGCTGATAGGTAAGCTCATCGTCTATGGGGATATTCTCCAAATCGACAATATCTCCCGTTGTGAGTTTGATATTTTTACATGCTTCCTTCAACTCTGACAAGGTCTTCAGGCCAAGGAAGTCCATTTTGATAAGGCCGGTTGACTCTATGACATGGCCATCATATTGGGTCACGGCAGTTTTCAAGCCGGGATAGTCTGGGTCGGCAGCCGTGGAAACCGGTACCCAATCGCTGATGGCATTTTGACAAATAATGAATCCGCAAGCGTGAATACCCGTGCCTCTGACCGTTCCCTCCAGCATTTTAGCGTATTTAATGGTATTGCGTTCCTTGGGATCAACGGAGGCTTCAGCTTCCCGCAATTCAGGCGTACACTTGATAGCATTCTTCAAGTTCATCTTTAATCCGTCGGGTAAGCGGTCGGGTATGGCCTTGCATAGTGCGTTGGATTTATCCAATGGCAGCTTTTCCACCCGGGCAACGTCCTTGATGGAGTTCTTCGTTGCCATGCTACCATAAGTTATGATGTGCGCACAGTTCTCGTGACCGTACTTATCCATGACCCAGCGCAGCACCTTGCCACGTCCGTCATCGTCGAAGTCGGTATCAATATCGGGGAGGTTTACACGGTCAGGATTGAGAAAACGCTCAAACAGCAAGTCATATTTGAGAGGGTCTATTTGGGTGATTCCCAAGCAATAAGCTACCACGGAACCCGCTGCCGAGCCACGTCCCGGACCAACCATGACACCAAGTTCTTCTCTCGCGGCTTTGATAAAGTCGGACACAATGAGGAAGTAGCCGGGGAAGCCCATCGTCTTCATGACGTGCAACTCAAAGTTGATATGTTCTTTTACATTATCAGATAGCGGGTCGCCATACAACTTTTTGGCACCATCATAGGCTAATTTCGCCAAATAGTCGGCCTCAAACTTTATGCGATAAATCTTTTCGTATCCGCCAAGTCGGTCAATAACCTTCTGTCCTTCCTCGGGAGAGAGTTGGTTGTTACCGTTTTCATCGGAAGTGAATTCATTGTATAAATCTTGCTCAGAGAACCTTGTTTTCCATATTTCCTCGGTTCCGAAATCTTCGGGAATGGGGAAGAAAGGCATGATGGGGCCATGATCAATACTGTAAGTATCAATCTTGTTCAAGATTTCCAAGGTGTTAGACATGGATTCAGGAATGTCGGAAAATACCTCATTCATCTCTGCCTGGGTCTTAAACCATTCTTGTTTGCTGTATCGCATACGGTTAGGATCATCAAGGTCTTTACCGGTTGACAAGCAAAGTAGATGATCGTGAGCCTCCGCAGTCTCTTTGTCTTCAAAGTGACAGTCGTTGGTACACACAAGTTTTATACCGTATTCTTTTGAAAACTCCGCAAGGACTTTGTTGACTTTCTGTTGCAGTGGATATGCCTCTCGGTTGGCTAAAATAGTGGGATCTTTGACTTCGTGACGCTGTAACTCAAGGTAGAAGTCATCGCCAAACACCCTTTGATACCATTCGCAAGCCTCGCGGGCTCCTTCAATGTCACCTTTTAATATCTTTCTGGGTATTTCCCCGGCCAAGCAGGCGGAGCAAACAATCAAATCTTCATGGAATAACTCCAAGTCAGCCCTATCGGTACGAGGTCTGTAATAGTAACCGTCTACCCACGAGCGGCTGACTAACTTTATCAGGTTTTTGTAACCATTATAGTTTTTGGCGAGCACAATGAGGTGATAACCGCTGTTGTCTCCCATTTCTTTCACCATGTCCTCTTTACGGCGCCGGGCCACGTACATTTCACAACCGATAATGGGTTTGAAAGGTTCCAGCCCGTCTTTTTTACGCTGTTTGTTGACACCGTTACAATAGTCTACGAATTCCTTAATGCCATACATGACGCCATGGTCCGTGATAGCCATGCCTTTCATACCATCTTTAATAGCTTTATCTACTAAATAAGGTATTTTGGACTGCCCATCTAAGATAGAATATTGTGTGTGGACATGCAGATGAATAAAGTCTTCCATTATTTTTGAGTGCATTTTAGAGCACTAAGTTACGCTGAAAACTTGATATGGCAAAAGAAAAAAAGTAAAAATTTGCGCACGCAATAAAAAAACACTAACTTTGCAATTGGTTCGAATCGATAGCCTATTTTATGATTAAAATTAAGAAAAAACTTAAGAAAATACGTATTCATCGTGAGGGAACAGACCAGCTTGTTTATGGATTCATAGGGATAGCTGCCATCGCTCTCTTATTATATCGGCTTGACAATAAAGTCCCTTTTTGGACCTTTATGGTTTTAAGTCTTATCGTTTACTGCATTGTTGTTAATTTTTATCGCTGTCCTATCCGCTATTTCTCAGAGTCAGAGGATACGGAAGGCCTTGTCGTTGCCCCTGCCGATGGTCGTGTAGTGGTGATAGAAGAGGTTGATGAAAAGGAATATTTCCATGATCGTCGTTTGATGATCAGTATTTTCATGAGCCTTGTCAATGTGCATGCCAACTGGTTTCCGGTGGATGGAAAAGTAAAGAAGGTAGTACATAAGGATGGCAATTATCATAAGGCATGGCTGCCCAAGGCCAGCGAGGAGAACGAACATGCCGATGTAATCATTACCACTCCCAATGGCGTTGATGTGCTTTGCCGCCAAATCGCCGGTGCCATGGCTCGCCGTATTGTGACTTATGCCAAGGAAGGAGAGGACTGTTACATCGATGAACACCTTGGTTTTATCAAGTTAGGTAGCCGTGTGGATGTTTATCTTCCCATAGGAACTGAGGTTTGTGTGAAGATGGGTCAGGCTACAACCGGTGACCAAACGATCATCGCTAAGTTACAAAGCTGAACATGAATTTCGTAAAACATATTCCAAATACGATAACTTGCTGCAATCTGATTTCAGGTTGTATCGCCACTGCTTACGCCTTTTTCGGTGATGTCAAGGTAGCTTTGATGTTCATTATCTTAGGTGCTGTCTTTGATTTCTTCGACGGTATGGTGGCCCGTTTGCTGCATGTGTCTTCTCCAATAGGTAAGGAATTGGACTCATTGGCAGACAATATCACGTTTGGATTTGCTCCGGCGACAATTATTTTTACCGAACTTTCCGTATTGGAATATCCCTCTTTCTTGGAGCCTTTGCGTGAAGTAGTGCCTTTCTTTGCCTTTGTAATAGCGGCATTCTCGGCTTTGCGTTTGGCAAAGTTTAATCTTGACGAGCGCCAATCTACAAGTTTTATCGGCTTGCCAACGCCTGCCAACGCTCTGTTTTGGGGCGCGTTGTTGGTATCTCATCCCACTTGGATAGAGAATCAGCAAGGGGGAGGCCTTATCTTGTTGGCCATGATTGTGTTGAGTTGCTATTTATTGGTAGCTGAGTTCCCTATGTTCGCGTTGAAATTTAAGTCGTGGGGGTGGAAAGGTAACGAAATAAAATACGGCTTTATCGCTTTGTCGGTATTGTTGTTGGCAGTTTTTGGCTTGCTTGAGGCTTGGTATCTTATCATAGCTTGCTATGTTATCGTGTCGGCTTTGGTAAATATTTTTCATAAAGCCTGATACTTTTTACAGATTGGGGTGGTGAAAAAGTCATCACCGTTTATTAGGGATATACACAGAATATGGTATTACTTAAATTCTTAATCATCATTTTCTTCGTCATTGTTTTAATGATATTCATCGTATTTTGGGATGTTATTAAAACGATGTTTAGGCTCTTCTGGCAAGTGAAAAGCCAGCTTCGAGGTGCTCAAAGGGCTGATAATAGAACGTATAAAGGCCACAATCGCCGGTCATATCCCGATGGTGAATCGGTCATAGACCAACGAAGTCCGCAAGAGGCCAAGCAAAAGATATTTAAGAAAGACGAAGGTGAGTACGTAGATTATACGGAAGAGCCTTAAAGAGAGATAACACAGAAAGAGAGACTATTGTTTTATTTAAATTCAATTTAATATGTATCAAAAACTAAACACTTTATTTTATGAGGCGCTAAAAGTGGCAGTCTCAATGAAAAGCTTTGGCATTCACGCCATCAGAGTAGCTATCTTTATCATCTTTGTATGGATAGGTGGCCTTAAAGTTTGTAATTATGAGGCCGAAGGAATCGTTCCGTTCGTAGCCAACAGTCCGTTTATGAGCTTCTTTTATGCGAAAGATGCACCTGAATATAAGGACTATAAGTTAAAAGAAGGTGAGTTTGACGCCGCCAAACATGAGTGGCATAAGGCTAATAACACTTATACTTTCTCTTACGGTTTGGGCACAATGATTGTGTCATTCGGTATCTTGACATTGCTGGGAATATGGTGGCCAAAGATTGGTTTGATAGGTTCGGGCTTTGTAATCATCATGACTTTTGGCACCCTTTCGTTCTTAGTTACGACCCCCGAGGTATGGGTTCCTAACTTGGGAAGCGGCGAACATGGCTTCCCATTGCTCACCGGAGCGGGTCGTTTGGTCATAAAAGACGTATGTATATTGGCCGGTGCGTTTGTCGTATTGGTCGATTGTGCGGAGAAAATCCTACGTTCTCGTAAGCAATAAGGTAACTATTATAAAATAAAATCCCCCAAAGACAATGGCCTTTGGGGGATTTTTTATGCCCTTTTGGTTGCTTTTGGAGTGGTGGTTTTAGTGAAACGGCCACGCTGTTAAGGGCAAATGGCGCATGATTTATGGGCAAATCGTGGGGTAAAAGATTAGTTATGAACGAGTGTTCCTATCTCTTCGCCCGCCATAACTTTCTGTAAATTGCCCACAATATCCATGTTGAAAACATAGATAGGCAGGTTGTTTTCCTTGCACATGGTGGTGGCTGTGAGGTCCATAACCTTTAAACCACGTGTGTAAATCTCATCATAAGTGATGTCTTTGAACTTTGTTGCCGTTGGATCTTTCTCAGGATCGGCGGTGTAAATGCCATCCACACGGGTGCCTTTGAGCATAACGTCAGCCTCTATCTCTATGCCTCGCAGCGAGCTTCCGGTGTCTGTGGTGAAGTAGGGGCTGCCTGTTCCGGCGGAGAATATGCAGACGTAGCCGCTCTCCATGGCCTCTATGGCTTTCCATTTGCTGTAAAATTCGCCGATAGGCTCCATCCGGATGGCTGTGAGAACTTTGGTTTTAACGCCCAAAGCGCCCAAAGCGCTGCTCAAAGCCAGTGAGTTGATGACCGTGGCGCACATGCCCATCTGGTCACCTTTTACTCTATCGAAGCCTTTTTGGCTGCCACTCAACCCGCGGAATATGTTGCCACCGCCGATGACAATGCCAATTTCTACTCCCATATCGTGCACTTCCTTGATTTGTCGGGCATAGTCTGACAGACGGTCGGGGTCGATACCGAAGTTCTGTTTACCCATCAGGCTCTCGCCGCTCAGCTTTAGTAATATTCTCTTAAATCGTGCCATAATGTTTTGATTTATAGTTATTAATTGATAAATTTTACTTCTTTAAACTCGTATTCCCTGAATCGGCCTTCTTGGTCGCGCAGAACGAGCAATCCATCGTCGCCCACCTCTACGATTGCCGCCTCAAAACAACCATCCTTGTCTTCGTAAGCATGGAAGCCATGGCGGCGATAGAGCGCCTCATGATAGCGTGCCGAAATGTCTCCATGTTGTCCGTTGACCGCCATTTCATGATACTTTGTGAAGGCGGTTATGATTTGTTTCAACAGCGATTCACGGTCAACTTCATGGCCGAGAATCTGAAAGAGTGACACCGGATTGGGCGCATCGCTTTCAAATGTTTGCTGGTTGACATTCAAACCGATACCGAAGATACAGTTTTTGATGTGGCCTCCTGCGATGGAAGTCTCGATGAGTGTGCCACTCAATTTGCGATTTTTCCAATAAATATCGTTAGGCCATTTCAAGCTGATGTCATCGGTGTAGGTGTCGAGAACCTCTTTCAGGGCCAGTGCTCCGGCTTCGGATAAGATGAATTGGCTCCGCAAGGGCATTGTAATGGGGTGGGTGAGAATACTGAACAGCAGGTTCTTGCCTCGCTCGCTTTCCCATGTATGGGTTCCCTGACCTCGACCGGCAGTCTGAAAATCCGCGCTGACTACGGTCATGTTTTCGTCAGTTGCCGGCGTATATTGTCGCAGGTAGCTGTTGGTAGAGTCAACTTCCGCTAACGCTATCAGGTTGGTTTTGAATTCAGGTGCTTTGTTTTTTTTCTTGAAAGGCCACTTTATCATTGTCTTATCAAACCTATGTGGTTATTTAAAAATCAAAAAATAGGAGAATGAGTATAAGGTTTTTCCGTCTTACCTTTATAATAATAGGGGATTGAAGGCGTCTTCGATATGTTCCAAGAGGCCGTCTCCTCACGGTCGCCGATAATCGAAATGATGTCAAACCGTAGCTCGTCCCATAGCTGTTGCTCCTTAACGTAGGCGTTGGCGGCCACGCCCAAGCTCCTTATCTTGGCGGTGTTAACGGCGTCTTGGGGCTTAGTGATGACATCCGACGTGCGCGTCTTTACCTCCACAAACACAATCGTAGTGCCGTCGGGGGTGCGAGCGATGATGTCGATGTCACGGTGTCCGAAGCGCCAATCACGGTCGAGAATGGTGTAACCTTGCTCTTCCAAATAGCGGGTGGCAAAGTTTTCGCCCCATTTTCCAAGTTCATTGTGCAGTGCCATGCGTCCTACCTCATTGTTATTATTTTACAAAAATACGATTATTATTTTACATTATATAGAAAAACAGCTATTTTTGCGAATACTATCAGGGGCCTTTTGAACGCCTTTTGCGCTCCTTAGGCTATGTTTTTTGACGATAATATTGTTCAGAATGGTTATCCAAGAGCTGTCATTTCGCTATCCCCGGCACAATGATTTTGTGTTTCGCGACTTCTCGTTGTCGTTTCGTGAAGGACGTATTTACGGCCTTTTAGGTCCTAACGGCGCCGGAAAATCCACCTTATTATATTTAATGGCAGGCCTGCTGACGCCCGATGGTGGGCGGGTAAGCCTTGATGGAGTAGACGTGAGGTTGCGTCTACCAACAACGATGCGTGAGATTTTTCTCGTTCCCGATGAGTTTGAACTGCCCCGTGTTACGCTTACGGAGTACATAGCCACTAACAGCGTGTTCTATCCTCACTTCTCTTTAACCGACATGCAGACCTATTTGAACACGTTTGGCATGACGATGGACGTGCGCCTTGACGGGCTTTCGCTCGGCCAGCGTAAGAAAATCTTTATGAGCTTTGCCATGGCTGCCCATACCAAAGTACTCTTGATGGACGAGCCTACCAATGGTCTTGACATTCCGGGGAAGCGCCAGTTTCGTGAGTTTATCACGCAAGGACTTACCGATGATCGCATTTTCGTCGTCTCCACCCATCAGGTAAAGGATATAGAAAGCATTATCGGACATGTATTGTTGATAGATAGAAGCGAGATTATCCGTGACGAACCGTTGGATGGAACGGCCGATTTGGAATCTTATTTTGAGCAAGCCATGCAAGGAAGGGAGGCGCACCATGACTAAAGATGTATTTAATCAAGAGCGTTTTAGGGCTTACGTGGCTAAGTTATGGGCCGAGCAAAAGCGGTTTGCCATGACCTTTTGCCTGATTCTCGCGGGGCTTATCTTTGCGGCAGAACTATTCGCTGTCTTTACATGTTATCATGTTCCGAGTTATGCAGTCGACAATAATATGCCTGCGGAAGACCCTATACGCAATGGCATAGTGGTGGAGTGTCTGCTCCTTTTGTTTGCCGGTGGCTGCATAGCTGCCAGCCGTATGTTGGCTGATGGTCAGCAAAAGGCCGGTCGTATTCATGTGCTTACCCAGCCCGTCAGTATGTTTGAGAATTGGTTGGCCCGTGTATTGATATTCGTGGTGGGCTATTTCGTGGCGTTTCATGCTATTTACTATGGGTTTGAACTGGTGCGTGTGGCTATCTTTTCGCCTGTTTTCCCGCAGTCACACATCAGTGTACAGCATTTGTTCTCCTTTGCTGGGAGTTCCGACATGTTCTTCCCAGCTTTATTTTATTCGACGGTAGCTTATGCGTTTTTCGTATCTTTCTATACGTTGGGGTGCTTCGTGTTTCCTCGGCGGCCGCTGCTGGCTACTACCGTCGCCTTGTTCTGTATCGGTATAGCGTTGTTGTTTATACTGTTACTCTATGCGGATCCCTCCGAATTCTTCATGGAGGTAATGTTCGTTTGGGGCGCCTTGTTGGCCGGTTGTAACTTTTGGCTGTCTTACCGGCGGCTCCGTGAATTAGAAATTATTGACAGAATGTAACCCAAAAGCGCACTCGATTATGAAAAAGACCAGCGAAATCATTATCGGCCTTTTGGCCTTCACGTTACTCTTGGTAGCCATTTCTCCCGTGTTTAATATACATTCTGAGCAATCTGTTGTGTATTTAGGGCAGCGTGCCAGCCTGCGAACGCCTTGTATAGAAGAAGTTGAGGCGTTCGATTCGACCTTGAGTGATTTGCTCTATAAGGATAATTATACGATTAGTATTAAGGTGAACGACAGCCTGAAGGAGGCTGTCGTAGACTATCCTTCGCAGTTGATGGTCGCTAAAATGAAAGGTACGAAGCTATGCTTGGGCATGATTCCGGCCTTGAAAGAAAAGCAAGGGCAAAAGGGAACGATTTATTTGGAGGAGCGCAAGTCGGTTACTGATACCACCAAATATGATGGTCCGGTTCAGTTAAAAGTAAATATTGAAATGCCTTCAGCCATGGTTCATCGCATGCTTCGTAAGCCTTCATCTTTCCGTTTAAGTCCATGTCGGTTGCGGTTGGTAGGCTTGCAGACCGATAATTTTGTTTTCCGAACAAATGTGGGTTTTGTTTTAGATAGTTGTACGATACGCTCCGCTGACATAGATGTGAGCCCCGAAGACCTTAGCTTGTCGGAAACCACTATTGGAACGCTTGTTCTCAATGTGCGAGGAGATGGCGAGCAGTCATTTTCTTCTGATATATTGGAATGGGAATCGGTGAAGGTTGGCCATCTTATCCTTCGTGGATGGAGTGCATCTACGGTTCGTTTGGACCAACATTGTTATGATCATGTGACGGTAGAGCCCGATTTGGGGCGTACGCTTGACGTGGAACTGAATGAAATAAAAGACAAAATGACACTTAAATAGTTTATGGAGCAGGAAAATAAAGACGAACTTTATATGCGCCGTGCGCTCGATGAGGCGCAGCGGGCGTTCGACGATGGCGAGATACCCGTGGGGGCGGTGGTGGTTTGTCGTGACCGTATCATCAGTCGGGCACACAACCTTACCGAAATGCTTCACGACGTTACGGCCCATGCCGAAATGCAAGCCATCACGTCGGCGGCCAACCAGTTGGGTGGCAAGTACCTGAATGATTGCACTTTGTATGTAACTTTAGAGCCTTGTGTGATGTGTGCCGGTGCTTTGGGATGGTCGCAGATAAGCCGTATCGTCTATGGAGCTTCTGATGAGAAACGTGGCTTCTCGCGCTTTGCCCCCAATGCCTTGCATCCCAAGACATCGGTGACGGCCGGCGTGCTCGAGGCCGAATGTAAGGAACTGATGCAGCTTTTTTTCAAGCAACGACGCTAAACGGGGGCATGATAACTTAGCCCCCATTTGTAAATATTAACGAGAAGAGCCTGTTTTATTGTTCTTAGTTTTGTATCTTTGTCCTATAATTATAAGCTATGAACAATAATATCAGAGCTCTGTTTTTTGATATAGACGGCACCTTAGTGAGCTTTTCCACCCATCGCATACCCGATTCCACGGTGTCAGCGTTGGAGCAAGCCAAGCATAATGGCGTGAAAATATACATTTCAACGGGGCGTCCTGTCAGTCTTATAGTTAACTTATCCCAAATAGATTCGCTCATTGATGGCTACGTTTCAACCAACGGCGCCTATTGTTTTGTTGGCAACGATGTTGTCAGCTGCTCATCCATGTTGCGTCATGACGTGGATGTTATTCTGTCGGCATGCGAGGAATGGAGGGTGCCCGCCGTGGTTGTGGGCACTGACAAGATAGCGGTCTTTCAGGAAGATGGCTCTATCGATAAGGCTTTCCGGGTGGGGTTGGGAATCAACAATGTGGTCTTTTCACCTTTGGATGAGGTGTTGGAAGGTCCCATCTTGCAACTTACGCCTTTCTTCTCGCCCGAACAAGAAGCCTTGGTCATGCCCCGCCTCGAGGCATGTACAAGCGGACGATGGACCCCGGCCTTCACTGACATAACATCGGTAAAGGCCGACAAGGGATTGGGACTGCGTGCCATGGCCGCCCATGAAGGGCTGGCGATAGGTCAGACGATGGCGTTTGGCGATGGAGGCAACGACATTCCAATTCTTAGAACGGCCGGTGTCGGCGTGGCCATGGGTAACGCCGGAGAGGAGGTAAAGGCCGTGGCGGGGTATGTGACCACCTCGGTCGACGAGGATGGTGTCATGAATGCGCTCCGTCATTTCCATGTGATTTGAAAGCAATTGCCACCTGATTTGAAAGCAATTTATAATAGTCTGTTATTACATATTTTATCTAACACCTAATACAAGATGAAAAAGTTTATTATGGCAGCCCTGCTCATGGGCATGTCCTTGCCGTTGATGGCGCAGAAAGCCGCCGATGATTCCACGGCTTGGAAGTCGAGAATGCAATGGTTTAAGGACGCTAAGTTGGGTATTTTTATCCACTATGGCATTTACGCGGTGGACGGAGTGTCGGAGAGTTGGTCGTTCCGCAATGAGCGGGTGTCCTACAAGGACTATATGGCTCAGGCCAAACGGTTCACCGGAAGCAAATGGAACGCCAAGGATTGGGTCGACCTTATTAAAGAGAGTGGTGCCAAGTACGCGGTCTTAACGACGAAACACCATGATGGCGTGGCCCTTTGGGATACCAAGGTGGGCAAGTTGAGCACGGTGAAAACCACCAAATCGAAGAAAGACTTCATCACACCTTTTGTCAATGAGCTGCGCAATCAGGGAGTGAAAGTGGGCCTTTACTATTCTTTACTTGACTGGAGCCACAAGGATTATCCTAATTTCACGAGGAGCATTACCCGTTACAAGATAGAGAATGACCGTAAACGATGGAATCGTTTCATTGATTTCAACTTTGCGCAACTCGGGGAATTGCGTGACCAATACAACCCCGATTTATGGTGGTTTGACGGCGACTGGGAGCAGACCGCTGAGGATTGGCACGCTCCGGAGCTCATAACATTCCTGCGTGATGGCAATCCTAACGTGGTAGTCAACAGCCGTGTGCAGGGCTATGGCGACTATGCGACGCCCGAAGTGGGTGGTCCGGTGCAGCAACCTTCCGATCCTTATTGGGAACTTTGTATGACGATGAACGACTCTTGGGGCTATCAGCACAAGGATACGCTGTTCAAATCGCCTTACGAACTGCTGCGTACGTTCTGCGACTGCCTAAGCATGGGCGGTAACTTGCTGCTCGACTTCGGTCCGAAAGAGGATGGTACGATACCCGAGGAAGAAGTGGCTATCCTCAAGGAGTTTGGCCGTTGGACGGGCAAACATAAGGAAGCCATCTACGGAACCGACGCCGGTGTTTACAAAGACGCGTTCCAAGGCTATACCACCATCAGCAAAGATCGCAAGACGCTCTACCTATTTATTCCCTATCGTCCGCATGGCGAGGTGGAGGTAAAGGGCCTTTTGACCAAGCTGAAGGGCGCTTGCGTGGTTGGATCTAACCAACCTTTACGTTGGAAAATCTATAATGAGGCCGATTGGCGTGCCGAACCGGGCAATCTTTACATAGAAATACCCGAGAATCAGCTCGACAGTCAGATTACCGTCGTGGCGCTTGACTTGGTTGAACCCATCAAGATGTACGTAAAGAAAGACGTGCGTCAATTTCAGCAATAATTGAAACAAAATGTTCATATTTTAGCTCTTTGAAAAGCTAAAAGTCAGTTCCGACCGACAATTTGCTTTCTATGAGCTTTATTTTACAAACCTAATCGTAAGTAATGGTCTTATGATTAGGTTTTATTTTTGCCCATTATTTATCTTTTTCTGTCATAATGTTAGGAATAGACACTTAATAGCTGTGTTATTAGAAAGGCTGTTTTACAAACTGTAAGATAAACATGTTAAAAACAGCAACTTTTAAATTGAAAGCATAGGGTTCGATTTTAATCAAATTATAGCTGAAAAATAGTTATGAAATTACGTTAAAATATTTGCGAAATTACAAGAAAATTGCATACTTTTGCATCGCAAATTAGAAACAAACCATCAAGTTTTAAACAATCAAACAATATGAAAAAGTTCCTTTTGTTAGCAGTTGCTGTAATGGTATCTCTTACAAGTTTCGGTCGTCAACGGCTGGTTTCAGACAATGCAAAGGTCGTTGCTGACACTATTTTTTACGCAGATAACATGCAGAACGTGGTCAATCGCGCCAACGCAAGTTATTATCGACTGCTCAAAACGCAGGGCCAAGGCTTGAAGAAGCAAGAGGTTTTTCAGGACTTCTATATGAATGGAACGCTGAAAGCTGAAGGAAGTTACAGTTTTATTGACTTAGGTAACGACGCCAACACCGTGTTGAACGGTAAAGTGACCACCTATTATAAGAATGGCAAGGAGCGTTGGCACGGTACTTACGTGGAAGGCAAGCGTCATGGATACTTTACTTTGCAGATGCGCGATGGTGGAATCGCTGTCGTTCAGTTTGAAAACGGCGTGTCAAAGTTTAACTATTTCACCGTAACTTACACTGACGGAACGACTCAAAAGCGTTCTATCAATGAATTGAAATCTCTCTTATAAGATAAATTTACAAAAGTCTCTATTTAAGAAACATTATTTCGGAAAGGTCTGCTTCGTGAGAAGCGGACCTTTTTTGTTGGTCATCATGGTGCTTATGGGGCAGGGGAGAAAAGGAGCTTGGTGTGTAAGTGAGTGTCGGTGGCCGATTTCTCATAAGGTTGCTTTTGTTCCTAAAAAGGTTTAAAATATTTGGATGGAACGCTGGTTGTTCGTAAATTTGCGAACAAAAGAACCTTTTATGGCAGATTATACATACAAACAAGAGATGTTGGCACGCTTTGCCAAGGCCTTGGGCCACCCCGCCCGTATTGCTATCATGGAGTTTTTAGCCCGGCAGGAGGTATGTTATTTTGGGGATATTCATGAGGAGTTGCCCATTGCGAAGGCCACTGTGTCGCAACATCTTCAGGCTTTGAAAGAGGCGGAACTGATACAAGGTGAGACCGAACCGCCTAAGGTAAAGTATTGTGTCAATCAAAAAAACTGGTTGTTTGCCCAAATGCTGTTTGCCGATTTCTTCGGTCAGAAGCTCCGTAAACAAGGTAATTGTTGTGAATAGCTTTTGATTCGCGACGTAAGGAAAAAGGAAAAACGTGTCTTTTCTTGGATTTCAATTGTTCGTTGTTTTGCGAATTACGTTTTAATATTTAACTATCAATCAACATGGAAATTATTATTTTAGGAACAGGTTGCAGCCGATGCAAGGCATTGGAGGCTGCGGTGAGAAGAGTTGTGGACGCTACCGGCATTGACGCTACGGTGCGTAAAGAGGAGGATATGGCCCGAATTATGGAGTACAACGTGATGGCTTTGCCCGCCCTTGTGGTAGATGGCAATGTTGTTTCCAAGGGAAAAGTGCTGAATGAGGCCGAAGTTCAAACGTTACTTGGCCTATGAGCGGTGCAAGGATTCTGGTATTGTGCACGGGCAACAGCTGTCGCAGTCAGATGGCCATGCGTTTTTTGCAGGAGTGTGACGCCCGGTTGGACGTCCACTCTGCCGGAACGCGGCCCACGGCGCAGGTAAATCCCTATGCGGTGAGCGTCATGGAAGAGCTTGGCATAGACATGACGGCCACGTATCCGAAGTCGGTCGAGCGCTATCTTGATGAGCAGTGGGACTATGTAATCACCGTATGTGGCCACGCACGGGAGAGCTGTCCCGTGTTTACGGGGCATGTAAAGCGGCGGTTGCACTTAGGTTTTCCCGACCCGGCATTGGCCGTGGGGACGGAGAACGAGGTTATACAGGTATTCCGAAGCGTGCGTGACGATATACGCAGGGTTATGACCGAGTTCTATGTTCGTGAGCTTGCGGATGGGCAATAGGATCGGTCGGGCTGTTTGTAATTACGATTTGTAGGATGATAAAGAATTGAGTCATGATTCAGGGTTTTGCCGATTGGCTTGTTTATGGTGTGTTGGAAATAGGCGTGGAGACACGTTTGGGCGCGGCAGTGAATTTCTTTGTATATGACACATTGAAGATATTGCTGTTGCTTTTTCTCATCAGTGTGGTGATGGGGGTGGTAAACGCTTACTTCCCCGTGGAGCGGCTGCGGGCTTATTTGGCCACGCATCGGCTCTATGGGTTGCAGTATGTGCTGGCCTCATTGTTCGGTGCGGTTACTCCTTTTTGCTCTTGTTCGAGTATTCCGTTGTTCATCGGTTTCGTGAAAGGGGGAATTCCGTTGGGCGTAACCTTTGCTTATCTGATAACATCGCCCCTCGTCAATGAGGTGGCCGTGGCCATGTTTCTCGGTACTTTCGGCTTGCGCATTACGTTAATCTACGTGGTGAGCGGCATAATGCTGGGCGTTGTAGGCGGTTGGATACTGGGACGACTGCGCACGGAGCGCTGGTTGAGCCCTTGGGTGATGAAGATTCAAGAGCAGGCTACGGCCGAGTCGGCGGAGTGGGAGGCCGAACATACGGGTTTTTGGCAACGACTCCCGATGATATTGCGTGACGCGTGGGGAATTGTGCGAGGCATATTGCTTTATGTTATTATTGGAATCGGGATAGGCGCGGCCATCCACGGTTACTTGCCCGAGGACTTCTTTCGTCAATATCTGTCGCGAGAGGGATGGTTGAGCGTGCCGCTTTCCGTGGTGTTGGCTGTGCCGATGTATAGCAACGCGGCCGGTATCGTGCCGGTGATAGAGGTGTTTGTGCAGAAAGGAGTGCCCATCGGTACGGCCTTGGCGTTCATGATGGCGGTGGTAGGGCTGTCCTTGCCCGAGGCCATGCTGCTCAAGAAGGTGATGACATGGCGGCTTATCGGCATATTTTTCGGGGTCATTACGCTGGCCATTGTCCTATCGGGCTATTTGTTCAATGCCGTGTTGTAAGCCGTGGAGCGGTGGGTAGAAGGATTGGTTGCCCATTAGGTAATTGGTCGCAGGGTAGCTTGAATCAACAGGTGTGGGGCAGCAGAGCGTAAAGAAGATGGTCCTTGGTTTTGTGAGAGCTTAGCTTTGGGCGTGTCAAAAGGCTGTTTTGACCGTGTAAAAGGGCAGGTATGACCGTGCGAAAGGGCTGCTTTAGCAACTTGCTTACCATGCGTCGGCTGCCAACCTTTCGGCTGATGGCCGATTTGCTTGCTAACTCACGCTCCGTGATAACGAAATAGATAAAGAGGGAGAGACTGCTGATAAGAAGTTTCCTTGTTAACTCGGGTTGTCAATTGGTTAACGGGAAACTTATTTACTCGTCCGCTTTCATGATGTGAAAAGAAAAAGGCTCTTTCACGCCGATTGATGGTGAAAGAGCCTATAAGAGGTTTTATTTGAGTGTAAGTTCCACGGGACAGTGGTCGCTTCCGTAGATGTCGGTGTGGATGTCGGCACCTTGCAGACGGTCGCGCAGGCGATCCGAAATGAGGAAATAGTCGATACGCCACCCCGTGTTCTTCTCTCTGGCATGGAAACGATAGCTCCACCAGCTGTAAGTAACCTGCTCGGGATGGAGCCAACGGAACGAGTCGGTGAAGCCACTGCTGAGCAATGTGGTCATCTTTGATCGCTCCTCATCGGTGAATCCGGCGTTGCGGCGGTTGGTCTTGGGGTTCTTCAGGTCGATTTCCTCATGGGCCACGTTGAGGTCACCGCACACGATGACCGGCTTGTTGGCGTCGAGCCGACACATGTAGGCTCGGAAATCATCTTCCCATTTCATGCGATAGTCGAGGCGGCGCAGCTCGTCCTGCGAGTTGGGCGTGTAGACGGTGATGAGGTAAAAGTCGTCATATTCAAGCGTGATGACACGTCCTTCGTGGTCGTGTTCATCGATTCCCATGCCGTAGGTAACGCTGATGGGGTGGTGCTTTGTGTAGATGGCAGTGCCGCTGTAGCCTTTTTTATCGGCATAGTTCCAGTAACTTTCATAGCCCTCGAATTGAAGATCGAGCTGTCCGGCTTGCATTTTCGTCTCCTGAAGACAAAAAAAGTCTGCGTCGAGCTGCCGGAAAGATTGTTCAAATTCCTTTCCTACAGCGGCACGCAGACCGTTCACGTTCCATGAAATAAACTTCATATCGTTGCGTTGTTTTTTATTGCTTATACTTTGGTTCTTAGGATGAAGATGTTGTTGATGGGGTAGGTCGACTGGTCTATCTTTAGTTCCTTCACCAGCAGATAGATGATGTTTTGCCCTTTAAAGAACTGCATGATGGGGTAATAATACGTGCCATAGGGTTGCAGAGCCGTCGGACTGAAAATAAGTTCGCAGGCTTTTCCCTCGTGATTGAACACGATTTTATAGTCTTTAGGCACGACTTGGAACTGATAGAATTGGTTGTCCCAGTCGGCTTTAGTTATATAATAAGGTGTATAGATGCCGGCAATGAGGCGCTGGTTATTCATCTTTTCCACCGTTTCCTTGGCGGTTTTGTCGTACAGATATTGTGCGAATTGCTTCATGGGCAATGATTCTACGGTGAGCGTGGAGTCGCTTCCGCTGATGGTCCATGTAACGGCTACGGAGTCTCTCTTGTGGCTTGTGGCGTCAGCATAGTACATCCAGCCGGTGTAGTTACCCGTGGTTGCGTTGAGTATTTGCATTCGTTGCGCGTGTGTGAGGTATAAAACTTTGGATTGTTCGTCATCATTCCCGTCACCAAGACAGGAACATAAGGATGTCACTGCGAATACGCAGCCCATCAACATGAGTAATAAGTTCTGCTTTTTCATATTCGTTTGGTTTTAAAAAGTTAGGTATATAAGTTCTTAGGATTGTGGTCTAAGCCCATTGGGGATTAGATTCTTTTCGATTCTCCTCGCAAAAGGTTCATGAATTCCTCACGTGTTTTGGCTTGGTTGAACGCCCCGCTGAAGTCGCTTGTGGTCGTGATGGAGTTCTGCTTCTCTATGCCCCGCATCTGCATGCACATGTGCTTGGCCTCTACGACCACCATCACGCCCAGTGGTTTGAGCGTGTCTTGGATGCAATCTTTTATCTGTTGGGTGAGACGTTCCTGCACTTGCAGGCGATGGCTGAAGATGTCTACCACTCTCGCTATCTTGCTCAGGCCCGTTATGTAGCCATTGGGAATGTAGGCCACGTGGGCTTTGCCGTAGAAAGGAAGCATGTGGTGTTCGCACATAGAGAAGAAATCGATGTCTTTTACAATGACCATTTGATTGTATTTTTCCGCGAAGAGAGCGTCGGTCAGTACCTTGTGAGGGTCTTGCGTGTATCCTCGGGTAAGCACTTGCATGGCCTTTGCCACTCGCAGGGGAGTTTTTTGAAGTCCCTCACGCTCTGGGTCCTCGCCCAAAAGGGTTAGGACCGACTTGTAATGGCCGGCCAATTCGTCGAGCCCTTCTCTATATTCTGGTTCCGGATTCATAATGATTGTGTGGCGAAGCGTGGCGCTTCGTCCGTTTTAATATTGTACGGTGATTTTGCCCCTGACGATCGATGCTTGTCTGTAGCCCATGGCTTTTACGCGCTGGAGCATGCGGTTGGCTTCCTCGAAGGAGCGATAGTTGCCTATGCGACATATCCATCGGGGTGAGTAGAAGTGCACGTAGACGGGCTCGTCGGGGTATTTCATTTTTATCTTGGAGCCTATTTGTTCGGCTTTGATTCTGTCTTGTCGGGAGTTACCGCCGGCAAATGCCTGTACGCGATAGCCGGTAACTTTGTAGCTTCTGCGCATGATTTTCTTGCGCATGTCGACGGTTGGCGTTTCCGTTCCGTCCTCTTCAGAACTTCGGTGCTCCGTAGGCTCCTGCTTACGGTCGGCCGTCTGTCTGTCGTTTTCCTTCTTGTCGGCGTCGTGGCGGTCGGCTTTTGTCGAGTCGGGCTTGGTCTCGTGCTGTGTATCTTTCCTGATACTGTCGGGCAAAGCCTCTTTCTTCTCGTTTTTGGGTGCCTTCTTGATACTGTCGCTTTTGGCGGCTTGCGGTGTAGCTGTCGCCTTTTCTTTCGCCGTGGAGGCGGTTGTGGAGGTATTGGCGCTGCGGCCGTTTACCAAATCTTCAATCTGTTTGCTTTGATGAATCGTCACGCTTCCTTGCCCATTCTTTTGCTTCTGAATGTGCTCGGTATAAGTCTGTGCGGTGGCAGTGGCCATGCAGCAGCTCAGCATGAAGAATAATGTGACGAAAAAGTGCATAGTTGAGTCGGTTTAAAGAAAGTATGGGGTGGGGCGGCGTGACCCAAGTGGCTGTCGCCTTGCCCACCCTATACCGGCTATTGAGTGATGATTACTTCTTCCAAGCGTCGATGATACCCTTGAAGTCTGCGCATTTCAAAGAGGCGCCGCCAATCAAGCCACCATCAATATTGGGCTTAGAGAAGAGTTCGGGAGCGTTGGAAGCCTTGCAGCTACCGCCATAGAGGATAGAAGTTTCATCAGCAACTTCTTGTCCGAACTGCTCTGCTACGATGGAACGAATGTAAGCCAACATCTCTTCTGCTTGATCAGAAGTAGCGGTCTTGCCGGTTCCGATGGCCCAAATTGGCTCATAAGCGAGAACGATGTTCTTCCATTCCTCGGCTGAAAGGTTGAATACGCTGCCTTCGAGCTCTGCCTTTACAACCTCGTTCTGGCGGTTTGACTCGCGCTCTTCGAGGGTTTCACCGCAGCAGAAGATAATCTTCAAGCCGTTAGCCAATGCCAACTGTACCTTTTCTTTCAGGATTTCAGCGGTCTCTCCGTAGTATTCGCGACGCTCAGAGTGGCCTAAGATAACGTATTGAGCGCCAGTGCTCTTTACCATTTCGGCTGAAACTTCGCCCGTGTAGGCACCTTTGGCCTGATTGGCGCAGTCTTCTGCTCCAAGGGCTACGACATTCTGGTCGAGTACGTCAGCTACTTTGGCAAGGTGGATGAAGGGTGTGCAGATAACAACTTCGCAGTTAGGTTTGTCTGCTGTCATAGCTTCATTGATTTCCTTTGCCAGCGCAATACCGTCTTGCAGGTTCATGTTCATTTTCCAGTTGCCTGCTACAATTTTCTTTCTCATTGTCGTTTTTTTTATTAAAATTAGTGTTAGAATTGATTGTTATTGTCGTTTCTTGAATTTCAAGTACCTTGTCCACGCCCATATTCGGTCGGCCAGCGTCAGCAAGAAGAGCGGAAGTAGGAAGATAAGCATAATCTTCATGACCTTGTTGGCTGTGGAGTTGTCGGGTTGTCGGCCTATTTCCAATTGGGCCAAGGGCTTGTCCGTGATTGTGAGCCGTGGTAGGTTGTTGTGGCTCCACTTGCCGATGATGCGGCCATCCTTTATCAAGAGGAGGCCGGGATTGCTGCGAACGATGGTTTTGAGTGTCGTTTCGTCGGTCGTGGCAAAGGGATATTGGGCGCCGGTATTGTCGCTCCAAGTCTGTATGTTGCCTTCGGTGCTGGCCGTGAGACAATAGAATGGAACGTCATGGGCCTTGGAATAGTCGTATATTTGATTGATATAACCGAAGTTACTGTCGTCGGCGTACTCCACGTGGGGGGCTATCAAGAGGAACGTGTAGCGCTTGTCGTTGAGTACGGAGTCGGTGATGTTCTCGCCGTTAAGCTCAATGGAGAAATCGTGGATGGGCGGAACGTAACCTTCTTCGGTTTGAATGGTTTTGCTATCTACGAATTCCCATGTGGAATCAGGGTAGTTATTGAGCGTAAATTCCTTTTTTACGCCGTCCTTTTGCAGGATAAATGTAGTTTCAAACTTAGGCTGTTTGGCGCCCGGCGGTATCTTCGTGCCTTCCCGTATGCTTGTTCCGACGCGGTAAGGGCGGAAATCGAACTGTGGAAGGAAGTAGAGACTGTACACGCTACCGGCCAAAATAAAGAATATGGTGTAGTTAATGACAATCCATTGGTTGCTCCGGCTGACAAAGCGAAGCATGCGGAGAGGCCACAGAACGGTGACAACGGCGCAGGCCAAGAGCACGCAGTTCTTGATGAGCGTCTCAATATTGGTCAGTCGGATGGCGTCGCCGAAGCACCCGCAGTCCTTTATCGGGTTGGCAATGGCCAGCCACAATGTGACAACCGTCATGAAACTCATGAACGCCACGGTAAGTTTGGTCGTCAGACGGCGGCGTATGGCGAAGAGCATAAATATGCCCAAACAGAATTCTAAGGCTGAAAGAGAAATGGAAGTAGCTAGCGTTACCCAATCGGGAACAATGCTTTGCCAGCCCAGTGCCTCAAGATAATCTTGTATTTTGTACTGAGTGCCGAGCGGATCGATGGCCTTGACGTATCCTGAAAAAATGAAAGTGAGCGCCAAGACGAACCTGCAAATGTTGACGATGATGGTTTTAAACTTGCTCATTTAGTTTGATAGCGCCGAAGACAGCGTAGTTGATGATATCCATGTAGTTGGCGTCAATGCCCTCACTTACGTAGGTTTGGCCATGAATATCTTCTATTTCCTTGATTCGTTGCAGCTTGGTGAGAATGAAATCGGTATAGCTGCTGACACGCATGGAGCGCCAAGCCTCGTCGTAATCGTGGTTCTTTTTGAGCATGAGCTCCAAGGCCTCAGAGGCGTGACGGTCGTAAAGCATGAGGGCTTCATCGGCAGTTACGTCGACCGAATCGACAAAACCTCGCTCTAATTGGATGAGACCAATGATTCCATAGTTGATGAGTGCCACGAATTCGGGCCTGATTCCTTCGCCTACCAATGACTCTTTCTTGATTTCAAGAGAGCGGATGCGCTTGGCCTTAATAAACAATTGATCGGTCAATGAGGCCGGGCGGAGAATGCGCCATGAGGCTCCATAGTCGTGCAACTTCTTACTGAAGAGCTCCCGACACTCGGTCATTACGGCCTTGAACTGTGCTTCCGTGTTTTGAATACTCATTTTACGAGGAAATATATTGACTGCAAAATTACTTATATTCTGCGAAATAACCAAATTATTACTTTGCTTTCATCTTGTGGCGGATGATTCTCACGGTGCCGCAAAGGGCCTCGTAACGGGCCTGAAGGGAGTCGCGCTTCACGCCAAGCATGTTGCGTTTGAAGCGATCGCTTTCCTTTGGGATGGCCGCCGTCGTGGCTTGCAGCAGTGAGTCGGTCTTGCCCACATCCTGCTGGGTCATCAAGAGCGACGCCTCCTGCCATAAGGCAAGGGCTCGTTTACGGGCTTCGATGGCCTTGGGATAGTCGGCCCGCAGCTTCAGAATGGAGTCCAAAGTAGCCTGATAGCGGCCTTCGGCGAAGAGTTGCTCAATCTTTTGCAGTCGGGCTTGGGCCTTCTCGTCGTCAGTAGGCCGGCAGGAACCCAGCAAGAGGGCGCCCAATAGGAATAGAATGATATTTGACTTCATTCTTGCAAAATTATAAAAATAATGTCATTTGCTTTTGGCAGCCCCGTCAATAATTGATAATCTGTGTTAATCTCTGTAATATGTATCGTTTTTTTTATACCTTTGCGCAATTAATTTTCAGAATAATGAGAACCCTTTCCAATGCCGATCTGGCAGCAATACTCAATCAAGATATTTTTCATAAAATCTCCGAAGCGGCCGATGGGCTTGGCGTCGACTGCTACGTTGTGGGCGGTTATGTGCGTGACTTGTTCTTGGAGCGCCCGTCAAACGACATCGATGTGGTCGTGGTTGGTAGCGGAATACGCGTGGCCGATGAGCTGAAGAAGCTCTTGGGCAGGCGTGCGCATATCTCGGTGTTCCGTAATTTCGGAACGGCGCAGGTGAAATACAAGGATATGGAGGTAGAGTTTGTCGGCGCACGGCGTGAGAGTTACAACCGCGACTCACGCAAACCGATAGTCGAAGACGGCACGTTGGAGGACGACCAAAACCGCCGCGACTTCACGATTAACGCCTTGGCGGTATGCCTGAACGCTGAAAGATTCGGCGAATTGGTGGACCCTTTCGATGGCATTTACGACATGGAGGATGGCATTATTCGCACACCGCTCGATCCGGACATAACGTTCAGCGACGATCCTTTGCGCATGTTGCGCTGTGTTCGCTTTGCTACGCAGCTCAACTTTTATATCGAAGACGAGACGTTAGAGGCGCTCAAGCGCAATGCCCATAGGCTTAAGATTATCAGCGGGGAGCGCATTCAGGAGGAACTTAACAAGATAATGCTGTCCGACCATCCCAGCAAGGGCTTCTACTACATGCGTGAGACCGGTCTGCTCGACTTGGTATTACCCGAGTTAGTGGCGCTCGACTGCGTGGAAGTGCGCAACGGAAGGGCTCACAAAAACAACTATTACCATACGCTCGAGGTGCTGGAGAACCTCTGCAAAGCCCAGTCCGTGGCCGGCGCGAAGGTGCTGGAGGAGCATAAGTTGTGGCTGCGATGGGCCGCCTTGTTACACGATGTGGGCAAGCCCAAGAGCAAACGGTGGGAGCAGGTGCAAGGTTGGACCTTTCATAACCACAACCTCATAGGCGCCAAAATGGTGCCATCGATATTCAGAAGGCTGAAACTACCGCTCGATTCGAAGATGAAATACGTGCAGAAAATGGTCGACCTGCACATGCGTCCCATCGTAATTGCCGATGAGGAGGTGACCGACAGCGCCGTGCGTCGCTTGGTTAACGACGCCGGGGAGGATATAAACGAGCTGATGATGCTCTGCGAAGCCGATGTTACCAGCAAGAACAGCCAGCGTAAACAGCGGTTCCTGAACAATTTTAAGCTGGTGCGTGAGAAGATAGCCGACTTGGAAGAGCGTGATTACAAGCGCTTGTTACAGCCCGTGATTGACGGCAATGAGATTATGGAAATGTTCCATTTGGGACCTTCCCGTGAGGTTGGTACGCTGAAGCAGACCCTCAAGAACGCCGTACTCGATAACACTGTGCCCAATGAGCGTGAGGCGCTTATGGAGCTGTTGATGCAGAAAGCCAAGCAAATGGGGCTGGTGTAATGGGGGGTAGTTGACGAGTTGTTGGTTTTAGTTGACGAGTTTACAAGTAGACAAGTTAACAAGTTGTTAGTATAAGTGGACGAGTTTACGAGTAGACAAGTTAACGAGTTGTTAGTTTATTCTTTCATTCCACCATCAATTTGTTAACTCGTCAACTTATAACTTGTCTACTTGTTCCATTAACTTGTCAACTTATGCTATTATTTTTTTCTATTTGTTAGCCATCAACTCGTTAACTTGTCTACTTGTAAACTCGTCCACTTATACTAACAACTCGTCCACTTGTTCCTTCAACTCGTTATTTTTACCTTTCTCAAAGCTGCCCTTTTGTGTTGCCAAAGCAGCCCTTTGAGCCGCCCATAACGGGCCTTTTACTCGCTCAAAGCTGCCCTTTTGTAGGACTACTTATTACCTTTATTGTTTTTGTTCACCAACTTGGTCGGCCGAGTCAGACCAATCTGACTTGTACAACCGGCCAGACTATGGTAACCCACACCCCATTATCAGCCGTCAACTCATTAATTAATACCATCAACTCGTCAATCAACAAGTTATTTACTCGCTCATTTTTACCATCCATTCGTCCACCGTCAACTTGTTTACTCATCTACTAAAACTAACAACTTGTTTACTTGTCAACTTGTCTACTCGTCAACTTCCACAAACATCTCGTCCACTCCTATCTTCATGACATAGGTCATTTTTATCTCCTAACAAGTAGGTATTCTTTATAAAAAGAGTTAAAAGAGGCGACTGTGGCTTATCAACCTATTGATATTATTTGTACATTTGCACTGCAAAAACTTAAATACGACATTAAGTTTTCTGTTTTCTAAGTGAAGAAAACGTCCTTTCCGATGTTGGGATAATGTTTTTATTCGATTTCAGCATATAATATATAATATAAATAAGGTATGAAAATTAAAAGTCTTTTGTTAGTAGTGGCTGCTGCCACATCGTTGGCTTCATGTGGCGGTGGTGGCGGAATGCCTAAGTTTGGTGATGATGAGTTCCCCGTCTTGACGGTTGGTTCAAGCAGCGCATCATTGCAAACGACCTATCCGGCTACGATTAAAGGTATTCAAGATGTGGAGGTTCGCCCCAAAGTTTCAGGATTTATCACGAAAGTTTATGTGCACGAAGGCCAGACCGTTTCGGCCGGTCAGGTGCTTTTCAGCATAGACAGCGAGACCTATCGTGCGGCCGTTCAGCAGGCACAAGCTGGCGTTAACACCGCCAGAGCGCAGATGAATACGGCTCGTTTGACATTTGAGAACAACAAAAAGCTGTTCGAGAAGAATGTGATAGGCCAGTATGAGCTGTCTACTGCGCAGAATGCTTACGCCACGGCGCAGGCTGCTGTGGCACAAGCGCAGGCTGCTTTGACTGCGGCCAAGGAGCAGTTGAGCTGGTGTCAGGTAACAAGTCCGTCGGCAGGTGTCGTGGGTAGCCTTCCCTTTAAGGTGGGTGCGCTCGTCAGTGCGTCCAATGCGCTGACCACGGTTTCGGAGATTGGCACGGTGGAAGTGTTCTTCTCTATGTCTGAAAGTGAAATGTTGAATCTCACGAAAACGGCCGGCAATGTCAATGCTGCGCTGCAATCCATGCCCGCAGTGAAGCTCCAATTGGCTGACGGAACCATTTATAACCACCCCGGCAAGGTTGTCAAGGCCAGCGGAGTTATTGATCAGGCCACGGGTGCCGTTACTTTGATTGCTCATTTTGCCAATCCCGAGAAACTGTTGAAGAGCGGTGGTGCCGGTCAGATTATCATTCCGAGCAATAGCAACAACGCCATTCAGTTGCCACAAGAGGCTTGTTCTGAGGTGCAGGATAAGATATTTGTCTTTAAGGTAGGCGCTGATAACAAGGTGAAGTCCACGGAAATCAAGGTCAATCCGCAGAACGATGGCAAGCAGTACATCGTAACCTCGGGCTTGAGCGTAGGCGATCGCGTGGTGGCGAAAGGCCTCACGAAGTTGACCGATGGGCAGGCTATCAAGCCAATCACGCTCGATCAGTATCAGAAGAAAATCGATGACGCGGCCAAATTGGGCGAAAAGCAAGGTACGGCCAAAGGATTCATCGACGCAATGAAATCTAAATAAAGCAAGATTATGACATTTACAAACTTCATAAAACGCCCGGTACTGTCGACGGTGGTCTCCATCTTCTTCGTCTTACTGGGCACCATCGGCCTCGTGTCGCTGCCTATTGAGCAGTATCCCGACATTGCTCCACCAACCATCGTTGTGATGACGACTTATCAGGGAGCCGACGCGCAGACCGTATTGAACTCCGTTGTGACGCCGCTTGAGGAGAGTATCAACGGTGTGGAGAACATGACTTACATGTCATCTACGGCCACCAACTCGGGCTCGGCTATGATAACGGTGTATTTCAAGCAAGGTTCGGACGCCAACATGGCCGCCGTCAACGTGCAGAACCGTGTGCAGCAGGCCCAAGCTTTGCTGCCTGCTGAGGTTACGCGTGTGGGTGTTACGGTGAGCAAGCGCCAGTCGTCCAACGTTATCATGTATTCGTTGACTACCGACGACAGCCGTTATGATGGCCAGTTCCTGACCAACTATAACAATATTAATATCATTCCGCTCCTCAAACGTATCAATGGTGTGGGCGACGTGCAGTCTCCTTCCATGGCCAATTACTCCATGCGTATTTGGCTGAAGCCCGATAAGATGAAGCTCTATGGGCTTGTTCCTTCTGATATTTCGGGCATATTGGCCGAGCAGAACATTGAGGCTGCCCCGGGATCGTTGGGCGAGAACGGCTCGGTTTCGTATGAGTACGCCTTGCGTTACAAGGGACGCTTGAAGAGTGCGACCGAGTTTGAGAACATACTCATAACGAGTTCAACTACCGGACAGACCTTGCGATTGAAAGATGTGGCCGATATAGAGCTTGGTTCTTTGATGTATAACGTCAATTTGATTAACAATGGGCACCCCGCCGTTATGGGTATGGTCAATCAGATTGCCGGTTCCAATGCCACCGACATCGCCACTGACGTGAAGGCTGCGCTCGAAGAGGCCAGTAAGTCTTTCCCTCCGGGCTTGAAATATACCATTGAGCAAGATACCACCGAGTTCCTTTTCGCTTCTATCGAGGAGGTTATCATGACGTTGGTCATTACTTTGGTGCTCGTGTTCCTCGTGGTTTATATCTTCCTTCAGGACATGCGCTCAACACTGATTCCGCTGATTGCCGTGCCCGTAGCGTTGATAGGAACGTTCTTCTTCCTATGGGTATTCGGCTTCTCCATCAACTTGCTTGTGCTCTCAGCCTTGCTGTTGGCCATCGCTATCGTGGTAGACGACGCCATTGTGGTGGTCGAAGCGGTGCACGCCAAGCTCGATCAGGGCTATCAGAGTGCGCTCACGGCGTCTATCGACGCGATGAACGAGATTTCGGGAGCTATCATTTCCATTACTTTGGTGATGGCAGCCGTGTTCGTACCGGTGTCCTTCCTCGGCGGAACATCAGGTACTTTCTACCGTGAGTTCGGTGTGACGATGGCCGTGTCTATCGTGATTTCGGCTGTCAACGCGTTGACCCTTTCGCCCGCTTTGTGTGCTATCTTGCTGAAACCGCATGAGGGTGAGAAGAATGAGAGTAACAAATCGTTTGTCAGCCGTTTCCATTCTAATTTTAATAAGGTATTCGATCGTACGACTGAGAAATATAAGAAAGGTGTTACTTTCTTCATAAATCATAAGGTACTCACGGGCAGTTCCATCGTCGTAGGTATCGTTGCGCTGTCTGTTTTGATGTCGACTACCAAGACGGGGTTGGTTCCTAATGAAGATACCGGTACACTGTTCGTCATGATTTCTGCCGCTCCGGGTACCAGTCAGGAGCGAACCAAGGAGATAGTGCATGAGGTTGACAAGATGTTGGCAGGCAATCCGGCCATTCAACGGCGTGAGGCTATCATCGGTTATAACTTCATTGCCGGTCAAGGTTCCGACCAAGCAACGTTCATTATCAAGCTGAAGCCGTTTGAAGAGCGGTCGGGTGGTTTCATCGCTCGTATCAAGAATGCTATCGTGAATGCCGATCCTATGGCGTTGTTTGTCAATCCTTTGGAGGCCAACTCGGTGTTGGGAATGATTTATAAGCAGACGGCAGCCATCAAGGATGCACAGATTTTGGCTTTCGGTCCTCCCATGATTCCCGGTTTCTCCGTACAGAATGGTATCACGATGACCATGCAGGACAAGACCGGTGGCGACCTTAACAAATTCTTCCAGCTCACACAAAGCTTCTTGCAAGAGCTTAATAAGCGTGAGGAAATCCAAACGGCGATGACCACTTATAACCCTAATTATCCGCAATACATGGTAGATGTGGACGTGGCTAAGGCCAAGCAGGCCGGTATTTCCCCAACAGCCGTGTTGGCAACGTTGCAAGGTTATTTGGGTGGTATGTACGCTTCTAACTTCAATGCCTATGGAAAGCTGTTCCGAGTAATGATTCAGGCCAGCCCCAACGACCGTATGCGTCCCGACCAGTTGAGCAATATCTATGTGCGCACGGCCAGCGGTCAGATGTCGCCGGTGTCCGAGTTCTGCACCCTGAAGCGTGTTTACGGTCCGTCCAATATCGCCCGTTTCAACCTCTTTACGGCCATTAACGTGAGTGTGACGCCCGCTACGGGTTACTCAACGGGTCAGGCTATGCAGGCCATTGCCGAGGTTTCAAAGAATGTTTTGCCCGCGGGCTACGGCTATGAGTACTCCGGTTTGACGCGTTCCGAGGCTGAAAGCAGCAATTCCACGGCCCTTGTGTTCGTCCTTTGCTTGGTTTTCGTCTACTTGATATTGAGCGCTCAGTATGAGAGTTACATCCTTCCATTGGCTGTTATCTTGTCTATACCGTTCGGATTGGCCGGCGCTTTCGTCTTTACGCTGCTCTTTGGTCACGCCAACGACATCTACATGCAGATTTCACTCATCATGTTGATTGGTTTGTTGGCCAAGAATGCCATCTTGATTGTGCAGTTCGCATTGGAGAGAAGACGCACCGGTATGGCCATCCGTTACTCTGCTATCTTGGGAGCAGGGGCCCGTTTGCGTCCTATTTTGATGACTTCGTTGGCCATGATTATCGGTTTGCTGCCTCTGATGTTCGCTTCGGGTGTGGGAAAGAATGGTAACCAGACGTTAGGAGCTGCCGCTGTGGGCGGTATGTTGATAGGAACGATATGCCAAATATTCGTCGTTCCGGCCCTTTTCGCCGTCTTCCAATGGTTGCAAGAGCGCTTTACGCCGATTACATTTGAGGATGAAGAGAATTCGGAAGCAGCCGCTGAGCTTGAGCAATATGCCCATGCACAGGGTGCTGTGACACCAGTAACTTATAAGAATCAGTATGATGAAAAGTAAATTATATACCATTCTCGCCATAGGACTTGCAGTATTCACTTTGAGTAGCTGCAAAAGCCTATACGGGAAGTACGAACGTCCGGAGGTGAATACCGCAGGATTGGTGCGTGACGCGCTATCCGACAAGGAGACGTTGGCTGTGACTGACACGGCGAGTTTCGCCAACATACCATGGCGCAGTGTCTTTACGGACCCTTATTTGCAGACCCTTATTCAGAAAGGTCTCGACAATAATCCCGATCTTTTGAACGCTGCGCTCAATGTGAAGATGGCCGAGGCCCAGCTCAAAGCTGCAAAGCTGTCGTTCCTGCCCTCGTTCGCTTTCACGCCGCAAGGTACCATCTCTTCGTGGGATGGTAGCAAAGCGAACAAGATTTACAGCCTTCCCATCAACGCGAGTTGGAATGTTGACCTCTTTGGAACGCTGCTCTCATCGAAACGGGCGGCGCAAGTGGGCCTCTTGCAGACGAAGGATTACCAAGTAGCTGTCAAGACAAACATCATCGCAGGCATAGCTAACATGTATTACACGCTGCTCATGCTGGATAAGCAAATGGAGCTTGTAAATGATATGGAGCAATTGACGAAGGACACATGGGACATCATGAAGCTGCAGAAAGACGCCGTCATCGGTATTCGTTCTACGGCCGTGCAGAGCGCTGAGGCCAACTATTACTCCGTACTTGTGCAAAAAACGGACATCCGTCGTCAGATTCGGGAAACGGAGAATGCCCTCTCTCTGCTGATAGGTCAGCAGGCGCAGGCCATCACCCGTGGCAAAATAGAAGACCAAGTGTTGCCTTCCAACTTCTCGACAGGCGTTGGTATCCAGTTGCTTAACAACCGTGCGGACGTTCATGCGGCCGAAATGAACTTGGCGCAATGCTTCTATAACGTGCAGACAGCACGGAGTCGATTCTATCCCGGGCTGAATATCAATGCCAGCGGTGCCTACACCAACAATGGCGGTATGGGCATTGTGAATCCCGGAAAGTTACTCCTCACGGCCGTAGGCTCACTGACGCAGCCCATCTTTCAGAACGGTAAGCTCATCGCAGGCCTGAAAGTAGCGAAAGCTCAGTACGAACAAGCCTACAATACATGGCAGAATGCCATCCTCACTGCGGGCAGTGAAGTGAGCAATGCCCTTGTTCTTTACAACGCATCTGCCGAAAAGTCGAAGATAGAAGAGAAGCGGATAGCCGTATTAAAGCAGAACGTGGAGGATACCAAAGAGCTGATGTCGAGTGCCGGAAGCACCTATCTTGAGGTGATAACGGCCCAAAGCAGCCTGCTCAATACGGAACTTTCCAAGGTGGCCGACGACTTTAGCCGCATGCAAGCGATTGTCAATCTATACTCAGCCCTTGGTGGTGGAGCTAAATAAAAACAGAAAGGAATTTCATTATGGCAAGCGAAATCAGTCCTAAAGCAGAAGTTTCTCCGAAGGCAAAGATCGGTGATAACTGTAAGATATTCCCATTTGTCTACATCGAGGATGACGTAGTCATTGGCGACAACTGTATTATTTTCCCCTTCGTCAGTATCCTTAACGGCACCCGTATGGGCTCTGATAACAAGATACATCAGGGCGCTGTGGTCGGCGCACTGCCGCAAGACTTCCATTTCTGCGGTGATATAACCGAGTTGGTGATAGGCGATGGCAATATTATTCGTGAGAATGTGGTTATCAATAGGGCCACCCATAAGGGCGGACAGACCGTTATCGGCAACCATAACTTCCTGATGGAAGGCTCTCATATCTCGCATGATACGAAGGTAGGCGACCATTGTGTCTTCGGCTATGGTACCAAGATAGCCGGCGATTGCACCATTGGCAATGGCGTAATCTTCTCCTCTTCGGTGATAGAAAACGCCAAGACGCGTGTCGGCGACTGCGCTATGATTCAGGCCGGAACCACTTTCTCCAAGGATGTTCCACCTTATATTATAGCCGGAGGCAAGCCCGTAGGCTATAACGGACCAAATACCACGATGATGACAGCCCACGGTATTGACGAGAAAGTACAGAAACACGTGGCCAATGCCTATCGATTGGTATTCCATGGGCAGAACAGTGTGTTCGACGCCGTGCTGCAAATAAAGGACCAAGTGCCCGATAGCGTGGAGATACAAGCCATTGTTGACTTCATCAATGCTACTAAGTTAGGTATTATCAGTAAAATGTAATTCATACCTTTACATTTTATATTATACGAGAAGGGTTGACCGTGAGGTCAACCCTTCCATTTTTTATGACGTCGAAGCTCAAGGCGAGGGACATGGGCGCTGGGAAACGGACCCATGGAAGACCCCAAACGTTATCGCCCATTACCCATTCATAAAAATGTCATAGCTGAAAAGTAGCGTGCGGGGCATGCCCTCCCATTGGTAGGCGACGGCCGAATGGTCGTGGCGGAAAAGGTCGATGGCGGAGCCGATGACCTGCTTAAACACGTTGTAAGCGTTGATTTGATCTTCTCCCTCGGCATGTTCGGCGATGATTACGTACCGATTCATGGGGTAACGCTCTACGATTTGGCAAATCTGCCGGGCCAAACGCTCCGTAAATCGGGCCGAAACGTTGGGGAAAAAGCGTGATAAGTTGATGATGACCAATGACGATTGACCGGGCCAACGCTCCCAAAAACTATCGTCCGACGCCGGGAATGAAGTCCTCATTTCCGTGAGTAAGCGGTCTTGAAATATGCTTTCAAGGAACTGATAACCCAACTTTCTCATTTCCGCTGACGTGTCTATACCCGTATATACCATGCCGGGCGCTGCGTCGAGGAACCGCTCCGCAAAGGCAATACCGCAACTTGCCGGGCCACACCCCATGTCAATCATCCGCACACGGCCGTCTACCGACCTCATCAGCGGCTTGAGCCACGCCTCGCAATCGCCATAAACCGACCGACTGCTACTATAGTTCGACCGCATGAAATAGTAACAATAGGTAAGTACCTGCTGCTCAACCGACAAATAGTCGTTGGCCGCCACTTGCACCGGTTGGGAGAAATCTGTCTGCCCATAGCCTATGGCGTTCAGGCAAACATCCCTTTCCCATCCCCATACCTTGGCCTGTCCATCCGCTCCACTCTCTATTTTCATAGGGTGGAGCACATGCTTCCTAAAGGCCGTATCAAACCTTTCAGAAAGCGGGAATACGGCTTGCCCCATGTCGATTGCGGCCGATTCATACGGCGGCACGTCGAAACGACCGGCCATGTAGTCGTCTTTGGCTACGTGGAAATAGCCATGTTTGCTTTTCACAAAGGCCAAGAGCTTGTGGAAAATAAGGTTGTTCGACAATAATTCGGGCCAACCTACCATTACCAAATGCTCCTCGGCGCGCGTCATGGCCACGTTAAGTTTGCGGTCAACAAGGCTTCCGTCAATGTCTTCAAATACGTTATTGGTAAGGAAATTAAGCTGATAATACTTCTGAATGGTAAACCCATAGACGATATATTTGCGCTGTGAACCTTGGTAACGCTCCACTGTGTCGATGGTAATATCGTGTAACGGCGCTATGCCATAGCGGTCGATGGTGTTTCGGATGGTCGCTATCTGATTTCTGTAAGGTACGATTACGCCCACCGTTTCGGCTATATTGAAGCGCTCTTTCTCGATTTCGTATATCTTCACCACCGTTGCGGCGATGATGTCGGCCTCGTTTTGATTTACTTTATCCGACGAACTGTCCTGCGGCGGTTCCACGGCTATGAAGGCGATGCGCCGTGTTCGCAGCAGGTTGGTTATGCCGTCATGGGCCGGACCGGTAGCGGGGAGCATGGCGTTTTGGTGGGGCAACGGCACTATCTGCAACCTATTGTTATAGAAAGCGTAGTTGGGAAAGAGCCCGATGTCGTGGTGCATGCGCCCTTGTCGGCTGAGCATGTAGGTCAGCCGCGGGTCTTTGCCGTATTTGCGGAGCAGCCTTTCAAAGAGCGACTGCCTGCAATCGGTCAGTAAAATATCCTTCAGCAGGGCGTCGTTTACCCTCGATACCTCGGCCGTTTGCTGTACCACGGCCGTCAGTTGCTTGTGATCGCCTATGAAAACCACCTTTTTAATGGCAGGCGTACCGTTGTTGTGGGCGCTCAGCAGGCCGATAAGATGAGGCTCGAGAATTTGCGACGCCTCGTCGACCACGGCCAAACTAAACTGTTTGAGCTTGAATAATTGCAGGTTGGCGTTGAGCGCTGTCGTTGTGCCCACTACCACTCTGGCGGCCGTAAAGGCGTCTTTCAACTCGTTAATGTTGCTGCTTGCCTCCACACGAGCGGTCAAAAGCTTGTCCCGATAGCTGTCGGCGCACGTTAAACTGCCGCCTATCCTGATGAAATCAATGCCCTCTTCGTAGAGCTTACTGCATATTTCGTCCACGGCCCTATTGGTGTACGACATGAGCAGAAGGGTGCTCCCGGGCTCTGATAGCTCCTCTTTTACCGTATTGAGCATGCCAAAAGAAGTCTTGCCCGTGCCGGGCGGACCGATGATGAGGAAGAAATCGCGGGCTTGTTTCACCCGCAGCGATAAGTCGTTAAACGGCCCGTAGTCGCCCTTGAGACAGATGTTACCGTCAAATTGCGGCTCTCTTTGCAGCAAGAGGAGGTCGCGTCGCTCCCTCGGGGCCGACAAGAAAGCGTGCATACCCTTGTAAAGTGAGTTGTAGGACGACTCCATGAAGTCGTGCTCTATGGCCCATAGTCGGTCTTTTTCCTTGGCAAATACACGCCCATCGGCCTGCGCCGCCCGCAGTCTTAGCGTGATACTGTCGATACGCAGGTCGGCTATGGTACAGCGGAAGACCATCGTTTGCCGGGCGTCGGGCTCCTTATCGGAGTCGTAAGGGTAGAGTATCACGATGTCGCCCGTGCGGAAATTAGACATGTCGTTGTCGGCCGTTTCGGCGAAACGAAGCACTACTTGGCTTATTCTTCCCGTGGTTTGACCGTCGGGCGATACGAGGGTTAGGCGGTCGTAGATGTTGCCTGCCAAGCGTTTCTCTTCCAAAGAGTCGTGCCATTTGGCCGCAAAGCCCGAGTTCTCCTTGGTCTTGTTGCCTAATTTCGACAACATGTGCTCGTTTGAAACGAACGTGAGGAAGCGGAAATAATAGGCTTTCTCCAAGTCCGAAGCCGCATGGATGGGGGCCAAAACGTCAGCTATCTGCCCGTATTGGTAGTCGTTCCACAGTTTGTTATCTACCTTTTTAAGGTTCATTTGCTCGGGGGTGAGCGTTTCTAACAGCCTATAGCCGTGGGGAAGGGTATAGAGTAGCTCTGCCGAAGCTAAGCCGTTGCGTATCTTGATGGCCCTGAAGATGAGCTCGGGGGCAAATCCCATACCCAAAAGACTGTCGTTGTATTTGGAATAAAGCAAGAAAGCATGGAGCTCACGGCCGTTTTTCTCGTAAGTATCGCGGAAGTTATAGCGAATAAGCGCCATGTAGAGGAGCAGTTGTATATAGTGTTCCTCCCGATGGCGGGGCTTCATGAAGTGGTCGTAAGGGTACTCGCCCTTGCCCGATTTCTGCTCTAAGAGCACCTTGTAATCGAGCTGCAGGTAGTCCATACGCCCCTGCATACCGAGCAATTCCGAGAAAAACGAAGGCTCTACCATGCCTTCCTTGGCGTTGAAATGGCGCAGGGCCTTGGGCAGGGTGGTATGGAGCGCCTGCCTGATGTTTTGCTTTTGGCGCTGTGCTTCCTTGTGAAAATCGGGTCCTATGCCCGCCGTGAGCAGGCCGATAGCGTTATCTTTGAAGAAAGAAGCTACGCTTTGGGCATAGCTATGCGTATCGGGAAGTTGGTGGATAGACTCATCGAGCAACTGACCGGCCAAGTTTCCCAATACGATGGCTTCGGAGTTTTGGGACGGTTTGAGCCTATCGATGAGGCTGACGAGGGGCGATTCGGCGTAATTGGTGAAGCAATGGGCGATGGAAGATATATCGATGAGATAGTCGGGCTCAAAGATAATCAGCTCCGGATAGAGCGTGTCGCCTTCTTGCCGGGGGCGAATAAGATTGAGCTGGGCCCCCTTGTAGAACATTTCTTTTAAGTAACTCCAATCGAAATCATAGTATTTGTTATCGTGGGCGTAGGCAGCTTTCAGGCTGATACCATCAGATAACTCCTCGCACGGGCCGTAAACGAACTCGTCGTCCCACGCCTCCACGATCATGCGCAGGCGTTGGCCTATGAGCAGGGGCGTATGTGTGGTAGAGTGATGGGTAGGAAAGAGGGCCGCCAAACGTACGGGAACGGGCGTTTGATAGATGAAAGCGATAAACTCGCAAAGGTTTTTCAAGTCGGTAAGTCGATGGCGTTTCAGCTCGTCATCGGCCAATTCGGCGCGTCGTTTCAGCCTTACACGGGTATCGTTGACGGCATTGACGAGGGCGGTTGGTGCCCCATGCTCTTTCAAAAGATAGTCGGTCTTGGCGAAAGTGCCGCTAAGATTGAGCCGTGTGGCATGGGTTTGCTGCTCCAAACACTGCTGAAACACCTTGTTAAAGCGGCTGTATATCAGTTGATAGTTGGGC
>NZ_DATCYK010000093.1:0-1944 GCF_036570325.1 Prevotella sp.
TTATCTGAGTTCTATTAAACGCTGGTATATAGTCATTCTGCTTAGTTTTAAGCATATTCATTTCTCGTAGAGTTTTTGTTATTTCACTTACTGTATATTTATTTCCTAACTTTACTTCAAGGATTCTATATACTGTAAGGGCTAAAAAGCAAATAAGAAAATGAGCTTTTATTCTCTCATCATTGCTAAGATATATCGGTCTAGCCTTGAATTCACTCTTCATTATTCTGAAACATTCTTCTATTTGCCATCTGTTTTTGTTTATTTGAGCTATTTCATGAGCTTTAGCCTCAAGGTTTGTAACAACAGCATAGAAGCCATCATACAGGGATTCTTCCATTATTTTGTTTTCATCAAGGCTTACTATTGACCTATCTGCTATTTCTCCATCTGATGTAACTTTTGTTTCGCGAATGAACCTTCTTGTATCATTATCACGAATTTTCTTAGCAGCTAGAGAACCTTTTTTTATTAGTTCATTAGCTTTGTGTATCTGATTTGATCTAATGTTTCTATGGTAGTCTCTGTATTTTATACTGTATGTTACTATAAGCTTTTCTTCAAGTCCATTTTCATTTATCCATCTTTCCTTATAGAATATGGTGTCTCTATTTTCCTCTTCTTCAATTTCATTGATATTATATAAGATAGTAGAGCCGTATTTTTTCCAACCATTAGGATCAAGAGCCCATTCTTTAAGATGTTTCTTAATTTTTTTAAGACTCTGCGTAGTTATGTAAGCCCTATCCTTAATAGAGTTGTACTTTTTATTTGCATTACTCGAAAGACCAGCATCAGTGCACACTATGAATTTAGATAGATTAAAATCTTCGATTATTTTCTTTTCAAGAGGTCTAAGAGTGGTTTGTTCGTTAGTGTTTCCACTGGTTATATCAAAGGTTAGTGGAATTCCATTGCCATCCATAAATAACCCCATCTGTACTAATGGATTAGGTCTGTTTTCTTTGGATCTCCCATATTGTCTTAGTTGACCCTCATCATCAGCTTCTTCGATTTCAAAGAAATAGTTTGTACAGTCATAGTAAAGAACACTGGCGTTTCTTTGAGTAACTTTGGTGCTATTTTTATACAATTGCGACTGTATATAGTCACTTTCTTTATTCAGAACATCAAGAGCTCTATAGACCTGATGTAGATCAAATTCAGGATGTTCAATAAACTTTTTAGATTCTTCGAATGCATTGAGTTTGGAACCGGGAAAAAGAATTCTAGTGTATATCAATCTTGAAAGAATGCTATTAAGATTATACTCGAATTTACCGTTTGAACTTATTTTTTTACAAATCTTATTAAGTCCAAGGCTATGGTAAATTGATTGAAGTGGTAGGTATCCTCCGTTAAATATTCTTTGACGATTGCTTATGGTTTGCTGAGGAAAAAGCTTCATATTTACCGGCATAATTTCAGTCTTTTTTTCCTTTTCTATTCTATTCAGATTGGCTATATAATCAAGTGCCCAAGCTTTAGCGTCAGCTACTCCGTATTTTTCCATTATCTCTGTTTCTGTTCCAAGTTTTTCAACAATAACAGTAGTTCTAGAATTTCCTTTTTTTATATCCTTCTGAACATAGAAGGAAGAAGCGTTAGCAGATTTAGATATAAGTAGTCTCATAATTCACCTCACAAAAAACATATACACCTATATTATACCACACATTACGTGCATTGCGAATACCTAAATTTTAAAATTTGACAAAAAAATTAAGGCTTTTCAAGCCTTTGAATAGTAAATCTTCGATTGCAAGTGTCAAACTCCCGGAATCATAAAATATCGTCCATAATAAACGTATATAACTACTAATATACGAACTTTATAATAAAATGATACATCAAAATACAGATAATTTCAACATAAAAAATCAAAAAAACCAAAAAAACGGGCATTTTTACGTATTATTAGCTTTTTTATTTGACTTATAGTTC
>NZ_DATCYK010000094.1:0-1701 GCF_036570325.1 Prevotella sp.
ATCGGTGCTTCAGGAGAATGGTGTCGCCATGGAGTTCATAGGAAAGCGGATAGGTAAGGCTGATGACATGGAAGATGTTTTCCAAGCTGTTGTTGCGAATAGTGCCCGAGAAGGTTACGCGGGAGAGGTCGTTGGAGGCCATCACTACTTTGACATCGTACATGCGCTCAATGGTTTTGGCGATGTCGGAGAGGGGCGTGGCGTTGAAATAAAGGATGTCCTTGCGCCAAAAGTCGGCCTCGTTGACATTGTCGGTCTGGGCTACGGCAAAGGTATTCGACTTCTTATCGTAAACCAATTGTTGGTTGGGCTCGAGGGTAATGCCCGACTTCTTGTCGGATACTTTCACCCTTCCTTCTATCAGCGAGGTGGTTATCGTGGGGTCGGAGGGATAGGCTTTTACGTCGAAAGTGGTGCCCAAGGCCTCTACACTGACGCCATCGCACTCTACGATGAAGGGTTTTTCCTTGTTCTTGGCTACCTCGAAATAGGCTTCTCCGCTCAGTTTTACGATTCTATCCTTGAGGTTATAGGCTCCATTATAAGTAAGGTGACTGTAGGAATTGAGCCAAACCTTGGTGCCATCGGGCAGGGTGAGCCGTGCTTTCTGCCCTTTCTCAACCGTGTTTTCCACCACTTCGGCCACCCTATCGGCCATGGTTTGATGGGCACGATAGGCGTAAGTGGCCAGTCCAAAGGTCACTACAAGCAGTCCTATGGCCGCTATCTTGTAGTAATTGGGGCGTCGGGGGCGGCTTTCGGCTGTGGGTTGGTCTATCGACGAGAGGATATTGGTGAGCATGGAGGCCTCCATCGCGTCGTTGGCGGCAGTGGGAGTATTGACCCAAAGGGCATGACACATATCGTCGAAGCCTTCACTTTCGTCGGGCCGGGCGAGCCATTCGTCGAGCTCTACCGACTGTTGGGGCGTCAGTTGGCGGTTAAATAACTTCTCGATCAGTAGGCGGTATCTTTGATATTTCATGACTATGCTTGTGTTAGCGTGGGAGGATAGGAGGATGAGCGTGGGCCACGGGGTTGGTCGTTATGGCTTAGGAATCTATCCTCGACTTGAAAAACTTGAGCGAACGTTGTACTTGTGTGGCGACGGTTTTCTCCGAAATAGAGAGTTGTTGGGCTATTTCCTTGTAGGTAAGGCCCGACTTCCAGTAGAGCAACAGTATGTTACGGCGGGCGTCGGGCAGGCGATCGGCCAGCTCGAGGATGTAGTCTTCCATGAGCGAACGGTCAATCTCGGGTTCGGGATTGCTTGTTTTTTGGCTCGATTCCAAAGCCATTTGCTTCATGTATTGCTGCTTCAGCAGTTCGCGACGTATGTATTGATACACCGTATTGCGGGTAATGCGAAAGAGATAGCCTTCAAAATTATTGTCGTCATCAAGGCTTTCACGGTGGTTCCATAGCTGAAGGAACACGTCTTGGGTAATGTCCTGACTCACCGTAGTGTCCTTAATGAGGGCAAAAACAAAATTATATACCCACCCATTGTATAGGTGGTAAACCGTCTCAAAATGGCTTCGGCTGCCATTTCGCAGGCCACATATAACTTGTTTGTTGATCATCAGGATAAAGGTTGTCTATATATTATATAGTAATGAGCGCTGAAAAAGTATGACAGCGGTCATGAAAAAACATAAAAAAACAAGGAGACGACAAGCTCATGCCCATCGTCTCCTTCGG
>NZ_DATCYK010000095.1:0-116075 GCF_036570325.1 Prevotella sp.
CGGGGCAGGTGGTCTTTATTAAACCCGCACTCGCAATAAATGCAGTCAAAAGTACATACTTTGCCATCGGGCGGCATGAGGTTGATACCAAGTGATATGCCCAATCGGCGGCTATGGATGGGTCCGAAAATAGGGGAGGGATAGAGAATGGTGCTCATAGAAAATGCTAAAGTATGGAAAACAGTCCATTGATAATATGCTTGCAAAGGTATATAAAAATATGATTCCCGGGTTACAGCTCATTTATTAATTGGTTAATATGAGTTAAACAAATTGGCAGGGCCATGTAATTTGATTATTTTTGCACCAAATTCGGATGATTATAGCCTTTTTATAAATGGGAAAGAAACGTAAAACTACCGGCAACCGACAAGGCTTGCAGGTCGTTACTCTGTGTATCAGTACCGCTATGGTGCTGATTTTGTTGGGAATGGTTGTATTTACTGTGTTGACAGCACGCAATCTTTCAGATTATGTGAAGGAAAATCTGACCGTCACAATGATGTTGCAAGAGGATATGACTAATCCTGAAGCAGCGCAATTATGTAAGAATTTACGCACCCGCAGATATATCAATCAGATTCATTTTATCAGCAAACAGCAGGCGCTCAAGGAGCAAACGGCTGCCATGGGGACCGACCCCTCGGAGTTTATCGGGGCCAACCCGTTTCTCGGCTCGATAGAGGTGAACCTGAAAGCTGACTATGCCAATAGCGATTCTTTGAAGTGGATAGAGCGTGAATTGAAGAAATATCCCAAGGTAGGTGACATCACTTACCAGCAGGATTTGATGGATAGCGTAAACCGTAACCTGCAAAAAATCAGTATCGTTTTGCTCATTTTGGCCGGCTTGTTGACGTTTGTTTCCTTCTCACTCATCAACAATACGGTACGGTTGGGTATCTACGCGCGTCGTTTCTCCATCCATACGATGAAATTGGTGGGCGCCTCATGGAGCTTTATCCGTAGGCCTTTCTTGTGGAGAGCCGTAGGAGTGGGCATGGTGGCAGCCTTGATAGCGGTGTTGTTCTTGGCAGGTTGCGTTTATGCGCTGGTACAGTATGAGCCCGATGCGGTGGCTGTCATCACATGGCAGGTAATGTTGATAACCGGCGTTTCCGTATTCCTGTTTGGCATTATCATCACGGCCATTTGCTCTCACATATCAGTTAACAAGTTCTTGCGCATGAAAGCCGGTGAGCTTTATAAGATTTGATAGTTTTATAGTTTGTCGGTAAGACGATCATATATAGAATAAAGACTTTAAAATATAATGGATAAAAGAAATTTAGCGTTCGGAAAGACCAACTTTATATGGTTGGCTGTGGGAATGGTAATCGTCATTTTAGGTTTTATCTTGATGAGTGGCGGTGAGTCGACCGACGCGGCCTACGATCCTTCCATCTTCAGTCCGATGAGAATAAAGGTAGCCCCGGTGATCACGTTTGTAGGTTTTGTATCTATCATCTATGCTATCATCCGTAAGCCTAACGACAATATTGCCGAATAATGGATATTCTACAAACAGTTATTATTGCGATTGTAGAGGGATTGACGGAGTTTTTGCCCGTGTCATCTACCGGGCACATGATTATCGCACAGAACCTTTTGGGCGTTAAACCGGGCGATCCTTTTGTTCATGCCTTTACTTTTATCATACAGTTTGGTGCCATTCTCTCGGTGGTATGCCTTTATTGGAAGCGTTTTTTTAGCATAAATCGTACGCCGGTGCCCGAGTTGGTGGCGGCGGAAGCATGGCAGCCGGCAGACCATTCGTGGTTTGAGAACGCCAAGCACTCGGCTTGTAACGCCTTTTATTGGCTGCGCCATCGGTTTGGTTTTTACTGGTTGCTGGTCGTAGGCGTGCTTCCCGCGGTAGTCGTGGGCCTCTTGGCGAAGAAGAGCGGCGTGCTCGATTGGCTGCTCGATAGCGTGGCTGTTGTGGCGGTTACTTTGGTGTTGGGTGGTATCTTTATGCTTTTTTGTGACCGAATCTTCAACAAAGGCGCTGAAGAAAACGAGGTTGACGTGAAGCGAGCCTTTAAAATAGGATGTTTCCAATGCCTCTCTGTCATTCCCGGAATGAGCCGTAGCATGTCGACTATTGTAGGAGGAATGCAGCAGAAGCTGACCCGTCACCGTGCGGCAGAGTTCTCTTTCTTCTTGGCAGTGCCAACTATGGCCGGCGCAACCTTGCTCGATTTGCTCGAAATGTTTAAGGAAGACACGGCATGGGCCACCGCTCATAACATCGAAATGCTGCTCTTAGGTAGTGGTATCGCCTTTGTCGTGGCTATATTTGCCATGAAATGGTTTGTAGGATTCCTCACAAAATACGGCTTTAAAGCCTTTGGCTGGTATCGAATCATAGTGGGTGTCATCATACTTATCTTGTTGGCAACCGGTCATTCTTTAGCGATGGTAGACTAATGGACTTTAAAGCAGGAGAGATTTTCGCCATCGACAAACCTTATCGTATGTCGAGTTTTGGGGCATTGGCCCATGTTCGCTATTTACTTTCTCATCGTTTGGGCTATAAAGTGAAGATAGGTCATGCGGGAACGCTCGACCCTTTGGCCACGGGAGTTTTGATACTGTGTACCGGTAAGGCCACCAAGCAAATAGAAACGTTGCAAACCCATACGAAAGAATACGTGGCCACGTTACAGTTAGGGGCCACGACGGTGAGCTATGACATGGAACATCCCGAGAACGCTACGTACCCCACGGAGGGTATAACCTTAGCTTCTATCAGCGAAGTAATAAAGCAGTTCGTTGGCGATATAGAGCAAGTGCCCCCTACTTACAGTGCGGTGAAGGTGAATGGCGACCGTGCCTATCAGTTGCGGCGCGATGGTCAGGAGGTGGAACTCAAGCCCAAGCAGGTACGTATTGACGAGATTGAGATACTCCGGTTTGACGAAGAGGGCATGAAACTGCAGCTTCGCGTGGTTTGTGGCAAGGGAACTTATATCCGAGCGCTGGCCCGCGACTTGGGAAGAGCGTTGAATAGCGGCGCTTATCTTACGGAGCTTCGGCGTACCAGAGTGGGTGATTATAGTGTAGATAACTGTGTGCCATTCAATGATTTTGTAGCATGGATGGACGAGAATAATATTAAAAAGGAGATAATAATTTAAATATGAAGCTATCACAATTTGACTTTAAACTGCCCAAAGAGCAGGTTGCGTTATATCCTCACAGTATATATCGTGAGTTTGAGAACGAGGATGGCCAAAAAGAAACGTTCCGTATCAGCCGTCGCGATGAGGCTCGTATGATGGTAATCCACCGTAAGTCGCAAACGATAGATATGTATCGGAAGGATGAAAAAGGAAATCCCATAGAGGGAGAGTTCCTTGAGTTTCGTGATATTCTGAATTATTTTGAAGAAGGAGATACCTTTGTATTCAATGATACAAAGGTGTTTCCGGCTCGTCTTTACGGCACAAAGGAGAAGACCGACGCCAAGATTGAGGTGTTTCTTTTGCGTGAGCTGAACGAGGAAATGCGTCTTTGGGACGTGCTGGTAGAGCCTGCCCGCAAGATACGTATAGGCAATAAGCTGTTCTTTGATGAGTCGGGCACGATGGTAGCCGAGGTTATCGACAATACGACAAGCCGTGGCCGAACGCTCCGTTTCCTATATGATTGCCCTCATGAGGAGTTTAAAGAGGAATTGTTTGCCTTGGGTGAGTCGCCATTACCTCGTTATATCATCGATAACCGTGAGATAAAGGAAGGCCAAGATACGGCCCATGCGGAAGCCGATGATATGGAAGACTTCCAAACTATCTACGCAAAGAACGAGGGAGCGGTCACTGCTCCGGCTACAGGTTTGCACTTTACCCGTGAGCTGATGAAGCGAATGGAGATATTGGGTGTGAACGATGCCTATATCACCCTGCACTGCGGCTTGGGTAATTTCAACTCCATTGAGGTGGAAGACCTGACGAAGCACAAGATGGATTCCGAGCAAATGGTTATCAACAAGGAGGCTTGTGACATCGTGAACGCCACAAAGAAAGCTGGTCATCGGGTTTGTGCGGTGGGTACCAGTGTGGTAAAGGCAACGGAAACGGCCGTGGGAACAGACGGACTTTTGAAGGAATATGATGGTTGGACCAATAAATTTATATTCCCTCCTTATGATTTCGGTTTGTCAAATTGTATGGTTGCCAACTTCTATCATCCACTTTCCACGCTCGTAATGGAGACCGCCGCGTTCGGAGGATACGATATAGTGATGGAGGCTTACAATTTAGCGGTGGAGCATGGTTACATGTTTGGCTGCTTTGGCGACGCATTGTTGATATTAGACGATTAAGCCTTTTCTCCACGTTTTCAATTATTTTAGAACCTTGCATACAGCTTATTTAGGATTAGGTTCCAATCTCGGTAATCGCAAGCGCAATATGCTTGAGGCCGTGAAACTGCTCAATGGGCAGGTTGGTGAGGTCGTGGCGACTTCTTCTTTCTATGAAACCGCGCCTTGGGGATTTGATTCTCCTAATAAGTTTATTAATATCTGCGTGCGTGTCAGTACCCCGCTGACACCTCGCCAGCTCTTAGAGGCGACCCAACGGATAGAACATTTGATGGGTCGAGTGGAGAAAAGCCACAATGGTATCTACCATGACAGAATCATCGATATTGATATTCTTCTCTTTGATGATATTCATATCGATGATTCTGATTTAGTTATTCCCCATCCGTTCATGAAGGAACGCGATTTTGTAATGACGCCATTGCGTGAAATCATAGAGCCTTCCGTGTTGGAAAGGTTATAAAACAGCTCCTTTTCTTATTCTCTTCGCTCTATGCGAAGCGTCATTGTTTGGGTGTCGAACCTGATGTCATTGCGCTCCACATATCGGCTTAACGTGCCGTTTTCGACCAGCTCTTGGGGCGTACCGATATGGAGTTGTTCTCCATCCATCATCCATAGACAGTCAGCAAGTTGCATGGCCAGCTCAAGGTCGTGGGTCGATAAGAAAATCGTTTTATCCGTCTCACGGGCTAATTGACGTAGCAATTGCATGGTATCGACCTTACTCGGAAAATCGAGAAAGGCCGTTGGCTCATCCAAAACGATGATGGGCGTCTGTTGGGCCAAGGCCTTGGCTATCATTACTTTCTGACGTTCGCCGTCGCTGAGTGTGCTCACCATGCGATGGGCGAAAGCCTTTATACCCACTTGCTCTAAGGCTTCGTCAACCGCTTTGCGGTCGGCAGGGCGCAAATGGCCCCAAAAGTCGGTGTAGGGAGAGCGCCCTAAAGCCACGAGTTCCTCCACCCGCATGTTCTGCACTTGGGGCTTTCCCGTGAGTACAACGCTGATTAATTGGGCCAACCGGGGCTTGGGGAAGTCGCCGAGGGGCCGATTATTAATGAGAATCTGCCCTCCGAGCGCCGGTTGAAAGCCGGCTATGGTGCGTAGCAAGGTTGATTTTCCTACGCCGTTACGCCCTAACAAGCAGGTTAGTTGGCCACTGATAATCGGGGCATTGAGCGCTTGTGCCACGATGTGGCGGCTTTTGCCATCATCGTAACCGATAGAAAGATTTTCCAATCTGACGGTTTCTTGCATGTAGATAAGGAGTTTATGACAAGTAGTTGGTGGACTACTTATCAGCAATGTTATGACGCAAAGGTAAGAAAAAGTTACCGTATAAAGAGTAGCCTGCTTTATTCTTTTTCTTATCTTTGCATAAGATAGCCCGTGCTCAACAATTTAAGAATAAGCTCTTATTGTCTTTGCCAGCACTATCTTTGTGCATAAATACATTTCGTTTCTATGGTAAAAAGAGATTCTATCGTCGTTAAAGAAGTTGTCATTAAGACAATGGTAAGAAATGGTATGGACTATATTTGCATTACAGATATAGCCCGACAGAAAAATCCTGCGGAGCCTAAAGATGTTGTAAAGAATTGGATGAGGCAAAAGAATACGCTTGAATATCTTGGATTATGGGAGAAACTGAATAATCCGGAGTTCAAAGGGATCGAATTCGACCCCCTTTTTCGTGAAGCCGGAAGTAACTCTTTTACGATGAGTCCCTCTCGTTGGGTAGAACTGACATCAGCCGTTGGTATTATAACTAAGAATGGATCAGGCGGTGGTACTTATGCTCAAAGAGATATAGCCTTTAAGTTTGCAAGTTGGGTTTCAGTGGAATTTGAATTATATTTGGTCAAAGAGTTTCAACGCCTAAAGGCGGAAGAACAGAAAATACTTGGTTGGACAGCTAAAAGAGAGCTATCGAAAATTAATTATCATATCCATACTGATGCAGTCAAGAACCATCTGATACCTCGTGAAATAACTTCTATGCAGGCAAATATTATCTATGCTGAAGAGGCCGATGTGCTTAACGTAGCAATGTTTGGAATGACTGCTAAGCAATGGCGTGAGGCTAATCCTGACTTGAAAGGTAACATCCGTGACTACGCAACCATAAATGAATTGATTTGTTTGTCGAATATGGAGAATATTAATGCTGTACTTATTAATGAAGGAATAGTACAAGGGGAACGGTTGTTAAAACTCAACCAAATCGCCATTCAGCAGATGCGAATTTTAGAAAACAATAAAAATAGAAGCCTATTAATATAGTAGTTTGTGAAAACTTTTCCGTAAGTTTGTAACAACTAACGAAATCAAACGCACATGAAGAAACTGATTATCCTCCTCTTTGTTATCTGTCAGGCCATTGGAGTGATGGCTTTTGACGGCAATTTTGAGGCGAAGAAAAACGTGATAGCGGGCGGATATAACTTTTGGATGTACACCCCCGGGGATTATGAGGCCGATGATCATCCGCTGCCACTGATGATATTTTTGCATGGAGCCAGCCTTTGTGGCAACAATTTAGACCGTGTGCGCCGCTACGGAGTGCTCGATGCGATAGAGCGGGGCAAGCATATTCCCATGTTGGTGGTGGCACCGCAGAATCCGGGAGGTGCATGGAGCCCGAGTAAAATCAATGATATGCTGGAGTGGGTGATGGCCCATTATAGGGTAGACGCCACACGAGTTTACGTGTTAGGAATGAGCCTTGGCGGCTACGGAACGATGGATTTTGTGGGTACTTACCCTGAAAAAGTGGCGGCGGCCATGGCCCTTTGTGGTGGCTGTTCACTGAAAGACGTGAGCCGTTTGGGGCAGGTGCCCTTGTGGATTATGCACGGCACTGCCGATAGGGCTGTGTCGATACAGCAGTCGAAGCAGGTTGTGAGCCGTTTGGAACAAAGCGGTAACGACAAGTTACTTCGTTATTTTTGGGTAAAAGGAGCGTCGCATGGCGCCTTGGCCCGTTTGTTTTATATGCAAAAAACGTATGACTGGCTGATTGGTCATTCCACGAAAGACAATCCACGGGACGCCGATCGCAGTTTCACCATTGATGAAACGGACATTCGGCAGTCGTATCAGGAAATGCGGGCCTTACCCGGTGATTACGAGAAAGATTGAAAAGAAAAGGATATATACACGGTTTTCTATCGGTAAAATGTACGGCTTGGCATAGCCGTCGTGCATGATTTGCCGTTATGAATGAAAGCGCCCGGTCTTTAAATGTAAAGACCGGGCGCTTTGGTTATTATTTCATGATCCCTCGGCGAGGGATGATTGAATATGTCATTGGCTTGGATGTATGTTAAAAATGTGATTCCAAGACAAATCCAAGACGGTTGCGTTAAATTGTTGTAACCTTTGGCGCAGGCATAGATGATGGCTCCATGCCTGCGTCGGAGAGGGTCAGAGTTTGGTTGCGAGGTAGTCGAGGAAGGGGCGCAATACCTTTGCGGACGACTCCGCCGTTTTGTTTTCGAGTCTTATATCTTCACCCATACCACTCAAGATGTTGAAGTGGTAGTTGGCATTCTGCTCAATGTTGGCCACTGTTTGCTTGAGTTTCGCGACCACGGCGGCACGTTCGGGCGTATTGGCGGCTGACTTTTGGTCAACGGCGTTGAGCAGTTGGATGGTGAGGAAAGCCATGTCGCTCACTTTCATAATCCATGGTTGGATGTCAGAATAGAAGATACTGTCGCTCTCAACGGTGGAGTTGCGCATGCCATCAATCACACGGCAGGCTTCCAACACCTTGCCCATTTCGGTCTTGATGGGCTGGCTGTTGCCATCGGCCTTGTAGTTATTGACGAGCGAGGCCATCGGTTCCTCATCGAAATAGCGCAGGTAATTGGTGAGATAGGTAAAGGCTTCGGCTTTATCTTTGCCCACGACGGCTTTCACGGCAGCCTTGAAATCGGCCTGATTGTCAAAGGTAGCGTTGTTCCACGCGTAGTCACCAACGCCGAAGAGCGCTATCTTTGAGGCTGCTCCCTGCTGCATGGGGTTGGAGATAAGGGCGCTGGCGCCATGCAATTGGCGGGGAAGTGTGGCGGTAGAGTCAATCCATTTCTCGTCAGCAAAGTTAGTGTAGGTGTCGCGAACAAATAGTTTCGTAACGTCATTATCGTTGCAGGGGTAGTTCCACCACCATGCCTGACCACGGCCTAAATCCTCAGCTACCACCTCAATGTCTTTAGAGTTGGGCACCGACCATGTAGCGGCGCCGGTAATATAGATGACCACGTGGGCCGGCGTATTCGACAAAGCTTTGAAAAAGTTTTTGCGTTTTTGCGCGTCAACCCATGAATAAGCGTAGAGCTGCGGTACGAAGTGGATGGGTTTCACGGTGTCGGCCGGCGTTTGATAGTGGCGGTTCCACTTGGCTTCCACGGCGTGTTGCACCTCTGTCAGGCGCTCGGCGTTGCGCTTGAGGGTAGGCTCGTCGCTGGGCACACCTACGTCGTCAACGAACACACCGAACTGTCTGATACCCAAATCGTACATCATTTGGAATTTGTTCATGATTTTATTGATAACCGTTTTGTCGGCTTCGTCGGTGAAAGCCTTGCCCGGGTGGATGGCCCAAATGAAGTTTACTTTCGTCTGTTTGGCCACTTCGGAAATGTCGCGCATCATGTCTTGCGTCAGGTATCCAATGGCTTTTTGGTCATCGGTAATCTTTGTGGGATAAGGGTCGGCCCATTTCTGCGAGTGGTAAGGGTCGCTCTTGGCGCCATACATGTAAGCGTTCATTTTGTAACGGGCCATGAAGCGGAACAAGTCTTTCGTTACATCGGCGTTGTAGGGCACGCCATAGTAGCCCTCGATTACGCCACGATACTGTATGTCGGCATAATCGCCAATGCTCACGCAAGGCAGGTTTTCGGTGCCTTGGTCTAACATTTGCTCGAGCGAGGCCAGTCCGTGGAAGGTGGCGTCGGTGTTCTCTCCGAGAATCAAAGCGCAGGCACGGCTCTTTTTATCCTTGCCCAAGAGCAGCACGTGGCGGTCGAACTTGCCCTTGGTAGCAAGGGCCTTACGGTCGACTTTCACCTTGGCGGCATAGCGGTCGGCGGGTCCTTTGGAGCCATTGACGCCTAAGTAGAGCGTTGCCAGCTTGGCGGAAGGCTTCGTGGTAACGACTCCTTGCAGTCCGTGATCGGCCAATACGGCTTTTGCCCGTTCCAAGGTTGTGTGGTCAATCAGGGCGTCGGCCACGATATTCACTTGCTTGGTAAACGACGCTTTGCCCGGAAGGGCTTTCTGGTTTTGGGGTACGGGATAGATTGTGTAAACGTTGTCGGCCATGGTTGTCAGCGAAACGACCAATGCCAAAAGAGTTAGTGTGATTGTTTTGATGTACATGTTATATGATTGAATAAATATTGGTAACCGTTACAGAGTGGCTATTGAAGCGTAATAGCCATGGTTTTGGTAGCGTATGATAGACTTTGCAAAGATACGGTTTTTTATTTATTTATGCAAGGAAAGATGGGGGTGGCGGTTTTTTAGTTGACGAGTTGAGGGCTAACGAGTTGGCAAGTTAATAGTGGAGTTGACGAGTTAACGAGTTGACAAGTGAACAAGTTAATGGTTTTAGCTAATGAGCTGACGACCAGTGGCTAATAAGTTGGCGGCTCATAACTAACGACTTCATGGCCGGTAGCTAATAAGTTGGTGGCCGGTTATGGCGTTTCGGCTGCTGTTATCTGATTGGTCGGCCCCGTCAGACCGGTCTGACTCATCCTCCCAAGTTGTCGAGCAAAAACGGTAAAAGTAACAAAGCGCCCTACAAGAGGGCTGCTTTTAGCGCCTCATAAGCCTGCTTTCATCGGGTAAAAGGGCTGCTTTGACACAGCCAAAAGGCAGCTTTGGAAAAGCCGAAACTGTCGTATGGATAGGTGGGAGCAAGAAAAGAGTTCAGTGATAGGGCATAAACGAAGCCCGGCCCTTGGCACTGAAATGCGCCAAGGGCCGGGCTACTGCTTATTGGGAGCGTTGATGTCGTTAGTTGTCGAGTGGCTCCGTGGTGAGTCGGTCCACATTGCCCGTAACGGGATTGAGGACCAATTGGGTGGTGAATTTCTTACCGAAAAGCTCTCCGCTGAGCGGTTCTACCCGGCCAAACTGCGCGGCATAAAGCTCGAAAGTGGCGTAAGGGCGAGCAAAATCGATGAGGGTAACCTTTATCTTTCCGGGCAGGCTGACGGCGATTCCGCAGTCGTCTTTCGACTTCTTGCCTTCGTGGGCGATGGCAGGCTCGATGGTTGAGATACTGTGGAGGTCGTCTACTTGGGCGTAAAAGGGCGAACCGCTGAGGTCATCCTTATCTACGAGCCCGGCATATTTGGAGAAGCGGAATACCAAAGTGCGCTCGCCGTCCTTCTCGGGCATGAAATCCACTTCCTGCTCCAGCGTGTCCCGTTCGGTGGTTCCTTGGAATACTTGCATCAAAGCGTTTTCCTGACGTTTGAGTTGGGCCAGCATGATACGCAGTTGCTCCCCGTCTTTGGGCATGAAATCGGCCTCGCCCCGGGACAGCATGTTACGGCTTTCGCGGATGTCGGCTATCTCCTGCGAGATAAGTTCGGCCATGCGGGCCTTGTTGGGGGCAGCCATCATGTCGGCAGTGTAGAAGTCGTGTGGGTTGTCGGGCTTGCTCTTGGGCGCCGCGAGGAAAGGTTTTGGCGGCTCGGGCTTGCTTCCTTTGGTGTTGACAGCCATGAGTACGCCGTTCTCATCACGGTCTATGCTGATGATACTGTGCTTCTTGTCGATGAGCGCCGTGAACTGTTTGGTCGTGTCGGGCAAGCCTATGAGCTGCGCCGATAGGCCTATGAGACGGTAAGTGGTTGATGGTTGGCTTTCTACCTCTTGCAATTTCATGTAGCGGGAAGCGTATCCGGCGAGGTCGCCCGGCGTATAGGTCGTTTTCTCTACCAGCAGTTTGAGTTTCAAACCGGTCTTGGGCAAGAAGTAAGTTGCCCCGTTGACGGGCATTTGAGCCAAGGCTGTGGTAAGATAAAAAGATGTTAGGAAGAGGGCAGTGATGACTTTTTTCATGTTCATTTTTATTTCTGCGTCAATAAAATCATGGAAAATGTGAAAGGGGTAGAAGTTTATTCCTCTATGCGTAAAAAGGCTTTGGGCAGGTATCGGATGAGGTCTCCGGCCATTAGACTTTCCTTGCCGAGGTCCTTGGCGGCCATGTCGCCGGCCAATCCGTGGAGGTACATGCCCACGAGACAAGCCTCGCGCTGTTGGTATCCTCGTGCGAGGAGGCCCGTGACCATGCCCGTTAGCACGTCGCCGGAGCCTGCGGTGGCCATTCCGCTGTTGCCGGTGGAGTTGAAAGTGATGTCACCATCGGGCTGGCATAGGGCCGAATAATGTCCTTTGAGCAGTATGTAGATTCCGTAATGCTGGGCCATGTCGGCGGCTTTCATCAAGCGGTCGTAACATCCGCTGCTGCCGGTGCCCGATAGACGGTCGAACTCTGCGGGGTGGGGAGTGAGGATAACGCCTTGCGGCAGTTGTTGAATCCAAGCACGGTGATTGGCGAGTATGTTGATGGCATCGGCGTCGAGCACCACCGGACATTGGCTTCCACGGACTTGAGCAATCATGGCGATGGCCGAGTTTTCGTGCTTTCCCAGTCCCGGACCTATGCCCAAGGCGCTGAAATCGGCGGTATTGACGGGTTGGGAGAAGTAAGTCTCTTCCTTGTCAATGCTCATCACGGCTTCGGGAACGGTGGTTTGGAGTATTGGGGAATTGACTTTGGGCGTGTGAACATATACTTTTCCGGCTCCGGAACGCAGGCATGCTTTGGCCGCTAACGTGGCCGCGCCACTCATACCGTAGCTTCCGGCGATGATCATGGCCGTTCCCATGTCGCCCTTATGGGCAAAATCGTCACGCGGCAGCAACAGACGGCGTATGTCGTTTTCCTCTATGACCGTGTAACGAGCCTTGGTTTGGCTGATAAACTCGGGCGAAAGTCTGATGTCGAGCACCCTTAGCCGACCGATATATTGCTGGTTGTCGGCCATGAGCATGGCGAGTTTCTTTTGTTGAAGGGTAAGTGTGAGGTCGGCACGGATGATGTTGGCGTGAATGTTATAGGTGTTGTCCTCGGTCATCAGGCCCGAAGGAAGGTCTATGCTCACCACTTCGCAAGGCGAGGCGTTGATGTATTTCACGAGCGAAGCGAAGCCTCCGGCCAATGGTTTGTTAAGTCCCGACCCGAAAAGTCCGTCCACCACGAGTGTGTCCTTGTCGAGATGAGGAGGATCGAAGTTAAGAGTTATCTCGTTAAAGGAATGCAGCTGGTGGCTGTCGATGGCACGTTGGCGATTGACAGCGCAGTCGGGAGATAAATGATTGTGGATATTAAAAAGGTAAACGCTTACCTGATAGCCCTTGATAGCTAACAGTCGGGCAACGGCCAGTGCGTCACCACCATTATTGCCGGGACCGGCGAAGACTACAACAGGCACCATGGTAGGCCATTGCTCACAAATGGCAAACGAAAGAGCTTTGGCGGCGCGTTCCATCAGATCGATAGAGGCAATAGGTTCATGCTCTATCGTGTAGTTGTCGAGCTCATGAATCTGAGCGCTGTTAAAAATCTTCATAGGTTGCAAATTTACAAAATTAATGCAAATGAATAAGGCTGTTACATAGTTTTTTCGTATTTTTGCACCAAATTATACAATTCCCAGCTATGAGTAAAATCAAAATTTTGGATAAAACGTTTAGAACTTTTATCCCGGAGGAAGAAATCCAACAACGTGTGAAGGCCGTAGCCGAAAAACTCAATAAGGACATGGAAGGCAAGAATCCTTTGCTGTTGGCAGTGTTGAATGGCTCATTTATGTTCGCGGCAGATTTAATGCGCAATATCACCATTCCGTGTGAGATTTCTTTCGTGAAGCTGGCTTCTTATCAGGGCACAACTTCGACTGGAAAAATTAAAGAAGTGATAGGACTGAATGAAGATCTGACAGATAGGACTGTTGTTATCGTGGAAGATATTATTGATACCGGTACTACGATGAAGCAGATGATAGAATCGCTGGGAACACGCAATCCAAAGTCGGTCCATATATGCTCAATGCTCCTCAAGCCGGGCAAGCTTCAAGTGCCCTTGAATATTGAGTACGCGGCGATGGAAATACCCAACGATTTCATCGTGGGATACGGTCTTGACTACGACCAACAAGGCCGTCAATTGAGAGACATTTACGTGTTGGATGAATAATTTACAAGCGATAGGCAAATAAATTTATATTAAATAAGAGATGAAAAATATTGTAATATTCGGCGCTCCCGGTGCAGGTAAGGGCACACAGAGCGATAAGATGATAGAGAAGTACGGCTTGGGCCACATTTCTACGGGCGATGTGTTGCGCAATGAGATTAAAAACGGCACCGAATTGGGCAAGACTGCCAAGGGATTTATCGATAACGGACAACTGATTCCTGATGAGTTGATGGTTGATATATTGGCAAGTGTGTACGATAGTTTCGGTTCCGACCATCAGGGAGTTATCTTTGACGGTTTCCCCCGTACCACACCACAAGCTGAGGCTTTGAAGAAAATGCTGGCAGAGCGTGGCCACAAGATTGCTGCCATGATAGAATTGTCAGTTCCTGAAGATGAACTGATGGCTCGTTTGATTAACCGTGGCAAGGAAAGTGGTCGCAGCGATGACAATGAGGAGACCATTAAGAAGCGCCTGAACGTTTACCATACACAGACAGCTCCGCTGATTGACTGGTATGAGAACGAGGGCGTGCATTATCATGTAGAGGGCTTGGGCACGGTAGATGATATTTTTGCCCGCATCTGCAATGTGATAGATCGTCTGTAATATATCATTTTTGAATCACTATCCACAAATAAAATATGGAAAGTAACTTCGTCGACTACGTTAAGATTTATTGTCGCTCGGGTAAGGGTGGCAGGGGTTCTATGCACCTGCGCCATGTAAAGTATCAGCCCAACGGAGGTCCTGACGGTGGTGACGGAGGCAAAGGAGGAAGCATTATCCTGCGTGGTAACCATAACTATTGGACGCTTTTGCACTTGAAATACCAACGTCACGTTTACGCCGAGCATGGTGGTAACGGCGGAAGGGACAAGTGTCATGGCACCAATGGTAAGGACCAATACATCGATGTGCCTTGTGGTACGGTGGTATATGACGCCGAAACGGGTAAATATGTGTGCGATGTGACCTACGACGGTCAGGAAGTGGTATTGCTTAAAGGTGGTAGAGGCGGCTTGGGAAACTTCCAATTCCGTACTTCAACCAATCAAGCGCCACGCTATGCGCAGCCCGGTGAACCCATGCAGGAGCAGACTGTCATCCTCGAATTGAAGCTGTTGGCGGATGTGGGATTGGTCGGTTTCCCTAACGCGGGTAAGTCCACGCTGCTTTCCACGCTGTCAAGCGCACGTCCAAAGATAGCGAACTATCCTTTTACAACGCTTGAACCCTCATTGGGAATCGTAGGTTATCATGACAAACAGAGCTTTGTTATGGCCGATATTCCCGGTATCATTGAGGGTGCAAGTGAAGGGAAGGGACTCGGACTCCGGTTCCTTCGCCACATCGAACGCAACTCCTTGTTGCTCTTTATGGTGCCCGGCGATACGGAAGATATTAAAAAGGAGTATGAGATTCTGCTGAATGAGCTGAGCCAGTTTAACCCTGAAATGCTGGATAAGCATAGGGTTTTGGCTGTCACCAAGTGTGATTTGCTGGATGAGGAGCTGATAGATATGCTCAAGGAAACGCTTCCGGCTGATTTACCGGTTGTCTTTATCTCTTCCGTTACGGGCAAGGGATTGGCTGAATTGAAAGACTTGCTCTGGAAAGAACTCAACAGTGAGAGCAATAAGTTGCAGGAAATTACTTCTGAAGATACGCTTGTGCATAGGGACAAGGACATGTCGAGGTTCTCGGAAGAGCTGCATGATGAAGGCATGGATTCAGATATAGAGTATTTGGATGACGCTGATGTGGAAGACGTAGAGGAACTCGATGATTTTGAATATGAGTAATCCAATATTGCATTTCTACGATGTTGACAGCCGAGTTGTCGCGTTCTCTACCACCAGACATGGTGGAGTGAGCCGAGACAGATACGGAGAGCTGAATTTAAATGAGTTTTGTGGCGACGATGCACAGAATGTTCTCACCAATCGAAGGTTGGTGGCTACAGAGCTGGGCATAGCCGCCACTCGCATTATAGTGCCTCATCAAGTGCATGGCAAAGCGGTGAGGACCATTGAGGAAGGTTTCTTCGACATGTCTTCAGATGACCGTACAGCCTTGTTGGATGGCATAGATGGCGTTCAAACCCAAGAAACGAAAGTCTGTATCGGTATTTCCACGGCCGATTGTATTCCCGTTTTACTTTATGATACGGTACATCACGCGGTGTCGGCAGTGCATGCCGGCTGGAGAGGAACGGTGCAACGCATCGCCCAACAAGCCGTAATGGAGATGCAGAAGTCGTTTGGCACACGGCCATCTGACATAAAAGCTGTAATCGGACCGGGCATAAGCGTTGCTAATTTTGAAGTGGGACAAGAGGTGTATGATGCGTTTGAGCTGGCTGGTTTCGACATGGAGACTATTGCCATCATGAAAGAAAAGTGGCACATAGACCTTCCTTTATGCAACAAACTTCAATTATTACAGCTCGGAGTGCCGGAAGCCAATGTGCAAGTAGCTTCCATCTGTACCTTTGACCATGTGGATGAATACTTCTCCGCACGCAGGTTGGGGAAAGAATCCGGGCGAATTTATACGGCAATCATGCTGAAATAATCCTTTAAAGGAATCGCCGTTGCGGTACTTTAGACCTAAAAATAAAGAACGAAGGCAATCGTTATTGCCATCCTTTAAACCTAAATAACATGACTTTAAAATTACGTTTATTGTTGTCGGGCTTATTTTTTGTGGTTACCATGTCGGCCTTTGCTCCGGTTCGTGACCATTTTACGGCAGCCGAACAACAACAAATCAGCATAGAAACTCCCGGACTTTTTGCCCGTTCCAATGCGTTTCATATCGATTTCAGCATATTAAAGGATAAGGAGTATTCTTTTCCTTTGCCCGTTGGTAAAGCTAAGCTGATGAATAACAACGCACAACTTGAGATTACCACAAAGCAAGGTGATGTTGTCAAAGCGATGTTTGGAGGTGTCGTAAGACTATCCCGTAAGCTGGATACTTTCGGCAATGTCGTCATTATCCGGCATGATAATGGATTGGAAACCGTGTATGGTGACAATGCTCAAAACTTGGTAAAGGTAGGTCAACGCGTAAAAGCCGGCCAGTCAATTGCTATCGTCGGCCAGCAAGGTAAGCTGACTTTCGCCATCATGGTGAACGGTGGACGCATTAATCCTGAGACAATCATCGCCATCAACAGCCACAAACTCAGAAAGCAAACGATTCTTTGTAAGAAAGTCAGAGGCTCTTTCGTGGACGTGTCGGTGGTAGAGAAAAGCAAGAGCGATGACGAACCGGATATTACGGATGAGTCTTTGGCCAAGTCAAGTCTTGAGAAACTGAACCTATCAGAGCTGGAAAAAGAGCGCTGGGCCTATCCTTTGCCCGGCAGCCACGTCATCAGTCCCTACGGAGGAAAGCGTCATCATGCCGGCGTTGACCTGAAAACAAAGCCCAACGACAAGATTGTAGCGGCTTTCGATGGAATCGTAACCTTGTCGGGACGCCATTACGGCTACGGCAATTGTATCAAGATAAAGCATAAGTATGGCTTTGAGACCCTATACAGTCATCAGTCCAAGAATTTTGTAAAGGTAGGTCAGAAAGTAAAGGCAGGAGAAGTCATAGGCTTAACCGGCAGGACCGGTCGGGCCACGACGGAACATTTACATTTTGAAATATCCTATAAAGGCCGTCGCATGAACCCCGCCGTAGTCTTCGATCATGCTAATCGAAAGTTGCAACAAGTGACATTGACCTTGGGAAAGAACGGCAAGTTAACTTCAAAAAAGAATAAGTAATTTTTCAAATACATTATGAAAGAACTGGCATTAAAGTACGGATGTAATCCAAATCAGAAGCCTTCGCGCATTTATATGGACGAAGGTGAGTTACCCATTGAGATTATCAGCGGCCGACCGGGCTATATTAACTTTCTCGACGCTTTGAATTCATGGCAGTTGGTGAAAGAACTCAAAGAAGCGACAGGCCTTCCTGCCGCCGCGAGTTTTAAGCATGTAAGCCCTGCCGGGGCCGCCGTGGGATTGCCATTGAGCGACACTTTGAAGAAAATTTATTTCGTTGATGACGTCAATTTTGAGCTTTCTCCCTTGGCTTGTGCCTATGCTCGTGCCCGTGGTGCCGACCGTATGTGCTCTTATGGTGACTTTGTAGCCTTGAGCGATGTCTGCGATGAGGCCACGGCACTGCTTATCAAGCGTGAGGTGAGCGACGGAGTGATAGCCCCGGGATACACCCCTGAGGCCATGGAAATACTGAAAGCCAAGCGTAAGGGTGCCTATAATGTCATTCAGATAGACCCTTCCTACACGCCAAATCCCATAGAGCGCAAGCAAGTTTACGGCATAACCTTCGAGCAGGGACGCAATGAAATCAAATTGGATGACCCATCGTTGTTTGAAGATATACCCACACAGAACAAGACTTTCACCGAAGAAGCCAAGCGCGACCTGATCATTTCACTGATCACATTGAAGTACACGCAGAGCAACTCCGTATGTTACGTGAAGGATGGTCAGGCCATCGGTATCGGCGCAGGCCAGCAGAGCCGCATTCATTGCACCCGCTTGGCCGGCAGCAAGGCCGATGAGTGGTGGCTGCGCCAATGCCCCAAGGTGATGAACTTGCCCTTTAAGGCCGACATACGCCGTGCCGATCGCGACAATACCATCAATGTATATATCAGCGAAGAGTGGGAAGATGTGCTGCAGGAAGGCACTTGGCAACAGTTCTTTACCGAGAAGCCCGAGCCGCTGACACGTGAAGAAAAGAAGGAATGGATAGCTCAAAACACGAAAGTGGCCCTCGGTTCCGACGCTTTCTTCCCCTTTGGCGACAATATAGAGCGTGCCCATAAGAGCGGAGTGGAATATATTGTGCAGGCAGGAGGCAGCATTCGTGACGACCATGTTATCGATACTTGCGATAAATACGGTATCGCCATGGCGTTTACCCATGTTCGTTTGTTCCACCATTAATACGTATAAGGTGTGAAAAGGCAGGGGAAATGGTCTGTTTCCCTTGCCACGTCACATGAAACATGTCATTCTTATTATGGATAATTTTGATGAAATCTTAGAAGGTGGTATTGTCTTTAGAAGCTCTCCCAAGGGCGATCCTAAAGAGGGCAAGGTGAAAACCAAAGCCAAAAAGAAAAAGTATATCACCGGTGCTCATGGCAGTGGATCGGCCAAGCAAAAAGCAAAATACAGAGAGCAACGTGCCAATAGGCATAAATAAGCACCCGAAACCGTTTAAACAAACCGTGATTGGAGCGTCTTGATGGCCCTCCGATCACGGTTTGTTTTTTATGAGAAATCCTATCGCCGGTCTTATTTGGCATTGGCCTTACGGGCCATGTTGAAAAGCGAGGCAGGCAGATGGCAGTAGCCATTCTTGTTTTTGTCGAGATAATCCTGATGGTATTCCTCGGCGGTAAAGAAGTTCTTGAGCGGTGTCAGCTCCACGGCGAGTTTCTCCCCAACCGCCTTTTCTTCCCGTTGGAATGCCGATTTCAGTTGTGGCAGGTCCGCTTGGTCAACATAGTAAATACCCGTGCGATACTGCGTTCCTCGGTCATTGCCTTGTCGGTTGAGGCTTGTGGGATCGATGGTTTGGAAATACAAGTCGGTCAGGAAGCCAATGCTGATGATACTCGGGTCGTAAACCACCTTTACCGCTTCGGCAAATCCCGTTCTGTCGGTGCATACTTCCTCGTACGACGGAGTGGCGTCGCGGTTGCCATTGGCGTAGCCCACCTCCGTTGCTACCACACCTCGAATCTGCTTAAAGTAATGTTCGGTTCCCCAGAAGCAGCCTCCCGCGAAGTAAATCGTTCGCATTTCGTGCTGTTGGGGAATGAAACGCAGCGACAACGAGTTAGCACAATGGCGCGTGTCCTTGGCTGTCAGCCGCTCACCTTCAAAGACATGACCTATATGGGCACCGCAACGGGCGCATACTATCTCCGTCCTTTGGCCGTCAGCGTCAATCTGTCGCCTTACGGCACCCGCTATCTCATCGTCAAAGCTGGGCCATCCACATCCGGAATTGAACTTGTCCTTTGACCGATAGAGCGGTGTCTCACAGCGGCGACACACATAGGTGCCGGCTTCGTGAAAATCGTTGTACTCGCCCGTGAAGGGTCGTTCGGTGGCTTTGTCCTCAATGACGGCCCGCTCATTGCGGGTTAGGGGAATGGCTGAATAGTCGGGTAGACTGTCGTTTTGTGCCATATTCGTGTCTGCTGGGTCACTGTGTTGGTTCTTTCCCGTGCAGCCTGTGGAGTAGAATATACTCATAGTGATAAAAATAAATAGTAATTGTCGCATCATAAAAGTGTTTTTTTTTGAAGTTTGGAAAAATAGTCTTGACTGCCCGAGTGCAGCCTATCTTATGCAAAGATAGTGCAAATGAGCGTCATAAGAACTTGTTCTTAAATGACCGAGTGTAGCCTATCTTATGCAAAGATACTTGTTCTTCGCTTCGCAATTCTCTTCTTATGGTGAAAAAAACATAACTCCCAAGGGACAAAAAGTTAACAATTCTTCTATCCGCTATGCGAGAACTGCCGGCTCACGGGCATGAGACGACGACCCACTGCGGTCATGCGTGGGCATTCACCTTATTATATATAAGGGGTAAAAAGAAAGCTATTTAAGGATAATCTTGTCCTTACCATGCGTATAGCTGATAGGGATGGTAAGGCTTAGTTGGCTGAAGATAGAATCAATGGCAGCCGACTTGTGGATAGCTCCCGAGTAAGTATGGTGAAGACTCAGCCTTGGGCTCACGGCTATGTCAACGTGATAAATTTCCGAAATGATGTCGGCTATCTCACGGATGTTGGCATTGTGGAACGTTATGATGTCGCTATGCCATATCCCGGCAATCTCTTTGTTCACCTCTTTTACACGGAGGCGCCCCGTGGCATTGTCGATATTGGCCTGCTGGCCGGGCTGCAACACCATTTGGTCGTTCGACTTGTTGCTCCTCACTTCTACCGAACCACGTACAAGGCTCACCGCCGTTGCGTGTTCCGAAGTGGTGTTATAGTTGAATTCTGTGCCTAAAACTTTCACCCTCGCGTTCCTACTTTCCACGATGAAAGGCACGTCATGGCTGTGCTTTACGTTGAAATAGGCCTCGCCAACAAGGCTCACCGTGCGCTCCTTCTCGTCAAACGAGGGAGGATAAGTGAGCTTGGCACCTTTGTTGAGCCACACTTGCGTGCCATCGTTGAGCGTTATCTTGCGTATGGCGGTGGTGGCTTGGGCGGTTATCAGTTGCTTATGGCTCGTGCGATGGTTGAATAAGAGCGTGGCGCCCAAGCCTATCGTGACGAGGAAAAGGGCCGCATAGCCTATCCATCGGCGTGAGTTGAGGCGTCGTAGGGCAGGTTTTTCTCCCTCAATACGACGCATCAGCCGTCGCAGGGCAGCCTGCTTTTGAGCGTCGCTAACCTGCAAGCCGGCCACCTTCTCATGAAGACCCACCATGGACTCAAACCGCTCCATGTTCTCCGGGGCAGCCTTTATCCATGCCAACAGTTGGCTGAGGTCGTCATGAGTGCAGTTACCCGTGAGGTAACGTGCCATGATGTCTTGGTTGAAAGAGTTCTCCATACTTGAAGTTAAATGACGCTTTTTGAGCTATTTCTGTATATATAACCACCACGAAAGGGGTTTCTACTTACTTTTTTCTGTTAATTTAAGAGTTCGATGTTATCTGATAGGCAATTGCAACATCAGCAACAAGCAGCCCAAGGTGCTTTTGAGCGTGACGCGGATGAGCTTCAGCGCCTTGTAGATATGGGCCTCGATGGTACGTTGTGAGCAGTTGAGCTGTTGGGCAATCTCCTTGTTGTGCATTCCTTGCAGGTAGCTCATGCGGAATACTTCCTGACATCGGGCGGGCAGCGGATCGATGGCTTGCTCTATGATTTGCATGAGGTTGTTGCTCTCCGCTAACTTGTCGGCGCTCTCGTATGCCGTTTCCACGTGGCGCAACTGTAGCTCGTGAATTTCCTTCATCAGCGCTACGTAGCTGTTGCTGATGTTCCGATGGCGCAACACACTGAGCCCTTTGTTGAGCACGGCCTTGTAAAGCATGGCCTGCGTGTTGCCCGTAAAGTCGATGGAAAGCCGGTGTTCCCATACGAAGGCAAACACATCCTCAACCACGTCTTCGGCCGTTGCGTCGTCACGCACTATGCCCTTGGCGTAGATAAGCAATCTTCCGTAGTTTTCCATGAAGAGTGCGGCAAACTGCTGCTGTGAAATGTTGCCCATGCTTTTTGGTCGATGACGTGCTTAAAGTGGATGTGGTAAAGGTAAGGATAATATGTTTTATGACCAAAGGAAAACGTGAAAAAGTGTTGATATAAACCTTTTTGTCTGTTGGGAGAAAACTGCACACAAGGTGATGAAAGTGTTAAAATAGGGCGGAAACAAGTGTCTTGCTTTCCTTCGGGATAGGGTTGATAAGGAAAAGAATGGCCGTTTGAAAGTCCGAAATCGGCTCATTGTTTCATGAAATGGGGCGTCTGTCGGTGTCAAAAGGCTGCTTCCGCATGGTTGTTTTATCATTTTGAAGAGTCGGAAGGGCCTTAGTGGCAGGGTCAAAGGCCCTTTTTGACTATTGAAAAAGCCCTCGATTGCATGCTCCTTTTTTGAATGATTGTTTTTAAATAATTGATAATGAGGGGATTGTGATTAGGCTCGTAAAATCCTTATATTCGGCTTATGAGCGGCTGCTTTTCGATGAGTAGGAAAATAGGAGGATTGAAATGTTAAAAAAATATTGCACACTCTGTTTCATTCTTCTTATGCCGGGGGCATGATAAAGCGTGTCGGCCGTGGCGTAATTCTTGAAAAAAGTGGGGTGGAGGAACCGAAAATAACGGCTTATAAACATTTTTTTGAAAATATAAGGATTGGGCTAAGTAGTTTTCATGGCACGGACGTTGTTTAATTAATGACTGACTAAAATATACTCACACCTAAAAATGTAAGACATGAAACATTACAATTGCCTATTTGGGGTATTGTTGCCTCGTGCATTATTTATTGTTTGTCTGCTGTTGGCTCCGTGCTTCGTGGCTCTTGCTCAGATTACTTTGAATCAGAGCAACACCACGGTTGGCAAGGTTATTAAGAGCGTGCAGCGGCAAACGAAGTACCAATTTTTCTATGATGACCACATTTCTGACATACCCGTAAAGTTGATAAATGTGAAAGATGCGCCCTTGAAGGAAGTGCTCAACAGGATTCTTGGTGGCCACGGAGTGACCTATCAAGTCAAGAACGACTTTGTTTATTTGAGGATGAAGGACAAGAGTGTTGTCGCCACCGCTGCTCCCGCCCAAAGCCGTGAGCAGGCCACTACCGTTTCGGGAAAGGTTGTCGACGTGGCCGGTGAGCCGCTTATCGGCGCTACCATCTTGGAGAAAGGCACCTCGAATGGTGTCATTACCGACCTCGACGGCCATTTTTCAATCAAAGTGCCGGTAGGAACGACCTTGGTGGTAAGCTATGTCGGGTTTAACGCCAAGGAGTTACGAGCTGCCCACAACATGGTGGTTACTTTGTCGGGCGACGCCAAGGCGCTTGACGAAGTGGTCGTTGTAGGCTATGGCACGCAGAAAAAGGCCAATCTGACGGGTTCCGTTTCGCAGGTCAAGATGGATGAGGTGCTTGGCGATCGGCCCGTGGTGAACGCCGCGGCTGCCTTGCAAGGCGCCATGCCGGGCCTGACTATCGGTGGTGGTTCGGGACCGGGCTTCGCCAAATCGCTCAACGTGCGTGGTACGTTATCAATCAATGGCGGTTCGCCACTGGTGCTTATCGATAACGTAGAGGGCGATATTAGCGCGCTAAACCCCGAGGATATAGAGAGCGTTACGGTGTTGAAAGACGCTGCCAGCTCGGCTATCTACGGCGCGCGGGCGGCAGGTGGCGTAATCTTGGTTACGCTGAAGCACCCCAAGTCGAACGACCGTTTCACGGCAAACTACAACTTTAACCTTGGTTGGGAAAAGTCTTTGAACCGTTTGGAGCAGGCTTCGCTCATGGAATATCTTGACGCCTACCTCGAGGCAGGCTACTCCAACTCTTATTGGGCGGGCAATGGCGACGTGGCCAAATGGCGTGATTACCTTGGCCAATATCAGCAGAATCCGTCGTCGGTCAACACGGTTGGCGATGGTATCTTGAAGGATGAGGACGGCCGTGTTTACTGGTTGTCGGAGAAGAATCTGGCCAAGAACATTCTGTCTACGGGCTCTATCAATAATCATAACTTGACCGTTTCGGGTGGAAGTGAGCGCATTCGCTATCGCCTTTCGGGCAGTTTGAGCCGTGAGAATGGTCCGTTGGTCACCAATAAAGATATGTTCCGACGCAAGACTATCAGTGGTTTTATCTCGGCGGATGTGCTGAAATGGTTTACCCAAGAGGCCTCTTTGATTTATACGAACAGCACTCGTACCAGCCCACAGAACGTGGGTAACATGAGTGGTTTCTACACTACACGACTCATTAACTACTATCCCGAGGGCAACATACCCGGCTCTGTGCTGGGCGTAGCGGAGGACCTGCCGTCGCAGACGCCGCTGAACATGCTGAACTATGCGCCCGTGGCTCATAACGAGTCGTCCGTTCCACGTGTGCTCTTGCGCTCTATCTTCAAGCCGTTGCCCAACTGGACGATTACGGGAGAATACACTTACAACCGTACCGACGAGCATTATAATTTCTATTCGGGTCGTTTCAGGTTTGCCGATGTGCAGCTTGCGGCCAAGAATTCCATGGAAAAAGGACAGGACTTCTACCGTATGTCTGAGTCAACGGAGAAGTACAACGCCCTCAATGTCTTCTCGAACTATGAGCATACATGGGGCAATCATGCCTTCAAGGCCATGGTTGGTTACAATCAAGAGAAGTATTACTATCGTTATTTCTACGGTAACGTGCTGGCGCAGGCCGTTCCCAGCGTTCCCTCTTTCGCGGGTGGAACGGGTGAGAAGACTATTAAGGACAGTTATTCCGAATATACCATTCGTAGCGGTTTCGCGCGTTTGAACTATGCTTTTGCCGATCGTTACCTCTTGGAGGTGAACGGTCGTTACGACGGTTCGTCCAAATTCCCCAAGGATCATCGCTTTGGTTTCTTCCCATCGGTCAGTGTAGGCTGGCGTATGGGGCAGGAGGCGTTCATGGATTGGGCAAAGAGCTGGCTCGATGACTTTAAGTTGCGCCTCTCTTACGGCTCTGTGGGCAACCAACGTATCGCTCCTTACCAATTCACTCCTACCATGAGCGTGAACAGCAGTGGTACTTATATCTTGGATGGTGGCGGAAAGACCACTTACATTACTTCGCCCGGACTGGTGAGCAGTAACTTTACATGGGAGAAAGTGACCACCTTTAATGTGGGCTTCGACCTCTATGCCTTTAAGAATCGCTTGACGGCTACCTTCGATTGGTACAAGCGTAAGACTACCGGAATGCTGTCAGCGGGTATCGAGATTCCCGGAGTGGTAGGTACAGAGGCTCCGTTGCAGAACGTGGCCGATATGAAGAACAACGGTTGGGAACTCAATCTGACATGGCGTGACCGCATTGGCGATTTCAGTTATCGTGTGGGTCTGAATATCTACGACAGTCAGGCTGAGATAACGAAGTTCAACAATGAGTCGGGATTATTGAATGATTACTATGTCGGACGCAAGATAGGTGAGATATGGGGTTACGTCTCTGACGGTTATTATTCTATCTCCGACTTCGACGCCGAGGCCGCTAAGACGGGTGTATGGAAGCTTAACGAGGGTGTCACGAAGATTAACGGAACCAATCCGCAGCCCGGGGACGTGAAGTTCAAGGACTTGGATGGTGATAACGTTATCACCGTGGGAGAAAGCACCGTGAAGAAACCCGGCGATCGGAAGGTTATCGGCAATGACGCCTCTCGCTATCAGTTTGGTGCCAGCTTGGGCGCTTCGTACAAGGGATTCAGCCTCGACGTGATGTTGCAAGGTGTGGGCAAACGCGACTATTGGTTAAGTGGCGCGGCCTTGTTCCCCTTTGGTGGTGCCGGTGCGGGTGACGCCGTATTCCAAGCTTTGTACTATAATCAGACCGATTATTGGGTAGCTAAGAGCTATGATCCCGAAAGTCCCGATTATATGGTGCCCGTTAATTCCGACAGTAAGTTGTTCCGTATCTACGGACAAGGCAACAATGTGGGTTCAAACACACGTGTGAGCGACAAGTATTTGCAGAATGCGGCCTACCTGCGTGTCAAGAATGTGACTTTGTCTTATACCTTCCCGAAGGAGTGGACGAGGAAAGTGTTGATGCAGGACGCCAAGGTTTATGTCAGCATAGAGAACTTGGCAACATTCAGCAAGCTGCCGAAGGGCTATGATCCTGAAGGTTCTTCTGCGTCGTCCACGGCCAATGCGCTCAGCAATGGTATCTCTTGGGGTTATCCCTACTACCGCACTGTATCTGTGGGTGCAAGTATTACGTTCTAAATCTTATAAGAAAAGCACATGAAAAAGATTATTATAACTTTATGTTCGGCAGCCTTGGTTTTGGCTTCGTGCAACGACGATTTCCTTGAAAAGTATCCGCTGACCGACCTTACGGAAGTAAACGCGTTTAAGGAGTACGATAATTTCAAGGCATTTATGAATCCGTGTTACGAAATGTTTACCAATACCACCATACGGACAAGCATTAACAGCAGCTATATGAACGCCCAGTTTTATGGTGATTGGTACGGTGGATTGGTAACAAATCGTGACAACTCACGCAATCCTTATGCCTATAAAACCATTACGGCGACCTCGGATGGCGGTGGATGGGACTTCGATTATATCCGCAGAATCAACATTATGCTCAGCCATTTGGATGAGGGTGTGTTAACAAAAGAGCAGACAGAACACTGGCGTTCGGTAGGTTTCTTCTTCTCGGCGTATTGGTATATGGAGCTGGTAGACCGTTTTGGGGATGTTCCATGGATAAATAAGGTCATCAGCGAGAAGGACGAAGCTACCTACGGACCACGCACGCCGCGTGCCGAGGTGGCCGATAGTATCATCGCACGGTTGGAGTATGCCGCCGCGCATATAGGAAACTTCAACGATGGTGATAACACCATAACGGCCAATGCGGTAAAGGCTGCGCTCTCACGTTTCTTGCTTCGTGAGGGAACATGGGCCAAATACCATGGTCTGAATGAGCCTTATCAGGCTTACTTGCAGAAGTGTCTCGCTGTATCGAAGGAGCTTATGGACGCTTATCCCACATTATATAAAGGTGTTGACAGTCAGAATACACCGGCAACCGGTTACGGTGAAATGTGGACTACGGAGAACTTGGCGGGTAAGCCGGGCGTTATCTTGTGCAAGGAGTTTGTGGATAACATGCTGATGAACCGCTATAATGACTTTGAGCACATCGCTGCCAGCTCGGCCGACGTACCGCAATATACGGTTGATATGTTCCTGATGAAGAATGGTAAGCCTATCGCCAATGCGGGATCGGGCTATCAGGGTGGCAAGGGAAAGGACATGTGGGACACCTTTGCCGACCGTGATCCACGCTTGTATCAGAATATTCAGCCTCCTTATGTGGTCGCTCCGAACAATGGTAAGTTTGATAATGTGAACTCCTTTAAGTCATGGAAGTTCCTCAAAGAGGGCGACAATAACCAAGGTCACGTTGTTACGGCGGAAGAAGCTGCCAAGTATCGTTATTATATAGATTACATGGGAGCCAATGCCAAGTGTCTGCGTGGTGGCGCGTTTGGTGGCGAAGGCATGAAACGTTGCCCCGGACAGAACTGGGGAGCGTCGTTAACGCCCGTGAGTCCGAACCTTACCACCGACTCGCGTGTGGCCTACATGCGTTGTCGTACGGGATATTATTTCTGGAAGAACTACGACATGTGGGAGTTCTCAACCGGTTCCTCTACTTTCTGTACGGCCGATAAGCCTATCTTTAAGATAGAAGAGGTGTTGCTCAACTACGCCGAGGCTGCGTGGGAATTAGGACAGTTCAATCAGTCAGTGGCCGATATGACCATCAACAAACTGCGTGAGCGTGCCTCTGTAGCCAAGATGGTTGTAGCTGAAATAAACGAGAGCTTCGACCCGAATCGTGATAAAGGTAATGCGAAATGGTGGACCGGCAAGGGAGGAAAGTTTGGCAATTACAATGTTGATCCGGTATTATGGGAGATTCGTCGTGAGCGTCAGATAGAACTCTTTGGCGAAGGTTTTGCCTTCTATGACGTGCGTCGTTGGGCAAAAGCTGCCTACTATGTGAATCGTCAGCCTTGTGGACTTTGGACAACTGCCAAGAACAACATCTACGCTCCTAAGAAGAACGAGTACAGTGGACAGTTTGTAGACTACGAGAAAATACAGACCGCCGGGCAATCGGCAGCGGAGAACAATTCCGTTGGCAGTGGATGGATCTATACTTATGAGAGTCCGCTCACAGCAGGTGGTTGGTTAGACACGTATTATCTGATGATGGTGCCAACCAGTCAGATAGTTCTCAATCCTCAACTCACGCAAAATCCGGGGTACAACGAACTGTTCGGATTAGGTAAATAATTGATTATGAAATTTAAAACTTCTGTTTTATTGGCCGAGTCTGTGGTGCTGGTGGCAGCTCCCGCAGGCGCGGCCAAGCTCGTAAAGCCTAATATCATCTATATCATGTGCGATGATATGGGCTACGGTGACTTAGGTTGCTATGGTCAACGGTATATCCTTACGCCCAATATCGACCGCATGGCCGCTGAGGGAATGCGCTTTACGCAGGCTTATGCCGGAGCTCCGGTGAGCGCGCCGTCGCGGGCCTGTATGATGACAGGCCAGCACACGGGGCATACCGAGGTACGAGGTAATAAGGAATATTGGGGTAAGAGCCCGGTCGTTATGTATGGGCAGAATAAAGATTACAGTGTGGCGGGGCAACACCCCTACGACCCCAACCATATCATTCTGACCGAGATAATGAAGGATAATGGCTATCGCACGGGCATGTTTGGCAAGTGGGCCGGTGGCTATGAGGGCTCTGTGTCTACTCCCGATAAGCGAGGTGTGGATGAATTCTTTGGCTATATCTGTCAATATCAGGCCCATTTGTATTATCCCAACTTCTTAAATGAGTATAGCCGGCAGCGTGGTGACAGCGGTGTTCGCCGAGTGGTATTGGATGACAATATACGTTATCCGATGTTTGGGCGCGACTATTACAAGCGGCCACAGTACTCTGCCGATATGATTCATGAGCGGGCAATGGCTTGGCTCGATGGTCAGGACGATAAACATCCGTTCTTTGGTATCTTTACTTATACGTTGCCACATGCGGAATTGGTACAACCCGACGATTCATTGGTAGAAGCATATAAGCGTAAATTCTTCATTGACAAGACATGGGGTGGTCATGCGGGCTCACGTTATAATGCCGTGGTGCATACGCATGCCCAATTTGCCGCAATGATAAGTCGGCTTGACGCCTATGTGGGACAGATTTTGGCGAAATTAAAGGCCAAGGGGCTTGATGAAAATACGCTTGTTATTTTCACCAGCGATAACGGTCCGCATGAGGAAGGTGGCGCCGATCCGACTTTCTTTGGCCGTGATGGCAAGTTGCGGGGAATCAAGCGACAATGCTATGAGGGTGGTATTCGCATTCCGTTTATTGTCCGCTGGCCGGGAAAAACCGACGCCGGGATGGTGAGTGACCTGCCTATCGCTTTCTATGACTTAATGCCAACCTTCTGTGACTTGGCCGGTGTGAAGAACTATGTGCGCAAATACGGTAACAAAGGTAGTCAACCTGATTATTTCGACGGTATCACTTTTGCCCCCACTCTTACGGGTAAAGGTATTCAAAAGCGCCATGACTATCTCTATTGGGAGTTTGCCGAGACCAATCAAATCGCTGTTCGTCGAGGTGATTGGAAATTAATTGTCATCAAAGGTCAGCCTCATTTGTATAATCTTGTTACTGACTTACACGAAGACAATGATGTTGCGGCCCAACATCCCGACATCGTCCGTCAATTGACTGACGTCATCCTGCGTGAACATATAGACAGTAAACTGTTTCCCATCACGCTCCCTCAATAATTATCTTTGCACTATTCACCCCATGATTAAAACGCTGTCATGGTGTAAGAATAATCCGACAAGAGTTGCGAAGAACTTTGCGACTCTTGTCGGTTTTGTAATATTATGAAGGAAGTAGTGCCGGACGTGTGCGTTATAAGTCAAATGTATACTTATTTCTTTAAACGAATTAAGGGATTTACAATGGCTATTGTAAATCCCTTAATCTAATAAGTTTTGCTTTATTGTAGCGGGACGGGGCTACGATCCCCGGACCTCCGGATTATGAATCCGACGCTCTAACCAACTGAGCTATCCCGCCTTGAACCAGCAAAGCAATGCTGTATTTGCGGGTGCAAAGGTAAAACATTTTTTTGGATACGCAAAATAAATGAAAGATTTTTATGTGATAATTAAAGAAAAAGCCGATAGAATGCTGTTGATAGGGGAGATGTTAAGCTATATCTTCATGTATTTGGATGTTCAGAATGTTGTCTTTTATAGGCTGATAGGGGGCTGTTGACTTATTAATATTGTATAATTATAGGCATTAAGTAAAAAGAATTTACGTTTGAATGGCTACCTTTGTATAAGGTAGGCTGCACTTGGCAAATTGATAATACATTCTCTTTGCACTCGTTTGCGCTACCTTTGTATAAGGTAGGCTGCACTCTGCAAATTGATAATACATTCTCTTTGCACTCGTTTGCGCTACCTTTGCCTAAGGTAGGCTGCACTCGGCAAATTGATAATACATTCTCTTTGCACTCGTTTGCGCTACCTTTGTATAAAGTAGGTAAGACCGAAAGAAAGATTCAATAAGTATATGAGAAGAGTATTATTAGCGTTAATGCTGGCAGCGGTAGTAGGTTTTCCCGCGCAGGCAAAGAAGAAAAAGAAAGCCACAGAGCCTAAAAAAGAAGTGCGAACACCGGCAAAGGAGGGGCTGTTCAACGTGCAACATTGGAAGGATAAATACTTTTTCCAAATACCGGACTCACTCTTGGGGCGCCTATTGATGGTCAATACTCGTTATGTTTCCACACCCGTGGACGCCGGGGTGTATGGCGGTGAGTTGGCCAACAGCCAAGTGCTTTACTGGGAAAAGCGAGATAAGACGATGTTCCTGCGGGCCAATATGTACGACACACGTACCGATTCAACCGACGCCATCGCCTTGGCGGTGCGCAACGCGACGCAAGATCCCATCGTATATTCACTGAAAATAGATTCCACGGTGACCGACCGCAACGGTCATAAGCTGTATAGCGTGGAAGTAACGAATATGTTTAACTCGGATAATTCGGTGTTTAGCATATTCAGCAGCTTGAAAGACAGAATCGGACTGACCTCTTTCAAGAAAGAACTTTCTTATATAGATTACATCCATACCTTTCCTATGAACACGGAAGTGGTGACCTTAAAGACATTCTCCTCCAAGAGTATGTCGAAGATACCGGCCGGACAACAGACCGGGAACATCACCATTAAACTCAACACCTCGTTCGTTCTCCTGCCCAAAGAGCCGATGGCGTTTCGTACTTTCGACCCTCGTGTGGGTTACTTTACCGAGGAATTCAGCGAGTTTGGCGACACCCAGCAAAAGGTTGACCGCCGAAAGGTCGTGTCACGCTGGCGCTTGGAGCCCAAGGATGTGGAGGCTTACCGTCGTGGGGAGTTAGTGGAGCCGGTGAAACAGATTGTATATTACATCGACCCAGCTACGCCTGCAAAGTGGCGTCCCTACCTCATTGCCGGCGTGAACGACTGGAACGTGGCCTTTGAAGCGGCCGGATTCAAGAACGCCATCGTGGGAAAAGAGTGGCCCAACGACTCTACGATGAGCTTGGAAGACGCCCGCTATTCGGTCATTCGCTATCTGGCCAGCGACATTCCCAATGCTTACGGACCCCATGTGAGCGACCCTCGCTCGGGCGAAATCATCGAAAGCCACGTTGGTTGGTATCATAACGTGATGTCATTGTTGCACGGTTGGTATCAGACGCAGGCCGGTGCCGTTGACAAACGTGCGCAACAAGCCCGCTTCGACGACGAGTTGATGGGCCAGCTCATTCGTTTTGTCAGCTCACATGAGATAGGTCACACGCTCGGACTGCGCCATAACATGGGCGCAAGCGCAGCCACGCCCGTCGACAGCTTGCGTAACAAGGCATGGGTGGAGAAATATGGCCATACGGCTTCTATCATGGATTATGCCCGATTCAACTATGTGGCCCAGCCCGAGGATAACATCGGCGACGCCGGAATATTCCCCCGCATCAATGATTACGACAAATGGGCCATCAATTGGGGCTACCGTTATTTCCCCGATAGCAAAGGCGAGAAAGACGAGAGGCTCACGCTCAACAAAATGACGATAGCCAAGTTGAAGGAGAGCAAGCGCTATTGGTTTGGCGGCGAGGGCAATGATAACGATCCGAAGGCCCAGACCGAGGATTTGGGCGACGACGCCATGAAGGCCGGCAGCTATGGCATTAAGAACCTGAAGCGTATCGTGAAGAACTTGGATAAGTGGAATTACGAGGAAGGCGACATGGATAATAACCTGCGGGCTGCCTACCGCAATCTTGTGACACAGATGGCCCGATACGCCGGCCACGTAGCTGCCAACATCGGTGGAGGCTACCATGACTATAAGAGCGTGGATCAACCCGGCGCCAATTTTGTGCCGGTCAGTCGGTCAACGCAGAAGAGGGCCATGGCATGGCTCGATGAATATGTGTTCACGGAGCCTGCTTGGCTCATATCAGAGCCCTATGTGAAACGCCTCGTAAGGGTGCCCCAAAACAATATTTTCCCTATAGCCGACCGGGTACTTGACCAATTGACCAGCGCCATGACCCTCAACTTGGTGAGCAAACACGCCTTTACCGCTGCCGACTATAAGCCGATGGAACTTGTAACCGACCTTGTGGGAAGTATTTTCAAGTCGACCGCGACCGGCGCGAAAACCACACTTTGGACTCGTCATTTGCAGCGTCGGGCTGTCACCAACTTTGTTAAGGCTTGGAAAGTGACCATCTTAGACGAGCAGCGTCCTTACGCCTTGTCGGCCCTGAACATGATAAAAGCCCGACTGCAGAAGGCCTCCGCGCCCGACGCCGACACACGGGCACATTATGCCGACTTGTTGGTACAGATACGGATAGCCCTATCGGGAATGCCGGTCATGAAAGAAAAATAAGGCAAATGGGCCATCGGACAAGTATCTGATGGCCCATTTCTTTAGTAGAGAAATAGGAAATCTTTAATTGAAAAGTCCTAAATTTTCAAGTGAGAAATCATAAATTTCGAGCCGGAAAATCATGAGTCTTTATTTGTAAAGTCGTAAATCTTTAGCCGGTAAATAATGAATCTTTAGTTGAAAAATGGCAGGTGTGCAGCTAAAAAACACCGAATTTTTCCTCTGAATTATTTTTACAAAAGGCTTCTAAGGGCTTTGTTATTTTAAAATAAAAATACTTTGGCTCAAAATAACGTCATTTTTCGCTATTTTTTATTTTGCTTATAATCAGGTGATTATATAATCATTAGGCGATGAAAGTCCTTTTATGATGGCTCATTACGTATGTAATGGGCCTTTTTTCGTGGTCTTTCTGCCATGCGAAAGCATTGCTTCGGGCCGCTAAAAAAGCCACTTCGACAAGCCGAAAGCTGCGTATCAGGCTTGCCGAAGCGGAAAAACATGCTTTTCATCGCCGTACGTGGACGCATGAAAAGCCGGATGATAAAATTTTCAAAGCACTTTTTTAGGCAATAAATCTTTACAAAACCGGTTTGGCGCCGGACTGTCCTCGTGAGGGTAGGAGATTGTCTTTATGGCTCTGTATTGCTTTGGTAGGATGGTTGAGCGGCTATCTCTGTCGCATAAAATATTTTCTCTTACAGCTTCGTGTTCCGTTATCGGGATGATGAGGCGGGCGCTCCCATGAAGCTGAAGACCATCGCTGCCGTCCTTGTAGCGCCTATAGGCACTTGGCAAAGTACAAGGCTCGCCCCGGGATAATGTGGTCGTACGATTGGAGTTTCTTGCCCGTGGCCGTTTCGTAAACGTAGAGCGAGGAGCGCTGCTGGGCTTTGTTGTAGAGCATAACCACCGTACAGAAATCCTCGTCGCGCAGGCCGGAGCCTTTCACTAACGGCACGACGTCGATAATTTCCTCCTCATTGGGGAAGGTGATGAGCTGCTGTGCCTTGTCCGTGTCAAACTGATTCATTTCGTAATAGTCGAAACGATAAATGCTGTTGGCCCGGGTAAAGAAGCCGTAACGCTGTCCGAACGAGCCCCACCAATAGCCCACGCTCCGGGCAAAGGTGGCGTCGAGGTCCATGGTCTGCTCCGATTTTAAGGGCTGCACCACACGTTTCAGGTAGTTGACGTAGAACCGATACATTTTGTATTGCCCGTTTTTCTTGCCAATCAGATAGATACGGTAGGACTGATTGGCCGATTTTCCCGTGGCCTCCGAGAAGCAACCGACGAGCTCATCCAGCCTGAAATCCTGCCCATCGGCCTTGATGTATTCCATTTCATCGTTGTAAACATGGTAGCAACCCACGCGTCCGTCGTCGTGAAGCACGAAGGTGGCTTTCTTATAGCGCTGGAATTGCTTGCTCGACATGGCTTGCTTCACGCCTTGCGACTTAACCCATGTTTGCTCATCGAACACGGGTAGCTTGCTGTCGGTGCCGTTGAAGACATGCAGGGTGCCGTTGCAGATGAAGTATTTGGTGGCACCGTAGCCGAAAACGGCGTTGTGGATGTCGATTGTCGGGGCCGTTCCCTTATACATTTTTGTGGCAACTTCGCCTGTGTATTCACCTACATTGAATAGGAAATTGTCCTCGGCGCTGGCGTTGCGGATAGACAGACAGCGGCCGTAGTCGGGTCGGTGATTGGTGAAGATGGCCAGTTCGCTGCCCGAGAGGAGCGCCCCGCTGAACTTGCCCGTCAGCGGTTCCTTGGGCGATATGCGGGCTATCATGTCGTCAAAATGGCGACTGAAGGCTGTCGGTTCGCCCTGCAGGGCCATCCATTCGATGGTGCCGCCCGCCTTCTCGTAGACACATACGTAGTTGGGCGTGTAGCTGCTGAGCACCTTGAAGGTGAATGTCTGTCGAAACTCGAGCCCATTCTCCTTGTTGTGAACAACGAAAGTACCGGGCACGTTGTTAGCCATGCTGTAGCCCGAGGGCAGACTTACGGCCCAATCCAAGTCGCGTTGGGTGCTGATAACCTCACCTTTGCCCACTATCCAACGGTAGTCGTAGGCCGTGCTGTCAGCCCCTTCGGACAGTCTTATCTCGGGCGTGAGGGTGAACTTGTCACCCTGATATAACGTGTAAGTGTCGCTGCTGATACCTTTCACGCCTACTACTTGTGGCAGATTGTCCGTAATATCGCCGTCCTTATTGCCGTAGCACGATTGTAGCACGACCATCATCAGGGCGGTCAAAAGCAGGTTTATATTTCTTGTTGTCATCATAGAAGCGAGTTAGCGTTTATTGGTCAAAATATATGCGGTTGCCCGTGGCGTCGTATTCTTCGTGCTCTTCAAACCATTGTATGCAGCGAGTAATCCAATACTCCAGTATAACGCTTTGCCCGTCGTCTTTCCAATTGGGGTCGGTAATGCCGCTTATCTGTAGGAAGACGGCGCATTTGCGGGCGTTGTAGGGTAGGCGGCGTAGCTTGCTGTTGTTCTCCCAGAAGGCCGGAGCTATCGAAAGGTTCTTCGTGAAGCTAATATCCATGTACTGATACTCGGCTATGCCGGCCTGAAAGTCGGCCGTCGGCACCAGCGCTATGCGCATTTTGTAGTTCTGTTCCTCGTCCATGCGGTTGATGTGGATGGTAAGCCGAATGCTGTCTTGGGCCATTCCTTTGCGAAACACTTGCTCCTCGGCCAGCGTGTAGAGCCCTTCGGTCAGTCCCGTTGATTCGCTCGTGACCACTTTTACCTTGTAAGTACGGTCACGGTTGTTGTCGATGACGCCTTGCAGTCGTACGGGAATGTGCAGCAGGTAGTCATGAATGTCGCCGCCAAGGAAGTAGGCATTGAAGGTATATTCCTCAGGATAGAGCGACGCCGAGCCAAAGATGGTTCCCTTGGCGATGTTGAGGGCCGTGCGTGAAGTGTCGTATTCGTTGAGCCGGTCCTCGCTACACGATAGGAGCATGCAGGCCGACAGCAGGATGAGCAGGCGCTCGAGACGGTGGGCATGGTAGCGGATGAGCTTATTTTCCATAACCAAATTGATTTTCATATTGTGGAAGTGGGAAGGTGTAATCGCTTTCTTTCAGGGCAATGGTGTTGCCGTTGTAGTGGCCGTCGTCAATGGTCGGCAGGTTGAGGCGCTTATAATAATAGAATAGCTGGCCCTCGCCCTTGAAGTCGCAAATGTATTCGTGGGTGATTTCATTTCGTATGTCGTTCTCGGAAGCGGTGGCGTTGACAGGCGCCTGCCCCCGTGCCGATTTGAGTGCATTGAGCAGTTGGGGCGCCGATGAGCTTGTGGTCTTGTCGTGCAGGGCACATTCGGCGGCGATGAGATACATTTCGCTGAGCTTTAGCAGTGGCACGACGGGGTCGCCGTACTTATGGCTGTCGGCCGTGAGCGTGGACCGCTGATAGCGTATGAAGTTGATTTTATTGTTGGCACTGGGGTTGCGGAAGAACCACGCACGGCGTACATCGTTCTCGCCATAGGCGTCGGTGCTCTTCACAAAGTCTTGTGTCATGACCTCATAATAGGCCCGTGAGGCCGAGAGGATGGTCTCATCGTAGAGCGCGAAAATCATTTCGGGCATGAAAATGCGGTCCGATTTGGTTTCTACTCCGTAGGCGTCGGTCTCCGAAACCTCCTCGGGCTTGACAAAACGGAAGCGCTTCGAGTTGATAACTTCTTGTGCGTAGGCCGCTGCCCGGTCGTAATGCTCGCGGTAAAGTTCGATACGAGCCAGCAAAGCCGTGGCAGCGTAGTAGTTCATGCGCTGCTGTCGGTTGTAAGTTATGTATTTATTGTTGATGGATTGGCCCGTAAGGATGGGGTCTTTCTTGAGTAGTGAGCGTGCCGTTGTCAGGTCGCTGACGAGTTGTTCCAAGAGGGCGGCGGTCGATTGTCGGGCTCCGAGGGTGGCACCGAAGTCGTTTTTGAAGGGCACATGCTTGGCCTCGCGGTCTACTTTGTAAGCGGGGCTGAACATACGCAGCAGGTCGAAGTACATATAAGCCCGCAGTGCCAACGCCTCTCCGTGCATGAGGTCGGCCACTTCCTTTGATAACAGCGTGGCGCTGTGGTCATCGAACTTGGAGAGAAGCAAGTTGTCGTTCACAATAGTGTTATACATTGACAGCCATATCTCGGAAATGATCTTTTCACCTTCGTCGGTCGCATAGTTGAATTTGGACCATTCAAGGCGGTCCGGGTCGTTTTCGCTCACGCTGTATTGCTGGGTGAGCGGCTCAAGGGCCAGCAGTGGCAGGTTGGCGCCATAGAGACCGGCGTCGCCAAGGCTCACGTAGAGACCGGTGAGGGTGGTGTAATAGCCGTCGGCCGACCGATACATTTCGTCAACATCGACATCAGACTTGGAACCGACGTCGAACCATGAGCAGGCCTGCATGAGCATACAAGCGGTTAATATGGCGATAAAATGCAGATTACGTTTCATTCGGAAGAGTATTTAAAAGTTCAATTGGGCGGAGAAAGTCATGGAGCGGGTGAAGGGATAAGCCAGTCCGCGCTCTTGACGTATGGTGCTTAGATAGAATAACTCGTTGGCTGTGAGCGATAGGCGGAGCATGGAAATCCACTTGTTGCGAAGCAGTTGCGAGGGCATGGTGTAGGCTATGCGCAACGATGTCATGCCAAGTCGGTTCTCGGTTTGTACGAAGCGTGAGGTGGCTTTCGTGGCGCTGTTGTCCCTGATGGCCTTGTAACGGGCTATGTCGCCCGGTTTCTGCCAGCGTTCGGTGAGCGCCCGACGGTCGTTGTTGACCATGTAGTTCACGTTTTCTATCTTGTCGTGCAGTGTGTAGTTATATTTGTCGGCCCCGAAGGAGTAGTTGAGATGGGTTCCCAGCTCCCATTCCTTATAGCGGAAGTTCATTCCGAGGTAGCCTTGGAGGTGGGGCTCGTTGACGTCAACGGCCACTTGATCGGCAGCATTCCATGTGTAGGTGGTGTTACCGTTGCGGTCGAGATAGATTTCACGGCCCGTTCCGGGGTCTATACCCAAGGAACGAACGGCGTAAAGGGTGTTCATGGAGGCGCCTTCCTTGAATAAGAACACGGTCGAGGCATTGCCCGTGGCTTCTTGAGCGCCCTTGTTGACGGTGTCGTTATAGCGTTGGAGCGTGTCCGAAATCTTCTCTATCCTATTGCGGTTGTGCGCTCCGTTGAGCGTGAAGTTAAGGAGCATGTCCTTGGTCTTGATGGGGGAGTAGCTTAAACTGAATTCTATGCCTCGGTTGGAGAGGTCGCCCATGTTGGTCATATAGGAATCGTAGCCGATGGAAGGGGCGATGGTGATGGTCGTCAGGTTGCCTTTCGTGATGTTGTCGTAGTAGTTCAGCTCGAAGTTCAGCCTGTTGTTGAGCAGTGATCCCTCGAAACCCAAGTTACGGTTGTAGGTGGTTTGTCCGTGCAGGTCGGGATTGCCGAGGGTGGAGATGATACCACCGAAGTAGCCTCCATAGACTTGTGGCAGGTACGAATACATGTTGCCGGCCTGATTGCGTGAGTAACTTTGATTACCGGTAGTGCCGATGTTGGCGCGGATGACCAGCCGATTGATGAACGTGAGCGGGCGCATGAACTTCTCGTTGCTGATGTTCCATCGCAGACCGGTGGACCAATAAGGTTTTTTCTGTTGCTTCTTGCCGTAGAGCGATGAGCCATCGAGGCGGCAGGTAAGGTCGAACAAGTAGCGATTATCGTAAGATAAGTTCTGATTAGTGAACACACCGGCCGTCCGAACGGTGTTCTCCGTTCCGGCGATGCGGCCATAGCTCTGGTATTGTATGGCGTAAGAGAGGTAGTCTTGCGTGTTTCCGAGGAAGCCGGTGAGCGTATATCCGTCGCTCTCGGTTTTGCTTTGACGGGCCTCGGCGCCGATAATGCTCTGTATATCCCACTTTCCATAGGAGTGAGTATAGGACAATACGAGACTGCTATAGTAGGTAAGGCCCGATGAGTTGCCTATTTGGTATTTGCCTCTTTTATAGAGTACATCGGGCGAACTGCTGGTATTGTTGTTGTCATTGATATAACTGAAGCTGCCGGGGGATAGGAATGCGTCGCTGCGACCGAAGTCATAACTTAACGACAAGGTGCCTTTAAGGCGGAGATCGCCGAGGACACTCCAATTGAAACCGAGGTTATCGGTTATATTGGTGGCTGCTGACGTGGCGTAGCTGTTGAGGTAGCGGGCTTCGTAAAGGGGCGAGGGTTGCGACGCTAATACGCCGAGTGCCATGTCGGCGGGGGCAAGATTGGCGATGGACAGCGTGCGGTAGTAGTTGCCGCTGTCATCTTTTTCACGATAATAGGGCAGGGCTGCCGTGTACGAAGAGAAGCGCCCGTAGGGCGACTCGTTGCTGTTGACCAAGGAGAATTGGAGATTGTTGCTGATGGAAAGTTTGGCGGAACTGTATATGAGTTTGGTTCCTGCTTCGTACGAGGAACGTCCCGACCCTTTCATGACGCCGTCGAGGTCGCTATAACCTAAGTTAACGGAGAAACGGACGTGGTGGTCTTTGTGCTCTTGTTTGCCCACGCTGCCTTCGATGACAAGCGAGTGTCTGTGGCGAAAACCGGCCTGTAAAGGTTTTGAAAGCCAGTAAGTATCGACGCCATTAAGGATGGTCCGGCGAATGGCATTGTAAGAATTGAGGTTAGCCCCCGGGTCTTCGCCCTCCCTATAAGCGTCGAAAATGCCGGCCGCATTTTGAAACTCAAGGGCTTCGGGTGCGTTCATGAGGTTGTAGGAGCTAAGGTCGGGCAGCTCAATCTTGCTGTTGAGCATGTAGCTAATTTGCAGTTTGCCCGAATCAGGAGTCTTGGTTTCGATGACGATAACGCCATTGGCGGCACGCGAACCGTAGATGGCCGCGGCCGAAGCGTCCTTGAGTAAGGTAATGCTTTTGATACGATTCATGTCGAGATCGTAGATGTTTCGCACATTCACTTCAAAGCCATCGAGAATAAAAATAGGGAGTGCCGTGATGGTTTGGAGGTTGCTTTGCGAAATATCGGGCATGGTATTTTGTCCTCGAATCTCTATTTGCGTGGGAACATGGTTGGGGTCTGAGCCGAATTTTCCGTACGTGTCAATCACTTGGAATGACGGATCAAAGACTTTCAATGCGTTAAAGAGGTTGGTATTGTCGACTTGTCGCAGCTCATCGCCCGACACTTGCACGGCTGTTCCCGTGAAACAGTTCTTCGTTTTTGAGAAATAACCGGTTACAACGGTCTCTTTGATTTCGTTGATGTCGGGCTGCATCTTGATAACAACGCTGTCAGCGGGCGTCACATCGACCGTATTGCTCAAGTACCCCAAGTATTTGGCGGTGATAAAGAGCTTCTCCCCGCTACCTTTTATGCGAAAGCAGCCGTTTGCTCCCGTGACGGTTTCGCCCAAAAGTTTATGCTTTGGCTTCATGCTAACAAGGCGAATCGTGGCTCCGATGAGTGGTTCGCCATATTCGTCCACTACCTGCCCGCGGATGGTCATGCCGTTTAGGTGGGTTGATGGCGTATTGCTTTTCTGGGCAAATGTGGCAGAAGGAAAAATCAGGAATAGGCCTAAAGAAAGTAGCAGATACGTTATCTTGTTATAAATCATCATATATCAACAGATGTAAGTGGTTCTTATTCAGGGAGTGAAGGCGATTCTGCCTGCCCCAGTCTCTTGTATAGGTAAAACAATTGGCCCTCGCCGAAGAGGTCGCGCTCGTATTCCGCATGGATAAGTTTCAAGAGTGTGTCTTTTGAAACTTGTCCCTCGGATTGCAGGAGTGTAGCGTTGTCGATGTTCTTACTCTCTTCTAAAGCCTTGATATAGGTAATCGCCTCGTCGAAACGGTTGAGTTGGGTCAGCGATTCCGCGGCGATGAGCGCTACCTCACCTATCTTTATATAAGGTATAGTTGCGGGTAGACCGGTCTCTACGCCCATTTGGCTGTAGACATAGCCCGATAACAAGGTTTCAGAACCAAACTTTGTAAGGGAATATTGTTGGTTGTCGGTTGCCTTGAACCATGCCCGATAGCGAATATCGGCCGGGTTTGGATAGATGGCATGTAATCTTTCGGTGACGGTAAGGCCGTCTTTGTTGCGTTGATCGCATAGCTTGGTGAATCCCTCCGGCCGTGTGGCGAGACCAAAAATATACTCGCGTGAAAACTCATAATCGCTTCCATACGTGCCCGGAGTGACATAATAAAACAGTTGATGACGGCTGTCGACATTACGGTTGTGGGCAAATACGGCTTCAGCACACTGCAACGCAGCTTGATAATCGCCACTCCACAAGGCTACACGGGCCTGAATGGCCTTGACGGCATAGTAGTTCAATTGAAGCGTTCGTAAGCGGCGGTCGAGTCGGCCCACCGCAACCAACGAGGAATTGCTGCTTTTTAGAATGGGATCGGATGAGCTTAAGAGCTTCTCAGCCTTGAGAAGATCGGCCTTGATTGCCTCCATGAATTGGGCTGTGGTCAGCTTTGGGGCTTTCTTTTGGGCAAACTTGGTGATATAAGGCAGACCGATGAAGTTGTTGTCCTTGGTCGGGAGTGGGTGATAAAGGCGCAGAAGGTCGAATTGCACGGCAGCTCTCAGGGCATAGCATTCGCCCAATACCACTTCTCTTTGGCCCGGATTGAAAAATACAATGTCGGTATTCTCGGCCTCTTCTATAATCTTATTGCATGACGTTACAGCCTTGTAAGCGGCTTTGGTCATGGAATGGAGCTGTTCTTTCAGCGCAGTGTTGGAATAGTTACGGTCGTATGCCGCTTTTTCGGTGGCGCTGCGAGGTTGGAATTCATGAGAAAGGAAATTCATCATGGTCATGTTGAGCGTACCGCCATAGAGCGTTTCGGCTCGTAACTGCGTGTAAATATCGGTCAGGGCCGAAAGGAATGCCCCCTCATCACCGTAGAAGCGTGAGGCCGGAATTGTGTTGTCATCGCCTTTTCTGTCGAAAAAATCGGAGCAACCGACGGTGAGTAATCCCGTTGCGAGCAGTATAAAGAGTTTCTTCATGCGCAATTGTGATTAAAAACTTACGTTGAATGAGGCTACAATACTTCTAACCTCAGGATATAAAATGCCCGACGCGATATGGGCGGAGCGCCATGACAGCAGGTTCTCGGCAGTCAATGTCAGCTCGGCTTTTTGGAAAACGTGCTTCACTTTTCCAAGGTCATAACCTACTTGAATGGTACGGAGGTCGAGTCGGTTGTCGGTAACGGCAGGGTTCTCTTTAGAAAGGTAGTCGATAACTTTGCCTCCCATAACGCCTGAAAGCATGAAGCCCAAGGAGTATTTCTTGAACTTTCCGCTCATGCCAAGGCTGTTTGAAAAGACAGTATGGTCTAAATCATTGGCTAAGGATGGCTTGTAAAAGTTGTCTTTAAAGTATTTGGGCACTTCATTTACACGGTTTCGGTTGAGGCTTGAGGCAAAAAAGAGCGTGGAACGGAGATTGTTGTGGTCCGTGAACTCTTTGCGGGCGGTCAGCCTATAGCCCGTATTGGTGATGGAGCCACCATTGTCGGGGATGTTCTCGAAGCCCGAGTAATAAGGCAATTGACTGAAAACAAGAAGTTGGGAAATCTTCTTGTGGAATATATCCAAGGAGAGTTGGAAGTCACGAATGCCCATTAAAAGACCTAATTGGTAAGTTGTGAGCTTGGTAGGGGCCAACTCTTCATTGGGAATTCCTTGAAGACCGGCGCCCATCTGGTAATAATTATAAATGTATTCGTTGCGAATATCGTTTCGATAGGTGGCCGAATAGTAGCGATCATTGAAGGGAACGACACCCGTAGTGCCTGCTGCGAGACTTAAGGTAAGGAGATTGAAGGCACTGTGGGTCATCCATGGTTCTTTGGTTATGTTCCAATAAGCGCGTGCACCGTAATAAACAGCATTGTTACGATGGGGAGCCAATAGGGAAGAATGGTTGATATTGGCGTTCAACGTTACGCCATACTTTTGTCGGAAGCGATAATCCATGCTGATATAACCTTGCAATGTGCGATCGAAAGTGCGGAAAGCAGAAGGCGGTTGCAGCGTGTCGTAGGCCAAAGTAAAAGAAACGTAGCTCATGCGGTCGCTCAATATGCCTCGCCCTCCGTAGCTTTCACCGGTAGAAGTGCCCGAAAAGAAGCGTACGCCGGCCTTGGCTCGTACGCTGTGAAGATATGTATGCTGCCTGAAATTGATAGCTGCGCCACCTTCATACCATGTGTTATTCTCTCGTAAAATGCGATATGTACCATGTGTGCGCACATCTTTATCGGAATGAAACGAGGCACTTCCGGGCGAAAGGAAGATGTCACGGCGTGTCAGAGTGCGCAAATAACTAAAGTCACCATGGACTGTGAACTTATCGTTGATGACAAACCGGAGCTTAAAACGGTCGGTAAGCGATGTATATTTGGTCTTATCGAATGAGCCTAAAGTGTGCTCGTAGATGGGATTGGGTACGTTTTGGCCATCTACGGGAATCGTTTCGAGCAAACTGCCGTCGGCCGCATAGGGGGAAACATGGCCGTCAATCCGTCCGAAATCGGCATAAGCGCCATAGTTGGAGAGCCGGTCTTGTGATTGTGAAAAGTTGATGTCGTTTTGCAGATGCAGGTTCTTGTGGTTGTATTCCACGAAGGAACGCAAGGCAAACAAGTTTTCTTTGCTACCAGCCATCACCCCTTGCGAAGCGGGCGCAACGACAGCCGAGAACTTATAACCTACAAAACGGTCGCCTCCTTCCACGTTGAGCTGATGGCGATTGCGGAAGCCCGTCCGCAGGGGAATGCGAAGCCAATCGGTAGAAGGCTTGCCCTTTTGCAAACGACGATAGGATTGTATGTTGGCAAAATCGAGCGAGGCGTCAAGCAAGTAGCTCACCTGAAAATCGCCACGGCGGTGCTTGCTCGTCGTGATTTCAATAACGCCATCGGCCCCATAGATACCATAGGCGGAGAGAGAGGCCGGGTCGCGGGCTATCCGAACGTGCTCAACGTCGTGTATATTGAGCTGTCGAAGCAACGCCAAGTCGGCACGTTGACCATCGACAATGACCATAGCATTGCGCTGCCGACTGCCTGTAGCCCATCGGGAGGCGCCGTCCACCATCATGGTTTGGGGCACATAGAGACTGCGACCGCCCTGAAGAGGCTTGTCAGAGAGCAGGAGCGAGGGAGCGACAGTGGCCAAAGCGTCCCATAAATTGGTTTGTCCGGCCTTCTGTAAGTCGCGTCCGAAGATAATGTCACCATCGGTAATGACAGTTCGGGAGACTATCGTTTCACTGCTCTTTGGGGTCGCCATGCAGAACGAAGGCAAGCCGAGAAGCAATAGTAAAAGTATTCTCATTATATAAATAGGTATATATGTAAGATTAGGAAATACGTTTGCAAAGATAAACTATTATTTTAACTTTTAATCATGCGCATGTTAATATCCTTAAAAATGAGGACTGCAATAGAGGAGCTATGACCCACTTTCATGATAAATGAAGATGAATATATGCAAGTAAATAACGCTATAAAAAGTGAAAAAAGGCCGTGTTTCTGAATTTTTGTACTAAATTTGCACATTGATATGCCTGAAGTCGGTTGACATCATGGTTATTGTAAGGCTTACATGTTTAGAATTAAGAAACTCGATATCTTTATTGCCAAGCAGTTTGGGCTGCTTTTCTTAGGAACATTTTTCATCTGCCAGTTTGTGCTGATGATGCAATTTCTTTGGCGTTACATCGACGAATTGATAGGCAAAGGGCTGACCATGGACATCATGATGCAGTTTTTTTGGTACATGGGTCTCATGTTGGTACCTCAAGCGTTGCCTTTGGCCATTCTTCTTTCTTCGCTCATTACTTTTGGAAACTTAGGCGAAAGTAGTGAGCTTACGGCTATCAAGGCTGCCGGCATATCGCTAATGCAATCTTTCCGCTCGCTTATTATCCTTAGCAGTGTCATCTGCTTGGGCTCATTTTACTTTCAAAACAACGTTGGACCGGTCGCTAATAACAAGATAGCCCAGCTCTTGATTTCGATGAAGCAGAAGAGTCCGGAGCTTGAAATACCCGAAGGCGTGTTCTATGACGGCATACCCAATAGCAATATTTACGTGCAGAGGAAGAACATGGATACCGGAAAATTGTATGGTATCATGATTTATCGCATGACGAATAGCTATGAGGACCAAGCCATTATCTTAGCGGATTCAGGCATGATGCAGTCGACTGCCGACAAGAAGCACTTGTTGTTAAGCCTTTGGAGCGGTGAATGGTTTGAGAACATGCGGTCGGGCGAGTTTGGCAATTCGGCCGCCGTGCCCTATCGCCGTGAGACGTTTGTTACCAAAAGGATAGTGCTCGATTACGACGGCGACTTCAATATGACCGACGCCAACTCCTTATCGAACAACGCACGAGGTAAGAGTTTGGGGCAGATAACGCACGGCATAGACTCGCTCAACCATGATTATGACAGCATAGGCAGGGCCTACTACCGTGAGGCTCAGAACTACTTGTTGGCCCGGCGCACGCTTTCTCCCAAGGATTCTGTCAGGGCCATGAAGGCCGCGGCGGCCCAAGCGCTCAACATTGACACGCTTTATAACCGATTATCGCTTAGTCGTAAGCAGCAAGCATTGTCGACGGCACAGTCGAAAGTGGGGCAGGCTATTCAGGATTTGGACTTTAAAGGCATGATTACTTCGGACGGAGATCGCATTATCCGCCAGCATAAGATAGAGGCAATCAATAAATTCACACTGGCCCTATCGTGCCTTATCTTCTTCTTTATCGGCGCTCCGCTGGGTGCCATTATAAGAAAAGGTGGATTGGGAATACCCGTTATCATCTCCGTGCTGGTGTTTATCATCTACTATATTCTTGACAATACAGGCTACCGCATGGCCCGTGAAGGCATGTGGGCTATATGGTTTGGTAGAGGATTGTCCACGGCGGTGCTTGCGCCGGTAGCCATTTTCGTGACTTATAAGGCTTCCAACGATTCCATGGTGTTCAATTTGGATTTGTACCGGGAGTTCTTCCGAAAGTTATTGGGCCTGAGACTGAAGCGTCATGTCTTTGGAAAGGAAGTCATCATACAAGACCCTGACTATCCGACCGACATGGAACGGCTGCGAACCATCAGTGAAGAAGTAGAGGCTTATTCGCAAAATCACAAGCTGGTGCGCATGCCCAATGTCATTAAAGTGTTCTTCAAATACCATCCCGACCATGAGATAGAGCGTATAGCCGGGGTGTTGGAAGACGTAATAGAAGATTTGAACAATACCAAGGACAAAGCCATACTGACCTATCTGAACCAATATCCGGTGGTGTCGGTAAAGGCACATACCCGTCCTTTTGAGAGAAGATGGATGAACATCCTGTCCTTTTTAATTATCCCCGTTGGCATTGTGCTTTATATTCGCATGTGGATGTTCCGAATAAGATTGCTGCGCGACTTGGCGACAATCAGGCAAACCAATGCCAATATTATAAACAGAATAGAAGAAATCAATAAATAGAACATTATGGGAGATTTCAAACTAAGTACTATTGAAGAAGCGATTAAAGACTTCAAGGAAGGAAAGTTCGTTATCGTAGTTGACGATGAAGACCGTGAAAACGAGGGAGACCTGATTATCGCGGCCGAAAAGATAACGCCGGAGAAAGTGAATTTCATGCTGAAAAACGCACGCGGAGTGCTCTGTGTGCCCATAACACTTTCGAGATGTGAGGAACTCGACCTGCCACATCAGGTGTCTGACAACACTTCCGTGCTGGGAACTCCATTCACCATAACCGTTGACAAGCTCGAGGGCTGCTCCACGGGCGTGTCGGCCCACGACCGTGCCGAGACCATCAAGGCGCTGGCCGACCCTAAGTCGACCCCGCAGACCTTCGGACGGCCGGGACATATCAACCCGCTTTATGCGCAGGATAACGGCGTGTTGCGCCGAAGCGGCCACACCGAGGCGGCTGTCGACCTTTGTAGGTTGGCCGGACTGTATCCTGCCGGGGCCCTTATGGAAATCATGAACGAGGATGGTACGATGGCCCGCATGCCCGAATTGCAGAAAATGGCGCAGGAGTGGGACTTGAAAATTATCACTATCAAGGATATGATAGCCTATAGGTTGCGTACGGAGTCAATCATCGAGGTGGGTGAGAAAGTAGACATGCCCACGGCTTACGGCCATTTCAAGCTGATACCTTTCCGTCAGCAGAGCAATGGAGCGGAGCACATGGCCCTCGTGAAGGGTGAGTGGGACGAGGACGAGCCCATCTTGGTGCGTGTTCATTCCTCGTGTGCTACGGGCGACATCTTGGGCAGTATGCGCTGCGACTGTGGTGAACAGCTCCGCAAATCGATGGAAATGATTGAGAAAGAAGGTAAAGGTGTTGTGGTTTACATGCAGCAGGAAGGTCGTGGCATAGGTTTGATGAACAAGATGGCGGCCTACAAGTTGCAGGAAGAAGGCTATGACACGGTGGACGCCAATATTCATCTGGGCTTCAAGTCAGATGAGCGCGACTACGGTTGTGGCGCGCAAATGTTGCGCAAACTCGGTGTTCACAAAATGCGTCTCATGACCAATAACCCCGTAAAACGTGTGGGGTTGGAGGCTTATGGCTTGGAAATCGTGGAGAATGTGCCCATTGAAGTGACACCGAACATCTATAATGAGCGCTATCTCAAGACCAAGCGCGACCGCATGGGCCACACGTTGCACTTGTAAGTTTGGCCTTGTAAGAAAATGGCTTTCAGCCAATACTGCCTCACGTTTATGGGACGGGGCTGGGAAAGAAAGACTTTTGAGTGGCTTTTTGTAGCATAAATAGATTTTATAATATGAGTTTCATTTTATAAGAAAAGGCTTTTGAACGCTTTGGGTTATGCCGTAGGAGGATAACGTAGCTTTTATGAAACTTGATAATCACCGGATTGGCGTCCATGTTTTGAGAGCATGGACGCCATTTTTTTGTAGGGTGTGTCGTCAGAGAAATGGCGCTCGATATGCCCGGAAAATATTTTACAAAAGGCGTTTGCTCCGTGTGTTATTTTAAAATAAAAAGGTTTTAGATTGAAATAACGCATTATAGGTTTGTTTTGTAATAATCTATGAATCAACGAGTTGTGGTTTTAGGGTTGGGCGGTCTGGATATTTCGCCTTGTAAAAGCAGTGCTTTGACCGTTGCAATGGGACAATTTGGCACCGTCGATGTGGTGCTTTGGGGCGGTCAAAGTGTAGCTTTTGGAGGGTAAATGGGAAATAATGACCGATGATTTTCTTGTTTTGGAGAGAACGATTGGGTAGGATGGGGCTTGTTGTTTTCTATTTTAGGAAATCTGAACGCATGTTTTTTCGTATAAAATATTTTACAAATCGTAAACTTCTTTGTTTGGAGATTGCGCGAGAGAAATTAGGGATGATGGCGGGCATGCTGTGCCTTTTTTGTCTTCTTTGCCCTGATTTTAGGGAATATTAGCACGATGTAACAAGAAAATAAAGTATATTTCTTTCTCTTTAAAAGAGAAAATCGTTACTTTTGCAGGTATATACAACAATCTCATTGATTATGGCAGAATTATCCAGTCGTTTGAACAGACTTGCTCCATCGGCAACATTGGCAATGTCGCAAAAGAGCAGCGAAATGAAAGCTCAAGGCATTGACGTGATCAACCTTAGTGTGGGAGAACCCGATTTCAATACTCCCGACCATATAAAGGTAGCGGCAAAGGAGGCCATCGACAATAACTTCTCCAGATATTCGCCCGTTCCGGGCTATGCCGACCTGCGTGACGCTATCGTGGCAAAGCTGAAAAGTGAGAATGGTTTGGATTATAGCAGGAACGAAATCTTGGTGAGCAATGGTGCCAAGCAGAGCGTTTGCAATACGGTGATGGCCCTTGTGGACGATGGAGAGGAAGTTATCATCCCCACACCTTATTGGGTTAGCTATCCGCAAATGGTGAAATTGGCCGGTGGAGTGCCAGTGTATATCAAGGCAGGGTACGAGCAGAACTTTAAGATAACGGCCGCCCAGCTTGAGGAAGCTATCACTCCGAAGACCCGAATGCTCATCCTTTGTTCGCCGAGTAACCCTACCGGCAGTGTTTATTCACAGCAAGAATTGGCCGAATTGGCGGAAGTAATCAAGCGACATGACGACCTTTTCGTCTTGGCGGATGAGATTTACGAGCACATTAATTATATAGGACGCCACAACAGCATAGCTCACGTGGAGGGTATGAAGGAACGTTCCATCATCGTCAATGGCGTTTCAAAGGCTTATGCCATGACAGGCTGGCGCATAGGTTACATTGCCGCGCCCGAATGGATCGTGAAAGGATGCAACAAACTGCAAGGACAATATACCAGCGGACCATGTTCTGTTAGTCAGAAAGCAGCTTTGGCCGCTTATACCCAAAGCCAACAGTGTGTGGAAACCATGCGTCAGGCCTTTGAGCGTAGGCGAAATCTGATATACGAGTTGGCGAAGGATATTCCCGGATTGGAAGTTAATAAGCCTGAAGGTGCTTTTTATCTTTTCCCCAAGTGTAGCAGTTTCTATGGCAAACGTTGTGGAGAGCGTGTGATCAACAGCGCTACCGACTTGGCACTTTACCTTTTGGAGGAGGCCCATGTGGCCACGGTAGGCGGTGACGCTTTTGGTGACGAGGAATGCTTCCGTATGAGTTATGCCACCAGCGATGAAAACATAGTGGAAGCCATGCGCAGAATAAAGGAAGCGTTAGCCAAACTAAGCTGATAAAAGGACGATTAACCCTATTGATACATATCAAGAAAAGAAAAGCGATTAAATCCGTTAAAACTTCTTAATACACTGCATAGGTTACCTATAAATTGTTATCTTTGCCAAACAAAAAGTTAACTGTCTGGGCTATGTAGCGCATTAACGGGTGAAATTGTAAACTAAAACGATAATAATAACTTAAATTTATCAATAACTAAAAATTAAATTTTTAAATTATGGCAACAACAACAGCAGCCCCCAAAAAGAAGTCACAGGGCTTCCAGGGCGTAAGACATGCGTTCATTATCATTGTAATCGCCTTCATCGTAGGATGGGCTTTCTACAACTTCTTCCTCGGTGATCCCGCCAACTTTGCTAATGGCGATCGCGAAGGTCATCCACTTAACATGTTGGGTACCGTTTATAAAGGTGGATGGGTTGTGCCTATCATCCTCGGTTTGCTTTGCACTGTTATCGCAATGTCTGTAGAGCGTATCCTCGCTATCCGTGCTTGCTCTGGTACAGGTAACGTAACAAAATTCACAGAAAACATCAAGGCTGCCCTCAAGGCTGGTGACATCGCTAAGGCTGAAGAGCTCTGCAACAAGCAGAAAGGTTCTGTAGCTAACGTTGTACTCGCTGACCTTAAGAGCTACAAGGAAATGGAAAATGCTTCTATCGCGTTGAAGGAAAAAGTTTCTACTATTCAGAACGCACACGAAGAGGCTACCGCTCTCGAAATGCCTACAATGACGATGAACCTTCCTATCATCGCTACTATCGTTACCCTCGGTACATTGACCGCCCTCTTCGGTACTGTGCTTGGTATGATCCGTTCATTTGCTGCTTTGGCTGCTGGTGGTGGTGCTGACTCTATGGCTCTGTCTACTGGTATCTCTGAGGCCCTCGTTAATACAGCGTCAGGTATTGCTACTTCTTGGGTATCTGTAGTTGCTTACAACTACTTCACCAACAAGATTGACAAGCTTACTTTCGCAATGGACGAAATTGGTTACACCATCGCACATACATTCGAAGACAAGCACCCGGAAGCTTAATTTTTGCTAACCCTTTAAAAGTTATTCAGATATGGGTAAGTTAAAAATTAAGAAAAGTGACGTTTGGATCGACATGACTCCTATGTCGGACGTAATGGTGCTTTTGCTTACATTCTTTATGTTGACGTCAACGTTCGTAAAGAATGAACCGGTGAAAGTAAACCAGCCCTCGTCTGTGTCGGAGATTAAAGTGCCGGAGAAAGACGTGCTGAACATTCTTGTCGACAATCAAGGCAAGGTGTTCATGAGTATGGACAATCAGAGCGACATGCTTGCGCTCATTCAGAAAGTGAATGAAACAAGCAATCTCGGTCTGACAGGTCTTGAAATGAAGAAGTTTCAGACTGATCCGTTGTGGGGTATCCGCATGGGTAGCTTGAAAGGATATCTGAGTTTGCCACAAGAAAAGATGACAGAAGTAATTACCGGTAGTGAAGCCGGTGTTCCTCTCGATTCAATTGATGGTGGTAAGAGTGAGTTCCAGCTTTGGGTAACTGAGGCATTGAACGTGAACGAGGATATTAAAATTGCTATCAAAGCCGATGCTGCGACACCTTACCAGCGTATAAAGAAAGTGATGTCTGAGCTTCAGGATATGAACCAGAACCGTTACTATCTCATCACTTCATTAAAAACAGGGGAGGATAAATAAGTATGTCAGCAGAAGTAGCAAGCAATTCAAAAGGCGGCGGAAAGCAGAAGAAAATCAACGTACGTGTTGACTTTACGCCGATGGTAGATATGATGATGCTTCTTATCACGTTCTTCATGCTCTGTACCTCTCTGGCTAAGCCACAGACAATGGAGTTGAGTATGCCAAGTAACGATAAGAACCTTCAAGATGAAGATAAGTCAGTAACTAAAGCATCTTATACAATTACTGTTTATGTTGCAGGAAACGATAAGATATTTTATGTGGCAGGACTTCCTAAATATGGTGATCCAACTTGTCTCAAGGAAACAACATGGGGTAAGGACGGTATCCGTAAGGTGTTTATGACACATATGACTGAAGATAATACGCAGCCTGTATTACAAGTCATGAAAGCAAAAGCCGAGCTTGACGCGAAGAAAGACCAAATGCCGGACTCTGTCTATAATTCGGAACTTTCAAAGATTAAGGCCGGTGAGATCAATGGCAATAAGATACAGACCATGACTATTATCATCAAGGCTACTGATAAATCTACTTATAAGAATGTAATTGACGCTCTCGATGAGATGCAGATTTGCAGCGTAGGTAAGTACGTTCTCGATAAGATTAGTGCAGACGACGAAAAGCTTTTGAAAGCTAGAGGCGTTGAGTAAAGTCGAGAACTGAGTATTAACTATTAAAGTGAGAAACAAATGTCAAAAATCGATTTGATATCTGGTGAGTGGACCGATATTGTCTTTACCGGCCGCAACCAGTCTTACGGAGCCTATAGACTAAGAAAAGGCACCGGTAAGAGAAATGTTATCTCTATCATAGCTGTAATCGCATTGGCTATTTTGTGCCAAATCGGTCTTACTATTAAGAAAGCCGCTGACGCAGAAGCAGCTAAGAGAGCAGCAATGACTCAGGCCGTTGAACTTTCTAAGCTTGAACAACCTAAGAAGAAGGCTGAAGTAAAGCAGAAGAAAGTAGAGGTGGAACCTGAGAAAGTGGTAGAGCAAGTTAAGAGTTCTATTAAGTTTACAGCTCCGGTCATCAAGAAAGACTCAGAGGTGAAGCCTGAAGATGAGCTCAAAACTCAAGATCAGCTTATGGAAACCAAGACCGCTATCGGTTCTTTCGATGTCAAAGGTAACGATGACGCCAATGGTGAAGTGCTGAAGGCTAAGGAAGTAATTGCCCAGCCCGAGCCTCCAAAGGTAGAAGAACAGAAAGTGTTTGACGTGGTAGAGCAGATGCCGTCTTTCCCCGGTGGTCCGGCTGCATTGATGAGCTACCTGAGTCAGAATACAAAGTATCCGGTCGTAGCACAGGAGAACGGTGTTCAAGGTCGTGTAGTTGTTTCATTCGTTGTTGAGCGTGATGGCTCAATTACTGACGTACGCGTTGTTCGTTCGGTAGACCCATCACTTGATAAGGAAGCTACTCGTGTTGTAAAGAGCATGCCTCACTGGATTCCCGGTAAGCAGAATGGCTCTACAGTACGTGTTAAGTACAATGTTCCTGTATCATTCAAACTGCAGTAAAATAAGCTAATGAAGAAAGAAATATCTTACGCATTAGTAGGATTAACACTATTTGCCGGTCTTTTGGCTTCTTGTTCTAAGAAGCCAAAAGACGGCAGAACCGATACTTATTCGTCAGGAGCGATGACTTTCGCTTCTGACGAAAGTTTTAGTCCTGTAATTGAAGAGGAGCGCGAACTCTTCGAGTTTACCTATCCACAAGCCAAGATTACGCCGATTTATACCAATGAGTCGGACGCCATCAACAAGTTGTTGGCAGGAAAAGTCTTTATGGCTATTACCTCGCGTGATTTCAAACCTGCGGAATTACAAAGTCTGAAAGACAGAAAGCAGTTCCCAAGGACAATCAAGTTCGCGTATGACGGACTTGCTCTTATTCAGAATAACCTTAACGTTGACTCTTGTATCAGCGTAAAAGATATAAAGCGGATACTCCTTGGCGAGGTAACGCGTTGGGACCAAATTTATCCAAAGTCCAAAATGGGTGAGATAACGGTGGTCTTTGATAATCCAAAATCGTCTTCTGTGCATTTTGCGGAAGACTCAATCCTTGGTGGAAAGCCAATTACTAATCCTAATGCAGTGGCTGTTAAAAAGACTGCGGAGGTCATTAGCTATGTTGAGAAGCATAAAGGTGCTATTGGAATTATAGGAAGTAATTGGCTCAATGATAAGCGCGATTCTACCAATCTGATGTTTAGGAAGGAAATCCGTCCGATGGCTGTGACCTCTCTTCCCGTAGCCAATGTGGCTAACAGTTGGAAGCCTTATCAGTATTATTTCTATAATAGCAGTTATCCGTTGGTGCGTACACTCTATATATTATTGAATGATACACACATGGGCTTGCCTACGGGATTCTCTAATTTTATTATTTCTCAGGACAAGGGACAGAGAATAGTGCTTCGTTCAGGACTTTTACCAGCTTATGGCAGCCTGACTATTCGCAACGTACATGTCACTAAGTAGGAGCAAATAGTAAAATAAGTAGTAAGAAATAGTAAAAAAGGTATAAAAGAAGCGTTTCGGATAAACCAAACTATTTTACTTTCGTCAGCAAGGAAAGACGGATAAGAGTATTAAATCGTTTATTAACTTAAAACAAATAAAGACTATGAGAGTAATAAAATATCTGTTGGTTGGTGCTTTCATGATGGGCTTTGCAGTTCCCACGATGGCACAGAATGATGACAAGGCCACTATTGACCAAGTAACAAAAATCATTAAGTCGAAGACCGATGTAGCGGATCAAGTTAAGGCTATCTACAAGAAGAACAAGAAGAACCCTGTTGTTTTGACAGCCATTGCTCGTGCTTACTTGGATGTACAAGACACGGCAAACGCTTCAAAGTACGTTCAATTCGCCATGGAAAAGGGCAAACAATACGGTCCCGCTTACATTTTGGCCGGTGATATTGAAGTAATTAAAGACAACGGTGGTGCTGCTTCCGCATGGTATGAGCAAGCTACCTACTTTGATCCTAAGAATCCGGAAGGCTATCGTAAGTATGCGCAGATTAACAGCAAGACTTCTCCATCCGCATCTGTAGCTAAGTTGGAGGAACTTCGCAGACAGCGTCCCGATTATCCGGTAGATGTTATCAGCGCACAGATTTACGATAAGGCCGGAAACATTAAGAAGGCTATCGAATATTACGCAAAGGTAGATCAAAACAAGTTAGAGGACAATGATTTGGTTAGCTATTCATTGGATCATTTCTTGCTTGGTCAGTTCGACAAGAGTCTTGAACTTTCACAGTTTGGTAACAACAAGTTCCCACGCAATCCGGCGCTTAACCGTCTTTCTTTCTTCAACCTTACTAACTTGAAGAGATACCCCGAGGCGCTTAGCTATGCGGATAAGTTGTTCAATCAGAGCGATTCTACCAAGATAACAGCAAGCGACTACCTCTATTATGGTTATGCTTATTCCGGTAATAAGGAATATCAGAAGGCTATTGATATGTTCAACTTGAGCCTTAATCATAATGAAGTTAATGCCGCTGATAAGAGCGATGCGTTGAAGAATATTGCTTCTGCTTATTCAGAAATGGGCAACATCAATAAGGCCGCTGAAACTTTCGACACTTATTTGAAGAGCCTTGCAACCATCAATGCTACCGATTATAATGAGTTAGCCAAGATGTGGATGAATCAGGCAGAGAAGTCTACCGGTGCCGCACAGAAGGAAGCGTACGCTAAGGCTGACGCCGTTTATGCGGACATGGCCGAGAAGTTCCCCAGCGCAGCTGACTTTGCTACTTATTACAGAGCACATATTGGTTTCGCATTGGACCCCGAGACAAAGTTGGGTACTGCCAAACCTCATTATGAGAAGTTGATTGAGATTATCAAGAGCCATACAGAGAAGGGCGACTATGACGATAATCGCTTGGTAGAGGCCTACCAATACTTGGGCTATTACTACACTTTGAAAAAGGACGTAGCTACAGCCAAGACTTATTGGAACTCTATTTTGGAAATCGATCCCGAAAATGCTACCGCTAAAGCAGCCTTAGGCAAATAAGCAGTAGTTGGTTTATAAAAGATACAAGGTGCGTCAAAAGAAATTTTGACGCACCTTTTTTAATTGTCGCTTTTGTAATAAGTACCTATCAAAAGGGCTTGTAACTTCTTTGTGTAGAGGGCTTCCTATTTGCTTGATATAGTTTGCTAAGCATTCTTCTTTACCGTATTTATTCAGAAGATGTAGGTAGGTTATAAAACTAGCTATATTTTATTGTCTTCTCATGGGTTATTACCCGGTTACCGAAGGGAAGAATTCCATCTATTATATTCTTGTAAAAAGGCTGTTAAGTCATACGCATGATGTTATCTGTTGTGTAAGAGTCTCAATAACAGAGCTTTACAAGTTGCAGTTATGTGGTAGCGAAGAATCCCTTAGCCTGCGTTACATATTAATTATAGGTCTTTGAAAGAATCTATCGAGAGAGTAGTTAAGAATCAATAATATGATATTGATGGCAAAATAAATAAAATTGTTATACCTAATATTAGGTATTTAGAAATATTTATGTAACTTTGCATCATAAGAAATGGGTATATCCCTTGACAAGTTTATATTATATTAATTAAATCATTTATATTATGGCTTACGTAATTAGTAACGACTGCATTGCTTGCGGAACATGTATTGACGAGTGTCCTGTTGGCGCAATTTCTGAAGGCGATATCTATTCAATCAATCCTGATATGTGCACAGAATGTGGCACATGTGCAGATGTTTGCCCCAATGAGGCAATCTCTCTTGGCTAAGGAATAGACCGAAAAAGAAATAAAGCGAGGCTTCAATGCTTCGCTTTTTTTGTGCCTATCAGTGAATGGTGATAGGCAAGCAAGGCGTTCAAAGCCCCCTTGTAAAGTTATGAGCGCCGGGACATATCGTAACAAATGAATGGTTAGTCGTATAATAAACAGCCTGATTTTGCGTTTTCAAAGCATGAGACGACTGATTTCAATTATATCTTTTATCCTACTTTTTCTTGTCGGTGCGAACGGGCAAACAAGGACTGTACAGAATCGTCCCTATGCCGATTTGCGCCCATTTCATTTTGGTATTTTGCTGGGCACACATTTGCAGGACCTAAAGTTTGTGAATGTGGGTATGCAAACGATAACCGATGATGACGGCACCCCCCATCAGCGACTGATTACTACCGACCAAAGCAGGTGGGACGCAGGCTTTCAGGTAGGCGTATTGGGCGAGTTCCGACTTACCGAGAACTTCCAACTCCGGCTGGCTCCCTCGCTCTTTTTCGGCAGCCGGCATATCAAGTTTCAAGATATGATGGCCGATAATGCCGTGCAGGGGGAGCGTCATCAGGACATGAAAACAGTCTATATAGCTACTTCTGCCGAGCTTCTTTTCGATGGTCCGCGGCTTAATAACGTGCGTCCTTACCTGCTTGGTGGCTTGAGTCCCATGCTCAATTTGGATGGGAAGACCCATGATTATCTTAAATTGAAGAAATATGACCTGCTGGCCGAGGTGGGAATGGGCGTCGATATTTACCTTCCTTATTTTAAGTTACGTCCCGAGTTGAAGTATATGTTCAGCCTTCTCAACAGTTTAGATAAGAAACATGCCAAGCGGTTAGACGATAAGAGCATGCTTCCTTACACCAACAGTGTGAAAGAAGCACGCTCTCATATCATTGCGTTGACCTTTTATTTCGAGTAACCGATTACGCGTCGGTCCACGTTTTGGCCCGTTTATTTTTTTACCATGTCAAGTACCATCTTGCCAACGAAGATGGCATGCTTGCCATTTTGGTCCACAGGAACGTCCTTACCGTCCTTGTTTTTAGCGTATTCCAGCTTTTCAAAGAAGCTGTGAGAGTGCCCTCCCAGCACCAAGTCTATGCCCTTCGTGTTCTTGATAAGCTGCTCGTCGTCAATGCCACGTACCTGCCAGCCCAAGTGCGATAGGCAGATGATGAGGTCACATTTTTGTTTTCTTAGCGTGTTGACTATCTTTTGCGCTTCCGTTGCAGGGTCGAGGAATTTCACACCCTGACACTTCGTCTTGTCAACAAGCCCATCCATTTTGGGCGAAATGCCGAAAACACCGATGCGCAGCCCTTTTCTTTTCACGATGACATAAGGCTTTACAAGTCCCTCAACAACAGTTCCCGTGAAGTCGTAGTTGGCGCATACGATGGGGAAATTGGCCTTTTTGAAAATTCGGGCCATGTTCTCAAGCCCAAAATCAAACTCATGATTGCCGATGGTTACCGCGTCGTAGTGCATCAAATTCATCAATTCTATCTCCGTGTCGCCCTTGAACATGGTGTAGTAGGCCGATCCTTGTGAGAAATCGCCGCTGTCGAAAAGCAGCAATTCAGGCTCAGCCTTGCGCTCCTGCTCAAGCATTGCCACTCGCCGCATGAACCCGCCGCGTCCTGCTTTCATCGTGTCGGCCAAGTTAACGTTCAGCGGGAATATGGTGCTATGCGTGTCGTTGGTATGCAGTATTACCAGTTGTTTTTGGGCCATGGTACCGGTGACGATGGCCAACAACATGAGTGTAAGAATATATTTCATTTTCATAGTTGCGTATTCTTTGGATAAAATGATGATTATTTTCTGACAATTCTGCCCTCAACTTTCGAGGACACCTTTTCTCCGGCTTTCATTTTCTCACGGAAATAGTCCATGATGATGTATCTCACGTTGTTGCGTTCCTCTTGTGGTGATAGGATATTCGTGCCTGCTTGGAAAGCCGTGAGGCCGTCATTGCCTTGTGCCAAATAGTCGAGTGTGGCTATTCTGTACGAGGCTGCCGGGTCTACCGTCTTGCCGTTGATGGTCAGTGAGGTCATTTTATGGTCGGCCGAGAACGCCATCTCCACGCCGTGGCTCACTCCTTGACCACCCAAAAGGGCTATTTGTTGGAAAAGTTCAATGACTTTAGCGCCTGAAAGTGTCATGAAACAAATCTTGTTCTCAAATGGGGCCACGTCGAGCACGTCGCCATAGGTTACCTTTCCTTTGGAGAGTGCGGCCCTGATACCGCCCATGTTGTAGACAGAGAAGTCGGGTTGCTCATTAAAAGCCTTGCCGCCCCATACCAAGATGTCGGCCAATAGGTTGGAGAGGTTGCTCTCGGGCTGCCTTGCGGCCATGTCGTTGGCAGCGTAGCCTACGACGGGGCTCATCACCGAGTCGACCGTAGGTTGATATTTGCCGATGACTTGCATGGCCATTGGGTCGGGATGGGCATCATACCTGCTGTCGATAAGGATTCTTGTACGCCGGATGGAGTCCGGTTGATACTGCGATTTGCATGAGCCCAACACGACAAGCGACATGCCGGCACCCAGAAAAATGTGTTTTAATTTCAACATATCATTACGATGTTATATAATAAAATAAGGTGTAACCACGCAAAGGCATTGAGCTGTATGTTATGTGAAGGCATATTGAGAACCACTGTTTTAATCGTCGCTGCCGTTACGGGTTATATCTGCAAAGTTATTGAAAATCATTGTAAAAACGGCAGTTATGCGCAAGTTTCGTGTCGTCAATTTTGCTTTCTGCGCTCGGCAGTGGATAAAAGGCTTTCTCAAAGCAGCCTTCTTGGCTCCCCAAAGCACCGCTTTGGGACGATCAAAAGCCCTTTATGATAAGGTCAGAGGGCTGCTTTGAGAATGTGGTCCATGGCTATCCGCTCTGCCGCTCGTATGGCTTGAGCATTCGGAAGCCCCGCCAAGCGCATGGGCTGTCGGCGCATCTGTGGCATGTTTTCTCCATGCCTATTCTTAAAAAGATAGATAAACATTTGGCTGTCAGCGGGAAATGTGCTACCTTTGCAGCGCTTTTCGGCGTAACCGCTTTCGTTGCAGACGAGTTGCAAGATATGTTGCGTTGGAACGACAAACAATATTTAATTATCAAAATAATGGATTTAATTAAAGTTGCTGAAGAAGCATTTGCAACCGGCAAGCAGTTTCCGGAATTCAAGGCCGGTGATACTGTCACTGTCGCTTACAAAATCGTCGAGGGTTCAAAAGAGCGTATCCAGCTCTATCGTGGTGTGGTAATTAAGATTGCCGGCCATGGTGACAAGAAGCGTTTCACCGTTCGCAAGATGTCTGGAACGATTGGTGTAGAGCGTATTTTCCCCATCGAGTCACCCAACATCGATTCTATCGAGGTGAACAAGCGTGGTAAAGTACGTCGTGCTAAGCTTTACTATTTGCGTAATCTTACCGGTAAGGCTGCCCGTATTCAGGAGAAGCGTACCATCTCTAAGGCTTAATTCGCATCTCCTTTTCGACAAAAGAAATAAAAAGAGACATTGCGCTGCTGTGCAATGTCTCTTTTTTGTTTTCCCTCGTCAGTCGCTTTTGGGTGGCTGTTTTTATTCTCTTGTATAGCGAATGGATAGCGTTTATTTTATTTTTACATACATTCGCCTTTATTTTTGATTATCACTTACAAAAGGCTTCAGCCCTTTGGCTGCGTCAGCGGCCGTGATGCGCTTGCCGCCATTATCCAAATCTATGAGTACATACTTATCGTTGCCCATGCCGAGTTCCTTCATGTAGGAGAGCTGGCGCAGCCCATGGCGTGTTTCTATGCGCTCTACGAGGTCGTGATGTTCGCCGGCTGTCAAGGCGTAAATAATGTCTACGCAGGCCTGATCAATGGCTAATACGTCGGTAGATGACAGGATTCCCACGTTGGGTGTGACCACCGGAGCGGCGTGAATGTCCTCGCAGTCGCATGAAACTGACATATTTCGCATGACATTTACATAGGCCACATGCTTTCCGAAGTAATCTATCGTGGCTTTGGTTGACTCGGTCATGCGTTCCATAAACTCCTCTTCGCGTATGTCCCATTGGTTGGGTTGGCCCGGAGTGGTATGGATCCATGCTTTTCCCATGCGCCCATCGGCACATCCTATGCCTATGTTCTTGTTGGAACCGCCGAAGCCTCCTTGTGTGTGTCCCTTGAAATGGGTCAGCATTACGAGTGAGTTGTAGCGGAGCATGTGGCTTCCCACTGACATTTTCGTGAACCATTTGCCGCCTTTGACGGGAATGGTCACTGTGTCTTCAGCGTCCATGATGTCTACGGAACAGAAGTTCCAGCCGTTTACGTCCAGCGTTTTACGGTGTTGCTCGGTGGTGTATCGGTCGCCTTTGTAGTAGGTATTGGTCTCCACGATGTTGGCGTCAGCCAGTTCTTTCTCCATGAGCGACTTCACCCATTGGCGTGGTAAGATGTTCGGTCCCTGCGGTTCGCCGGTGTGGAGTTTTACGCCTACCTTGCCCATGATGTTGCCCTTTACCTGCTCATAGGCTTTGATGAGCCCCTCGGCCGATAGGTTACGAGTGAAATACACGACTGATTCGTTGCCTTTTCGTTGCTCGTAAGGCACATATTTATGGCCGTCCCTGCCGGGCAGGGTTGGTTGGTTGCGGTCGTTTTTCTGCGCCGCCACTTGCGATGGAGCCATGCTGCTTAGCCATAGGAGCAGCAGTCCCATCCAAAGACTTGATTGTTTCATGTTCGTCAGTATAATAAAAAACAGTAAGATAAGTATATAAAAAAGAATAGGTAGGCCTCTTTCGTATGATTTTCGATAGGGAAGGGGCGTTCCTTAAAAGGCTTGTTATACGGTCGTTTATATCGCAAAAATAGTTTATTCTTTGTAAACCGTCAAATTTCTGACGGTATTAATGCGTCTATGGCCTTGAATTTTAAAGAGTTTAGTAGGGGTGTTGGGTACTGAAAACATATTTTTTACCTTATATATTATTATGGCTGCTTTTGTGGTTTCGCATTGGTAGCTATAATATTTTGGAGCGTTGACCGTTATCTTACTATATACTTTTAATGTTTGAATAAGATAATGAAGAAGTTATTTTTACTATTTGCTTTTGCGCTAACGGCTGTTAGTGGCTTTGCGCAGAAAGGAACGATTGAATTGGGAGCCCGTTTGAATTACAGTTTTGATAAGCCCCATGCGGGTATTGGTGTAGTGGGACGCTATCAGATTGACCGCCATTTCAGGCCGGAGTTGACCGCTAACTTCTATCCTGCGGAGGATGGAGTGCGTAGTTGGGACCTTAATGCCAACCTGCATTACATCTTCGACATTACCGATCGCTTTAAGTTATATCCTCTCGGTGGCGTAGGATTGGTGAATGTACACGCTGATTTGGTTACCGTAGATGTGGATGACCTGCGCTCCGGCTTTAATTTGGGTGGTGGTTTGCAGTTTAATATCACGCGAGACCTCCGTTTGACCGCCGAAAGTTATTATCAGTTTGTTTCCGATGTCGACCGGGCTGTGTTGAACGTAGGCCTTGTTTATGCGTTCTAATTGATTCTTTGTCTAAATAATTGGGTTGCGGCATTGGGTGAAGTAAGTCCATCCAATGCCGTGATTTTCTGCCTGATACCATGTCGTAACTCCTCTTCGGGGGCTTTTTTTATTGCAAATATCACATCTTTTATTTGGTAATCTCATTTAAATTTATTATCATTGTGGTTGCCTTTTTAGGAAAACAATTTGTTTGTTATTTTATTAAAAGTTTTCCATTTATATTTTATAAATAGTTGATAATTAGCGTATTGACAAATATTAACACGCTAAAAGTTTTCCAAAACGATAATTGTATCATTATATTTATTATCTTTGCGCTCGAGAATTAACCTACTTCTTTTTAATTAACAAGAGCATAAAAAATGATACAAACCGTAGTAAAGCGTGATGGTCGCATAGTTGGCTTCAACGAACAAAAGATCATGGCCGCCATCCGTAAGGCAATGTTGCACACCGAGAAGGGTGAGGACGAGAATTTGATAGAGAAAATCTCCAGCCACATTATATATAAAGGAAAGCCTCAGATGACTGTCGAGGCTATTCAGGACGCTGTGGAAATAGAGTTGATGCGCAGTTCGCGAAAGGATGTGGCCAAGGCTTATATCCAGTATCGCAACCAGCGTTCCATTGCCCGCAAGGCTAAGACGCGTGACGTGTTCTTGGATATTGTGAACATTAAGTCCAACGACGTCACTCGTGAGAATGCCAACATGAATGCCGACACGCCTGCCGGCATGATGATGAAGTTTGCCTCGGAAACGACCAAACCTTTCGTTGACGACTATCTTTTGTCGGAAGACGTGCGCGACGCCGTGGAACATAACTACGTACATATCCACGATAAAGACTATTATCCCACCAAGTCGCTCACTTGTTGTCAGCACCCGTTGGACCGCATCTTGAACGAAGGCTTCACGGCCGGCCATGGTTCGTCGCGTCCGGCCAAGCGTATTGAGACGGCTTCGGTGCTGGCTTGTATCTCCTTGGAGTGCGCGCAGAACGAAATGCACGGTGGTCAGGCCATCCCGGCATTCGACTTTTATTTGGCTCCTTTCGTACGTTCAAGCTATATAGAAGAGGTGAAAGGCCTTGAAAAACTCTATGGCAAGGACTTCGCTCATTTGTATGAATGTCCTATTGACGACTATCTTTCACGTGAGTTGGATGGTCTTGAGGGCGATGAGCGTGTGGTTCAGTTTGCTATTAACAGAACTGTGGCACGTGTACATCAGTCGATGGAGGCCTTTATTCACAACATGAATACCATCCATTCGCGTGGTGGTAATCAGGTGGTGTTCTCAAGTATCAACTATGGTACCGACACTTCGGCCGAGGGTCGTTGCGTAATGCGTGAGATATTGAAGTCGACCTACGAGGGAGTGGGCGATGGTGAGACCGCTATTTTCCCTATTCAAATATGGAAGAAGAAGCGTGGCGTGAACTATTTGCCCGAGGATCGCAACTACGATCTTTATCAGCTGGCCTGCAAGGTGACAGCTCGTCGCTTCTTCCCCAACTTCCTCAACCTCGACGCAACGTTCAATCAGAGCGACGCATGGCGTGCCGATGACCCCAAACGGTACATTAACGAGGTGGCAACAATGGGTTGTCGTACCCGTGTTTTTGAGAATCGCTTCGGCGAGAAGACCTCTGTGGGTCGCGGAAACCTTAGCTTCTCTACCATTAACATTGTGCGTTTGGCCATTGAGTGCATGAGCGTAGAGGATGAGCAGCAGCGTATAGACAAGTTCTTTGCCAAGCTCGACAACATGTTGGAGGTGACTGCACGTCAGTTGGATGAGCGTTTCCAGTTCCAAAAGACTGCCTTTGCCAAGCAATATCCACTGCTCATGTCGAAACTTTGGATAGGTAGCGACAAGTTGAAGAGCGAGGATACCATCGAAAGTGTTATCAATCAAGGCACCTTAGGTATCGGTTTCATTGGTTTGGCAGAGTGCTTGAAAGCGCTCGTAGGCCATCACCATGGTGAGAGCGAGGCTGCTCAGGAGCTGGGATTACGGATAATTACGTACATGCGTGACCGTGCCAAGGACTTCTCAGAGCGCTATCAGCACAATTATTCTATCTTGGCAACACCGGCTGAAGGTCTTTCAGGTAAGTTCACAAAGAAGGATCGTAAGGAATTCGGCGTAATTCCGGGCGTTACAGACCGTGATTATTACACCAATTCCAACCATGTTCCCGTTTATTATAAGTGCCCTGCCTTGCACAAGGCACAGGTTGAAGCGCCTTATCATCAGTTGACTTTGGGTGGTCATATCTTCTATGTGGAGATTGACGGTGACGCTACGCACAATCCACAAGTCATCATGAGCGTGGTCGATATGATGGATAAGTATAACTTGGGCTATGGTTCGGTGAATCATAATCGCAACCGTTGCATGGAATGTGGCTATGAGAATGCGGACGCCGAAATGGAAACTTGCCCGAAGTGTGGCAGCCATCACATTGATAAGTTGCAGCGTATTACCGGTTACTTGGTAGGTACGACCGACCGTTGGAATCAGGCTAAGTTGGCCGAACTCAACGACCGTGTGACTCATGTAGACACTCCCAAGGCGCAATAGTCTTATGATCAGTGTGCTGCAAATCGTGCATGACACGATGGTTGATGGTCCGGGATTTCGTACTTCCGTTTATAGCGCGGGATGTCCGCATGGCTGTAAAGGCTGTCATAACCCACAGTCATGGGATATTCACGGCGGAACGATGAGGTCGACAGCGGATATTTTAGACGAAATATTGTCCGATCCGTTTGCCAACGTTACCTTCACGGGAGGTGATCCCATGTTTCAGGCCGAGGGATTCTTGGAGTTGGCGAAGGCCATCAGGCAGCATTCAGACAAGAGTATCTGGTGTTTCACGGGTTATCGCTTTGAACAACTCACGGAACTTCCTATCCATCGGGCTTTGCTTGAGCAAATAGATGTGTTGATGGATGGGCCTTACGTGGAGTCGTTGCGCAACACTGACTTGCTTTTTAGAGGCTCTTCCAACCAGCGGGCCATCCTTACGAGAGAGTCGTTGGTCCAAGGTAAAGTGGTGGAACTGACCGATGAAGAAATTTTAAGCATAAGATAAAGCCACGTTTTTATATACAATTGCCCCCTGAAAAAGTCTTTTCTGATTTTTCAGGGGGCAATTTATTTTGTTACATTCTTACTGTATCACGAGGTTGTCTATCAAATATGTGGCAGCCTTGAGAGGCTCGTCGCAGCCCGGAAGTGGAGGGGCCGGCGTTTGGTTAGGCGTGTTGCGGTCGGGCAGATTTCGATATTCGCCTGTTCGGAAGCTGATTCGCTCAATGCCTTTCACGGCATGCAGATAGGGAACCGTAGTGCTGCCATAGCTTACGGACTGTCCGTCGAGGTGTAGTTTTATAGTCATCCATAGTGTGGGACCATACGTTCCGCAGGCTTGTCCGTTGAGTGTGATGAGGCCTTCGTGGAACCGCAGGACGGCCACACGCTCACCGTGACGGTCGGTAACATCCACTTCAAACGGTTCGTTATTTTCTTTTTCCACACCCAAATTGAAGCTGATAGTCGCTTCTTTTGTGTTTTCAAACACTCGGATAGCCCGGGCATAGTCGTAAGGATCGGAGTCGGAGAGACAGAGACGGTGGTCCTTATTGATAAAGACGGGGCACCATTGCGGCCGATAGATATTCCAATTAGGGATGACGGCATTGGGTTCAATGTTGTCGAAGTTATCATTGACAGGTCCTTGCCATGTCGTTCGGATGGGCAGTTGTACCCGGCTCACCCATATATCTTCTTTATTGACGCTGTAACATAGCCACATGTTGTTGTCGTTGGGAGGCGTCTGCTCGCCTTCAGTGATACCACGCACGTAGCATGGGCCGAAGTCTTTATTCTCGCCCATGAACCGTCGAGGCGGTACCTCGCCATGTACCACCCCGATAGAGTCGAACACGATACCGTCGTTACTGCTGATTGTAACGAGTGGATAGCGGTAAGGCTGGGTCTCAATGGGGTTGTAGCTGATGGCGTAGCGGCCGTCGGCGGTTCGTTGACCCCACTGTTTGCCACCGGCCATGATGAGCGATGGCACCCTGACCGGTGTGGACCAACTTTGTCCTTCGTCGGCCGACAGCGCAGCGTATGACCATTTCCATAGGGCGACCACCTTGCCATCTTTGCGGTGAAAATAGGATGTGGCCTGCACACGGTTGATGGAATCCTTCAGCGAATAGAAGCCATCGAGCCCTCGGTCCTCATCAATCCATTGCAAAGTCTTGAGCTTATCATTGAGCAAAGCCCGGCATGCGGCCTTGAAACCTTGGTCTTTGGACGATGTAAAGAATGGATAAGCGGTGTTACCGGCGTTCCATGAGGCGTGAGAAGAGTAGCGAATGAAGTATATCGGGCCCAAAGTGCCATCTTTTTTCACCTCTCTTGCCACCCGACCGATACCTCCCTCCTTGAACGGATCATAGCTGTGGCCGTAGAAAGCCACGATAAGCAGTTTGCCGTTGGGCGCTTGGTAAAAGCCCATACGCTGGTGCATGATGTAGCCATAGTAAGGTTTGGGAAAAGAAACTCCTTGCGGTGCCTTGTAAACGGGGAACGCCACAACCGGTTTTTCCCAATGACGGCCGTCCGTGGAAGTAACCATGAGGGTGTGACCGGGTGGCTGGTGCTCGTCAACGGGGTTGGAAAGATATTCCAAATAAAACTTGCCGTTCCAGTAAGTCATGTTGGGTGCGTGGTTATAAGTCCATCCGTAATCATCGGCAATGACGGGATGACTGCGGTTGGCACGCATAACCTGAATGTTCTCTGTGCCAATGGCGTAGCGAAAACCACCCTCGTGCAAGCGTGGATTACATATTTCACCACCTATATAAGTCACGGGTTCGGCCGTGGAACCTGATTGCGCCAATGTCGAAACGGGCAGTAGGACAGAGAAAAATAAGCAGAATAAGTGTTTCATTTCATGTTTCTTTTATGAATGCAAAGATAAAGCGGACGGGTGATAGTGGCCCTTTGGGCACGTTAAAGGTCGTTAAAGCCCAAATGATATAGTGATAAATGGCTATATTTGCTCAACTAACATGTGATCTAATGTTCTATCTTATTCTTTAAAACCACGAAAATATGGAAATAAAAAAGATAGGGTTGTTTGCCGCTGTCTGCCTTTTGAGCACATACGGGCAGGCCCAAGTGACACTCACTTTCAAACACAAGGCCAAGGCACGCATAGTTTTGGCCGACACCTTGCGGACAACTCATCAGGCCGCACGCCTTCTTAATACCTTTATTCATCGCATGGGCAATGATAACTTGCCAATCGTTACCGACCCGATTTTGAGGAAGGGCGATGTCGTCATAGGCGGAAAGTCGGACAAAGTAGGTGAGGATGGTTTTGAAATCATGACCGACAAACGCGAAATCCTATCCATTAAGAGTGGTGGGGATAAAGGAGCTGTCTTGGGAGTGGCCCATTTGTTGCGTAAATATTTCGGCTGTGATTATTATACAAAGAACTCATGGTGCGCCCCGCAAAAGGCCACTTTGGTCGTGCCTGCCATCAGTCTATGGACCGAGCAGCCCGCTTTTCGTTATCGGCAGACGCAAAGTTACGGTAACGAAGACGAAATGTATAGGTTGTGGTTTGGCTTGGAAGAGCCGAAAGAAATGTTTGTCGCCAATTTGTGGGTGCATACCTTTGACCGCATATTGCCCGCCTCCGTGTTTGGCAAGGCCCATCCGGAGTGGTATTCGATGATTAATGGCAAGCGCCAACCGGGCAATCACAGCCAATGGTGCCTGACAAACGAGGCGCTGTTTGAGCAAGTTTGTCATCAGCTTGATTCTATTTTTGCCGCCAATCCGGGGCTGAAGATGATTTCCATCAGTCAGAATGACGGTAACAACACCAATTGCCATTGTGATAAATGTGCGGCCGTGGATGAGTACGAGGGTGCTGTTTCGGGCAATTATGTCCGTTTTCTCAACAAATTAGCCAAGCGTTATCCCGATAAGGAGTTCTCTACGTTGGCCTATCTCTTTACGATGGCGCCGCCCAAACATGTGCGCCCGGAGCCCAATGTAAGCATTATGTTGTGCGACATCGATTGCAAGCGTGAAGTGCCATTGACCGATAATGCAAGCGGACAAGAGTTTGTGACGGCATTGGAAGGCTGGAGCAAGATAGCCAACAGTTTGTTTATATGGGATTATGGCATAAATTTCGACAATGTGGTGGCCCCTTTCCCAAATTTCCATATCCTGCAAAAGAACATCCAACTCTTTAAAACAAATAAGGCAAAGATGTTGTTTGAGCAGGTCAATGGCACCAAAGGAACGGACTTTTCGGAGTTGCGGGCTTACATGATAGCCAATCTGATGTGGAATCCTGACCAAGACGTGGATAAACTTATCAAGCATTTCTTGGCCGGTTACTACGGAATGGCCGGAAAATACCTTTACGATTACTTGCGGATAATGCAAGGCGGACTGCTGGCTTCGGGCATTCCGCTCTGGATTTACGATTCGCCCATCAGCCATAAGAGCGGCATGCTCAATAAGAATCTGCTGAAAACGTACAATGAAATCTTTGATAAGGCCGAGCAGGTTGTGGCCAAGGACAAGCCGCGGCTCGACCGTGTGCGTGTGAGCAGGCTGCCCTTGCAATACGCTATGTTGGAAATCGCCCGCACGGAACCTATGACCAATGTGGCGCAGGTGCGCTCTTTGCTGGCCACTTTCAAGGAACGTTGTGCCGAATACGAGATACCGACCCTGAATGAGCGTAACAACAAGCCCGAGGAATATTGTGCTTTGTATGAGAAACGCTTCCTTCCCAATGAGACGGATGATAATTTGGCACGCGGAGCAGTGGTGACTTATCAGAAGACGCCGGCCGAACGCTATCAACCAATCGCCACAACGGCACTGACCGATGGCCTTTATGGCGGTACCAGCTACGTGGAAGGATGGGTAGGATGGGAAGGTGTCGACGCTGAGTTTGTGGTAGACTTGGGTTCGGAAAAGTCTGTCCAAACTCTGACAAGCGACTTTTTGCATCAATTAGGTGCATGGGTTTTGCTGCCCAAAAGCGTGCGCTATGAAGTCTCAACCGATGGAGCGACATTCAAGAACTTCGGCAAACCAATTGATTTTGCGGAAGATCGGGATGTGAAAATAAAGTTCGTGGAAGCCACGGCAACCGAAAAACAGCCGGTAAAAGCTCGCTACGTGAAAGTTTACGTATCGACTTTAGGCATGTGTCCTACATGGCATTACGGCGTGGGTTACCCTGCTTGGTTTTTTATGGATGAGGTAAAAGCTTATGCCCATCTGCCCCGATAAGCGGCAGATGAGCATAAGTTATCAATAACGTTGGCGTTGCAGAATGCGTGCCGCTTTGTCTTTATCGCTGCTGAAAGTGAAGATGCGATAAATGGTATAGGCGTTTTCGGGGTCAACAATATGGTGGGCCATTAGTTTGAGGGCCTTTATTTGGTTGTCGGAAAAGGAGAACATGTTGATAATCTTGGCGCATTGGTCGCACGTATAGTAGCAACCCAAGGTGGCAACTTCGACCAATGCGAGTTTGTTATCATCAAAACCGGCCTCTTTTACCTTCTTATGTAAGACAGAAAAGTCACGTTCATTCATGCTGTACCCCATGTAAGGATAGTCGGGGTAGCCGCGTCCCATGTCGGGATAACCGCCATAGGGCACTTGAGGGGTAGGCAGAATGGGTTGCGGAGTGTTCTCTCCGGGACGCAACGGGATGTCTTGATAGCTGATGACACGGCCGTTTCTATCGAAACTAACAAAGATTTTGTGGTCATAATCCAGCAGGCTGCTCTTCAAATATTCCCATTGTTCGCCGTAAGGATTGAAGCTGGTGCTATGGGGCTTGCCCAGAATTTGGATAACTTCCTGCTTGTTCATTCCCCGTTGAACGAGCCTTTTTGCCGCTTCCATGTTCATGTTGAAGGCCAACAACATGACCAATAGCGTGAGCATAAATTGCCATTGTGTTCTTTTCATAATGCTTTTTATTTTGAGTTTATGCCGCTAAGTTAGCATATTCTGTGGATAAATCAAAGCGGAAAAGCCCTATCTTGACGGGTAATTTCCCTAAAGTTATTGGGCCGAAAGCCCTCTTTGCCCTTGCGAAAGCATACATATCGGCTTGTCAAAAGGCCCTTTTGACTTTACGAAAGCAGCCCTTTGACCGCCTTAAAGCACCTTTTCGGCACGGTAAAAGAGGGCTTTTTATTTCGTAAGATCGGCCTTACTATTATTGATTTGTTCGTGGTTGATTCGTCAGCTTAGGAGTTTTCGTAATGGGAAAACAAAAAAGCGGAGGCCCCACATTTGTGTGATGGGCCTCCGCTGTGTATTGATTTGTAGCTTAATAGCGTATTATTTTACCTTGAATTTGTAACCTACGGTTAATTGGAATACGTTATGTTTGATTGATTCTCCTACGTTGCTGACGGCTTTGGTTAGTCCTAAATTGTAACGGGCGTCTACAACAACGTTGTTGAATTCGTATGAAATTCCCACGGGAAGTGACAAAACGAAGCTGGAAACTTTGGCTTCGGGGAAGCCGCCTGCATGGAGTGCTTTCTCAAGATCAACTTCAGAAGAAACTCCATTGACAGAAACTTTTATTTTATCGTTGAGTAAAAAGCCGGGTTGGAGACCAAGTTTTACGGCTAATCCCTTAGCAACATAGACATTGGCAAGTATGGGAAGGTTAAGGTAATCCATCTTGGCTGTTCCGTTAAAGCCACCGCTATTGTCCTTGCAGCCCTGCTGTGAATAGAGAAGGGAAGCTGACAGCGATATAATGGAGCTGGTTTGGTATTCCAACTCTGCGCCTCCTACCAGTCCGAAACGTGGATCAGGGTCTTCGGAGTCGCTCATGTTGGCGATGTTAAGGCCCAACTTAGGCTGAATAGTAACAGAACCTACCTTGTGTTGTGCAAACGAACTGACGGTTGCCAATAGCAAACATGCCACGAAACATAGTTTTTTCATAAATAATTTGGTTAAAAAGTTAGATGTAATGATAATATAACAAAGATAGTAAAATATTCTTATCTCTTTGCAAGTTATTATCTTTTTCTGTTTATTTCCTCCACAGCTTACTCATGTCCTCAAGCGTTTTACCCTTTGTCTCGGGCACGAGGCGCCAAACGAAGATGGCGGAAACGATGCAGATGAGGCCGTAAAGACCATAGGTAAACCAATGACCGAAGTTGTCGCCGGGCACCAAGTGCATATTAAACATGGGTACGAAGGTGGAGCTTACGATGAAATTGAATATCCATTGGAATGCGACGGCTATGGCAACGGCGGCTCCACGGATGGTGTTGGGGAATATTTCGGCGATATAAACCCAGCAGATGGGACCCCAACTGAACATGAAGCAGGCACTGTAAACCATGATACTGAGCATGGTTATCACCTCTAAGGTTGGATTGCCAAAGGTGAGTGCCACGCCAAACGCTCCGATGGCCATTCCCACGGAGCCACTGATGAGCAGGGGCTTACGGCCAAGTCGTTCCACGGTAAATACGGCAACGAGGGTAAAGGTGATATTGATGACACCCATGATGACCGTTTGTACCATGGGATTACTCATGCCCATGTCTTGGAATATACGAGGAGCATAGTACAGAACGGCGTTAATTCCGATGGCTTGTTGGAAGACTGAAAGCATGATACCCACGAAAATGCACATGAAACCGTAGGAGAACAGCTTCTCTGTTTTCACCGAAATGGTATTTTGAATCTCGTTGATAATCGTTTGGGCCTGCGTGGTTCCGTTGATGCGTGAGAGGATGTTGAGGGCTTTGTCGTTCTGTCCTATCATGACAAGGTAGCGCGGTGTTTCGGGAACAAAGCAGATAAGAATGGTAAAAAGTCCGGCCGGGATACATTCGGAACCGAACATATAGCGCCAACCGGTGGCTATAGTCCAAGGGTCACTGCCGGGTAATACACGGCTGAAGCCCTCGCCTATGGACTCAATCATGGGGTTGGTGTGGTCGCCAAGGATAATGAAATTAACGAAATATACGACCAACTGACCGAAGATAATGGCGAATTGATTCCAGCTAACGAGCATACCACGTATGTTGCTGGGGGCAACTTCGCCGATATACATGGGACAAATGGCGGAGGCCATGCCTACACCTATGCCACCTAAGATACGGTAGAAATTGAAAACAATGAGCAAAGTCATGGTAGGTTTGCCATCGGGAAGAACGTAGGATTCGGGATTCATCGACCCCCACGCTGACAAGAAGAAGCAGATTCCGGCGAAGATGAGCGAACGCTTGCGGCCGAATCGGCTGGCAAAAAATCCGGAAAAAGAGCTGCCGATGATACATCCAATCAGTGCGCTGGACGATGTAAAGCCGTGCATAAAGTCGGTGTAGCGGAAGTCAGGGGCGTTAAGGAAAAAGGCTTGTAACCCTTTTTCAGCTCCCGAAATGACGGCTGTGTCATAACCGAACAGCAGACCTCCCAAGACGGCAACGAGGACAATAGAGAATAGGTAGGCCTTAGAGCCTGTTTGATTTTGTTTCATTTGTATATTAGATTTATAATTAGAAACTTGTGTTTAAAGCTATAATAATCGTGTAGACGTAGGTTTGTTATTTGCGCAAAAGTACAAAAGAATCCTTTAAACGACAAAGGGATATGGTAAAATATTCTACAAACGGCGATTTGTTAGCTGTTTTTTTAGTAAATTTGCAACGATATTGCACGATTGATAACGATTAGGGGTATTGCCGATGTAATGAATCAACCGGGTGGGGAAAAGCATGTCTCATTCTTGGTGTAGCTCCCTTCGGGAAGGCTATGGTACATAGGTAATGGCTCGTATCGGATGGTTTGCCGGTTTATGGGCTATTGGCAGTAGGCAATATTCAGCAAATGGTTCAAAAAATGTTCTGATGAAATTTAGTGAAGTAATAGGTCAGGAAGAAGCTAAACATCGGTTGCTTCAAATGGTTGCGGAAGAACGTCTTCCCCACGCCATGATGTTTTGTGGCCCGATGGGCTGCGGCAAGATGGCCATGGCCATGGCATTCGCCTCTTACTTGTTGGGCGAATCTGATGAGAATGGGCATTCTATTCTGACTGACGACATGAAAATACGCAATTCGGAGGCTATGTTGAAGCATTGGGAACACCCTGATTTGTATTTCTCTTATCCCGTGATACGTCCTTCGGGAACTTCGTCCGAACATAAAATGGTAAGCGATGATTTTGCGAAAGAGTGGCGCGAGCTTATCACGGAGAGCGCTTATTTCTCCATGGATGAGTGGTTGGACAAGATGGACGCGGCCAATCAGCAAGCCATTATTGGCGCCGGAGAGAGTGATGAGCTATTGCGTAAGCTAAGCCTTAAATCCTATCAGGGCGGTTATAAAGTCTGCATAGTTTGGCTGCCGGAGCGTATGAATCAGGAATGTGCCAATAAATTGCTGAAACTTTTGGAGGAACCACCGCAGCAGACTGTATTTATTATGGTGTGCGAGGAGCCTGACCAAATAATTGACACGATACGTAGCCGGGTGCAACGCATAGATATGCGGCGCTTGTCAATGGAGGCTATTCGGCAGGCATTGATGGATAGGCGAGGTTTGGAGGAGGAAGTGGCCCGACGGATAGCCCGTTTGGCCGATGGCAACTGGCTGAAAGCGTTGGCCGCTTTGGAAGCCGGCAGTGAAAACCGGCAGTTCCTTGACATGTTCATCATGTTGATGCGGTTGGCTTACCAGCGCGACATAAAGAGTTTGAAAAAGTGGAGCGAGGTTGTGGCGGCTTACGGTCGGGAGAAGCAACGTCGCATGTTGGCTTATTTCTCGTCGATGGTACGTGAGAATTTTATGTACAATTTCAAACTTCCCGAGCTGAATTACATGACGATGGAAGAAGAAAACTTCTCCAAGAACTTCGCAAGGTTTATCAACGAGGCCAATGTAGTGGAAATATCGGAGTTGCTGCAGAAGTCGCGTCGTGACATCGGACAGAACGCCAACGCTAAGATCGTGTTTTTCGATTTGGCGCTTCAGATCATCGTTTTACTGATTAAAAAGTAACACATTAGTTATAAAGATATATAGCAACAATATAATATATAAACTCTATATGCCGATGGCTATGATGTGGCAGGGTGGTGTAGGAGAGTTGACCTGAAAATTTATGGATTATAAAGATATGAAATTTCAAGTGTTCAATGGTTGTGACCGAGGACTGAGCTGCAAGGGCTGTGGTCGTCAGGATCGGCAATTGAATACATACGACTGGTTAGCCGATGTGCCCGGTAATACGCTTTCTACTGATTTGGTAGAGGTTCAGTTTAAGAATACCCGTAAGGGATATTACCATAATGTAAACCATTTGGATTTGCACAAAGGTGATGTTGTGGCCGTTGAGGCTAATCCGGGCCATGATATAGGTGTAGTAACGCTGACCGGACAATTGGTAAAACTGCAAGTAAAGAAAGCCAATATAAAGTCACCCGATGATATTCGACGTATCTATCGCATAGCCAAGCCGGTGGATATGGAGAAGTATCATGAGGCAAAGAGCCGTGAGCATGCCACTATGATTCAGAGCCGCCAGATTGCCAAAGATTTGGGATTGCAGATGAAGATTGGCGACGTGGAGTATCAGGGTGATTGCAATAAGGCCATATTTTATTACATCGCTGACGAACGAGTTGACTTCCGGCAGCTTATCAAGGTGCTTGCCGACGCGTTCCATGTGCGTATTGAGATGAAGCAGATAGGCGCTCGGCAGGAAGCTGGGCGCATTGGCGGTACCGGACCGTGCGGCCGCGAGCTGTGCTGCGCTACTTGGATGAAGAATTTTGTCAGTGTAAGTACGAATGCGGCTCGTATCCAAGATATTTCATTAAACCCACAGAAGTTGGCCGGTATGTGCGCCAAACTGAAGTGTTGCATGAATTATGAGGTTGACGCTTACGTAGAGGCCGGACGGAAAATGCCAAGCAAGGAGATTCAGTTGCAAACGCTTGATAACGATTATTACTTCTTTAAGGGTGATATTTTGGCTGGTCAGGTTACTTATTCTACGGATAAGAATTTGGCGGCTAACCTTGAGACAATATCCACGAGGCGTGTTCGTGAGATTATAGAAATGAATCGCCGTGGCGAGAAGCCCGCCAGTTTGCAGGAGGATGGCACGCCACGCAAGGATAATAAGCCGAAGGATTTGTTGGAAGGTGACATCAGCCGCTTTGATAAAAGTAAGAGAAAGAAAAAGAACAATAACCCTAATGGCAACCGTTCGGGTAACAAGAATAGGCGTCCTCGTGGCAATGGAAAGCAGGAAGCAGGTGGTGCTTCTGTAGAAAATAGTGCCCGTCCTGCGCAGCAACGTCAGGAAAATAATCGTCAAAAGGCTGACGGTGATAAAAAAGAATAAAGAAACTTGGGAATGATAGGTAAGTCCCGATGGCTGATTGGTTTTCTTCTGATAATGTTCTTGGCAGGGGCATGTACGGGGAATAAGGTGTATGATAGGTATGTGCATACGCCCGTTGCCGGTTGGGAGAAGAACGATACGCTTGTTTTCTGCCTAAGTCCTATGGCTAAGGCCGGTCAATATGAGGCTGATTTGGGGCTGCGTATCACGACAGACTACCCTTTTATGGGGCTAACACTGATTGTTGACCAAATGATATGCCCCTCAAATGTTCATCATGTAGATACGCTTAGTTGCAAGTTGATTGATGAACGTGGAAATAGCTTAGGCGTGGGACTTAGTTATTATCAGTATCATTTTCCTATATCAACTATTTCTTTGCGTGAGGCTGATAGCATTGTGGTAAGAATACGACATGACATGAAACGTGAGATATTACCCGGTATCAGTGATATAGGCTATCAGTTACGCCTGAAATAGTTATAAGTAAAGCAAAGGTAAGAAGCCCGGCTTGTTTCAATTTTATAAAGAAACAAGCCGGGCTTTTAGTTTCGGATGAGATTTCTTCCTGCGTCTATCCTTAAGAAGATGAAGAGAAGGAAGGTAAATCCCCAAAGTGATGAGCCTCCATAACTGAAGAAGGGCAGGGGAATTCCGATAACCGGGGTAAGTCCCAGTACCATTCCCACATTGATAAACACGTGGAAAAGGAATATGCTTAGGACAGAATATCCGTATATGCGTCCAAACTTGAACGGTTGGCGCTCGGCAAGATGGATGAGGCGAAGGATGAGCAAAAGAAATAGGATGAGCACGCCGGCAGAACCTAAGAATCCTTCCTCTTCGCCAACGGTGCAGAAAATAAAGTCAGTATCTTGTTCCGGTACAAATTTAAGTTTGGTTTGTGTGCCATTGAGAAAGCCTTTGCCCCGCAATCCTCCTGAGCCAATGGCTATTTCGCTTTGGTGAACATTATAACCGGCACCGGCTAAATCTTCGTCAAGTCCCAACAAAACATTAATGCGTACACGTTGATGTGGCTCCATGACATTGTTGAGCACATAGTCCGCTGAATAGAAAAACGCGATGGAACCGATGGTGAAGAGCGTTATATAAAGGTAGGGACCTACTCTTGAGCGTAGCCAATGGTAGAGCAAGTAGCCTATAAGGATAACGCTCAAAAAGAGCTGAATCCAAACTATGTCGAATGGGATGACATAAATGGAGAATAACAAGAAGACTGTGGTAATGCCTAAGCTGCCGGCCAATATGTATTGTGTTTGTTTCTTGTTGCCACAATATACGTAGACCATAATGGCGGAAAAGCATTGTACGAGCAGCAGAACTATAAATTTTCCGATAGAGGTTGGCGTGTCAAAAAGCATGACTTCCTCATATCTTATGCCGACAACGAAGTAAATAACCATTGCCACTCCCGTAAATAAAATGCTGCCGGGCATGCCTTCGCGGTAGAACATGAGGAAGAAAGAGAGGTAGACCAAGGCGGAGCCTGTTTCCTTTTGGGCTACGATAAAGAGCATGGGTACAATGACGATGGCTATTGCCGTGGCAAAATGTTTCCATTTATGGATGTTAAATCCGTACATGCTCATGAATTTAGCGACGGCCAATGCCGTGGCGAATTTTGCAAACTCCGCCGGTTGTAGTCGCAGTGGACCCAAGACCAACCATGAGCGTGAGCCTTTTATCTCATGTGGATTGAAGATTGTAAGGAACAGTAATAGCAGCAGGGCGGCATAGATAACGTAGGCGAAAGTGTCGTATAGCCGGTCGTCCATCATTATAAGTACAAAGCCAAGGCATATAGATGTGCCTATCCAAACAATCTGCATGCCGGAGCGAGTGGAGAAACTTAGAATGTCGGTGTCGCCATAAGTATAGCTGGCTCCGCACACACTGATCCATCCGAAGGCCAATAATGCGATGTATAGGCAGATAGTCCACCAATCAAGTGAGCGTAATATGCTGGGTTGTTTACCGGTTATGTGAGCCATAGGCTATTCTTCTATGTTGCAAGGCTTCAGCTTCTTTGGCAGCTGAAGGTGATAGTTTACCTTTCATATATTGTTCAAAAAGAACTCCGGCGATGGGCACGGCGAAGTCAGCACCAAATCCTCCATTTTCCACATACACGGCAATGGCTATCTTGGGATTATCCATTGGTGCGAAGCCCATGAAGACAGAGTGGTCTTGTCCTCGGTTTTGCGCTGTACCGGTTTTGCCACATACGGGGAAATCCAAGCGTGCCAAATGTTTACAAGTGCCTTTAAGAACGGATGAGCGCATGCCTGCCACCACGTAATCATACGAACGTCGGTTGGCTTTGGTTTGGCGTTTATGGGTGAATGTTGTGTCTAAAGGTTCTTCCTTTACTTTCTTTACAACATGTGGAACATAATAATAGCCGCGGTTGGCAATCGTTGCTCCAAGGTTGGCTATCTGCAATGGAGTGAGGTTTACTTCACCTTGGCCAATGGAGATACTGATGACTGTCAGACCGTTCCATGACCCTTTATAGGCTTTATCATAGAATTGGGCATTGGGAATCAGGCCTCGTTTCTCTCCGGGCAAGTCTATTCCTAATTTATAACCGAAGCCCATGCTGACCATATAGTCACGCCATGTATCCATGGCAAAGTCCACATTAGGATACTTTTTGCGGTTACCCATCATGTAGTAAAGGCCCCAGCAGAAGTAACTGTTGCAAGAAGTGCTGATTGCTTCAACCAAACTAAGGGGGGAGGAGTGGCTGTGGCAACCTACATGAAGTCCGCGATGATAGAATCCGTGGTGGCATTGGAACATCGTATGTGGTGTGATGACCCCCTCGGTCATGTAGGTAAGGGCTTGTGTCGTCTTGAAAGTGGAGCCCGGCGGGTATTGCCCCATGATGCTTCTGTTGAGCAATGGCTTCCATATATTTCTTGAAAGGGCCTTGTGCATTTTGCCTCTGTTGCGCCCCACGAGCCTTCGTGGATCATAGGTAGGGGAGGAAACCATACACAAAACTTCTCCAGTTGATGGCTCAAGGGCCACAATGCTTCCAATTTTTCCTTCAAGCAAACGCTCTCCCAAATCCTGAAGTTTAATGTCAAGGCTTAGGGTCAGGTCTTTTCCGGCTATGGGGCGTTTGTCGTATTTGCCCTCTTGGTACTTGCCTTGTATGCGACCATGGGCGTCACGCAGCAAGACTTGTACTCCTTTTTCCCCTCTTAGCGCTTTCTCGTAAAAGCGTTCCACTCCAAGTTTACCAATATAATCACCCGGCTGATAGTAATCATCTTCTTCTATGTCGCCGGTTGATACTTCTCCTACATCACCCAATACATGAGCTGCGTAGGGATATGTATATTGACGGATACTTCTTTTTTGAACATAGAAACCCGGGAAACGGAATATTTTTTCTTGAAAAACGCTGAACTCTTTGTTGGAGAGTTGGCTCATGAATAGCTGTTGGGTGAATCTGGAGTAGCCGGGATTAAGATTCCGATCTTTGATTTCGGCCATGCGTTTCACGAAAAAGTCTTTGGTAATACCAAGGGCTTGGCAAAATTCTACGGTGTCAATACGCTCTTTCGCCTCATTCATGATCACCATGATGTCATAGGCCGGCTGGTTATAGACCAACAATGTGCCGTTCCTATCATTGATAATACCGCGGGAGGGATATTCTATTTTCTTGAGAAAAGCATTACTGTCAGCGTTCTTTTTATAATCATCGCTCAACAATTGGAGCGTAAAAAGACGGATGATATATACGACTACAATGGCAATCGCTATACCACCGATAATAAATCGTCTGTTTTCAAGATTATAGTCTTTCATCTTTTACGCATATTCTCAAGCACCAATATCAAGATAGTTGTGAAGATGGTAGAGCCTACTACACATTCTATCCACTTCATCCAGTTGAAAAAGTTGAAGGTTTCTAAGGTAAAGAAGCACAAGCAGAATATAAAAACAATGATGATAGTGAAGAATATAAACTTATTGATACCAAGGTTTTTCATGCTTGGTTCCAAATCTTCGGCGCTGTCACGAGGAACAAATAGTTCCAAGAGTGTGGGCTGAATAAGTCCTATAAGGGTCAGTGAGCCCATTGCAACGCCCGGGGTGTTAGAGAACACATCAATGATTGCACCCAATATAAAGCTGATAATTAGAATGGCCCAGCGTGGAAAGTTGCGCTTGAAAGTCAGCACGAAAGATACATACAACAGTGGAGTAGCATATCCAAAGAGATGGATATGGTTGAGAATCAGTATCTGTACAAGAATCAATAGCACAAATATGATGATGCGTCTTGGTGCGATAATATTCATGTTGCTTATTCTTCCCTTACCTTAATGGAATCTTTTGCGGCTTGCATAATTTGAATTCTCTCTTCCATGGGTGTGTTATCAATCACACAAACGTCACGAAGTGTGCCGAAATCTGTAGACAGTTTGACATTCAGCCTATACGATAATCCATCGTTAGAGTTGTAGACATGCAAAATCTTTCCTACGATGATACCGGGTGGAAAAACGGAAGAGTATCCGCTTGTAACGACTTGATCGTACAACTTAAAATGAGCATGTCGCGGAACATCGTCGACGTATGCCAAGTTCGTTGCGCCACCCGTCCAATGCAGATAGCCGAAATATCCTCTGCCTTTGATGGTGCAACTGATGTTTGATTGTGAATTCAGAACCGGTAGAACAATGGCATAATGGGCGGAAACCAAGTAAACTATTCCTACGACACCATTACCACAGACAACTCCCATGTCCTTTTTGATACCGTCTTTAGCCCCTTTGTCTATCGTTATGAAGTTGTCACGGCGATTGATGGTGTTGCTAATGACTTTAGCCGGAATCAATTTATAGTTTGCTAAAGTCTGTTGAAGATTTCTTTGTAAGACAGTGGAGTCCTTGGTCTGTCTTTGAATAGAGTCTGCCAGTAGTTGAACTTGTTGCTCCAAATATAGATTCCTTTGCGTCAATTCCTGATTGACCTTGGTGAGCGTGAAATACTGTTCTATGCCCGAACTAATCTCGAATAGTGTTCCCGAGACAGCATTGGCAGAAGTAAACCATACGCTCCCCTGATAATTATTAAACTGGAAGAGCAAGATAAAACTTGCAACTTCCAGTATAATAAAAAGCAACCAGTGGTTGTATCTTGCTAAGAAATCTAAAAGATTCTTCATGAATTCTGTTTATCTCATCAAGAAAGAAAAACGGTCAACGTTCTTAAGTGCGATTCCCGCTCCTTTGGCTACGCTGTGTAATGGGTCTTCAGCGATATGGAAAGGAATATTGATTTTGTCAGTCAAACGCTTGTCAAGACCACGCAATAACGCACCACCGCCGGAGAGGTAAATACCGTTCTTCACGATGTCTGCGTAAAGTTCGGGAGGTGTATTCTCCAAAGCGCTTAACACGGCGTTCTCTATCTTGGCAACAGTCTTATCCAAGCAGTGAGCTATTTCCTGATAACATACCGGTACTTCCATAGGTAGTGCCGTGATTCGGTTAGGTCCGTGAACGATATAGTCCTCAGGACCTTCTTCTCCCAAGTCAGTTAAAGCGGAGCCAACGTGTATCTTGATACGTTCAGCCATACGCTCACTAACCTTTACATTGTGCTGGCGGCTCATGTATTCTTGGATGTCAGCCGTGAGATCGTCACCGGCTATGCGGATAGAGTTGTTGCTCACGATACCTCCCAATGAAATAACGGCAATCTCGGTGCTACCACCGCCGATGTCAACAATCATGTTGCCTTCAGGAGCTTCCACGTCAATACCGATACCGATAGCTGCTGCCATGGGTTCAAAAATCAGATAGACATCACGTCCGTCTGCGTGTTCCGCACTGTCACGAACGGCACGCAACTCCACTTCTGTGCTGCCTGATGGTACACCGATAACCATTCGCAATGATGGCGAATAGATACGGCTACCCGTATGAACCATTTTAATAAGACCGCGCATCATCTGTTCGCAGGCGGTAAAGTCTGCGATGACGCCGTCTCTTAAAGGGCGTATGGTGCGGATGTTATCATGTGTTTTCTCATACATCATCTTGGCCTTCTGCCCCACGGCAATCATTTTGTCGGTGCGACGGTCAAGAGCTACAACGGATGGTTCGTCTACTACTATCTTGTCATCGCTGATGATGATAGTGTTGGCCGTGCCAAGGTCCATCGCTATTTCTTGTATAAACGAAAAAAATCCCATTTATTTATCTTACGTATTTATATTGTTTCAAGTAAATGTCTGTTTGGTTATTTTGCGAACCAGCTGTGGATGGCCGTGTCATAATGGCTGCTGACCCCGAAAGCACGCTCTGCGAACAGTTTGCGATCAGCCAAATCGGTGCATGCGCCCTTAGCTTCCAAAATCTGCAACAAGACTTCATATTCGGCCTTGCTGGGCACAATGACAACGTCCTTAAAGTTTTTGGCTCCGGCACGGATTAACGAAATGCCGCCAATATCTATCTTTTCGATAATATCTTCATCGGAAGCGCCGCTGGCAACGGTTTGCTCAAAGGGATAGAGGTCAACGATTACAAGATCAATGGCAGGAATTTCATACTGCTGCATCTGCTCAACGTCTCCGGCATTGTCGCGTCGGGCCAAGATTCCACCAAATACTTTTGGATGCAAAGTCTTCACTCGGCCGCCCAAAATAGAGGGGTACGTGGTAACGTCTTCTACTTTTTGGCATTCATAACCTAAGGATTCTATAAACTGCTGAGTACCTCCCGTGCTAAGAAATTTGACTCCTTCCTGATTCAGTTTGGCGAGCAATTTGTCCAAACCATCTTTGTGAAAGACTGAGATAAGCGCAGTCTTTATTTGTTTCGTTCCAGCCATATATTATACATTATATATATTGAGATTGCAAAATTACGAAAAATAGCGGAATAAGTCCGTTGATTTACGCTTTTTTAAGATTATATGAGAAACTCGAAGTTCTCACTGTTTATGGTGAATACTTCGAGCTTTTCTGTATTGTAATCGGTGTTACAAATAGGTCGTTTTCCTAACCTAAATATTTCATCAGAATGCGGGCATATCCGCTGTCACGCAGTTTAGCGATACTCTTTTCGCGAATCTGACGCACACGCTCACGTGTCAATCCCAATTGGTCGCCAATTTCTTCCAGTCCTTTCTCGTGGCAACCAATGCCAAAGCATTCACGAATAATCGTAATTTCCCGGTCTTTCAGAACTTTCTTCAGTACGCTTTCCAATTCCAAAGCCATCGACTCGTGGTCTACTTGTTTGTCGGTGCGTGTGTCATCGCCCGAAGCCATGATGTCAACCATACTATTGTCCTCGCCATCTTGGAAAGGAGCGTCTATACTTACGTGGTGACTGTCGGCCATGAGACTTTGGTCTATCTTCTCTTCCTCTATCTTTGTGACGTTGGAGAGCTCGGCCAATGAGGGCTTGCGCTGGAACTCCTGCTCAAACTTATTGATTTCCCTATTGATTTTATTGAGTGATCCGACTTGGTTCAAGGGGAGTCTTACGATGCGACTTTGCTCTGCGATAGCCTGCAGAATGCTTTGGCGAATCCACCAAACGGCGTAGGATATAAATTTAAATCCACGAGTCTCATCAAACTTTTCAGCGGCTTTTACCAATCCTATATTGCCCTCGTCAATTAAGTCTGTCAAGGAAAGGCCTTGGTGTTGGTATTGCTTAGCCACGGAAACTACGAATCTAAGGTTGGCCGTAACCAACTTTTCTTTAGCACGTTCGCCTTCGCGACCACCTTTTTTGATTTTCTGTGCCAGCTCTATTTCTTCGTCGATAGAAATCAATGGGGCACGTCCAATCTCAACAAGGTACTTATCCAATGCCTCGCTGGAGCGGTTTGTAATACTCTTCTGAATTTTTAGTTGTCTCATTCTTTTTACCTAATTTCTTTCTATTTTGCCAAAATCTTCATCCTGAAAGCGTGTCGTCGGCCTTGGCAAAATGGGATGCTATACGTATATACCTCTTTATTGAAAGCGTGCAAAGATACCAATTTATTGCAAGCAAGTCAAGTCTTTTTAGTTATTATTTGCGATAAATAGAGGAAGTTATGTAACTTTAACATAGCTTCCCTGCTATTTCCTCACTTTCTTTCCATTGACAATATAGATTCCGGGTGGTAAATTATGAAGTGAAGTACCCATATTTTGTCCTCTCAGGTTGTAGATGTGTGGCGATGGGACATGGCTGTTTTCTACCTTAATATTTGATATGGCCGTGGTCTCTGCTTTCTTCATAATCAGTACATCATCGATAAAAAAGCGTTTGGCTCCGGTGAATATCAGTTGATAAGAGCCTTTAGCGGAAAATGGCATGCTGTAAGTCGTGAAATGGTCACTACTGATGTTTTGGGCCACATCAATGATTCTGTCGCCCAAACGAACATCCACGGTATTGCCATCCTTGACCCATGTGGCCAATCTCACGGTGAGAATGTAGTCGCCGTTAAAGGAAATAGTCGGTGAGGTGAGGCTTCCGGGGATGGTACTGTTGCCCACTTTCATGCAACTTTTGCCCGCTCCACCATTGTTATAGGTCCATCCCGCATTGTCGGTATATATCTTGGCGGTAGCTATGCGGCCACTGAATTTGCCGTCGTTGCCACCCGTTCCTTGACAGTCTTTGAACGATTCGTAGAATAACGTGTCAGTCTTCGCGGCGCTCTTGGGCTCTTTTATCGCGATGCGAAAGCTCATCGAAAGGTCTTCCTGCTGTGTTATCTCCTTAATGTCCTTGTGCATCAGGAAGGAACCGTCAATGTTGGCATTGTATAGAGTGGCCGAGGGAGCAGACGTATCGGTCAACTCTTGGTTGGTACCATCGGGGTATAAGTTGTGTGCTTCGGCCAATTTCGATTTAAAAGAGTAGGGTGGTTTCTTGCCATTAGCAGTAATGAGAGCGTAGCGTGGATGGCTGTCTTCCGTGTTGACTTGGTTGTCAGTCCATAGTGTTTGGTCGTAATCCACGTGCGTAATCATCAGTCCCCGGTCGGGTAAGTCGGCGTCCCATCCTTGTGTCTGCCTATTTTCAAGCAAGTAGAACTCATTACTGTTCGCGTCATTGTATATAACGAAGGTCTCGCCGTTACTGCTTATAGGTTGCATATTGGTGATGGTAGTGTCCTTATGGAGCACTGTGGGTTCCTGCCATCCGCATAACCACTTCTCGTAAGCGGTGTATCCGGTCGGAATATGGCCATTGCCGCCGAAGTTGCCATAGCTCATTAGCGACCAAACTCCCATGTCGGTAGCGCCTTGCGAGCTTGTATCGTAGAAATCGGGGAGCCCCAAGCAGTGGCTGAACTCATGACAAATGGTGCCGATACCGCATAGCTTGTCGCTACCATCAAGCTCCGGACCGCAGGCATAGGTATTGATGGCTGTCTTGTCGAGTTGTAGTGATTGTCCGTAGTCCGAACTTTCCAAGTTCCATTCGTGGGGCCAAATCGTCTCCTCGCTGCCTTTGTCAGCTTCGCCTCTTCCGGGATAGATGATATAAACTTGGTCTACCTCGCCGTCGTTGTTCCAATCGTAATCCTTGAAATCCACGTCGTTATCGGCCAGCCGGCACGCTTCGGCCACCATGGCTCCGGGCCGTCGGTCGGTATCTTCACCGTCCTTTTGGATGTTTTCGCCATAATAGGCACGATTATGTTCCAATTGGTAAACACCTTTTACATCGAAAGACAAGTCGAAAAGCCCATTGCTTTGCGCAAGGAAATAGTCATGTACGCTGCCTATGATGTCGCCTTCTTTGTAGCCACTCTTGTTGACTAACTTCTCAAACGTGTCAATGGTATGTGTCGCTTTGAGTTTTATGTCTTTAAAATTGACAAGCAGTATCAGTCCCCGCTTGGTTCCTCGGTTGGTTTGGCTGGCCCTATTACGAGCCAATCGGGCCATTCTCTTAGCCTTGACGGCCGTGCTTCGGGTTGTGAGTTGTCCCATTTGACGAGGGGTGAGCCTTACGTAATAATCCCCGTTTTTAGCATATCCGTTGCCGTCTTTGTCTATATAATAATGTGAAAATTCGTCACCTGTGAGCCGGGCCTCTACGGTTGTACCGTCTTTCAGTCGCAATGTTTTCCATAGATTGGGCTTTGCGGGTATGGCCAAGGCTGTCATGAAGCAGGCCAAAAGCAGGCTGGTTATAATCGCTTTTCGCATGGTATAATTGATTAGACTACCGGCAAATATACGACAATTATTTGGCTTTTCAGCCCAATTACTTTAACTTTGCAAGCAAAAATGTAATAAATGATTATGGAAGAAAAGGAAAAGCAGTCTATGCAATTGCCGGAAAACGCGTTCCGGGAGTTGAATGAAGGTGAGCGTTATGAGCCTATTATGTCGCCGGAGCAGGTTTATCCGGAAGTAAATGTATGGTCCGTGTCGTGGGGAATAGTGATGGCGGTGTTGTTTTCGGCCGCCGCAGCCTACTTGGGACTAAAGGTTGGGCAGGTCTTCGAGGCCGCCATTCCCATCGCAATCATCGCTGTTGGCGCTTCTACGGCTGCCAAACGGTCGAAGGCTTTGGGCGAAAATGTGATAATTCAAAGCATTGGCGCTTGCTCGGGAGCCGTGGTTGCCGGTGCTATTTTTACCCTTCCGGCCATCTATATCCTGCAAACGAAGTATCCGGACATGACGGCTTCGTTCTTTAAAATATTCTTAAGTTCGGCGCTTGGTGGCATTATCGGCATTCTTTTCCTGATTCCTTTCCGCAAATATTTCGTGAGCGACATGCACGGAAAGTATCCTTTCCCCGAGGCTACGGCCACTACGCAGGTGCTTGTGTCGGGTGCCAAGGGTGGCAATCAGGCCAAGCCACTTCTTATCTCGGGCCTTGTGGGCGGGCTCTATGACTTTATTGTGGCTACGTTTGGCTGGTGGAATGAGAACTTTACGACCCGTGTGGTGGGCTTGGGACAGCAGTTGGCCGACCAAGCCAAGCTGGTGTTTAAGGTCAATACCGGTGCGGCCGTCCTCGGCTTGGGCTACATTATCGGTCTGAAATACGCTTTTATTATTTGCTTGGGCTCCATGGCCGTTTGGTGGTTTATCGTTCCGGGCATGGCATTACTATTCCCTGACACGGTTCTCAACATAGGAGGAACAGAAGTCACAACGGCTGTAGGTGCCATGAGTCCCGAACAGATATTCTCTACTTATGGTAAAAGTATCGGTATAGGCGGTATCGCCATGGCCGGCATTATTGGCATTATCAAGAGCTGGGGCATTATTCGCAGCGCCGTGGGACTGGCAGCCAAGGAAATGAGTGGCAAGAGTAGTGCCGATGTAGAGGCTGTTCGCACGCAGCGTGACATATCCTTTAAGATTATCGCCATAGGCTCTTTGGTAGCCATAGTCGTTACTTTCATCTTCTTTTGGTTCGGTGTGATGAACAATTTGCTCTATGCCGTGGTAGCCATATTGCTGGTGGCACTGATCGCTTTCCTCTTTACCACGGTGGCAGCCAATGCCATTGCCATTGTAGGTAGCAATCCCGTGTCGGGCATGACGCTCATGACGCTTATCTTGGCCAGCGTGGTTATGGTTGCCGTTGGGCTCAATGGAGCCGGCGGAATGGTAGCAGCGCTGATCATGGGTGGCGTCGTTTGTACGGCGTTGAGCATGGCCGGCAGCTTCGTTACCGACCTTAAAATAGGTTATTGGTTGGGTACGACCCCTAAAAAGCAGGAAACTTGGAAATTCTTAGGCACGCTTGTGAGCGCCGCAACGGTAGGTGGTGTTATGATGTTGCTCAATGATACTTATGGCTTTGACCCCAATCAGGCAGGTCATTTGGTAGCTCCGCAGGCCAATGCCATGGCAGCCGTGATCGAACCGATGATGAATGGCGCCGGCGCACCATGGATTCTCTATGGCATAGGTGCGTTGATAGCCGTTGTCCTCACGTTCTTTAAGGTTCCGGCGTTGGCTTTTGCCTTGGGTATGTTCATTCCTTTGCAGCTCAATATTCCTCTTCTCGTGGGTGGCGCGGTCAACTGGTATGTCACAAGTCGCAGCAAAGATGAGAAGACAAACGCTGCCCGGGGAGAACGGGGTACGCTCATTGCCAGTGGCTTTATTGCCGGCGGAGCCTTGATGGGAGTGGTAAGCGCGCTGCTGCGCTTTGGTGGTTTCAACCCCATCAGTGAGGAGTGGCTGGCCAATCCGTTGTCTGAAATCTGTTCGCTCGTGGCTTATGTCTGCCTCATCCTTTTCTTTGTATGGCAGACAAAGAAGGCGAAGGCATAGTCAAACTTGTTTCATGCCGCCATGGGGATTATCCTTTATAGTCCTTATGGCGTCATGACTATTTTTTTATTACCTTATTATATTTTCACCCCAACCCCTCCTCAACATTACACCCTTAACGTATAAATCCCTCCATGGCCTATCGGTCGTGGAGGGATTTTTGGTTCTGAATCGTTGCTTTAATCAACTGTCGGCGCTTTGTTAAGCGATACCTTTGCTGGCAAGAATGGCTTCACCGTAGATGGTCATTGCCTTTACGTAAGAAGCGGCAAATCTTTTGAGTCCATTCTTTACATTCTGTGTTAATCTTTCCATTGTTTTAATCTCCTATTGGCGCTGCGTAGGCAGTCGCCTTTTAAGTTGTTATCCTAAAATCCGAACCCACTCTTCAGGTTCGGTTATCCTGACGGTCTCTCTCGAAACCGCTGCAAAGTTATCGCATTTTCAGCAGGTCCCATGCTTTTAGGGGTGGAGAATAAACTAATGGTTATATTTCTTGATGGACGTCAATTGCTTTCAAATCGTAAGTCGGAAATGGCGTTCCAAGGGCCGCTTCGCAATCTATTGCGATAAATGACTGACCAAAACTTTCAGTCCGATAGCCACAAGGATAATGCCGCCGATGAGCTCGGGCCTGAAACGGCGGCAGAGGCAACCGCCAAAACGAATGCCAAAGAGGTTGCCCGTGAGACTGAAGAAGAACGAAACCAGCCCGATGATGACCAGTGGGAGGGTAAGGCTGCCGAGCGTGCGGTAGCCCGTAAAGGCGAATGTTATGCCTATAGCCAGTGCGTCAATGCTCGTTGCGACGGCCAAAAAGAGCTGCGATTTCAGGCTCACGGGGTCGAAATGCTTTGCTTCTTCGGGCAGAAACGACTCGCGAATCATGCGTCCACCGATGAAAGCCAGCAGCCCGAAGGCTATCCAATGGTCGTAGGCTTCGATGTAACGGCTGAAATGTGTCGTGCCCATCCAGCCCAGCAGTGGCATGACTGCTTGGAAAAAGCCGAACAGAAAGGACATGCGGAGAATGGTAAACCACAGCCGTTGGCGCAGGATAACGCCACTGATGATGGATACTGTGAAGCAATCCATGGCCAAAGCGATGGCCAGCAGCGTCAGATCGATGAAGTGCATCATGGCTGCAAAGGTAATGTAATCTTGTAGAACATGGAAATAGGAAGGCTTGAAAATGCAGACTTGTTTTGATAAAAATACGTTTCGGATGATTCGGAATATTCTTTACATTTGGCTTTTGTAGGACGGTTTATTTGTCAGAAAAAGTTTTTTGCAGCCAAATATGCGAGTTTTGATGTGTTTTGTAATTGCTTTAAAATCAGCGGGTTATATGATTTAAGGTGATTGCTGTGGCGTTGGAAAGCTCTGATAGCTATGCTTTGACCGCATGAAAGGGCTGCTTTCGGGTGGCGAAAAACATGTTTTTGCAAGTCAATGGCAGCCTTTTAGCAAGCCGAAAGCACCGCTTTGGGCGCTCGGTAGGCTCGTTGGGGGAGGGAAGAAGCGATGTTTTGGCCTTTTTCTTTCTCTATTTCAACGATTTAGGATGCGCTTTTTGGAGTGAATAAAACTTGACAAAAACGTTGTTACAGCTTGATACCAAACTGTTTGATGCGTGGTTCCATCATGGTTTCGGGCATGAACCGTAGCAGCGTTTGGCTGATGGTGTTGAGCATGCGTTGGCGTATGTAGTCGTCTTTTACGTAAAGCGACACGCGACGTTGCGAGAGATAGTCGCCGTCAATGCGCCTTACGTTTTGTCGTTGATGGTCGGTGAGGAAGGGTAAGTGCATCTCGGGTATGATGGTAAAGCCGCCGTTGAGGTCCACAATGCGGATAAGCGTGTCGATACTTCCGGCCTCGTAAACACGTCGGCCTTTGCTTCGGGCCTTGCAAAAGCTGAAAGCGCTCTCACGCAAGCATTGTGCTTCCTTCATGATCCACATTTGTTCATGCTCCAAATTCTCGGGTTTGAAGACAGGTAATTTACGCCAACAGCGCTCGGAAAGGTACACCCAAAAGCGCTCTGTGTAGAGAGGTATCTCGAGAATGCCCTGCTGTTGGTGGCTGCTGATGGCTATGGCGGCGTCGATGCGACCGTTGGCAAGGGCGTCGAAAGCGGTCGCGGCCTTCATCTCGGCTATGCTTAGCTTCACTTGCGGATAGTATTCGGCGTAGCTTTTGATGAATTGTGGTAGGATATAAGGGGCTATCGTGGGGCCTACCGATAAGGAGAAATGGCCCGAGATGTTGCCTTTTCCCTCGGCCACAAGTTCACTGATACGCTCTACTTCGCTATAAGCTCTTTCGGCTTGGCGGATGATTTGCTCGCCGGCGGGCGTGGGTTTAACGCTTTTGTTGCTGCGTTCAAAGATACGGGTATCGAGCTCTTCTTCTAATTTTTGCAGCATGGCGCTGAGTGTGGGTTGGGTAACGCCAAGTTCGTCGGCGGCCTTCGCGAAGCTGAGACTTCGATTGATGGCAATGATATACTTCAACTGTTGTAATGTCATAACGATAGATTTTGTCTATGTAAAGATAGGTAAAAGTATTCATTGTTCTATCTTAAAGCTCATAATTTTGCAGCCGTAATCAAAAAAATGAACTTATTTTATGGCTTCAAAGACATTTCATCGTTATTTTCCTACCAAGGGTTATGCGCTTTATTGGATATTGTTTGTATATCTGGTCGTGGGCTTTTTCTATCCTATCATTGGCTTGTTGGCCCTCGTTTGTATGGTTGCTCCGGTGGCGTTTGCGGTGAAGAAAGGGCGTTGGTGGTGTGGCAATGCCTGCCCGAGAGGTAATATGTACGACCGCTTGTTGGCCAAGTATTCGCCTCATAAGCCTATTCCCAAGTTCTTGCGCTCGTTTGGTTTCAGGCTGTTCATGGTGATGTTTATCTTCATGATGTTTGGAGTGCAGATGTATTTTGCGTGGGGTGATTTGAGCGCCATGGGCAAGGTGTTTTGGAATATCATCTTTGCGACCACGGTGGTAGGCGTCGTTTTGTCGTTTATCTATGCGCCTCGTACGTGGTGTTCGTTCTGTCCTATGGGCACGTTGTCGTCGTGGAGTTCGCCCCGAAAGCCGAAGTTGCCCAAGGGTTTCGTGAATATCCACGTCAGTGAGCGCTGTCAGATGAAGTGTAAGAGCTGTGCCCGGGTGTGCCCCATGCAGCTTACGCCTTACGATAGCCGTGGAGTGGCCGTGGGATATTTGCATCCCGATTGTATCAAGTGTGGAAAATGCGTGTCTGCTTGTCCCATCAAGATCATGTCGCTTCAGCATTAAGGATAGTCCGAAGCATGTAGGCGGAGGCTTACACGTAACATAAAAAACAATCCCAAACATAGCTTTCAAGGCTTGTTTGGGATTGTTGCTTTTGGTAGAAGCAGGCTTGCCTGCCGCTCGTTAGTTCCTGAATACGAGGCCTTCGCCGAAGGAATCGATGATGATAGGCTTCTCGCGGCTCACCTCCTCGGCTAAAATCTTGCGGCTGAGGTCGTTGAGTACCATGTCCTGAATGGCTCGTTTCACGGGTCGGGCGCCAAATTGAGGGTCGTAACCGGCGTCGGCTAAGGCTTCAATGGCCTGCGATGTCCATTGCAAGTCGTAGCCTTGGGGCTGTAACATGGCCTTTACACGCTTCATCTGCATGGTCACTACGCTGGCAATCTCGTCCTTGTTGAGCGGTTTGAAGGTGATGATGTCGTCGATACGGTTGAGGAACTCGGGTCTCATAATTTGCCGGAGCTGCTCTCGGGTGGCGTTGCTGGTCATGATGATGATGGTGTTCTTGAAGTTCACGAGCCGACCCTTGTTGTCGGTTAGGCGTCCGTCATCGAGTACTTGCAGCAAAGTATTGAACACATCGGGGTGGGCTTTCTCTATCTCATCAAAGAGAACGACGCTGTAAGGCTTCCTTCTGACCGCCTCGGTCAGCTGTCCGCCCTCGTCATAGCCTACGTATCCGGGAGGCGCTCCTATGAGTCGGGTGACGCTGAACTTCTCTTGATACTCGCTCATGTCAATCCGTGTCATCATGTTTTCATCGTTAAAGAGATATTCAGCCAGTGCTTTGGCCAGCTCGGTCTTACCTACTCCCGTGGTACCGAGGAAGATGAAGGAGGCGATAGGGCGCTTGGGATCTTGTAATCCGGCCCTGCTTCGACGCACGGCGTCGCTTACTGCGTTGATGGCTTCTTGCTGTCCGACGACCCGATGATGGAGTTCGTCCTCCAAATGGAGCAGCTTTTCACGCTCACTTTGCAGCATTCGGCTGACGGGAATGCCCGTCCAACGGCTTACTACCTCGGCAATATCGTCGGCGGTGACCTCCTCTCGCACCATCTGCGTACTTTGTTGGCCGGCCGCTAATTGCGATTGTACGGCCTTGATGTCCTCGGTCAGACGGTTGAGTTCGCCATATCGTATCTCCGCCACACGCTGGTAGTTGCCTTCCCGTTCGGCTCTTTCGGCCTCGAACTTGAGACTTTCTATCTGTTGTTTGTCTTGTTGAATTTGGTTGACCAGCGCCTTCTCGCTTTCCCATTTGGCCCTGAAGGCGCTCACTTTGTCCTTTAAATCGGCTATCTCACGGTCGAGCATGGCGAGCTTGTCGGTATCATTCTCGCGCCTTATGGCCTCTCGCTCGATTTCTTTCTGCTTGAGTTGGCGCTCCAAGTCGTCCAATTCCTCGGGTACGGAGTCACGTTCCATGCGCAGTTTGGCCGCCGCCTCGTCCATAAGGTCGATGGCTTTGTCGGGCAAAAAGCGGTCGGAGATGTATCGTTCGCTCAGTTTCACGGCGGCGATGCAGGCGTCATCCTGTATTCTTACCTTGTGATGGTTCTCGTAACGCTCCTTCAGGCCACGCAGAATGCTGATGGCGTCGAGCTCATCAGGCTCATTTACCATGACTGTTTGGAAACGGCGCTCGAGCGCTTTGTCCTTTTCAAAGTACTTCTGATACTCGTTGAGCGTTGTCGCACCAATGGCCCTGAGCTCCCCGCGAGCCAGTGCGGGTTTCAAGATGTTGGCCGCGTCCATGGCGCCTTCGCCTCCTCCGGCGCCCACAAGTGTGTGGATTTCGTCAATAAATAGGATAATTTGGCCCTCGGCGTTGGTCACTTCCTTGATGACTCCCTTGAGTCGTTCCTCAAATTCGCCCTTGTATTTGGCACCGGCTACCAATGCTCCCATGTCGAGTGAGTAGAGTTGCTTGTCTTTAAGGTTCTCGGGCACGTCGCCACGGACGATTCGTTGGGCCAGACCTTCCACAATCGCGGTCTTTCCCGTGCCGGGTTCACCAATCAGGATGGGGTTGTTCTTGGTGCGGCGGCTCAGTATTTGCAGCACCCGACGTATCTCGTCATCACGTCCTATCACGGGGTCGAGCTTGCCCGAGCGGGCTTGTTTTATCAAGTTTATGGCGTATTTTTTCAGTGCCTGATAATTTTCATCGCCGCTTTGGCTTTGCACTTTCTGCCCCTGACGCAGCTCTTGGATGGCTTTCATCGCTTCTTTCTCGGTCATGCCGGCGTCCTTTAGTATGCGTCCGGCGGAAGTGTTGCTGTTGAGAATGGCCAATAACAAAGGCTCAATGCTGACGAACTCGTCGCCGAGTTTTTGGGAATGATCCAGCGCACGCTGCAAAACGGTGTTGGTATCGTTGCTCAAATAGGCTTGTCCGCCTTGTACTTTGGGCAGGTGAGCTATCTCTTGTTGCAATGCCACTTCGATGGCGTGGCTGTTGATACCTAACTTTTGAAAGATGAAAGTGGTCAGTTCGGCCCCTTTTTTCATGATTCCGGCCAGTAGATGGGCGGGTTCAATGCTTTGCTGGCCTGCTTGTTGCGCAAGATTGGCTGCCTCCTGAATGGCTTCTTGCGCCTTAATGGTAAATTTGTCGAATGTCATATTAATTGCTCCTTTCTAATATCTTATCATTTGTTGTTGCTGTTCAAAAGACCCATGGTGGGCTATAGAAAGGTCTTCAAAGGGCGTTCCTAATGCTAAAAGGTGTCATATTGGCATGCAAAAGAGCCATTATGACATATCGAAAGGGCTGCTTTGGCCCGCTAAAAGGGGGCCTTTGGAATGGTAAAAGGGTAGCTTTGACAAAATGAAAAACGCCGTAAGACGATTATCTTACGGCGTTTCTATAAAATGACTTGCTATGTTTGCGCCTATTGTTTGACGAGCAAAACTTAGCGTTTTGCGGAAAGAGGGGGATTCGAACCCCCGAAACGCTTTTGACGTTTACACGCTTTCCAGGCGTGCCTCTTCAGCCACTCGAGCACCTTTCCTTAAATTCGAGTTGCAAAAGTAGAGCTTTTCTCTCAAATAACGATAAACAATGAACTTATTTAAAATTCTTTAATAAATGACCCGAACACACATTTGACGTTCTCATTGGTGGCTTGGGCTATTTCTTCCTCCGACACTCCATAGGCTGCGGCCAGTGTTTTCTGCACCTCAATGATGAACGAACTCTCGTTGCGTTGGCCCCGATGGGGCACGGGAGCCATGTAAGGACTGTCCGTTTCGAGCACGATGCGGTCGAGCGGAACGGCTGCCGGGAGGTCTTCGCGCAAGTGGCTGCTCTTGAAAGTGCTCACGCCGCCAATGCCCAACATGAACCGTGGCATACGCAGAAACTCATGGGCTTCTTGTTGATTACCCGTGAAGCAATGGAAAACGCCGCCCGGCAGGTCGGCTTCATACTTGCGGAGGATGGCCAATAGCTCGTTTTGAGCTTTGCGGCAGTGTATCATCAGCGGCAGCCGAGTGCTGACAGACCATTGAACTTGCTGCTCAAAAGCCGCCAACTGTTCCTGCTCGAACTCCCTACTCCAATAGAAATCAAGGCCACATTCGCCAATGGCTATCACCTGCGGATGGGCCGATGATCGGTCGGTTTCTATGAAAGTCCACATGTGGTTGAGTACCTCTTGCCAATCGGCTTTCACCTCCTCGGGCTGTAGACCTATCATGGGAAAGGCGTAGCCGGGGTAGTTTTGGCAAATAGCCATCATGGGTTCTATGGATGGAAGGTCGACGGCGGGAATGAAAATCTTGCCAACTCCGGCGGCTTTTGCACGGGCGATGACGTCCGGTAAGTCGTTATGAAATTCCTCAACGTCGAGGTGGCTATGGGTATCAATGACCATATCAGTATAAATGTTCTTCGTTTTTACGATAATAATAGATAACGCCGAGCTTCCTACATTCGGCAAACCGCACCTCGGGAGGCTCCGACTGGAAGTGCGCTTCTATCTGATTCCACAGTTGAAAGATAATTTCGTCGACCACGGGGCGCAGTTGTGACAAGTCTTCCAGATTCTGTTTGGTGCGTTGCATGAGCTGTTGTTGCTGGCCATAGAATTCCTTGAAAATCTCTATATGGGTCGTAACAACGCCTATAGGTGGGTTGTAGATGGGGCGACCTCCGGCCTTCATTCGGGCCTTCTCACCCGTGATGGCTTTTTGTCCCCACTCAAGCAGTCCGGCGATGGTCTTGATGTTGGGAATGCCGGTGGCCTGTTGGTCCAATCCATAGAGTGATAGCGTGGCGCGCCTGATTTCTCCTCGTTCCACCGACATGAGTAAAACCTGCAAGAAATGGCTTACATAAATCGTGGCATTTCTTTGCAGTTTATCCATCCTTGTGCTGTGTCGAGTTTGTGCCTGAAAGCTAATTCGGTATTGATCGACGGCCGTTTGCAGCCGTTCGTAGGCTGTTTTGGCCTCATTCAGTGTCTTCCAATCCACAAAACGGTTCCTGACGGTGTAAATATCGTCGTTGTCGAGCAGTGTTTTCAGTGTCTTCAGACGGGCAGAATCGGTCTTGGGTAATCTTCTGTAGGGCACGGTGGGCTATATATATAATAAGGTGAAAGGGTGTCAGTGTGGTGCTTAATAAGTGCGATTCATCATGCGCAGGGCATAACGTTTCAGCTCTTCCTTGCGTTCGGACGGTATGTTGACCGCGTCGAGGAAACGTTGGCTCTCATTGAAATAGTAGCTGATTTTGTCTTGCGCCAGTCTGTCAACCTGCAATTCGTTATAGATTCGGGTGACAGCGGCCACCTTCTCATCACGGTCAAACGTATCGGCGTTGATCCAGCGGATGAGTTCTGACCGCTGATTGCCCGTGGCTTTGTTGAGCGCTTGGATGAGCATGAAGGTCTTTTTGTTGGAAGTGATGTCGCCACCAATCTTCTTTCCGAAGACCGAAGGGTCGCCATAAACGTCAAGATAGTCGTCTTGTAGCTGGAAAGCGAGGCCAATTTGTTCGCCAAACTTATAGAGATTGTCGATGTCTGCTTGAGGAGCACCGCCCAAGATGGCGCCAATTTTAAGGGCACAAGCCAGCAGTACGCTGGTCTTGAGCCTAATCATTTCGATATATTCTTCCTCGGCCACGTCGTCACGGGTCTCAAAATCCATGTCGAATTGCTGGCCTTCGCCTATTTCCAAGGCTGTTTTGGTGAAAGTGTTGAGCACGGCCGGCAGCATGTGGGCGTCACTTTGGGCCATGAGTTGGTATGCCAAGACGAGCATGGAGTCGCCCGAGAGGATGGCGGTGTTGGCGTTCCACTTCTTATGAACCGTGGCCTTGCCGCGTCGCATGTCGGCATTATCCATGAGGTCGTCGTGCAACAGCGTATAGTTGTGGTATGTTTCCAAGGCGATAGCCGCGGGCATAATCTCTTGTAACTTGTCTTTATAGAGATTGTAGGCCAATATCATGAGGGTGGGGCGTATGCGTTTGCCACCGATACTGAGTACATAGCGGATGGGTTCGTATAATCCGACAGGCTGCTTTCCGTCTACTAAATGATCCAGACTGTCATTGATGCGTGTTAAGATTTCTTCGGCGCTCATAGTGATTATATGTAATGAAGTTATAATTTAAAGTTGATGGGAATGGCAAACATCGTGCGGCAGGGCTTGTTATCCTGCATGCCGGGTTTCCATTTGGGCATGATACCGACGATACGCAGGGCCTCGCGGTCTAAAAGAGGGTTGGCTGACTTGGCTATTTTGGCGTCGGAGATACTGCCATCCTTATTGATAATGAAGGACACAACGACCTTTCCCTCAATACGTTGTCGCTGGGCGAGGGGAGGATAATTAAGGTTTTGGGTGAGCCATTGCATGAAAGCGACCATGCCACCGGGGAATTCCGGCAATTGCTCAATGATTCTGAAGTTTAGCGGATTGTCGTTCGTGTCGATGGCAACCGGCGCCGGCTCCTCCTCATTTTTTGATTCCTCAGCCTTTGATGGGCTGCCATCGGTCTGCCCCTCGATGAGCCTATCGGTGGTGGCAGCGGCTATTTTCTTGGATAAGTTGGTCGGCGTGTCAACGGGTTTTATCGTCGGGCTGGCGGCCGGGGCTGAACGAGGAACGACCGCTATCATGTCTTTCTTGTCGTGGGCGGGCAGGAACTCGATGTCCTCGCTCATGTCGTCGAAGAGCTCTTCGTCCAGTGCCGTGGGATTGTCATGGCCGCTGTACTCAATCAAGGTGAGGAAAAGCATGAGAACAAGAACGATTCCGAGCAGAAAATAAGTCGTTCGCTTCTGCTCTAAATCTGCCGTTTTAGATTTCTTAATATCCACGATGAAAACCGATAGTTGCGCTTTTGACGAAGCGTAAATAATGATACAAAGTTAAGCTATATAATTGAAAAATACATTATCTTTGCCAAATATTTAGGGAAAATATATGAAAAAGATAGGATTCTCACTTGTGTTAACCCTTATAGCGCTGACAGTTAACGCGCAGGAAAGCCTGACGGGATACAATTTTCTTCGGCTGCCCGTGAGCGCTCATGCCACAGCTTTGGGGGGCGACAACGTGTCATTGATAGATGACGATGAGTCGCTTATTTTTCAGAATCCGGCTCTTTTGTCGAGTGTTTCCGACCGTTCTGTTTTCCTAAGCTACATGCGTTATATGAAAGGTGTCAACGCCGGCAGCGCAGCCTTTAATCGGGTGCTGTCGGATAGGGCCGCTTGGGCCGTGTCAGGGCAGTACGTGCATTACGGTACAATGAAGCGGGCGGGCACGGATGGCATTGTAACGGGGGAGTTCACCGCCAAGGATATTGCCCTGACGGGTTATTTTTCCTATTTGCTCACCGACCGTTTGGCCGGTGGTATAGCCACTAAAATCATCACGTCTTCCTTGGGAGAATACCGGGCTTTGGCCGTTGGTGTGGACTTGGGGCTTAACTATTACGTGGAAGAAGCTGATTTTTCGGCCTCGTTGGTGGCCCGAAACTTAGGCGGACAGCTCAAGACTTTTAACGAGGAACATGAGAAAATGCCCATCAGCGTGGAACTTGGGGCCACAAAACGGTTCAGGAATACACCCTTCAGGCTGCATGCCATGCTGACCGATGTGACCCATTGGGACTATAAGTTCATCTATCACGTCAAGGTGGGTATCGACGCTTTGCTGACCGAATCCATTTGGATAGGTGCCGGTTACAACTTTCGGCAGGGCCACGAAATGGAGATTGTGACAGGCGACAGTGAGCGTTCGAGCCATGGGGCAGGGCTTTCGGTGGGAGCGGGAATCAACTTGGAACGCTTCAAACTTAATCTGGCCTATGGCAAATACCATGTGAGTAGCGACGCACTGCTGCTCAACGCGGCCTTTACACTTTAGAATTAATAATTTAAACACATTTGATATGAAGAAGATTACCATCGCCATCGACGGTTTCTCGTCGTGTGGCAAGAGTACGATGGCCAAGGATTTGGCCAAGGAAATAGGCTATGTATATGTAGATACGGGGGCCATGTATCGGTCGGTAACGCTGTATGCGCTGCGCCACGACTTGTTTTTGCCCGACGGAACCATCAAGGCCGATCAGCTCGAAGAGCAGATGGGCGATATTCAAATCACCTTTCGCTTCAATCAGGAAGCCGGCCGTCCTGACACGTATCTGAACGGAGAACTGGTCGAACAAGAGATTCGTAAGCTGGAAGTGAGTGCCCATGTAAGCCCCATTGCCGCACTGCCGTTCGTGCGTGAGGCCATGGTGAGGCAGCAACAGCTCATGGGGCGTGAGAAAGGAATCGTGATGGATGGGCGTGACATTGGCACAACCGTCTTTCCGGATGCCGAGTTGAAGATATTTGTAACGGCCGGCGCGGAGGTCAGGGCACAGCGACGTTTTGACGAGTTACGAATGAAAGGGATGGAAGCCGACTATGAGAGCATACTGAAAAACGTGCAGGAACGTGATTATATCGACTCTCATAGGGAGGTATCGCCCCTGCGCAAGGCCGATGACGCCATCGAGTTAGACAATAGTTACATGACTGTGGCCGAGCAAAAGGACTGGCTTTACAAGCAGTATCTTAAGGCTGCCGAGACAACAGCGTAACCATCCCATTCCGAAAGCAGCCCTTCGGGGCGATCATAGTGGCCCTTTTGCATCCTCAAAGTTTAGCTTTGACCATGCGAAAGGGCCACTCTTGTAAATAGGGAGCTAAAGAAGTAATAAATTGTTGTTGGATGGTTGAAAACTAATTTTTAAAGGGAAGTTTTGAGAAAGAATGTAATAATGTTGAAGAAAAATCACCCATTTAACAATAATTTATTGGATTTTATTTGGAGAGAATAAACATATTGGCTATCTTTGCACTGTAAAACTAAACAAAGCAATTAGGTTTCTAACATAAAATAGCACAATTGAAAGTTAGTTGATAATGCTTGAAAAAGATTTGGTTTACAAAAAATGAAACCATAATAGGTTGAAAATTTTATTTTTGAAATAAATGTTAGACAAGATAAGGTAAATAGAAATTAGATTATAAATTTTGAGTTAATTACTGTTTTTTTCTGAGAGGATTACTTCGTGAGAAGTGATCCTCTTTTCGTATGTCACCCTTTCGGGGGGAGAGTCTTCTCGGCGTGCATTTTCCGATATTGCGCGGGCGGCATGCCGAAGTGGAGTTGGAACAGCCGATAGAAGGTCTGAATCTTGGGAATGCCGCAGTCAATGGCGATTTCGGAAATCGACATTTGCGGTTTGTTCTTCAAACTCTCTTCTGCTCGTTTCATTCTGAAACTGTTCACATAGCTGATGAAAGAGGTGCCCGCATACTTCTCAAACATCGGGGCAAAATTGTTTTTTGACAGCTTGACCAGCTTACGTAGTGTGTCTCTGTTTAGCTTCTCGTCTCTGTACATTTCTTTCTCTACGATGTACTCCTTCATCTTTCGGAATACATCTTTCTCTTTTTCGATTCTCATAAGTCTTTATTTTTGTGTACGAAGTTAAGTATAGGAATGGATAGATCGATGGGTAGATTAGGGGTGTTGGTAGTGGTTGTGTATGTAGTCACGGCATTCTTCCATCAGCCATTTGGGCGTGCTTGTGGCCCCGCAGATACCGACGGTCGTGGCATTGTCAAACCATGACATGTTGATTTCCTCGGCTCGCTCTATCTGATAGCTGTTAGGATTCACCCGGAGGCACTCATGGAAGAGTACTTTTCCGTTGGAGCTCTTTCGTCCGCTGACGAAAAGAATGACATCGTGGCGGGTGGCGAAGGTTGAGATGTTGGGCATGCGATTGGCCACTTGTCGGCAAATCGTGTCAAAACTCTTGAATTCGGCCTCCTTGGCGATGTGCTCTTGGATGTATTCAATGATGTGATGGAATTCGTCTAAGCTCTTGGTTGTTTGGGAATAAAGATAGATGTCGCGGTTGAAGTCAAGGTGCTTCACGTCGTCAAACTTCTCTATCACGATGGCTTTGCTTCGGGTCTGGCCTACCAATCCTAACACTTCGGCGTGTCCGTTCTTGCCGAAGATGACGATTTGGCGGCCTTCTTCCGGGGTGCTTTCCTCCTGATTGCATTCGTATTGCTTCTTAATACGCTTTTGAAGTTGAAGCACCACGGGGCACGTAGCGTCGATAATCTCTATATTGTTTCGGCGCGCTATCTCGTAGGTTTCGGGAGGTTCGCCGTGCGCACGCAGCAAAACTTTGACATTGCGCAGCTCTTTCAGTTGGTCATGGTTGATGGTGATGAGGCCTTGGTCGTGCAAACGCTCTACTTCCATGCCATTGTGCACAATGTCGCCGAGGCAGTAGAGCGTCTCTCCTTTGGCCAATTCTTCCTCAGCTTTCTTGATGGCCGTGGTGACACCGAAGCAAAATCCGCTTCCGTTGTCTATTTCTATTTGTATCATAGTTACTTAACGTTGATGTTGATGACTACTTTGGGCTGTTCGGGATCATTGGTAATCATCAGCACGCGGGGACGTCTTTGCTTGTTGAGCATGCCGACGTTGGCGGCTATTTTCAGCTTGGCGGTCTCGCCGGGAGCCAATTTGGTTTTGTTGAGGGCAACTTCTAAGCCTGTGGTAAACATTTGAAGGTTGCGTATTTCGAGGGTCGATTTTCCGTTGTTGGCTATCTCGATGGTGCCTTTGAGCTTCTTCTTGCCGCTGGAAGCGTCCAAATTTAATTCTTTTGCGCTAAGTTTGAGTTTGGGAGCTTGGGCCAATTGTTCATTGGTCATGTTCTGAAAGGCGGGTAGGAGAACGGCTGACACGGGCAGCTCTATATCGGGCGACACCTTAACACCGGGCGCAAAGCCTAAGTAAACGCTGGTTTGAGATAGGCCGAAATCGCGCAGTTTGCGAGAATCGAGCGTCAATTGGACCTCTCCATGATGGCCGGGTGCGATTTTGGAGGGCGCAATCTCGGCGGTAAGATAGTTGGGCAGGTGCATCAACTGTGGCTCGGCTATTTGGTCGGAGTTATTGTAAATGTGGATTTTTACGGACGGTCTGTCGCCCCGATTGATGTTGTCGAACTCTATTTCGTTCTTATCTGTCTTCAAATCTCCTAACTCATAGGGATAGTTTCCTGCGTAGTCTTGAAGTTGGTCGACCACGACTCCTTTAAGTTGGAGCATGATTGGGCTCTTCTTATCATTGGTGTAAAGGCCTATTTCTTTTTGAAAATGTCCCAATGTGGCGGCATCGTACGTGGCTTTAAGGATGTACTCCTTGCCTCCTTCGATGGAATTGTTGTCAATATTAACGGTTGTACAACCGCAACTTGTTCGTACTTGTTCTATTCGCAATGGCTTGTTGCCCTTGTTGGTGAGTTTGAATTCCACGGTCACGGGTGACCTGAAAAGCACTTGACCTACGTTGATAGAACTTTTTTCTACAGTTAGTTTCTGTGCCATTCCGCCTAATGAGCTGATGACCAGTAGTGAGAGTATAAACGTTTTCTTCATAATCATTTAACTTGAAGCCGAAGAGCTTTGTTGCGTCCGGCATATTCAGGACTATACATGCAGCGGGCCGTGCAGGTGCCGGTGGTGTAATTGCCTGTCTTGTCGATATAATATTCAGTTTCCAAAGTGTGCGTTCCTTTGGAGAGCATGTCATAATAATAGTAAGTGGAGGCGTCTTTCAACATGTAGTAGCAGCCTTGCGTGTAGCCGCTCAATTGACGTACAGGCTCCATGCAGGCTGCTCTGTGGTCGGCAATTTCCACGAAGTCGTAGTCGCGGTCGGCTGTTATGGTGATACGTACTTTGACTTTGTCGCCTACTTTCAGTGTTTCGTTGGGCATGATGACCTCACGTTTCACGGTCAGTCCCATCTGTGCGTCGGCTATGTCGGTACTTTTTTGCGTGAATTCGGCGTACACCGCGCCCCATGTTACACGGTCGGCATGGTTCTCGGCGGTGAAAGTTCCGAAGTTATTGCCCGACTGTTGGGCCTGAACAAAGCCCGTTCCGGGAAAGGCCGGGGAAGTAGTGAGCGGATTGCCGTTGAGTTTCAGGGTGGCAGGCTTTGCGGTGTTGTCGGTAAGGGTAGACATATTACCGTCGACAAATCCGTAAACGGCGTCGACACAGTTGAGCGGCGTGTCCCATTGTTGGGTGCGTTTGCTCTGCAGAAGCCAGCGTTGCATTTCCGTAATGGTGGTTTTGTCCTCGGGAGTAATCAGCTTTAACGCTTCAATAGCGGCCACCTGCGTTGGTATTTTGTAGTCAAACCATGAGTAATAAGCGTTTTTCGTGTCGAAATAACGGCCCATTTCCTCTTTATATACCGTGTATTGTTTGATACTGTTGAGCTGTTGCAATGCCTTTGCAGTCTTGCCCGAGCGGCCTAATATCACGGCCATGGTGGCTTTACCATGAATGGTGAGGTAGGTGGGATGGTCTTCTATGAGCTTCAGCAGGTATTTATAGTCGGCTTTTTCTTGGTTTTGCCGGCGTAGTGCGCATAGATATAAGTAGCTGATAGCTGCGTCGCTGGGGATCAAGTTCTTATGTCCGGCTTTCTCTCGGCGCTGAAGTTCTTTTACTTCTTTGGCCATTTGGGTTTCTATGTAACCCATGCCTTTTTGTAATATTTGCGTGGTTTGGTGTTGGGGACCGGCCAACATGTTGAGTCGTTGCAGGATTTTGCAGACCGAAAGAGTGATATAAAGGCTCTCGGGACCTTTCTCCCACCAGCTGAAAGAGCCGTTGGAATTTTGTAATTTTTTGATTTGTTGGAGATTGTTGTTCAACCGATAGCTGATGTTATTATCATCCAAATAGTTGATAAGTTGCCCTTGTTGGTCGTGTTCGTGCAATGCTTCTTGCAGCCATGGTGAGTTTTCAAGTTCTTCATTCAGGCTTTCAAACGGGCTCTTGCTATCGGTTTTGGGTGTTATAGTCCATTGACGGATGGTCTCGGCTATCTTTGGACTTTTTGAAATAATGCTTTTCGCAATGCTGTTGGCGTAGAAGGCCACGGCTTGAGATATGGCATTCTTTGTATTATCGGTTGCTACGGAAGGCAAGGTCTTGATCATCAACCATGCCGGATTGTTGGTATATTCTATCGTAAGATGGTTGGTCGCTTCTTTCACGGGGAAGAGTTGGTCGGTGTCAATAGTCTTCGTTCCTGCTCCTATTTGGCTGAAAGCAACGGTGTTGATTACCTTTTCCTTGTCGGAAAGGATGGGTAGGTAATGCTGTTCGCCATCACTGAAGTCAGAACCTTCGACCGTTATGCGACAAACCAATAGCCCACCATCAGATGATTCCATGACTTCCTTGGGCACGAAGTTGAAGGTCTCGCCTATGGTTTCTTGTTCCTTTAGTGTGATTTTTTTGCTTTGTGTGAAAACAACTTGCTCGTTTTCAGGGTTGATGAGTTGCATGGTGAGTTTGCCTCTTTGCACTTTAGCGGTGGTGTTTACCACTCTGCAAGCCAATTGAGGCGTGTCGCTCAATCGAACAAAGCGTGGCATGTTGGGCATGACCATCACCGTTTTTTGCGCTGTGGCCACGGCTTTTTCAAAGCCAAAGTTCATCTGTCGGTCGTGAGACATGCCGATAAACTTCCATGTTGTGACGCTTTCGGGCAGTGTAAATCGAATTGTTACATTGCCTTGCTGGTCCGTTTCGAGCATGGGATAGAAGAAAGCGGTCTCATTGAAGTTCTTTCTTACTGCTATCGCATTGGCTTTTGGTTGCTCGGAATCATTCTCTTGGGCTTTTTCTTCCTCCTCTTCGTTGCTGTCGGCAAGCTGCTTTGCCTTGCTTTTCTCTGCCCTTGCGGCACGTAGCTCCATGGGAGAAACAGCTTTGGCTTCCAATACAGAGCCTGCCACAGCGTAGCTTCGCTTAGGTTGTATGCCATTTACACGGCCTTGAAGGGCTGTGCTAAGGAAGAAGTAGTTGTTCCATGAGGTAGCTGAAGGGTCTATTTGGGTAAAGTCAAGTTCGCTTTCGGCAAGGGGATCGAATGGCATTTCACCGTAAAGAGTGAAGGATTGGAAATCAGTGTCTTGCCATTTGGGAATATAGGGAAGCCTATTGTAGTAGGGAAGTGATAAGGTCCAATTGTGTGGGTTGATTTCATCCAAGCTCTTATCGTACATCACCGCCATGAGCTGAGCTTTGGCTGCTTTGCCTTTAGGGTCGGTAATTTGCAACTTCCATGTCTCTTCTTGCCCGGGCGTCAGTCGATCGCGGAATGTTAGCCACTTCATGTTCAGCGTTTTGTTGGGCAACGGCTTCTCTATATATACTTGATGTGTATAGCATTGTCCGTCCCTAACCCAAGCCATGGAGACGATGATTCCATCGCCATATTCCGGCTTATACTTGAATGAACGTGTCTGTACTTCCTTGTTGAGGCGCAGATGTCCTTGCTCCACAAGTTTGGATTCGGCGTATATGTCGTACACTATGTACATGTTTTCATCGGACGATCCGAACTGCACAGATACCGGACTGCCGTCTTCAGGGAACGAGTTGGATGAAGCGATGAACCAGTCATGCGTTTCTATCGGTGCGGTTTTATCCTTAAATGAATAAATAACAAAAGAATGATGAAGGGTGTCTGAACCGCAAACAGCTTGCAACTGATGGCGTCCCGAGGCCAAGTTTAGTTTGTCTAAAGCAATATCTAAGTTACTCAGCGCTTGGTATGACTTACCATCGATGGTGTAATAAACGGCTGAAGTCAGCTCTTCTTCAAGGATGTTTTTGTAGGAGAAATGGAAAGAACCTAAGTGTTCTTTTTCTAACTTGTCCGCAAGATTATGGCTGAAAATGCTTGTTCGGTTGCTAAGCGGCAGGTTTGTTGTAGCCGTGTGGCTCTCTCCGGCCAAGTCGGTAACCAATGCCTCGATGTGATAATTGAAGTAAGCGGCTTCTCCTTTCTTTGTTTCGGGGAGGAAAAGAGGTACTCTTACCGTGAATTTACCTTGACTGTCAGTAACTGTTGTATCGGGTTCAAAGTTGTAACTTTGCGCATTCGACATGCTTCTCCAATAGAAGCGAGGCTTTCGTTGGATGTTAAGTTTGACCGTGGCCCCGGCAACCGGCACTCCGGCAAAGCTTTTGGCGGTTCCTTCTAAGGTAATGGTATCGCCGCTATGATAGGCCTCTTGGTAGGGAGTAAACGCAACGTTGTAGGTTGGGCGCTTGTATTCTTCCACACGGAAGGTGCACCTTCCGTTCGCTTCTCCGGTTATTTGGAAGTTTCCCGTTAGGCCTGTACGTGGTAATACGAACTCGGTTGAGGCCACACCAAAGTCATCTGTTGTAATGGTTTTCTCACCTTGTGTCTTGTAGTTGGCGTCTTTGAGTGTCAGCTTTATGGTTTTTCCTGCGGCCACTTTCGTGTCTCTATCCTTTTGACGCATGTTAAAGGCCAAGACAGAAACCTTAACTGTCTGTCCCGGGCGGTAGAGACTGCGGTCAGTAAAAATCTTTGTTGCCGACTCATATTCATTATTTGAGTGGTAAAAACTAAGATTATCATTAATTTGGAAAGGCGGACAGAACTTGTCGTTCTCAGTAAATACTTCCATTCGGTCGGGCTCCTTGCCGCCTTTGTAGACAGCTTCGCCGTTCTGATCGGTGGTCAACGTGAGGATTTCCGTTCTCTTTCTGCTATTCCAATCGTATTCAGACAGTTTGATATGTGCCCCCGCTACGGGTAGTCCCGTTGTGGAGTTTAAGGCTATCAGTCTCATTTTACCATCGGGAAGCGGGCGTGCGAAAGCAAACATGTCGGTGACATGAAGCATCATCCTTTCGGGTTTAATATCCTTGTTGTCGGTCAACAATTCCACCATATACTCACCCGGAGCCAGCCCCTCGATAACCATGGAGTCACTCTCAATCTTATATGGTGGCAATCCTACGTATCTGTGGGTGACCGTTTGGGTAGGATTCTGTTCCAACAACTTATTTATTTTAGCGTAGTCATTTGACACATTAGGATTAAATTCCGTGAAATGAGCAACATTGAGACGGGTAACCGTCATGGTGAGTTGCTGAATATTGGTCAGTTGTCGAATATAAATCGTTCGGGGATGGTGGGAGAGCAACACGTTCACTCCCATGTCGGCAATGAAGTCGGGAAGCGTTAATCGCTTCTGGGCATTGCGCAGTATGTTCATTCTATGCCATGTTCCCCATCGGCTCAAGGCATAGTTGATGTAATTATACTTATCCGCTGTGGTGGCGTCAGTGGCCTTATCCATGAAATTGTAGCGCTCAATGGCCAGCTCACCGGCCACGGGCAAGTCTTTATATACATTGATGAGCGAGTCAATCGTTTGAAGGTATTTGGACTTCCGTACCTCCATCACGTCGGCCTTTCTGTCTTGCTGCGTTATCTCAAATGCACAGAGACAAGCTGCCGAACGGTTATTGTGAGCGGAATACCATTGATACATGGTCTTAAAATCACCCGTTTCGTAACCGATGACATGGAGAAGATCATTATAAAATATGTGACTGTCGGCCCCCTTTGTGAGCAATGGCTCATAATTATCGGCGTTAACGGCAGCCAATTTGTCGGGATGGCGCATGGCTTTCTCAAACCACGACTTGCTCAACGCCGCGCAATCAACGCCGGGTATATTTAAGTCTGCGTAAACTTTTCCCAATGCGCACTGATAGACTGCTGCCAAAACGACGTTCCGCTTCTCAGCTTTGGAAGCCTCATTCTCCAATCGTTTGAGTACAACAGGTATGGAGTCTTCAGATATGCTGGCCTTAACCTGCCCTAACTTGAACTCCGCTTTCAGCAAATGGCCGTACTTCAGTTCGGTCCTCGCTTTCTTTGCGATTCGATTTAAGATGATAAGCTCGTCTTGAGGCAAGTCCTTTGATTCCAATTCCGCGTATCTTTTCCACAAAGTGTTATAGCTGTCAGCCCATCCGATAGTGGGCATCCATGTGAAAAGAGCAATCAAGATGACGAGAAGTTTATTCATTCTTAGTAATCTGTTTACACATTATTATATATTGCAAAGGTAGGTATTTTCTGCATACCCCCAAAGATAATCGGGCCTTTTTGTAAGCTAAAAAAGCCTTTTTGAGCCCAAATTATAACATTTTTTGAATCAAAATGTTACCTTTGCAAGGTAGTATTATAAAGCAACTTAAAACTAATTCTCTTAAACAACTTTATTTATTATGATTCAGAACCCTAAATTTGGTCATTTTGACGATACCCGCCGGGAGTATGTCATTACTGATCCTAAGACGCCGTGGCCATGGATAAACTATCTTGGCAACGAAGATTTCTTTTCTCTTATCTCAAATACGGCAGGTGGATACAGCTTTTATAAGGATGCCAAATTCCGTCGTTTGACTCGTTATCGCTACAATAATGTGCCGATGGATAACGATGGTCGCTACTTTTACATAAAGGATGGCGACACGATTTGGAACCCCGGATGGAAACCTTGTCGAACTCCTATGGACTCTTACGAGTGCCGTCATGGCATGAATTATACCCGCATAACGGGTAGTAAGGATGGTATTGAGGCCAGCGCATTGTTCTTTGTCCCATTACACAAGTGGTGTGAAGTGCAAAAACTCACGTTGAGCAACCTATCAACCGAGCGCAAGCAGTTCAAACTTTTCTCATTCCAAGAGTGGTGTTTGTGGAATGCGGCAACGGACATGGAGAACTTCCAGCGTAATTTTTCTACCGGTGAAGTGGAGGTTGAAGGCTCTACCATTTACCATAAGACGGAATATCGTGAGCGTCGCAACCATTACGCGTTCTATCATGTGAACCATCCCGTGAGCGGATTTGATACCGACCGTGAGACTTTCATGGGGCTTTACAGCGATAAGTGCGCTCCTGACGCGGTCGTGGAAGGCCGGTCACGCAACAGCATAGCCCACGGGTGGAGCCCCATAGCCTCCCATTGTATAGAGGTAGACTTGCTTCCCGGTGAGCGCAAAGACTTTGTTTTCCTATTGGGTTATGTGGAAAATGAGCAGGAAAATAAGTTTGTAGAGCGTCAGGTTATCAATAAAGAGAAGGCCCATTCGCTGATAGCCGAGTTTGATACGGCCGAAAAAGTAGACGCGGCTTTCGATGAGTTGTGTGCTTATTGGGACCGTTTGTTAAGCGTCTATACGGTCAAGAGCTCCAACGAAAAGCTCGATCGGATGGTCAATATATGGAATCAATACCAGTGCATGGTAACCTTCTGCATGAGCCGTTCGGCCAGTTTCTTCGAGAGTGGCATAGGTCGTGGCATGGGATTCCGCGATAGTAATCAGGACCTCGTGGGCTTTGTGCATCAGATTCCTGAGCGTGCCCGCCAGCGAATCATTGACATTGCGTCCACCCAATTTGCCGATGGAGGCTGTTACCATCAGTATCAGCCGTTGTCTAAGCGTGGCAACAACGATATTGGAGGTGGCTTCAATGACGACCCATGCTGGCTTATTTTCGGCACGGTGGCCTATATCAAGGAGACGGGTGACTTCTCTATACTCGACGAGATGGTACCTTTCGACAATCAACCCGGCACCGAGGTGACCTTGTTCGACCACCTGCGTATCTCTATGGACCATGTCTTGAACAATTTAGGTCCCCATAAATTGCCACTCATCGGCCGTGCCGACTGGAACGACTGTCTCAATCTGAACTGTTTCAGTTGGGATCCTAACGAGAGCTTCCAGACCACCGAGAACAACAGCGAGGGCAGTCAGGCCGAGAGTTTGATGATAGCCGGCCTCTTTGTAGTCACCGGTAAGGACTATGTAGAGCTGTGTCGCCACTTGGGTAAGGCTGAAGAGGCCGACCGCATGCAGCAGGCTGTCGACGCCATGGTTGAGGCTGTAAAGAATCACGGCTGGGATGGCGAGTGGTTCCTGCGGGCATACGACTTCTACGGTAATAAGATTGGAAGTGATGAAAACGCCGAAGGTAAGATATTCATCGAGTCACAAGGCTGGTGCACCATGGCCGGAATAGGCTTGGAGGAAGGCCTTTGCGACAAGGCACTCGACAGCGTCAGCGAGCGTATGGAGTGCGAACATGGAATCGTTCTCAACAATCCGGCCTTCACGACGTACCATGTTGAAATGGGTGAAATCAGCTCTTATCCTCCCGGTTATAAAGAGAATGCGGGCATATTCTGCCACAACAATCCTTGGGTTATCATCGGTGAGACCGTTGCTGGACGCGGAAATGACGCATGGAGGCACTATACCAAGATTCTGCCTTCGTATGTAGAAGAGAAGTATCAGGCACTTCATAAGCTGGAACCTTACGTTAACTGCCAGATGGTGGCGGGCAAAGACGCCGCCCGTCCCGGTGAGGGAAAGAACTCATGGCTTACGGGTACGGCCGCTTGGATGTGGTACACAGTGAGCGCTTTCATACTCGGTGTGCAGCCAACTTACGATGGTTTGCTCATCAATCCTTGTCTTCCGGACACAGCTACTGAATATGAAGTGTGTCGGAAGTTCCGTGGTGGCGAGTATCATATCCACGTTAAGAATCCCGCGGGTGTGCAGAAAGGCGTTAAGCAGATAACCGTTGATGGCAAACCATTAACCGGTAATGTCGTTCCCGTGCTGGAAGGACGCCATGAGGTAGAAGTTATTATGGGTTAAGCGCTTAGCTCTTCCTATATGATAGGCGGAAAATTGGCCGCCTGAAGATGATAAAAGCGGAAATCAACTTGTAGGGTTGGTTTCCGCTTTATGCGTTTGGTTAGGGGCGAAAGGGGCAGATACTACTTTAGAAACTTAGCTTTAACTGTTGTTCCGTCTGTGCTTCGTTTTCAGTTATAAGGCTGACTTGCTCCTTATACCATTGCTTTGGATTTACATAGTTGTCGGAAAGTTGATAGGCTTTGTCAAACTTTTCGTAGAGCTGTTGGTAGGTAAGACCGTGTGTGAGGATAGTTTTCAGGTCTTGAGTGTTGAGCGGAGTAATCTTCATTCCTTCTATAAAATGATCTTCATCCTGCGGATTGAAGTAGGGAACATGTTTCCTTGATTTGAAATCACTGATGACATTGATGTGTAGATAAGTCGTGATGAAAATGCCATAACTGCTCATGTTACCCGTCTTTAGCAGGTGATTCCCCACATGACGTGATACGGGTTCCATTTCCATTCTGCGCTGATTGGTGCTTTCTGCTAAGGTCGCTTCCAACAGGACATTATGAGCCGGATAGTCATTCGTGTGGTTATATTCATAGACAATGTCGGCTTCACCACCACCGGCGTGCGTAACGGGTAGCAGATTAGCGTCGAGCGACAGCTTCATATAGTCTAACAGATTACCTTGGCGTTCACTTGTTTTGTACCAAATAATGCCTATTATGTATTCAAATATGGTCGGAATATCGGCATTATCGGTCACTAATTGATTGATGTGGTCATCGTTTCGCTTCTCAAAATCATCAAGAAGTCGAAGCAAGACTTTATTATCGAATTTCTCATTGATTAGCTTATTCAGACGATTATATCTGATTTTATCCACTTCGGTGTAGGCTTCGTCAATCGTATTGATGGTGGTTCCTAACTCACGGCTCAATCCTTCGATGACTGTTTGCTCATTGAATGTCAATGAAGGACAAATATCCTCGAGTGAAGAGTTGACGAACAGCAGGTCGCTGGCTTGATATGCTTGACGGTACAAGTCATCAATGGCAGCTCCAAAAAACTGTTTGGGCACAGTATCGAGCGTCACTTGCTGATTGGCAAATATGAAACAGTTGGTCAGTCCCAAATATCTGCGATTCAAATCCAAGTAGTCTTCCAACGTGGTTTTGGCCTTGTTCAGGTGCATGGTGGTATAGAAGAAATCCTTGAAAGCGGTCTCTGAAGCCAATGTACCCTCGGGGAGTGCTCGTAAATGGGTTTCGGGTGAATGTTTGACTGCCGCTTTAGATGTCGTATCAAACAGCATAGTCTTCCATTTGATGGCAATAGCAGGCTGGAAATTAGCCATCGATTCAAACAGCGAAACGATGCTTTCGTTTTGTTGTTCCATGTAAACAGCGTGTAACTCCTGATACAAAATCGCATAGGGTTTATCGTATTTCTCGCTCTTTCGGTTCATGCCGACCGATAACAGTAGGCTTTCCGAGAACTCATTTTCCATAAAGCGTTTCCTACCTTCTTGATAATTGCCTTTTGAAAGGAGAACATCAGTAAGGATTTGGTCTATCGACCCACGGCCATCCCTTAGCTCCCGAATGTGGTGGAGTATGTATTGTGTCGATGATTCATCGGTACATAGTGGTACAAGATAGCGAAACTCATCGTTTGAAAGGTTGCCTAATTTTGAAAGAAGGTAGAGTACTACGATTAAAGGCCTTACCACTGTGCCGGTATTTCGGTCGCTTAGCTTGAGCAACTGCTTGAGATAGAGCATGGAGTCTGCCGATATTCCCAGCGGTGTACGGGTTAAATAACTTCTTTCCTCGGTAATGCGCAGCAATTCACGACCCACTTCTGTCAATCTATGCTCATTGTTGATGAGGCCCATATCGTACAGTCCGCTTGTCTTCTCACGGGCAGCTTTGTACTTTACACGGTCGTTTCCTTTTGTAAAACCGTTAAAGACCAGCCAATCGTAATAGCGATTTTTAACCTCGTAAATGTCGTTCTGGCCATCTACGGCGGTCTCCCATCCTAAGTCCTTGTTCTCGGGTTGGGTCCAAAACTCGTCCAAAAGACGCAGTTGCCACTCTGTCATCTTGTTGAACCTTTGGGTTCTGAACGATGTCGTTCCTAACTTCCATAGAAACGATGTGTAAGGTATTCTTTCATATTTATCCATGGTGAGCTTGTTATCAGGGCTGTTAGGCGATTAGTAATTTGTGATGAGCACCTCCTCGGAGTCGGCCTCTTTCGTTTTTTTCTGATAGTTGCTGTAGTGGTAGTCCATGTAAATATTATGGACGGTATAGTTGTTGCGGTCTATCCACGCTTGTAAAATATCGTTATGCTTGCCCTCATGGTGGAGCACATTCGACATGGCGAATCTTATGCCGGCGGCGTTCAGACGGTCGAGTAGGGCCAAAAGGTCGAGCTCGTCCTTGAGGGTCCATCCTGACTTTTCATTGTAAGTAGCCGTCGTGATGAGGTAGGGCGGGTCGCAATAAACAAGGCTGTTGGGCGTGAGCCGCTCGAAGTTGAAGCGTCGGAAATCGTGCATTTGAAACTCATGGGGCTGCTGTCGCAGCGCATCCAAGAAGCGCACGAGCTTTGCCTCGATAGCCGTATTGAAATCTCTTTTGCCCACGGGCAGGTTGTATTCTCCCTTATCGTTGAACCGTAGTTGGTTGTTGAATCCGTAGAGTATGAGCGTGTAGAGCAGAATATAGTAGTGGTTATCTTTCTTTTTGTGCGTGTTGAGGCGCTCTCTCAGCCGTAGGTATTTCTGACGGTTGTAGACCGACACGCCAAGATTGGCGTTGCCACCGTAGAAGGCAAAACCGTGGTCTCTCGTTCGGCTCAGTTCAAACTCGTCAATCAAGGCGTTGATACGCCTTATAATGGTGGTGTTGCTCATGCGTTGAAGTGCTTTGAGCAGGCGGATGAGCGGTTTTGAAATGTCGTTATAGATGGTATAGTCGGCCTTGACGTTCATTCCTACGTTGCAACCGCCGCAGAACAAGTCGACAAAAATGTCGATATTGTCGGGCATGAGCGGCAGCAATTGGTCCAAGATACGGGCTTTGCCACCGATGTAGTTGAGGGGAGATGCTATATAGTTTTTTATCGTTGTACGTTGCATAGGAATAATCTCTCTTGATTATCTTTATTCTTATCACTTTTACCCGCGTCGAAACCGCGGTATTCTTTGGTGAAAACCTGCACGTCACCACGTAGCGATAGAATGCGGAAAATGTCGTCGTCGGACAGCTTGGCGTTGGAACGGGTCTGTAGTTTTCGGCCGTTGTTGTTATAGGAAAGCAGGATGTACCTGCACTGGAGGTTGCTTACAAGCTCTTCCAACGCCGTGGCAGCCTGCCGGCTCTTGCAGTATTGGCTCTTCATTTGGCTGCGATCCATCTTGCGGGCTACGCCGTAAACCTCGGGTTTGTTCCAAAGTGCGATGTTTTCCAGCAGATGATAGGCGTCGCAATACTGCCTGCTGTTGTAAGGGGGGTCAAGATAGGCCACGTCGGCCGGCTCTAAGTGGGCTATCAGATTGGAGTCTGCACAGTGTATATGGTTGTCTTGATGGAGGGAATAATCGTTTTGTGGCAATCGCAGTTCCAAGTTGCCGTCGTATCGTCCGTCCCTGATAAAGGAATCATAGTGGCCACATGTGTGGGAAATGCGGTCCATGGCGTAAAAGAGCGACGTAACAACCGAGGCATGCTCACGCTCATTTACCTCGCCCGTTTCAAACCTTTGCTGTATGTCATCACGTATAAATCCAATCTTCTGGCAGGTCAGTCGATTGAAATAAGTGTCGGAAAAGTTGTCCGACATGTAGTTTTCTTCCTCGGAAGCGTCGTACTTGTTGTAGAAATCGAGTAGCGAGTTGAGCTTTGAACGGTCAATGGGCATGGGTGAAAACCAGCATAAGGCCGACAAATAATTGCTGCGCATCATATCGCAGACCACAAGTCTTTTGTCGGTGAAGGCCGAGGCTACGCTGCCCGTACCTGAGAAAACGTCGAAGAAAGACTCTACGTCTGTGCAGTGAGTTTCTACGATTTCCTTTATCCAGCCTAATAGTTTATATTTATTTCCTAAATATCTTCTATTGCTAATGTTGAATGTATCTGGCATTTTTAGGGCATTCTATGCTTGTGTGAAGCCACGGCCTATGCGGTGGCGGGACTGTCGTCACGTTCAAGTTCCTGAAAAACAGTCTCCTGACTTGTTTTAACGAACTGGAAATGAGCGGTTTTGCGATTCTTTTAAAGATAAAATCCAATGTCGGAAAATATGAACAAAGATACAATAATAATATCAGATTTGAGAAACTTTTGTTTGAAAATTATTTTTGGGCAGCTTACTTGTGGTGTGGTTGTAGGGTGGATGGATGGTGTTGGGGGGCTCGGAAAAGAAAGGCTTTTCGTCAAATATTATTACCAAAAAAACGAGCTTTGGAAATGGGGCAAATAGCTTTTGGCGTGGGCAGAATCGGTCTTTGGACCGGCGAAATGTGGGGGTAAGCATGGCAAAAGTAGTGCGCTTGTGGGGCGAAAGCACTGCTTTGACTTATCGGAAAGCCTGCTTTCGTTGGCTGAAAAAGCCGTTTTAAAGCCTTAAAAAGCAATGAAATAGGGGCCGGAAAATGGCCCGCGGAATGATTGGGAAACGTAAACAATTGGTAGACAAAGGTTTGCGAAATGGCTCAAAAATCGAGAATTTCCGTCCAATTATTTTATATTTTCAAATAACGAAGCCTACGAAAGCATTTTGTAAAATAAATTCTGACACAGCGGGGCGTCCGTTTTTCATTTTCAAATAAAGTTAAATGATAAAACCGTTATTTTGCCAAAACAAATAATATGTGTACTTTTGCCTATCAAACATTGATACTTTTAACAGTTTATGAAGAAGATAATAGCCGGTCTCTCTGTAGCCTTGTTGCTGGCGGGAGCTGTCGTTATGCCTGCCCAAGGGCAGAAGGCGTCGGCCACGGTGCCGAAAGATAGTGTTTCGCTAACCGAAAAGGCTGTTGCCGGCAAGCCCTCGGCAGACTCTTTGGCCATGGATTCGACCATGTCGGTGGCGGCTGACGAGGCGCTGGCCGAAGGGTTGGAAGAGGCTGTCGGAGGCGAGAGTTTCCATCAGATGTTGAAGTCTAAGTTTATCGAAGGTAACGCGGGCTTCATGTCACTTGTGGCTTTGGCCTTGGTGCTTGGCTTGGCTTTCTGCATAGAGCGCATACTTTACCTAAGTCTCTCAGAGATAAATGCCAAGAAGTTCATGGCCGATTTGGACGCCAAACTGATGGATGACGACGTGGAAGGCGCCATGACGATGTGCCGGGAGACACGCGGTCCCGTGGCTTCCATTTGTTATCAGGGACTGCTAAGGCTGTCGGAATCGATAGATAATATCGAGCGTTCGGTCGTTTCTTACGGCTCGGTGCAGTCGGCTAACTTGGAAAAAGGTTGCTCATGGATAACCCTTTTTATCGCCATGGCTCCCTCGTTGGGATTCTTGGGTACGGTTATCGGTATGGTGATGGCCTTCGACCAAATACAGAACGCGGGCGACATCAGTCCCACGATTGTGGCTTCGGGTATGAAGGTGGCCCTTATCACGACCATCTTCGGTATCATCGTGGCCTTGGTTTTGCAGGTGTTTTACAATTATATCTTATCTAAGATTGACCATATCACGTCACAAATGGAGGAATCGGCTATCTCTTTGCTCGATTCAGTCATGAAGTATAAGTTGAAGAAATGAAGTTGAAGCAAATCTTTCTTTGGCCTGCGGAGAAGCTGTCACAGCGCGTGCTCTATGTGCTGATGGGCTTTGTGGCTGTCGTTTTCTTCCTTTTTTACTTCGTAGGATACGACATGCCCTATTGGGAAAGCCCCGA
>NZ_DATCYK010000096.1:0-14618 GCF_036570325.1 Prevotella sp.
TGTGGCGTGGTGCCGGCGGTGTTGTATCATTTATATAAAGGTCATAATTTTAGCGAGATAAAAATATTGCACGCTTTGGCAACGGCCGGATTGTTTGGCAACATCGTGAAGCAAAACGCGTCTATATCGGGAGCAGAGGTAGGCTGCCAAGGTGAGGTTGGTGTGGCTTGTGCTATGGCCAGCGCGGCTTCGTGTCAGCTTTTCGGAGGTAGTCCGTCGCAGATAGAGTATGCCGCCGAGATGGGATTGGAGCACCATTTGGGCATGACCTGCGACCCGGTCTGCGGTTTGGTACAGATACCTTGTATCGAGCGCAATGCTTTTGCGGCTTGTCGGGCGCTCGATGCGCAGCTTTACGCCTCGTTCTCTGACGGTCAGCATCGGGTTTCATTTGACAGAGTGGTGGATGTGATGAAGCAAACGGGGCATGACATTCCCTCTTTGTATAAGGAAACGAGCGAGGGCGGATTGGCTAAAGATTTCTTGCGGTAAGCGATATGCAGGAGAGTTATCGGCATATACTTAAATATATAGGAGTCTTTGGTGGTGTGCAGGGACTGACCTTGCTGCTTGGCTTGGTCAGGAACAAGGTCATAGCCGTGTTGCTGGGGCCGGCCGGTGTAGGGTTGTTGTCGCTGTGTAATTCGTTGGTTCGTTTGTTATCCGACGTAGGTGGCATGGGAGTAGCCGTCAGCGGCACTCGTTTTGTGGCGGAACGGCAGACCAAGCGTGAGCAAGGTGAGGCCGTGGCTGTCATTAGGCAATGGGCTTTGTTGGCCGCGTTGAGCAGTTTGGTGCTGACTTGTGTGTTGAGCTATCCTTTGAGTTTGTGGGTTTTCGGAGACGGATGGCATGTGTTGTCTGTCTTGTTGCTGGCTCCGGCCGTATTCATGACGATATTGGCAGGCGGTGAGTTATGTGTGCTGAAAGGGTTGGGCTATCTCCGTTGGTTGGCTTTGTCCTCCGTATATTCCGTGGTAGGTGTTCTCTTATTGACAGTACCCTTATATGTCGTTTTTGGAATTGAGGCCATCGAGCCTTCTATCATGGTGGCGTCGTTGTGGAATCTTTGCGCTGTCGTGTTTTATTCTCACAAGGCTGCACCTTGGGGCGGGTATGGTCAGTGGAGGATTTTCCGGAAATACACAAGCGTTTTGCGGCTTGGTGGCGCTTTTGTTGTGGCAGCCTTGTTTGGCAGTCTTACGGATATGCTGTTTCGTTCGTTCCTGAATGTGACAGATGGCCCGGGCGTTGTGGGAATTTACAATGCAGGGTATATGTTGTGTATGACGCTTGCCGGAGCCTTTTATTCTTCAATGGAAACGGATTATTATCCCCGTCTTACGCGCGTAAATCGGGTGGGAGTGGAGTTTAACGGCGTGGTGAATCGGCAGATAACACTTACTTTGCTTGTGGTTACACCCGTGCTTTGGGCTTTTATTGTTGGTGCGCCATTGCTGATACCTTTATTATATAGTGGTAAGTTTGTTGAGGCCATTTCTTTTGTAAGGTGGGGAATGGTGGCCATGAGTCTCCGTGGTGTTACGCTGGCACTTGAGTATATAGCTTTATCTCTTGGTAAATCAAAAAGTTATCTGTTGATAGAGGGTGTTAGTTATAGTGTGCTTTTGCTTAGTATGATTATCGGATATGAACTGTATGGAATCGAAGGTGTCGGAATGGGAATGCTCGTTTCGGGTGGATTGGAGTTGTTGTTTGTAGTGCTTTATGTTGGTAAGAAATTCCAATATATCCCCGCAATGGACGCAAGTTTGATATTTGTATTCCAATTTATTATTGGCTTGTCGGTAGCTTGCGTCTCGTTGTTGGTAGGAGGAAAGGGTTATTGGTTGTTAGGCGGTGGACTGTGCGTGATGAGTGTCTTGGTATCAGTAGTTGCTTTTGCGACGCTCGTTTCTCACAAAAAAGATAGTGCCTAACAAGGTACATAGGAGTGGAAGTGGCAAAAGAAAACTGTTTTTTGTCAGTCCCGTCATGTAAAAAAGCCCCATGAGTATTACCCCTATGTAAACGAGCGGTAAGCCAAGCCAATATTGAATTTTATTCTTCATGCGTGTGGATGATTTGTGGTTGCAAAGTTAGTAAAACTCGCCAATATCATTCGTTATGGCCATTGAAATAACTACTTTTTAATGTAAAATAAGTTAAAACTTCGGAACCGTAGATGTACGGCTTCTTCTTTCTCAATAAAAAAAGGTACCTTTGCACCGCATTTGTAAAAATGTAATTTAATTTTTTAATATTTATTTCTAAATTAGTATGAATCAATACGAAACCGTTTTCATTTTGACTCCCGTTTTGTCTGATGAACAGATGAAGGAAACGGTCGCTAAATTCAAGAAGCTGCTCACCGATAATGGTGCTGAAATTCTGAATGAGGAGGCTTGGGGACTGAAGAAGATGGCTTACGCTATCGACAAGAAATCCACGGGTTTTTACACCTTGTTGGAATTCAAGGCTGAGCCATCTATCGTAAACACTCTCGAGACTGGCTATCGCCGCGATGAGAAAGTAATTCGCTACATGACTGTACGTCTTGACAAGTATGCTGCTCAATATGCTGAGAAGCGTCGTAACAAACTTGGTAAAAAAGAGGAGGCTTAAATTATGGCAGAGCAGAAAAAATCAGAAATTCGTTATTTGACAGCTCCTTCTATCGATACAAAGAAGAAGAAGTACTGTCGTTTTAAGAAGAGCGGAATCAAGTATATCGACTATAAGGATCCTGAGTTCCTCAAGAAGTTCTTGAACGAGCAGGGTAAAATCCTTCCCCGTCGTATCACTGGAACATCTTTGAAGTATCAGCGTCGTGTGGCTCAGGCTGTAAAGCGTGCCCGCCAGATTGCACTGCTTCCTTATGTAACCGATTTGATGAAATAATTAAAGAGGAGGATACACAATGGAAATTATACTGAAAGAAGATATTATCGGACTTGGATACAAGAATGATATTGTTAATGTAAAGAATGGTTACGGTCGTAACTATTTGATTCCTACAGGTAAGGCTGTTATCGCTTCTCCCAGCGCAAAGAAGATTTTGGCTGAGAACTTGAGACAGCAGGCTCACAAGTTGGCTGCTCTTAAGGCTGAAGCTGAGAAGAAGGCTGAGGCTCTCAATGGCGTAGCTTTGGAAATTGTTGCCAAGGTTGCCGTTACAGGTCACCTTTATGGTTCTGTTAATGCTGCTACTGTAGCAGAGGAACTCGCAAAGAAGGGCATTGAAGTTGACCGTAAGATTGTTACCATGCGTGACATCAAGAAGGTTGGCGATTATGAGGCTGTAGTTCATTTCCATAAGGAAGTTGAAGTAAAAGTTCCCGTAAGAGTTGTTGCAGAGAATGCTCCCGTAGCAGCACCGGTAGAGGAAAAAGCTCCGGTTGTAGAAACTGAGGCTGTAGCTGAAGAGGAAACTCAGGAGGCTTAAATAAAAAGTGATATTTTTAGCACTGTAAAGCAAATCTATATAAAAATCCCTTTTGCCATCATGGCAATTGGGATTTTTTTTTTATCTTTGCTGATATTTACTAACAATGAATTAATTTAAAATTATGAAAGCTTTTGTATTCCCGGGCCAAGGTGCACAGTTCGTAGGTATGGGTAAGGATCTTTATGAGCAAAACCCTTTAGCCAAAGAGTTGTTTGATAAGGCCAATGAAGTCCTTGGTTTTGATATAACAAGTATAATGTTTGCCGGTACGGCAGAAGAACTTAAGCAAACTAAGGTTACACAGCCTGCCGTTTTCTTGCATAGTGTTATCTCCGCGTTGTGCATGGGTGATGATTTTGCCCCTGAAATGGTGGCAGGTCACTCTTTGGGAGAATTCTCCGCATTGGTAGCGGCTGGCGCTTTGAGCTTTGAAGATGGTTTGAAATTGGTTCATGCCCGTGCCCTTGCGATGCAGAAGGCTTGTGAGGTTGCTCCCGGTACGATGGCAGCTATCATCGGTTTGGCTGACGAGAAAGTAGAAGAGATTTGTGCTTCTGTTTCAAAGGAGGGTAGCGTTGTTATCCCAGCAAATTATAACTGTCCCGGCCAATTGGTTATCTCGGGTAATGTAGAAGCTATTAATGAGGCTTGCGAGAAGATGAAGGAAGCCGGTGCTAAGCGTGCTTTGCCATTGCCGGTAAGCGGTGCCTTCCATTCACCATTGATGCAACCGGCCAAGGATGAGTTGCAGGCTGCCATTGAGCAGACTACCTTTAAGGCTCCCGTTTGTCCTGTATATCAGAATGTGGATGCGAAACCTTATACCGATCCGGTTGCTATCAAGAACAATCTTATTGCCCAATTGACCAGTTCTGTACGCTGGACGGATTCGGTGCAGCACATGATTGCTGATGGTGCCGATGACTTTACAGAGTGTGGACCGGGCAAGGCGCTGCAGGGAATGATAGGAAGAATTGACAAAACTGTAGCTGTTCACGGAATAGAATAAATGATTATATACCAAGTTCTCCCCCGACTTTTCGGCAATCGTTGTACGAATCGGGAAGTAGGAGGGACTATCCAGCAAAATGGATGCGGAAAATTGAACGACTTCAATGTGCAAACATTGAAGTCGATTCGTGATTTAGGGGCTACTCATCTTTGGTTTACGGGCGTTATTCGCCATGCCACGACCACTGATTATTCAAAAAATGGTATTCCCACTCAGCATGCGGAGGTCGTCAAAGGGAAAGCCGGAAGCCCGTATGCGATAGTAGATTACTATGACATAGATCCCGATTTGGCTACAGATGTGGACAAACGGATGGATGAATGGCAATCGCTTATCAAGCGGACGCATAGAGTGGGGATGAAGGTTATCATGGATTTTGTCCCTAATCATGTAGCACGTGAATATCATTCTATATGCAAACCTTTAGGGGTAAAGGACTTAGGAGAGGCTGATAATCAAAATTTGCATTTCTCATTAGACAATAACTTTTATTATTGTTGGGACCAACCATTAGATCTTAGTCGAATTGTGGCGTCAAAACAGTCATACGAAGAGAAGCCGGCAAAGGCTACCGGAAATGATTGTTTTGATAATAGGCCCGGCATGTCAGATTGGTATGAGACCGTAAAACTAAACTATGGTGTCGATTATTGTCATGATCATAGGCGATCGTTTTCGGCAACTGATATTCCCGATACATGGATAAAAATGCTGAATATTCTGACATTTTGGGCTGCAAAAGGAGTAGATGGCTTCCGATGTGACATGGCCGAAATGGTGCCGGCTGAGTTTTGGGAATATGCAATTGAGAAACTGAAAGGCGATTATCCTGATATTATCTTCATAGGCGAGGTGTATGATCCCGGCCAGTATCGTAGATATATATCTTCAGGCTTTGATTATCTGTATGATAAAGTAGGCATGTATGATTGCCTGCGCGGCATTGTCGCGGGTTATCGTTCGGCCGGTGAAATAACGAGTCAGTGGCAGTCGACAGATGATATAGCCACTCACATGCTGTATTTCTTGGAGAACCATGACGAACAACGCATAGCCAGTTCGTTTTTTGCAGGTGACCCTTGGAAAGCTATTCCGGCTCATATCGTGAGTTGTTTGCTGCGAACCAATCCCTATATGCTTTATGCCGGTCAGGAGTTTGGCGAAAAGGGAATGGACGCCGAAGGCTTCAGTGGTTTGGATGGTCGGACAACCATCTTTGATTATTGGAGTCTCGATACTCTACAGCGGGGCTATCTTCATTCTGAAAGCACAGAGGAGGAGACAGCACTCCGTGATAAGTATCAGCAAATTATGCACATAGCGCAGGATGAAAAGGCCATTTGTAAAGGTTCGTTCTTTGATCTCATGTATGTGAATCATGCCTTGTGTCAAAAGCAGTATGCGTGGTTACGGAAAGATGGAGAAGAAGTCATCCTTTTGGTAGTCAATTTCTCCGGTGAAAAGGTGGTGCGAAATATCTCCATCCCGCAGCATGCCTTCGATGTGTTGGACTTGAGAGAAGGTACTTTTGACGCCGTTGAATTGTTGACCAAGCAGCCTATGACGCTTGAAATGAGCAGTGATGTCCCTGTTCAAGTGGAGGTCGAGGCTTATGATGGCGTTGTTATCAAGTGGCAACAGCATTGATATAAGACTTACTGATAGGGCTTTGCCCCTTGTACCTATAAACAATTAGAGGGTGTGATTGATTGGTCACACCCTCTAATTGTTTTATAGAAATAAATCCTTATTTACTCTTTTACGAGCATTTATCTATTACCTTATGTTTCGTTCGTTCAATGCCTTTGTGTATTTAGCGGCATTGCGCATGTGCTCTTCGTAGGTGACGGCGAAATTGTGCGTGCCACTGAAGTCCTCTTTCGCACACATATAGAGGTATTTATGGTGTACATGATTCAGCACGGCGTCGATTCCCGCAACTGATGGAATGCGAATGGGACCCGGTGGCAAGCCCGTGTTCCTATAAGTGTTATAAGGACTGTTAATGCTTAGCAAGTTGTTGTAGATACGTTTCAACTCAAATTTTTTCCATGCGAATTTGATGGTTGGGTCGGCCTGCAAGGGCATTCCATTCGGGTATTCCGCGTCGCGGAGCATGAGGCGATTGTAATACATTCCGGCAATCATAGGCTTTTCTACGTCGTTTGCGGTCTCTTCGTCTACGATACTGGCCAGCGTGATGACTTGGTTAGGCGTGAGATTCATTTCCTCGGCTTTGCGAGTGCGTTCAAAATTCCAGAAAGTCCGACTTTCTTTTTGCATGCGCTCCATGAATTTCTCAAACTTTATATTCCAATAAACGTCGTATGTATTGGGAATAAACAAGCAAAGAACTGTAGTGGTGTCGTATCCGAACTTTTGGCAAAAGTCTTGATTGTTCAAGGCATTGGCAATCTCAGCGCTGTCTATCATCAGTTTCTTCGAGAGCTCTGCGGCTAATTTGTTGGCTGTTCTTACGCTGGGAACCGTGAGATTGACCGGTGTCTGCATGCCATTCTTCAAATGTCGGAACAAGCTAAAGGCTCCCTCATTGGGTGCCAATGCGTAGCGACCGGTTCGGATATTGTTTTTGTAAGTACAATGTCTTACGAGTGTCCGATAGCCGGTGAAGCCATGGTCATTGGATACGGCTTTTACCTTGCTGTAAACAGAGTCTATATTGTCATTGGAATCAATGTAAAGATACTGCGTCTTTCCTATGGCGTTCATCGAAGAAAAGAAATAATAATATATCAGAGCCACAGCAATGAACATGCAACAGATGGTTGCGTAAAGGTATTTGTTTCTGGTTTTCTTATCCATAATTACCCATTTAAAAACGGCTGCAAAGGTAATATTAAATCTTGTGAGAGCAAAATATATTTCGTAAATTTGCTTCAAATTAGCTGGTAATCATGATTTATAAATACAGTACTTATATTTTTGATTTAGACGGAACCTTACTCGACTCCTTAACCGATTTACACCTGAGTTGTAATTATGCGTTGAAGACGTGTGGAATGCCCGAGCGTACGTACGACGAAGTACGAATGTTTGTGGGCAATGGCGTGAAAAAGTTAATGGAAAGGGCTGTTCCCGATGGTTTGGAAAATCCGAGATTTGAAGAGGCTTACAGCCTTTTTCGACAGTATTATCTACAGCACAATCTTGACCATACGCACCCATACCCCGGTATCATGGATATGTTGCGCACCCTGAAAGCCCACCATTGCAAGGTGGCCATAGTCAGCAATAAGTTTTATAAAGCCACGCAAGACTTGGCTCTTCATTTTTTTGACGGTCTGATAGACGTGGCAATAGGAGAGCGAGAGGACATTCGTAAGAAGCCGGCGCCCGACACCGTGGTAGAAGCCATGCGCCAAATAGGAGTCGATAGGGAGGAATGTGTCTATATAGGCGACAGCGATGTGGATATTGAAACGGCCCAAAATAGCGGCATGCCCTGCATTAGCGTGTTGTGGGGATTCCGTGATAAGGATTTTCTCACGGCTCACGGTGCAACCGATTTTGTGTCGACACCGAGTGACATTACCACTTTGTTTTAAACGGCAGTTCTTCTCTCATTTTATTATTATAAGAAAAGAGAAGGACTGTTGGTTTATGCGCAATATCATTTGCCGGTTCTTTTGTCAGCTCAAAGCTACTGTTTGGTCTTGTAAAAGCGCCACGATGAGTGGGTCAAAGGGCTGCTGTTGTCGTCCCAAAGCAGTGCTTTTATGCGGGCGTTTGCGATCATTTATAAAATATGAGCGTCAGAATAAGCTATTTAGTTTGGTAATCAATTAGTTATATTGAATACCTAAAAAGAACCGGAGACCTATTTTTTTAGGTCTCCGGATGATAGGATAGGTGCTAATAAGATCGTTCTAAAGTTTTGGCGACTTATTTTCTTAAGTCTCCATTCTGATAAAATTGGAGCATGTCGAGATTGAGTATCGTCATGTATTTGCTCTGCAACTCATTTTGACGTGCCTTAAGAAGATTGTCCTTGCCGGTGCGTAGCTCTACGATATTCTTGAGTCCTAAGCGAAATTGCTCATTGAGCAGTTCGTAACTGGTCTGTGCGCTCTCCGCACTTACTTTGGCTGCCTTGAATTGGTTTTGGTTAGTCACGGCTTGAAGCCAGTAGTTTTCTATCGTAGAATAGAGCCCCGTCTGCTCGTTCTTCAAGTCTAATAAGGTGCTTTCACGCATCAGCATGGCTTTGTTGACTGCGGTTTTGGAGGAACGATTGTCGAAGAGTGGAATACTGACGCTGATTCCTGCCCCTGCGGAGAAATTGGTCTTGAGCTGTCGCGTCCAGTTTTGGTTATTCATAGAGGTGGTGTTGGTAGATACGCCGGCATTGACACCAACGGTCGGGAGCTTCTGTGCCTTAGCTATCTTTATCTGTATTTCACTTTGGTTGATGATGTTTTGATAGGCTTGTAGTTCAGGTCTATGGTCCAAAGCGGTCGTATAGACGCTATTGAGCGCGGGGATTTCGCGGAGCGCCAATTGGTCAGAAGTTTCGGGAAGTGTTACGTTAAACTCTTCATCATCAGTGATTTGCAGCAATTGTTTTAACTGACGCTTATAATTCTTTACAGCGCTTTCAGCCGCCACTACGTTGTATTCGTCCTGCGCCCGTTGGGCGGTGAGCTGTGCTAAATCGGCCTTGCTCATCTTGCCTATCCTGACCATTTCCTGCCCACGCAGCTCATTCTGCGTGCTGCTTTCCAAGCTCTCCTTGTTCACGTTGATGGCTTCGGTAGAGTAGAGTATCTGAATGTAGAGTTGAGTTATCTGCTCCTGAATGTTATTGGCTGTCGTCGCGGAGTCGAGAACGGCCTTTTCCTCGATGAGCTTGTTCAGCTTCACAGTGTTATGATTGCGATTGCCATTCCATACCGTCCAGCTTCCGGCCACGCTGTAAGAGCCGTTGTAATAAAATTTATCTATCGAACTGCGGGAATAACCGTCGCTGCTGATACCCGTGGCTATCCACGGTGTGTAATTAAAATTTTGACTCGTAGAGAAGCTGAGGTTAGGGAGTAGGGCCGATTTGGCTTGTAAGAGGTCCTCGTGCGAGTTTCTCTTTTGAAGACGTTGCTTCTGAAGCGAAATGTTGTTTTGTAACGCATAGTTGACGCAGTCCTGCAATGACCAATCACGGGCGGTGCTCTCAAGAGTCGGAAGCGTGAGGGCAACGCTTAAAAATAATGTAGCAAATGGCTTTCTCATAAGAATAATCTTTTTCTGTTTTGAGGTTATCAGCCCGTCATCTTGACATTTTCAGGCTGATAAAAAAGAGTCATACTTCAACAAAAGTTTATCGTTAGATGGCAATGGGGCTTGAAAAGGCTATCAAAACGCTTAATCTTAACAAATATTTTAAGAAAATATAGGGATATTAACTTAATACAATGGTTTGGAGCTTATTATGGAATAAAAAAGCAATCTCTATGTAAGAGATTGCATTCTTGCTATATATTTCCCGAGGATGTCAAATTCCAAGTTGACGATACTTCCTACTTGAATGTCGCGAAAATTGGTATTCTCACGGGTGTAGGGGATAATTGCCACTTTGAACGTGTTTTGTGTAGGTTCGCACACTGTGAGTGATACGCCGTTGACCGTGACACTTCCCTTGTCGACCGTGAAGTAACCCTTGCGTGCCATTTCCTTATCGAGTTTGTATTCAAAGGTGAAGTAGGTTGAGCCATCAGCGTCTTCCATTGCCACGCATTGGGCAACTTCGTCCACATGGCCCTGAACAATGTGGCCATCAAGCCTGCCATTCATTTTCATGGAGCGCTCTACGTTCACTTTGTCACCGACTTGGAGCAATCCCAAGTTAGAGCGATCGAGTGTTTCCTTCATGGCCGTTACGGTGTAGTCGCTGCCGTCTAATTTCACCACGGTGAGGCAAACGCCGTTATGAGCGATACTTTGATCAATCTTTAACTCCTGCGTGAACGAACATCTTAGGGTGAGGTCAATATTTTCTTGTGACTTATTGATGGCCACAACGGTGGCCATTTCTTCTACAATACCACTGAACATAGCGTTATTCTTTTAAGAAATTAATAAAAAAGGCAGGAACCTTGAGGGAATCCTGCCTATGTAAAAAGGGGTTGCTCAGTGATGTGATGAAACTCCGAGCAATACATGTTTTGAGAGCTCTCAGTTTCTGTAATCCACTGGCCGACGTATGTCGACTTAGCTACAAAGAGTTTATGTGGCCCGCCATAGACGTAAGAAGCTTTCTCGGTGTTCAATATTATTTGATGAGTATCCCGATCGAACCGACACAACCCCTAATGTTTTAACTCATTTGTATTGCAAAGATAGAGCGTTTTTCGATTACTTCCAAACATTTTGTCTTATTTTTTGATTTTAAGGAAGCCTATTCGGTGGCTTACATGTCGCTTGTTGAGGGTGCGTACTTGATAGATACCATCGGTTAAAGAGCTGATGTTCAGCGTGTCGCCCTTTGCGGGAAGGGTTAGGATAATTTGTCCGGTCAGGCTGGTGATGAGGATAAATTCGGCGTCGGCCTGCTTCGTGTAGTCGGGCAGGAGCAGTTGTTTGCCGTTGTGAGGAAGCAGTCCTTGGGTGGGCAAAGGGTGGGAAGTCGTTTGTGGGTTGATGTCGAAGGGGGTGCTTTCGTTGCCATAGCGGTCCATTCGAGTTACGGCATAGAAGTGCCCATCGTTGGGAAGTATCTCGTTGCCGGCTTGGGTCTTCATTAAGTGAAGGCCTTGGCTAATATCTATAGGCCACGTTTTGGAGGCATAGAGGTTATAAGTGAACCGGTCATTATGGGGCATTGATAGTTTGATAACTTGATTGTCATGGGTAATACCAATACTTTGGGGCACGGTAGGCTGTTCTCCGGAGGCCCAAGTCATAGGTGGAATGAGGGCAGGAGAGGCATTGAAGAGGTCCGTAGTGAAGCTGTATATTCCTTTCACGTTATCGGTGAAGAACTTACTTCTGAAAAAGGCGTGCCCCAACTGATAGTTTCGGGAGACTGCCATTTCGCGGGTTATGGACTCAAGATTCCAATTCTTCTCCTTAGGCGACATGAAATAAATGCCCAATCCCGGGACAACGATTCGTCCGTTTGACTGCTCTTTCCAATCAATGGCAAAGGGAAAGAAGTTGTTATCCTTGAAATACATCATCGGAAAGAGCTCATCCATGAGTCCCTCCTTGAGCCATCCTTGCGCGTCTTGACAAACTCGGGTATAGGCGTTCCAGCCATGGCTCCAGTATCTACTTAGGTCATCGGCCTTGCCAATGGGCGAACAACTCATCTTGATCCATGGCTTTCGGGCTTTTACTTTACTGTGGATTTTCCTTACAATGTTGGTAATAAACTGCCGTCCCTGCGTGTTTGACACTTTGATAGGCCATGTCTCCGGGTAACGAATGTAGTCTAAATGAATGCCGTCTACGTCGTAGTTGCCGGCTATTTCCTCACAGATATTGGCCAAATAGTCGCCGGTAGCCCCTAATTCAGGATTCATATAACCTTCATCGCCTATCTTACGAAGCATGCCGGGATGGGATTGGCGCAGTCGCTTGCTGCTCATGGTATTCCATTTGCCTATGGGTATGGTGACAACCCATGCGTGGAGCTCCATTCCTCGCTTATGACATTCGTCAATGGCAAAGGCAAGTGCGTCGTAGCCGGGTGACACGCCGGGCTTCCCACTCAGGCAACCATCCCAAGGCTCATACCGTGATGGGTAAATCACGGTGCCGCGGATACGTGTCTGCAATAGGATGGTATTGATACCGGCCTTTTGTAATTTGTCGAGAATCGTGGTCAGTTCTTTTTGTTGAACTTGAATGGAACGTGTGGATTGGGCATAGTTGTGTGGCCAGTCTATGCCGCCGATAGTGGTGAGCCAAACAGCTCTTACCTCATGCTTTGGGGGCTGAAGTGAGGAGAAAGACGAAAGAGAGGATTGGGCTGGGCAAAGGGTGAAGAATAAACTGATAAAGAGGGACAAGAAAAGTCTCATGCGTGATAATATTTATTGCTTAAACCTTGTTTTCATTATGAAAATATGTGACAAAGATACTTATTATTTATAAGAATGTGCTATCTTTGCAAATAAAACTTTCCCAATTATGAAAAAGAAATTATTAATGCTTGTAGCGGCTATGCTGTTTGCTGTATCGGCAAATGCGCAGTTTGAAAAGGATAAATTATATGTAGGTGGTTCATTGACCGGGCTCAATCTTAGTTATAGCGGATCTACCGATTTGAACCTCGGACTTCAGGCTCATGCGGGTTATATGATTGAAGATGATATGATGGTATTGGCCAATGTCGAGTTGCAACATAATAATCGGTCAGGTTCTCATGACAGTTTTGTGGCAGGCGTAGGCGGACGTTATTACATTGAGCAGAATGGTATTTATTTGGGTGCGAACTGCAAGTTTATCCATGCCAATAAGAATTATAATGATATTATGCCGGGCGTGGAAGTGGGCTATGCCTTCTTTTTGAGCCGTACGGTGACGGTAGAGCCTGCAATCTATTATGACCAGTCATTCAAGAATCATAAAGATTATTCAACGATAGGCCTTAAGATTGGGGTTGGTATTTATCTTTAATTGATGGATAAATATCCTTCAGCATTATTGGAAAAGGCGGTTAGCGAATTTGCGAAGCTGCCGGGTGTGGGGCGCAAGACAGCATTGCGCCTTGTGCTTTTTATGCTCAAACGCTCGGAAAATGAGGTCGACGCATTCTCTGAAGCGATACTTCGGGTGAAACAGGATATAAAATATTGCAAGGTTTGTCATAACATTTCCGACACGGATGTGTGTCCTATCTGTGGCGATAAGCGCAGGGATGGCAGTGTGGTCTGTGTGGTGGAGAATGTTCAGGACGTGATGGCCATAGAGAATACGCAGCAGTTTCGTGGCCTTTACCATGTGCTTGGTGGCGTTATTTCGCCAATGGACGGAGTGGGACCGGGCGATTTGGAGATCGATTCTTTGGTCGACAGAGTTGCCGAGGGGCAGATAAAGGAAGTGATCTTGGCCCTGAGTTCAACGATGGAAGGCGATACGACGAGCTTTTATATCTCCCGTAAGCTATCTTCTTTTGGTATCAAGATGAGTGCCATAGCCCGAGGAATATCGGTTGGCAATGAGCTGGAATATACGGACGAAGTGACTTTGGGGCGTTCTATATTGAACCGTACGCCGTTCCAAGGGTAAGGTGTTGAGGCGTTGGTTTTGATGATTTCCTCACGATTTGATAAGATATGAATTATGAATAAAACCGTAAGATTGTTGAAGTGGGCTTACTATATTCCTATATTATTAGGCTTACTGATGATCGTTTTGTTTGAAAGTAATGTTTTTCCGGTAGGAATTTGGGTATCGGAAGAGCACGAGGTGGTCGAATTCTATTTGGAAATCACCATGATGTTATTGGCTGTTTGTTTGATTCCCGTGGCTTTGAAGCTGTTGAAGTTTTCTTCTGTGGCACGGAAGATTGCCGAAGACACCGGCGTCGATTATCCGGTATATCGCAACTACTCCTTGTTTCGTATATTGGTATTGGGCGGAATGATGTGCGATAATCTTTGCTTGTATTATCTCTTTATGAATGTTCGCTTCGGTTATTTAGCCATCATCTTCTTCCTTTCTTCTATATTTATAGCGCCTACGGTGTCTCGTTTTAAGTCGGAATTGAATCTGTAATATAAGGCATGTCTGTGCCTATGTCATGAAGAAAATAAGTGTTATAGTCGTCAGTTTCAATGTAAAGCCCTATGTAGAGCAGTGTATTCTTTCGTTGCGGAAGGCTTTACGGGAAATTGATAGCGAAGTGATTGTCGTAGATAATTGCTCGACCGATGGAACTGCCGGCTATATTTCTTCGCGTTATCCGGATGTTAAAGTATTGAGAAATCACGTTAATTGTGGCTTTTCCAAGGCTAATAATCAAGCTATAAGAGTATCGGATAGTGAGTATGTCTTGCTACTCAATCCCGATACCTTGGTCAGTGAGGATGCGATTTCCGGATGTTTGGCCTTCATGGACCGGCAGAAGGATGCGGGGGCGGTTGGGCTGAAGATGTTGCAGGTGGATGGTGTCAAGGCGCCGGAGTCCCGTCGTGGCTT
>NZ_DATCYK010000097.1:0-3213 GCF_036570325.1 Prevotella sp.
GTAGGCTGCAACTCGCCTACATGAAGTCGGAATCGCTAGTAATCGCGGATCAGCACGCCGCGGTGAATACGTTCCCGGGCCTTGTACACACCGCCCGTCACACCACGAGAGTTTGTAACACCCGAAGTCGGTGAGGTAACCGTTAAGGAGCCAGCCGCCTAAGGTGGGATAGATGATTGGGGTGAAGTCGTAACAAGGTAGCCGTATCGGAAGGTGCGGCTGGATCACCTCCTTTCTAAGGAAAAATGGAAGCACGTTTGGAAGTCTTATTTAGTTTTGAGAGGTCTTGAAACAAGTCATGAGAACGTTAAGAAACCCGTATGACAATAGGGAACTGACGCAGAGTCATTAGGACTCAAGGAAGTGATTCTTTTTCACTAGGGTTTTAGTTCGAATACAGTTTGGCTTCATACAGACCATTGATAAGAGTATACATATCCAAGTACATTTATAGTGTACGGGGCCTTAGCTCAGCTGGGAGAGCGCCTGCTTTGCACGCAGGAGGTCAGCGGTTCGATCCCGCTAGGCTCCATTAAAACAGGATACTAACAGACGGTTCGGTTTACCGAAAACTTCTGTAGAAAAATAGGAAATCGACGCTGTGTGTGTTTGTCACACAAGGAGATTTATCTTTTTTCCTAAGAAGTTAGTCTGGTGTTCAACTTTGTAGATCTTGTTTTAATTGATATTAGAATACAAATTTAATATCATCATCTTGTCCATTGAAAATTGAATAACTATATCACATTCCGCAATCAAAAAAGATTGTAAGAAAGTAACAAGAAATAAACCGAAACGCTGTGATAACGAGTTTAAGAAAAAATAAGGTTAAGTTAATAAGGGCGCACGGTGGATGCCTTGGCACTAGAAGCCGAAGAAGGACGTGACAAACGACGAAATGCTTTGGGGAGCTGTAAGTAAGCAAAGATCCAGAGATGTCCGAATGGGGGAACCCACTAGCTAATGGCTAGTATCCATAACTGTTAAGGTTATGAGAAGGAAGACGCAGTGAACTGAAACATCTAAGTAGCTGCAGGAAGAGAAAGCAAACGCGATTGCCTGAGTAGCGGCGAGCGAAAAGGCAGGAGGGCAAACCGAAGAGTTTACTCTTCGGGGTTGTAGGACTGCGTTGTGGGACGACAAGATTATAGAAGAAGGCCTTGGGAAGGGTCGCCACAGAGAGTAATAGCCTCGTATTCGAAATAGTCTTTAACCCTAGCAGTATCCTGAGTACGGCGAGACACGAGGAATCTCGTCGGAATCTGGGAGGACCATCTCCCAACCCTAAATACTCACTAGTGACCGATAGTGAACCAGTACCGTGAGGGAAAGGTGAAAAGCACCCCGGGAGGGGAGTGAAAGAGAACCTGAAACCGTGTGCCTACAAGAAGTTCGAGCCCGTTAATGGGTGAGAGCGTGCCTTTTGTAGAATGAACCGGCGAGTTACGTTTACGTGCGAGGTTAAGTTGAAGAGACGGAGCCGAAGGGAAACCGAGTCTTAATAGGGCGCAAGTACGTGGACGTAGACCCGAAACCATGTGACCTACCCATGAGCAGGTTGAAGGTGCGGTAAGACGCACTGGAGGACCGAACCAGGGCACGTTGAAAAGTGCTTGGATGACTTGTGGGTAGCGGAGAAATTCCAAACGAACTTGGAGATAGCTGGTTCTCTCCGAAATAGCTTTAGGGCTAGCGTCGATATGAAGTCTCTTGGAGGTAGAGCACTGTTTGGGTGAGGGGTCCATCCCGGATTACCAATCTCAGATAAACTCCGAATGCCAATGAGATATGATCGGCAGTCAGACTGCGAGTGCTAAGATCCGTAGTCGAAAGGGAAACAGCCCAGACCACCAGCTAAGGTCCCCAAATAACTGTTAAGTGGAAAAGGATGTGGGGTTGCACAGACAACTAGGATGTTAGCTTAGAAGCAGCTATTCATTCAAAGAGTGCGTAATAGCTCACTAGTCGAGTGACCCTGCGCCGAAAATGTACCGGGGCTAAAACAGTTTACCGAAGCTGTGGATTACCGTTAAGGTAATGGTAGGAGAGCGTTCTATGTGTGATGAAGGTATACTGTGAAGAGTGCTGGAACGCATAGAAGTGAGAATGCCGGTATGAGTAGCGAAAGACAGGTGAGAATCCTGTCCACCGTAAGACTAAGGATTCCAGGGGAAGGCTCGTCCGCCCTGGGTTAGTCGGGACCTAAGGAGAGACCGAAGGGTGTATCCGATGGACAACAGGTTGATATTCCTGTACTAGAGTATATAGTGATGGAGGGACGCAGTAGGCTAACTAAACCGGACGACTGGAAGAGTCCGGCTAAGCAGTGAGGTGTGATGTGAGTCAAATGCTTACATCTATAACATTGAGCTGTGAAGGGGAGCGAAGTTAAGTAGCGAAGTTAGAGACGTCACACTGCCAAGAAAAGCTTCTAGCGATACGTATACTCTACCCGTACCGCAAACCGACACAGGTAGTCGAGGCGAGTAGCCTCAGGTGATCGAGAGAACTCTCGTTAAGGAACTCGGCAAAATGGCCCCGTAACTTCGGGAGAAGGGGCGCTGACTGGAAGTCAGCCGCAGTGAATAGGCCCAAGCAACTGTTTATCAAAAACACAGCTCTCTGCTAAATCGTAAGATGATGTATAGGGGGTGACGCCTGCCCGGTGCTGGAAGGTTAAGAGGAGTGCTTAGCGCAAGCGAAGGTATGAATTGAAGCCCCAGTAAACGGCGGCCGTAACTATAACGGTCCTAAGGTAGCGAAATTCCTTGTCGGGTAAGTTCCGACCCGCACGAAAGGCGTAATGATTTGGGCGCTGTCTCAACAATGGACTCGGTGAAATTGAAGTACCAGTGAAGATGCTGGTTACCTGCGCCAGGACGGAAAGACCCCATGGAGCTTTACTCCAGCTTGATACTGGGATTCGGTACGGCATGTACAGGATAGGTGGGAGACTGAGAAGTGATGACGCCAGTTGTCACAGAGTCGCTGTTGGGATACCACTCCTGTCGTACTGGATTTCTAACGCGAGGCCATGGATCTGGTCAGCGGACAATGTCAGGTGGGGAGTTTGACTGGGGCGGTCGCCTCCGAAAGAGTATCGGAGGCGCTCAAAGGTCCTCTCAGGATGGTTGGGAACCATCCGCAGAGTGCAAAGGCAGAAGAGGGCTTGACTGCGACACCGACGGGTGGAGCAGGTACGAAAGTAGGACT
>NZ_DATCYK010000098.1:0-8136 GCF_036570325.1 Prevotella sp.
CCTCTGCGGAGTCAGCCAGATTGCCTGTCTGGTCATAGGCGTAGTGGGTGCCACCCTCGTGGTGTGGCAAACGTTCGCCATGAACCGAAAGTACGGGCAGTACGGGCTGATGAAGCAGGGGGCGGTGCGTATGCACCCACGATATTTACTCAATCGCCGCACGACCTATCACCTTATCCGTAACCTCAAAAGAAAGAAGAATGAGAAACAACAGTAAGATAACGACCTTGGAATCGAAGTTCCCGCTACTCTCCGTCGAGCAGGGGTGCATGGTGAGCAAGGAGGCGGACATCACGGTGGCTTTCCGTGTGGAACTTCCCGAACTCTTTACTGTCACCTCCGCAGAATACGAGGCGATGCACTCGGCTTGGCACAAGGCAATCAAAGTGCTGCCCAACTATACCATCGTCCACAAGCAGGACTGGTTCGTCAAGGAGGACTACCGGGGCAAGCTCTCCGACGGTGGATTGAGTTTCCTTGCCCGTGCATCAGAACGGCACTTCAACGAACGTCCGTACCTGCATCACAGCGTTTACCTATTCCTGACAAAGACCAACAGGCAGCGCATGGCGCAGCAGAGCAATTTTTCCTCGCTCTGCCGCGGACACCTCATTCCCAAGGAGATTACCAACAAGGACGAGGTGATGAAGTTCATGGAAGCCGTCGATCAGTTCGAGCGTATCATCAATGACACCGAACAGATAGGGATTACCCGCATGACGGGAGAGGAACTGGTCGGAACAAGAGAGAAAGGTGGCTTGCTTGACCGTTATTTCTCCCTCTCGGAAGAAGGACACGCCTCACTGGAGGACATCCGTCTGGGTGCCGACCTTGTGCGTGTAGGCGACAATAGGCTTTGTCTGCATACGCTCTCCGACACGGACGACCTGCCGACCACGGTAAGTACGGACAGCCGGTATGAACGGCTCTCCACCGATAGGAGCGACTGCCGTCTTTCCTTTGCCGCTCCCGTGGGCTTGATGCTGCCGTGTAACCATATCTACAACCAGTATATCTTCATCGAGGACAGCGACGCCAATCTTGAACGCTTCGAGAAGCAGGCAAGGAACATGCACTCGCTGGCACGCTACAGCCGTAGCAACCAAATCAACGAGGAGTGGATACAGGAGTATCTCAACATCGCCCATTCACAGGGCTTGACCTCCATCCGTGCGCATTTCAATGTGCTGGCATGGAGCAGCGACAAGGAGGAACTGCGCACTGTCAAGAATGATGTGGGCAGTGCCCTTGCCCTGATGGAGTGCCGACCACGCCACAACACCATTGACACGGCAACACTCTATTGGGCAGGCATTCCCGGCAATGCAGCCGATTTTCCTGCCGAGGAGAGTTTCTATACTTTCATCGAGCCAGCCCTCTGCTTCTTTACGGCAGAAACGAACTACAAGGACTCGCTCTCTCCCTTCGGCATCAAGATGGCAGACCGTCTTTCGGGCAAGCCCATCCACTTGGACATATCTGATTTACCGATGAAGAAAGGTGTGATTACCAATCGCAACAAGTTTATCTTGGGTCCTTCGGGCAGCGGCAAGTCTTTCTTCACCAACCACATGGTACGCCAGTATTACGAGCAGGGGGCGCATGTCCTCTTGGTCGATACGGGCAACTCATATCAGGGCTTGTGCGAACTCATTCACCGCAAGACCAAGGGCGAGGACGGGGTATATTTCACCTATACGGATGAACATCCCATTTCATTCAATCCTTTCTATACCGATGATTACGTCTTTGACGTGGAGAAAAGGGAGAGTATCTGCACCTTATTGCTCACGCTCTGGAAAAGTGCCGATGAGCATATTACCAAGACTGAAGCTGGCGAACTTGGTTCTGCTGTCAATACTTACATAGAACTTATCCGGACGGATCATACCGTCGTTCCCTGCTTCAACACCTTCTACGAGTACCTGCGCGATGTCTATCGGGAGGACATGCAAAAGCGGGACATCGAGGTAACGCTCTCGGACTTCAACATCAACAACCTCCTGACGACACTGAAGCAATACTACCGTGGCGGTCGCTACGACTTCCTGCTGAACTCGGACAAGAACATCGACCTGCTCTCCAAACGCTTTATCGTTTTCGAGATAGACCAAGTGAAGGACAACAAAGACCTTTTCCCCGTGGTGACGATTATCATCATGGAAGCCTTCATCAACAAGATGCGCCGATTGAAGGGTATCCGAAAAATGATACTTATCGAGGAAGCGTGGAAGGCGATTGCCTCTGCAAATATGGCGGACTATATCAAGTATCTCTACAAGACCGTCAGAAAGTATTTCGGGGAAGCCATTGTCGTAACGCAGGAGGTGGACGACATCATCCAGTCGCCCATTGTCAAGGAGAGCATCATCAACAACTCCGACTGCAAGATACTGCTCGACCAAAGAAAGTACATGACCAAGTTCGACGGCATACAGGCGATGCTCGGTCTTTCGGAAAAGGAGAAGAGCCAGATACTCTCCATCAATCAGAACAACGACCCGAACCGGCTTTACAAGGAGGTATGGATTGGCTTGGGCGGTATGCAGAGTGCCGTCTATGCCACGGAGGTGAGCATGGAGGAATACCTTACCTACACCACGGAGGAGACCGAAAAGGTGGAGGTGATGGACAGGGCTGCACGGATCGGCGGCGACATCGAGACCGCTATCCGCCAGCTTGCCAATGAGAAAAGAAACAATAAGAAGAAATAAGTACGAACAATCAAAATAGCAGTAACAATGAAAAAGTTTTTATTCATGGCTCTCTTAGGATTGAGCCTATCGGTTCCCAAAGCCCACGCACAGTGGACGGTCTATGACCCGGGCAACTTCGCGGGCAACATCGCCAACTCCGTCAAGGAGATTGCCACGGCAGGCAAGACGGTGAAGAACACCCTGGACGGATTCAAGGAGGTGGAGAAACTTTACAATGATACCAAGAAGTATTACGATGCGCTGAAGAAGGTGAACAACCTCATCGGCGACGCCTACAAGGTCAAGGAGTGCATCCTCATGGTGGGCGACATCTCGGAGATTTACGTTACCTCCTATAAGAAGATGCTTTCGGACAGGAACTTCCGTCCCTCCGAGCTCGCTGCGATGGCTTCGGGCTACGCCAAGCTGCTGGAGCAGAGCGGTGAGAGTCTGAAAGAACTCAAGTCCGTTGCCAAGTCGGGTGTCTTTTCCATGAACGACCACGAGCGCATGCAGGCTATCGACCGTATCTACACCACATTGCGCGAATACCGCTCGCTCGTGTCATACTACACACGAAAGAACATCTCCGTGAGCTATGTCCGTGCAAGGGAGAGGAACGACCTCGCCTCCGTCAAGGCACTCTATGGCAATACGGCAAGCAGGTATTGGTAATTTCATAGGCAGAACAACAATAAAACATTTATCAAACAAACTCGCTTATGGATTTTGCCAGTTTACACGAGCTTTTACGCTCCACCTATGACGAGATGATGCCCCTCTGCGCCCAGATGACGGGTATCGCCAAGGGGATAGCGGGCTTGGGCGCACTCTTCTACATCGCCCTTCGGGTGTGGGCTTCCATTGCCCGTGCCGAGGCAATCGACGTGTTCCCGCTGCTCCGTCCCTTTGTCTTGGGCTTCTGCATCATGTTCTTCCCGACCATCGTGCTGGGAACGATGAACGCCGTGCTCTCGCCCGTGGTGCAGGGGACGGAGATGATGGTGCACCAGCAGGAGGGCAACCTTGCGGAGTTTACTGCCAAGAGGGACAAATTGCAGGAGGAAGCCTACCTCAAGAATCCCGAAACGGCCTATATGGTGTCCAATGAGAAATTCGATGAGAAGATAGAGGAAATGGGCATCATCGGTCCGGAGGATGCCGTGACGATTGCGGGGATGTACGCCGAGCGTGCCGCCTACCAGACCAAGCAATGGGTGATGAAGCTTGTTCACGACCTGATGGAACTGCTGTTCCATGCTTCGGGGCTTATCATCGACACGCTGCGCACCTTTATCCTTATCGTCCTTTCCATCCTCGGTCCGATAGTATTCGGCATTGCCGTGTGGGACGGTCTGTCGGGTTCGCTTACGGCTTGGTTCTCACGCTATATCTCTGTCTATCTGTGGCTGCCCGTCAGCAGTATCCTGACGGCACTGCTCACTAAGATACAGGTCTTGATGATGCAGAAGGACATCGAGGCGCTCAGCGACCCGAACTACCTTCCCGATTCGGGGACGTGGTACTACATCGTATTCTTCCTCATCGGCATCGTGGGCTACTTCTGCGTGCCTACCGTGGCTGGGTGGATTATCGAAGCCGGAGGCGGTATAGGTTCCTACGGTCGCAATGTCAATCAGACGGCACAGCGTGGCGCACAGGGTGCATACACGGGCGGCAAGTATGTGGCAGGTGGCGCGGGTGCCGTTGCGGGTAATGCTATCGGACGTATCAAGGGAGCATTACTAAAAGGGAAATGATGCAAGCCACATACACCACGCTTTGTACCCCACTCGTGGGGTATCTTAACAGGGCACTCGTGGAGTACGAGCATACCCCACGAGTGGGGTGCGGAAAGGGCTTTTGAAGGGTGAACTCTCATACCCGGACTCCGCCCAGACAACAATTACAGATTAAACAGAAAGAATATTAAACCGGAAAGAAATGGAATTCAAATCACTTACCAATATCGAGACCTCTTTCAGACAGATACGGCTCTACGCCTTTGTCTTCGCCATCGTATGTGTGGCGGTAAGCGGCTATGCCGTCTATGCCTCGTATGCTTTTGCCAAAGAACAGCGGGAGAAAATCTATGTGCTCGACCAAGGCAAGTCGCTCATGCTTGCCCTCAGTCAGGATGCAAGCCGTAACCGTCCTGTGGAAGCCCGTGAGCATGTCCGCCGCTTCCACGAGCTGTTCTTCACCATCGCGCCCGACAAGGATGCCATTGAGGGAAATATGCAACGTGCCTTTCAGCTCTGCGACAAGTCGGCGTTCAATTACTACAAGGACTTGGCGGAGAAAGGCTACTACAACCGTGCCATATCCGGCAATGTCAACCAGCGCATAGAGGTGGACTCCATACGCTGCAACCTTGACGCTTACCCTTATGAGGTAACGACCTACGCACGGCAGTTCATCGTCAGACAGAGCAACGTCACGGAGCGCAGTCTCATCACGACCTGCACGCTGCAGAACTCAGTCCGCTCGGACAACAACCCGCAGGGCTTCCTGATGGAGCATTTTCTTGTGCGTGAGAACAGGGATATTCAAACCTATAAACGGTAAGGCTATGGCACGGAAAGGAAACCATCTGCTCGCCCGCCATTATCTGAGGCTTCACCTGTGGCTCCGCCATCGGTGCGAAAGACTCACGATAAGGCAGCGCAAGGAAATCGTCTATGGGCTGAGTTTCGTTTATTTGGTCTGCTCCCTTTGGATGATAGCGCAGTTCTTCCTTCCACCAAAGGTGGAGAAACTGCCCATCCCCAAGGGAAAGCTGATGGACAGTTCCATACGGACGGACAGCACTTTGCACGAGCTACACGGCAATTATTACCTACAACATCATCAAAAAATCGACAACAATGGATAATAAACAGAAAGAACAACTGAAGAAAGGCTTGGTCTTCGGGGGGCTGGGGCTACTCTTTGCCCTCTCGATGTGGTTTATCTTCGCCCCGCCGGGCAAGGACAATATCGCTGCCGGGCAGGGCTTGAACGACAGCATACCGCAAGCCACCACCGAGCAGCTTACAGGCAACAAGCTCAAAGCCTACGAGTTGGGCGACAAGGCGCACGAGGAACAGCAGGCACGCGAGGAGATGGGACGGCTGTCCGACTACTTCGCCGAGAACACGGCTCCAACGGAAACGGAACGTGCCGAAACAGCCGCTTCCACGGCAAAGATAGAAAACTCGATGCGACGCTATGAGGAGAACAACCGCCTGCTCAATTCCTTCTACGCTCCTGATCCGCATGAGGAAGAACGTGAGGCAATGCGCCAAGAGATTGACAACCTCAAAAAGGAACTATCCTCCAAGGACAGCAGAGAGGATGATGAAGAAAAACGACAGCTTGCTTTGATGGAAAAGAGTTATCAGATGGCGGCTAAGTATCTGCCCAAAACGTCTGCAACTCCGCCCTCTTTGGGCAATGCCTTTACGGACGGCAAGGGAGGCACAGCCACAACCACCGATACGGGAACTGCAAAGGGGCAGGTCGCGCAAGCCAACACTCCTGTAATGGAGGTATTGGCAGAGCGCAGGCAGGTGGTGTCCTCGCTTAATCAACCGATGAGCGATGAGGATTTCATCAAGGAGTATGGCACGAAAGCACGCAATATGGACTTCCATTCGCTCACAGGCACGGCTGTCCCCACGATGCGCAACACGCTCAAAGTGGTGGTGGACAGGACTACCACGCTCAAGGAGGGCGACAATGTGGTACTCCGTCTGCTTGAAACCGCCAAGGTACAGGGGCTGCGCATTCCACGACAGAGCCGCTTGATAGCACAGGCGAAGATTGAGGACAACCGTATGCACCTGCTTATCAGGAGCATTGAGGTGGACGGCCATATCATAGCCGTCAAGCTCTCGGCATACGACACGGACGGACAGGAGGGTGTGTATATCCCCGGCTCGGAGGACATCAACGCCCTCAAAGAGGTCGGGGCGAACATCGGCGGCTCGATGGGGACTTCGTTCACCTTCGCTTCCTCCGCCAAGGACCAGATTATCTCAGAGGCAGTCCGTGGCGTGATGCAGGGCGCAAGCCAGCTTCTCCAAAAGAAACTGCGCACCATTAAGGTAACGCTCAAAGGGGGCTATCGCCTTTTCTTGGTGCAGACCAAATAAAACAATCGAAAATGACAGGTAAAACAATAACATCAAATCAATAACAGCAATGAAGAAACTTATTTTATCAGTGATGCTCCTTGCATCAGCAACGGGGGTAGCCTTTGCTCAGGAAACAGACAGCAATGTAACGCTTAATCCCAATCGTCCGCTTACTTCGGGCGAACTCTTTCAAGGTATGAGCCGTGCCATTCCTAACGGGCGTGTCGTTCTGCCATACGGCTTGGACGTTACCTTCGACAAGACCATGCATCTTATCTTTCCCTCTGCCGTGCGCTATGTGGACTTGGGGTCGCAGAACATCATTGCCGGAAAAGCGGAGGATGCGGAGAACGTGCTGCGCGTGAAGGCTGCCGTGAAGGACTTTGAAACGGAAACCAACATGAGTGTGATTTGCGAGGACGGCTCGTTTTACGCCTTTAATGTAAAATATGCCGACGAGCCGGAGAAACTCAGCGTGGAGATGAAGGACTTTCTGTCTACAACGGAGGGAAGACTACCGAGCAACCGTGCCGACATCTATTTCAAGGAACTCGGCAACGAGTCGCCAGTATTGGTCAAGCTGATGATGCAAACCATCTATCAGAACGACAGACGCACCATCAAGCACATCGGTACGCAGCAGTTCGGCATGAAGTTCCTGCTCCGTGGCTTGTATGCCCATAACGGCTTGCTGTATTTCCACACTCGTATGGAAAACGGCACGAATATGCCGTACTCTGTAGACTTTATTACATTCAAAGTGGTTGATAAGAAGATGGCGAAGCGCACCGCCATGCAAGAGCAGGTGTTGCAGCCACTTCGCGCCTATCATCAGGTGATGCAGGTGCGTGGCATGGGCAGTGAACACACTGTGTTTGCACTCGAGCAGTTTTCTCTTGCAGAAGACAAACAGCTTGAAGTGACGCTCTATGAGAGAAATGGCGGTCGTACACTGACCTTTTATGTAACGGCAGAAGACCTGCAGCGGGCAAAGAAGATTGATAACCTCAAACTGAAATGGTAGACATTATGAAGAAGAAAATCATTTTATCGGTTTGTGCAGCGGTGGCTATGACTTTCAGTCTGCCATCGCAGGCACAGCGACTGATACCCAAGCAAAGGGGAATAGAGGTTGTAGGAGGTGTTCCACTTATCAAGGGAGAAAAGTTTCTTGCTGCTGACAATATCGGCATGGGAGCATCACTCACCCACTATCTGGGTCGTGAGAACTATACCTTTGTTATGGCAGAGTATGAACAGCAGAATATGCCGTACAGAAGTTATAACGTAAAACTCAAGGATGCACTCTTACAGGTGGGCTA
>NZ_DATCYK010000099.1:0-2433 GCF_036570325.1 Prevotella sp.
ACGAGTTGACAAGTAAACAAGTTGATGGTATCAACATATGAGGCAGATAATGAAAGACGACCTTTTATAGGCTAAAAGCAGCCCTTTAAAGCGATGAGAACAGCCCTTTCAGGCGATAACGGCGGCCCTTTCACATGACAAAAAAAAGCCATATCTAATCTCCGCCAAGGAGGTAGATATGGCATGACTGTATAACTTAATTTTAAATAATCGACTTGCCCACCGGCAAATCGTCTCCGTACATGAAGCCTTATGGATGAGAGAATCGTAGGCCATAGGGTCCTTGCCCGTGTACTAAATACGCTGTTGAGAAACCCTCGCAGGCTTCTTGACAGCTAAGGCCGGGACTAAATAGGACTGACCTTTTACTATAATAAGGACGAAAATGGAAAAACCCTTGCTCGGAAACACCATTTTTAACAACTTTTTCGTATTTCGCAATGATGATATGTTTACCTTTGCCATGGACGACTTGCCGAGAAAGACAAACACGTCACCATCATTTTATACACTAAAGGATATGAAGCAGTTAAAAATAAAACGAGTTTACGAAGCGCCCGAGGAAGCCGACGGCTATCGCGTTTTGACCGATAAGCTATGGCCCCGTGGGCTGAAAAAAGAACAAGCGGCCATCGACGAATGGGCCAAGGCCATTACTCCGACCACCAGCCTACGGCAATGGTTTGGCCATAAACCCGAGAATTTTCAGGCCTTTGCTGACAAATACCGAGCCGAACTCGATACCAACGCCGACGCACCGGCCTTTGCCGACCACTGCCAAAGGCTGTTAGAGGAAACCAATGTTACCTTGCTTTACGGCGCACGCGACAAAGATTGTAACCACGCCATCGTGTTACGACTATGGATATTGGGCCAAGAAAAATGAATATCGGTCCACAACGCAAAGCAGAAAGCAGGCCATCGACCCACGGATAGCCCCATAAAAGCAAAACGAATCCTTGCCCGAGGCCGACGCTACATGCCTATCTCTTTCACTCGGTGCTCAAACTCCTCACGCCGGCAAAGGGCCTTGTTCTTGATGCGGGCACGGTAATTATAAATAGAGTTGGGCGAGTAGCGCAGGAACTCGGCGATACGTGAGCTCTCCTCTATACCCAAACGAATGAGCGCAAAGATACGCAAATCGGTGGTGAGCTGGCTCTTCGAGGGCGGCTGTATGCGATGTTCGGGCTTGAGCAAGGCGTTGAAATCAGGCACGAAGTTAGGGAACAACCCGAGGAACACGGCGTCAAAATTGTCGAACAGCTCGTGTATCTCGTCCTCCTTGAGCTGCTCCGAGCTGGTCATTTTCATGAGATCGGTGAGCTGGTTGGCCTTTAACTTACGGTTAACACGCATGCGGTAGGCGTCGAGTTTGTCGATATAGGCCGAGCAAGTGCTGAGGAACTTGGCAATATATTCGTCCTTTACCTTACTCGTCTCGCTGAGTTGCACGTTGAGTTTCTCCAACTCATCGTTCTGCCCGCTAAGCTGTTGGTTGAGCTCTTTCAGTTGGTCATTGATGCGGCGCAGGTCGTTGCGGGCCAAAGAAAGTTGTTTTTTCTTGCGCAAAACGTAGAGAAACGAGGCCAATAGGAACAACAACAGCACGCTTACGGCCGCTATGAGCCATCGCAACTGGTTGTTGGCAGTGCGCAGATTGGCCTTGTAGGTGTCGCTGATAATGCCGAGCACGGGCGATACCAACCACGAACGAAGGTGGGTATTGTAGCGTTGGGTGCAGCCCCAAGAGTATTCTATGTAGCGATTGGAGCGCTCCAGATTGCCCTCACGGCTCAAAACCTCGGCCAAGCTCCATAGCGACGCCTGATCCATCACGGCGTTACGGATGTCGCTCAAGGCCGAAAGGGCCAACCAATATTTACGCAAGTCGCTCTTTCCCAGCCTGTTATATATTTCCGAACGAAAGAAAGCCATGTTGGCATACTCGGGCGTGTTGCGCTCCACTTGGTTGAGCCAAAGGTCGGATAGGCGCAAGGCACCCTTGTAATCACCGGCCGCGAGCCCCGCCACAATCTTGCGCCAAAGGTACAGATTGGCATTGGGCGACAGCATGTTGCACAGCGAGTCACGATAAAGCTCGGACAACCGACGGCTCTGCTCCTTAATGGCCTCGTCCTTGGAGTAATAGCTCATTTCGCCGTAAAGATGGTTCATGCAGTCGTAGTAGTCGATGAGTTGCTGCCCGCGGAGCACGCCCCGGTTTATCTTACGCTGGTAGCTGATGGCCTCATGGTAAAATCCGGTGGCCGCGTATTGGTGGGTGAGCGCTATATAATCGCTCTGTAACAATTGGGGTTGGCCCATGCGGCCGGCCAATTCCCTACAAATATGAAGATAATGCAGGGCCGAGTCGTTCATCAACGACTTGTACTGCTCAAACAAGTCCCACGCCAATTGGTGGCGACCCAT
>NZ_DATCYK010000100.1:0-2418 GCF_036570325.1 Prevotella sp.
GTTGGAGATGGACAACTTGAAAGTTGGCTCTTTCTTTTCACAGATGTTGCTCCGTATGGTGCCATTTACGGCAGGCGGACAGCAGGATGATAACTTCGGCTCTACGGGCTCTTACCAGCATTTCCAAGGCTTAAACTCCGACTGGTATTCGGGCTATATCGGTCCGACCGGTACATGGCGAAGTGGTAATCACAACGCTAATTACAACTTCTCAGGCACATGGGGTAACACCATGTGGCGTCAGAACTTCACTCAAATCATGCCCGCTTGGCAGAAAGTGAGCCAAAACGCCAAGGCCATGAACCTGCCTCACGTGGCTGCTTTGGCTGATGTGGTGAAGGTGTTGGCCATGCACCGTGTGACCGATTATTATGGTCCAATGCCTTATTCGGGCTTTAGTCAGGGCAGTTTGAAGGCCGGTTACGACAGTCAGCAGGATGTATATAAGATGTTCTTTGCCGAGCTTGACAATGCCATTGAGGTGCTTACGCCTTATGCGCAGTCGGGTTCAAAGATCATGTCGAACTATGATTACATCTATCAGGGCGACGCTTCAAAGTGGGCAAAGTTGGCCAACACGCTGCGCTTACGCTTGGCTTTGCGCATTGCTTACGCTGATGCGAAGTTGGCACAGCAGGAAGCCGAGAAGTCGGCACAGAGCTCCGTAGGCTTCTTGGAGCGCCCCGAAGACCGGGCAATAGTTAGCGGTATCACCATCGTGAACCCACTTTGGGAGCAAGGAGAGTCATGGAATGAGGAGCGAATGAGCGCCGCTATGGACTCTTATCTTAACGGTTATGGTGATCCCCGTGTATCAAAATACTTCCGTGCGGCCGGTGATGGCAAGTTCCACGGTGTGCGTGTAGGTGTTGGTTTCACCAATAATAAGGATTGGACGGGCGATAAAATCTCTAAGATAAACGTCAGTCAAAGCACCTCACCCGTATATTTCACGGCAGCGGAAAGCTATTTTGATCGTGCCGAAGCCCAACTCCGCGGCTGGAACATGGGTGGTAGTGCCAAATCGTTCTACGAGGCCGGCATTAAAGCATCGTTCGCCGAACTGGGCATAACCGGTGGTGTTGACGCTTACATTACGGACAACGTGAAGACACCGGCTGACTTCGTAGACAATTCCGGGCATGGAAATGACATACCGGCGATGTCGAAAGTGACTGTCGCTTGGGACGAAGGAGCCAATTTCGAGACCAAACTTGAGAAGATTATCACGCAGAAATGGATTGCCAATTTCACCATTTCACCCGAAGGATGGGCTGAATATCGTCGTACAGGTTACCCCAAACTCTTCCCCATTGTGAAGAACAACAGCAATGGTATCATCAGTTCCGACCTGCAGATACGCCGCATGCCTTATCCCTCTTCCGAGTCAGAAGACAACGCCGACGCCTATAACAACGGCTTGAAGCTGCTTGGTGGCCCTGATAACGGTGCCACTAAACTTTGGTGGGATAAGAATCCTAATCATTAAAATCACTGTAATTATCTTTTAAAAGAAATCTTATGAAAAAGTTAATTCTTGGTATTTTGGCCCTCGGCATGGCCGGTTCGGTGCTCGTAAGTTGCGATACCGATGCGGAAAAAATAGAGTTGGCCGGTCAAAAGCCTTACGTCTATACCGAACAATATTATAAAAACCTGCGTGCTTTCAAGCAATCTGACCACGAAATCAGCTATGCTTATTTTGCCGCTTGGGCCCCGTTGGAGGGTGTAGCCGGCTATAAGGACCCGGCGTCGTGGGGCGAACGCTTCATGGGAATGCCCGACTCGCTCGATATTTGCAACCTTTGGATGGGCATACCCACCAAGGAAAGTCACCCCATAGCATACGCCGATATGATCAAGACGCGTGAGTTGAAAGGCACACGCTTCGTGTTCCATGCTGACGCATCTAACTTCCACCATCAGTTTTGGTATCGTGACGAGAACTTCACGATAGACAAGAATCGTATCATTAACCTCGAAACAGACCGCAGCGAGGAAGCTCTTCGCGCCTATGCACGGTGGGCTGTAGACACGGTTAACGTGTGTGAGCTCGACGGAGTAGACTTTGATTACGAGGGATGGGACAGCAAGTCCATGGCCATCGTGGCCGATGAATGCAATAAATACTTTGGTCCTGAAGGCAAATGGGCCGAGAAGTTGTTTATCATCGACTATTTCGGAGGCGCGCCCGATGAGAACTCACTGAAGTATTGCGACTGGGTTGTGAAGCAAGCCTACAGCATGCAGGTTGGCTTTGGCGTGGGAGGACCGGGTGGTTGTCCTGAAGAGAAGGTTGTATATTGTGAAAGTATGGGCTTGGAGCAACATCCCGAGGGTGGTATCATCGAGCGTTATGCGGCTTGGGAACCGGCTACGGGCCATAAAGGGGGCTGCGGCGCTTACTACATGGATAAC
>NZ_DATCYK010000101.1:0-17767 GCF_036570325.1 Prevotella sp.
TTGGTGGGCATGGACGACACCATCGAGATATGGAGTACCGCCGAAATGGCTAAACAGTCATTGCCCGGCGATGAGTTTGAGAAAGCCATCAACGACATGATGGGCTGCCAATACTAACCCGCAGCTAACGCAAAATCACAAATAACAGCCAAGGATAATCGCACGGCTAACATCAAGATAATGGTAAAAACAGCAGAAGTTTATCACGTTCCGGTACTCCTCCGTGAGAGTGTGGACGGGCTCAACATCAAGCCCGGCGGCATTTACGTCGACGTTACTTTCGGCGGCGGTGGCCACTCGCGTGAGATATTGTCACGCCTCGACACCGACGCACGCCTATTCAGCTTCGACCAAGACGCCGACGCCGAGCGTAATTTAAGCATGGGGATGGCAAACGATGGGGCAAATGAATCTTCATCTGCCGATCCCTCAACTCCTCATCCCCTCACCTCCTCACCCCAAAACTTCACCTTCGTGCGCTCCAACTTCCGCTATCTGAAAAATTGGATGCGCTATTACGGCGTTGACCATATCGACGGATTGCTGGCCGACTTAGGCGTATCGAGCCATCATTTCGATGATGAGACGCGAGGGTTCTCGTTCCGTTTCGACGCCCCACTCGACATGCGGATGAACAAGCGTGCCGGAGTGACCGCCGCGGAAATCGTCAATAACTACCGGGAGGAGGCTTTGGCCGACTTGTTCTACCTATATGGAGAACTGAAGAACGCCCGTCAGGTGGCCTCGGCGCTCGTAAAGGCCCGTGCCGAAAAGCCCATACAGACCACCCAAGAATTCATTCACGCCGTGGAACCGCTCTTCAGGCGTGAGCGTGAGAAGAAGGAAATGGCCAAACTTTTCCAAGCGTTGCGCATCGAGGTCAACCATGAGATGGAGGCATTGAAGGAAATGTTGCTTGGCGCCACCCAACTCTTGGCACCCGGCGGCCGCCTTTCCGTCATCACCTATCACTCCTTGGAGGACCGCATCGTGAAGAACATCATGAAGACGGGCAACGCGGAGGGAAAGATAGAGCAGGACTTCTTCGGCCGCTTCGACACCCCTTACCGCCTTGTCAACAACAAGGTAATCGTGCCCAACGCCGATGAACAGCAGCTCAACCCACGCAGCCGAAGCGCCAAGCTCCGCATAGCCGAAAAGAAATAAACGATGATGGAAGAAACCAAAAAGGTCGAAGATATAGTCGACGACAAACCAAAAGAGGAAGCCCCCACGCTCAAGGAGGTGCTCATAGAGCAGGCCACGGAGGACGAAGCCCCCGCGTCGTCTAAGTTCACGCTTAGGAAAGTGCTGGGTGGCGACATCCTTTCGACCCAGACAATCCGCAATCAGATATGGGTAATATTGCTCATTGCCTTCTTCCTGATTATCTACATAGCCAACCGCTACAGCATTCAGAAAGATCTACTCGAGATAGACCGCCTCAACACCGAGCTGCAAGACGCCAAGTACAAGGCCTTGTCGAGCAGCAGCAAACTGACCGAGATAAGTCGTGAGAGCCATGTGCTCGACATGTTGAAGAACAATAAGGACAGCGTGCTAAAGATTCCCAACCAGCCTCCTTACATCATCAACATACCCGAGAAATAAGGCAGACAGAGAGTCATCAACACAACTCATCACCATCTTATCTTAGCAACAAAGAGAGTCATCGCCTCATCTTACCGTCCTTTCATCGGATAAAAATTTTACAACATCCGCCCCATAGGCAAATTAATAATAACATTCAACGGGATTACCCCTCCCAATAGCAGCTATTCAACCAGTGCCCCATGAGCAAGTTTGACCATCATAAAATCATGCCTCGCTACAGTGCTTTCGCGCTGTTGATGACCCTTGTGGCTATCGCCGTTGTGGGTAAAATGCTTTATATCATGACGGCCAAGCACGATTATTGGATGGCCGTGGCCGACAGAGTGAAGAAAGACAGCGTCGACATCAAGCCCACCCGAGGCAACATCCTAAGCTGCGATGGCAATCTTATGGCCAGCAGCCTGCCCGAGTTCAAGGTGTTTATGGACTTCCAAGCCCTTCACGACGCCGAGAACGACTCGCTTTGGGAAGCCAAGATCGACTCTATCAGCATGGGGCTCAACCGCATTTTCCCCGAAATGTCGGCCAAGGCGTTCCGCACTCACTTGGAAGAAGGCAAGAAACAACGCAAGCGCCATTGGCCCATTTGGCCCAAGCGTATCGACTATAACACCTTTACCGAGATTAGAGACCTGCCCGTTTTCAACCTTTCGGCCTACCGCAGCGGTTTCCATTTTGAGGAGAACAATGCCCGCAAACGGTCCTACGGTTCATTGGCCAGCCGCACCATCGGAGCCATGTACGGCGCCAAGGACGCGGCACGATTCGGCTTGGAGCTTTCTTACGACTCCATCCTGCGTGGCACCAACGGTATCATTCATCGCCGCAAGGTGCTCAATAAGTTCCTTGACATCATGGATACGCCACCCGTCGACGGCGCCGACATCGTGACAACCATCGACGTGGGCATGCAGGATTTGGCCGAGCGGTCGCTCATCGAAGAGCTGAAACTCATCAATGGCAACGTAGGTGTGGCCATTGTCATGGAGGTGGCGACGGGCGACGTGAAAGCCATTGTCAACATGGAGAAGTGCGTTGACGGCGAATATCGGGAAATCCATAACCACGCCGTGAGCGACTTGCTCGAGCCGGGCTCCGTTTTCAAGACGGCATCTATCATGGTGGCGCTCGACGATGGCGTGGTCGACACGACTTATAAGGTAGAGACGGCCGGTGGCGTGTGGCCCATGTATGGCCGCGAAATGAAGGACCACAACTGGCGGCGCGGCGGTTACGGACTGCTTACGCTGCCCCAAACACTGATGGTCAGCTCCAATATCGGTGTCAGCCGCATTATAGACGACCACTACCGCGCCAATCCCGAGAAATTCGTACGAGGCATTTACCGCACCGGACTGGCCGACAACCTCCATATACCCTTGGTAGGTGCCACGCCGGCCCGCATTCGTATGCCCAAGAAAAACAGCCGGGGCCAATGGCTCAATTGGAGTTCCACGGCCCTGCCATGGATGAGTATCGGCTACGAAACGCAGATTCCACCTATCTCAACCCTCACATTCTATAACGCCATCGCCAACAACGGCAAGATGATGCGGCCCCGCTTCGTGAAGCAGGTGGTAAAGAACGGGGAGGTACTCATGGACTTCCCCCCGCAGGTAATGCGTGAGCGTATCTGTAAAGAGAAGACTTTGAAGGAAATACAGCGCATACTCGACCGTGTGGTCAGCGAAGGTTTGGGTCACAAAGCAGGCTCCCCATCGTTCCGGGTGGCCGGAAAGACGGGTACGGCACAGATGTCGAAAGGCGCACAAGGCTATAAGAACGGTGTCACCAACTACCTACTGAGCTTTGCGGGCTACTTCCCTGACGACAATCCCCGCTACAGTTGCATTGTCTGCATACAGAAATCGGGCCTCCCGGCCTCGGGTGGCGGTATGAGCGGTGTCGTGTTCCACAACATCGCCGAGGGCATTATGGCCCAAAGTTTGAAGCTCGACGTGAGAGACGCCCGCGACTCTTCCTCCATCTTCGTGCCTCGGGTGAAGGGTGGCAACATGCTGGCCGCCGACTACGTACTGTCCCATTTGGGTATCAATACGAACAAGAACTGGTCGGGAAGCTACACCGACGGCAACCCCATTTGGGGAAAGGCCGCGTCACAACATAAGACCGTGACCCTACAACGGGAGAAGATACACAACCGTAAGCAAGTGCCCGACGTGACAGGCATGGGTGCCCGTGACGCCGTTTTCCTGCTGGAAAGTCGTGGCGTGAAAGCCTTGATCAAAGGCAGGGGCCACGTGGTCAAGCAAAGTCAGCAACCCGGAAAGACCATCTACAAGGGAATGAAATGCCTGCTGGTGCTGGAATAAAAAGTCAACATTTAAAAAACAAGATACGTATGAGATTAAGCGAAGTGCTTAAAAACATGAAGCCCCTGCAAGTCATAGGCGACATGGATGTAGAGATTTGCGGTGTCAACATCGATTCACGCCGCATAGAGAAAGGCCATCTCTTCATCGCCATGAAGGGAACGGTGGTCGATGGGCATAAATTCATCGACAAAGCCATAGAGCTGGGGGCGCAAGCCATCCTCTGTGAAGACATGCCTCAGACATGCGCGGACGGCGTTACCTATATTCAGGTAGACGCTACGGAAGACGCCGCAGGCAAGGCCGCGACGGCTTTCTATGGCTATCCATCGACCAAACTGACATTGGTGGGCGTAACCGGAACCAACGGAAAGACCACTATTGCCACCTTATTATATAATATGTTCCGCAAGATGGGACACAAATGTGGGCTGCTCTCTACCGTTTGCAACTACATAGAGGACGAGGCCATACCGGCTGATCACACCACGCCCGACCCCATAGAGCTGAACAGATTGCTGGCCCGCATGGTGGAAGCAGGCTGCGAGTATGCCTTCATGGAATGCTCAAGCCACGCCATCGCGCAGAAACGTATCAGCGGACTGACCTTTGCCGGCGGTCTTTTCACGAACCTCACACGTGACCATTTGGATTATCACAAGACATTTGAGAACTACCGCGACGCCAAAAAAGCATTTTTCGACAGCCTGCCGAAGGGCGCTTTTGCCATTACCAATGCCGACGACAAGAACGGCATGGTGATGGTGCAAAACACCAAGGCCACCGTGAAGACTTACTCCACCCGCAGCATGGCCGACTTCAAGGCACGTATCATAGAGTGTCATTTTGAAGGTATGTATCTCGACATCGACAATCACGAGGTGGGCGTTCAGTTCATTGGCAAGTTCAACGTGAGCAACCTGCTGGCCGTATATGGCGCAGCCATCATGTTGGGCAAGCAACCCGAGGATGTATTACTCGCCATGAGCACGCTCCATAGCGTGAGCGGACGCCTCGAGCCGATACACTCTCCCGAAGGTTATACGGCCATCGTGGACTATGCCCACACGCCCGACGCCTTGGAGAACGTGCTCAACGCCATCCACGAAGTGCTCAACGGCAAGGGCCATGTCATCACCGTGTGTGGCGCCGGCGGCAATCGTGACAAGGGAAAGCGACCACTCATGGCCCAAGAAGCCGTGAAGCAGAGCGATAAAGTCATCATAACGAGCGACAATCCCCGCTTTGAGGAACCGCAGGACATCATCAACGACATGCTGGCAGGGCTCAACGCGCAACAAATGAAGAAGGTTATCAGTATCGCAGACCGCAAAGAAGCCATCCGAACGGCCTGTATGATGGCCCGGAAGGGCGACGTTATCCTCATCGCCGGCAAAGGACATGAGGATTATCAGGAAATAAAAGGCGTGAAACACCACTTTGATGACAAAGAGGTGGTTAGAGAAGTGTTCAATGCCTAAATAGAAGTGACGGCCGAAAGGCCACTAAAATATAGAAAACATGTTATACTATCTGTTTAGATTTCTCGACCAGTTTGACATTCCCGGGTCACACATGTGGCAGTACATTTCGTTCAGAGCACTGCTCACCCTGATTCTGTCACTCGTCATTTCCGCATGGTTTGGTGAACGTTTCATCAAGTTCATGAAGCGGAGAAACATTTCGGAGACACAGCGCGATGCCTCTATCGACCCATTTGGAACGCAGAAGAAAGGCGTGCCAACTATGGGTGGTATCATCTTTATCGTAGCCATTTTGGTGCCGGTAGTGCTGTTGGGTCGTATGCGCAACACCTACCTGCTGCTCATGATTGTCACAACCGTATGGCTGGGCTTCCTCGGTTTCTTGGACGATTACATCAAAATATTCAAGAAAAACAAGGATGGACTGAAAGGAAAGTACAAGATTGTGGGTCAGGTGACCATCGGTCTCATCGTGGGACTGACACTTTGGGCCAGCCCCGACGCCAAAATCAACCTCAACATTGAGACCCAACGCCAAGGCCAAGAAACGGTAGTGACCCATAAATCGGAAGCCGTGAAATCGCTGAAGACAACGATTCCCTTCGTGAAGAACCATAATTTGGACTATTCACAACTGATGTCGTTCTGCGGAAAATACAAAACGGCGGCCGGATGGATACTGTTCGTTGTCATGACTATCCTCGTTGTGACAGCCGTATCGAATGGAGCCAACCTCAACGACGGCATGGATGGCATGTGCGCGGGCAACGCGGCGATAGTGGGAGTGGCGTTAGGCATATTGGCCTACGTGTCGAGTCACATCGAATTCGCGGCCTACCTGAACATCATGTACATCCCCGGGTCGCAGGAATTGGTGGTATTCCTCTGTGCCTTTATCGGCGCCATGATTGGTTTCTTATGGTATAACGCCTATCCCGCGCAAGTGTTCATGGGCGACACGGGGTCGCTCACAATCGGCGGTATCATCGGTGTTTGTGCCGTGATTATCCACAAAGAGCTGTTGCTGCCTATCCTTTGTGGCATATTCTTCGTGGAAAGTCTGAGTGTCATCATACAGTCTACCTACTTCAAATACCGCAAACGCAAGGGTGAGCGGGTACGTGTGTTCAGGGCGGCGCCTATCCACGACAACTTCCGCAAGCTCGACTCACAGCTCGACCCCACCAGCCGCTACGTACTGAAAGGCTGGCCTAAACGTCAGTTTCATGAGTCGAAGATAACGGTAAGGTTCTGGATTACGACCATCATCCTATCAGCCCTGACCATCATCACGCTGAAGATGAGATAAAGAAGCTATATAGACAACTTGGGATAAAGGAATTAAAAGATGAAAAGAATCGTTGTATTAGGAGCTGCTGAAAGTGGTGCCGGCGCCGCGGTGCTGGCCAAGAAAGAAGGCTTTGACGTGTTTGTTTCGGACATGTCGGCCATCAAGGACAAATACAAGAAACTGTTGGATGACCACGCCATCGAATGGGAAGAGGGCCATCACACCGAAGACAAGATATTGAATGCCGACGAGGTTATCAAAAGCCCGGGCATTCCTGACGAGGCTCCCATGATCAGGAAGATTATGGAAAAGGGCATTCCCGTCATCAGTGAGATAGAATTCGCCGGCCGATACACCAATGCCAAGATGGTTTGCATAACGGGTAGCAATGGTAAGACGACGACTACATCGCTGATTTACCACATCTTCAAGGCGGCCGGTTACGACGCGGGATTGGCCGGGAATATCGGTAGGAGCTTAGCGTTACAAGTAGCCGAGGACCCACATGAGTACTATATCATCGAGTTGAGCAGCTTCCAACTGGATAATATGTATCATTTCCGTGCCAACATCGCCATTCTGCTCAACATCACGCCTGACCACTTAGACCGCTACGACAACAAGTTCGAAAACTACGCGGCAGCGAAAATGCGCATCATTCAGAACCAAACGGCCGATGACAGCTTTATTTATTGGAACGATGATCCCGTTATCAAGGAGGCATTAACGAAATATGACATCAAGGCCACGCAGTACCCATTCTCCGAATTCAAGGAAAATGGGGCTATAGGCTACATAGAGGATGGACTATACACGATAGAGAGGCCTACGCTTTTCAACATGGAGCAGGACGAACTTTCACTCACGGGCAAGCATAACATCTATAACAGCTTGGCCGCAGGTATTGCCGCCAACATCGCCGGTATCAATAAAGAGGTGATAAAGCAGAGCCTCGGCGACTTCCCGGGTGTGGAACACCGACTGGAAAAGGTATGTAAGGTCGGTGACGTGCAGTACATCAACGACTCGAAAGCCACCAACGTAGACGCCTGCTGGTATGCGTTGGAAAGCATGAAAACGCCCACGATTCTTATTCTTGGTGGCAAAGACAAAGGCAATGACTACGAACCTATCAAGCCACTCATCAAGGAAAAATGCACAGCCTTGGTGTACTTGGGGGCTGACAATCAAAAATTACACGATAACTTTGACGCACTGGGCATTACCATACGCGACACCCACAGCATGAAAGATTGCGTGGCAGCTTGCCATGAATTGGCCCGTCCCGGCGACACGGTACTGCTCAGCCCTTGCTGCGCCAGCTTCGATTTGTTCAAGAACATGGAAGATAGGGGCGAACAATTCAAGACTTTGGTAGGAAATCTGTAAAGAAAAACCGTCATGAACACAACACTTGGAAACGTCTTTAAGGGCGACAAGGTGATTTGGATGATATTTTTCTTCCTATGTATCATCAGTGTGGTTGAGGTGTTCTCGGCCTCATCGGAGCTGACTTACAAAGGAGGAAGCTACTGGGCACCCATGTTGAAGCACTTCGGCATTCTGCTGATGGGCGTATTCTCCATGGTTGTAACGCTGAACATCCAATGCCGATACTTCAAGATTATGACGCCCTTTCTGCTCATTATCTCTGTTGCCACCCTGCTATGGGTAGTGGTGGCCGGCAACGCCACTAACGGTGCGCAACGATGGATCAGCTTTTTCGGCATGCAGTTTCAGCCTTCGGAAATAGCCAAAGGCACGCTGGTATTGGCTACGGCGCAGATATTGAGTGCCATGCAGACGGAGAAAGGCGCCGACAAACATGCCTTTAAATACATTTTATGGACTTCTATACCCATCTTATTGCTCATTGTTCGTGAGAACTTCTCTACCGCCGTGTTGCTGGGAGCGGTCATTATCATGATGATGATTATAGGCCGCGTGCCCATGAAACTCATCGGAATACTCATGGGAATATTGATGGTTATCTTGCTGGCCTTCCTTTCTTTTATCATGCTGGCAGGACATGAACAGCCTACAACCGATACCGGTAAGAACCTGACGGAGCAAACCGCACAAGCCAAAATAGCGGAAGAAGAGGACGATGATGGTGTTTTCAGTTCGCTCTTCCACCGTGCCGACACATGGAAAGGGCGTATCATTAAATTCGTTAACCAAAAGGAAATAACGCCGGCAGAGGTGGATTTGGATAAAGATGCGCAGGTAGCACATGCCAATATCGCCATAGCCTCATCACGGATTATCGGGAAAGGCCCGGGAAACTCTGAGGAGCGCGACTTCCTTTCACAGGCTTTCTCCGACTTCATCTATGCCATCATCATTGAGGAACTGGGCATTAGCGGCGCCATTTTTGTAGCTTTGCTCTACATCATCCTGCTGTTCAGAACCGGAAGTATCGCTACCCGATGTGAGAATAACTTCCCTGCTTTCTTGGCTATGGGCCTTGCCCTGCTGCTGGTAACGCAGGCATTATTCAACATGTGCGTGGCCGTGGGATTGGTGCCCGTGACCGGACAGCCGCTTCCTTTGATTAGTAAAGGTGGTACTTCCACGATGATCAACTGTATATATATAGGTGTCATTTTAAGCGTAAGCCGCTCGGCGAAAAAGAAGAAAGAAACGGAGACGCAACAAAGCCTTCAAGGTATCTATTAAACTAACTCACAGTCAACGGAATAAAAAACATGCAAAATGGATTAAAAAAGATTTTTTTGATTACTTTTGCAATATAGATAAGAAAATCAAATGGATAAGGAATTAAGGATTATCATTAGCGGTGGAGGGACCGGTGGTCACATCTTTCCGGCCATTTCCATAGCCAATGCCATTAAAGCCAAGCGCCCCGATGCGAAGATTCTCTTCGTTGGAGCTTTGGGAAGAATGGAAATGCAGCGTGTTCCTGCCGCAGGATATGAAATTAAAGGCCTGCCTATATGTGGATTTGACCGCAAACATCTCCTGAAAAACTTCAGCGTTATCCTCAAAATATGGAAGAGCCAACGCATGGCAAAACGTATTATCAAGGATTTCAAGCCCATGGCTGCCGTTGGCGTAGGAGGCTATGCCAGTGGCCCGACGCTCAATGTTTGCGCGGACAAAGGTGTGCCCTGCCTGATACAAGAGCAGAACTCGTATGCCGGTGTCACCAATAAGCTCTTGGCAAAAAAGGCTTCTGTCATCTGTGTCGCTTATGAAGGAATGGAGCGCTTCTTCCCTTCCGACAAGATAGTGATAACCGGTAATCCGGTAAGACAGAACGTATTAAACGCTACGGTCAGCAAAGAAGAAGCCCGCAAGCAATGGGGCTTGGATCCCGATAAGAAGACTGTATTATTAATAGGTGGCAGTCTTGGCGCTCGCACCATCAATGACAGCGTCATCAATCATTTGCAAGAAATCGCCGATAGTGATGTGCAATTCATTTGGCAAACGGGTAAATACTACCTCGAAGAAATGAAAGAACGAGTTGAAAAACTCGGAAAGCCGGGTAATCTGATTATTACCGACTTCATAGCCGATATGGGTGCCACCTACAAAGCGGCCGATTTGGTCATCAGCCGTGCGGGAGCCAGCAGCATATCAGAGTTCTGCCTGATAGGCAAACCGGTTATATTGGTCCCCAGCCCCAACGTAGCGGAAGACCACCAGACAAAGAATGCCATGGCATTGGTCAATAAGGACGCGGCGGTTTACGTGAAAGACACGGAAGCCGCGGACGTTCTTATCCATCAGGCTTTGACAATTGTCAAAGATGATAACAAATTACAGAACCTCAGTGACAACATCCTTAAATTAGGATATAAAGACTCTGCCGACATCATTGCCGACAAAGTCATCAAGTTAGCAACCCAATCAAAATGGAAATAAAAGACATTAAAGCTGTATATTTCATAGGAGCAGGTGGCATTGGCATGAGTGCCATTGCCCGATATTTTATCAATAAAGGTGTGGTAGTAGCCGGGTATGACAAGACACCCTCTGACTTGACCCGCCAATTGGAAAAAGAAGGAATGCTCATTCACTATGAAGAAAACTGTGAAGAGATTCCGCAGGCATGCCGCAACAAGAGCACTTGCTTGGTCATTTACACACCCGCTGTCCCTGAAACGCACCAAGAGCTTGTCTATTTCCGTGAGAATGGATTTGAAATAGAGAAACGAGCGCAGGTGCTCGGCACATTAACTCGCACGCACAAAGGACTTTGTGTGGCCGGCACACACGGCAAGACAACGACCTCTACCATGTGCGCGCACATCATACATCAAAGTCATGTCGACTGCAACGCGTTCTTGGGTGGCATTTCAAAGAACTATGGAACCAATTACATCTTATCCGACAGCAGTGAATATGTAGTCATAGAGGCTGACGAATTCGACCGCTCATTTCATTGGCTCCGCCCATGGATAAGCGTCATCACGTCTACCGACCCCGACCACTTGGATATTTATGGAACCAAGGAAGCCTATTTGGAGAGCTTCCACCACTACACTACCCTGATACAACCGGGCGGAGCGCTGATTTTACGCAAAGATTTGGAAATGCGGCAAGAGGTCGCGGAGGGTGTCAAAGTGTATGAATATAGTTTGAATGAGGGCGACTTTCATGCGGAAAACATTCAAATCAAGAATGGCGAAATAACCTTTGACTTTATTTCTCCCATTGAAAATATCGCAAACATAGAGCTTGGTCAACCCGTTCCCATCAATATTGAAAACGGCATAGCGGCAATGGCAATGGCTCAATTGAGCGGTTGCACCGCTGAAGAACTACGCTATGGAATGAAGACATACGGAGGAGTGGACCGCCGTTTTGACTTTAAGATAAAGAACGACAAGCATGTTTTTCTTTCCGATTATGCCCACCATCCCAAGGAAATATACCAAAGTGCCAAGAGCATGAGGGAGCTGTACCAAGACCGAAAGATTACCGCTATTTTCCAACCCCATCTTTTTACTCGTACTCGTGACTTCTATCAGGACTTTGCCGATGCGCTAAGTCTATTGGATGAAGTCATCTTATGCGACATCTACCCGGCCCGCGAACAGCCTATTCCCGGCGTCACGAGCCAATTAATATATGACAACTTGAAACCCGGCGTGAAAAAACAGATGATCCACAAAGAAGATGTAATCGACTTGGTTAAGAGCCGTGACTTTGACGTGCTGATAGTCTTAGGGGCCGGAGATTTGGATAATTACGTACCGCAAATAGCCAAGATTATCGAAAATAAATGAGATTGAATTGGAAAAAGACGATAACCGCGACACTTGACGTGTTGTTGGCAGGGTATCTCATTTTAGCTTTCACCGAGTTTAACAAGCCCGATGAAACAAAGAATGTGTGCACCAAGGTTACCATCAATATCCAAGACGAGGCTACAAACGGATTCATCAACACGCAGGAAATAAAACATCGACTCGAGGCCAATAACCTCTATCCCCTCGAAAAGCCCATGCGCTATGTCGACGCACGGAAAATTGAGGAAATGCTAAAGTCGAGTCCATTCGTCAAGACCGCCGAATGCTTCAAGACACAAGACGGCCGCGTATGTATCTTACTTACGCAACGAATGCCCGTGGTCAGAATAAAAGCCGTCCAAGGGGACGACTATTATGTGGATGATAACGATTGCATCATGCCCAATTCTCACTATACGTCCGACCTGATCATTGCCACCGGCCACATCACAAAATGGTTTGCCATGAATTATATCTCCCCCATGAGCAAAGCGATTATGGACGATAACCTTTGGAAAAATCAAATAGAGCAAATCAATGTACTACCCGACCGCTCCGTGGAGTTAGTCCCCCGCGTGGGTGATCAGATTATTCATATAGGCAGACTTCCTGAAAGTAAATTCAAAAAGGAGCGAAGCAAACTTGTCAATGAATTCATTGACAAGAAGCTGACACGCTTGGAGAACTTCTATAAATATGGACTCTCACAAGCCGGTTGGAACAAATACTCCCACATCAACTTAGAATTTGACAATCAGATTATCTGTAAAAGAAGAAAAGAGTTATAACTTATCAATCAAGACTAAGACATAAAATAAATAAAGTATGGCAGAATTTATTGTAGCTATCGAACTGGGATCCACTAAGATTTCAGGCATTGCAGGAAAGAAGAATCTCGACGGAAGTATCACCGTACTGGCAGTAGTCGAGGAAGATTCCACCTCCTGTATCAGAAAAGGCGTGGTATATAACGTCGACAAGACGGTGCAGTGTCTGTCAAATATCATGCAGAAACTGAAAAACATCCTCAAGACCAACATCAATCATGTCTACGTAGGCGTGGGCGGACAGTCCATTTTGAGTGTGAAGAATGTCATCACCAAAGAACTTCCCGCCGACACGATCGTCTCGCAAGACATGATCAACGAGTTGATGGACTCTAACCGCAGCATGCCCTACACGGACCAAGAAATCCTTGACTCTGCCACTCAAGAATACAAAGTTGACGCCCAATATCAACTCGACCCGGTAGGTATTCAGAGCAACCACTTGGAAGGTAACTTCCTCAACATCCTTTGGGCAAAATCCTTCTACCGCAATCTTAACAAATGCTTCGACCAAGCCGGCATTGCCATTGCCGAAATGTACCTCGCGCCCTTGGCCATGGCCGACAGCGTGCTTACCGAAGCCGAGAAAAGAGCCGGCTGCGTATTGGTCGACCTCGGTTCGGGAACGACAACCGTATCCGTATATTACAAGAACATTCTTCGCCATCTGGCGGTCATCCCCTTGGGTGGTGACAACATCACGAAGGACATCGCCTCGTTTCAAATGGAGGAGACCGTGGCCGAGCAAATGAAGCTGAAATACGCCAGCGCATACACTCCCAACAACGAGATTGACAACACGCTCATGCTTCCCATCGACCAAGATAGGAAGATAGAAAGCCGCAAGTTTATCGACATCGTTGAGGGCCGCGTGGAAGAAATCATCGAGAACGCGTGGTTCCAAGTACCCAACGAATACGCCGACAAGCTCTTGGGAGGAATCATTCTGACCGGTGCTGGCTCAAACATGAAGAATATCGACATCGCCTTCCGCAACCATACGCACATCGACAAGATTCGTATAGCCAAGTTCGTGACCCAAACCATCAACACCACCAGCGAGGAAATCAATCGCCACAACAGCGATATGAACACCCTGCTCGGCTTGTTGGCCAAGGGCGACATGAACTGTGCCGGCCCCGAAATCACCAATGACCTCTTCAGCGCGGGCGACCCCGTAGCCCCGGCAGCCGGCAATCCCGATCCCCACACCACACCCCGACCCTTCAGCGAGGTAGCAGGCAGCGGCGTAGTACGCACCGAAGCCGAAAAGCTCAAGGCCGAGGAAGAGCTTCGTAAGAAGAAAGAAGCCGAGGAAGAGGCCGCCCGCATAGAGCAGGAAAAGCGGGAAGCAGAAGAGGAAGCCCGCCGAAAGGAGAACAGCTTTTGGCACAAACTCTTCAAGAAAGCCAAGGACTTTGGCGATCAAATGCTGAAAGAAGAAGAATAAACAACATCAAATGAATTTAGAAATATGCCAAACCCTATAGTTGATTTCGGAGAACCGGACAAAGAGAAAAGTATTATCAAAGTCATCGGTGTTGGTGGCGGCGGCGGCAATGCCGTAAACCACATGTATCGCGAAGGTATCCATGACGTTACTTTCGTGCTGTGTAACACGGACAATCAGGCACTCAACGACTCGCCTGTGCCCGTTCATCTGCAATTAGGAAAGGAAGGACTCGGCGCCGGAAACAAGCCCGAGAAAGCCCGCCAAGCGGCCGAGGAGAGCCTCTCCGACCTGAAAAACATGCTCAGCGACGGCACTCGCATGGCCTTTATCACCGCCGGTATGGGCGGTGGAACGGGCACCGGAGCCGCTCCCGTCATAGCTCGTGTATCCAAGGAGCTGGGCATTCTGACCGTCGGAATCGTCACCATTCCCTTCCGTTTTGAAGGAGAGCGCAAGATAGACCAAGCCCTCGACGGCGTGGAAGAAATGGCCAAGCACGTCGACGCCTTGTTAGTCATCAATAATGAGCGGCTCCGTGAGATTTATCCGGAGCTGTCCCTGCTCAACGCTTTCGCCAAAGCCGACGACACCCTCAGCATTGCGGCCAAGAGCATTGCCGAGATTATCACCACGCATGGACTGATGAACCTCGACTTCAACGACGTTAAGACCGTGTTGAAGGACGGCGGCGTGGCCATCATGAGTACCGGTTACGGCGAAGGCGACGGCCGTGTGAAAGCCGCCATCGAGGATGCGCTCAACTCACCGCTGCTCAACGACAACGACGTTTACAACTCCAAGAAGATTCTTCTCAGCATAGCTTTCAACAGCGAAAAGGGCGACGAGGGTCTCATGATGGACGAAATGAACGACGTCAACGACTTCATGGCGAAGTTCGACAGCAACTTTGAAATCAAATGGGGTGTCGCCATCGACCCCGAACTCGGCAAGAAAGTCAAGGTAACCATCCTTGCCACCGGCTTCGGAATAGAGGACGTAGACGGCATGCACAACCATTTGGGACGCAAATACTCGCAGGAAGAGGCCGACCGCATAGCCCGTGAGCAAGAGAAGGCGGCCGTAAGACAAGAGCGCCGCCAGCACTATTACGGTCGCGACAGCGGCAACAACCAATACAAGCGCCGCCCGCAGATTTATCTCTTCCAGCCCGATGACCTCAACAACGAGGACGTTATCTTGGCCATAGAGAACACGCCGACCTACAAACGCACCCGCCAACAGCTTGAGGACATCCGTAAACAAGCCTCCGGCAAGCCCGTCAAAGAAGATAACGACGCCAACAATCCCCCCGTACAAGGCGTGATTTCCTTCGCTTAGGCAAGACCCATCGCCCGGCTTCTATTACGAATCATACGAACGGTTCCCATCAAACGGCCCCTTCGTATGATTCGTTTTTTATGGCTATCAACAACTAAAAATAGCCCGCCTTGCCCAAAGCCTCTTTCTCAAAGCTACCCTTTCACCCGCCAAAAGGGCTGCTATCACTCCACCAAAAGCCCCCTTTCATCGGGCCAAAGGCCCGCTTTGGCGCAGCCATCGGACGGGTCTGACCAGTCGGACTACTCCAACCCGTCCGACAACAGCTACCGACCCATCCACCAACAAAAAACTTCCTACCCTCCAACCACCCTACTTTCATCCCATCATCACCCCTTCCTATCATCCTCACAACCACCCCCTCATCTCCTCATTCATGGCTTATTATTAATTATTTTCCTGCAAAATATCATCTATTTGTAAAATATTTTATATTAATTTGATAATTTTCTGCTTTATATTTGGTAACTAACAATATTTATTTTATTTTTGCATTAAAAGCTGACTAATCCAAACACTAACCTTTATTATAGTTATGCAGAAAACCTTAATCCTTACAGTATGCGCAATGCTGGCCGCCTCTTCGGCTAACACATTGGCGTATGCGGGCATTTCTACGCAGATTGTCCAGCAGCAACAAACCTGCCGAGGTGTCGTTAAAGACGCAAACGGAGAAATGATTATCGGAGCTACCGTAGTAGTGAAAGGTACCAAGAACGGCACCGTGACCGACCTTAACGGTAACTTTACCCTCTCTAACGTTTCTAAAGGAGCCATTCTTCAGGTGTCATACATAGGCTATGACCCGAAAGAAGTAACGTGGAACGGCAGCAATATGAACATTACGCTGACCGAGACCACCACCTCTCTTAACGAAGTTGTGGTAACCGGATATAGCGGTTCCATCATTCGTTCAAAGTTGACCAACTCTATTTCCAAGGTCAAGAGCGAGAACCTCACCACCGGTATGTTCTCCAATGCGGCCCAAGCATTGAGCGGTACCGTGGCCGGATTACGTGTCATACAGAATTCAGGTAACCCTAATGCCGCCCCGACCATCATTCTTCGTGGTGGTACCGACTATAACGGAACCGGCAGTCCGCTCATTGTGGTCGACGGAACCATCCGCGGCAGCATGAGCGACATCAACCCCAACGACATCGAGTCCATGGAAGTCATGAAGGACGCCGGGGCCACTGCCATCTACGGATCGCGTGCCAACAACGGTGTTATCCTCATTGTTACCAAGCAAGGAAAGCAAGGCAAGAGCACGATAAACTTCAATACCAAGCTCTCTTGGAACTACTTCCACAATCCGTATGAGTTCCTTGGCGCGCGCGACTACCTATATTATATGCGCCGTGCCTACCTCTTTGCCAGTCAGAAAGGTACCACCACGCTCGGTTCTTTGGGCGCCAACCAGCCTTTCGGCACCGGAAATGACTACAATGCCGACGGTAATAAGAGCGCGGCAGGTATCTGGGGCGTATATGCCAAGGAGAAACTGAGCGCCGAACTCTACAAAGAGTTGACCGCGAAAGGATGGCAAACCATGACCGACCCCGTAACGGGCAAGGAATTGGTGTTCACCGACAACAAGATGGAGGACTACAACATAAAGAGTCCCAGCTTCTCTCAAGACTACAACCTCAGCTTCAGTGGTGGTAACGACCGTGGTCACTACTACGCCGGCTTAGGCTTCAACAAAAGCGAGGGTAGCGCCATCAATAACTACAGCCGCCGCATTTCGGGACTGCTCAACGCCGATTACAAGATCAAGCCATGGTTTATCTCGACCAGCAACGTCAGCGTTAGCACCTCCAACCGGCAGGGTATATCGCCCTTCTCCGAGGAAGCCAACTACTTCTCACGCAACTTCTCTTACCCTCCCACGTTCAGAGCATACAATGCCAATGGCGAGTTGCTTCTTGGAAAGAACTCCGGCGACGGTAACCAACAGTTCCTTCAGAACGCTTTTACAGAAGATGATAATTGGCAGAAGTTCAACATAGCACAGAACTTCAGGTTCACTCCTATCAAGGACTTGCACATAGATTTCAAGGGAAATTGGTTCTATGAGTACTACTCTGATGAGTACATGTTCTATACTTACCTGCAATCTCCGAACTCTTACAATACTCGTCACAACTCAAGCGCAAAGACACA
>NZ_DATCYK010000102.1:0-3837 GCF_036570325.1 Prevotella sp.
GCTGTTGATGATTCCTAACATGTACAAGATTGCCGGTGAATTGCTGCCTTGCGTATTCAACGTTTCAGCCCGTACATTAGCTTCTCACTCTCTCTGTATTTTCGGTGACCATCAGGACGTTATGGCTTGTCGCCAAACAGGCTTCGCCATGTTCTGCTCCGGTTCCGTACAGGAAGTAATGGATCTCTCTGCCGTTCCTCATCTCGCAACGTTGAAGACCAGCGTACCATTTATCAATTTCTTCGACGGTTTCCGTACTTCTCACGAGTATCATAAGGTTGAGGCTATTGACATGGAAGATATACGTCCATTGGTAGACATGGATGACATCAAGCGTTTCCGCGACCGTGCCCTCACTCCTGAGCGCCCCGTAACACGTGGTACCGCAGAGAATCCTGAGACATTCTTCACACACCGTGAGGCCTCTAACCAATACTATGAGACGATTCCTGAGGTAGTAGAGAAGTACTTGGGTGAGATTTCCAAGATTACAGGTCGTGAGTATCACCTCTTTAATTACTACGGAGCTGAGGACGCAGAGAATGTAATCATCCTCATGGGTTCTGCTACTGAACCTGCCCGCGAGGCCATCGACTTCCTCAACAAGCAGGGCAAGAAGGTTGGTATGGTTGCCGTACACCTCTATCGTCCATTCTCTGTGGACTTCCTGAAGAAGGCTCTTCCCGCTACAGTTAAGCGTATTGCCGTGCTCGACCGTACCAAAGAACCGGGCGCAGAGGGCGAACCATTGTACCTCGATGTGAAGTCTGCGCTTTACAATGACGAGCGCAAGCCGCTGATCGTTGGTGGTCGCTACGGTCTTGGTTCAGCTGATACAACACCGGCTAAGATTGTTGCCGTGTTCAAGAACCTTGAATTGCCAACTCCTAAGGACCACTTCACCGTTGGTATCGTTGACGACGTGACCTTTACCTCACTTCCTGAAGAAGAGGAAATCCCAATGGGTGGCGACAGCTTGTTCGAGGCTAAGTTCTTCGGTTTGGGCTCTGACGGTACCGTTGGTGCCAATAAGAACTCTGTACAGATTATCGGTAACAACACCGACAAATACTGTCAGGCTTATTTCTCTTACGACTCTAAGAAGTCAGGTGGCTTCACCTGCTCTCACTTGCGCTTCGGTGACGAGCCTATTCACTCGGCTTACTTGGTAAATACACCTAATTTCGTGGCTTGCCATGTACAGGCTTACCTCCACATGTATGACGTTACACGCGGTCTTCGCAAGAATGGTACGTTCTTGTTGAACACTATCTTCGACGGCGAAGAGCTCGTTAACTTCATTCCTAACAAGGTAAAGCGCTGCTTCGCAAAGAACAATATCAAGGTTTACTACATCAACGCGTCTAAGATTGGTCAGGAAATTGGTTTGGGCAACCGCACAAACACCATTCTCCAGTCTGCATTCTTCCGCATTACAGGCGTAATTCCGGTAGAATTGGCAGTAGAACAGATGAAGGCCTTTATCGTGAAGTCTTACGGTAAGAAGGGTGAAGACGTAGTCAACATGAACTACGCTGCCGTAGACCGTGGTGGCGAATACAAGGAACTTGCAGTAGATCCCGCATGGGCAAACTTGGCCGATGACAACACCAACGTTGACGACGCTCCCGATTTCATCAAGGAAATCGTACGCCCAATGAACGCACAAGCCGGTGACCTTCTCAAGGTTTCAGACTTCGTTAAGTTTGATACCGTAGACGGAACATGGCACAACGGTACTTCCGCATTTGAGAAACGCGGCGTTGAGAACTTCGTTCCCGTATGGAACGCGGACAACTGTATCCAGTGTAACAAGTGTGCTTACGTTTGTCCTCACGCAAGTATCCGTCCATTCGTATTGGACGAGCAGGAAGCAGCCAAGTTCGATGGTAAGACCATAGACGTGCTTGCTCCTAAGTCACTCAAGGGCATGAACTTCCGCATTCAGGTATCCGTACTCGACTGTCTCGGCTGCGGTAACTGTGCCGATGTTTGTCCGGGCAAGAAGGGCGAGAAGGCTTTGAAGATGGTTCCGTTCAATGTTGACGCTCCCGACATGGTGAAAGAAGCTCAGACTTGGGATTATCTCTTCAAGAATGTTACTTCTAAGCAACACCTTGTAGATATTAAGCAAAGCCCCAAGAACTCACAGTTCGCTCAGCCATTGTTTGAATTCTCTGGTGCTTGCGCCGGTTGTGGTGAGACTCCATACGTGAAGTTGATTTCACAACTCTTCGGCGACCGTGAAATGATTGCCAACGCAACAGGTTGCTCTTCTATCTATTCAGCTTCTGTTCCTTCTACCCCATACACCACAAACGCTCAAGGTCAGGGTCCTGCTTTCGACAACTCTTTGTTCGAGGACTTCTGCGAATTCGGTTTGGGTATGGCCCTTGGAAACAAGAAGATGAAAGAACGTATCGTGAAGTTGCTCAACGAGGCTAAGGCCGGTGACGCTACAGAGGAATTCAAGGCTGCCGCTGACAAGTGGATTGCTGCCAAGGAAGACGCTGACGCTTCTAAGGAAGCTGCTGCCGAACTGAAGCCGCTGATCGCAGCAGGTGCCGAGGCCGGTTGTCCTATCTGCGCAGAGTTGAAGACCCTCGATCACTATCTCGTTAAGCGTTCACAGTGGATTATCGGTGGTGACGGTGCTTCATACGACATCGGTTACGGCGGTCTCGACCACGTACTCGCTTCCGGTGAAGACGTGAATATCCTCGTTCTCGATACTGAGGTTTACTCTAATACCGGTGGCCAGAGCTCTAAGTCAACCCCGCTCGGCGCTATCGCCCAGTTCGCAGCTCAAGGCAAGCGCATCCGCAAGAAAGACCTTGGCTTGATGCAGACCACTTACGGTTATGTATATGTAGCTCAAATAGCAATGGGTGCTGACAATGCACAGACCCTGAAAGCCATCCGTGAAGCCGAGGCTTACCCCGGACCATCACTCATTATCGCCTATGCACCATGTATCAACCACGGTATCAAGGGTACAAAGAAGATGAAGAGAAGCATGGGAACCAGCCAACGCGAAGAAGAATTGGCAGTAGCTTGCGGTTACTGGCACCTATGGCGCTACGATCCGCGCCTTGCTGACGAAGGCAAGAACCCGTTCCAGCTCGACTCCAAGGCTCCAAACTGGGAAGACTTCCAAGACTTCCTCATGGGTGAAGTACGCTACTCTTCTGTAGCCAAAGCTTACCCTGCCGAGGCAGAGATACTTTTCTCACAAGCTGAAAAGATGGCTAAGCTCCGTTATCAGGCTTATGTTCGCAAGAGCAAAGAAGACTGGTCAGAGGAAATCTAAACGATATTTTGACTTTTCCGAATCAGGAAAATATCAAATAATCACATCACTAAGAAAAGGCAACCTGCATGCGGGTTGCCTTTTTTCATGCCCATTCCACCCACTAACAGCCATTCCCCCTCTCCTCCTCAACAAAAAAAAGAAGAAACAAAACACATAGACATGAACAACTACAATTAGCTTTACTCAATACCCACCCATACTACCTAAATCATTAGAAATAAGGTAAAAACATCAGATAGTTACCTATTTCAGTGAATGTGGTAGGAAAATAGTTAAAACAGGTACCCTAAACCTTATCAATTAAGTGTATTTTTGTACATGAGAATAACTCATTTATAATTTAGCGACATGGGCCACCGGCGCCATCCCAACAGACGTTTCATAGTGTTAATGCGCTAAAACTATTTAAATAAAACCATACAATGAAGAAATTATTTCTCACCCTCCTCACAGCCATGACAGCTTTTACTTCACCCGCCCAGTGCTCTACTTCAGACAGTATGATAGTACGTATTGCCGAAATA
>NZ_DATCYK010000103.1:0-2968 GCF_036570325.1 Prevotella sp.
TGCGATGTTTGAAAGCGTTTCACGTTTTCCTCGTTGTCTTGCAAGGCTTCGGCCCGGCTGATGAGGGCCTTTATGTGGCTGTACTCATAGCTTTGGGCGGCGTCGATGTCAGGTCCGAAGTTGATAAGTTTGTCCTTCTGCAGCTCGTCGGGGTAGCGCAGGTCGGCTATGGCGCTACATTCGGTGGTCCAAAGGCCGGTGTATAATCCCTGATTACCGTTGCGACTGCGCTTGAATTGCTCAGCTACGAAGCCGAAAGAGTTGTGATATTCCAGTTGGCGGTTAATCTTCAGACGTGAGCCAAAGCGCAAATCGTACTTCTTGTTGTCGTTTCCGTTGTGAATGATGATACCCGAATTGCTGCTCATTCCTGCGCCGAGGCTGTAGCCGAACTTATCGTTGCCACCGTCGAAGCTCAACCGATAGCGCTGCTGAAAGCCCGTTTGGTTGAGCAATTCCTTGGTACGTTTGAAGTGATAAAACTGCGACGTGGCCACGTCGAAGCCCATTTGGGAGGAGAAAGAGCCACGAAAACGCCCGTTGCGGCCCTTCTTCGTGAATATCTGAATAACGCCATTGGCGGCGTCGGAGCCATAAATGGTGGTGGCGGCGCCGCCCGTTACGTACTCTATATGGTCGATATTCTCCATCGGAATGTCGCTGATGGCTCCCGAGGCAGCCGTTTCGCCCATGGGAAGATCGGCCGAAGAATAAGGCTCGGCGGCATATCCGGAGAGCGAATAGGCCAGCGTAGAGCCGGTATTCTTATTGTCGACACGCACTCCATCGATATAAATGACGGGCGTGGAGTTGATGAATGCCGACGAAAGACCACGCGAACGAATGAGCGAAGTGGCGCCCGGCTGGCCGTTGGTCATGGCTATTTGCACGTTGGGAAGGGCGTCTTGCAACATTTGGTCAATGCGTCCGGAGGGCAGTTTGCCCAGTTCGGCGGCGGAAACCTTGGTTACTTTCTCCGAGAGACGGCGCCTTTGGATGGCGTTTCCTTGTCCCGTGACCACTACTTCGTCGAGAACGATGGAGGGTTTGATTTTACTTGAGTCCACAACTTCCATGAGTGTGGGGTTGGTTTTGTCGTTGTGGCGCGACGCCGAGGCGTTGGCCGATCCTGAATAGATAAATGTTGACGGGATGAGCATTAAAGTACACAGTGCCAATTGGTAAGGACACGGCGTATTTTTTCTCAAGTTCTTCATTTTGAGAGGTTTGAATTATAAATTAATAAATTACTGTTGTGCAAATTTATAAATTATTATTTAAACAGCCAAAGCTTAATATTATGAATTTAATAAGTAATCTTCCATGGCGTTGTGGTAAACCTTTGGTTTAAAGAGCGTTAGATAATGGCGCTATGAAAGCAGTCCTTTGACCCGATGAAAGCAGGCTTTTTACACGACAAAAGCAGCCCTTTGAGCGGGTCAAAGGGCTGCTTCGGGAAAGGCACCACGGGCCTTTGGTAAAACGAGGGGGTGGAAACGACGCTCAGGCCGTTGGCTTGCCGGCTTTTCGGGCGGCTATGATGGCCAAGGCGATATTGATGTCGGTATAAGTAATGTCGGGCGGACAATGGGCTTTGAGCTCGGCCTTGGGCGACTGCGGTGGCAGCTTATGGAGCTCGTTTTCAATGATAGGCAGTTTGGAGAGGTCGAAAAGTCCGTCGGCGGAGAGCTCGCCCAAGGCGATGAAGTGTATCAGATGATTGTACACGGTGGTAAGGGTGAGCTTGCGTTCGCGGGCGATGAGGTCGGGATTCATGCCTTGGCGATACATCGACAGGGTAGTTTTGCGGGTATCGGGCTTGGCGGTTTTGGCCTTGTCGGCAGCTATTTTGTCGGTGCTTTTCTTCGCTTTGCGGCGGCGTTTGGCCTTGGTATCCATGGCCATAAGGTAGGCCTCCTGCTTATGGGTGAGGTATCCGGTGGTGGTAAAAGGCTCGTCGGCCATGTCCTCCAGCAAGTAACGGCGGGCCTTGTAGGCCAGTTTGAGGTCGGCAAAGGCCTGCTCCAACCGTTTGGCCCCGGTCTTGTTGTCGCTCGTTACGCCCTGCGTGGTGTCGATAAGGGGCTCGAAGATAGCCGTCAAATGCTCGGCGAAATAGGTTGCGCTGTGGCCTACGCGCTCTAAAAAGCTGTCTTCATGGAGCTGCGTTATGGTGAGTGTGGCGATAAAGGAGGCCCATTTTTGGGCTACGTTGATGACGTCCGTGTCGAGCTTTTTCATGAGAATACGGTGGAGTTGCTGGGCTTTGGGAAATTTGTAGCAGTACTCCTGCAACACTCTGAACAAGCGATTCTCGAGCGTCGACAGCTCATTGAAGTTGAAAGCGTCGATGAGCAACTCCCTATAATACTCGTCTTTGAGGGCCGGCAGTCGGGCTATGCTTTGGCGGGCGGCCTCGGCTTGGCGACTGATATAGTCGTCGACGCGGTTATCTCCGATGATGGCTTGGCGGCTGATGGGCGAGGATAGCACCATGCCTTCCAACGTTTTACAGCGGCTCAAGGCCACATATACCTGCCCGGAGGCAAAGGACAGTTGGGCGTCGATGATGGCTCGGTCGAAGGTAAGGCCCTGACTCTTGTGGATGGTGATGGCCCATGCCAGCCTCAAAGGAAACTGACGAAACGTTCCTTCGACGACTGAGTCGATGGACTTTGTATGGGGATTGATCTTATATTTGGTGTTTTCCCACATCGCCCGCTCCACATCTATCTCCTCATCGTCGCCCGGACAGCGTACCTGAACCCGCTCCTCGTCAAGGTAAACCACGTGGCCTATGCGCCCGTTGTAATAAAGATGGGCGGGCGAGGGGTCGTTGCGCACGAACATCACTTGTGCCCCAACCTTCAGTTCCAGCTCTTCATCGGTGGGAAAGGTCGATTCGGGGAAGTCGCGGTCAATCTCCGCACGATAGGTAAACGACGCTTTGTCGAGCCGTTTGAGCGCT
>NZ_DATCYK010000104.1:0-7087 GCF_036570325.1 Prevotella sp.
TTGGCACTGGCAATCTGTCCCTGCAACTGATCCTGTGCGCCACCCTCCCACGCATCCATAAAGGGAGAAAGGTAGTTGGCAAGCTCATCATAGGAAGTGAGTATCGGGAATATCTGTGCGTAAGGGCGGTTCAAAAACTCGATGGCATGAGGAAAGGTACAATACTTGCCATTCTCATATATTTTCAGAAACCAAATGATGGCAGCCAACAGGATAATCGGCGACTCCACAAAGAAATCACCCTGCTTCTGTATCCACGAACGGTTCAGATTGAGCATGATGGTGTAGGCACTCTCGTAGGCATCTGATATATCCGTCATAAAGGCAGGATTGATGGGATTGCAACGGTGGCTTCTGCGTGGATCGTCAAAGTTGATAACATAGAACTGCGGCTTTACCTTATAGGCTTCCAAATGATGAAGCAGGTGATTGTAGGCTATTTCGGAAAGGTCTGGAAACTTGTAATCGTAGATATACATGGCAAAGCCTTTCTCAATCTGCTGCTTGATGTAGTTGTTCACGATGGCGTAGGACTTACCAGAACCGGGTGTACCGAGCACCATCGAGGCACGGAAGGGATTGACCACGTTAATCCAGCCCTTGTTCCACTTCTTCTTATAGTAGAAGCGTGTAGGAAGGTTTACCGAGTATTCATTTTCCATCAACCTCGTCTCCTGCATGAAACTCTCATTCTCCGTGTTGAAAACATCGTCCATCAGATTATTTTTGAGCAGTCGGCTCATCCATACGCCACCCATCAGCAGGCAGATATAGCCAACGGACAGTGTGAAGATATAAAGTGTAGCAGCCTCGACCTTACCGATGGGCAATGCCAGCAGCCACCAGTTGAGAAAGAAAAAGACGAAGCCTGAGAAAAGCACCGTCCAAATCTTTGGCCATGTGATTTTCTCTTCTTTCACGCCTTTCGTCCCTAAACAGGATAATGCAAGAAATATCACACAAAAGAGTTTTGTCCAAAGGATGGATGAGAACAAGCCCGTTGTACGCTGGAAGTTCATCAGTATCTTGTTGATGATACCAAGCGTAAAGTGCCACTCGTTAAACGCCTCGTAACAGAACCAATAACAGTTAATCAAGAGAAATATCACTGATATTCCCCTCATAAAGTCCATGACTTTACCCAATGCCCTTAAATCGTCTTCCTGTGCCATAATGCTATGTTTTTATAGCCTCCCCCAACCCCTCCGAAGGGAGGGGAGATGGAAATGCTCTTTTATTTAATGTTTTCTTCGTCTAAGTTTTACCTTACTTTGTTTGCGCAGTTTGCGTTGCCATGCCGCTTCCTTCCAATCATCGTTGCCCGTAGGTAGGAATGAACCATCTGCCATGTCCTCGATAAGTTCATCGACAAGGTTGTCTCCCTCTTGCGCATCTGATTGCAAGGGGTGAACGGTTGGCGATTGTTCCAAATGGGCATACGGACTACCATACAGCGTTTCATCCAAGAAGGGATTGTGATTAGGATTGTCGAAGTAGGCATTGAACGCATTGGCGGCATATCCCTTACCCAATCGAGAGCCATTGAGGGCAACGCCCTCTTTACCATCAATGAATGTGATACCATAGATACGCCCACTTTCATTTCTTCGGATAACCACACGCAAGCCCTGTTCCTCGAGTCTTTGTCGGAGTTTTTCTTTTGTATCGGGAGAAGTACGCATAACTTCCAATACCTTCCTTCTAACGGTTGGTATCAGTGGCTTGATGACTTGCTTCGATTTCTGTATCCTATTCTGTACGGCAGTATAGCCCACACCACGGCCGATGTCCGAGGCATGGATGGGTGTGCTTACCTTGTCGCCCTTATCATCAGTTGGAACATAAACCAGTCCGTCATACTTCTTTCCCCGAAACTCCGTCTTCACTTCTTCCACTGCAAGATTGTATGCGGAAAGAATGGCATTCAGTTCTCCTAATGAGCAGAAGCGATAACGCTTCAACACCATGCGGAGGGTGCTTGCCATCTGCTCCTTGACGTTTCCTTTATTAATATCCACCTTGGGCGTTTCTGTTACGGCTTTCTCGCTAACCTTTGAACTTGGGATAAGACCATATTTCCGCTCCAAGGCATCAGTTATCAGTTTACTTCTTTTGCCCTCGAATTTGTCATTGATTTTTCTTCTATTACTATCCACCCGAAGCGACACGATATGTATATGCTCACGGGCGATGTCGTTGTGCTTGAACACGATATAGGGTTGCTTGCCGTAGCCGAGTGCCTCCATATACTCCTTGGCAATCTGCACAAGAAGTTCATCAGAGAGTTTCTCATCCGGATGCGGATTGAGCGAACAATGAAACACCGTCTTTTTTGTTCGGCACTTCTCCGGGATAAGTGCTTGCATATCGGCAAATACTTCTGCCATCGTATAAGTTCCCTCTTTGTTTTGGTACAAGCCTTGGGCAAGAAGAACGCTTGCTTCCTCTTTTTCCACCTTCTTGAAGTTATAGCCAAGTGCTCCGCCAAGGTTCTCTGTACTTGAAATCTTCGCTATCATTTCTTGCGGTAGTCTATGGTCAGACGGATAGCCTGTTCCTGCAAGGTGATAATTTGATCCGAGAGTTTCTCCAACTTTTCAAGCAGAATCTGTGCGGTCTTCACGCTGTGATAACTGTTGATGGCACGCACGGTCTGGTTATAGAGCACTCCAATCTTATGGATTTGTGCCGTCAGTTCAGAGAGTTTTCGGTAATATTCCACGGCGGATTTATCCACCGTAATCACCTTGAAACTCTCTCCAAGAATACGACCGCGCACGAAATCCGACTTGGTTTCCGCGCCCGAACGCTGAAACAAATCTATCGCCCTCTGTTGGTCTTTCGGGTTGGGAAGCCGTACATGCCAGTTGTCCCAGCGGGGCTTTTCTGCCTTTTTTCGTTCTAAACGATAATATTCTGTACCTTTATTCATATTCATATGGTCTTCTAATTACGACTTTGGAGGAATTCATCTCCCCCATCGGGGCAAGGGTCTTTGTGGTACAAACAGCGGTTTGTGTTACAAAGACACACCTTGCCAATATCAAGAGTTGATACGATTGAAGTATCCACCCTTATGGGGTGTCTGCTTCGGGGAGTCACCTCCATGTTTTCTATCCGCCTGCAAAGTTACGGCGGATTTTCAAATGTCTCATTATCAGCGACATTCACTCTTTTTCCTTTCATTTCCCTGTACTTCACAGGCATGGAAATATCTATCGAAAAAGCGTTTATTTTGCAGACAGAACGAGCGGACAATCGTTCGGCAGTCCTATCGGAAGAACGACAAGACGGACGGTATCGCAATCGTTCCATTCGTCGTCAGACAGAACCATCGACATACCGACAAAACGATAAACAAAACGACAGACAGTTCGGCATATCGACAGACAGGAAAAACGATTATCCGTTCAAACGATTGGTCAAACAACCTGCCGTTCAAATAACAGATCAAACGATTAAAATATCTATTATATGGAACAGATACAGGCATTGCCCATATTTCTGGGCTTCTCCTCTCAAAAGGGAGGCGTGGGTAAAAGCACCTTGGCTGAGATTATCAGCAGCATCCTTTACTATGAAAAAGGTCTCCACCTTTTTGCAGTGGACTGCGACCTCTCGCAGGACTCCTTCTATAAGCTCCGTGAAAGGGAAAAGACCTGTATTGAGAGCGATCCGCAACTTTCCCTGCAGATGACACAATACTTTTCCTCTTTGGGGCGTACTGCCTACCGCATACTCAAGGCAGCCCCTAAGGATGCAATGGCAACGGCAAATGAGCATATCCGCAAGCATCCATCTGAGAAGTTCGATTTGGTCATCTTCGACTTTCCCGGTCATGCAGCTACCAGCGACCTTCTACAGCTCTCGCTGGATATGGACTATATCCTTTCGCCCTTAGAGCCGGACGTGCAGTCAATGGTTGCCTGTCTTACCTATATCAAAGCGGTAAACGACTTGGGCGTGTCCATGTCAAGTGCCCGTATCAAGGAAATCATTCTCCTTTGGAACAAGGTGGACCGGAGAGTAAAGAATACGCTCATTGAATACTACAGCAAGTATATCAGGAACGAAGATTACACGCTGCTCGACCAGCACGTCCATGCCACCCACCGCTTCAGCCATGAACTGGAGCAATACGGATTCCGTGGAGTATTTCGTTCCACTTACCTGCCTCCAAACAAAACCTTACGGACAGGGACCGGCATCGATGAACTGACGGAAGAACTGCTTGCCCACATCCAACTTAAATAAGACATCACTATGGCAAAGATACAGGAACAGAGGCAAAAACTTGAAGCCAAACTCAAGGAGATGGCAGAAGACGGGGTGATGAAAACCCCACAGAAAGATACATTGGCTTTTGACCCGCCCGATGAGGAAGATGCAGAGGAAAACAAGGCGGATGTCAGTCCCGTTCAAAAGGAAAAACAGCAACTGAACAAGGAGAAGATGCCCATCTTGGAAGAAACACAGGACAAGCCCTTGTACAAAAGCCGCGGGAAAGGAAAGGAGAAAAGTTCGGAATTTCCCTGGATTTCCTTTGAGGACTACCGCACACGCTATTTGCAATCCGTCCGCCTCCGAGAGCGAACCAACTTCACCATGAGCGTCGATACGCTTCAGGTACTGAGAAACGTCTTGCAGGACTTGGGCGAACGGGTGTCGATGGCATCCTACATCGACAACATCCTGCGTGAACACCTCAAGGAGCACAAGGAACTGCTCAACAATGCCACGGCAAAGCATCGGCGCAAGGTGGCAATAGACTTTTGAACAGAGAACCTACGACATATAAAGATTACCATTATGCAAACGATACTATTCAACATACTCCTGCTTCTGACAGCGGTATGGGTGTTCATTGGAATACTCTTCCTTTGGCAGCAGCTCCGCATAGCGTGCCGCAGATTGGAGAAAGCGTGTGAGAAGAAAGAAGAACGGAAACAGAGAGTGCCTTCTGTTACCCAAGAGCAAATCGAGCAGGCGCGACAAATGCTTGTCGGCAAAAGCAAATCATACGGTGAACGCCATGCAGAACGGTCAAAGACAATCAAGGAAGTTTCTTCTGACTTCCTCCAAGTTCCCGATACATCCTCAGAGAAAAATCCAGCCGATAATCCCAATACCTTTGCAGCGGAAAAATCTCCTTTGCCCGAAGAAACAGAAGAAACGAAAAGCACTGGTGAGGAGAACGAGATACAGATTGACTACACGATGGACGAGCCGGATGAGGACAGCATTATTCGTGAAGAACTGCAAATCGCCGACGCTGCGATGCCGGAAGTCTCACCGTCCGCCATCCTCGCACGCGACTTGGTTCGTGTCAATGGGTGGCACAAGGACGATGATACGCTTGACGGGGAAAACGAAGCCGAGGTGCAGGACACGCTGCAAAGCATTCGGGGCACGCAACTCATGGACTATATCAAGGAGGCAACGCTCAAGCAGGAGAAAGACCATCAGAAACTGCTCGCTGCCATCCGTAAGGCAGAGGAAGCGGAAATGATGAGCGAAGAAACAACCTATCCTGATAATGAAACAGCACAAGAGGGTGGTGATGTGTCGGAAGAAGCCGACCGTCCACTGTCCTATTATCTATAAAAATGATTTCTTGATTTTCATATTTCGGAGGAATGCGGGGGTGGCTCAAAAGTAAAACAATCAGCCAATATCTGTCATACGATAAAACCGAGCCATCCCCCGTCACCTCTATCCCCAAAACACAATTTATTCAACAACTTAAAATAAACAGCAAAATGAACAACAAAAAGAAAATCACAATGATGCTGCTCCTGATGGCTGCCGCCGCCACAGGAGCATACGCACAGGGAAACGGGCTGGCGGGCATCAACGAAGCCACCAAAATGGTAACGTCCTACTTTGACCCGGGTACAAAACTCATCTATGCCATAGGTGCCGTGGTGGGCTTGATTGGTGGCATAAAAGTGTACAATAAGTTCAGTTCGGGCGACCCCGACACGAGCAAGACTGCCGCCTCTTGGTTCGGTGCGTGTATCTTCCTCATCGTGGCTGCCACTATCCTGCGTTCCTTCTTCCTGTAACAATGGCTGAGTGGGAAATCAACAAGGGTATAGGTCGGACGGTGGAGTTCAAGGGCTTGAAGGCGCAGTACCTCTTCCTCTTTGCGGGAGGCTTGCTTACCGTCTTCATCCTCGTGGTCATGCTCTACCTCTGCGGAGTCAGCCAGATTGCCTGTCTGGTCATAGGCGTAGTGGGTGCCACCCTCGTGGTGTGGCAAACGTTCGCCATGAACCGAAAGTACGGGCAGTACGGGCTGATGAAGCAGGGAGCGGTGAGGATGCACCCACGCTATCTTGTGAACCGCCGTACCGTCTTTCACCTTATACGTAACCTTCGACCCAAAAGAAAGAAGAAATGAGAAATGTAAGCAAGATAACGACCTTGGAATCGAAGTTTCCCCTGCTTTCTATTGAGCAGGGGTGCATGGTGAGCAAGGATGCCGACATTACGGTGGCTTTCCGTGTGGAACTGCCCGAACTCTTCACCGTCACCTCCGCCGAATATGAGGCGATGCACTCGGCTTGGTACAAGGCAGTCAAGGTATTACCCAATTACAGCATCGTCCATAAGCAGGACTGGTTCATCAAGGAGGACTATCAAGGCAAGCTCTCCGACGGAGGGCTGAGTTTCCTTGCCCGTGCATCGGAGAGGCACTTCAACGAGCGTCCGTACCTGCACCATAGCGTTTACCTGTTCCTGACCAAGACCAATAAGCAGCGCATGGCACAGCAGAGCAACTTTTCTGCGCTCTGCCGTGGACACCTGCTGCCCAAGGAGATTACCAACAAGGACGAGGTGATGAAGTTCATGGAAGCCGTCGATCAGTTCGAGCGTATCATCAACGACACCGAACAAATAAGGATTATCCGCATGACGGAAGAGGAATTGGTCGGAACTGCTGAACATGGCGGTTTGCTTGACCGCTACTTTACACTCTCTGACGAGCAACACGCCTCTTTGGAGGATATAAGACTCGGAGCAGACCTTGTGCGTGTGGGCGACAATATGCTTTGCCTGCATACACTGAGCGACACCGATGATT
>NZ_DATCYK010000105.1:0-1813 GCF_036570325.1 Prevotella sp.
AAAAAACATCTCCATGATATAATGTTAGTAACGACAAAAACAATAAAAAGGAGATGATTTTTTATGAATAACCAAAAGGTTACCTACATCAATTATAACATGAATCAGCTATGCTTACCATCAGATATTACAAATTGGGTGGATGAAAATCATATTTCAAGAATAGTAAATGAAGTTGTAGAAAATATTGATGATAAATTCCTAGAAAAATTTTACGAAGGTGGTGGAAGAAGTTCCTACCATCCAAAAATGATGCTTAAAATAGTTATTTACGCATATACTCAAGGAGTAACATCTGGCAGGAAGATGGCAAAAATGTGTAAAGAACATATTCCCATGATTTGGTTAACAGGAAGAACAACACCAGACTTTAGAACTATCAATAGATTTAGGAGCGAGAGATTGAAATATGCCATCGAAGATATATTCGAAACACTGGTAATATATCTAATAGAAAATGGATATGCAAATACGGATATATACTATTTAGACGGTACAAAAATAGAAGCTAATGCAAATAAATTTTCATTTGTATGGACAAAGTCAACTTTAAACTATCAGGATAAACTTACAGATAAGTTAAAGGTTTTTTTAAAGGAAGCCGTTAATATTGCCGAAGAAGAAAACAAAGAATATGACTTACTTGATGGTATGAAAGACTTGTCAGAACTATCTTATGGTATACTTAAGTCTCTCGAAGAGAAAGACAGTAAGTATAAAAAAGCCATTATTCATTCTCATGAAATTGATCATATATCAAATAAATTAACCAAAATTGAAGAAGAACTAGAGTTAATAGGAGCAGAAAATATAAGAAAAAGACCTATAAAAAAGCTAAAGAAAAAATTTGATGAAGACTTTTCTCCGAGAATGAAAAAATATGAAATTAATAATACAATTGCCAACGGTAGAAACAGTTTTTCAAAAACAGATCATGGTGCAACATTCATGAGAATGAAAGATGATTATATGAAAAACGGACAACTAAAGCCAGGTTATAATGTGCAGATTGGAACAAATAATCAGTTTGTGTTAAATTATAGCATTCACAGCAATCCAACAGATGTCAGAACATTTATTCCTCATATTAAAGAAATGATTAGAAGGGGTATCATTTTGCCTGAAACTATAGTGGCTGATGGTGGATATGGGAGTGAAGAAAATTATATGTACTGTAAAGATAATGAATACAATGCTTTGATACCTTATAATACTATGAGACTTGAAGAAAAGCGTAGCTACAGTAAAAACATAAAGCATTGGAAAAACTGGTTTTATGATGAAGAGTGTGATAGATTTATTTGTCCAAATGATAAAAATCTTGAATTTAAACACTATAGTAGGAAAACTGATAAATATGGATATACACGTGATTTTAAAATATATGAATGTGAAAATTGCTCTGATTGTCCATATAAAAAAGAGTGCACAAAATCTAAAGGAAATAGACAAATACATTATAATCCAGTTTATGAAGAACTTAAAGCAGATGTAAGAGATAAATTACTTCATGATGAAAATTCCATGAAAATTTATGCAAAAAGAAAAATAGAACCTGAGACAGTCTTCGGAAATATGAAGGCTAATTTGTCATTCAAAAAATTCAGGTTAAGGGGGAATGATAAAGTGAAGATTGAATTTGGATTGATGGCAATGGCACATAACATAATAAAGATGGCTCTCGTCATAGCTAAAAATATGGCTGATGATACAAAAGGGAGTACACAAAAAATAGGGTTTACGCATTCATTTTCATGTGCCTAGAATGCGTGGACCCTATTTGATGTGGACTACCCTTACGGGTCATCCCCTT
>NZ_DATCYK010000106.1:0-29579 GCF_036570325.1 Prevotella sp.
GCTGTATTTGGCTGTAGAGGATATAGACCACTCTAAAATCAAGGCAAAAAGTCCACAAACAAACGGTATCTGTGAACGGTTCAACAGAACCGTGCAGAACGAGTTCTATGCCATCGCATTCAGAAAGAAAATCTATACCACCATTGAGCAACTGCAAACAGACCTTGACACGTGGATGAACTCTTATAACACGGAAAGAACCCACTCCGGGAAGTACTGTTGCGGGAAAACGCCCATGCAGACTTTTATAGAAGGTATAACAGTCGCAAAGAAATACCAACTGAAAAATCAGGAAACTATAAAACCGAAGGAAGCTGATAAAACGTCATTCGCTTGTGAGAGTGAGAAAATGTATGTAACTTCGCAAATGTCATCGGACAGTTTTTTGTAAGATAATAAACAAACTGTCAGAACAAGTCTTGACTATTACAAATTATTTCCCCTCGCCAATCCAAAGATTAGATGGAGTTATATGGATATGCTTCAGATGACCGGCCACATCTTTTACTTTCAAATCAAGGGACGACAAGCTCGTGACTTTTTCTTCTTCGTCCCAAGAATAATCGGTTACAGCCCTACCATTAACCGATAGAATGGTATCGCCAAGTTTTAATCCTTGCTTAGCAGCCTCACTTCCTTCTATTAAATAGCGAACAATCCACCCGTTACCAATATCTGTTCTGTTGCTAAAGGAAAAACCGTACATTTTTTCCTGATTTTCATACGGTCGATAACGCTTAAGATACAATGTATTATGCGGCATATCTACTATCATGGAATACTGATCCCAGATACCATTTCCTATGATTCCTATCCACGGACGCTCACCAAAAGCCCCCTCCCCATCAGAATGACAACTGATACAAGCGCTCCCAATCGTATCACTGCCTATGACAAAACGGTCAGACAACATATCTACAGAAGTCGATATACCTCGATTTCCAACTCCCATTTGGAGTCCCTTACCAATCATTTTCTTCCTTGATAAAGACATGAGATTATATTTCTCTGTCGCCGCTTTTGTAAAATCAACCATACCTCCTGACCCGGTATCCAGCACAAACCACCCTTCTACATGGATAGTATCTATATCCATACTTGCCTTGACAAGTATTCTTACACCGTCATTCTTTATCGGGATTCTCTGATACTCTCCCCTGACACTATCCGAAATGGATGATAATTTACGAAGATAATGATGTTGGTAATTGATTTCAAACGGAGTTCCCTTCATGTCACGAATGCCTAACAACGCATCGGCATGACATCCTAAAATATCTCGAAGATTAATAAGAACGGTATAAGGATACTTTAAAGACATGCCCGATGTCTTTACCCGCGCTTCCGACCAATCTATCCAAGTTTTAGAACTTCCGGCCGCTCCACTCATTTTTGCTGCTACTAATTTTGTGGTTTTCCATCCGATTTGCTTCATATAAGTAGAATCGACCAACAGATAATTGGCTGCCCCCGTATCAAAGACCATGTTTCCTTTTATAGAATCATTAAATATGGCGGGGAAATAAAGATGACCATAATACTTAAAAGGCATTGTCTCCATCCCTGCACCACTATTCCTTAACTGTGCATTGGCTGACAACAATACTGTTGACACCATTACCATAATAAGCGCAAATCGCTTCATAGCTATACACTTTAAAATCAATGATAAGCAGAAAATGTAATTATCATACGTTTGTTATTGATATTTACCCGTTTCCACATCCTGAAGAAATCAATACCAAGACGTCCAGCGCCTTGCGCAAATATATTTGAAGTAGACGACATTGTTATTACCGGAATCTGCTTCATCAAAACATTCCTATTACTAACTCTCAATAATACCTCGGGCATGACAAAGACACTATTATAAGCAATACCACCGGCTCCCGCTTCACCCTTAATGTCCCACTTTCCTAAACGTGACACCTCGGCTTGATGATTACGATAGTAGTCAGGACCTAACGAACTGGCAGTCGAGCCCGTATCAAGAGCGAAAGGATAAAAATACTTCCCATCCGAGACACGAACAAGCAACGCTCCACCATCATTAATACAAAGATTACTTTGCAGACTGTCAGAAAGAGAATCAACAGTACTATTAAATATCACTTCATTACCGGAAAAATCAATGGAATAAGAAGGGAAACACGACAAGAAAGGCTGGCCGATAATCAATCGTGAACTTTGCATATCCTTGCGAGCTTTCTCATTTCCCATCACATTATCGAGCACTATAAAAGGGACATTACGCATTTCAAGCCTTCCAATCTTAAGACTTTCCGCAATCGCCATACCGGCTTTTACATTCCTCATGCCTCGAACATTCAATGACCCCTCCAAAACTTTTAAGCCATACTTTTTGGCAGCCAAGGGAGAAGCAACATTATACCCGGCACCTGTATCAAGCAGAAACTCGGCCTTCTTCCCACCAAGACTACCCTCTAAAGACAGAAGAAACTGCGCCGAATCAGCGACTTGGCGTAGTACAAACGGTATCTCATAATGCTTTTGGGGATTCTTATGGAGAAATAACCGATAAGGAGAAAGTAGGTCATAATGTCTCTTTTGTTCCACCAAAGGAGCCACAACCGAGGAATCCACTTTACCCTCTATCTGCCTTATGAAGTCCGACAACGTCTCCGAAGCCTGCCTATTATCAAGCATTGCACTAAGACTTTTACTCCTCATTCGCACAAGTGAATAAATATTTCCAAAGTCCAACGTCTCTTGATAGGTCTTCAAGAGAGCTCTAATATCTTCATTTGCCTCAGCCGGTCTACCAAAAATATAACTGAGCATAGCTTTGGAAAACTGTCGCATGAATGGTGACATTCTACTACTATCAGCCTGATAGACTTCTTGTAACAGAAACCAATCACTCCGATTGAGACAATCAGCCGCAAGACTATCTGCATGTTGGGCGCTCATCTTTAAAGATAGTAACAATAATACGAATACAGCCCACACCCTAACATTATCTATAATGCCCATACTCCTGATGATTAATGATCCTAATTGTAGCAAAGATAACGGAACTTCCCTATTCGGCTACCGTTTTACCGTTAATCATTCTAAAATCCTTTTACAGCTTGTCACATAAGAAAGCCCCATTATCATATACATAACAAAACCATATCTATATCTCCACAGCGGAGTATAGATATGGTCAATGAAATGTTTTTTGGAATCAGATAGCCTCTAAAATATTTATACTACATAAATTCAAACAGTTAGCAAGAATAATAAAAGCATGTAATCCTTTAAATCTTTTTGTAAAATTTGTTGTATTTTCTTCTTATACCGATTAATTGTTTTAATGCTGACATTCATTTCTTTCGCAACTTCAGCCTGCTTTCGCTCATGTAAGAAACAATTAACAAAAACAGTCCTATACTCTTCAGGCAGTTTTTTTAGAATGTCAGATAAGAGAGAATAAAGTTCTTCTAAGGTATAGATCGTATCAGGTGAAGCTGCATAAATAACAGACTTCTGTTGCATCCACGCCGTATAATCTATAACATATTCTTGATGTTTAATATGATTCAAACACTGATTGCGTACAGCTAAACGTATGTATTCAATACCAGAATCCTTATTAAAGTTATTTGCTTCTATCTTTTTCCAAACATTAAAAAAAACTTCAGAGACTATATCTTCCCTCTCTTCACGCTCAAGAATAAACCGTTTGGCATAAAGACAGAATGGAGCATAATAATCTTCAAAGAGTTTTTTGAAGTATAATTCCTTTTCATTTCGATGGATAGAAAAGTTCATATTCAATGGTTCGCAAATATATTAAGGTACAAATTTATATAATTTATCTAAGTTAGCTTGCGGCTACGCTTATTATTCTGCACAAATATCAATAGATAATATGCTTTAAAAGAAGAGGGCCCGCAACACAGACGGGCCCTCTTGAATTATCCCACACGTCCTTTTAGGGATATAAATGTTCATTTAAACAGAATTTTCATGTGAACATAAGGCCTACAAATTATTCAGGACATCTTATTCCCTCAACAAATTTAGGCTCAGTCCACCCTGCATAACGAGCATTATAGCCATTCCCCGTAAGGTCGGTTACAATCTTTCCACCTTCTTTAGAAAGTTCATTGAATCTCCAATACGCAACCAATCCTTCTGACAGTGGATCTACCCAACAAACGTTATTCTTCAACTCGGCAGCAGAACGTGCCGTAGCCCATACACGAGCTTCACTGACATATCCGTTCATATAGCGATCGTCATTGGCAGATTGACCGATATAAAAACCACGCTGCGCATAAAACTGTGTCAAATCCATAGTTGGTCGACTATCTGCAGTTTCTCCTTGCAGTTCACCATTGATGTAAATATACTTCTTTCCTGTCTCTCCATTGAACACACAAGCTAAATGAACCCACTTATCATTAGGAAGAATGTCACGCGAATCAACGTGATTAGGATCCCCTAACTGTAACTTCCAACCATCAGATGCACTGCCGGCGGTACGCAGACAGAAATTTTCTTCAAGTCCCATGACAGAGAAACACCATTTACGACTGGTAGGAATCATTTTCTTAAAGCGCACGCGTGCTTCAAAGGTTACTTGCTTCAATGCTTTGGTATCGAACTTAGAAGGAGTACTGAAATCAGCTATGTAATAACTTCCTGTACTAACCAAATCGGCAGCTTGTGTAACAATGATTTGGTTAACAACAACATAAATAGTTCTTGAACCCTCAATAACAGAGAGGCCCTTATCAGAAACCTCCTTAATACTGATAGGCAAAAGATAGGTGGTTCCCATCTTCATATCATCTTTATTGATAATACTGACACGCAAGGCTTCTGTTGTTACGTGTTTACCTTCTTCTATACAGAGAGTTTGATTGTCGATTTTATATGCCCCTTTTGGCAACACGGAATAGTTCTTATGATGCTCTTGATTGAATGCTTCTACAAGGTCATCTCTTACCTCCATGTTCACTGTCACATCCTGATTTACTAAATCAGATGAAGCAACATTGATACCTATAGCCGACGGAAGGGCATCTACCGTAAGAGTAGCCGTTACGTCTTTGCCTTCGGTGCCAACAATATATACTCCTTCATAATATTTTTGTCTGTCTTTACAGGCCGATAGGCTCAACACAAATAGTAAAGACAATGCGAGCAATTTAAAAGATATATTTTTCATTTTTCTTTATTTATGTTGTGACATAATTTGAATAGCCTCACGTATGAAGCGATAGTTTGGCGTAGAATAGTAATCATTCTCCATGTGATATGCACCACATCCTCCTTTACGAGTTGCTATTTTCCCTTCATATTCAGGCAGGAAATGAGCCATACCGATGAGAGATGGCACCCTTCCGCCTTCACGTAATTTATGAGAAACACCGCCATTGATATATCTATCACCTTCAAATGTCTCGGCAAAGATATACTGTTCTGGCTTCCAACCTCTTTTTGCGGCACTATCAAAACGTCCTTGTAAGTTATAGAAGCTGGTCGAGTTATATGATTGTACAACGCCATAATTGAAATATTCTGCCAATTCCGGTTTAACATCAAATGGAACACCATCAATAATGAGCAAATTCTGTGTTCCCGATTTAGGCCCAATAAATTCACCAAGCTTCTTTACAAAAATTTCCATATTATCTTTGTAGTTAGGATATACATACGAAGGACCAACTAATGGACCCGTGAATGGACCACCGGCAGGGTCAGCATATCCCGGCTCATAATCAAGGTCAATACCTTGATAGCCATATTTTTTCATCGTGTCAACCAATGCAACGGCATAGGCTTCTATCCCTTCCTTGGTAACCTGATCGTGCTTTTCTCCTCCCATGAACTCCTTTGGAATCTTATGAGCAAAAATTGTAAAAGTAACACGAGTGCCTTTTACTTTTTGAACAAAATCTATATCTTCCTTATTGTATGTTCCACTCCATATAGAAATTATGTCTACACTATCAGGAACACTCCTTAGGAAGTTTATCATGTTAGGCGAATCGGTATTCCAACCACCAAACCATCCAAAAAAAACTTCATGATCATTACGCTGCTTATAAGCACGAAGATCTGCATAATACTGCTCCGATTTTTCTTCAGGCTTCACAATTTCCAATGCTTCTATTTCCGTACTACATGATATTAGCCCATTCACCATGAATAGCCCTAACAGTATAAGTACATATATATAATTCTTATTCATATTTTGATTCATCTTTAAATGATTCTATTCTTATCATGAGTAAATACACATGCCTATTTAACATCCCACCACAAGCGAGTTCCACCATTATCAGGCCCACCTAACATTTGCACGGCTTTTTCAACCTCAGCTCTATTACCCGAGTATTCTGATTCAGGGAAAGGTAGTCTACGAACTTGTTCAACCGTGCTGACCGCTCCATTGCTAAGATTATCTACTACAGGAAAAATCTTTGGAAAGCCAGTCCTTCTGAATTCACTCCATGCCTCTTGCCCTAATGGGTACATCGCAATCCATTTCTGAGTAATGATTTGCTCGAGTTTAACTTTTGGGGCTGCATTTTCATCCCATGCTACAGTAATGTTTGATGGAGCTTCTGCGGACGGACTACCTCCAACCCCACTATATTTTGCGGGTGTATTCTTGCTTTTAAGATAGCCATCAACCTGCCGTCCAAGGTTATGCTGCTCAAGAGAAGTCTTGATACCTTTCTCGTACAAATCCTTTGCATCACCTTTCATCTTCCATTTTAACAGAGCTCCTTCCGCTCGTAGCAACCATACTTCAGCTGCCGTCATCCAAAGGTAAGGAGTGGCACGAGTGATGGTAGGTTTAGACAGTAATTGATACCCTTGATACCTTTGTCCGTTCTTATGGCCATTCCGCAATCCATGATATTTGCCATCAATTCCTTGGGTAAAATATACCGGCAAACGAGGATCATTAAATCCTACAAGGTAAGATTCCATCGTAGCTCCCATCCTATCTTCATTATATCCCTCTCCACTATAAATATTATAGAAAGGATTAAAATAGGTATAACCCAAAGCAACATTACTCTGCATTACCGGATTATCAGAATTACCCTCAATAACTCCATATTCATGATTTACAGCAGATTCGGCTATCTTCTGCGCTTCAGGATATACACTTCTTACACGCATGGCCAAACGTAATTTGAGAGAATTTGCAAAGCGAATCCACTTAGAAATATCACTATTATAAATTAAGTCAAATTTCTCTAATGGTTTCCCTCCATTATTATGCTTATCAAAAGCAGTCATAATACCAATGGCATGATCCAGCTCTTTAAAAAACGATTTATAAATATCTTCTTGTGAATCATAAGGAACCGGCGTAGCCAAACCAAACTTAGTATAAGGCAATGGACCATAAATGTCTGTTGTCTTATGCATAGCCGCCACTTTTACCACTTCACCTACTGCAAATAGAATACTTGTAGAGTCGGTCTTTTGGCGGAGAATATTCCATGAAGACAGAAAATCTACAAATGCCACCTTAAATGGACGATTTATCCACCCATTGGGGAATGAATAGGTAGTACCATTATAACCTCCTTCCCAACTTTGAGTTCCGGCATAATAGCCTGCATACATATTACCAACTAAGTCTTCGGTTAACTGATAATCGTTTTGATCTTCCGGAACTACCGAGCGTTGCATCGTTGTCAGATATGTACCCCATAGGTTATCCTTGTTAAGTTCTGTTTCCAATATTTTATCAGGATCGATATTAATATCATCAGACATACAACTTTGTAGGGATAACAATGTTATCATAAGTCCCATTGAAGCATATAATATTGCTGATAATTTCTTTTCCATTGTATTCTTCATTTTTGAATTGATTAGAATTTAACTTTTAATCCAAAACCAAAACTACGTTGACTTGGCGGCATGAAATAGTCAAAACCTTGATAGTACGTTCCTGTATTAGCTGTTAACTCAGGATCGAAAGGCGCTGTGTTATAAAACATGAATAGATTATGCCCGGTCAAAGAAACAGCAAGATTAAGTTTGTTTCCAAACCAAACAGCAGGTAATTCGTATGAAAGGGAGAGTTCACGTAAACGTACGTTCGTCGCACTATACGCATAATGAGCCAACAAACCGGTCTTACCTCCGGCAACAACGCCATAATACTGTTCAGGATTGAGATAACCATAGTTAACAGGCACACCCTTATTATCACGTGCATCTGCAGTTTGCTGCGACACACCAAACTGATCCATCAACGCTTGAGTGGCTGAAACAACAACTCCCCCTACACGGGCGTCAACCAAAAAATCGAGTTCTAAACCTTTCCACGCAAAGTTGTTACGAACACCTAAATTATATTTAGGAGCAGCAGAACCTACCTTGACAAATGCGTTATCATCTTTAGCCACACCTCCATTTGACAATATGTTTCCATGAAGGTCTTGTTTTAGTTTACTTGCATAGATATCCGACATACTTCTCCCTTTCTTTAAAATCATCTTATATGATTCGGCACCCGACACTTGGAACTCTGTTGGAGCTTTGACCGTTGTATTTGTCTTACGATCTGTAACATATTCAGGGAGTAATTCCTTAATCTCATTTTTGTTAAGTGAATAAATTATATTTACATTCCAGTCTACAGGGCCTAACTTTTGGTTGAAACCAACAGACAATTCTATACCCCAGTTGTTTACCTTACCTGCGTTTTCAAACGCATACGCATATCCAGTGCTTGGCGGCAAATCATACCTGAACAGCTGATTATATGTATTTGAATTATAATAAGTAGCAGCTATGTTTACTTTATTATTAAATAATCGTATGTCTGTTCCTATTTCAAAAGCCTTGGTCATTTCTGGTTTCAAATGAGTAGCAGGAGTGAATGTTGAACTTGTTGCGTTGCCATTTGACAAAGCTACCGTGGCATAAGGTAGATATGCTGTAGGTGGATTACCTACTTGTGCATACGATCCACGAATTTTCCAAAATGAAATAATTTTCTTTGGAAGAGGCAGAACTTCAGTCAACAAAATGGAAAGTCCTGCTGAAGGATAGAACACATAGTCTTTATCTGTTCCTTTTAATGTGGAGAAATAATCTACACGCCCTGTTACATCGGCAAATAGAAAATTTCGATAGTTTAGTTCCACTTTACCATAGAACGACTGCGTTTGCGTATGTAGATTGGCATAATTGGTAATGCTTTCCGCAGGTGAAATATTCGATGAATGGAAAAAGTTTGGAACACGGACTAAATTTCCTTCATAAGTGTGTGATTTATATTTTTCATCATAGAAGCTACCACCTATATTTGATAATAGTCGGAAATCTTCTCCAAGTCTTTTGTCTATATTCAGTAGGAAATCAAGATAAACAGACCTATTCTTATCATCTTGTGTCATCCAATTTCCTTGTGGCTTTGCAAATAATCCATCGGTTGAAGCATATAACTTCCTTTCAAAATCCATATATGCGTTATCCATACGGGCACGCCCTATGATATTAAGCCAGTCCGTAATATTCCATTTCATGGACAAACTTATAATGTTACGATTACGTTTCGTATTGAACATGTTACGATTTATAATCCAATATGGATTCTGTATACCAAGCCCTAAATTATGATAAGGCCAATTCTGAGTCTTGAAGTTACGCGAACCATCATACATTTCATATACGATATACCTATTAATATCATCACTGGGAGGGAACAAATAGACAGGAACTAATGGATTAAAATACATTCCTTGCCCTATACTATTCTGATTATTTTGATTAATATAGAATAATCCCATATCCATACTTAACACATCTTTCACTATCTCCCAAGAATTTCGGAAAGTAAAATTGTATCGATTATATTTATTGTTAGGAATAATACCTTCAGAATTTACCGCACCCAATGAAATATGTGTTTGGTTCGCTTCACTTCCCGTAGACAATGCTACCGAGTTCATGACATTATATCCTGATTGGAAAAAATCAAGTGGATTGTATGAAGAAGGACGAGTCAACTTCTCACCCCAACTCGCAAATTCTCCTTCTTTACGCCCGTATGTATTTTGAAAACGAGGTGTAACAAATGGACTTGTAAAGCTTGTACTATGTGAAAAAGAAATTGCCGGTTTACCAATATTCCCTTTCTTCGTTGTAATCAAAATAACTCCATTGGCTCCCTTGTTTCCATATAATGCCGCAGCCGAAGCGCCGGTCAATACGGACATACTTTCAATGTCATCAGGATTGATGTTCGATATTCCATCACCATCAGCCACTTCTACTGCCTCGTAGAAATTATCAGATTGTTTGGTGCGTAACCCTTGCATAGGAATTCCGTCCAATACATAAAGTGCATTGTTTTCACCAAACAATGATTTTGTACCACGCATCACTACACGAGAAGAACCGCCAACACCCGATGAGCTTTGGTTAATAGTAACACCTGCAATCTTTCCGGCCAAACTATTTACAAAATTTGCATCTTTAACCTTGGTTACTTCTTTGCCCTTTAGCTCTTGAACATTATATGTAAGCGCCTTAGTCTCACGCTTGATACCGAGGGCGGTGACTACAACTTCATTTAAGACTTGCTTATCTTCCTCTAACACCAATGCTAACACATGATTACTACCTACTTTAAACGTCTTGCTGGCATATCCTATGTATGAAGCCTCAAGTATAGCACCTTCTTCTACATCTATTGAAAAATTACCATCAATATCAGTTATAGTTCCCAAAGCGCTATCTTTCACTTTAATACTCACACCAACCAAAGGCTCACCTTGAAGGTCTTTCACTGTACCCTTTAGGTTTAAAGGCGCAGAAGTTCGTTTTTTATTAGCATTATTTTTCTTAACCGATAGTATAATCTGCTTGTCTACAATAGCATATACAATATTGGTATTGCGGAAAATATGATCTAATATCTCCGTTATATTTCCATTTTTATTATTTACCGATACAATCTTTTTTGTATTCAATGTTTCATCATTAAACAAGAATACATAATCGGAAGCTTTTTCTATTCGATTCAATACTTGTTCTATGGTAACGTTAGTTGCTATAATAGGAGCTTTTACACTTTGAGAAAAAACATTACCTGTGGTAAATAGGAATACTATGGATAGTAATATATTTCTTATCCTCATAGTTACAATTGTTTTTTATGATACATATTCTTATATAAGACCTCATCAAAGGATGAGTTCTCAATAAAGGTGTAGGGTTAATTTGTTTAGGCTTATTTATCCTTACATTAGGCAATATCCATTATTGAATATTGTATTTACTGCTGCTCAAAGGCAAGGAACATATCATTCTTTCCTTCCTCTTATAATATTTGTTTATTATTCTAATAATATTTTCATGGGCATTTATTTTAAGGGTTAAACATCTAAGTTCTATTTTTAAAGTAAGTTGCTTGAGTGAATAACTATCAAAACATCTATCTATCATCTGTTTTAATATAAGTCAACTACCACTTTCTTTGTTCTACTATTTTTATTATCCTCAAGTTTTTCTATAGACCATTTCAGTGTAGCTGATTTTGATAAATACTCAAGAATCTGCGGAAGTGTCTCATCACGGAACGTAGCTCGGTATCTATATTCTTTCTCCGTATGATTATGATAAGAAATAATAACATTAAAATGTCGTTCCAAAGTTTTAAAGACATCCTCTAAACGAGTGTTCCTGAAAACGAGCTTTCCATCTTTCCAAGCCAATTTTTCTTCAATATCAACCTTTGTTTTGATAACTTGCTGGGACAACTTGTTATAAGAAACATATTCCCCGGGATTCAAATCTAATTCAGACGCACTATGGGGTAGACGTACTTTCAGACGCCCTTCTTCTAACAACGTTTCTATATCTTCCCCATTTTCGTATGCAGAAATATTGAAATGAGTCCCATATACATAAACACTCAATCCTTGAGGAGTATTAACATAGAATGGCTTTTCCTTACTTGCTCGTACCTCGAAATAAGCTTCGCCATTCAATGCAACCGCCCTTTCATTATCTTTAAATTTGGTAGGATAACGCAAAGAACTTCCTGAATTAAGCCACACGACGGAATGATCAGGTAACTCATATTTCACAATCATACCATTGAGCGCTTTAACCTCTGCAAACTGTTGTTCGTTATCTGCCGTTCCAAAATATAAATAACTTAATACTACTGTTGTTATCATTAAAGGAACAGCTAACATTGCCGCATACTTCATTATATACTGAACCCTATACTTTCTCTTTTCAGCGGTTCTCTTTTTAATAAACCGTGCGTAAGCCGACGACACATCAGTTAGTTCCATTTCGAGAATATCCTCACAAATTGTTTCAGCTTTCTGCTTTAGCTTATCAATGTCTGTATGTAATTTTGTTGTTTCCAATGTCTTTTATTATAATAGTATTCTATTAATAATACAATCAACTATCAAAAAAAGGACAGCTATGAGATATTATTTATAAAGAAAGCCCCATTATCATATACATAGCAAAACCATATCTATATCTCCACGACAGAGTATAGATATGGTCAATAAAATGTGTTTTGGAATCAGATTACTTAAAAGGCTTATCGCATTCCTTTATCATAAAAGAGAAAATTAATATTGAGTATTCTCAGGATCAAAGTTAGTCCAACCATTAACCCAGTTGTCATTTGAAGAGAAAGCGCCTATATAATTTACTTTATCAAACCAAGAAGAAAGCACTGCTTCCGCAAAGTTGGCTCCACTTAACAATGGGCTGGAGGCATTAGGCATAAAGGTCTTTGTGTCAAGTTTCAACGCTGCGATGTCAGAAACGTTGTTGCCGCTTTGTGCCGTAAAGAAAGTTGAAGAGAAAGATTTCTCCGTTGCGTCTGTAATAGGTTTAGACTTACTGTCATATCCGGTCACTAACACATCTTCAAATACTTTATTTGCGTCGCTACCTACAATATCCATTCCTGCCAGCCAGATATTCTTTAAACTAAGCAAGCCTTTAGTGGCAGAACCTTGTGTGTCACCTTTCTGATTATCAAGGATAATACCAATAGGAAATCCTACCGCTACAGAGTTAAAACAGTTCAACCGTGAGTTTCTACGAATGTGCATTACGGACTGGAATTTACCAAGTGCCGAACCATTGTTGGGGTTCATCTTTCCACCGGTAATATAGTCTGATGAATTCTTAAAGGCATTGTCGCTAAACTTAGGACCAATGAATGTCATGTTAGAGAAGCTTGCTGTCGTCCAAGGTGATACCGCAGCACCGGCAGCACTATTATCACTTTCCATGCTGTTGCTCATGGATGTGTCCGCTATCTTACTATCGCGAACGGCCAAACCAAACTGAACCTTACCCGAATAGCCATTGTCTGTGTCGAAATCATCATCCCAACCCTTGTAAGCTATCATGTATTTGCAGTTCACCGCACCGCCAAACCATTCGTAGGAATCGTCATTGCTATAAGACACTTGTACGTGGTCTATCTTTGTACCACTACCTACCGAACCCAAGGTTAGACCGTTGATTTCCTGATCTTTTTGGAAAGGATAGCCCGCGAACTCTATACGTACATAGCTCAATACGCCGGAGTTGTCCGCATTATCCTCACCTCCATGCTTGGTACGAGGACCACCTTCTATCTGCATTTCCTTTTGGTTATTATAGGCTTTGCCGCAAATAATGATACCACCCCAATCTCCCGGGCGACGGTTACCTGCCGACTGCTCTGAAGTAAATACGATAGGAGCTGTGGCAGTGCCTTGTGCTATCAGTTTGCCACCACGCTCTACTATGAGAGAAGCCTTGGTTTCCTTATCTCCTTTTATAATTGTTCCCGGCTCAATGGTCAATTCTGCCCCGGCAGCTATATAAACCCATCCCTTCAGATTATAAGTTCCCTTCTTTAAAGTCTGCTTACCTGTAAAGACAAATTCCTGAGCTCCATTGCCAATATCCGTGCCCTTAACATTTTCTTTGCCATCCTGAAAAAGGATATTTGTGCAAGCTTTGATACCCGCATCGGTTGTCCATACATAAGCAGCGTCAACTTTTCCTTTGTCTTCGTTACCCACTACATCATTGTCACTGCCGCATGCGCTCATCATAGAGGCTACTGCCAGAATGCTTACGCATCCAATTAAACATCTTGTTTTCATAAAAACTATTGTTAAAAAATATGATATTATCTTAGAATTTATAGGACAAGCTCAATCCCCAATTACGTCCGGGCTTGTACTGACGTGTTATTTCTTCTACATTTCTTTGCTTACCATCGGCATATACCACATCGGCAAACTGCTTGTAAGAGACTTTCTGTGCCAATAAGTCCCTGACATAGGCTTTCAACTCCCAATGCTCACCAAAACTTTTGCTGGCAGTGAAATCAAAAACATCGCGCGGCATTTCGTAGCTATCGGGTATTCTTGCGTTTTCCTCGCTACCCGTCGTACCCTCACTTCTTCCTACTCCGATGATACGCTTTCCTATTCGATTATAGAGAAGTGCCACGTTAAAGGCAAACTCTGGGTGATTGTAGAATATACCGGTATTGATTAAATAGGGTGATTGTCCCTGCATCGGTCGGTTCTTCTCACGTGAGCCTTTGGCAAAATTAACCTTACTCTTAATGAGCGAAGCATTGATTGACCAACTAAAGTTCCTCAATCCTATGAAATCGAGCTTCTTACGAATATCCAACTCTATACCATAATTATTGGCGGAGAGCGCATTCTCATACGAGTAAATCAAGTTCGTACCGCCCGCAACCGTGTAAGTCCACTCAATGGGGTTATCAAAATGCTTGTAGAATACAGCCAAAGAAATCTGCTCACCTGCCGAGGGATAATACTCATATCGCAGGTCTACATTGTTGATATAACAGTTTTTCAACTCCGTATTGCCCTGAATACTTGAGGCCAAGTCGAAGTCGTAATACACCGAGGGCGATACCTCACGAAACTCCGCCCTATTAACGCTTCGACCATAACAAAGCCTCAACTGATTCTTATCATCAAGTTCATACACCGCATTGAGTGATGGAAAGAGATCATTGTAAGTATAATTACGCTCTTGAGGACTTTCTACGTCATCACGTGTATTGGTTGTGAGGCACATACTGCTAAACTCATATCTCACACCGGCATAGACATTCAGTTTTCCAAAAGGCAATGCTGCCGACACAAAGCCGGCTCCTACCGTATTATCGCCGCTGTAATCATTTCGCTTTTGCACCAATTCCATTTGGTAAAGTTTGTCATCACCATAATTGGCCTCATCACTAAGCAAGGTTGGGATATGCACTTTCTGAAAACCGTCTGCAAGGTTATTGCCATCCGTTCTCCAATTGTAAATGAAGTTTCGTGTAGTATATTTTCTCGTACGATACTCTCCATACACTCCGTAACGCAGCGAAGGAGTCCATGTACCAAACTCAAAACTATGCTTATCGGCTATGTTTGCAGAGAATATATGCTCATTAAGCTTGGTCCATTCACGAGAAACATCATTACCCGTTACCAACATCATCTGTCCTCTTTCCAAGGCATCAGTCTCCAAATAGCGTCTCCGGTCAGGAAGATTACGGTTGGCATAGGCATAGCCTACATTCCATTCCAACAAGTCTTTTGCGAAAGTATGCTTGCCGGTCAACTGTGTATTATAGGTTGTACGACTGCGATAATAATATTCCGCCGAGTTTTCAATATCGGCTTGCGCGTTTACTCCCTCTCTCCAAGTATATCTGTTATTAGCCAATTGGTTAAATATGTTTTTCCATTGATACTTGTGATTACCGTCTTTAGAGAGCAAAGTCATGTTAAACATACCACCTATTCTCACATTCTTATTATACTGGTCATCCACGGAATGGCGAAGGTAATTAGGCCGGTCATTAACGGCGTCGTAAATACCAAATAGGTTATTCGTCATATCCGTGTAAGAACGACTTTCACTTGTGTAATTAACGGCCGCTATCATACCCAGCGTCCTACCTCCAAGTTGCCACTTACGATTCAGCGAAAGCGACAGTTTTATATCGCCAAAGGGCTTCTTATTCTTGATGATCCAATCATTATGACCGGGAATAGAACGATAACCACTGTCAAAACCCAAGAAATCAGTACCCGACCCTTTGGCATATTGGAAATTCCTAAAGTCTGTAGCGTCGTTCCAATTGCCACCAAGGTTTACTATCGTGCTGTTCTCCGAAGGTATATCTTTCGTATTCACGAGGATAAAACCACCACTATAATCGGCAGGATATTCGGGCGCCTGCGTTTTTACTATCTCCAAATTATCTATTTGTGAGCTGGGAATTATATCGAAAGAGAATGCTCTCGAGTCTGCCTCCGTACTGGGCACAGCGCCTCCATTTATCCAAACATTGTTGTAACGTTGGGAAAGTCCTCTCACCATCACAAACTTATCTTCTATCAAACTCACGCCCGGCACTCGCCTGATGACCTCTCCCGCATTAGTATCCTGCGTCTTGCTGATTTCCTGCGCCGAAACATTGCTCATCACGAATAGGCTTTGTTTAGCCAACTTTATCATGGCCTGATCTGTATTGTTCTTTATCGTTGCCACCACCTGAACGCCCTGCAACACCTGCTCATTGGGCTCCATCTGAATCTCTAATAACTTTGTGGGATGTGTGGAGGATACGACCACATCGTTCATATATACATCTTTATAAGATACATATTTAATAAGAAGACGATATTTTCCATTTTGTAACCCCGTGATACTGAAGTTTCCATCAACGTCAGCAATCGTTTTAATGTTTTTATCTACCACCTCTATCGTGGCTCCTACAAGGGGTTCTTTGCTTTTTCCATCAGTTACATGTCCTTCAATCTTTGTCTGTGCCAACATTGAAACACATGTTGTAAACAATAATAATAATGTCAAAACTCTTTTGAAACTTTTCATACTTTGTTAATTATCTTTCTTTTTTCGCTGCAAAAGTAGGCTCCTGATATTTCAGTAAAGTTGCTATCAGATGAAAGAAAACTTACGAAAACATTACATTTAGGTTACCACTTACCCTAAAGAAAGCCCTATAACTCGAATTACCACGGCTTTTATAAACAGCTATGATATTTTTATTATATCTTTGTCATATAACATTTTTCATTTATGCAAATCATTTTAGCATCGGCCAAAATCATGAATAAGACGACAACGGTAGCCACACCGCCGTCGTCCCAAGCCACATTTCAAAAAGAAGCAGAGCAGTTTGCCCTTGAGCTAAGCCAATGGTCGGCGCCCGAATTGGCCCAACAACTCCATTGCAGCCTATCCATTGCTCAAGAGAATAAGCTCCGCTTTGAGCATTTTTTCGACAAGTCTGAATATCTCCCGGCCATTCTCGCCTACCATGGTCAGGCCTATAAATATCTTGTCGCGGAAGATTTTAAAACTGAAGACTTCCTTTTTGCCCAACAACACCTTTTCATCACCTCGTTTCTTTATGGCCTTCTACGCCCGCTCGACCTCATCCATCCCTATCGAATGGAAGGTAAAATGAAGTTGGAAACCACTTCCGACCAGTCATTTTTCGCCTATTGGAAACCTCGCCTCACGCAAATGCTGATCGATGCGGTCCGTGCCGACGACGGCATACTCGTACATTTGGCTACCGAAGAATTTGAACACTTGTTCGATTGGAAACGTGTTGAGCAGGAAATACGGGTCATTCAACCGCTTTTCTATGTCGATGATGGGCACAGAATGAAGGTTGTCTCAGTCCATGCCAAGAGTTGTCGGGGCGCTATGGCACGCTTTCTTCTCCTCAACCGATTAACCAAACCCGAGGACATGTACCCTTTCCAACTCAACGGCTTCACCTATAACGCCCGCTACGGTGACGAGAATCACCCTCATTTTATCATGGAATAAGTTTAAAGTCTCTAAAAAACAAAGCCCATAAACAGCCACTTGTCATAAAATCAGCTATCTTTGTAGAAGATAGGCTGCACTCAGCAATTTGTAAACAAATTCACATTGCGTTCATTTGCACTATCTTTGTAGAAGATAGGCTGCACTCAGCAATTTGTAAACAAGTTCACATTGCGTTCATTTGCACTATCCTTGTAGAAGATGGGCTGCACTTGGCAAGCTAATCACTTGATATTTTTTAGCTTGCTGACGCTATCTTTATTTAAAAACATTTAATAGCAATCAATATGGAAATAGGACAAAAACTCCCCGAGATTCTTGGCGTTGACCAAGACGGAAACGAACTGAAGTTAAGCGACTTCAAAGGCAAACAATTGGTTCTTTATATCTATCCGCGCGACGCGACGCCCGGTTGCACCAACCAAGCCTGCAACCTTCGCGATAACTACGAGCGCTTCTTATCCATGGGCTACGCCGTAATCGGCTGTAGCACGCAGGACGCCAAGTCGCACAAAAAGTTCATTGAGAAGTACCAATTGCCCTTCCCACTTATTTGCGACACCGAGAAAAAGCTCGTCACGGAACTGGGCGTGTACGGTGAGAAGAAGAATTACGGCAAGGTATATATGGGCGTTTTCCGCACCACTTTCATCACTGATGAGAATGGAGTCATCACTCGCATCCTGAAACCCAAGGACATCAAGGTGAAGGAACACGCTACGCAAATATTAGGCTAACCTTCTTTTTACCTCTCTTTAGACCGCACATGAAGAACTATATCAACCGAATGGCCATCCTCTTATGGATGGCCATCTGTGCTTTTCAGGCACAAGCACAAGACCTGAATGGTGTCTGGACCGGCCAACTGACCATCGGTCAACAGCGGTTATCGCTCGTTTTCCACGTCGACATGGGCCAACGACAAGTACTACTCGACGTTCCCGAGCAAGGAGCCAAGGGCATTCCCACTTCCCTTGACCATCTTTCGCCCGATTCTATCCACCTTCAAATCCCCACGATAGGCCTGCGCTTCCATGGACGGCTGCTCGGCGACATCCTCCGGGGTACCTTCAGCCAAAACGGTTTCACCCAAACCATTGACTGCAAACGTGGCCAACAAGAATACCGAAGGCCACAAACGCCCTCCCTGCCACTTCCTTACACCACCGAGAACGTTACTTTTCAAAATACCAAAGCGGGCGTCACGCTTAGCGGAACCCTCTCCCTACCAAAGGATTATAAGGCCGGTCACACGCCCATCGTGCTCTTTGTCACGGGTAGCGGACTGCAAAATCGTGACGAGGAACTGTTCTATCACAAACCATTCCTCGTCATTGCCGACGCGTTGGCCCGTGCGGGTATCGCCTCGTTGCGCTACGATGACCGCGGCGTGGCCCAATCCACAGGCGACTTCAAGACGGCTACCACGTTCGACTTTGCCAACGACGCCGAGGCCGGACTGCAATTTCTCCGTAACAAAAAAGCCTTTGGTAAAATAGGAATCATAGGCCATAGCGAGGGAGGCATGATAGCCTACATCCTCGGAAGCCAAAAGAAAACCGACTTTATCGTGTCGTTGGCCGGACCGGCCACACGTATTGACACCCTCATGTGCCTGCAACTCAATAAGCTCAACCGTGTAGCAGCCCCCACAGCACCGGCCCTTACCTCGGCCAAGCAAGCCCGCGAGACGCTCATCAAGTTGTCGCCCGACCCTTGGACTCGTACGTTTGTCGACATCGACATGACGACTTACATCCGCAAAGTGACCTGCCCCGTGCTCCACCTCAATGGTTCGCTCGACCTCAACGTACCGGCCGAACTGACGATTCCGGCGCTTCGCAAATATCTTCCTCGCCACAAGAAGACACTGATCAAGGAATATCCCGGCCTCAACCATCTGTTCCAGCACGCTACTACCGGCCATCCTTCGGAATACGTCACGATAGAGGAGACCACCAGCCCCGAAGTATTGAACGACATGATCAGTTGGATAAAGCAACTATAAACCAAAAAAGATACACTGAACATTCGCTTAAACAAAGCAAGCCCACCTATTGACATCTATCAATAGGTGGGCTTTTATTTATTCCGACTTTCACTTTTTACTCCCCTAAGAGAGCAAAAGTATTTGCCGTATTCGCTTACTGTTCACCTGCACCGTTGGCTTCGGCCGGCCAATACACATTCTGATACAAGTAAGAATGCTCAACCGTACCGTCAGGCGAACATAACTGCATTTCCTGATAAGAGAACGGTGACAAATAGTGTGCCTTATAGAAAGTATAACCTTGATAAAGACTGTACTTCTTATTAATCTGATAAGGTCTCAAGTAATGAGAGAGTTCATGTGACGAAACCGTCGCTTTGTCACCACCATCATCAACAAGCAGGCTCCCGCCTTCCGTATTCTTGAACTTCGGAGACTTGCTCATTTCCTCCCAGAAATTCACACCTTCAATGACATAATCCTTTACTTGATCCATAGCAGCCCACCTTACAAGGTCATCCCAACGATAGCCTTCACCGGCTAACTCACTACGACGCTCACGACGAATAGAGTAAAGCATAGCGCTCTCCAACGGTTTTCCTGCCGAATAAGCACCCCAATCATACGCACGAGTCAACTTAGTTTCCTCGGCCATATTGGTCGCACTAACGGTAGTTTCTATAGGAGCCGTGATACCGGCACGCTCACGTAATGCCGTCCAATACTTTTTGGCGGTGGCATCAAGAGTATTATGACGTACATAGTAAGCCTCCATATAATTCAACATCGCTTCCTCCACACGAATCAAAATCTGACCTGAGACATCTGAGAACGACTGGCCGTTCTGCATCTTCGGGTCATAATTGTAAAACTTACGCTGGCGATAACCTGTTATATCTTTTGTTTGCGCATCGCTCGTAACGATAATAGGTAAGGTAAACTTAACAAGATCCTTGCCATTCCCATCCACCTTGATACTGTTATCATCGGTAGCCAGAATATCAGATTCACCGAAAACAAACAATTGGAGTCGCTCGTCACGGTCTTTCTTTACGTCATCAATCGTCTTGTCACCTTGGTATTCACCATCGGCAGCATAAATAGGCTTGCCACTTTTCGTTAAGAACGATTCCACCAAGCCACGCGTCCAGCCTGTAGCAGAACCGGTTCTCAACTTATTAGAAGTCAAGTGAGACACACTTATATCTGAATTGAACTGGCGCCACATCAACACCTCGGGGAACTTCGATAAGTCTTCGCTGGCAAACATGTCATAATAAGGATTCCAACCATTGTACTGCCCACGCTCCGTAGGATTGAATTTATGCGTGTTCTTTGTAGGCAAATTACCATCAGCAGCAGCTTCCTTGGACGCCTTAATGGCCTCATCGAGGAAGTAGTTCACCTCCGCATCTTGGTTTATCGTGAAATCCTTTAACCACTCCTTGCCTTTGCCCGGCCAATTAGCGTCGCCCGGAACACGACCCGTTCCTCTATGGTATTTCTCGAAAGTGCCTTCATAGAGAGCCACTCTCGACTTGAGTGTCAACACCGCACGCTTAGTAAAACGCAATTTATTGGCTGCTGTTTCCGGCAAGCGTTCTATGGCTTTATCTAAGTCTGACAGTATTTGTCGAGCCACCAAGTTTCTTGGTTGACGCTTGCTGGCAGCCGCCAAGTCTGCGTCAATATTGAGTTCCTTCAGCTCTATAGGATAATCTCCAAAGCTTTTCAATCTATCAAAGAACACCATACCGCGAATAGCGTAGGCCTCGCCGATATACTCCTTGATCATTGCGTCAGAACCATCTATTTTATGTTCAGCGTATTTGGCTTCTACCTCGTTAATAAACTTATTAAGATCACGAATCGTATTATAGCCTATTCCACCCGAAGTTGGTACGCGCCACTTATCCGGCAAGAAGATTCTTTCGTTTCCCCCTCCAGCTGCTTGGTTGTCCGTGCCGTTGTCAAAAGTAGCTACTCCGGCCCACCAACCACTATTGTTAGGGAATATGGTACCATAATAGTTTAAGGTGAAACCACCCAACTGTTCTGCTGTAGTATAATATTGGTCTGGAGAAACCTGATCCAGCGGTTCCCTATCCAAGAAATCACATGAGGTAAACATACCCCCGGCGCACAAGAGCGCCATACTTCCTTTTAAGAGAGTCTTTATATTGTGTTTCATATTGCTTAATGATTAAAAATTGACATTTAAACCAAATGAGATGGTTCTTTGAAGTGGATAAATCTTACCCGGTCCCCAATCACCACCCGTGGCTTCAGGATCAAAAATCTTGTTCATCTTGGTAAAGGTGCATAGATTTTCCGCGGAGAAGTACACACGCACTCTATTTGCTCCAATCTTGTTGGTCAACGAAAGCGGCAATGTGTAACCTAACTGGATGTTCTTGATACGCATGTAAGAGGCATCCTGCAAGTAACGGTCACTCACATAAAAGTTCTTTCCACCACTAGCAAACAATGGGCGCGGATAGAATCCACCGGGGTTAGGACCAAAGTTCTTGTCTGTAGCCGGACGCCAGTAGTCCAAGTGTTCCTTGAAAGCTGCAGCCTGCCACATATTAACATTAGCTCCTACACTATAAGGAGAAGAGTCCCAGAAATCGCGCTTGCCGACACCTTGCATGAAGATGAGAAAGTCAAAGCCCTTCCAAGCTGCATCGAGTGTGATACCAAAGCGATACCTTGGCATAGAATTACCAATAATTCTCTGGTCGCCGGTATCATCATAAGTACCTTTACCGCCATCTACTTTCTTATCGCCGTTCAAGTCCATATACATCACGTCACCGGCAGCCCAGCTATCACCCCACGTAGGCTTATTATTCTGTAGCCATTCAGTCATTTCTTCATCACTCTGAGCCAGACCCTTTACATGGTAGCCCCAAATATTTCCCATAGCCTGACCTTCACACCACTGGCTAAGCAGTCTGTTGGGATTATAGAAACGGGTGATGGTCTGCTTGTCATCTGACACCACCAACTTGGCGCCATAAGAGAAGTCGCCTATTCTGTCACGCCATCTCAACTCCAACTCCCAACCATTAGAACGCATGTCACTGTTGTTCTCAGCCGGCTGGTCTGTACCGAGAATCGAAGGTTTCACAGGAGCAGGCCCCACCATGTTCTTGGTCGTTCTGACAAAGTAGTCGAAACTTCCTTGCAATCTATTGTTAAACAAGCCAAAGTCAAGACCTAAGTTCCATGAGCGTACGGTTTCCCATGTCAGGTTTGGAGACACCAATCCCGGCACACCCGATATAGTCTGACGAGCACCATTAATCAACCAACTGGAAGATGTAGCCTTAACAGGTTGCCTCAAGAACCAAGGATAGAGAGCCTCAATATTCGTATTACCCAAAGAACCCCATGAAGCACGGAGCTTCAATACATCCACCACCTTAGTCAAAGGCTTGAAGAACTGCTCGTTGGCTATATTCCAACCTAATGAGAAAGAGGGAAATGTGCCCCATGTTTTGTCACCGATGAAACGTGAAGAACCGTCACGACGAATAGAAACCTCTGCCAAATAACGTGAATCGTAAGCATAATTCACACGAGCGAAGATACCCATGGTAGCCCAATGGTTGTTAGAGTAGCTCGGGGTCACATCCTTATGTGTAGCATTATTGAGTGTAGGTACGAGCGGCGTAATCAAATCGGCACGCGATGCGCCCAAACTCGTATAGAGACTTGACTCCATATCCAGACCACCCAACACCTTGAACTCATGCTTATCATCAAGCGTGAAGTCGTACTCAGTGAAGAAACGACCATTGTAGAAGTTTCTCTTATACATCGTTTCGCCTACCTTCGACTTACCAGCCGCGTAGTCACCACTCCATGCGGCAGCCACAGGCACCTCATTCGGGTCATAATAATAGATTGGCAACACGTCCCAATGATTATGATAATGTGTCGTATTGTAGTTTCCTTCCAAACGGATGACCCATCCCTTCAGCGGTTTAAACTCAAGAATAGCCTGCTGAAAGAGCTTGTCTGTCTGTGTTTTGTCAAGGCCACCACCTTCCATTTGTAGGATTTCATTTCCGTGTACATAGTGTCCGTGAGGATCGTACACCGGGTTGGTCGGCCAACGACGGGCAATATTGTGGAAGAACAAGCCGGTCATATAAGACGGACGGTTATAGTCTTCACGAGTCCACTTATTATTATAGGTGATGGTAAACCAATCTGTCACGTGAGCAGTCACCTTTCCCGAGAAGTTGTAACGCTGGAACTTGTCTTTTCCATGGCGTATCAAGCCTCGCTGATCCAGCAGGGCACCACTGATATAATAGTTGATCTTATCGGTACCACCACTGATAGCTACGTTGTGCTCTTGTGATGGGGCGTTCTTCTGATACATCTCATCAAACCAATTGACATTGTTCCATGAGCCGGTATACATCGCCCACGGCTCGTTTGAGGCATATCCACTCCATGTTGTCAAATCCTTATCCTCCGGTTTAAGGGTTCCTTCAACACGAGCCTTGATTTTCTCCAATATCTCAGTTTTGAAAGGAGCACCCTCTCCATTATTGGCCGCTGCGTCATTCCAATAACGAGCGAAATCATAAGAATTGGGCATTTCGGGAACTTGTGTGGCGGTAGAGAAGCGCAAACTTCCATTATAAGTAACATTTACGCGACCTTCCTTACCACTCTTTGTCGTAATAAGGATAACACCGAAAGCCGCACGCGAACCGTAGATGGCGCTCGACGCCGCGTCTTTCAAGATGGAAATGCTCTCTATGTCGCTGGCCGGAATGGAATATAAATCGCCCTCCGTTCCATCAATCAACACCAATGGTGAGGAGTTGGATCCCGCGCCAATCGTTCCGGTACCGCGGATGTTCAAGCTCATACGACCGTCAAGCGAACCTCCGGCATTGTTCACGCTGAAGTTCAAGCCCGGCACCGAGCCTTGCAGAGCTTGCGCCAAATTCTGAACCGAACGACCTTCTAATGTCTTGGTGTTTACTACGGATACGGCTCCGGTGAGGTTTATCTTCTTCTGGCTACCATAACCCACCACAACAACATCATTAAGAGTCTCGGAGTCTTCCATTAAAGTAATGGTAAGATCTTTGCCGTTCCAGACTACGTTTTGGGTCTTATATCCCACATAAGACACGCTCAAAGTAGCACCCATTTTAACATCAGAAAGGCTGAAACGGCCATCTAAGTCGCTGACAGCACCTTTCTTTTGACCAATAATCATCACCGAAGCACCAATAATAGGCTCTCCCTGATTATCTACAACTTTACCTTTACAGGTAGTTTGCTGCTGCGTAGTTACCACCTCGGGCAAATACGCCGTGTCGGCATAGGACAAACCGACTGAAGACAAAGCTAATGCTAAAAGCACAAGTGTCTTTCTCATTTTTTCGTGCATAATAAAAAGGTTAATATTAGGTTAATTACAAAAGAGAAAATTGTGTATTGGCAAAGATATTTTATTTTATCACAAAAATCAAAAAAAAACGAAACGTTAGTTAACGAGGATAAAAATATGTATAAAAAGCCAATAATAATTTTATTATTCATTATCCTTCAGAAAATCATTAACCTATAAGCAATATATATACGACTATATATAATGGCACGCATAAGCATTAATATACGACAAGCCCGCCCATTGACATCGGTCAACGGGCGGGCTTTATTCATGCGCCATCGGCACTATGGCCGGTTGGTCGTTACTTTCCTTTTACCAATTCCATGGTGTCACGGGCAATCACGATTTCCTCATCGGTAGGAATCATCACCACTTTCACCTTGGAATCATCGGCAGAGAGCACCTGCTCCACGCCACGGCAATGGTTGCGTTCCTTATCCATCTTGACGCCGAGGTATTCCAAATCGGTGCAAGAATCCCAACGAACGCCTTCCTGATTCTCACCCACGCCGGCGGTAAAGACGATGATGTCAACGCCATTCATGGCGGCGGCATAAGCGCCAATGTACTTCTTGATACGATAGTTATACATCTGTAATGCCAAGTGAGCACGCTCGTTGCCCTCACGGTCGGCATTCTCAATCTCACGCATGTCAGAACTCAAGCCCGTAATACCGGCCACACCACTCTCCTTATTCAAGAAATCAGCCATTTCCTGCGGCGCTTTGCCGGTCTTTTGCATGAGGTATGTAACGGCCGATGGGTCGATGTCGCCACAACGGCTACCCATCATCAGGCCGGCCAAAGGTGTAAGTCCCATGGAAGTATCTATCACCTTACCGTACTTCACGGCGGCAACGCTGGCGCCATTGCCGATGTGGCAGGTGATAATCTTCTGCTTAGTGATGTCCGCTCCCAAGAATTCACACACCCGTTGGCTCACGTAGCGATGGCTTGTTCCGTGGAAACCATAGCGGCGAACATGGTATTTCTCGTAGAACTCGTAAGGAACGGCGTAGAGATAAGCGTAAGCCGGCATGGTAGAATGGAAGGCATTGTCGAACACAGTCACCTGCGGAACGTCGGGCATAAGGGCGTTTACGGCCCTGATACCACGCAAGTGGCCCGCGTTATGCACGGGGGCAAGGTCGATAAGGCTCTCTATGCCCTGCTCAACCTCGGGTGTTACGATACAACTTTTCTCAAAGAGGTCGCCTCCCTGCACGATACGATGGCCCACGGCGTCAATCTCCTCAAGGCTCTTCAGGGCGCCAATCTCGGGATCGAGCAACACTTTGAACACCAAAGCCACGCCCTCCTTGTGAGTGGGAAGGTCGGCCATGATGGTTTTCTTGTCGCCATTGTCGAGCTTCACCTTAATGAATGCCTCGTCCAAACCGATACGCTCAACGCCGCCTTGTGCCAAAACCGACTCGTCGGTCATGTCGTACAACTTGTATTTAATGGAACTGCTACCACAGTTTAATACCAATATTTTCATATTACCTTATTTATATTATACGATTAAATGATTATTTACTTCTTCGCGTCCTGCGCCTGACATGCGGTAATGGCTACCATATAATAAATGTCATCGATGTTGCAACCACGACTCAAGTCGTTGACCGGACGGGCTATACCTTGCAAAATAGGACCTATGGCCTTAGCGCCACCCAAACGCTCAACGAGCTTATAGCTGATGTTACCTACTTCCAAGCAGGGCACAACCAGCACGTTGGCCTTGCCGGCAATATCACTTCCGGGGGCTTTCTTCGCTCCTACGGAGGGTACGAGGGCCGCGTCGGCCTGAAGCTCGCCGTCGAGTTTCAGCTCGGGATCCATCTCATGGGCCAAGCGAGTGGCCTCAACCACCTTGTCGACCAGCTCATGTGAGGCGCTTCCTTTGGTAGAGAAGCTAAGCATAGCTACCCTTGGATCGGTCATGCCGGCTACGCTCTTGGCTGTCTGGGCCGTACATACGGCTATCTGAGCCAACTGTCCCGCGTCGGGCACAGGCGTCACCGCGACGTCACCCATGACGATGATACCGTCGTCGCCATAGGCTTCCTCGTGGGTCAAAAGGAGCATGGCGCCACTCACACAAGTAATGCCGGGGGCACACTTGATAATCTGAAGGGCAGGACGAAGCGTGTCGCCGGTGGTGCTCAAGGCACCCGAGATCTGGCCATCGGCACCTTCGGTCTTGATAATCATACAGCCCAAGTAGAGCGGATTCTTCATAAGCTCACGCGCCTTCTCGAGGGTCATGCCTTTCTTCTTACGCAGTTCGGCCAGCAAGACGGCGTACTCCTCGCTCTTGGGATTGTTCTCAGGATCAATAATCGTTGCCTTATCGATATGGGTAAGGCCCCACTCCTCGGCGAGACGCTTGATTTCTTCGGGACTACCGATAAGAATAAGATCTGCAAGGTCGTCGGCCAATACACGGTCAGCAGCCTTCAAAGTGCGCTCTTCCGTGGCTTCGGGGAGCACAATGCGCTGTTTGTTTGCCTTTGCGCGGGCAACTATTTGCTGTAATAAATCCATGTTTTGATAATATGTATATTAATCTATTTATTCATTAGGGGTGGCAATCGAAAATTCGCAAATTGCCATTTCCAGTTTGCAAAATTACGATTTTTTATTGAGACGAGGGCTTTTTATTGCTACAAAAACGCTACTTTTTTAGCCTTAGGAGAGTTCTTGGGTCAGAATGCTCTCAAGCTCCTCGGCGCTGAGTCGCAAGCGGAACTCGCCCTTAATGGCCACGGATATGCGGCCGGTTTCCTCCGAAACGACCACGGCCACGGCGTCGCTGTCCTGCGAAATGCCCATGGCGGCCCTATGGCGCAGGCCCAATTCCTTGGGAATATTGAAGTTATGGCTCACCGGCAGAATGCAACCGGCCGCCTTGATACGCTTCTTCGACACGATCATTGCGCCGTCGTGAAGGGGCGAGTTCTTGAAAAATATGTTCTCAATGAGCAGTTGGTTGATGCGCGCGTCAATGATGTCACCCGTTTCCGCAATATCATCAAGCGGGGCACCACGCTCTATTACGATGAGCGCTCCTACCTTTCCCTTGGCCATACTCATGCAAGCCATCACGATAGGCATGATGGCTTCCTTGTCTACATCCGCGCTCTTGCGACCACCGAAGAGGACCATGACACGCTTGAAACGCTGATGGGCACCCAAGGAATAAAGGAAACGACGGATTTCTTCCTGAAAAAGAACGATGAGACCGATGACTCCCACGCTCACCAACTTGTCGAGAATGGAACCCAAGAGGCGCATCTCGAGCACCTGACTCACAAAGAGCCAAATGAGCACAAAGAGCATTATGCCGATGAAGACATTGAGCGAACGGCTCTCTTTCATCAGCCGATAGATATAATAAAGCATGAATGCCACGAGCACTATGTCGATGACATCCTTGATTCCGAATACAAAAGGCATTATTTCAACGGTTTGGTTAGTTTATCGATGATGGCCCGCGGGGAATTAACGGTCGGTCGACGCGGCGGCCACTATGCGCACAGTCTCGACGGCTTCCTTCACATCGTGCACCCGAAGGATGGCCGCTCCCTTTTGCAAGGCGATGGTGTGGAGCACGGTGGTGCCGTTAAGGGCCGTCTCGGGGGTACCTCCCACGAGCTTCCATATCATGCTCTTGCGGGATATACCCACGAGCAGTGGCAGCTCAAGCGTTTGCAGGCGCTCCATCTGACGGTAGATTTCATAATTCTGCTCCACGGTTTTGCCGAAGCCGAAGCCCGGGTCGAGGATTATATCTTTCACGCCTCGGTCACGCAACTGCTGCACTTCGTCGGCGAAAGCAATGAGCATGTCGTGAAGATTGGGCTTGACCGACATCAGTATGTAGGGACATTTCAACTGTCCCACCACGTCGAACATGCTTTCCTGCTCGTGAATGGGCGTGTTGACAATGCCCGTTATGCCACCCTCGCTCACGTCGTTGATGATGTCGGCGCCCCACTCCTCAATGCAACTTCGGGCCACTCCGGGCCGATAGGTGTCGACACTGATGGGCAGATGGGGCACTTCCCGGCGCACGATTTCCAACGCCTCACGCAGCCGGCGGCGCTCTTCTTCCTCCGTCACCTCAAAGGCTCCGGGGCGCGTGGAGAACGCTCCCACGTCAATGATGGCCCCTCCCTCGGCGGCTATCTGCACGGCCCGATTGGCTATATCGTGCTCCGTTTGCTTGCGACTGCCCGAAAAGAAGGAGTCGGGCGTGACATTGAGAATTCCCATCAC
>NZ_DATCYK010000107.1:0-1531 GCF_036570325.1 Prevotella sp.
TTTTAAATTGAGAGTTTGATCCTGGCTCAGGACGAACGCTGGCGGCGTGCCTAACACATGCAAGTCGAGCGATGAAACTTCCTTCGGGAAGTGGATTAGCGGCGGACGGGTGAGTAACACGTGGGTAACCTGCCTCAAAGAGGGGGATAGCCTCCCGAAAGGGAGATTAATACCGCATAACATTATTTTATGGCATCATAGAATAATCAAAGGAGCAATCCGCTTTGAGATGGACCCGCGGCGCATTAGCTAGTTGGTGAGGTAAGGGCTCACCAAGGCGACGATGCGTAGCCGACCTGAGAGGGTGATCGGCCACATTGGAACTGAGACACGGTCCAGACTCCTACGGGAGGCAGCAGTGGGGAATATTGCGCAATGGGGGAAACCCTGACGCAGCAACGCCGCGTGAGTGATGAAGGTTTTCGGATCGTAAAACTCTGTCTTTAGGGACGATAATGACGGTACCTAAGGAGGAAGCCACGGCTAACTACGTGCCAGCAGCCGCGGTAATACGTAGGTGGCAAGCGTTGTCCGGATTTACTGGGCGTAAAGAGTATGTAGGTGGGTGCTTAAGTCAGATGTGAAATTCCCGGGCTTAACCTGGGCGCTGCATTTGAAACTGGGCATCTAGAGTGCAGGAGAGGAAAGTGGAATTCCTAGTGTAGCGGTGAAATGCGTAGAGATTAGGAAGAACACCAGTGGCGAAGGCGACTTTCTGGACTGTAACTGACACTGAGATACGAAAGCGTGGGTAGCAAACAGGATTAGATACCCTGGTAGTCCACGCCGTAAACGATGAATACTAGGTGTCGGGGGGTACCACCCTCGGTGCCGCAGCAAACGCATTAAGTATTCCGCCTGGGGAGTACGGTCGCAAGATTAAAACTCAAAGGAATTGACGGGGACCCGCACAAGCAGCGGGGCATGTGGTTTAATTCGAAGCAACGCGAAGAACCTTACCTAGACTTGACATCTCCTGAATTACTCTTAATCGAGGAAGTCCCTTCGGGGACAGGAAGACAGGTGGTGCATGGTTGTCGTCAGCTCGTGTCGTGAGATGTTGGGTTAAGTCCCGCAACGAGCGCAACCCTTATTGTTAGTTGCTACTATTAAGTTAAGCACTCTAACGAGACTGCCGCGGTTAACGTGGAGGAAGGTGGGGATGACGTCAAATCATCATGCCCCTTATGTCTAGGGCTACACACGTGCTACAATGGCTGGTACAACGAGCAGCAAACCCGCGAGGGGGAGCAAAACTTGAAAGCCAGTCCCAGTTCGGATTGTAGGCTGAAACTCGCCTACATGAAGTTGGAGTTGCTAGTAATCGCGAATCAGCATGTCGCGGTGAATACGTTCCCGGGTCTTGTACACACCGCCCGTCACACCATGAGAGCCGGTAACACCCGAAGCCCGTGAGGTAACCGTAAGGAGCCAGCGGTCGAAGGTGGGATTGGTGATTGGGGTGAAGTCGTAACAAGGTAGCCGTAGGAGAACCTGCGGCTGGATCACCTCCTTTCTAGGGAGAATGGAA
>NZ_DATCYK010000108.1:0-6320 GCF_036570325.1 Prevotella sp.
GCGAAGCCTATCGGATGGTCAACAAAATGCATGGACTCAAACATTTTGAAGATTGTTGGGTCACATTTATTAAGTAACATGCAAAAGCATTATGATTTTGTAACCTGCTTATGAAACGAGTACGTTGCCCCAAATGTGATAACTTTATCACCTTTGACGAGACCAAATATACCGAAGGACAATCTTTAGTATTTCAATGTCCGGATTGCGGAAAGCAGTTTGGAATAAGGTTAGGTGTTTCTAAATTAAGGAACATACAGAAAGAAGAAGCTCCCGATGAATTGGCTAACGAAGGAGGCTATGGGTCTATCGTTGTAATTGAAAACGTTTTCCATTACAAACAAGTCATCCCCCTCCGGTTGGGCGAAAATGGCATTGGCAGATACATGAAAGGACAAAAAATCAATTGTCCCATCGAGACTAATGACCCCAGCATTGACATGACACATTGTTTTATCAATGTTGGCTATGACAAATTTGGCAAATTGCAATACGTACTTCGTGACGGCCCAAGCTATACCGGAACATTTGTTGACAATGAGATCTTAGGCGACAAGGAGCGACGCGTCATCGCTGACGGTACACTTTTCACCATTGGGGCCACAAGTATCATTTTACGGGCCGCTGAAAAGAAATAACAGCAGCTCATCATCGCTATGAAAAGGATTATTATTGGATTATCACAAAAAGAAATAATAATTCTTTAATCTGAAATAAAACTACTATCTTTGCAACCTATAAATGGTGTCAACAAAGGCTTTGGCAACGATAGAATTTTATGTATAGATTATGAAATCAACCGCGATATTACTCCTTCACTGTCCTGACAAACAAGGTATTATTTCCGAAATTACAAAATTTATTACTGATAATGGAGGAAATATAGTCTATTTGGATCAGTATGTAGATAATGAAGAGGGAATGTTTTTTATGCGCATAGAATGGGAATTAGAGAATTTCATGATTCCTCGGGACAAAATACAAGATTTAGTTCAGACGCTCTATGCGCAGCGGTATGATATGAAGTTCAATCTTTACTTTAACGACGAGCGGCCAAGAATGGCTATCTTTGTTAGTAAAATGAGCCATTGCCTCTATGACTTGCTGGCCAGATATAAAGCTGGAGAATGGAATGTAGACATTCCGTGCATAGTTAGCAATCATGAAGATCTGCGTTACGTTGCCGAGCAATTCGATATACCTTACCATGTATGGTCCATCAAAAAGGATCATAGCAATAAGGCTGAAGTGGAAAAAGCAGAAATAGATTTGCTGAAAGAAAACAAGATTACGTTCATTGTCTTGGCACGATATATGCAAATCATAAGTGATGAAATGATACAACTATATCCACATCACATCATTAATATCCATCACTCTTTCCTCCCAGCCTTTGTTGGGGCTAAACCCTATCATCAAGCATGGGAAAGGGGTGTCAAGATTATTGGGGCTACAAGCCATTATGTCACCGCCGACTTAGACGCCGGTCCCATCATAGAACAAGATGTAACACGAATCACTCACAAAGACACCCCACAGAGTTTGGTGCTCAAAGGAAAAGATTTGGAGAAGATAGTTCTGTCAAGAGCTGTAACAAAACATATAGAACGAAAGATTCTTACATACAAGAATAAGACCATCATCTTTAGCTAAATGGAAGTAGCAATTGTCAAATATAACGCCGGCAACATTTATTCTGTCACGCATGCCTTACGCCGTCTTCAGATAGAACCACTATTGACTGACAGTCCGGAACTGTTGGCCAAAGCTGATAGGGTTATCTTCCCCGGGCAGGGAAACGCGAAAGAAGCGATGACTTACTTACGCCGGCATAACCTTGATGAAGTTATTCGCCATTTAAAGCAACCGGTTTTAGGCATTTGTGTCGGACAGCAACTGCTATGCAGCCATTCAGAGGAAGGTGATACGGACTGTATCGGGATATTTGACGTTGATGTAAAGCGTTTTCTACCCACTCGGCATGAAGATAAAGTTCCGGCTATGGGGTGGCAAGAAATTCATACGCAGGATAACCCACTGCTACAGAATCTAGGGCCACAACCATTCGTTTACTTCATCCATAGTTATTATGTCCCCCTTTGCAAAGAGACTATAGCGACAGCCAACTATATCAATCCTTATTCAGCTTGCCTGCATAAAGACAATTTCTACACCTGCCAATTCCACCCGGAAAAGAGTGGAAAGACGGGAGAACAAATTTTACAAAACTTCCTTTGCCTATGAAGATAGAATTAATACCGGCTATTGATATTATCAACGGGCAGTGCGTACGTTTGACAAAAGGCGACTATGAGCAGAAGAAAATCTACAAAGAGAACCCTATTCTCGTAGCACAGCAGTTTGAAGCCTTGGGCTTTAAACGCTTACATGTCGTGGATTTAGACGGAGCAAAGTCAAAACATATTGTTAATGAGCACATTCTGAAAGAGATCAGTCAGACAACTCAATTAAGAATAGACTTCGGAGGAGGCGTTAAAACTAATGAAGACATAAAGAAAGCCTTTGACTCCGGAGCCTCCATGGTCACAGTAGGAAGTATTGCCGTAACAAATCCTGAATTGGTATTTCAATGGATTGAACAATATGGAGCTGAACATCTGATCCTTGGGGCTGATGTACGAGACGGAAAAATCTCTATCAATGGATGGAAAGAAGATTCTGACATAGAGCTTTTTTCTTTCTTGCATACCTTCATAGAAAAAGGCATAAACCAAGTTCTTTGTACCGATATAAGCAAAGATGGTACTTTGCAAGGTCCGGCCATTCCACTTTATAAGCAAATCATGAAACAATTTCCCCACTTGCATCTCATTGCCAGTGGTGGAATTTCTTGTAACAGTGATTTTGAAAAACTCGAAGAGGCAGGAGTTCCCGCCGTCGTTTTTGGCAAAGCATTCTACGAAGGTAAAATCGACATTCAACAATTAGGCCTATGAGCGGATTAGCAAAACGAATCATTCCTTGTCTGGATGTCAAGAATGGGGAGACTGTAAAAGGCACCAATTTCAACAATCTTAAAAGTGCCGGTGACCCGGTAGAACTCGGTAAACTGTATAGTGAAGAAGGAGCCGATGAGCTTGTTTTTTTAGATATAACGGCCAGCGTTGAAGGAAGAAAAACATTTGCCGACATGGTTTCTCGTGTGGCAGCGGAAATCAACATACCGTTTACGGTTGGCGGAGGAATCAATGAATTAGCCGATGTTGATATACTGCTAAATGCGGGAGCTGATAAAGTAAGCATAAATAGTGCAGCCCTACTCCATCCGGAACTCATCAATGAGATTTCCAATCATTACGGCTCACAAGTTTGTGTATGCGCTATTGACGCCCGATACGATACCGATGGATGGCATTGTTACATGAAAGGAGGCCGTGAACGATCTGAACGCAACCTCTTTGAATGGGCCAAGGAAGTAGCTGACAGAGGTGCCGGAGAAATTCTTTTTACAAGTATGGATCACGACGGGGTTAAACAAGGCTTTGCCAATGAAGCACTTGCCATACTTGCTGATACGATAAACATACCCATCATTGCCAGCGGAGGCGCAGGTAATATGCAACATTTCAAGGACGTTTTCACCATGGGCAAAGCCGATGCGGCACTTGCTGCAAGTGTATTCCATTTCGGAGAAATCGCTATTCCTACACTCAAACAATATCTGACACGTGAAGGAATCAATGTACGTCCAAGCTATTAATGCTATAAATTATAAAAATAATTGATACATGACTATCAACTTCAATAAAATGAATGGCCTTATTCCGGCCATAATCCAAGACGCTTCTACACTGAATGTGTTAATGCTTGGATTCATGAATGAGGCTGCCTATCAGAAAACTATAGAAAGTAAAAAAGTAACTTTCTGGAGTCGCAGCCGCCAATGTCTATGGACTAAGGGGGAAACAAGTGGCAATTATTTACATGTTGTAGATATAAAAAACGATTGTGATCATGATACATTACTCATCAAGGTCCATCCTGATGGCCCCACGTGCCATAAAGGTACCGATACTTGCTGGGCCGAGGAAAATCATTATAATCCCATTCTTTTCCTTAGCGAACTACAAAATTTTATCGATAAGCGCCATCAGGAAATGCCGGAAGGCAGCTACACCACAAGTCTTTTCAACAAAGGCGTTAACCGCATGGCCCAAAAAGTGGGTGAAGAGGCTCTTGAAACCGTTATAGAAGCTACGGCCGGCACTGATGAAAAAATGATTTACGAGGCTTCGGACATGCTTTATCACCTTATCGTTTTACTGACAAGCAAAGGCTTAAGAATAGAAGATGTCGCGCTTGAGTTGTTAAAACGTCACAATCCTGATTGGGATAAAGCCCGTAGAGTAGCTAAAAGTAAAGGAGAAATCGACTAACCCCCAAATAACTTGATTAGGAATTATGCTAATTGATTATAAGAATGTAAACATATATCAAGCTGAAAATCTCATCCTAAAAGATGTCAATTTTCAGGTTTCTGAAGGTGAATTTATCTACATCATAGGAAAAGTAGGATCAGGTAAAAGCAGTTTGTTGAAAACATTGTACTGTGAGTTGGACCTCGTAGAAGGTGAAGCGGAACTGGCAGAAGTACTTGGAAGGAAACTGTTGGAACTCAAACGCAAAGAGATACCGGCACTCCGTCGAGAAATGGGTATCATCTTTCAGGACTTCCAACTGCTTCACGACCGTACCGTCCGAAAGAACTTACAATTTGTTTTAAAAGCAACAGATTGGAAGAACAAACAAGAAATTGACCAACGAATAGAGGAAGTCTTGAACGAAGTAGGCCTTATCGACAAGATTGATAAAATGCCCCATGAACTTTCAGGAGGTGAACAACAAAGAATTGCCATCGCACGAGCACTACTCAATAAACCGCAAATCATTATCGCGGATGAGCCTACCGGAAATTTAGATCCTGAGACCGCCAGCAGCATTATCCAACTCCTTAAGAACGCGACAACTACCGGAACAGCCGTTGTCATGACAACCCATAACATCCCTATGTTGGATAAATACCCGGGCATAGTTTATAAATGTGACAACGGAAGCATAAGCGATATTACACACGAATACAACAAACTCAATCTCACTGAAGACTCTTTGGAAGCGCAGGAAGATTAAGACTGATCATCAAAATATTATAGAGGTTATGAAGGTAATGAAATTTGGAGGAACATCTGTTGGCTCACCGGAACGGATGAAAAGTGTTTCCTCACTGATAACCAAAAGCGGCGAACCCACATTCGTTGTCCTCTCCGCAATGAGCGGCACAACAAACTCTCTTATAGAAATCAGTGACTATCTCTATAAGAAGAACCCCGAAGGTGCCAATGAAGTCATAAATTCACTTGAGAATAAGTACCTCAAACACGTAGAAGAACTGTATGCCACAGAGGAATACAGACAAAAGACAAGAGAATTCCTAAAAGATGAATTCAACCTTCTACGCTCATCAACCAAAGATTTATTTACTTCATTCGAGGAAAAATGTATTGTGGCACAAGGAGAAATCATCAGTACCACAATGGTTGTCAATTATCTGAATGAAATTGGCATAAAGGCAGTCTTATTGAACGCCCTCGATTTCATGCGGACGGATAAGAATTCCGAGCCCGATCCTCAATATATCAAAGAGAAGTTGGAAGAAATTATGCGTGCCAACGAGGGCTACCAAATCTATATCACTCAAGGTTTTATCTGTCGCAATGCCTATGGTGAGATCGACAACCTGCTTCGTGGCGGTTCCGACTATACCGCCTCATTGATAGGCGCAGCGCTTTCCGCGGAGGAAATTGTCATTTGGACGGACATTGATGGCATGCACAATAACGATCCCCGCATTGTTGACAAAACCGAAGCCGTCAGACAACTCAACTTTGAAGAAGCCGCAGAGTTAGCTTATTTCGGAGCAAAGATTCTCCACCCCACTTGTGTTCAACCCGCAAAATATACCGGTATTCCCGTAAGACTTAAAAATACGATGGATCCCGATGCCGAAGGCACTATTATCAATAACGTATTGGTAAGAGGTAAAATCAAAGCTGTGGCAGCCAAAGACAACATTACGGCCATCAAGATTAAGTCCAGTCGCATGCTCTTAGCAACGGGATTCCTGCGTAAAGTCTTTGAAATATTCGAGAGTTACCAGACCCCCATCGATATGATAACCACCAGCGAGGTCGGTGTTTCCATGAGTATTGACAATTCTTCCCATCTAAATGAAATCGTTGATGAGCTGAAGAAATATGGCACCGTCACCGTAGATACCGACATGTGTATCATCTGTGTCGTTG
>NZ_DATCYK010000109.1:0-7173 GCF_036570325.1 Prevotella sp.
TACCGACCTTCATTTAAGGGCACAAAAAAAGCGATTAACTTCACAGTCGACCGCTCCAAATCTTCAATAGGTATTAGTTTCCTTTAAGGTAAAAAGATTGTATTCAGGATAACGAATGCAAAAGTAAAGGTTTTTGCCTAAACACCCAAACAAAAAGATATGTTTCTTAACATGTTTGGAGGTTTACAACAAAAACCTTTACACGCAGTTTTCGTATCGTATTACTTAACGCCTACTTGTTCCAAAGCGGCTTTCAGGAGGTTCCAGAAAGGCTCTACCGTAGGAATAAGGCAACGCTCTGTCGTAGTGTGGGGTGAACGGAGGGTTGGTCCGAAGCTCACAACATCCATGTGAGGATACTTGCCCAAAATGACCGAGCACTCCAATCCGGCGTGGTCTACCTGCACAATACCTTCCTCACCATTCTGTTCCTTGTAGATTTTCTTCAGCAAATGGAGCACCTCGCTGTCGGGATTAGGATCCCAACCGCCATAGCTTCCACTCATTTCAACCTTCATTCCGGCCATGTTAAAGCAGCTTTCGAGCATGGTAGCCACGTAGTCTTTCATGTCCTCACGCGAAGAACGAGCCAAAATCTTGATGGCAGCCTTGCCTGCTTCAATATCAATGATGGCCAAGTTGCTGGAAGTTTCCACTACGTCGGGGTAAACGGGAATGAATCGTATCACGCCATCATGGCAAGCATAAATGGCGTTGACCAAGTTGTCTTGTATCTCCACGGGCACTTCCGTAGCAGGTGTAGCCACATCCTCGGCAAAGAATTCTATGCCACTCTCAATGGTCTTGAACTCATCTTCAAAGTCATTCTTCCAATCAGCGACCATTTCTTTCAGCGCCTCAACGTTCTCCTTAGGCAGCGTCAGCACCACTTCGGCCTTGAAAGGAATGGCATTGCGCATGTTGCCGCCGTGCCAACTGGCCAAACGAGCGTCCACTTCCTCGATGGCTTCACGCACAAAGCGCACCATCAACTTATTGGCATTACCGCGGCCTTCGTTGATTTCCAAGCCCGAATGGCCGCCACGGAGGCCTTTCAGCGTAACTTTCACGGCCGCATCGTCGGCATCTGTTGCCACTTCTTTATAATCGAGCGTGGCGGTAACGTCGATACCACCGGCCGAACCGATAACAAACTTGCCCCAAGTCTCGGAGTCAAGATTCATGAGAATGTCGCCTTCCAACTCGCCCTCGGGCAAATCGTTGGCACCATACATACCCGTTTCCTCGTCAGCGGTGATGAGTGCCTCCACCGGACCATGCTTCAAATCGGTAGCTTCCATCACAGCCATGATGGCAGCCACGCCCATTCCGTCGTCCGAACCCAAGGTCGTACCCTTGGCTTTCACCCATTCGCCGTCGATATAGGTCTCTATCGGGTCGGTCTCAAAGTTATGTTTACTCTCCGGAGCCTTCTGTGGCACCATGTCCATGTGGGCCTGCATGGTCACTGTTTTACGGTTTTCCATGCCCGGTGTGGCAGCCTTGCGCATGACAATGTTGCCGGCGGGGTCTTGAAATGCCTCCACGCCCACGCTCTTAGCGAAGTCGAGCAAGAATTTCTGTACTTTTTCCAAGTGTCCGGATGGACGTGGAACTTGTGTTAGTGCATCGAAATTACGCCAAATGCACGCTGGCTTTAGATTTCTGATTTCTCCCATAAATTGAATATTTAGGTGGTTTGAATTTGCTTTCTTGTTGTGAATGACAAGGCTATCCACGCATAAATGCCCAGCAAAACGACGAGCATGGTCTGCACGGTGTGCACGATGAGCACGAAATAAAGGGCGTCCGTGCTGCCCACTCCATAAAGTATCAGCATGGTCTTCACGGCGAAATGCCACGGACCGGCGCCGTTAGGCGTGGGCACTACGACCGCTATGCTGCCCACAATGAACGTTACCAAGGCGCACATCAGCCCCAAATGGGCCGTGGCGTCAAAGCAGAAGAACGTAAGATAGTAGTGCAGGAAGTAGCTAACCCAAATGGCCAGCGTGAAAACTATAAACAACGGCACGTTCCTTACGCTGCGCAAGGACATCACGCCCTGCCAAATGCCGGCGAAGGTTGTCCTCACCTTATGATATATACTGAATCTCTTTAACAGATAAAAGGCCAAAATGAGCACGGCCAAACCGCAAATGGCCGTGACGAGATAGCCCGTAGCAGAGAATTGGGTCAGCACACTGTCGAGGCTGGTGCCGGTCTTTGCGAAGAACGTATCAAACACTCTGACCTGCAACAAGATGGTCAGCGCCGTAATCATCAGCACGAGCAATGAGTCGATGGCCCGCTCGGTCACCACCGTGCCCAAGGCTTTGGGAAAGGAAACGCCGTCATAGCGCTTGAGCACTCCGCAACGGGCAAACTCTCCCATCCGTGGAATGACAAGGCTCACGGCGTAAGACAAGAAGATACTGTTGACTCTCACGCCGCAACGGCTCCGCTCTCCGGCCGGCTCCAAGGTCTGCCGCCAGCGCCAGCCTCTGAACACCTGCGCCATGATACCAAAGGGAAACGACAGCAACATCCACGTCCAATTCATCTTGTAGAGCAGCACGTCGCTTATCTTTCGGAAGTCGAAGTCCCGGTACATCCAATAAAGAATCAGCCCTCCCAGCAGGAGCGACAAGCCTATCTTAAAGATATTGTTCGTTATTTTGTGGTGTTCAACCTTATTCATACGGTAATAAAATTTCACAAGCGCCCCGGTTTGACGCGTCTGCGCAGGGCCATCTCAGGGGCCGTCGGTCTGCTGTTTGAGCGGCATTAACCACCCCCCATGCAGCCCTAAATCGCCTCTATACGCCCTCGCCTGCCCCATGACCGGTTGGGATACTAGCGAAAGTTGAATATTAATATTACAAAGATAAAGATTTTCGAGTATAATGTGGCCAATCAATTTCTTAATTTGACGTAAATCAACAAAAAAGGTCTATAACATGTTTTCTAACATATTTGTTTGCGCACACAGCCAAATTGTCGTATCTTTGCACCACAATTAAGAAGCAACCGATGAGGTTGTGAAACGTAAATAAAGGATAACAATTAAATTATTAAAGTATTATGGTAGCATTAATTTCATTTGCCATTGTAGCAATCATGATTGCTCAGGCCATCAATTTGAACAACAAGATTAACTTGGGTGACAAGTAAATCTTGTGTTCCACACAACAACGATTATTTAAGTTACAAATAATGAGCGGCTTCAGAATTATCTGGAGCCGCTTTTCTTTTGGCCTTCGACGCTATCCCTTACACTGTTGCGACCTGCCAAAGGCTGACGATTAGATGATGGGACGATAGGATGAGGGAGATAATTTGTAAAAATTATTCCTATAAAAAGATGTATTCCGAATAGGCGCATTTAGCAAACGAAAAGGTAGAATCAACCCAATCAGCAGATTATTTTCTATCCATCAACAAGCAAAAGCCATGGTTTAAAGTGGCAAAAGGCCTGCTATGACCACGCTAACACGCAGCTTTCGCCGCACGAAAAAGCCGTTTTAAAGCCCTCAAAGCAGTGCTTTCATCCTTTTTAAACACACTGTTTTTTGCTTTAAAAACAATAAACCATTGATTAACAAAGCATTGCAAAAACACGCTACAATGCGATATTCACGAGTAAAAGTATTTTATTTTCAAATAACGCGGCCATCCGTGAGCTTTTGTAAAATAAGTTCTGAATGGCCGGTTATCTGAAAACCACCCATAACGATGTTACAAATCGTTCAGCCCTTCGGCCATTGTGGGATGGGTAAAAATCATGTTGCGCACGTACGACGCCGGTATGTGATGGTCGATAACCACCTTAAAGAGGTTGATAAGCTCGTGCGATTCGGCGCAGAAAAGCGTGGTCCCGAGCACCTCACCCGTATGATTGTCGACGATTTCCTTCAACAGTCCATCTGTCTTACCGAGCACTTTGGCCTTGGGAATGGCCATGGCGGGCAGTCGTCTCACCGTGATGTCAAGGCCCTGACGGCGTGCCTCGGTCTCCGTAAGCCCTATATGAGAGAGCGTGGGGTCGGTAAATACCGAGGTGGGGATGGCTCCCCGATTGAGCGTGGTGCGGCTACCGTCGCCAAATAGCTGGCTGCTCACGATACGGTAATCGTCGAGCGAGAGATAAGTAAACTGCCCATGACCGGCCACGTCGCCCATGGCCCAAATATGGGGAGCGGCTTTCAAGTGCTCATCGGTGACGATATTGCCCCGATTATCCATGCCGACACCGGCCTTATCGAGCTGCAAGCGGGCCGTGTTGGAATGGCGCCCGATGGCCACAAGCACCGCTTCGGCCTCAATGTCTCCGCCGTTGGTCACCACCGTCACAGCCGTTTCATGGTCCTCTATGCGCTCCGTGCGTGCGCCTTGCCGTACTTCTATGCCCTTACTTGTCAGCACTCGCAGCATTTCCTCGGCTATGTCACGGTCCTCACGAGGCAAAAATACGTCGCCGGCGTCAAGTATCGTCACCTTCGATCCAAAGGCCTGATACATGAAAGCGAACTCTAACGATATGTAACCGCCACCGATGATGACCAGCCTATCGGGCCTTTCCTCGAGCGACAACAGTCCGGTGCTGTCGTAAACACGCTTGCTGTCGGCGCCCGCTATCTTAAGTTGGTTGGGCGAGGAGCCCGTATTGATGAAAATACGGTCAGCCTTTACGAGCGTTTCACCATCCTTTCCGATAAGCCTTACCCTATGACTGTCGACGAAAGAAGCCGTCGCGTCGACCACTTCCACGCCTTCCAAATCGGCCACTTTGTGATAGTTTACGTCACGAAGTTTGCCTATGAGCGCCTCTTTCAGCGCCATCGCCCGGGCAAAGACTTCTTTTTTGTCGGCCGTCAATTGGCCCTTCTCACCTTCCACGATGAGCTTTTTCGACGGAATACATCCCACATTGATACATGTACCGCCATACATCGTGTTGCTCTCTTCTACCAACATCACGGTCTCACCGTGCCCGGCCATGTCCGCGGCCAGCGTTTTGCCGGCCTTACCGAAGCCGATAATCAGGTTTTTTACTACTCTTTCATCCATAAAAATATCGCTTTAAAAACTTCTGCCGGCCGTCTCTTATCCCCTATTTTCCTTACATTATATATATGGGGATGGGCTGTCGACGTGTTAAAACAAAAAGTGCTGACAGATTGTTCCCAATCTATCAGCACTCTAATATCAGTCATTCGTGTGCGCCTAACAGGACTCGAACCTGCACAGCGTGAGCTACTAGATCCTAAGTCTAGCGCGTCTACCAATTCCGCCACAGGCGCATAACGATTGCAAAAGTAATGCTTTTTCGGATAACTGCCAAAAAATAGCCCGTTTTATTTGCCCAATCGGCCCAGTGCTTCCTCCACCGTGTTGGTCAAATCCACGAACTGTGCCACCGTGAGTTGCTCGGGGCGCTTCGTCATTATGTCGAGAGCGAAGAACTCCGGACCGGGTTTCTCGGCACCAAACATCTGCTTTATCGACACGCGCAACATCTTTCGGCGCTGGTTGAACACCGTTTTGACCAAGCGCTTGAACAACTGTTCGTCGCATCCCAAGCTGGTCACGCCGTTTCGGGTCATGCGAATGACGGCGCTCTTTACCTTAGGAGGAGGGTTAAAGACGTTCTCATCCACCGTGAAAAGGTACTCCACGTCGTACCAAGCCTGAATAAGTACCGACAAAATGCCGTACGCCTTACTGCCCGGAGCGCTGGCGATACGCTGCGCCACCTCGCGTTGTATCATGCCGGTGCAGCAGGGTATGAGCTCTTTATAGTCAAGCATTTTGAAGAATATCTGGCTGGAAATGTCGTAAGGATAGTTTCCCGTCAGGACAAAAGACTTGCCGTCGAAGATTCGGTTGAGGTCCATGCGAAGGAAATCCTCGCCAATGATGTTGTCCCGAAGCGCAGGATAAGCCTCATGAAGATAAGCTACGCTCTCCGAATCTATCTCCACCGCCTTGACGGGACGGTCTTTCTTGACCAAATATTGTGTGAGAACACCCATGCCGGGACCTATTTCCAAGACGGGAATAGCGGGACAGGCGTCTACCGTATCGGCTATTCGGCGGGCTATATCGAGGTCTGTGAGGAAGTGTTGACCCAGATTTTTCTTTGGCTTTACTGCTTTCATATAACAGAAGAGTTTGATAATATAGGCTGCAAAAGTACGAATTTCTTTTTTGAATAGCCTGCTCTTGGCTGCCAAACTTCCCCAAAGGCCCCTATTATTAGAGTTTTATGGGCAAATGACTCCTCATTAAAATAATTTTAGTAGCTTTGCAGTTATAATGACTAAAAGCAAAAAACCTATCCTTTTATGAATCGTAATGAATTTGAGATCGAGGTGTGTGCCAATAGCGTTGAGAGCTGTCAGCAGGCTCAATTGGCAGGCGCTGACCGAGTAGAGTTGTGCGCCGGCATACCCGAGGGCGGCACCACGCCGTCTTATGGCGAGATAAAGATGGCACGAAAGGTGCTCACTTCCACGCGTCTTCACGTGATTATCCGCAACCGGGGCGGCGATTTCCTTTATACACCGCTTGAGTTGGAGCGCATGGCTATGGATATTGACCTCTGTCGGGAGTCAGGTGTCGACGGCGTGGTCTTCGGCTGTCTCACGCCCGAAGGTCACATCGACCGCGAAGCCAACGCCTTTCTGATGCAGCATGTGGGCAACATGCACGCCACCTTTCATAGGGCTTTCGACCGTTGCAGCGAGCCTTTGCGGGCTTTGGAAGACATCATCGACTTGGGATTCGACCGCATCCTGACCTCCGGCCAACAACCCACGGCCGACAAAGGGGTGGACCTTCTGCGCCAACTTCACCAACAAGCAGGCCATCGACTCAAGATTATGGCCGGCTGTGGCGTCAACGAAGCGAACATTGCCATGATTCAACAACAGACCGGAGTCACCAATTTCCACTTCTCGGCACGGGAACCTCGCCCCAGCCTTATGCAGTATTTCAACCCTTCTGTCTACATGGGAACGAAGGGAGCGGAGGAAACCAACCTCATGCTTACGACCGAACAAAGAGTTAAAAACACGATAGCAAAACTGTTATGAAAAAAGTATTGATCTCTGCTTTGCTCATGGCCACTACCTTATGTGCCCATGCGCAACACTTCATCACTGACGTGGC
>NZ_DATCYK010000110.1:0-2251 GCF_036570325.1 Prevotella sp.
ACGCAAGTACCGCCCCGCTACTCCACTTCTTACTTCAATCATGTATGGGGTGGCGGCTATGCGGCCGGCTATTACAGCTACTTGTGGACCGAAGTGCTGGCCGACAACGTGGCTGATTACTTTGCCGAACACGGTGCCCTCACGCCCGCTGTAGGCCAAGCATTCCGCGATAAGGTGCTAAGCAGGGGCAATACGGGCAACCTGATGCAGATGTTTACTGACTTCACGGGACTGAAAGAGCCCAACGCGGCCAGTCTGCTGAAGGCAAGAGGCTTGTAAAAAATAAAGAGGTCACGTCTTCATCCTCTGCGATAAGGACGTGACTTTACTATCTTCAAGCTCCTCCCAATAGCGTTTCTAACAAATTGAAGCGGGCTTTCAAAAAAATATTTTATAACATTTCAAACCCTCCTGAATATTGCTTTTACAATCAGGAAAGGGCAATAAAAAAAGGAATCCGATTTGGTTCGGATTCCTTTTTTCTGTATATTACTTCGTATTAGTCTAACCACTTAACGTAGCAGAAGTCCATACGGTGGGGCAACTCCTTGTTCTTGGGATACATACGAACGCATGTACGGAACGCGCCTGCCTCATCCGGCTCTACTTCAGCCTCGAAAGTATAGTTGTTACCTTCGTGACCTACAACCTTGAACTCATGAACATTGTAGATCTCGCGGTCATCACCTTCGGCATTGTCCTTCAACAACACGAGTTCCAAACCGATGGCGTCATCAAGTCCCTGCTCGTCAATAACGTAGGTAAGTTTGAACTTCGTACCGGTCTCACCGCCGTTGTAAAGCACTGAGTCGTCCTTGGAAACAACGTGGATGGAATCCCAACGCTCGGCAACATTCTCTTTCCAAAGGGCTATTTCCTTAGCCAACTTGTTGTTATTGGCTGAAAGTTTGGCAAAACGCTTAGCCTCTTTGTTGTAGAACTTATCGTAATAATCGTCCAACTGACGCTTCATGGTGTAGTGAGGAGCGATGGTTGCGATGGAGTTCTTCACCACCTTGAGCCAATCTTCGCTATATCCCTTCTTGTTGCGACCATAATACAAAGGTATGATTTCGTTCTCAAGCAAATTGTAAATGGTAGCTGCGTCGAGCTGATCCTGATAACCTTGGTTGTCGTAAGTGCGCTCTTGTGGCAATGCCCAACCGGCACCTTCACGATAACCTTCAACCCACCATCCATCGAGAACGGACAGATTGACAACTCCATTCATCTCTGCCTTCTCGCCGGAAGTACCACTCGCCTCAAGAGGACGTGTAGGTGTGTTCATCCAAATGTCAACACCTGATACCAAACGACGGGCCAACTGCATGTCATAGTCCTCCAAGAAGATGATCTTTCCTAAGAACTCAGGACGCTGACTAATCTCAAAGATACGCTTGATCAAGCCTTGTCCGGCGCCATCAGCAGGGTGTGCCTTACCCGAGAAGAAGAACAAAACGGGATGTTCGGGGTCGTTCACAATCTTAGAGAGGCGCTCGAGGTCGGTAAAGAGCAAGTGAGCACGCTTGTAAGTGGCGAAACGACGGCAGAAACCTATCATCAACGCGTTAGGATTAATGCGCTCCAGCAAAGATACTACACGAGCGGGATCGCCCTGATTCTTGAGCCATGACTGTGTGAACTTCTCACGGATATACTTCACGAGCTTCTGTTTCAAAGCCATACGTGTGTTCCATATCTCCGTATCGGGCACATTATAGATGGCATGCCAAATATCTTCATTGCTCTGGTCGCCCATGAATGAAGGATCGAAATACTTATCGTAAACCTTGCGCCACTCGGTAGCGGTCCATGTGGGGAGGTGCACACCGTTGGTAACATAACCAACATGGTTTTCCTCCGGGTAGTAACCGGCCCAAATAGGAGCAAACATCTTCTGGCTAACCCAGCCGTGGAGCTTACTTACACCGTTAACTTCCTGACAAGTGTTGCAGGCAAATGTAGACAAGCAGAAGCGCTCGCTATGGTCTTCGGGGTTCTGACGGCCCATGCCGATGAACTCATCCCATGTAAGACCGAGGCGCTCCGGATAACCACCCATGTACTTTCCGAACAATGCTTCGTCGAAATAGTCGTGGCCGGCAGGTACAGGTGTGTGAACCGTATAGAGCGAAGAAGCGCGTACCAACTCAAGAGCCTGATTATAAGTAAGGCCTGATTCTACGTAATCGCACAGACGCTGGAGGTTGCAAAGTGCGGCATGGCCTTCATTGCAATGGTAAATATCCTT
>NZ_DATCYK010000111.1:0-62518 GCF_036570325.1 Prevotella sp.
TTCACCATGCGTGATGAATACAGCCACCTGCTCGGAATAGACAACAGCGACGTGCGTGACAGCCTGTCGCTGGCTACCCGGTGGCTCTACCGCATGATAGAGGACGGCAAGCTAAAATTGGCCTTCCGTGATGATTTCAAAATGAAAACGGCCTATCACAGCGCCTGCCACATGGAGAAATTGGGATGGATACCTTACTCCACGGGCCTGCTGAAGATGATTCCCGGACTTGAGTTGATAATGCTCGAGAGCCAATGCTGCGGCATAGCGGGCACCTACGGATTCAAGAAAGAGAACTACGAGCGCTCACAAAAGATAGGCTCTCCCGTTTTCAAACAAATAAAAGAGGTGAACCCCGACTGCGTTTCGACCGACTGTGAGACCTGCAAATGGCAAATAGAAATGTCGACGGGCTACGCCGTGGAGAATCCTATCAGCATAATCGCAAAGGCCCTTGACGTGGAGAAAACACGACAACTCAACAGCCAAACAAGAGCCTGAAAAAGGCCATAATTAACAAGAATGTAATAGTTGGTACAAAACCAAAACCTAAATAATTAGTAACTTTGCACTCAGCTAAAATAGAAAGTAATTAAAACCTAACCCATCATGTGGAACTTTTTAGCACCACCTGCTTACCAAGCAGAACAATCCGGCCCCGCGGCCGACGCACGTTATAGAGCCTTGCGATGGCAAGTGTTTTTGGGAATATTCATTGGCTATGCCGGCTTCTATATCGTTCGCAAGAATTTCTCCATGGCCATTCCTATGCTGGCCCCGTTCGGTTTTGAGAAAGGGGAGCTGGGAGTGGTACTCTCCATGAACGCTATCGCCTACGGCTTTTCTAAATTCATCATGGCCAGCGTGTCCGATCGCAGTAACGCCCGCCGCTTCCTGCCCTTGGGGTTGGTGCTTGCCGCCTTGTCGATGATGTTCATGATAGTGCCCGTGCAGTACCTCGGCCCCGACAGTAAAGGGCTTGCCATTACGCTGATGGCCGTGCTCAACTTCCTCGTGGGTTGGTTTAACGGAATGGGATGGCCTCCTTGCGGCCGTGTGATGACCCATTGGTTCAGCATAAAGGAGCGCGGCACATGGATGTCGATATGGAACTGTGCCCATAACGTAGGTGGCGCCTTGGTAGGTCCCATGGCCGTTTATGGGGCTATATGGTTTGGCAATTGGTTCTACGGCGCCGACGAACAACGCTACTTTCTCATAGGAACCTATCTGTTCCCGGCCTGCGTGGCCATTCTCATAGCCCTCATAGCTTACTGCCTGATTCGTGACACGCCGCAGTCATGCGGGCTGCCCGCCATTGAGAAATGGCGTAATGACTATGGCAAGACCTATAATGAGAAAGCCGAGGAAGTGCTCAGCACGAAAGAGATTTTCAAGACCGTGCTCACCAATAAATTCCTTTGGTACATCGCCTTTGCCAACGCTTTTGTCTACATGGTCAGATATGGATGCTTAGACTGGGCACCCACCATCCTGACAGAGCAGGGCATTGACCTCAAAAACGCGGGCTGGGCATACTTTGCTTACGAAATGGCGGCCATCCCCGGCACCATCATCTGCGGATGGCTTTCGGACCGTGTGTTCAATGGTCGCAGGGCATTGCCCACCATTCTCTTTATGATCATCGTGGCCGTATTCATCTTTATATATTGGCAGAACTTCGACAACATCAACGTGGTGATAATCTGTCTTATCGCCATCGGCTTCTTTATTTACGGTCCGGTCATGCTCATTGGCGTACAAGCCCTTGACTTAGCGCCTAAAAACGCCGCCGGAACAGCCGCCGGACTAACGGGGTTCATGGGCTACGTATTGGGTACCGCCCTGCTGGCCAACGTGGTAATAGGCTATGTGGCCGACGCCGCGGGATGGAGCTGGACGTTCATCCTGCTGATAGGAGCCTGCATCCTATCTATCCTTTTCATGGGCCTTACCTACAAGGAAGAGCAATACCTTATCAAGAAAAATCAAAAATAAACACATAACAACAACAATCTATCAACACTATGGAAAAAGTAGATGTCTACAGTTCGTTAGGCAATCAACGTAAGAAGTTCATGAGCTGGCAGATGAGAACCATCTTGGTAACCATGATAGGCTATGCCACTTTCTACTTTGTAAGAAAGAATTTCTCTTTGGCCATGCCGGGTCTGACGGCTGAATATGGAATTACCAACAAGAGCTTTGGCTGGATTATTTTCGCCAGCTCATTGGTCTATGGTTTCTCCCGCTTCATTAACGGCTACACGGTTGACCGTGTGAAAGGCCGAATCGTCATGGCCGTGGGACTGCTGCTCTGCGCTGTGGCCAACTTCGCGTTTGGCTTCGGCGTCAACCTGAGCCAAGTGTTCACGGGCACAACGAGTGGTCCCGACTTTACGAGCACGCTGATTCTGCTCATGGGTATCACCATTATCTTCAACCAGTATTGCCAAGGTATGGGCTATCCTCCATGCGCCCGCATTCTGCCCCACTGGATTCACCCCAGCGAGTTGGCTACCAAGATGTCGATATGGAACACGTCGCACTCCATTGGCGCCGCCTGCGCCGTGATAGTCTGTGGCTATATCATGGGCACGATGGGTACCAACATGAGCGATAACGCCGAGGTTGTAAGTCAAATTACCGCCAACCTATCAAACAACGACGTGGCCAATGCCGCCACACAAGCCCTGACCTATGCCGCTCACATCGGCGCATGGAAATGGTGTTTTTGGATTCCGGCCTGCTTGGCCGTATGCGGTGCCATCTTTATTTTCATAGGTCTGCGCGATGAGCCTAAGGATGTGAACCTGCCCGACCTGCCCGACACCTCGCTGGGTGGCTACTCACAGAGCATGAGCAAGCAAGCTCGCAAGAAGTTTGAGAAGGTGATGGTGTGGCAAAATCGTTGGGTATGGACTTTCTGCATAGCCAATATGTTTGTTTATGTGGTACGTATGGGTGTGCTCGATTGGGGACCTAAATTCCTCACGGAGAGCCGAGGAATGGATATTTCCACCGCCGGATGGACGGTAGCGGCCTTTGAGATAGCCGGTATCGTGGGCACCTTGTTTGCCGGCTGGGCCACTGACCATCTCTTCAATGGTAAGGGCCACCGCATGTGTGTGATGTGCATGCTGGGCGCGGCCATCTTTATGACCATCTTCCGCTTCCTCCCCCAAGACGCCGGCATAACCGTTACGGCTGCCGTTCTCATTGGAGCGGGATTCTGCATTTACGGCCCGCAGGCGCTCATCGGTATAGAACTGGGGAATCAGGCCACGAAAGAAGCCTCGGCACGAGCCAATGGTATTGCCGGAATATTAGGCTACATCGGCTCAGGATTCAGCGGATTGCTCGTAGGTTATGTAGCCGACATCTATGGATGGACCCGTGTTTTCGAGACAATTATCATCGTTGCCATCATCGGTATGTTCATTCTCATTTCGATGTGGAAGGCTCCCCGCGACGGTTACGCACGCAGTCAACAAATCAATTACGACGAAGAATAATCGCTTATGACCCATTTTGATAAATACATCACGCCCCTATCGGAAGAAAAACTGATGGAGGCGTGCGCCAAAATCAAGCATGTGGCGCTTGACATGGATGGTACCATCTATTTAGGAAGCACGCTGTTTCCTTATACAAAGAGCTTTCTCGACATGCTCACACGGCATGGCATATCCTATTCTTTCCTGACGAATAACCCAACGAAAAGCAACAAGGACTACTTGGCTAAGCTGGCACGACTGGGAATTGAGGCTACGGAAAAGCAGATGTACACCTCTTCGATAGCGACTATTGACTACATTCACTTGAATCATCCCGAAGCCAAACGGCTGTTTTGCTTAGGAACGCCGAGCATGCAGGCCGAATTTGAGAAAGCAGGATTCACGCTCTGCAAGGATGACGCCGGCGATAGGCCCGATATATTAGTGGTGGCTTTCGACATGACACTGGAGTATTCACGCTTATGCCGTGCGGCTTGGTGGGCCTCAAAGAAGGATATTCCCTACATCGCTACCAACCCCGACTGGGTTTGTCCCACCGATGAGGAAACGATATTGGTAGACTGTGGCTCTATCTGCAAAGCCATAGAAGGGGCGACCCAACGCCAGCCTGACCTCGTAATAGGTAAGCCTAACCCTAACATGCTCTACTGTATACGCGACAAATACGGGCTGCAATCCGATGAAATCGCCATGTGCGGAGACCGTATCTATACGGATGTGGCCACTGCACAGAACGCCGGTTCACTGGGAGTGCTCGTCTTATCGGGTGAAACTACATTGGAGATGTCTCTCGACTATGAGCGTCAGCCCGACATCACAGCGCTGAATATAGAAGAATTTGGCAAACTGTTGCTGAAATCACATGGAGAATAAACAAAATAAAACTAACCGATGAAGACACATCAAAGGCTTTGGAAATTTACGTATGCCATCACATTGCTGCTCTTTTGCAGCATGTTTGGCTGGAGCGCAACGGCTTGCTCGGGTTCTGATTCCAATGAAAATAAGAAGGAGCCTACCCCTAAACCCGAAGTAAACACGGGCATTCCCGACAAACAAGGCATGACCATTAAGGGGAAAATAACCTGCGAGGGCAAGGCCGTGGCACAAGTAGTCGTGTCGGATGGCATAGAAGTGACAACCACGAATGAGCAGGGTGTCTACTATTTACCATCCAAGAAGAAATACGGTTACGTGTTTATCACCATTCCGGCAGGCTATGAGGTGGCAACGAAAAACGGAAACATGCCCGACTTCTTCAGGAAAGTAAACAGCATTAAAGCCAATATGGTGGAACAGCATGACTTTACTTTGACAAAAGTCGATAACCAAAAACATGCCATTGTGGCCATGGCCGATTTCCATTTGGCCAACCGCAACGATGACCTGAAGCAGTTTGCGGAGGTTGCCTCGGACATTAATGAGACGATAGACCGGCTCAAACGACAAGGTTATAAGGTGTACGGACTGAGCTTGGGAGACGAAAGCTGGGATGTATATTGGTATGAGAGACAATTCAATATCAAGGAGGCCGTACAGCAAATCAAGAAAATCGACGCTCCGGTTTTCCATTGCATGGGCAATCATGACAACGACCCTTATTACGCAAATGACTGGATGGCCGAGAAAGCTTTCATTGATTGTTTCCCCATTTATTATTCCTTCAATGCGGGAAACTCTCATTATGTGGTCCTTGACAATATAGAATATCTGAACAATGGTGGAAGTTTGGGCACGATAGGTGACAGAAGTTATAATACGACCATCATCAAAGAACAGATGGAATGGCTGAAAAAAGACTTGGCACTCGTGAAAGACAAGACACAACCGTTGGTCATCGCGTTCCACGCACCACTCTATCGGTCGCCCGGTTTAGACATATTGGGCAATCCTACTGCCACATATCAATTGGATAACGCGCAGGAATTTACCGACCTTTTGAGAGAATTCAAGAACGTCCAAGTGCTTTCAGGCCACACACACGACAACTATAACATAGCAAAACTGAATAATATCCACGAACATAACACAAGTGCCATCTGCGCGACATGGTGGTGGACTAACAAACTAACCAACAACCGACAGCACATTTGTCGTGACGGAACGCCCGGAGGCTATGGCGTTTACCTATTTAACGACAACAATTTGGAGTGGTATTACAAGAGTAAGGGCCATGACAAAGGCTATCAGTTCAGAACATACGACCTGAACAAAGTATATATAAGCCCGGAACAAGTAAATGGAAACACAAAGCTATTCAGCTCTTATGCCCGTGGTTATAACAAAACCAATAACAACAATGAGGTTCTTATCAATGTTTGGAACTTCGATAAAGGATGGAACATAGAAGTAACCGAGGACGGTAAACCGCTAACTGTCAGAAGAACGGTAGGCTATGATCCACTCCACATCCTCTGCTATGAGGCCCCAAGATGTGCCGACAACAAGGAACCTACCGGCGCTTTTGTCACAACACGCACCGCACACCTATTTAAAGTAAAGGCCTCAAATGCCACATCAACGCTCCATATTAAAGTGACGGACAGTTTTGGAAACACTTTCGAGGAGACCATGGCAAGGCCTAAAGCATTTGATACATACATGAAATAAAACCTACCTATAAGAATTACAACAATAAAAAAGTATAATTTATAAATCTAAAGCGATATGAAGCAATTGTCAAATCTAAAGCACATGATCTTGCTTGGACTGTTCTGTGTCTTTGCAATGTCACTCTCTGCTCAAACACAAGTAAAGGGTAAGGTCCTCGACGCTGACGGCACTACACCCCTGCTTGGTGTTACTGTTAAACAGGTGGGCGCCAAAGGCGGGGCCATCACCGACATTGATGGTAACTTCACCATCACCGTAACAGGCAAAGAGCCCATTCTTAATTTCACTTATATAGGCTATGACGCCCAACAAGTGAAGGTTGGTAACAAGCGCACGCTCACTGTCATCATGCAAGAGGACGCCAAGACGCTCAAAGATGTTGTCGTAACAGCGCTTGGTATCAAACGTGAAGAAAAGTCATTGGGCTACTCCGTTTCCAAAGTTTCAGGCGAAGACTTGAACAAAACGGTCAGCGGCAACTGGATGAATGGCATGAAAGGAAAGGTTGCAGGTCTATCCATGATCGAAGCCGGTACCGGTCCCATGGGTTCGATGCGTGTGACTTTGCGTGGTGATCACTCACTGAACTACGGTAATAGTGAAGCACTCTTTGTGGTAGACGGCGTGCCCGTTACCTCCGGAACGGTTTCCACGGGTAGTGGAGCCACCTATAGCAATCAGGATGCGCCCGTGGATTTCGGTAACGGCGCGGGCGATATTAACCCTGAAGACATAGAGTCAGTAACCGTATTGAAGGGTGCTGCCGCCACAGCTCTTTATGGTTCAATGGCCGGTAACGGCGCTATCGTCATCACAACCAAAGGCGGAAGCGGTAAGAAAGGATGGGGCGTAACCCTTAACTCTTCCGTCACATTTGAGAAAGCAGGCTATTGGCCCGACTTCCAAAAGACCTATGGACCCGGTAGCGACATGGGACGTGAGCCCTTCAGTTTCTGGAAATTAACGGCCGAAGAGGCCCCCGACGGTATCGCAACGACCGATCACATTTCACGCTATGCCTTTGGTGAGAAATATGATTCTAACCAATTGCGCTATCAATACCTTTCAAAAGATTGGGAAACGGGTAAGTTTACCAAACTTCCATGGCAATATGCGGATGATTGGTACACCGGTTTCTTCGAGACAGGTGCCACCTACAGAAACAGCATAACGGTCAGTGGAGGCAATGGAAAAGGCACTAACGCTCGTGTATCGCTTACCGATACACGCAACAATTGGATTATGCCAAACACCGGTTACACCAGCGACGCCATCGCACTTGCCTTCGACAGTCCCATCAGCAAGAACATCAGCGTGAGCAGTCGTGTGAATTTCCTCAACAAACGAAGCAACAACCTTCCCGCAACCGGTTATTCCTCACAGAACCCTATCTATGCCCTTACTATGGCATATACCAACCAACCGGCTTCTGTTTATGCCGACGAATACTTCGGCGGACGCTACACGTTAGAGAACTTTAATGGAAAAGGTGAGCACGGAAAAAGCGTTGTCTACCGCTCTGACCAGCCCTTGAATCCTTATAGGAATATCTATGAAGAGACCAACGCCATGAACAAGAACCGTATTTATGGCAATGTATCGCTCAATATCCACCTTATGAAAGGTCTGACTCTGAAACTTCGCTCCTCACTCGACTTTACTGACCAGTGGAGAACGCAGCAAAAACCATTCTATACATCAGGGTATCAAGAAGGATTCTACCGTGAGCAAGCCACAAGAACCTACAACATCAACAACGATTTCCTATTTACATACGTCAATAATAAGTTAGTTGGCGACCGTCTCGGCTTTTCCGCTTCGTTCGGAGGCAACAGTCTCAACTACAAATACTATAACAACCGCGTCACTTTGAACCGTTTGCAGAACGATGGCGTATATAACGTGTACAATGTTCCATCCGGTTACAGTCCCGACGTGTTCAGTTATCATTCCAAGAAGAAAGTAAACAGCTTCTACGGCTTTGCTTCCTTCAGTTGGGACAATACCTATTACCTTGAACTTACCGACCGCAACGACTGGTCAAGTACCTTAAGCGCAGGCAACCGCTCGTACAACTATCCTTCTGTTTCAGCCAGTATCCTGCTCGATAAGGTCCTTAACCTTAACAAGAAAACCCAGTGGGTAGACATGCTCAAGCTCAAACTGTCATGGGCTAACGTAGGTACCGACACATCACCCTATACCCTTGACCGCTATTATAACGCCACCAAATACTATGGCGGCTACACTATCTCCGGCACAATACCCGATATTAACATCAAACCAGAGAACCAAGAAAGTTGGGAAGGTGGCTTGGAAGGTAAATTGTTTGGCGGCCGCGTCAGCTTCGACTTCACCGCTTATTCCACCAGCACCACCAATCAGATCGTCTCTGTAGCCGCCGATCAAATCACCGGAGCTACAGGTTATACCATCAATGCGGGCGAGATCAGCAGCAAGGGACTTGAGTTTACCTTAGGCTTCACTCCCGTTAAGACACGTGATTGGGAATGGAACGTCAACATAAACTGGTCAAAGAACTGGAACAAACTTGAAAGACTGCAAGATGGTTGGGACCCCGCCACTCCCTATCAGACCGACATGGGTACCACCATCGGCAACCGTGTATATGTTTACTCCTACTTAGGTAAGGAAATGTATCACCTTTACAGCCACGGCTACACACGTGCCCCGGAAGGTTCTTACTACCTTGACGACAAGGGAAACAAGATAGACTGCAGCGGCATGAAAGTCATTAACAAGCAAGGTTATCCCACGCTTGACAAGAGTGAGTTGATTGATTTAGGAAAGGTTACCCCCGATTGGACCGGTGGTTTGAACACCAGCATTCGCTACAAGAACTTCAATCTCTCCATGGCTTTTGCCGGACAGTATGGCGGCCATTGCTATTCTGTTACCAACTTTGCGCTGTCTTACCAAGGCAAGTTAAAGAACTCACTCGAAGGACGCTACGACGGAATGGTCGTAGAAGGTGTGCAAGCCACCGGCGAACCGGGTGTTTACACGCTGAACAACACGGTATTTGCCAGCGCGCAGACCTATTATAATACGTATGTGTGGAACCGCGACAACGGCGAAGAGAACACTTTCAGCACTTCTTACCTCAAACTGAAAGAGGTACGCCTTGACTACACCCTGCCCGCCAAGCTCTGCAAGCAGACTAAATTCTTGACAAACGCCAGCCTCGGCGTGTATGCTACTAACTTGTTCTGCCTGACCAGCTTCCCTCAATACGACCCGGAAACGGCCATGGTGAATGGAGCCGACATCCACGCAGGTATCGAAACCATGTCATCACCTATGACTCGAACCTATGGTATCAATGTAAAACTTTCATTCTAATTGATTATGAAGAATATCAAAATCCCAACAATAGCGCTATTGGCCTGTGGTCTGCTCATGACAACAGCATGTACTGACAACTTCGACCAGACCAATACCAACCCTAACAAGATAACGGTTGCAGGCGGAAAGCTCAGCGCCAGCTCTATGTTCGAGCCTTTGCTCTACGGCGGCGCCAACGCTTTGACTTACTACAGCTACTATTGGAACAACGAATTGGCCCAATACTTCGCGCTGACCGGTAACTCGCTGGGCCGTGTTTACAAGTATGATATTGGCGACGCCAACTGGACTTCCGTTTGGAATACCTACGCACGCTATGCCACCAACTCCGTGGAAATGCACCGATTGGCCACCATACAAAATAATAAAGCCCTCGAGGCTGTGGCGCTCACGATGAAAGTGCTCTATACGAATGGACTGACCGATGTATTCGGAGACATTCCTTACGGTGAAGCTTTCAAAGCCACGGAAGGCATCAAGACCCCTATATTTGACTCACAAGAGGATGTCTACAAGCAGATGTTCGCCGACTTGGAGGCTGCCAATAAGATTTATGCCGGCAAACCTACCGTCAATGAGGCCGAGAAAGCGCTCGACGGAATGTATAAACTCGACATGGAGAAATGGCGTAAATTCAATAACTCGCTCTATCTGCGCCTGCTCTGCCGCGTCAGTGGCCGTCCTCAAACTACCGTCGATGGCAGTACGACCGTGACAGAGAAGATCAAACAGATTGTCACAGAGCCCGAATCCTACCCCATCATCGCCTCCAACGACGATAATGCCACCGTGGTTTTCTCAGGTGTTGCCCCCTACTACAGCGAGTTTGACCCGGGAGAATACACTCAGTCCGATTTAGAAGTCTACCGCACCACGCCAAATCTCATTGGCCTCATGGTGCTCAAGCAACCCTCTAATGAGAAAGTCGACATGAATGTTGACCCCCGTTTACCTATCATCGCTAAGATGGCGAAAGGCCGTGCCTACTGGAAAGGCACCGGCATGAACCAAAACAAGGGCGACTTTGGTGGCGGTGATTACCTTAATTATACCTCTTTCGTTCGCTATACAGCCGATGAATGGCTAATGGATTACGCCGAAGTAGAGTTTATTTTGGCAGAGGCTGCCATGAAAGGATGGATCAGCGGTGGCGAGGAAACAGCAAAGACGCACTATCTCAACGCCGTAAAGGCCTCGCTAAAGAAGTGGTCTGCTTTTGGTGCGGCTACCAATCCTGACAACACGATTACCGATGAGGCCATCGAAGACTTCCTCGTGAGCCCCCTCGCTTCATGGGACGACGCTGCCAATAAGCTAAAGCTCATTGGTCAACAGCGCTATTTGGCAGCCTTCATGATAGGTATGGAGGGTTGGTCCGAATACCGTAGAACAGGCTATCCCGAGCTCAAGATAGACGAGTCGTGGATGAACGACGGCGTTCTTCCTACCCGTTTTGCTTATCCTAACACAACCATAGCCACCAATCATGACAACGCCGAGGCCGCGCTCAAGCGCATGGGAGGTGCCAATGACATGAAAACACCCGTGTGGTGGAGCAAGAGCGCAATTGAATCAGGTAAATAATTCTAAAACCGTATCACGATGAAAACAAGAAACATATTCATATTAGGAGCGCTCCTGCTGGGCTCATTCAGCTTCAGTTCCTGCGCTGACGACTCCAAAAACAGCGGCGATCCCTACTACGCTTTCGACGGTAACCTCGAAACTGTCAACGTAAGCATTGCCGGTATCACCAAAACCAACATGGCGCCTGTCACCCTTCGCTCCAACCGCGATTGGACGATCAGGACCTCAGAAGAGGACAGTCAATGGCTTCACACCTACATCACGGAAGGCGAAGATGACGGAATCTTCTATTATTGGGTCGATCCCAACCCCGCATTCACTGGCCGCCAAGGTCACATTGACGTATATTCAGGCAATGAAAAAGTGAAATCACTCGAAATCGTGCAAGACGCCAGCGTGCCTTCGCTTGCCATTCTCAATGCCGAAACCGGCTACGTAGCCCTGCCCACGGCCGGAAACATACAGATAACGGTCGACGCCAATGTCAAATGGAAGCCCTCACTTGACAACGTTAGCTGGGCCCGGATAGAGTCAGTCAGTGAAAATAGCGTCACCATCGCCTTCGACAAGAACGAAGACGATAAGCGCGAAGTGGTTCTTACCTGCCAAGGCGAGGGCGAATTCAGCAACCTTGTCACCAAGACCACCATCACCCAGTCTGCTCCGGGCATTATCCTCAACGAGCGTTTCGACTGGTTGCAGGAAGGTAAAGAGGACTTCCTCTACAACTATCCCGAGGTTCCGTTCAGCAAATGGAACGACACCGAGAAAGCCATGGGCTGGAACACACTCGGCGATGCCATGTATGGCGGCCGCGGCTATGCCAAGATAGGCAAGACCAATGTGGCCGGCGACCTTGTATCCCCCGCCTTGTCAGCCATCAAGGGCTCGGCTAATGTTACCGTGACTTTCCAATCTATCGGTTACATCGCTACCACCGGAAAGAAAGACGATGGCGTGCTGAGCGTCGGACTCATCGGCCCCGGTACCATCGAAGCCGACAAGAAAGCCACTATCGACATAGCAGGTTCAAGCTATCCCGTGGCCGTTTTCGACATCACTGTATTCCCCGACTCTCCCAAGAAGGAGCATGGTGAAAACTACGACCCATGGAAAGAGGCCGGCAGCAAGTTCCAGTTCAAGATTAAAGGTGCCACCTCCGCTACGCAAGTAGTCTTCATCGGCGGACCCAAATGGGGCAAGGACCTCAAGGGAATAGGCCAAGGCAAGAACCGCCTCTACCTCGACAACATCAAGATACAAGAGCAACTATAGTTTCGTAAACAGAAAGATACGAGTTATCTTATTTACATTTTTCGCAAGCCCATTCTTTTATAACGAAAAGAACGGGCTTGCGTTATTTTATAAAAATAGGAAAATAGGGTAATATTAACTTAACTTTGGTTTATTTTAATTAAAATAAACGAAAAGCAAGGGGCCAAAAGAATAACAAACGAAATATTGCACTAATTTCGTAATTGTAACAAGAATGTAACTATATTGTAACCTCACGAATCATTCACATTCTATGATTCTACACTGAAAAAATAACTAACGAAAATCCTATTTTTAACTTAAAAAACTTATTATGAAACAGTTTATTTACTCCCTCATTGGACTTTTGGCCGTATCAACAGCAGTACAAGCCAATGACATCGTTAACCATGAAACAACCGAAGAAAGCAAAATCGTGGCCACGACACCCGAAACAGCCGCGGTAGCTGCCACTGAAGAGACGACAGCCGAGAAGACCGGATGGGAAAAAGCCTTAGAGAAATTGCCTAAAATATCGGGCTATCTCCAGACGGGTTACCAATACAACAGCGCCGGTAAACACTCTTCCTCATTCCAAGCCAAGCGCCTCCGCCTTATCGCCGATGGCAACGTGAGCAACAATGTCAGCTTCCGCTTGCAAATAGAAGCCTTCAGCGGTATCTCAGGAACGACCAACGGCCGTGGCCAAAAGAATCTTCAGGTGATGGACGCCTTTGCCACCATCAAGCTAAGCGACGCCTTCAAGGTTCGTGCCGGTCAGTATTACATCCCCATGGGCTATGAGAACTACGACATCTCTCCGGCCACGCTCGAGAGCGTCGACTTCTCCGACGTTTGCTATCGCATGGTTTGCCGCAACGCCATTGCCTACGACTACGTAGATTACGGCCGTGATCTCGGTGTCATGTTGATGGGCGATTTGCTCCCCTCGGACAAGGGTTTCAACTATCTTTCCTACAATTTTTCTGTCACAAACGGCTCCCTTCCCAACAAAGATGACAACAACAAGAGCAAGGACATCGTAGCCGCCGTGACCGTTCGGCCTATCGACAAGTTCAATGTTAAGGCTTCTTTCAACTGGGGCGAGTACGATGGAACCATCGGCGCAGTACAGCATAAGAACCTCGACATGACCCGTTACATCTTCGGTGCATGGTATAACGACCCGCAAGGCCTCGACCTCCGTGCCGAATATGGCCACATCGGATCCAAGAAAGACGGTGCCGACATTGTTAAAGAAGACGCTTTCTACGCCCTCGCCGGTTATCATATTGGCGCATGGTTGCCCATCGTAAGATACTCCATGTACAGCGATAAGGTCAATAAAGCTACCCTCAATAACTACAACCAATTGCTCTTCGGCGTGACCTATCACGTAAACGCCCGCCTGAAATTCCAAGCCAACTACGTTCATACCATGTATAAGGACGAGGCAAAGCTCGTCAATAACGACAAATCAAGCGCCAGCAAAATCCAAGTTATGGGTCTTTTCAAATTCTAAAAACATTCCAACCTTTTTCATAAAGAAATCATTTAACAACCAAAATTAAATACAAATGAGAAAAACATTCTTAATGTTGGCTCTCTGCTGCGTCAGCATGATAGCCAGCGCTCAGCACTTAGGCACAGAGTATCGGTTGAAAAAAGTCATCCCGGTAAAGGGCCGTCAGGGCATTGCCATTGACAAAGACTACTATTACGTGAGCGATACAAAGGCGCTCTACAAGTACGATAAGGAGGGCAACCTCGTCATGAAGAACGACCAACCCTTCAAAAATCCTGAATTAGCCAACCACTTTGGCGACATAGACATCTTCAATGGAGAAATCTATACCGGCAATGAGAAGTTTGAATTCGGTCAGGGTCACAACATTTCCGTTGACGTTTACGACGCCAAGACCTTGAAATGGAAACGTACCATTCCATGGATTGCCGAGTCGGGACAAGTAGAATGCTCCGGACTTGCCGTCGACCGAGAGAAGAACATGGTATGGATGAGCGACTGGGTAGACAGCCGTTACGTTTATTGCTACAGCCTTGAAACGGGCAAATACTACACCAAGATGCAGTGTCGTCCATGTCCTTACTGGTGTCAGGGTATCTTTATCGCCGATGGTAAAATGCTTTTTGCCGCTGACGACGGCGAGTCTACCTTCGGCATTGCCGACAATATCTACGTGGCCGACATCACCAGCGTGCCCTATACCGGTTTGAAAGACGGTACACAAGTGTCCGTTGAGAATTTTAAGGCTGTGAAGAAGCCCGGCAAGGTGGCCGCAGGCGCCATGGCAGGACGCATCCAGCTCTTCCGCGAAATGGGCGATTTCCGCCGTGCCGGTGAGATAGAGGGCCTCTCTATCGACCCCACCAACGATGATCTTGTGGTGCTCAACAACCGTGGTAACCAAATATTGCTCGGCATGCCCATCGGTCCTTTCACCGAAGAAGGCTACACCGGTGAGGTACATGAGCTTTATGTATATGAGAAAATCAAGTAAATTTTCTTAGTTAACGAGTGTACAAGTTGACGAGTTAACGAGTTGTTAGCTTAGTAGACAAGTGTACGAGTAGACAAGTTGACAAGTTATTAGCTTAGTAGACGAGTGTACGAGTAGACGAGTAGACAAGTTATTAGTTGACAAGTTGATAGCCTTTCTATCAACACACAAATAAAAACGGATGGCCATTGGTCATCCGTTTTATGTTTATAGCTAATAAACTGTAGCCAAAAACTAAGCAAACAACTTGTTAACTCGTTAACTAAAAACTCGTCAACTGCAAGCAAACAACTCGTTAACTTGTCTACTCGTTCACTCGTCAACTACTCCAACAAGGTATCGGGAAAAGAACTTCCATATTTCCTCACCGGTGTCAATATCGGCCATGTGCCAGCTATGGACGGCGCCCTTTATCTCGTAGAACCACACGTCGGCCCCATTCCTGCCACCCGAGTAGCGCATGATGGTTACCTTATGGCCGTTAGTCGGCGTCAGCCCCTCACGCTCCTCGGTCTCTACTTGCAGGCAACGGTTGTGGGCCGCCATGGCATTCACGGCCATTCTTACCGGCAGATAAGCACCCCATCCGCCAACACCCGTCAGGTCGCCATCGAAGAGCGACGTGGGATCGGCCGTGCCGTGAATCTCCATAAAGGGCATAGCCTGCCCGGCCCACGGCCCCGTGTAAATCCATTTCATAAGCTGTCCCGACACCGAAGCCATGGCCTTGAAGGTAGACTGTTTGCGACCGGCCAACAGATAGCAAATATCACCACCGTTAGACATCCCCGTCAAGAAAGTATTTTCCTTGCTCAAGCCGTATTTACGCTGCACCCGGACGGCCAACTTGCATAGGTTGTCAACATCATCCTCACGCCATCCGTCCTGCTGCGGATAGCCCACGTTCCAACTGCGCTTGCCCTTGGGGTCTTTCAAACCGTCGGGCACGCAGAGCGCGAAGCCATGCCTTTCGGCCGCCTTGCGCATGTATGTCTTCTTTTTCAGATAGCTGCTGCCATACCCATGGAGCACCATCACCAGCGGAGCCTTGGCCTTCATGCCTTGGGGAATGACCATCTTGAAATGGCGCATGTAGCCATTGATGACAGCCGAATCGGCCACTTCCACCTGCGCCGACAGCCGAACGCTCAACCCGAGCGCCACGACGGCCAGCCAACCCGCCTTTTTCCACACACTGTTCATGGTTTCCGAACGACGTGTTATTTCCTTATCGAAGCCAAATAAGCCTCCATTTCGGGGAGCTTCGCCATCACATCGGTGAAGAGTCTCAACTGGTTTCGGGTTCTCACGAGGTTATGCTCGGCATATTGGGTCTTGTAATACACGTCGCCATTGAGGTAATCGGCCAAGAATCTTACGGCCTGCATAAAGGGGAACATGGCCGCCGCCAAAGGCAGATGGCTTATCTCCTCCTCCGTCAGGAACACGCCGGCCGAACGCAGATAGCCCTCGGTAAAAGCCCGGTAAATATCCATCTTGAAACCTACATTATCCAAACAAGCGTCTTCTTCGGTCGTGTTGTTGGCCGCGGTGCGCATAAAGTCGCCGAAATCAGAGAACACAAAGCTGGGCATAACGGTGTCGAGATCGATTACACAGAGCACATTGCCCTCCTCATCGAACAGCATGTTATTCACCTTCGTGTCGCAATGACACAGTCGCTTGGGCAATTTGCCGGCCTGATGGAGCCGCTCGGCAAAGCACATTTGCTCGGCATGCTCGGCGATGAGGTCCAATTCGGCCTTCACCTCCTTAGCCCTTCCCTTCACATCGGCCGCCACGGCGTCGTTCAGTTGGCGCAACCTGAAACCCATGTTATGGAAGTCGGGAATGGTTTCGCCCAACTCTTCGGGCACGTCCACGAGCATTGCCTCGAACTGTCCGAAGGCTTCGCCCGCATAGCGTGAGCTTTCCGGCGTCACACTTTCCACCGTCACCGACCGTGGAATGAACACCGAAAGGCGCCAATACTGCTCCTTTTCGTCCTTCACATAGGTCTTGCCGTCTTGCGTGGCCACGAAAGTCAACACCTTCCGATCGATGTCGGCCGTGCCCTGCGCCTCTAATTTACGGCGGATATGATGTGTTACCACCTCGATGTTATGCTGCAACAAGTCCACATCCGTGAACACGGCGTTGTTAATTCGCTGCAAAACATAGTCGGGCTTGTCGGCCTCTTGTGTCGTTATTTTAAATGTGTCGTTAATCAGTCCGTTGCCCAATGGCTTGATAGCCTCAACGGTTCCCTCCATCAAAAAGGAGCGAAGAATGGTCTCAATAGCTGCGTATTCCATGTTGAAAATTGTTTATGTCGTTTTAGGTTGTCTATTATTGCAAAGATACAATAATCCCCCGTGCCCACAAAGATTGGCTATTAAAGTTTCAAAACTATTTTAATAAAAAGAGCCAAGCGGGCTATTTATTTATCTAAAGCTGTTCCGACCGGTCTGACCAGTCCGACTTGTCTGACCTCATCACTGCCCTTTCGCCCGCTCAAAGCAGCCTTCTGACAACCTCAAAGCTGGCCTTTCACACGGTAAAAGGCCTGCTTTGAAAACAGCGCTGCCAAGCCCCTTTAGCCTCAAGCGCCAAGGCCCATTGCCCCAAAGCCACCCTCACGCCACAAAAGAATACGAAAAAAGCAGGTTGAAATCATTCAACCTGCTTCCTTGCTGTCGGGATGACCGGATTCGAACTGGCGACCCCTACGTCCCGAACGTAGTGCGCTACCAACTGCGCTACATCCCGATTGCAACCTGATTTCTAACGAATAGTAATCTCATTGCGGGTGCAAAGATAAGCTATTTTTCCCATATAAGATAATTTTCTTGCGAAAAATTTGCTTATACCGCATAAAAACTATACCTTTGCACTCGCTTTAAGGAAATATGCAAGGTGCCATAGCTCAGTTGGTAGAGCAAAGGACTGAAAATCCTTGTGTCCCCGGTTCGATTCCTGGTGGCACCACTCCTCCTTTCATTATGCCGCTTACTTCTCTTCGGAGAGTGAGCGGCTTTCTTTTTATCCCATACCTTATAAAACAAGAAAAGATAGATATAGCTTCATGGGAAGCGGATAATTTTCTTCCTATTCCTTATCTTATAGTACACAAAAAAGCCGCCCCGGCTCAATGAAGCGGGGGCGGCTTTCACCTTATTTCTTATGTTATAGCAGTTCGGGCAATTCAAACAGCCTTATGCCATTACTGCCTTTGATGAGGATATAATAATCCTCGGGGCGGCACTTGGCTATCTCGGCCTTCACTTCCTCCACGTTATGGAACTTGCGGAAGTCGGTGATCGTTTGGCAAAACTCGTCGCCCACGAGCCACACTTCCGTAAAACCATCCTCTCGCAGCTTATCGACCACCTTCTGATGTTCGGCTTCCGACACGTCGCCCAGCTCACGCATGTCGCCCAAAATGGCCATTTTCTTCGCTACATCCATGAGCTTGAAGTTGTCAATGGCCGCGTTCATGCTCGAAGGATTGGCATTGTAGGCGTCTACCAAGAGCTTGTTGGTGGGCGTAACGGTCAGTTGGCTGCGGTTATTGGTAGGCACATAGGTTTCCAAAGCATGGTTAATCTGCTCCGGAGTCAGGCCGAAACTAAGGCCGACGGCTATCGCTGCCAGCATGTTATCTATGTTATAAGCGCCGATGAGCTGTGTTTGTACCTCGCAAGTGACGGGCAACGAACCGGCGGCGAGGACGGCATGCCACTCAAATTTCAGGAAAGGAGCGCAACCGATGACTTCCCCGCTCACCCGGTAAGCGTCGCCTTGACCGTAGCTGATAACCCTGTCGAGCTCGCGCTGTCGAGCCATTTCCACGAGGTCGGCATTGCTCTCATTGAGGAAAACGGTGCAATCATTGGCCTTGAGATAGTCGTAGAGCTCGCCTTTGGTACGCTTTACGCCCTCAAAACTGCCAAATCCCTGCAAATGGGCACGCCCCACGTTGGTCACAAGGCCGCATGTCGGCTCCACATAGTCTACCAATTGCTTGATGTCGCCGGGATGGCTGGCGCCCATTTCCACCACGGCAATCTCGTGGGAGGGCTGCAGGCGCATGAGCGTCTTGGGCACACCGACGTCATTATTGTAATTGCCGAGCGTGTGCATCACCTCGTATTTCTCGGCCAACACGGCCGAAATCAATTCTTTGGTGGTGGTTTTACCGTTGGTACCGGTGATACCTATGACGGGAATATCGAACCGGCGACGATGCTCTCGGGCCAACTCTTTAAAAGCCGTAAGGGCGTTATCGACGAGGATAAAGCGGTCATCGCCCGGCACGACGCAGGCCGGATCGTCCACGATGGCGTAGCTGCAACCTTTTGACAACGCCATGGCAGCGAACTTATTACCATCGAACGAGTCGCCTTTCAGGGCGATGAAAAGGCTGCCCTCCGGGCAGTCGCGGCTGTCAGTGGTAATGACAGGGTGGTTCAGATAGATTTCATAAAGTTGATGAATATCCATTGTGCTTAATCTTTTTATATAAAGGTAAGAACTAATTTGCTTAAAAACGGGACCTTAGTTATCAGTAACGTGGCCGGACTTACAAGCGTCCTTCCTCGTTGTAAGAATAATATCGGCCATCGGTAATGATGACATGGTCGAGAAAATAAATGCGCATGAGCTCGCAGGCTTTCTTCATTCGTTGGGTCAACTGGTCGTCCATCGTGCTGGGTTGGGCATGGTTGCTGGGATGGTTGTGGCATAAGGCCATGATGGTAGCGTTGTTGAGCAACGCTTCTTTCATGATAACTCTCACGTCAACAGCCGTTTCGCTCAACCCGCCATGGCTCACTCGCACGGCCTTTATGAGCTTGTAATTCTGATTCATCAGCAATATCCAAGCCTCCTCCACGTCTAAATCCTGCATGCGGGGGTGCATATAGTTGTATATGGCCGTAGCCGAACCTAAGTCGACACGCTCCTCGGGCCGTTCCATCATGCGTCGCTTACCCAACTCGCAGGCCGCAAGAATGGTGATGGCCTTGGCCGGTCCCACGCCGTTATAGGCTTCCAACTGGCGAATGGTCAGCTTTCCGAGCGTGTTCAGGTTGTTGTTGCAATCGCTCATCACCCGTTTCATCAGATCGACGGCGCTCTCCTTGGGTGAGCCCGAGCCTATGAGAATGGCCAACAGCTCCGCATTGCTCAAGGCCGCGGCGCCTAGTCGTTCCATTTTTTCACGTGGACGGTCTTCCTCGGCCCAGTCGGTAATCGTAAGTTTTGTCATAAGTTATACGCCTCTTGCCGGCCCATACATTATTATAAATAGGCCTTGCATGATTGATAATGGACCACCTTTTTACTTATAAAAGGTCTTGCTATAGGCTTGGAACTCGCTTTGCCCCCGCACACAGCGCCGCCACCACGCCTCCAAAAAGCCACAACCGTAGCCCGTGAGCTGAATGAAAGCCGACAAAATGCTGAGCAGTCCTATCTTGGCACTGCCATTTTCCCGCGTAGCGTCAACGAAAATCATCAGGCTGTAGAGTACCAATGGGGCCAATGCCAATAGGCTGATGACACAGCCCAAGGCCTGCTGCATACCGGCCGGAAGCAAGAAAAAGAGCACGATTCCCAATACAAACATCAAGCCCAAGAAGGCACATCCCACCGTGAAAACCATCGGTAAAAGATGTACGAGCTTCAGACTTTCGGGATATTTCTTATACAAATTGATGCGGGCAATGCCACTGTTATACACTTGTCGCCAAAATTTGCGGAAGTCAGTGCGGCGCTTATGCCATACCCAAGCCTGCGGAAAGAGCCTGCAACGATAGCCTGCCTTGAAGATACGGATGGAGAAATCGATGTCCTCTCCAAAGCGCATCTTGCTGAATCCGCCCAAACTCATGTAAGTATCACGGCGTATGCCCATATTGAAAGAACGGGGATAAAACTTATCGAGCTTCTTTTTTCCACCGCGAATGCCGCCTGTCGTGAAGAAACTTGTCATGGAGTAAGAAATGGCTTTCTGCACATCGGTAAACGAATCGTGGGCTTTGTCGGGACCACCAAAAGCGTCGGCAGGCTCCCGTCGTAACTCGGCGTCAACATTCTTGAAATAATCCTGCGGCAATACCACGTCGCTGTCGAGCACGATAAGATACTCGCCGGCAGCCCGTTCGGCCCCGTAATTACGGCTCTGGCCGGGCCCACTGTTCTGCTTGTAGTAATATTTCAGGTCAAGACGGTCGCTGTATTTCTCACAAACCGATTGGCAGGAAACGGTAGAACCGTCCTCTACCACTATCACTTCAAAATCCTTTACCGATTGCGTCAAAAGACTTTCCAACAATTCATCCACCTCGTCGGGACGATTGAACACGGGTACTATTACAGAGTATTTCATGGGAATATAAATGCTAAGCGCAACTACCGCAAGGCCATTCTTTATTTCTATGCAAAATATTTCATAGGAATATAAATGCCAAACGCAGCATGGCGATGATAAAAACAATGTTGGGTGAAGGGCCATGGTTGACCAACCATTTCACCCATCACCCAACATCTATCGTCAATCCCGGCGGGATTTTATTCTTTAACGCGGCTCAAGTAGCTACCGTCGCGTGTATCTACCTGAATGAGGTCACCCTCATTGATAAACAAAGGTACACGAACTTCTACGCCGGTCTCCAATGTCGCAGGCTTCGTGGCGTTGGTTGCGGTATCACCTTTGATACCCGGCTCGCTGTGAGCGACACGCAAATTGGTCTTAACCGGCATTTCAGCGGAAAGGATTGTGCCATCGGAAGTGTCTGTAACGATGTCAACTATATCGCCTTCCTTCATGAACTCAACGCCGGTTATCTGATCCTTAGCGATTGGAATCTGCTCAAATGTTTCCTGATTCATAAAGATGAATCCCGTAGGATCTTCGTAAAGATACTGGTAAGGACGGTGCTCAACACGCACGTCGTCCAACTTGAAGCCTACTTGGAATGTACGCTCGAGCACACGGCCGTCAGCAACATTCTTCAGCTTTGTATTCATTACTGTGTTTCCTTTTCCCGGCTTACGGTGCTGAAAATCAATACATCTCCAGATACCGCCATCCATACGGATGCAAGTTCCGATTTTAATTTCCTGTGAATTAATCATTTTTTATATTCAATATGTATATTATTCTGATAAAAGTGTCAAAATATGGCTGCAAAGTTACGGTAAAATGGGAAGATTACAAAAAAAATAGCATGAAAAAACCGTTTATTCTTTGGTATTTAGAAAAATATGAGTAATTTTGCAACCCAAAAGGTTCGAAGGCAGCTTTGAGCCCTTTTCGTCCGTTTCCTGCGGATATTCAAAAGCGAATAATAAACAATAAAATAACATAGCAAAATGAAAAGAACATTTCAGCCTCACAATCGTCGCCGCGTAAACAAGCACGGCTTCCGCGAGCGCATGTCAACAAAGAATGGTCGTCGCGTATTGGCTTCACGTCGTGCACACGGCCGTAAAAAGTTAACTGTTTCTGATGAGCACCACGGTAAGTAATTACCACTCAAACGGAATATTAGCAGAAAACAGAAAGAAGTAAAGAGTTATCTTTGCTTCTTTCTGTTTTTTTTGTACTTTTGTGCACACGAATCTATGGTATGAAGTCTTCAGAATTTATCATGAAGTTTAAAAGTTGGTATTTATGGGGTAATATCTTGGCGATGATTGCGGTAGTAATCGCGCTCATCTTTGGCGTAAGATATGGCCTCGACCTTTATACCCATCACGGAGAAGCCATTGAAATCCCCAATATGAAACACATGAAATACGCTGACGCCCTGCACATCCTGAACGACAAGGGATTGGAAATGGAGGTCAGCGATACGGGATATGTCAAGAACTTACCGGCTGATTGCATCCTCGAACAAAGTCCGGCACCGGGTACAAAAGTAAAATCGGGACACATTATCTATGTAACCATCAACTCAAACCACTCCCCCACGCTTACCCTTCCCGACATTATAGACAACAGTTCGCTCAGGGAAGCCATGGCAAAGCTGACCGCAATGGGCTTTAAATTAGGAAATCCGGAATTCGTCACTGGCGAAAAAGACTGGGTTTATGGAGTTTTGGTGAAAGGAAAACATGTAGTTGTCGGTGAAAGAATATCCATCGAGGATTCTCTTGTCATACAAGTAGGCAATGGAATGCGCAGTGCTGAAGACGACATTAATTATATTGACCCGGTAGAACAACCCTTTGAGACGGAAGAAAGTGACGTGGATGAGTTTGATGTCGTAACATCTCCCGAGCCAACTCCTACCGATCCCAAATCGGAAACACCTCAAAAGCCGGCTAACCCATAATATATGATTGAACCAAATATGATGAGTCCCTTAGAGGATGACCTGCTTGAAGAGAGTGTTTTTCCAAGTAGTGATACCGAACCGGGGCTCTATGAACATTGGAAAATAGAGGTTGATCCGGGCCAAAGCCCTGTCAGAATCGATAAATATCTGGCAGAGAAGAATCCTTATCAGAGCCGAAACCGTATTCAGAACGCGGCCGACGCAGGTTTCATCTTTGTAAACGGCACTCCGGTCAAGAGCAATTATAAGGTTAGACCGGCCGATGTTATCACCCTCATGCTTGACAAACCGAAGCACGACTCATCCGTTGTAGCCGAGGATATACCCTTGACCATCGTCTACGAAGACGACCAATTGATGGTCATTAATAAGGAAGCAGGGATGGTGGTGCACCCCGGAGCCGGTAATTTCACGGGAACACTGATCAACGCGGTGGCTTGGCACATGAAAGATGTCAAGGAATTTGACCCTAACGATCCCGAAGTGGGCCTCGTACATCGCATTGACAAAGATACCAGCGGCCTGCTGGTCGTAGCCAAGACACCCGAGGCCAAGACCGTATTAGGCAAACAATTCTTCAACAAAACCACGCATCGAAGCTATCATGCACTCGTATGGGGCAACCTGATAGATGACGAAGGACGCATCGAAGGCAATATCGGACGCGACCCCAAAGACCGTCTGCGCATGAAAGTCTTTGCTCCCGACTCCGAGATAGGCAAGCCCGCGGTCACCCATTATCGTGTGATAGAGCGCTACGGCTATACAACATTAGTGGAATGTATCCTCGAAACGGGCCGCACACATCAGATACGTGCCCACATGAAGCACATCGGTCACCCCTTGTTTTGTGACGAGCGCTACGGTGGAAACGAAGTCTTGCGCGGTCAACGCAGCAGCACCTACAAGGCATTCATACAAAACTGCTTTAAATTATGCCCACGACAGGCGCTCCACGCAAAGACATTGGGCTTCATCCACCCCACGACAAAGCAGCAAATGGACTTCAACAGCGAGTGGCCAACCGACTTTGCCCAACTCATAGATAAATGGCGCCACTTCATTAAGGGCACCACAGCAAACACATTTGAATAAAATAAAAGACAAGATAAATGGAAATATTAAAGAGAAACATTGCCATCGTATGCGGTGGAGACTCATCCGAACATGATGTATCCTTGCGATCAGCCCAAGGACTCTATTCTTTTTTCGACAAAGAGAAGTACAACATCTACATCGTTGACATCAAAGGTCAAGATTGGCACGTGGATTTGGAGAATGGAGAAACTGCCCAAATCGACAAAAACGACTTCTCTTTCCTGCTCAACGGTAAGGCAGTGCTCTTTGATTACGCCTATATCACCATCCACGGACAGCCCGGTGAGAACGGACTGATGCAAAGTTACTTTGAGCTCTTGGGCATTCCCTACAGTACCAGCGGCGTTTTGGTGGAGGCAATGACCTTTGACAAATACGTACTCAATAACTACCTGCGTGGCTTTGGCGTCAATGTGGCCGACAGTCTCTTGCTCCGCAGAGGCGAAGACTACGACGAGGAAGCCATCGAAAAGCGCATAGGAATGCCTTGTTTCGTGAAACCCGCAGCCGACGGCAGCAGTTTCGGCGTATCGAAAGTAAAGAATATCGACCAATTGGCTCCCGCCTTACGCGTGGCTTTCATGGAAAGCGACGAAGTAATGGTCGAATCTTTCCTTGAAGGAACCGAAATCTCACAAGGTATTTACAAGACAAGAGAACACACGGTTGTGCTTCCCGCCACTGAAGTTGTCACCAGCAACGAGTTCTTCGACTATGATGCCAAGTACAACGGACAGGTTCAGGAGATCACTCCCGCCCGTCTTTCAAAGGAAACAACAGAGCAAGTAGCCAAAGAAACCAGCCGCATCTACGATATTCTTCATGCCAACGGAATCATTCGTATTGACTATATCATATCGAAAGACAAGGACGGTAACGACAAGATCAACATGCTCGAAATCAACACCACGCCCGGAATGACCGTCACCAGCTTCATTCCCCAGCAGGTAAGTGCCGCAGGACTTGACATCAAAAACGTCCTGACCGAGATTGTCGAGAACCAGTTTAACGACTAACCCGACCATCGAATCACAAGCCGGAAAAGCATTTCCACTTTTTCAATACATACAAACAAAAAGGCCGTGACCCAATCATTTGTTGGTCACGGCCTTTTTCTATCCTATCAACAACGAGGCTCCCAACAGCGCCACATGGGTAGTCTCTTCTCTTAAAATACGCAAACGCCGCACCGTTTCGGGGAAAGGAAAGCGGGAAACTTCAGCCAACATAGCAGGCCGAAAGCAATCAAAGCTCCTCGAAATGCCTCCTCCAAAGACGATGGCTTGGGGATCATAGGCGTCAATCACCGCACACACCAATCGTCCCAAGTGCTGACCAAACTCATTCCAAGCCCGCACCATGGTTTTCTCATCAAATTTTGACGAAAGATCCGCCGCACAGCAATGGTAATTACGCTTAAAAAAAGCATTGCTACAGTAGTACTCAAAGTTATGCTCCAAATAGGGCAGACAACCTATCTCGCCTGCTCCCGTATTATTACCTCCGTACAGTCGGTCATTGATAATCAGGCCGGCGCCCAGCCCCGTGCCCAAGGTTATGGCCACAATATGCTGAAAACTTTGGCCCGCCCCATAACAATGAGTGCCTAAGGCAAAACAGTTGACATCGTTATTGATACCCACTTCCACCTTAAAACGGTTCTCCAAGGCTTCCTTGAGGTACACTTTTTTCCATGAAGGGATATTCACAACATTATATACAATCCCCTTTTCTGCGTCAACCAATGAAGGAATACCCACTCCTATGCCCATCACCGAAGGAATCCACAAGCGACCTATCACATCAAAAATAGCCTCCATGACCTCTTGTTCCGATCCATCGGCGGGACAATTCACATCAATAACCTCTATCAATTGCCCTCCGTCAACAAGTCCGGCCCTGAGATTTGTTCCTCCAACATCTACACCTATTTTCATATAGCATTGTTATTTGATAGCCGGCCGGGCGCTTTCTCCCGGCCGACTAATGAATAAAATGATTTCACTTATCAAACTATTACTTGCTCCAACCGGGATTCTGCGTCAGATGACCTTTAGAACGATCTATTTCCGACTGGTCTATCGGGAAATACCTATACTTTTCCGTCCAACCTTTCGCGGCCAAAATCTCCGTTCCTTTATCAAATCTCAGAATATCAAACCAGCGTTGCATCTCGTCGATAAACTCATAACCACGCTCCTTAAAGATGACATCCAACAGTTGCTGCTTAGACATAGCCGACAGATTCAGCCTATGCGCTGTGTCGCCAAAGGCCCTATCCCTAATCTGGTCAAACCATTTCTGCCCTTCGCCATCCACCTTTCCATGGATTCGAGCTTGCAATTCGGTAGCCAATAGGAGCACATCGGCATAGCGATAGAACCGATAAGAGGCCGCATAGTTGTAAAGCGGATTCACATCAGACGCACTCTCCTTGCGCGGTTGATATTTATAATGGCCCAATCCTTCGTAATTCTCCTGCTGCTCACTCACATTAAAACGACTTCCCGCGGCCAGTTTTCCCGCCGACACGAGGTCATTCACCTTCTTCATTTCATCGGCCCACACGATAACCGTGCCTTCCCTACGGGTATCGCCCGGCTCAAACATCTTATAGATGGTCGATGGCATGGTGTTCTGACCATAGCCCTCGCACAGTCCACCCTGCTCCGCGCTCCGCGGATCGATGATGTTTCGTCCGCCCACCGAGCGACAAACACTGTTGCCCTCGCCCGTATTATTGCCGGCAAAGGCCACTTCGTAAATAGACTCCCTGCCCCATTCGCCTTTTTTCCACCAAAGGCTTTGATAGTCAGGATTGAGCGCATAACGACCGCTGTTAATAATTTCCTTCATGTCATTGAGCGCCTGCTGATACTTGGCCTCATCCCTATGAAAGAGAATGATCTTCGTGCGCAACAGCTTGGCCGCGTCACGACACACCCTACCTTGTGGCGTCCCGGTCCGTTCAGGCAGGTTCTGCGTAACCTCATCGGCAAGGTCTGAGAGCATAAAATCATACACTTCCTGCCTGCTCCCTTTATGCACCTCATACATTTCAGCGGGCGACATTGACCGTGTAATGAGTGGAATCTCCTCATACCCCATCCACAAATAATTGTAGAAAAGGGCTCTATAAAATTTTGCCTCTGCGTCAACTCGCTTCACGAAGTCGCCATTAAGACTGCTTCCCGCAAGGTGATCTATCAGTTTATTGGCAGCTATGACACCGTTGTAAAGTCCATAGTCCCACTCGTTCCACCACGAGCCATAGCCCCAAGCGCCGAAACAACTGTTGCCATCATAGCTGAAGTGGTCCCACTTTGTCTTGTAAGAACCTTCACCTATGCCGCCACCCGTTTCCGACTCATCAGACAACAACGAAGAGTAAGACCACACTTCCATCAGTCGAATCTGCACTTCGTCCATCAAGGCATATAGCCCTTTCATCATTTCTTCCTCCGTGGTATAATACTCACTCTCGGAAATCTGCGAGGCCGGTTCCGTTTCCAAGAAGTCCGAACAAGCCGTAAATTCCAAGCCCACAGCCATGAAAGCCGCGGTGCCCAATATGGTTTTATATATTGTTTTCATAATGATTGCTTAATGTTTAAAATGAAATACTTGCGCCAACGGTCAACACTCTGGCCTGCGGATAGGTACCCGAATCAAGCCCATTGCGTGTGCCCACTTCAGGATCGTAGCCATCGTAGCCCGTAATGGTAAACAAATTCTCTCCTTGCAGGAATAAACGCAGCTTCTCTACACCCCACCTACGTGTCATCGTCTCGGGCAACGTATAGCCTATCTGGGCCACTTTCAGTCGCAGATAAGAACCGTCCTGAACAAAGAAGTCCGAAATCTGATAGTTATTGTTATCGCCTTCCACGATTCGAGGCACCGTATTGGAAGTTCCTTCTCCGTGCCAACGGTTGAGCCACATCTTCTCAAAATTACCCAAAGCCACGTTTGACCGCCGATAAAGTTTATAAATGTCATTACCTATAGTACCCTGAACAAAGGCCGTAGCGTCCCATCCCCGCCATGAGGCATTCAAGGTAAGACCGTATGTCCATTCGGGAATAGGGTTACCAATCATCGTCCGGTCATTGGCGTCAACACCGTTCTTACCGTCACGATCACGGAACTTTAAGTCGCCGGGCTTGGCTCCGGGCTGACATACTACGCCGTCGGGAGTCTTGTAATTATCGATTTCGCTTTGATTCTGAAACACGCCTAACGTCTGATAACCATAGAAGAAGCCATAAGGACGTCCATTCTCACTGTAGGTCACCTGTCCTCCCATACCACCGGTGATACCGTCAATACCCGTACGGTCATTGCCTTGGTCTACCACCTTGTTCTTTATATACGAGGCATTGGCCGTTAGTCCGAACCTGAAATCGCCGGAACCAAACTTATACCCCAATTCCATTTCGACGCCCTCGTTGCGCACCTTGCCGCCATTAACGGTCATCCCGCCATAGCTGGTATAAAGGGGAATAGGCTTCCAAAGCAACATGTCCTTCGTGGTTTTCACAAAATAATCAACCGAGAACGTAAGCGCACGCTTGAAGAAATAAAGGTCGAGTCCTAAATCGGTTTGTTCGGAAGTCTCCCATTTCAGCTCCGCATTGGAGTAACCGGCCGGCAACATGCCCGTATATACCTTACCGTCAATCACGGCGTTCTTGCCTTGGGCCATCATCGTGGTGTACTGAAAGGCGCCTATATTCTCGTTGCCGTTCTGCCCCCAGCTAAGTCTGAGCTTGGCAAAGTCGAGCCATGACGACAAGGACTCCATGAAACGTTCCTTGCTGATGACCCATCCCAACGACACGGAGGGGAACGTCGCGTACTGATGAGCACGGCTGAAATTGGACGAACCGTCACGACGTACCACTACTTCGGCCAAATATTTCTCGGCGTAATTGTAATTCAAACGGGTAAAGAGTGAGGCCATGCGATGGTCACCGGCGCTTCCCCATATCCTCGAATCCTCATCGGGCGCCGTGGCCGTGTCAATATAACCCTTCGACAGCGCCGTGCTTAGCAGGTTGAAGTCCGACCCTCCGAGCCAGTCGTGGTGATAGGCCGACATGCTGGTACCCACCAAGGCGCCCAGTCCGTGAAGTCCGAAGGCCTTATTGTAGGACAATACGTTCTCCCATTGCCAGAAACGACTATCAGACTTATCGTTCTGTACCAATGAAGTGGCGTTTTTCGAGGTGGCATTCAGCTCATACGCCGGCACCACCCGCCGTGTGGTGGCGTTGCGATAGCTAAGACCGAAGGTAGTCTTCAACTTCAATCCGGGCAACAGACTGAAGTCTACATTGAAGTTATAGCTATGGGTCACCGGTATATTCACTTGGTTATGATTTACCTGAAGATCGGCCAGCGGATTCACTATCTCACGCATTTCAATGATGTTATAGGCCCTTCCGTCGGGCGCCACCACGTGATTGGGATAAGTAAGGTCATAGGTCGACAATACGTCGGCGTCGGTTTGGTACACCGGCTCGGTAGGGGGCAGCATGTTGAGCGAGGCCATCAGTCCGCCCACTTCACTGTTTCCGATGGTCGAGCCTTTCAGTTTGGCCCGCGAATGGCTCACGATGGCTCCCATCTGTATGCGGTTCAGCCAGTTACGCGACTGCGTATCGAGCAGCACATTGCTGTAATTCAACCTGAAGTTGGTACGACTGTAGCCCGTATATCCCTTTCCGAATATGCCGTCTTGGTCAATATAACCCAGCGACAAATAGAAAGTCTGCCTGTCAGTACCGCCGCTCACGGCCAGCTTATGCCGCACGATGGGGGCATTGTCATGGCGCACCGCCTTCTGCCAATCGGTATCCACGCTCACCGGCCGGGCGAAATAAGCCGCCTTTCCCGAGTTGGTCGCCATTTCGTTTATCAGCATTTGATAATCCTTGCTGCCCAAGAGGTCGAGGTGTTTGTCAGGATTCTGAAGACCATAGCTTACTTCGTAATTCACGCTTACCTTACCCGTTCGCCCGCTTTTGGTCGTCACGAGCACCACGCCGTTGGCTCCCCGTGCACCGTAGATGGCGGCCGAGGCGGCGTCTTTCAATATTTCAACCGACTCGATGTCAGCGGGATTAAGGTTATCGATACCGCTTTCCGACGGCATTCCGTCAACAATATAGAGTGGTTCCGAATTGTTAACCGTACCGACACCGCGGATTCTCACCTTAGATGAGGCGCCGGGCTGGCCCGACTCCGACGTTATCATGACGCCCGACACCTTACCTTTGAGCGCATTCTCTATGTTGGTAGGACTTCCTTTATCGAGTTCGTCACCCGTAACTCTGCTTACCGCGGAGGTGAGGACGCTCTTTCGCTGCACGCCATAGCCCACGACCACGACTTCCTCGAGCGACTTGGCGTCTTCCCGAAGCGCCATGTCGTAAACCGTCTTACCGCTTACAACGTTGGCCTCGGCAGGCATAAAGCCTACATAACTAAACACAAGTCGGTCGCCCACACGGGCCACCAGCGTGTAATTTCCATCTATATCGGTCACGCTGCCGCCCGCTCTACCCGCCAAGGCGACGCTTACTCCCACCAAAGGTTCACCGTCGGAAGCCGACCTTACATGACCACTGATTTTAACTTCCTGCGCCTGCAAGCCCATCGTCAGCAGCAGACAGAGGAAAGACAATAAGGCTCTTCGATGGACTCCGTCTCGGAACCATGAAGAAAGATTTAGCATTATTTCCATAAGATTTAGCGTTATAGATATTAGGTTGATAAAAACTTCTGACGCAAAAGTAGGGAAAGCCGACCGCGAACGGGTTGAAAACAAAATAATTAAAGTAGAAAAACAGACAAATAGCGTAAATATATCAAAGAACAAACCATCGCCGATAAAATTTCAACCACTGCCGAAATATCCCTTTCCACCGCATGAATCGTCCAACGAACTTGCAGCCATGACTTGTTTTCCACCTATTTATTAACACCACGCCGGCCGGAAATCATATCACATCACGAATCCCTTGATATTCAGGTATAGACACTCCCTACCGATCACAACTTCACTCCCACTTTACGAAAGGGCCTTTTCGACCGTTCCAAAGGCCCGCAATGACGTCGCAGGAAGCCTGCTTTGAGCCGACGAAAGGGCAACTTTGACTTTTAAAGAGCAAAAGGTTTAAAAAACCACCGCTATTTGCTTGTTTTTCAACCTCACGACCACAGCCACTCTCAAAAAAGTATTTTTATCAACCTTAAATATCTTTTTTCAAACCCACCCCTGCTTGTTTAGGGCGTATCTTTGCGCCAACAAACTTGATTTAACCTAATAATTACATTTATGCGAAAAAGACTTATTCTAACCTTCTTTACGCTATTTTGCTGCTGCATCACACTGATGGCACAACAAGTCAACGTAGAAGGAACCGTGCGCGACAATTCCGGAGAACCTGTGACGGGAGCCAGCGTGCAAGTGAAAGGCACAGGAAGAGGTACCGTTACCGACCTTGATGGCAAGTTTTCTTTATCCGCCAAAGCCGGGGAGACCTTTGTCATATCCTTTGTGGGCTACACGACCGCGGAAGTTACCGTCAACTCATCGGGCCGCCCCGTAACCATCACGCTGCAAGACAGTCCCCAATCGCTCAACGAAGTGGTCGTAGTGGGCTACGGAGTGCAGAAAAAGAAATTGGTGACCGGTGCCACCGTGCAAGTAAAAGGTGACGATATAGCCAAGATGAACATGGTTTCGCCCGTGGGAGCGTTGAGCAGTATGACGCCGGGCGTGCAGATCGTATCTAACTCGGGCAAGCCCGGGGCAGGCTTTAAGGTATCCATCCGCGGACTCGGAACCATGGGCGACGCCTCGCCTATCTGCGTTATCGACGGATTGGTGGGCGGTATCGGCAATCTTAACGACCTCAACCCTGAAGACATAGAGTCAATCGACATTCTGAAAGACGCCGCCTCCACGGCCATCTATGGCGCACGTGCGGCCAATGGTGTCATCCTCGTGACAACCAAGAAAGGCAAGGCCGGTAAGGCCCAACTTACGTTTGACGCTTATGTGGGATGGCAAAACATTGCACGAAAGCCCCAAATGCTCAATGCAAAGGAATATGCCACCATCATGAACGAGGCGCAAATCAATGACGGGCTCATGCCTTTCGACTTCGCCACTATCGTCCCCAATTGGGACAAAATAGAGGATGGTACGTGGCAAGGAACCAATTGGATAAACGAAATAGTGGGCAAGGACGCACCCCAGCAGAACTACTCCTTGGGACTATCAGGAGGCAACGACAACGGCAACTACTCACTGGGCATAGGCTATACGGCGCAGGAGGGTATCATCGGACGTAAGTATTTCGAGTCAAAATATGAACGTTATACGGGCCGGTTCAATTCTGAATGGACAGCCATCAAGGGCTCTCGATACAACATATTGAGGCTTGGCCAGAACCTGACTCTTAACATGACGACCAACAAAGGCTTGGGAGTACAGACCGACGGGCCTTACAATAACAACATACGTTGGGCCATGGAAGCCTTTCCTTTTCAAACCGTATATGACGAGAATGGCAACTTCTCCAAGACCGTCAGCTCATGGAGCTCGCTACGTGCCAACCCTGTGGCCCGCCTATGGTACGACGGCAAGAACAACAGTAGCAAGAACTATTCGGCCCGGGGCAACTTCTACATTGTGCTACAACCCATCAAGGACCTCCTCATACGTTCTACCTTAGGCTTCGGCTATGCCGGTTGGACCAGCCGGAGCTTTGCCGACACCTACGACTTAGGTGGCAGTTTTCAGCGTACCAACAACGATACGTCGCAGGGATCGGGCAACGACTATGCTTGGTCTTGGGAGAATACGGCCAACTATAAGCTGGATATTAAGCGCCTTCATCACGTAGACTTGCTGGCCGGAATGTCGGCTGAAAGATGGGGATTGGGCGAGAGTGTGGGTGGCAATCGACAGAAATCCACCTTTGGCGATTGGCAACATGCCTACTTATCCAACACAGAGCAGCAGGCGGCCATATCGACTTGGGGCATGTGGGGCAACCCTTCCGGCAAAGGAGGCCTGCTCTCTTACTTCGCTCGCGTGAACTATGATTACGACAATCGTTACATGGCTACCGTGATTCTACGTACCGACGGTTCTTCCAATTTTGCCAAACACCACCGTTGGGGCACTTTCCCCTCGGTATCGGCAGGTTGGAACGTAACTAACGAAAAGTTCATGGAAACAACCAAGAACTGGCTCGACTACCTGAAACTCCGTGCCAGCTGGGGCCGCAACGGCAACTGTTCCATTGCCAACTTTCAATACTTGGCCACCATCAATGTAGGCGGCGCGCCTTATTTCTTTGGCCCAGACAAAAGCTCAAAGACCATTGGCTCCTATCCCGACATACTGGCCAATGAGGACATTACTTGGGAAACATCGGAGCAGTTTGACCTCGGTTTGGACGCACGTTTCCTGAAAAGCCGGCTCGGACTGGCCTTCGACTACTACGTAAAGACCACTAAGGATTGGCTGGTTCAGGCTCCCGTCTTGGCTTCTTATGGCACGGGAGCGCCCTATATCAATGGTGGCGACATCAGGAACAGCGGTGTTGAGCTGGGACTTAACTGGAATGATCGCACAGCTTTCGGGCTTACTTACGGCGCATCGCTCAACTTTGGCTACAATAAAAATGAGGTGACACGATTGGCTAACGGCGAAGGTATCATCAACGGAAGCAGCGACGCCCTCTCCACACAGACCGATTTCATCACCCGTGTGCAAGTGGGTAGGCCCATCGGGTTCTTCTATGGCTACAAGACACTCGGCATATTCCAGAACATGGAGCAAGTAAAGGCCTATGTGAACAAGGACGGTCGGCCCATCATGCCGGGTGCCACGCCGGGCGATGTCATCTTCAAGGACGTGAACGAGGACGGTATCATATCGGCCGAAGACCGCACGATGATTGGCGATCCCCACCCCGACGTAATCTTAGGACTGAACTTCAATGCCGCATACAAGGGCTTCGACTTCTCTTTCAGCGGCACCGGTGCCTTCGGACAACAGATAGCTCACTCTTACAGAGACTTCGGTGATAATCCCAAAGACAACTTTACGATGGATTTGGCTGCCCACCGCTGGCATGGAGAAGGTACCTCGAACCGCTATCCGAAGATTTCCGCTTCGCCTAACTCCAACTGGAAATACATATCCGATATTTACATTGACAATGCCGATTACTTCAGAATGAGCAACATAACCTTGGGTTATGACTTTAAAGAAGTGGCCCCTCGACTGCCTCTGTCACAGCTTCGCCTCTATATATCGATGAACAATCTGTTCACCATCACGGGCTATAAAGGCATGGATCCCGAGGTAGGTTACGGCGCTTATGCGGGCTGGTCACAAGGTGTCGACATAGGAAACTATCCCTCAACCCGCACATTTATCATTGGAGCTAACATTAAATTCTGACATCACTATGAAAAAAATATTTTTATTAATAAGCATGATTGCCGTGCTGGGAAGCTGTTCTGACAGTTTTCTTGACACGCAGAACCTGACAAAGAAAGACAGTGGTATCTTCCCGGTATCGACAAGTGACGCCGAGGAAGTGCTCACGGCGATGTATCGCCCCATAATGGGCAATGCCAACATGCCGCAGAGTTCCAGTTTCCTTACGGCCGAACTGATGAGCGATGATCGGCTGGCCGGTGGAGGAACGGATGACCACGACATGCAGGCCATTGCCTCATTTACCAAGACAAGTGAGAATATGTACGCCAGCTTTTGGGACTTGCGTTGGGAAGGTATCTATCGAGCTAACTTTCTTTTGCAGCAAGAGAATCGCATCAATTGGGACAATGACGGGGTACATAATCGGATTATAGGCGAGACTTACTTCCTCAGAGCCTATTATTACTTTGAGTTGGCCCGTGCCTTCGGCAATGTTCCACTCGTATTGACGCCCGATCCGCAGAACAACCCGCAGGCTACTCCTGAGGTCATGTACGGACAGATAGCGGCTGACTTGTTGCAAGCCATCAACCTGCTCCCTGCTGATAAATGGAAAACGGGGGTGGGGTCAGACGGTCACGCCACGAAATGGGCCGGCGAAGCCATGCTTGCCCGGGTGTTCCTTTTCTACACAGGATATTACAACCAAAGCGCTATAAAGCTGCCCGGCGATGGCGGAGAACTGACAAAAGACAAGGTTATCGGCTATATCGACGATTGTGTGGCCCAATCGGGGCACAGCTTGTTGCCGGAATTCCGTAATCTTTGGCCTTATTCGGCTGTGCCCGATTACACGTATAACGTAAGCAATCATCTGTCGTGGATAGGCGAAGACGGCAATAATCCTGAAGCCGTAATGGTGATAAAGCACTCCGGAGCCGAATGGGAAGCCCGCAACAATGAAGCTCTTTTCTTCAGTTTGCGCTATCAGGACGAGGGTGGCAACAAATGGATGGACTGCTATCCTTATGGCGAAGGATGGGGCGTAGGACCCGTGAATTGCGAACTTTACGAGAACTGGCCGAAGAATGACCCTCGAAGAACGGGCTCCATACTCAATGTAGACGACCCGAATGAAGGTTTCAAGAACTATGTGGACGGCGCGCAGAATCAGGTACAAGACACCCATCTTTGGAATAAGAAGTACACGGCCATCAGCACCAAGGCTGACGATGCGACCACAGAGAACTATCTCGGTAAGGGAATAGAACCTCTCTATTGGCATTTGTATCCGTCATTGAACACGCTCGATTATCAATCGAACAACCTTCAGGATTTCTATCTCATCCGCTTCTCCGACGTATTGCTCATGGGGGCAGAGCTTGGAAGCGGCCACGCGCAGGAATATCTCGACCGGGTACGCAAGCGGGTTGGGCTTGCGTCGGTCCCCGTAACGGCAGAGAACATTCAAAATGAGCGCCGATGGGAGCTTGCTTTTGAAGGAATACGCTACTATGACCTGCTGCGTTGGCACAAGGAAGACCTCATTACGACGCATCGTCACAACGTAAAGGTACGCAATCAGAAGAAGGATGCGACACTCTCTTTACCTTTCCGAAAGGAAACTCACGGATTTTTGCCCATCCCTGATGAGGAAATTCAAAAGTCACAAGGTGTGCTCATACAAAATGAAGGATGGAAAAGCGACGAGGGAAACTTCTGATTTCGCATGGAGAACAGTTTACTTACAACATATAAATAGCAGAAAATATGAAACTAAAAAATATCTTCTATACCTTGTCAGTAGCGCTTATCACACTGACAATGGCGTCCTGCCTCGACGCCGCGACTGATAGCGAGTCGCTGGGAAGCACACAATCAGCCGACGAGATTGCTGCCAATCTTGACATACATGGCGTAACACCGGGCAGCAACATGCTAATTATCACCAATAAAAATAAGGGCATAGCCGGCATGTGGGACTACCTTGTAGGTACGACAACCTTACCCGTTGACACGGTACTACTGCCCTTCTTGGGTGAGCAAACACTGAAATTCTATGCCACTTGCGGAGGAGGACAGGTGGTAGTAGAGAAGAAAGTCACCATTGAAAAGATTGATCACCCGCTTAATCCTGCGTGGGCTATGCTGGCAGGAGCTACCGCCAAGGGAAAAACTTGGCGTTGGGACCCCAATCCCGGACGTGGAAGTTGGGGATGTTACGGTGCGGGTGGCTATGGATGGAGTGCCGATGTACCTAACTGGTCATGCTCTAAGGTGGGTGAAACGACAAGTGGTGGCATTACCGTTTCGGCCGATGAATATATCACTTTCGACCTCAATGGAGGAGCCAACGCCACCTTGCACAAGGCTGATGGTACCATCGTAAAAGGTAGTTTTTCGTTCACCATTGGCACAACTGCCGACAAGGCTGCCTTAAAACCTGCATTCCGCAACGGTACGCCTACCGGAACGGGGTGGATAGGAACACTCAAACTCAGTGGCGTTTCCCTACCGGCAGGCTATACTTACTATGATGGGAAGCCATCGTCGGGCACCTATGATGTAGCAGTATTAAGCAATCAGGAACTTGTACTCATAGAACCCGACCCGGGAGCTATCCTCACCGATCCGGCATGGGCGTCCATATCTACGCACTGGTGCTTTACTTCTGAATAAAAAGAATACACGAAATAATGTAAATACAGCGTATATTTACATTTTAAAAGGGACATGCCGAGAGGGTATATCCATACAATAAGACAGTTTAAATTAAGGTTAAGGTCTTACACTGCTCTGTGAAGAACGGGTAAGGCCTTAACCTTTTATAGTATGTTCTCGGACGATGATCAAATGATTAATAAGTTTACAGACAAGTAAAAACACTTACCGGGTTGCATACTCACGCATGCAACCCGGTAACACAACTAACTTATTTATCAAACTTCAACGGCTTTATGCCGCAAACACGATATGTAAGACCTTTATTTCTTAAAAGGATCACCCTTCGGCGAACGGCTTACAACCCAACGGAAAGCATTGACAAAGAGCAGATTTTGCGTGGCGTCAATAAAGCATTCATCACCATGTCCCATGTTAAGGTATATCATTCGATACTTCTTATTGGTCCACACAACGGGGAAATCGCCAAAGTTCACAACATCCTTAATGCCAAAAGGATACATCTTTGGCGAAATGGAAAGCAGCACTTCCACGTCTGTATTGAGGCGAGGGCTGGGATTCCACTGATAGAACTCGCTGGCCGGAGCTATAAAAGTGGATGGGAGCGTACACATGACGGTATGATCAGCTTTATCATTCTCAACCAGTGCCGGTTGAGGAGGCCAATTGTTACAGAGGAAATGGCCACATCCCAAAAACTTATTGAACCACGGCCAACCTGTGTTCTTATCATTATAACCGGCCGCATGGAAGCCTACCCAGCCTCCACCATTCTCCATATAGCGCTCAAAAGCCTGACGCTGGTCCTTGTCCATGGGCATGGCATTGAGCATTATCACCACATCGTAATCGTTGAGACGACCACTGTATTTACCGAAATCAGTAGTAACATCGAGTAAGAAGCCTTCACCATAAGTGAGTTTGTAGAAGAACCGGACTGCTTGTTTGTCAAACTCAACATGCGCTTCTTCAGCCGTAGGGTCATAAAACACAAGCGCCTTGAAGCGAGGAGCTTTGGCATAATTGGCCGGATAATCACTTTGCCCTTGTGCCGGTGTGCAAAACCACAATATCAAAACCGTAAAGAGGCAACGAAAAAACAGTTTCATAGAATATTAAGTTTTAAAAGTTTTACTATTATTTAAGCCCAATGTTAATCATCATCGCCCAATGCCCACCGAATGGCATTACCCATCATACGCACAAAGGCCGGTGTTGACATAAGGTCAGCATGGTGACCTATTTGGAAATAAACATTGCGAGCAGCTTTCGAAGGGTTCGTCCAAATAACGGGATGATCGCCCATCCGAATATCCGACACCGGCTTATAGCTGGCTTCATCCACATGAGCCAGCACGTGAACATTGGCCCGTGGATTGCGATCATAGGTGTACCATTCATCATTAGGTATCACAAAAACCGATGGTACGCCACGCATAACGGGATGTTTTCCGTCTTCCACGCACACCGTTCCATCGGCCAAAGGCGCTATGTAACGGTCAAAACGAATGCCACCCATGAACTCTGAGAACCATTGCCACATCTTATAACCATCAAAGATGTCACCTAAGAGCGTGGCATGATGAAGCCCTACGTATCCACCTCGCCCCTCATCAATATAGCGTTGAAAATCTTTGGCCGAGGCATTACTCCACGCATAAGGTGGATAATTCAGCTGAATAATGGCTTTGTACTTAAATATCTCACCCTCCTTCATAGTTTTCATGTCAGCTACATAGGTAAGTTTCAAATTCAAACTGTCAGCAACGCTGTCGAGCCACTTCGTTGCCGCATCGACAAAACCTTGATGACCCGTGCCTTGCTCGGCCAGTACCAACACGCTACGGGGCGCTGTTACAAGACTCTTTCGGGCAGATTGCGCCCAAACCGACATGCCATTGAACTGCAAAAGCGCACAAATCATGATTAAGAATAATGTATAGAATTGCTTTTTCATGTTAGTTTTATGATTGATTAGATTGTTTTTCGATTCCATCAATGGCTACAGCCCCTGCGCCAATAAGACCAATATAGCGGGCGTCAAGTCGGGTAGGCACCACTCCTTTCGTCACAAAGCGCATGGTAATAGGTTGAAGTTTCATTTTCACTTGGTCCAAGAAACCCTCTATACCCAACATTTCACCTCCCAAAATAATGGTGTCCGGGTCGGTCACTCGCACCAGATTCATAATCAGGTCAGCCAAAGCATTAGCCGCATTATCAGCCAATCGCACACACAAAGGGTCACCGGTCTTTGACAATCTGAATACTTCCTCCACACTGACCCGCTCATTATTGGGCACCTGCAATGCCGTATCAGGATAATCTTTCCGCAGAATACGGGCGCATCGGTCAATACCCACCGATGAAGCGATGGTCTCCACGCAGTCGGTACGGCCGCAAGCACAACGCACACCCACACTCGTGCCCACTTTTAAATGGCCTACCTCACCCGCATTAAAGTGGGCGCCACGAATCTGCTGACCGTCAATGACGATACTGGCAGCTATTCCCGTACCGATATAAAGGTAGATAAAGTTGTTGCTCTCGTGGCCTGCTCCCCATCGCATAACGGCCCGTGTGGACGCCTTCACGTCATTATCAATGAAACAAGGCATGCCAAAAGTCTCCTCAAGCGTGTGTGCCAAATTGATGGGATGCGTCCTATCGGGGTCTATCTGCTGCCAAATACCACGCTCAGAGTCAACCCGTCCTATCAAACCGACACCCATCGCAACGGGCTTAACGCCTACCCAACCCACATGAGACTCATAATCATGCAGGGAAGAGATTATCATGTCTTGTGCCGATGCCTGATTGAAAAACACCGTTTTGTAATCTTTCTTCCGCAGCAATTCACCTTGTAAGCTGATTTCGCCTATCATCAGACGGGTTCCTCCCAATACAATTCCTAAAAAAGTATGTGCCATAATCCTTAAAATAGCTAATCAATAAAACTTTATATGTTGGCTTCTTCCCAATCTATACCTTACTGGGACTCATGCCAAATTGCTTTTTAAAACAAGTGCTGAAATACTTTGGATCAGAGAAACCCACCATCATAGACACCTCAGAGATATTATAACGGTGTTGCTCAAGCAACTCCTTGGCCCGATTAAGCCTCACTACCCTTATCACATCATTGGGACCATTGCCGGTCAGGGTCTTGAGTTTATGATAGACCGATGAGCGACTCATGGCCAACTCTGAACAGAACTCATTAATCGTAAAGTCAGCATTATCCATCTGACGCTCAATGATTTTAAGCACACGGTCCATGAATTCCTTGTCGAGCAAACTCTTATAATCTATCTGATCGGGCTCTTTGCTCATCGTCGAAACCTCTTCACGCAACAGTTGAGAACGATTCAAAATGTTACGAAGTCTCACCTTCATAATCTCAATGTCAAAGGGTGTGGTGAAAAACTCATCCGCACCAGCCTCCAACGCATAGATAACATTCTCGCGCTCATACATCGATGAGAACAAGATAACGGCGATATGACTGGTTTCTATCGTGCCCCTCACTTGCCGACAAAGCTCCAAGCCCGTAATACCGGGCAACATCATGTCGGCAATAATGATGGCCGGATTGCTTTCGCCCGCCAGTTGAACTACCTTATTTCCATCCTCTGCCCGCACAACCTCATAACTATCAGACAATGCTTCGGTCAGTTCGTGAAGCACATGCCTATCCTCTGAAGCCACCAATATCAACTCCCGCTCGGCAGCAGCCTCATTCCGAGCCTCTTCCCTATTACCCATGGCCCCCACTTCGGGTACAGAATCCTCCGTAACAAGGGATGATTTCAAGTTCGAGATCTCCTTTTTCAAGCGCAGTAGCATGGCCAAAAGCCCTGCAACCGTTAACAACAGAATTATAATTATTATGATACTTAGCATGTCGATTCATTCATTTTACTTACTCATACTCGGACAACAAAGACATGAATTTGGCCGCCGAGGTCATCCATACTTCCTTGTAGCAGGCATTGTTGACCAGCGGCCAATAAGGCAAATCCGTATTCCCGAGCGACCGAATACCCACTGGGATAGCACCGGTAAGCTCTCCCGACGAAAAGCTATCCATCGAAGGATAGCGATAACCCTCACCATAGATGAGCGATTGGCAGAACGGATTCTTCCCCACAGTCCAATAGAGTTGTCCCAAACCTATATTCATCAACTGACGGTCACCCAAGAATTGCCCGCAAAGAGCCGCAGCCTTACCCAGCGAAAGGATGATTGCCTCATTGCCATTGAAGATGGAGAACCATGCGGGAAAACGCTTTACATAATGCCGATTATCGAGCTTGACTCCCTCCGAAAGCTGTACACGAAAGAGCGAATCGGCATGAGCGGGCGCCCATAGATGAAGTTTTGAAAAACCTATGCTGTCTTTATATTCATCATGAAGGTAGATACCACAGGCCGCCATGTCGTAGGGAGCCGTATAAGGGACCATGCTTTTCAGGTAATAGGCATAAAGTCGCAAGGCTGTTGACCAACGTCCATACTCAGGCGCTTGGTGTTGGCTTTGGCAAAGAGCCGTCAAGGCTCGGGCAAACAGCTCCAACCGCGACTGATGAATGGCATGCACAATAGCCCGACGAGTCGTATCGCAATAGAAAAAGCCATTGATTTCGGGCCGATTCCCACACTGTTCCTGACAAGCAAGCATGTAGCGAGCCGATGATCGGGCCACCTCCGCATAGCGTTTCTTTCCCGTGAGCCGGTAAAGGATTGACGCCGACCAACTGCGGGCCGCATGAAAAAGACTTGCGGAGGTAGCATACGTGTGCTCCATCGGTATCGAGAAATCATCGATTCCATCGGTCTTCAACTTTTCCTGCGCAAATTCAAAGTCGGCCAAGGCCATTTTCCGCAGGCTGTCAGCATAACCATGCTTTGCCCCCAACGCCATGACGGCATAGGCTTCGCAGGCCGCATACAAGTAATTATCAAAGGCGTTATGCTGCTTCCTCACGCTAAATATGTCGTCATCGGTACCCTTCTGGCTGTCGGTCCAATGCAACAATCCCATGCTACTGGCATGGTAACCTTTTGGAAAACGGGTCTGCATAAGGAAGCGAAGCCCCCATTCCGCCTCTTCTCTCAATCTTGAAGAGAGTATCGGATGGTCCTTCTGCCGACGAACAGCCAGCTCCAACAACGCCATAACGACATCGGCCGTCTGCAATGTCTGCTGCGAAAGGTCGCCGGCGTCATGCCATCCACCACCATAAGAGAGCGTATCGCCTTGAAAAACAGAAAATAAATCGGTGTGACAACGGCCGTGAATGCCGGGCACAGCATAGCCGCAACGCTGACAAAAGACATAATTAAGTAATCGCCACGTAGCATTGACAAAGGCGTCAGTGCCAATGCGGAAAGCCGGCGAGCGATAAGAAGGACCTATTTGCAGGTAATAGTCGCCTATCGACCTAAAAGACGTAAAGTCGATTATGCCAAACGAACCTATTCCCGTACGCTGTGGCCTGATCCGTCCGCGATAAGCCACCTTCCCACTGTGGGCATTCATCAAGCGGAAAGAGTCGACCGGAAAATCCTGAAGCCTCAATATGGCCGTCTTTTGGTAGTCTGGCAGATACCCCGACATGGAGTAAGCCACCTCTCCTTCCTGCGGTTCCCATCCCCATTCCTTATCGGGACGCTCCACCTGCAACAAGCGCAGGCCCGTCACGTCATAACGAAGCGTGTCGCCCATGGTGGCATCACACCCCTTCAAATCGGCATAAAAAGTGAGCCGTCGCACGGCTTTGCGGGGTAGATCACCCAACTCAAAGTAAACCCTTCGGCACTTATGATTATCCAAATTGATAAGGTGAGCACCTAACGAGTGAGTTTGTACATCATCAATGATCAAATTCAGGTTGACCACATCCGTACCTTCACTCTCCGCCCTAACGTCCATCATAAGGCAATTATAGCCAGTCCAATCCCGCGATGGCAGCTCGGCAATGGCCTGACAACGCCCATAAATGGCATAATCAGGGTCATCAGGGCGTCCTTGCGCCCTTTGTCCGGTAAGCCGGGGAAAAGCCATTCCGAAACCTTCAGGCAGGGAATACACCCTGCCAAAGCCCTCATGGTGCCACCGAAGTGAGGAAAGTCCCCCTTCACGCACCACCCGTTTGCTGCCCGTAAGGGTTTCCAATTGGCGCGAACGGTCAACGGGAAGCGGCCGATGGAGCAATGCCGAGGCATGGAGCTGCCGACTTAGCAGCGTGTCAGGACACAATCGCTGAGCTTGAACCATGGTCCATGGCAACAAGACTAACAGTAGTAATACGCGCAATCCTTTCATTCGTCAGCTGTTTTATAGATTCTTGACCCCACCAAAGCATAGGCCAGCATACACACTTCGCCCACCAGCACAATGGACCATGACCATCGCCAGCTTCCAAGTCCATCGGCCATAATGCCCTGAACGAGCGGTAAGACGGCGCCACCGATGACTCCTATCATGAAAACTCCCGACGCCGCGGACATGTATTTGCCCAAATGAGCCACGGCCAAAGTGTAGATGCACCCCCACATAATGCTGTGACAAAGTCCCACCGCTATGAGTAGCCAAGGATTATCGGTCAGCATGGCGGCCGTTACAAGGGCTATGGCAGCCGTCGTAGTAAAGGTGAGCTGTGCCCGAGGCGACACTTTGCTGAGCATACTCGATATGAGCCGGCCTACCAACAACCCACCCCAATAGAGCGTGGCCATCAGTGTGGCCGAGGCAACGCTGCCATGAAGGTCGGAGATTACATAAAGATTGATATTTCCACCAATACAAACCTCGCAGCCTACATAAAAGAAGATGGCCACAACTCCTAATGTCAGATGGCTGAACGACCACACACTCTCCTTCAGCTTCTCGCCCCGGGCGACATGCGCTTTCTGAATATCGGGCAACGAGAAGCGTGAGAGTACGAGGATAAGGATTATGATAAAGCTCATAAGAATCAGGAAAGGCCATGTCAGCCTATCCACACTGACTTCCTCGACCGACAGCCCGCCGAAGATGATTCCCGAGACAAAATAAGGTGCTAACGTAGTTCCTATGGAATTGGCCGTACCTCCCATGGCCATGCGTTGCACGCCTTGCGTGTGGCGCACCTCACAAGCCACGAGATAAGGGTTGATGACCACCTGCAAAATCGTGGCCGAAGCACCGGCCACAAACGACCCAAGCAGGAATACGAAGAAGCCCACGGGAATGGCACCGCTGCCTATACAAACCATCGAGGAAGGCCAAGCCGACGTGACTATCGACGAAAGACTGAACAGCCCAAGCCCCACAGCCATGACCATAAGCCCTCGGATAAGCGTCGACTTATAACCATGACGATCGACCCAACGTGCTCCCAAGGGTCCTGTAAGGGGATAAGCCAAGAACCATGAGAAGGTTATGAGGGTTACCAAGCTATTCTTCATGCCACCCACCTGCGAGAGGAAAGCACTTCGCAATGGGGCTTGAAACTGCGCGTTGGCCGTTGTCAGGAAGCCAACGATGAAGAACAAAAGGACCATTGAGAGGAAAGGCAGCAAGTAACTGCGTTCATGGCGAGGGCTATTGGTATTCATGTTGAAGATATTTAGCTGCTTGAGTATCTAATAGGAATTCACAATCGGGATGGAGCTGAAGGACAGATGCGGGTACATCGGGCGTAATAGGACCTTCCAACATTTGGCGAACCATATCGGCCTTATGCGCTCCCTTGGCCACAAGCACTATCTTACGGCTGTGCATGATGGTCTTCAACCCAAGCGAAACCCCACCAAGAAGTACATCAGAAGGGGTATTCGTTTCTCGTCGAATACGTTTTTCGAGTTGCTCGTCCATCCGTGTCGCTCGAGTGACCGACTCAAAAGGAGTACCCGGCTGATTAAATCCCAAATGGCCATTCTCACCCAATCCCAATATCAAAAGGTCAATACCGCCACAGCTTTCCAAGGTTTGCTCAAACGCATGGCACGTCCGCGGATAGTCATCGGAATGGGTCGGGAGCATTAGAAAATGGGAATCATCTATCCGAAGATCGTCAATAAGCTCATTTCGGAGCATGGTGTAACAGGCACCCACGTACTCCCGGGGCACATTCATAACCTCGTCAACTCCAAAAAAGGTGACATCATGGAGGTCAAAGTCGAACTGTGAGAAAAAACGGGCTATCACCCGGTGCATGTTATGGGTGGTACGCCCGGTTGACAGACCTATGACGCTTGAGGGACGGCGCATGATTTGGCCGATAACTCGTGAGGCTGCCAAGGCGTCAAACTGCTCTTCTGTTTTTGCTATTGCTATCTTTTTCATTGCTATTAGGCTTGGGAGAAACTACAAAAGGGCGTTTCTCACAAATGCAAAAGTAGCACCTATTTCGGACAAAACGGTTGAATTATTCTCATAATAGGTTTGAAAAACATCAAGAATTACCCATTTCCTATTCATTGCTATTGAAAAATCATCAATACGCCAGATAGGGTTCCACACGGCTGAGGGAGCGACTGTCGAACGACTTGAGCAGCCGCAGGTCGGCAAGGGTGCGAATGGGGCCGCGGAGACGACGAAAGTCTACCATGTCACGGGCCTGCGTATAGGTGATATAGGGGTGGCGACTGAGCTGCGAAAGGGTGGCGGTATTAACGTTGAGACGATGCACGGAGGCGTCGGAAAGAACGAAATACGCCAGCGATTCCTCGGGAAAGTCCTCGATTTCCTGAAGCTGCCCAACACTGTAAAAGCCACCCAAATGGCGGCGGTAGTTCACGATCTGACGGGCAAAGTACGAACCTATGCCCGGCACACGGCGCAATAGGGTCGTGTCGGCCGTGTTAAGGTCTATGCGCTCATGGGCCTGCAACTTGCGGGGATACTTCAACGTGTCGCGCTCAAAGGCGGGAACAGCCTCGGCCAAAGTGGCGGCAGGCTGATAATCGGCGCCTATCTTGATATGGGGCAAAAGACGTTGAAACTCCTTGCGGGTAAGCCCATAAAGGCGGGCAAAGTCAGTGGGACGGCGATAAATGCCCCCTTTGGCCCTATACTTGTAGATGTTTCTCACCTGCCAAGGACGCAAACCGAGGGCTAAGAACTGCGTGCTGTCAGCCGTATTGGGGTCGAAATCGAAAAGGACAGCGGCCTTCGACGGCACGTTATAGTAGCCGTGGGAATGGCGATGATAGCTTCTCGGCCTATGCGAATAGGCCGTCAGCGTGTCGCCGACAATGGCCGTCGACTTATCGAGCCCCTCGGAAGTGAAGTAAATGCCGAGGATAAAGAGGAAAGCCGTAATGAGCAATGTAATCAGTACAATGCGGTCGCTTTTCAGGAAATAGGTAAGGTTATTCCATTTCATACGGAGTGGTTTTGCGAAAGAGCCGCTTTGAGCGCCTGAAAGCAGCCCTTCGAGCGGGTCAGAAGGCCACTATTAGCGGGCGGAAAGGCAGCTTTGGGAAAGTCGGCACGTAAGGCCCATAGCGGAATAGGGTCGAAGCAAGGCGCCCATTCCGTTACGGACGGTTAAATAACGCTGAACTGATGGAGCAGAATGGCCAATATGGCGAGTGGGCAGAAGTACCTGACGAGAAACAGATAAAGGCCGAAGAAACGCCGGCTGACGGTGCCCCAATTGGTAAACTCGTCCCTGACGATTTGCCGGGGAACGAACCATCCAAGGAACAAACACGTCAACAAACCGCCCACGGGCAGGAAAATCTGTCCCGTAACGAAGTCGAACCAGTCGAACAAAGACTTGCCGCCAAAGCTCAGGAAATCGACCGCTCCGAGCGACAGCGAACAAAACGCGCCGATAATACAAGTGGTTACGGTCACCATGACGGCTCCTCGCTTTCTCGAAATATGGAGCTCCTCGTAGATAAAGGCCGTGCTCACCTCGTGAAGCGACATCAACGACGTCAGCGCCGCTAAGGCCAAAAGCGTGTAGAACATAAGGGACACAAGCCAACCGACCATGGGCATGCCGCTAAAAGCCTGATTGAAGACATTGGGCAAGGTGATAAAGATGAGCGAAGGGCCGCTGCCCGGATTGACACCCACGGAGAAAGCGGCGGGGAAAATCATCAGTCCGGCCAAGATGGCGACGAACGTATCGATGGCCGCTATCTGCAAAGAGGAGTTCAGCAGGTTGACGCTTCGGCTGTAATAAGAGGCATAGGTGCACATGCAACCCATGGCTATGCTCAACGAATAGAACGACTGGCCGAGCGCACCGAGGAACACATTGCGGTCGACACGCCCGAAATCGGGCTTCAACAGAAACTCAACGCCCTTGCCGGCATTGGGCAACAACAGCGACGCTCCCACGATAACGAGCAGCAGGATAAACAGTGTGGGCATGAGCAACTTCGAGGCTTTCTCTATGCCCCCACGTATTCCATGAATGATAATGAAGTGGGCAAGCAGCAATATGGCCACTGTCCAAAATACGGGGCGTATCGGATTGGATGAAAAAGACTGAAAATAATGGAGCACATAGTCGGGATTGCCCTTGAGCTCGCCCATCACCGAGGCGTAGACATATTGCAAACACCAGCCCGACACCACGGCATAGTAGCCCGTGATAAGATAGCCCGTGAGCACCCCCATCAGGCCTACCAGCTTCCAAGAGCCGCGGGGCGACAGCTTGGCAAAGGCCCGATAGGTGTTCGCGGAGCCATGGCGGCCGATGATAAACTCTGAAATCATGCAGGGAATACCAAGCACAAAGACACAGCATAAATAAACTAAGATAAAGGCGGCGCCACCATTCTCACCGGTCATATAAGGGAAACGCCAAACGTTTCCAAGGCCTACTGCACCGCCCGCGGTAGCTAAAATCATTCCTATTTTGCTACCAAAACTCGCCCGTCCGTGTGACATTTGTAAGTAACTTTTGGTTTTCAAGCACAAAAGTATAAAATTATTTCGTACTTTTAAAGCAATTCATAACCAAAAGCAGGCCTTTTATGAATAAAGCAAACGTTTTTCACGGTCAAAACAAAGATTCATTATGAATGAAAGTCGACGACCGAATAAGAAGCAAAGGTTTCCCCGATAAGAAAATAAGAAACACGGATTTGCTTTTTTAAAATCTCTCCACCACGAAACCGCATCTCACAAACAGCAAAAGGAAATTTTATCAATCATAAAAAGAATTCTCACTAACCATAAAAAGAAACATCATTAACCATACAAAGGAACCCCACCAAACACAAAAAGGAACCTCCTCCATAACCGAAAGAGATTCCTTGAATATCCATTTGAAAAAACCTGCCGTTGGGCTTCATTTCCTAAGCCATAACCTTCCAATGCTTAACGTCAGTTTGTCGACAGTGCCTATTGGCAGGCTCCGTTCGCTAAGCCATAGGGCTCTTACAGCCTATCTTTCCAGCGTTTGTAAGGGTTGGTGAGCAAATTAGAATTGTAATAACGGCGATCGCCCGTCACCTCCTGACCGATGAAATCGGGCTTTTCAAAAGCCTCATCCTCGCTTTTCAGCTCCACTTCGGCCATGACCAACCCCTCATTGTCGCCATAAAACTCGTCCACTTCAAAGGTGTGTCGGCCGACGGCCACCAAGTAGCGCCGCTTCTCTATCACGCCTCCCTTGCAGAGTTTCAGCAACTGAAGGGCCTCCTCCATCGTTATTTCTTTCTCAAACTCATAACGGGTCAGCCCATTCTCCCCGGCATGCGACTTAATGGTCAGATAGGCCTTGTCGTCACGTGTGCGCACCCTGACAGTGGCACCGTCGGCCGGAATATATCCCTGACGGATATAGGAAGAAGAAAAGGCGACATCCTTGAAGATGTCGCCTCCTCTTATTAAAAACTTACGTTCTATCTCCAAAGAGCTCATTACATGATGATTGAATAAATCATAAACAATATAGCCAAAATGATCAAAGTGCCGAATATGCCATTGATAACTTTCTTGGCCTGTTCTTCCTGCCTTGCTTCACGTCGTACGCGATTCATTTTACTCTTGTCACTCATTGTACCTAAATCTTTTAAATGACCCCATCCACCTTTGAATGAGGTGTGTCATGAACTGACACTTGGGTTATTAAAATAGACTGTTCAGATTATATTAAATATTGTTTGTTATAATATCTGTTTTCTAAAAGTGGTTGGGCGCACATGTATTCCTGAAATGTGACATAATGCAACCTACCGATGTATGATTTGTTACTTTATTTACCGTTCTCTTATATATAAAAGGCAAAAAGACCAATTTCCCCCTATTATCGGAAAATTTTTATTCATCGGTGACGGGGAATTCCATCAGATAGGCCTTGATAAACTCGTCTATCTTGCCATCCATCACGCCATCGACATCGGCAGTCTGGTAGTTTGTGCGGTGGTCTTTCACACGACGGTCGTCAAAGACATAGCTGCGTATCTGACTGCCCCACTCTATTTTCTTCTTTCCCGCTTCAATCTTAGCTTGTGCTTCCAAGCGTTTTTTCATCGCCCGGTCGTACAATTGGCTCTTCAACAACAACATAGCCTTGGCCCGGTTCTTGGGTTGGTCGCGCGTTTCGGTATTCTCGATGAGGATTTCTTCCTCCTCTCCCGTGTCAGGATCTTGATACCAATAACGCAGACGCACGCCCGACTCCACCTTGTTGACGTTCTGACCACCGGCGCCTCCCGAACGGAAAGTGTCCCATGACAAGCGCGCGGGATCGACAAACACCTCTATCGTGTCGTCAACCAAAGGCGAGACAAACACCGAGGCGAAGCTCGTCATGCGCTTACCTTGGGCGTTGAAAGGACTGACACGTACCAAACGATGCACGCCATTCTCGCTTTTCAGGAAGCCGTAGGCATATTCTCCTCCGGTAATTTCCATCGTCACGCTCTTGATTCCGGCCTCATCGCCATCCTGCAAGTTAATGATCGATGTTTTATAGCCATGGGCCTCGGCCCAGCGCATGTACATTCTCATCAGCATGGAGGCCCAGTCCTGACTCTCGGTACCCCCTGCTCCGGAGTTGATTTTCAGCACACACTCCATGGGATCTTCCGTCTGTCGGAGCATGTTTTTCAGCTCAAGCGCCTCAATGGCCTCAATGGCCTTGGCATAATCACGGTCGACTTCGTCCTCTGTAACCATTTCATCTTTATAGAAGTCAAAGGCCAATTGCAATTCATCGGCCATTTGTTTTACTTCCTTATAGCCCTTGAGCCATTTCTCAAGGCCTTTTACCAGCTTCATCTGAGCCTGTGCCCGCTCGGGATCTTCCCAAAAGTCGGGTGCTTGTGTACGGAGTTGTTCCTCCTCAAATTCTACTTGTTTTTGGTCTATATTCAGATATTTATGGAGTGCTTCCGCACGTTCCACTACATCTTTCAATTGATCTATGGTTATCATAATTCGTTTACTCCTCGTACATTTTGTCGATGAGCGCTTTGTATATTTTATTAATTACCGGACGTTTGAGCTTCAACGTATTGGTAAGCTCACCCGTTTCCATTGAAAAATAACGAGGTAAAATCGTTATACGCTTGATTTGTTCATAATGGGCCAAGCCTTGTTGGAGGGTCTCAATGCGCTCCATCAGCATGTCATGAACCTGCGGGCTTGCGCAAAGTTGCTCACGGTCGTCGAATTTTACCTGATGATCGCGGGCCCATTCCTCTATCATCTTGAACTCAGGTACTATCAAGGCTGACACGAACTTGCGCTGGTCGGCGATAACGGCACATTGATCTATGTACTTATCCACGAGCAACAAGGCTTCCACCTGCTGCGGGGCGACATATTTACCATTCGATGTTTTATAGAGGTCTTTAATACGTTCTTTAAGGAAAAGCTCACCATTCTCCATATAACCGGCGTCTCCCGTATGGAAAAAACCGTCCTTATCGAAGGCTTCCTCGTTAATGGAGTCACGCATGTAATAACCCGGTGTGATGGTTGGACCTTTGAGCAGGACCTCATCATTCTCACCTATCTTTATCTCAATGCCGTCAATTGGTCGGCCAACCGACCCTACCGTGTAAGCTTTTCCACGATGGTCGCAGGTAACGGTAGCGAGACTTTCGGTCAGACCGTAGCCCACCAACATGTCAAGTCCTATGGAGTGAGCGAACTCTTCAACCTCGGGAGAGACATAAGCGCCTGCCGTCGGGAAGATATTGGGATTGGTCAAGCCCAACTGTTTGCGCACAAGGCTGAGCACGGAGTTGTTCACTACCTTGTATTGTAGCTCCAAAGCCAAAGGCACTCGCTTACCTCTACTCAAGTATTCTATATTGCGTTTGCGGCCGATAGCCAACGCACGCTTGAATAAGGCTTTCTCTACGGGATTGGAATCTTCGATACGCTGCTTCACGGCCACATACACTTTTTCCCAGAAACGGGGCACACTGGCCATGGAAGTGGGGTGGGTCTCGCGCATGCTTTGCTGTATTTCCTTGGGATAAGTATTGATAATCAGCTGCGCACCGACCGTCAATGACAAGTAAGCCCACGCACGTTCAAACACATGAGCGAAAGGAAGGAAATTGATAACACGGTCTTTTCCCGTCACGGGGACACACATACCATTGGCTTTCATGGCCGCATGATACTGCTTATAAGTCAGGACTACGCCCTTGCTGTCGCCGGTAGTACCGCTGGTATAAAGGATATTGCAGATGTCCTCCTCGCACGCTTGACCCAACAAAGTTTCCACTTCAGACTGGCGAGGCAAGCCTTCGCCCAACTTAATAAAGTCCTCGAAATATAAAGTCGCGGGGTCATGAGCGCTGATTCTTACGCTATCATCAAAGATAATGATACGCTCCAACGACGGACATAGCGCAAAAATCCTATGTGCCTTGTCGTATTGTTCCTGCTCGCCTACGAACAAGAAGCGCACTTGCGCATCGTTTACGATATATTGTATCTGCTGTTCGCTGCTGGTAGAATAAATAGGTATAGAAACAATTCTGTCGCCATAAGCGCCAAAATCAGTATAAAGATAATGAATACAATTCTGCGAAAAGACGGCAATCTTTTCTTGTGGTTTCATGCCAAGGTTCAAAAGAGCATTGCTGACTTGCTTTACCCGCAAAGAGAACTGCTTCCATGAAACCGTCTTCCACTTCAGACTTCCAAAACTACGAAAGGTCAAAACCGGGTTATCACCATACTTTTTGGCCTGTTCATGGACAAGTGCTGACAGATGACATTCTATTTGCATAAAAAAAATTTCTTTTATTAGATTACAAAGATAAGTATTTCTTTTAAAAACGAAAAATATCTTTAACTTTTTAAAAGCAGCCCTATTACAAAAATAACGTATTTTACGTAAAATGCAACATATTATGCTTTTAACGTTCAAAGATACCTTGATATTTGAAACATATAAGGTCAAAAAAATATTTCAGAAATACAAACCGAAATACGACAAGCGCCACCTTAATCGATGAACGAATTAAGGTGGCGCTTGAGTTCAGTATGCCCGATGAATTATTTAAACACCAATGAGCAAATCTTACTCAACCTATCGGATAACATTGGGACTTATCTGCCCAACCAAAATTCCGGATTGAGTTTGGCCGTTTCTTTTCTTAATTGGAATTGAAGGATATTGTCAGCACCTATCGCGCCCAAGGCTTGTCGGGCTGAAACTTTCTGTCCCTTGCTCACACTGACAGATTTCAGGTTGCAATAGATAGAAATATACGCGCCATGACGCACCATGACCAACATCGTTCCCTGCCATCCGTAAACCGCGCTGACCTCACCATCATAGATGGAACGGGCCATGCTGCCCGGCTGACCAAGAATGTTGATACCCTTATTATCGAGCTTCACATCCTTCAAGCCTTCCACATTATATTGTCCGTAGTGGCTCACAATCTTATAGTTTCCGGTAATCGGCATGGGCAGTCGGCCTCTATTGGCCTCAAATCCACCACTAACCATACGGTCGACGGTCGATAACCGTTGGGCTTCGGCCATGCTCTCACGGGCTTCGGTTATCTCTTGCCGATTCCGTTTCTCCTCGGTCTTGGCTTTCAACTCGGCAGCCTGACGGGCAGCCACAGCCTCTCGGGCAGCCTGCTCGGTCTTAGCCCTACGCTCTTCGGCCGCTTTCGCTATTCGCTCGGCATTTTCCCGGCGGGCCGCGGCTGCGGTTTCCTCATTCTTCTTAGCCTCCGCCGCGGCTTTGGCAGCAGCTTCAGCCTCGGCCTTCAGTTTGGCTTCACGTGCCTTGGCTTCCTCTATTCGGCGGGCATTCTCACGAGCGGCAGCCTCGGCTTCGGCCTTTTTCCTTGCCAATTCTGCCTCCCTACGACGGGCAGCCTCGGCCGCTTCCTTCTTGCGCTTGGCCTCAGCGATGGCCCGCTGACGGGCCTTTTCCACTTCTATGGCTACCAACTTATCGATTTGAGCGTTCAAAGCCGCATCTTTCTGACGCTGCTCCGCAATGATTTTTTGTATCGTTTTTTGTTGGTTTTTCAAGGAAGCGACAATCTTCTGCTGCTCATCCTGCTGGCCCTGCAATGCCGATTTTTCCTTCTTGTCCTTGTATAACAAGTTGTTCTTTTGGCCATGTACCTGCTTCAGTTGCTCGTGCTTGCTATCTACCTGCGCCTGCTTGGTCTTCACCATCTCGCCTTGGGCCCGCTGATAGTTGGCGTATTCGCGCACGAAACGCAGACGACGATACATCTGCGCCATGTTCTTGGCGGAGAAAATAAACATCAGTTTATCCTGCATCGTCTGATGGCGGGCCATGTAGCGCATGGACTTAATATACTTTGCCTTACGCTCCTGCAACTGTTCTTCGAGCGTTTTGAGCTGTGTTTTCAATATATCAATGTTGCCTTCAATATGATGTATGTCGCTCTGAATGCCATCAATCGACTTTTGCCGCTCGTCAATGGCGGAGTTGAGGGTCATCAGGTTCTGTAATCGCTTCTTGACATCGGCCTGATTGGCCCGCAATGCTTGCTCCTGCTGACGTATCTTCTTCTGTATTTGCGAACGTTCTTTCTGTAGTCCTCGAATAGAAGAATTCGAGTGGGCAACGGTATTTTTAGTTGTTTTTTTCGATGTTCTCTTCGACGCAACGGATTTCCTTGCCGACTTACTCACTGTGGGGGTCGACTTCTTTTTGGCCGTATTCCGCTTTTGCGCGCCTACGGTCATCGTCATCATTGCAGCTAAGAGTAGGATAATGATTCTTCTCATATTCCGAGATTCATGATTTTCTTTAAGGCATCTTGCGCCTGAATTTGCTTGTAACGATCGGAGATTTTAGTGGTTGCCTCCCAATTATCCTTGGTCGTGACTTCACTCATATTGATGGTTACCGTAACATTCTGCTTCTTCTTTGCGGACGTCGTTTGGAAAAGTATCTTATGCGTAGCAGGAAAACTCTTCAACCCAACAGCCTTAAAATCATTATACGCCCAGCCCAGTGTTGACTCTCCATGCTTTTGGGATATATATTTCACCGTCGCGGCCATGATTTGCGCGGCCTTAGAGCTCGCTAACCACTCTACGGACAAGCTACCCTTACGCGTAGACAGCGTAGTTACATCGGAAGCGAACTTAACCTCATACTGGCCCAAATCTCGCTCTGCTACTTCTTTCTGTCCGGGAATGAACAACTGGTTCCAAAACAAGGCCTGCAAAGTATAGAAGTTCAAGCCATTTGCTTTCAAAAAATCGAGCTGGTTATAATCGGCCTTCACATACTCCTTATGCAAACGGTCGATTACCAAGACGTGCGTGGGGGTAAACTCAACACGACCTATCTCCGTTCCCAACAAGGGCATATAGATTTGTAATCTGATGACTTCATCCTTGCGCATCCGCAAGGCGCCGGGCACGGTGATGTTCTTTGAACCCGCCTTAATATTGAATTTCATATCTCCGACGATGTTTTTCACATACACCTTCGTATCGGATACCCGTTGCGCGAACTGCAATTGACGCAACTGTAACTCACGAGCACTCTCCACTTGTGCCTTCTGTTCGGCCACGGCCACCGAGGGTCTGGAATCCGAGGACGGCACTGTGTCACGCACAATATTTTTCTTTGAGGCGCACGATGACACCAACAGCAAGCCTGCCAGTGCCAAAGGCATTAGGATATTCAGTCTATTCATTATCTTTTTTTCTTTGGTTTCACAATTGCTTTAGGGTGCATTTTCCGCTCTATCACAGCTTTTTCGCCACCGGCTTCTATTGCTTTCTGCCAATAGCTCAAGGCTGCCTCATGCTCGCCAAGGCGCTCATGAATGTCACCGGCATGGTCATAAATCACATTATTATGCTGTGTAGAGTCAAGATTTGCCACGGCCTGATCTATGTATATCTTAGCTTCGGCAAATCGTTCATCCCTATATAATATCCAAGCATACGTATCTAAATAAGTGGCATTCTTGGGCTCTGCCTTCACTGTTTTGGCACTCATTTCGGCCGCCCGCTCCAAATTAATATTCTCCTCACTCAAGTAGTAAGCGTAATTATTCAGGCAACTATAGTGGTCAGGCTTCCATTGCAGGCAACTGTCATAGGCGGCAAAGGCTTCTTTCGTGTTTCCTTTTTGATGCAAGATGTCACCCATGATGGCATAAAAATCCGAAACAATGTCGCGATTGCTGGTCGGTCGGATTTCGCTTACCCCACGCCTGAAAGCGTCAAGGGCTTCCTCGTATTGGTCTTTTTGGAAATTTGCCATTCCCAAGAAATAGAAAAAGGCCATTTCATCGGGGTTATATTCCGTGGCAGGCTTGCACACTTTAATCACCTCATCCCACTTCTGCTTAGTCCATAGGTTCTGTACCAACTGCATTCTGGCCCCAGCATTGTCGGGCGCTATCTGAAGCCAACGCCCCAACTCCAAGTTGATAGAATCTTCAGGCATTTTCTTCAACGTCATGTAAGCTACTTTCATGGCGTACATATCCGTATCAGTGGGGTTGACATCGAGCGCCTTATCGAACAGTTTGAGTACCTTAATACTGTCCCCACCCTGCGCTTCCGACTCCTGAATCAACTGTCGGATGATACCCGCCTTGGCCTGCGTCGTCATTTTACGACTGCCCAATATACGATCAGCCAGCATTTTAGCTTCACGCTCATTGCCCACGGCTCGGTAATAATCATACATGGAACTCAACGCGTAACCATTGTCAGGCTCCTCTTCCAATGCCGATTTGAATAGCTTATAGGCTTCTTTCTCCCTTTCATTTTGAATGAGCCAATTACCCAACATCACCCGATAATTCAAGTCATAAGGGTGTTCATCGGCCAATAACTTCAATGCTTTGTAAGCCGCCTTCTTATTATTAGTAAGCTCATAGACCCTCACTTTCGACAAGGTCAGCTCCTCACTGTTCCCATCTACCAGCTCCATTCGCTCCAAACAGCTCAACATTTTCTCATAGTTTTTCTGCTGTTGATAGATTTGAATCAGGATTTCAAGCACATCGGTGCGGCTCTTGTCGGTCTGATATAAGTCCTCATACGCCTGCAAAGCCTTGTCGAATTGTTTGGCATTGACATAATAGCGGGCCAACTGTTCACGGTAGGTCACATTATGGGGACGCAAATTCACCGCCTTCTGAAGATAGGTCATGGCGAGGCTGTCCTGCTCAAGTTCACTTTGAAACATAGCCAGCAGATAATAAGTCTCAGCTCCTTTGGGATTGATTTGCAATGCATGATTGAGCAAATCGAAGGCCGCGTCGAATTTCTCCGCATGATATTGACGCAGTCCTTCCAAGAAAAAATAGTCATAACGCCGCTGCTCTTGATACGACAACGTATCACCCGCAACGGCTTTTTGGGCCACGCCACAAAGCAACGTCACCCAAAACAAGAATAAAATATGTCGAATATTATTTAGCATATCACATGGGATATTCCGATACCGAAGCCACAGTCCCACACCGGCTATTTCACGCCGGTATGGCCATAACCGCCCGTACCCCTTTCGGTTTCATCCAATAACTCCACCTCTTCAAAGGCTACCTGCTCATGACGGGCTATCACCATCTGCGCAATACGCTCTCCATCTTCTATCACGAAGTCATCTTGCGAGAAATTTATCAGCAGCACCATCACTTCACCTCGGTAATCAGCGTCCACCGTTCCGGGACTATTGAGCACGGTAATGCCTTTCTTCAAGGCCAATCCGCTACGAGGCCTGATCTGCGCCTCATAACCTTCGGGCAACGCAATGCGCAATCCCGTAGGAATCAGACGTCGCTCCAAGGGCTTCAGGCAGATGGGAGCTTCAATATTGGCCCTCAAATCCATCCCCGCACTTTGTGGCGTAGCGTAAGCCGGCAACGGCTGATGACCCGTATTGATAACCTTTATTTTAATCATAAAACCTATGTGTAGATGAATTAATGTCATGCAAAAATAACGAATTATCTTTACAAAGGGGCTTTTTTAAACGTAAAATGAAAGAATTAAGGCAAATTTAGTTTATCTTTGCATTTATCCTATTGATACGCAATACAATAAGTAGAATATGAATTGGTCACAACTAATATCCAACATCAGATTCGGTCAGGAAGACCCGAGCTTGGCACATCATGACGCACGTTCCGAATTTCGGCGCGATTCCGATCGACTTATCTATTCCCCACCGTTCCGCCGTTTGCAGAACAAAACGCAGGTATTCCCTCTTCCCGGCAGTGTTTTCGTCCACAACCGCTTAACGCACAGCTTGGAAGTTGCCTCGCTCGGCATGTCACTCGGCAGCGATGTGGCCCGCATTCTTATCGAGCGACATCCCGAACTCAAAGATACGAACTTTGAAGAGATAAGCACCATCGTCCATGCGGCCTGCTTGGCCCACGACATGGGTAACCCCCCATTTGGTCACAGTGGCGAGAAAGCCATCCAATCCTTCTTTACCGAAGGCGAGGGAGCTTACCTGAAGGACCGTCTGAGCAAGCCTTTTTGGGAAGACATTACCCACTTTGAAGGTAATGCCAACGCCTTTCGCCTGCTCACCCACCAATTCTTAGGCCGTAGAAAAGGTGGTTTTGTCCTCACTTATTCTACTTTGGCCAGCATAGTAAAGTATCCTTTTGCGAGCCATTACGCCGGTCGGCACGCCAAGTTCGGCTTTTTCCAAACCGAGAGCGAGGACTATCGCAGGATAGCCGACCAGTTAGGGCTCATTCGTTTGTCATTTCCGGGTGAGCCATTGCGCTACGTTCGCCATCCGCTGGTTTACTTGGTGGAAGCTGCCGATGACATTTGCTATGAGATAATGGATATTGAGGACTCGCATAAACTGCGTGTTCTCTCCTACCAAGAGACCGAGGAACTGCTACTCAGCTTCTTCGACGCCGAGGAGCAAGACAACATCCGCCGTCGAATGGACCAAGAGGAAGTGAGCGATCCCAACGAACGGGTGGTCTACATGCGGGCTTGTGCCATCGGCAAACTGCAACATGAATGTGTCATGGCCTTTGTCAATAACGAGCGACAGATACTCGATGGTAAGTTTGAAGGCTGCCTCATCGACCACATTTCGCCACTGCAACGCGAGGCCTACCGCCATTGCAGCAAAGTATCTTTCCAAAAAATATACCAAAGCAAGCCCGTGCTCGATGTGGAGTTAGGTGGTTATAAAATCATGGAAACACTGATGAAAACCATGATTGACGCCGCCGTCAACCCGCAACGCTTCCACTCCCAGCAGCTCATCAAGCGGGTTAGCAGCCAATACGACATACAAAGTGACGACTTGGAGACACGCATCATGGCCGTTATCGACTATATCAGTGGCATGACCGACGTCTATGCGCTCGACATTTATCAGAAAATTTGCGGAATATCCTTGCCCATTGTTTAGGTGGGTAAGGATATAATAATTCCTTTAAAACAAAGAAAAGCAAAGATCACTCTTTGCTTTTATAAATTACATTGTTAGCTCCACTCGTTATTTGGAGGGCCTCCGGATGTTCTTTTACGTAGCTATCGATGTGGCGCACACGCTTTTCCTCCAATATTTCATCAACAGCGATGAGAATACCAGTCTCCTCCACGTCACCGAAACCGTAATTGATAGCCGTACCGAAGAGCTTCATCGTGGGACTGAGGCCCATGTAAGCATTTACCAACGGGGGAATATTGTAGCCCAACTTACGGACTTCGCGATTCAATATACGGTAATCATCCTTGAAAGAATCACAACAGAAAATACGGGCCAATTCCTCTTCAGGCGTCTCAATCACAAGCGGTTTGATGGGCACAATCAGATTTTCCTTGTCATCAAAGTGCTTTTTGAGAAAATAAAGAATCATGTCACGGCCTCGACGAATGTAAGAAGGATACATCGTCATCTTTCCAAAGAAATACTTACAATTGGGATTAATAACCGTCAAAGCTCCCAATCCATCCCATAGATTGTCGAGCGCAAAGATACTCTTCGTGTTGGTTCTGACATTCTGATACTCCAATGACACGAAGCTACGGCCTAACTCCACCGTGTAAGGAGCATAGTCACGCATGAACTTTTCGGAGAAATGAAACATGTGACTGGTGGCCAGCAGCGGTTGTCCTTGCTCATCAGTCTTCCAGTCGGTGCCGAAAACATAACGATAACCGCCGATGATTTCCTCGGCCTCAGGATTCCAAACAACAAGCTGTTTGCACCCTCCTTCCATCATGTCGAACTCATCTATATCCACCGACTTACCCGTTCCGCCGCCCGCCGAGCGAAAAGCTATTTCTCGCAGTCGGCCAATCTCTTGCATAACATTGGGCGCGCTCTGAGCCGTAACGACATATATCTCGTTATTACTCTTGTTTGTCATTCGCAGTTGCTTATCGAGCGTCAGCTCACTTTTCAGCGTTTCCCTGCAAACGGGTTGGATAATTTCTTCTTCCATCTATTCTTTTATTGTTCATTAAGCATAGTCCATGCCGGCAATCCTGCCACTCTCCGACTATAACTCATATACTTTATCTTCTACGATTTTAGCCCATTCCATCGGTGTTTTACTCTTATCAAACGTCTGCCATGGGATAGGCTTACCGATAACGACCTTAAAGGATTTGCCCACATTGCGATACATTTCGTCCACAAGGAAAAGCATGGCCAAATTAAAGGGCAGGAAACGATCGCTGAAACGAGCTATGCGATAAAACCGATTGGAGTTTCTACCGCTAAAATAAATAGGAACCACATCGCGCCGGGCCTCCACGCTCTTTACGACAAAGGTCTTTTTCCAAGGCAAGTCATGAATTTCGCCATTGATCTTGCGACTGTTGAGCCCGGCAGGGAACATAAGCAAATGGTTATCTCCCTTGAATCCGGCCTCCACCATGCGTGGAAAATCACGGCTCTGCTTACCCGTTTTATTAATTCCTATGCTGACAGGCTTCAATCCGGGCAGGTTAAGCAGCAAGTCATTCACCAAGTAACGAAACTTACCATCGTAGTGACGACCGATAATAGAGCCCAAAGCCACACCGTCCTGACCGCCCAACGGATGGTTGGAAACAAAGGTGTAGAGCCTGCCATCATTCTTATCAGGCAGATTTTCCAGCCCTTCTATCGTTATATCCATTTTAAGATAGCGGACACATTCGGTGAGCCAGTCGGTACCCGATAAGTGTCTACTCTCCCAAAGAAAGCGATTCACCTCGCCCTCATGCACGATGTGTTTCAGCCAAGACACGACAAAACGAGGCACATAGCGTGCCTTCCGCCCCATCTTGCTCTTTAGAATCTCATCAATGTCGATTGTTTTCTCTATTAGTTCTCTCATTTATAAAAGCCACTAACTCCATGCAAAAATAACATTTCTTTTCTAATTACACTTTTTTTTGACGTGAAAATATTAAAAAAATAGAACAAATAGAAAACAAAAAGCTCATTATTCTTAACTACGTATATTTGCATTAAATACAAAAGCATGTAACTTTAACGAAGTTTTTAATAAAAAACAAGCTCCCTCCTGCCTAATAGCAGCCACTCCATTACACACCTAATACTTAGCGCCAACAGATGTTCTAAAATTCAGAATTATCTTTACAAAACACTCAAAATGCACAGCTTATTTTCAAAAAGAAAAAGTTTGACGAAGAAAAACGCAAGGATTCGACTGAAAAACCAACCTATTGATACAGAACATTTTAAAGAACCGAACTCATAAAATCGTGATTTCAGACTTATCAAAAGCAGGTTTTTAAGGACTGTTTTGCGCCATTTCATCGACAAATTTGCGCCATTTCATCGTTTAAAATGAGCGGTTTCACCCGGCAAAAACTATCCTTTAAAACTATCATTACGGCTCTTTCGCCATATCATAGCCCGACTTTTACAAATCCAAAGACATACCATGAGCAAATTAAGGTTAAAAAACAAGCTCTCAAAATTCTAAATGACAGTTTTTAAAAGCACTCTTTTTAGGTAATAAAACTTTACATTATATTTCATACGCATTACCCCTTCACACCATCACCGCTACAAAGCAAATAATTGACTTACACACATCAATTTTCCCGTTTTACATAATTTTGTGGGGAAAAGTGGGGAAGTGTGGGGAAAAATATGTATCTTTGACGACGAATATTTATAAATATGTATCATGCGCTTCATTGGTAACATCAGCGCCAAGACCGACACCAAGGGCCGCGTTTTCATGCCGGCAGCCTTCCGAAAGATCTTGCAGGCTGCGGGAGAGGAGAATATCGTACTCAGAAAAGATATTTTCCAGCCCTGCCTTGTCATTTATCCCGAGTCGGTATGGAACGGTGTTATGGATACGATGCGTACCCGATTAAGCCGATGGAATCGGAAAGAACAGCAGCTATTCCGCCAATTTGTTTCCGACGTCGAAATACTTTCGCTCGACAGCAACGGGCGTTTCCTCATCCCTAAGCGCCATTTGCAGATGGCCAACATCCAACAAGAAGTGAGTTTGGTGGGCATGGACGACACCATCGAGATATGGAGTACCGCCGAAATGGCTAAACAGTCATTGCCCGGCGATGAGTTTGAGAAAGCCATCAACGACATGATGGGCTGCCAATACTAACCCGCAGCTAACGCAAAATCACAA
>NZ_DATCYK010000112.1:0-3038 GCF_036570325.1 Prevotella sp.
ATCGAGGTGCCAAACACCGCCGTCGATATGAACTCTTGGGCGGTATCAGCCTGTTATCCCCGGAGTACCTTTTATCCGTTGAGCGATGGCCCTTCCATTCAGAACCACCGGATCACTATGACCTGCTTTCGCACCTGCTCGCGCCGTCACGCTCGCAGTCAAGCTGGCTTATGCCATTGCACTAACCTCCTGATGTCCGACCAGGATTAGCCAACCTTCGTGCTCCTCCGTTACTCTTTAGGAGGAGACCGCCCCAGTCAAACTACCCACCAGACACTGTCCGCAACCCGGATTACGGGCCAACGTTAGAACATCAAACATTAAAGGGTGGTATTTCAAGGTCGGCTCCATGCAGACTGGCGTCCACACTTCAAAGCCTCCCACCTATCCTACACATCAAGGCTCAATGTTCAGTGTCAAGCTATAGTAAAGGTTCACGGGGTCTTTCCGTCTTGCCGCGGGTACACTGCATCTTCACAGCGAGTTCAATTTCACTGAGTCTCGGGTGGAGACAGCCTGGCCATCATTACGCCATTCGTGCAGGTCGGAACTTACCCGACAAGGAATTTCGCTACCTTAGGACCGTTATAGTTACGGCCGCCGTTTACCGGGGCTTCGATCAAGAGCTTCGCGTTACCGCTAACCCCATCAATTAACCTTCCGGCACCGGGCAGGCGTCACACCGTATACGTCCACTTTCGTGTTTGCACAGTGCTGTGTTTTTAATAAACAGTTGCAGCCAGCTGGTATCTTCGACTGATTTCAGCTCCACGAGCAAGTCGCTTCACCTACATATCAGCGTGCCTTCTCCCGAAGTTACGGCACCATTTTGCCTAGTTCCTTCACCCGAGTTCTCTCAAGCGCCTTGGTATTCTCTACCTGACCACCTGTGTCGGTTTGGGGTACGATTTGATGTTACCTGATGCTTAGAGGCTTTTCCTGGAAGCAGGGCATTTGTCGCTTCAGCACCGTAGTGCTTCGTCATCACGCCTCAGCCTTGGTTTTCCGGATTTGCCTGGAAAACCAGCCTACACGCTTAAACCGGGACAACCGTCGCCCGGCCAACATAGCCTTCTCCGTCCCCCCTTCGCAGTAACACCAAGTACAGGAATATTAACCTGTTTCCCATCGACTACGCCTTTCGGCCTCGCCTTAGGGGTCGACTCACCCTGCCCCGATTAACGTTGGACAGGAACCCTTGGTCTTCCGGCGAGCGGGCTTTTCACCCGCTTTATCGTTACTTATGTCAGCATTCGCACTTCTGATACCTCCAGCAACCCTCACAGGCCACCTTCACAGGCTTACAGAACGCTCCCCTACCCAACAACACATAGTGTCGCTGCCGCAGCTTCGGTGCATGGTTTAGCCCCGTTACATCTTCCGCGCAGGCCGACTCGACCAGTGAGCTATTACGCTTTCTTTAAATGATGGCTGCTTCTAAGCCAACATCCTGGCTGTCTGGGCCTTCCCACATCGTTTCCCACTTAACCATGACTTTGGGACCTTAGCTGGCGGTCTGGGTTGTTTCCCTCTTCACGACGGACGTTAGCACCCGCCGTGTGTCTCCCGTGATAACATTCTCCGGTATTCGCAGTTTGCATCGGGTTGGTAAGTCGGGATGACCCCCTTGCCGAAACAGTGCTCTACCCCCGGAGATGAATTCACGAGGCGCTACCTAAATAGCTTTCGGGGAGAACCAGCTATCTCCCGGTTTGATTGGCCTTTCACCCCCAGCCACAAGTCATCCGCTAATTTTTCAACATTAGTCGGTTCGGTCCTCCAGTTAGTGTTACCCAACCTTCAACCTGCCCATGGCTAGATCACCGGGTTTCGGGTCTATACCCTGCAACTTAACGCCCAGTTAAGACTCGGTTTCCCTTCGGCTCCCCTATTCGGTTAACCTTGCTACAGAATATAAGTCGCTGACCCATTATACAAAAGGTACGCAGTCACCCCATTAAGAGGCTCCCACTGCTTGTACGTACACGGTTTCAGGTTCTTTTTCACTCCCCTCGCCGGGGTTCTTTTCGCCTTTCCCTCACGGTACTGGTTCACTATCGGTCAGTCAGGAGTATTTAGCCTTGGAGGATGGTCCCCCCATATTCAGACAGGATACCACGTGTCCCGCCCTACTCATCGAGCTCACAATATGTGCATTTTTGTGTACGGGGCTGTCACCCTGTATCGCACGCCTTTCCAGACGCTTCCACTAACACACACACTGATTCAGGCTCTGGGCTCCTCCCCGTTCGCTCGCCGCTACTGGGGGAATCTCGGTTGATTTCTTTTCCTCGGGGTACTTAGATGTTTCAGTTCCCCCGGTTCGCCTCATTAACCTATGGATTCAGTTAATGATAGTGTGTCGAAACACACTGGGTTTCCCCATTCGGAAATCGCCGGTTATAACGGTTCATATCACCTCACCGACGCTTATCGCAGATTAGCACGTCCTTCATCGCCTCTGACTGCCAGGGCATCCACCGTGTACGCTTAGTCGCTTAACCTCACAACCCGAAGATGTTTCACTTCAGAGTTGCGAAAATTTGAGAGACTCACGAACAACTTTCATTGTTCAGTGTTTCAATTTTCAGCTTGATCCAGATTTTTAAAGAGCAAAACTTCGCAGTGAACCTTTGCAGGTACACTCTGAAGTATTTTTTATTTAATCACTACAGAGATGGTGGAGCTATGCGGGATCGAACCGCAGACCTCCTGCGTGCAAAGCAGGCGCTCTCCCAGCTGAGCTATAGCCCCATAACATGTAGTTAAAACCTCTTCAAATTTGCGGTGCAAATTTGGTAGGCCTGAGTGGACTTGAACCACCGACCTCACCCTTATCAGGGGTGCGCTCTAACCACCTGAGCTACAAGCCTGTAGAGGTTTTACTGCTCATTTTCATCAGACAATCTGTGTGAGCACTGCAAAGTACGCTTCTTTAAGGTAAGGAGGTGATCCAACCGCAGGTTCCCCTACGGTTACCTTGTTACGACTTCACCCCAGTCATGAATCACAAAGTGGTAAGCGCCCTCCCGAAGGTT
>NZ_DATCYK010000113.1:0-3034 GCF_036570325.1 Prevotella sp.
AAAAAAGTCAAATTATCTTCATATAATAAGGTATAAACAAAGAGAATAACTACATTTGCGGCCAAAATTAAAATAACATCAGCCAATCATGCAGGAAAATTTAGTTATCGTAGAGAGTCCCGCCAAGGCCAAGACCATCGAGAAATTCTTGGGTAAAGATTATAAAGTCATGTCGAGCTACGGCCATATCCGTGACCTGAAAAAGAAAGAGCTCAGCATAGATATGGACACGCTGGAACCCGACTACGAGATACCGGAAGAGAAGAAGAAGCTGGTCAGCGAGCTAAGGTCGAGCGCCAAGAAAGCCCAAAAGATATGGCTGGCGTCCGATGAGGACCGCGAGGGAGAAGCCATCAGTTGGCACCTTTGCGAGGTTTTGGGGCTTGACGAGGAGAAAACAAGCCGTATTGTCTTTCACGAAATCACGAAGTCGGCCATTCTTGACGCCATTCAGGCACCTCGCCGGCTCGATATGAATCTGGTCAATGCCCAGCAGGCCCGTCGTGTTCTCGACCGCTTGGTGGGCTTTAAGTTGTCTCCCGTGCTGTGGCGCAAGGTGAAACCGGCCCTCTCGGCGGGCCGTGTGCAGAGCGTGGCGGTACGACTGATAGTCGAAAGGGAGCGCGAGATACAGAACTTTAAGAGCGAACCGTATTACCGTATCAACGCCATCTTCGGCATAGACAACGCCGATGGGTCGCAGTCGGAGCTGAAAGCGGAGCTCGACACTCGCTTTAAGACCCACGAGGAGGCCATCGCTTTCCTCGAGAAATGTAAGGAAGCGCAGTTTTCTATCGGTTCCATCGCCAAGAAACCGTTGAAGCGTTCGCCCGCGCCTCCGTTCACTACGTCAACACTTCAGCAGGAAGCGGCCCGCAAACTGGGCTTCACGGTGAGCCAAACGATGATGGTGGCGCAGCGGTTGTACGAAAACGGTTTGATAACCTACATGCGTACGGACTCCGTAAACCTATCGCGGCTGGCCATAAACAGTGGAAAAGACGAGATCATACGCCTTTATGGCAAGGAATACAGCCGTCCGCGTAACTTCACAACCCACGCCAAGGGAGCGCAGGAAGCCCACGAGGCCATCCGTCCTACGGAGATGTCGCGCAACGTTATTGAGGGAACGGCGCAGGAACGCCGCCTCTATGAGTTGATATGGAAGCGCACCGTGGCCAGTCAGATGCAGGAAGCCGAGATTGAGAAGACCACGGTCAGCATTGACCTTACGGGCGTGAAAGAGCATTTTATCGCCACGGGTGAGGTCATAGCCTTCGATGGTTTCCTGAAAGTTTACCGTGAGTCGACCGATGATGACGACACGCAGGAAGAGTCGGGCCACATGTTGCCCACCATGCACGAGGGCCAGCTATTGGCTCGCCGTGAGATTATCTCGACCGAACGCTACAGCCAGTGCCCGCCAAGATACACCGAAGCCAGCCTCGTTCATAAGCTCGAGGAGCTTGGGATAGGCCGTCCGTCAACCTATGCGCCCACTATTTCCACCATACAACAGCGCGAGTACGTGCTCAAGGGTGACAAGAAAGGCGAGGAACGCACCTTTATGGTCGACTCGCTCAAGGGTATCAAGATTACCGGCAAGACCAAGATGGAGATGGCCGGCAATGAAAAAGGCAAGCTGTTGCCTACCGATATAGGCATGGTTGTTAACGATTTCCTCATGGAAAACTTCCCTTCCATCATGGATTATAACTTCACGGCCAAGGTGGAACAGCAGTTCGACCGCATCGCCGAGGGCAAAGAGGAGTGGACAACCATGATGAAAGACTTTGATAAAGACTTTGAACCGACGGTTGACCACGTCATGAATGCCCGCTCGGAGCACAAGGCCGGTGAGCGCCGATTGGGTGTTGACCCCGTCAGCGGCAAGCCCGTGTTCGTGAAGATAGGTCGCTTTGGTCCGGTCGTTCAGGTGGGCTCGGCCGAGGATACCGAGAAACCACGCTTCTCGCAAATGCCTTCCGACAAGAGCATGGAGACTATTTCGCTCGATGAGGCGTTGGAACTTTTCAAGTTGCCGCGCACCGTTGGCAGCTACGAGGGTGGCGATGTGGTGATAGGCGCGGGCCGTTTCGGTCCTTATGTGCTCCACAATAAGAAATACGTTTCACTGCCCAAGGGGGCCGACCCCATGGCTGTTACCTTGGAGGAAGCCATCGGCCTGATAGCCGACAAGCGCAAGCAGGAGGAGGAACGCCACCTGAAGACCTTTGAGGAAGACCCGAAGTTGGAGGTGCTCAATGGCCGTTATGGTCCTTACATAGCCTATGACGGCAAGAACTATCGCATGCCCAAGGCCATGCACGAGCGGGCTAAGGAACTTACTTACGCCGAGTGTATGGACGTGGTGAACAGCGCGCCGGAGCCCAAAGCCAAGCGCACACGCAAATAACGTGCAGCCGTCATGAAGCGAATCATCCTCTTGGGTTACATGGGGTCGGGCAAGACCACGTTGGGCAATGCCCTTTCAAAGGATTTGGGATTGCCCTTCTACGACCTCGACTGGTACATCGAAAGCCGCATGCGACAAACGGTGAAGCAGTTGTTCGACAGCGTCGGCGAGGAGGGATTTCGACGAATAGAGCGCAACATGCTCCATGAGGTGGCCGAATTCGAGAATGTTATCGTCAGTTGTGGCGGCGGTACGCCTTGCTTTTACGACAACATGGATTATCTCAACGGGCAAGGGGCGACCGTATATCTCAAGGCCGAGCCCGCCGTTCTTTACAGTCATCTGAAGATGGGCAAGACTGTCAGGCCCTTGTTGCTCAACAAGACGCCCGACGAAGTGAAGGGCTTTATCCGTGAACAGTTGGAAATACGTGAGCCGTTTTATAATCGTGCCAAGTATATTCTCGATGTAAACCTGATGGATAATTACGATAAAATACAAATATCAGTAGAAAATTTAAAAACGCTTTTAGCATTAGAATTGAACGATCAGCAATGAAGAAGTGGACGATTGAAGATTCCAAAGAGCTCTACAACATCAATGGATGGGGCACATCTT
>NZ_DATCYK010000114.1:0-7049 GCF_036570325.1 Prevotella sp.
TCCAATATCACGATGGACGGATTGCGTTGTTGTCCTCGTGAGGGCAGCGGACGGGTGTTGGCTTCCTCGGCCGATTTTCTTCATTTCTCAGGATGCAAGGGTAAGATAGTTATTCGCAACAGCGTGTTCTCCGGTGCGCAAGATGATTGCGTGAACGTGCATGGAACCCATCTGCGGATAGACAGTCTGATGGCCGGTAATCGGCTGCGGGTACGCTTTATGCACCCGCAAAGTTATGGTTTTAACGCCTTCTTCGTGGGTGACACGGTGGCGTTTGTGAAGTCGTCGTCGATGCGCCGCATAGCTTCGGCCGTGGTGAAGCAGGTGAATAGGATTTCCGATAGGGTGATTGAATTGGCGCTTGACCGTGCCGTGCCGAGGTCGGTGGTGGTGAAAAGCGATTGCATAGAGAACCTTACATACACGCCGGAGGTAGAGATAACCCACAATTTGTTTACCCATACCAGCACGAGAGGTACGCTCGTGACCACGCCCCGTCGTGTGGTGATAGCGGACAATACCTATCGTAATACGGGCATGAGTGCCATCTTGATAGAAGCCGATGCGAAAGGTTGGTTTGAATCGGGGGCTGTGAAGGACGTGATGATTCGTGATAATATCTTCGAGGGGTGTGCTTTGAATGGTGTATCGGCGCAGGCCGTCATTGCCATAAACCCATCCAATGAGGTGATAAGTGAGGCTTTGCCCGTGCATTTCAATATCCGTGTCGTGAGCAATCGCTTCCTGACGTTTGGTAATCCCATCCTTTTCGGCAAGAGCGTGCGGGGCTTGCGTGTGGTTGGAAACAAGATAGAAGGCGTCGGCAGTGGCGCCGTGAAAGGTTATAAGCCTTGTATATTGAAGGGATGTAGCAAGGTTGTGGTGAAGGATAATCCCGTTATAACCTATTGATAGCGGCTTTGTGATAAAGTAAATCCCTGCCATTTTCAGTGTCGAAAGTGGCAGGGATTTACGTATAAATAGCCTTTTGGCGCAATGGCCGTTGGCCTTTGACTAAAGATTTTGCTCCAAGTAATCCAGTTCTTCAGGCTTTGTGGCCCAACTGGTGACGAAGCGGCATATCATGTTTTCCTTATCGAAAGGTCCCCAATGGGTAAAGACGATGTCCTTCTTGCAAAGCTCTGCCACGGTCTCATTGCTGAGAATGACGAACTGTTGGTTAGTGGGCGAGTCGATAAAGAAGCGGAATCCCTTGTCTTGGAATATCTTTTTCATGCGCATGGCCATGTCAATGGCGTGGCGGGAAATGTCGAAGTAGAGGTTATCAGTGAAGAGTGCGTCGAACTGAACGCCCAAAAGACGGCCCTTAGCCATCAATGCTCCGTGCTGTTTCTGTATGTTGAAGAAGTGCTTATGGGCGTTGTTGTGGGTAAAGACGATAGCTTCGCCACACAAAGCGCCTATCTTCGTGCCGCCAATATAGAACGCGTCGCAGTGTTGGGCCAAGTAAGGCAGCGTGATGTCGTTGTCTTCCGACATGAGACCATAGCCCAATCGGGCGCCATCTACATAGAGAGGCAGGTCGTAACGGCGGCACACTTGGAAGATGTCGTCGAGCTCTTGAGCGGAGTAAAGCGTACCATACTCGGTGGGAAAAGTGATGTACACCATGCCCGGATAGACGGAGTGGGAGGCATTACCGTCATGAAGAAAGTTGTAGAGATAGTCGTCAAGCACGTTCGCATCCATCTTTCCATTGGTTTCTTTCACGGAGATTACCTTGTGTTCGGTAAACTCTATGGCCCCGGCCTCATGGGTGTTGATGTGTCCGGTCTCAACGCTGACCACGCCTTCATAGGTATGAAGGATGGAATCAATAACGGTTGCATTGGTCTGGGTGCCACCCGCAAGGAAGAAGATTTCGGCGTCCGGGTCTTCGCAAGCTGCTTTTATTTTCTCTTTTGCACTGTCACAATAAACGTCGAAACCGTATGACAGTGTCTTCTCTTCGTTGGTTTCAATAAGATGTTGCAGCACTTTGGGGTGCGCACCATTGTTGTAATCGCTTTCGAAAGATATCATCGGATTAATTCATTATTTGATTGCAAAGCTACAATTTTTTTGCATAATATCAACAAAGTGGCCTTAAAAATATGCTGTCGGAGGGCCTTGAAAGCCAAAAGAAATCGCAGTAAGGGCGGCGACAATGTGAGATTTGACCGATAGCCTCTGCCATATAACCGGCCGGGCGTTAGAAAGTGGTCTTGTCTAAGTATGTCGTTTACCGCCTTTACTGCGATGTTCTATTATTAAATTGCGATGTCCTATTATTAAATAAGGTAGCTTAGCGCTATTCCTGATTGTCCTTTTGGCGTATCTCTACACGACGAATCTTACCCGATATGGTCTTGGGAAGCTCGTTGACGAACTCAATGATGCGCGGATATTTGTAGGGAGCGGTCTCATGTTTGACATGATTTTGAAGCTCCTTGATAAGTTCTTCGCTCTCTTTTCCTTGCCACTCTTTCGATAAGACGACCGTAGCTTTGACGACCATGCCCCTGATTGGGTCGGGAACTCCCGTGATGGCACACTCCATAACGGCAGGATGCGTCATCAAAGCGCTCTCCACTTCAAACGGACCTATGCGATAACCGGAGCTTTTAATGACGTCATCAATGCGGCCAACGAACCAATAATAGCCGTCAGCGTCACGCCATGCCATGTCGCCGGTGTGATAAAGACCGTCATGCCAAACCTCTTCGGTCTTGTCCTCGTCACGGTAGTAGCACTTGAAAAGGCCCAAAGGCTTCTCTTTTCCCACACGAATACAAATCTCACCTTTCTCTCCATCCTCGCATTTTGCGCCGTTATTCTTCAATAGGAGAATATCGTATTGAGGATTGGGCTTGCCCATGCTGCCCGGCTTAGGGGCCATCCAAGGGAATGTACCCAGCGTCATGGTAGTCTCGGTTTGGCCGAATCCTTCCATCATCTTGATTCCCGTAAGTTGGTAGAACCGCTCAAACACGGCCGGCTCAAGGGCTTCTCCCGCCGTGGTGCAGTATTGGAGAGAGGATAAGTCGTAATTATTGAAATCCTCATGTATCATGAAGCGGTAAATGGTAGGAGGCGCACAGAAGGACGTGATGCGGTATTTCTCGATTTGGCGGAGTATCTTTTCGGCGGTAAACTTCTCATGGTCGTACACAAAGACGGTAGCGCCGGCAAACCATTGGCCATATAACTTGCCCCATACTGCCTTGCCCCAACCCGTATCAGCCACGGTAAGATGAACGCTGTTCTCATGAAGATTGTGCCAAAAAACACCCGTCGTAAGATGGCCGAGCGCATAAAGGAAGTCGTGGGCCACCATCTTCGGCTCTCCGCTGGTGCCGCTGGTGAAGTACATCAGCATGGTATCGTCATTGTTGTTGACGAACGATGGACGCTCAAAGCGGGGCGCCTGCTTCCATTCTTTGTTCCAATCATGGAATCCTTCGGGCACAGCCTTGTTGGTCTCGGCCAATGAATTAACCGCCACAAGTACCTTTACGGTAGGGCTTTCGGCCATGGCGGCCTTGACTTGGGTCGTAACATACTCGTCATTGACACACAGAATGGCTTTCACGCCGGCCCTTTCGTTGCGATAAACGATGTCATGCTTGGTGAGCATGTGGGTCGCCGGGATGGCCACAGCGCCCAACTTATGGAGCGCAAGCATAGATAACCACCACTGATAATGGCGTTTGAGGATGAGCATGACCATATCTCCACGCTCGATTCCTAAACTTTGATAGTACGAGGCGGCCTGATCGGTTTGTTCTTTCAGGTCTTTGAACGTGAAGCGAAGCTCCTCGCCCTGCTCGTTGGTCCATAAGAGTGCCTGCTTTTCGGGCTGTTCCTCGGCCCATGCGTCGACAACGTCATAGGCGAAATTGAAATTCTCGGGAACAATAAACTTTAAATTGCGCTTGTAATCTTCCTCTGAAGTGAAGCCGGTTTGCTTTAAAAATCTTTCTATCATAGTCCGGTCTGTGTTAGATAGCTATACATAAGAATCGTACGGGCTTGCCATCGAGGGCACGCATACAATGGGGTTGGTGGGCGTCGAAGTAGATACTGTCGCCAACCTCAAGCACAAGAACCTTCTCGCCAAGGGTAATTTCCAATCTGCCTTCGGTCACAATATCAAATTCCTGACCATCATGCGAGTTCTTGTTGAACTTGGTATCATCGGGCAAAGGGTCGACCTGAACGAGGAACGGGTCGACCTTACGGCCTCTGAAGCCACTCGCCAAACTTTGGTATTTGTAGTCTTTACGGCGCTCAACGGTAGGTCCTTGGTCGCGACGGGTAAGGAAATACGCGTCCATGTGGGGCTCCTCGCCAAACATCAGTACGTCAAGACTGATACCATAGCGCTTAGATATTTTGGATAAACGGTACACTGAGGGATCAGCTTCGCCGGCTTCAATCTTTAAATAATGCTCAAGGGTAATGTCGCATAGCTCAGCTACCTCCTCGGCAGGGATGTCGAGAACCTCTCGAAGTCCTTTCAGTCGCTGGCCTATCAGCTTCAATGAATCTTCCATAATAAATCTCTTGATAAATTTAACAACGCTCAAAAGTAGTAAATCTTTTTCGATTCACACGCTATCGTCACCTTTTTTATGAGCAAACAATGCGTCTTTTGCCGCTAAGCCATGCGTAGTCGGGGTTATCGTCGGGGCATGACTATCCACAAGAAGAGGTAAAGCAACAGTCCGGGAAAGCCGGCGCTGAAAACTGTCAGCAGGACATAAGCCAACCGCAACATACCCGGTTCCCAATCCAAATACTCGGCCACGCCACCTAAAATGCCTGCTACCCACCGGTCGTTGGTCGACCTTGTTAATTTCTTTCCATTCATAATATAAAAATGTATTTATTGTTTTACGTACTTTTCAGACGTGATGAGGGCGGCGAAAAGTTGCGTCAGCCACCGTCTTTCCTTATCTGAAGCAGTGTAAGGACTGACGCATGGCGCCAAGGAACCATCTTTTTCGCATCCTGAAATAGGGTAGACGGGTCCGTCCGTCGGTAGCTTCCGCCACCCCGCAAGGCATTTAGAAGCCGGAGTCCACGGCCCGGGCAATATCCGCTGTGAGCTCTTCCAAGTTGGAAAACTCCTTGATTACGATGAAAATAGTGTCGTCGCCGGCTATCGTTCCCAAGATGGCGGCTATCTGACTGTTGTCGATGTTGTAGGCTATACTGCTGGCATAGCCGGGTCGGGTCTTGATAACGCCCATGTTACCGGAGAACTGTACGGAGAGAAAACCCGAATGACGAACCATCTCGGATGCCGGTAATGGCTTGTGAACGCGCCGATACATCGTTTCGTTAGGTAGCACATAAACGTACTTGCCGTTCATACTGGCGGCCTTGGCCACCTTTAATTGCTTCATGTCACGGCTCAAAGTGGCCTGCGTAAGGGTGTAACCTTCTTTCTTAAGTTCCTGAAGCACTTCTTCCTGACTACACAATTCTTTGCTCGATATGAGCATTTTCAAGGTCTCTATCCTGCTTGTCTTGACTTTCATGTACGTGTATAATTATTTAATTATCATGACAAAATTATGTATAATAGTGGATATAACCAAATAATTTTGCATAAAAATAAAAGAAATAGTGCATATTTAATAGGATTGAAACATAAATATGCACATAAAAACGACAAGCTGCCACGGGGCAACTTGTCGTTTATATCGTATTAAATAGGTGTATATGTAATACGCAATGATAGTTTATTTTATATTCGATAGTCGTCTGTATGCTATCAATTAGTGTTTTGTTTCCTATCGATTGGTGGTTTATCTCCTATTTAAATAAGTTCCTATATAATATAAAATAGGTGTAAACCTATCGCTTCATGCCGAAGCCTATGCGTACGCCTTCGTAGTTCTTGCTGAGCTCACTGATGGTAGCGATGGTGTTGTTGCCCGTGAGTTTGCCAACGGTTTGCAAGGCAGTGAGCAGCTTTTTCGATTCCATGGTGAAGCTCATGCCGCTTGTTGTGCGGGTAGCATAGAGCGGAATGGAGAACAAGAGGGTCTTAAGTGTTATCTTCTGCTGGCTCTCATCGTAGGTCCAAGTGCCGCTCAGGCTGCGTCCGGCTATGGAACCGGTGAATGTCTTGTCGTTCTTGAACTGCAATTGGGTGTTGGTTCCCTTAATGCCGAACTTGCTGTAACTGCTCGACAGCTTCTCTCTGATAGACCCGGCGGCCACCTCTCCACCCGCACGGGCTAAGGTGTTATTGCTCGTAAAGGCAATGCCCGGCTCGTAATAGCTCCACGTGCCGTAGAGTTCATTTACCGAAGGCTTGTCCATTCCCAGCACGCTGCCGATGATGTTTCCGATTGTGTTGACGTTAGTGGCTGAGCCGATGACGCTTCCGAGAATATCTCCGGCGGCGCCAAGTGTCTGTCCGCCCGTTGCAATACCACAACTTGTCATGGTCATGCTGCCGGCTATGATGGCAGCCACTGTGAGTTTTGAAATTTTCATTGTTTGTGTTGTATATTAACCTAAATGTGTGTCGAGAGGGTAATTAGTCGTTTCCTTTGCCGAAGAAGCGGAGCAAGTAGATAAACAGATTGATGAAGTCGAGGTAGAGTGTGAGTGCTCCCATGAGGGCAATCTTCTGCGTTGCCTCGCCGCCATCCTCGCTCATGGCCAGTGCTTCCTTGATTTTCTGCGAGTCATAGGCTGTCAGTCCGGTGAAGATAAGTACGCCTATGCCGCTGATAATCATGTCGAACATGGAGTTGCGGAGGAAAATGTTAACCACCAAAGCGATGATCAGACCCAGCAGGGCCATGCGAAGCAGACTGCCGAATTTGCTCAGGTCGGTCTTCGTAACGTAGCCATAGAGGGCCATGGCGCCAAAAGTGCCGGCCGTGATGTAGAAGGTTGTGGCTATGCTGCTGGCCGTGAAAGCCAAGAAGATGATAGACATGGTGACACCGTTGAGCACGCTGTAGAGCAGGAATGACAAGGTGGCAGTGGTCAGCGACATCTTATTGATACGGGCAGAGAGGAAT
>NZ_DATCYK010000115.1:0-3036 GCF_036570325.1 Prevotella sp.
GTTGTACCTTGAAAACTGCATATACACAAATATCGAAATTAACGAAAACGTTAAGAGATAGGAAAAGACATCCGAGGAGTTATCGAAAGATAACGAATCAAAGAAACTAACGCAAGTTAGAAAAGACCATATATACGAGGATATATGGCAAGCGCTTTATTCCTACGCTAGGGAATAAAGGAATGGTCAAACATTAAGAGCGCAGGGTGGATGCCTTGGCACTAAGAGCCGAAGAAAGACGTGATAAGCTGCGAAAAGCTACGGGGAGGAGCACATATCCCGCGATCCGTAGATATCTGAATGGGGAAACCCACATGAGGAAACCTCATGTATCCATACCCCAATACATAAGGTATGGAAGGGAACCCGGGGAACTGAAACATCTAAGTACCCGGAGGAAAAGAAAGAAACATCGATTTCCAAAGTAGCGGCGAGCGAAATGGAAGGAGCCTAAACCTGTGTGCGTGCATACAGGGGTTACGGACTGCAAGAAGTGACTTTAAGGATAACAGAAGGGTTTGGGAAAGCCGGCCAGAGAGGGTGAAAGCCCCGTACGTGAAATCCGACAAAGAGCGAGCAGGATCCAAAGTACCACGAGACACGAGAAACCTTGTGGGAAGTCGGGGGGACCACCCCCCAAGGCTAAATACTACTTAGTGACCGATAGCGCATAGTACTGTGAAGGAAAGGTGAAAAGAACCCCGGGAGGGGAGTGAAAGAGAACCTGAAACCCTGTGTTTACAAGCTGTGGAAGCACGAATAAAGTGCAACCGCGTACTTTTTGTAGAACGGTCCGGCGAGTTACGCTTACTGGCAAGGTTAAGCACTAAAGGTGTGGAGCCGAAGGGAAACCAAGTCTGAATAGGGCGAGTAAGTCAGTGGGAGTAGACCCGAAACCGGGTGATCTATCCATGTCCAGGTTGAAGTTGCCGTAAAAGGCAATGGAGGACCGAACGCACATCCGTTGAAAAGGGTGGCGATGAGGTGTGGATAGGGGAGAAATTCCAATCGAACCCGGAGATAGCTGGTTCTCCTCGAAATAGCTTTAGGGCTAGCCTCATATTAGTCTAACGGAGGTAGAGCACTGAATACCCTAGGGGGCGTCAAAGCTTACCAAAGGTTATCAAACTCCGAATGCCGTAGAGATGATGTATGGGAGTCAGACTGTACGAGATAAGTTGGACAGTCAAAAGGGAAAGAGCCCAGACCTCCAGCTAAGGTCCCAAAGTGTGTGTTAAGTGGAAAAGGATGTGGGATTTCTAAGACAACTAGGATGTTGGCTCAGAAGCAGCCATGCATTCAAAGAGTGCGTAATAGCTCACTAGTCGAGAGGTCCTGCGCCGAAAATGTCCGGGGCTAAAACACACCACCGAAGCTGAGGACACCGTAAGGTGTGGTAGAGGAGCATTGCTGACGCGATGAAGCAGTACCGAAAGGAGCTGTGGAGTGTCAGGAAGAGAGAATGCCGGAATGAGTAGCGAGATGAAGGTGAGAATCCTTCAGGCCGAATATCTAAGGTTTCCAGAGTAAAGCTGATCTGCTCTGGGGAAGTCGGGGCCTAAGGCAAGGGCGAGAGCCGTAGTCGATGGACAACAGGTGGAGATTCCTGTACTGCGATATATCAGAACTGTGGGGACACTTGTGGAGAGCACAAGCCGGAATGGAATCCGGTGCTAAGCGAAGTAGGTGTAGAGTAGGCAAATCCGCTCTATAAGCCAAAGACGTGACAGATACCGAAAGTTAGTAGGGAAGAGTGTGAGCCATGAGTCAAGAAAAGCCGCTATAGTATATATCGTACCCGTACCGTAAACCGACACAGGTGGATGAGGAGAGAATCCTAAGGCCGACGGAAGAAGTATTGTTAAGGAACTCGGCAAAATGACCCCGTAACTTCGGGAGAAGGGGTGCCTGGTGAGAGCCAGGCCGCAGAGAATAGGTTCAAGCAACTGTTTAGCAAAAACACAGGTCTATGCAAAACCGAAAGGTGAGGTATATGGGCTGACGCCTGCCCGGTGCTGGAAGGTTAAGAGGAGATGTTAGCGCAAGCGAAGCATTGAATTTAAGCCCCAGTAAACGGCGGCCGTAACTATAACGGTCCTAAGGTAGCGAAATTCCTTGTCGGGTAAGTTCCGACCCGCACGAAAGGCGTAATGATTTGAACGCTGTCTCGACAATACATCCGGTGAAATTGAAGTACCAGTGAAGATGCTGGTTACCTGCGCCAGGACGGAAAGACCCCATGGAGCTTCACTCCAGTTTGATACTGGGATTCGATACTGTCTGTACAGGATAGGTGGGAGACGAAGAAGACATGACGCCAGTTGTGTGTGAGTCGCTGTTGGGATACCACCCTTACAGTATTGGATTTCTAACCTGCAGCCGTGATCCGGCTGGGGGACAATGTCAGGCGGGGAGTTTGACTGGGGCGGTCGCCTCCGAAAGGGTATCGGAGGCGCTCAAAGGTTCCCTCAGAATGGTCGGAAACCATTCGAAGAGTGCAAAGGCAGAAGGGAGCTTGACTGCGACACCGACGGGTGGAGCAGGTAGGAAACTAGGACTTAGTGATCCGGTGGTATAAAGTGGGATTGCCATCGCTCAACGGATAAAAGCTACCCTGGGGATAACAGGCTTATCACTCCCAAGAGTTCACATCGACGGAGTGGTTTGGCACCTCGATGTCGGCTCATCGCATCCTGGGGCTGTAGTAGGTCCCAAGGGTTGGGCTGTTCGCCCATTAAAGCGGTACGCGAGCTGGGTTCAGAACGTCGTGAGACAGTTCGGTCCCTATCCGGCGTGGGCGTAGGATATTTGAGAGGAGCTGACCTTAGTACGAGAGGACCGGGTTGGACTGACCTCTGGTGTATCGGTTGTTCTGCCAAGAGCATGGCCGAGTAGCCAAGTCGGGAAGGGATAAACGCTGAAGGCATCTAAGCGTGAAGCCCCCCTCAAGATGAGATATCCCTCTTAAGAGATTAAGTAAGACCCCAGAAAGACGATCTGGTAGATAGGGCAGAGGTGGAAGTACAGTAATGTATG
>NZ_DATCYK010000116.1:0-2668 GCF_036570325.1 Prevotella sp.
TTGTGATTTTGCGTTAGCTGCGGGTTAGTATTGGCAGCCCATCATGTCGTTGATGGCTTTCTCAAACTCATCGCCGGGCAATGACTGTTTAGCCATTTCGGCGGTACTCCATATCTCGATGGTGTCGTCCATGCCCACCAAGCTCACTTCTTGTTGGATGTTGGCCATCTGCAAATGGCGCTTGGGGATGAGAAAACGCCCGTTGCTGTCGAGCGAAAGTATTTCGACGTCGGAAACAAATTGGCGGAATAGCTGCTGTTCTTTCCGATTCCATCGGCTCAATCGGGTACGCATCGTATCCATAACACCGTTCCATACCGACTCGGGATAAATGACAAGGCAGGGCTGGAAAATATCTTTTCTGAGTACGATATTCTCCTCTCCCGCAGCCTGCAATATCTTTCGGAAGGCTGCCGGCATGAAAACGCGGCCCTTGGTGTCGGTCTTGGCGCTGATGTTACCAATGAAGCGCATAATACATATTTATAAATATTCGTCGTCAAAGATACATATTTTTCCCCACACTTCCCCACTTTTCCCCACAAATTTACATAAAACAAGAAAATTGATGGGCGTAAGTCAATTGTTCGCCCCGTAGCGGTGGTGTGGTGAGGAGTGAATGTGTATGATGTGTAATGTAAAGTTTTATTACCTAAAAACAGTGCTTTTAAAATATGCCGATTAGGAGTTTGGAGGCGTGTTTTGAGGCTTGGGTTTGCTCGTAGTTTGTCTTTGGGTTTGTAAAAGCATGGCTATGATACGGTGAAAGGACTGTAATGACAGTTTGAAAGGGTCTCTTTTATAGCCCGAAACGGCTTAGTTTTAGCGATGAAATGGGCCGAATTTGCTGATGAAATGGCTGTAAATGACACTTAAAGGGCTGCTTTTGAGAGTATTTGATATACCGTTTTATCGGCTTGTTTTTAGAAAGTGCTCTGTATCAACGGGTTGGCTTTACGGGCGATTCCTTGCGTTTTTCTTCACCAAACTTTTTCTTTTTGGAAATAACTCACGGGTTTTGAGCGTTTTGTAAAGATAATTCTGAATTTTAGAACGCCTATTGGTTCTAAGGAAGGAGTGTGGATTGGCGCGGTCGCCATGAAGCAGGAGGAGGCTTGTTTCCTTGAAAGAAAATGGTTACAATCGCATGATTTTGTATTTGATGCGAAGATAGTAGTTGAGAACAATAGGCTTTTCGTTTTCTGTTTGTTTTCTTTTTTTTAATATTTTCACGTCAAAAAAAAGTGTAATTAGAAAAGAAATGTTATTTTTGCATGGAGTTAGTGGCTTTTATAAATGAGAGAACTAATAGAGAAAACAATAGACATTGATGAGATTTTAAAGGGCAAGATGGGCCGAAAGGTACGTTATGTGCCTCGTTTTGTCGTGTCTTGGCTGAAACACATCGTGCATGAGGACGAGGTGAATCGCTTTCTTTGGGAGAGCCGTCACTTATCGGGTACCGAATGGCTTACGGAATGTGTACGCTATTTAAAGATGGATATAACGATAGAAGGACTGGAGAACCTGCCCGATAAGAATGATGGCAAGCTCTATACCTTCGTTTCCAACCATCCGTTGGGTGGTCAGGACGGTGTGGCTTTGGGCTCCATTATCGGTCGTCACTACGATGGTAAGTTTCGTTACTTGGTGAATGACCTGCTTCTTAACCTGCCCGGACTGAAGCCTGTCAGTATAGGAATTAATAAAACGGGTAAGCAGAGTCGTGATTTTCCACGCATGGTGGAGGCTGGATTTAAGGGAGATAACCATTTGCTTATGTTCCCTGCCGGGCTCAATAGTCGCAAGATCAATGGCAAAATTCATGACTTGCCTTGGAAAAAGACCTTTGTAGTAAAGAGCGTGGAGGCTCGGCGCGACGTAGTACCTATTTATTTTAGCGGTCGAAACTCCAATCGGTTTTATCGCATAGCCCGTTTTAGCGATCGGTTTCTACCCTTTAATTTGGCCATGCTTTTCCTTGTGGACGAAATGTATCGCAATGTGGGCAAGTCATTTCGTGTCGTCATAGGCAAGCCCATCCCATGGCAGACATTCGATAAGAGCAAAACACCGATGGAATGGGCTAAATTCGTGGAAGATAAAGTATATGAGTTGTAGGCGGATAACATCAAAATGACAAGTCCGGACTGCGTTTGACGAACAATAACTAAATAGATGGAAGAAGAGATTATCCAACCCGTTTGCAGGGAAAAGCTGAAAAGTGAACTGACGCTTGATAAGCAACTGCGAATGACTAACAAGAGTAATAACGAGATTTACGTCGTTACGGCTCAGAATGCGCCCCATGTTATGCAGGAGATTGGCCGACTGCGAGAGATTGCTTTTCGCTCGGCGGGCGGCGGAACAGGCAAATCGGTGGATATAGATGAGTTCGATATGATGGAAGGAGGGTGCAAACAACTCGTCGTTTGGAACCCCGAAGCCGAGGAAATCATCGGAGGTTATCGTTATGTTTTCGGCAACGACTGGAAGATTGGTGAGCAAGGACAACCGCAATTGGCCACAAGTCACATGTTTCATTTCTCAGAAAAGTTCATGCGCGACTATGCTCCTTATACCGTAGAGTTGGGTCGTAGTTTCGTTTCCTTGGAGTATCAGAACGTCAGAACGAATACGAAGAGTATCTTTGCCCTTGATAATTTAT
>NZ_DATCYK010000117.1:0-2182 GCF_036570325.1 Prevotella sp.
CGCTATCTCGAGAACAACTGCAAGGCCGTGGCCCGATTTAACGTGGTTAAGGGATTTCTTAACCTCTCGATAGCCGACGCCGCATGGGTGGAACTGCTCAACGACATCAATGCCGATGATTTTTATGGAGAGAAAAAGGCCGCGGCCGACGCTCCGTTGGTAATGATTGAATACAGTTCGCCTAACACCAATAAGCCACTTCACTTGGGACACGTGCGCAATAACCTGCTCGGCTGGTCGTTGGCACAGATTATGGAGGCCAATGGTAATAAGGTTGTAAAGACCAATATCGTCAATGACCGAGGCATACACATTTGTAAGAGCATGTTGGCTTGGCAGAAGTGGGGCGACGGTATCACGCCCGAGAAGGCCGGAAAGAAAGGCGACCACCTCATCGGCGACTTCTACGTAGCCTTCGATAAGCACTATCGGGCCGAGTGTGAGGAGCTTCGTGCCCGCTTCGTAAGCGAGGGAATGGCCGACGAGGCAGCCACCGAGAAAGCCAAGAACGAGGCTCCGCTCATGAAGGAAGCCCACGAAATGTTGGTGAAATGGGAGAATAACGATCCCGAAGTACGGGCCTTGTGGACCAAGATGAACGACTGGGTATATGCCGGTTTCGATGAAACTTACAAGGCGTTGGGCGTAGGTTTCGACAAGATTTATTACGAATCAAATACATACCTCGAGGGAAAAAAGAAGGTAGAAGAGGGTCTTGACAAGGGACTTTTCTTCCGAAAGGATGACAACAGCGTATGGGCCGACCTCTCAAATGACGGTTTGGACCAGAAACTGTTGCTTCGTTCTGACGGCACTTCGGTCTATATGACGCAAGATATAGGCACGGCGGAGATGCGATTTAACGATTTTCCCATCGATAAGATGATCTATGTGGTGGGCAATGAGCAGAATTATCATTTCCAAGTGCTCTCCATTTTGCTCGATCGCTTGGGCTTCAAGTGGGGCAAAGAGCTCGTTCACTTCTCTTATGGCATGGTAGAGCTGCCCAATGGTAAGATGAAGAGCCGCGAGGGAACGGTGGTCGACGCCGACGAACTCATCGCTGCCATGATAGAAGACGCCCGCCGTACGAGCGACGAACTGGGCAAATTCCATGATATGAGCGAGGAAGAGAAGCAGGAAATTGCCCGCATCGTGGGCTTGGGTGCGTTGAAATACTTTATCCTGAAGGTCGATGCACGCAAGAATATGCTCTTTAATCCCGAGGAAAGTATTGACTTCAATGGCAACACAGGCCCCTTCATTCAATATACTTACGCCCGTATTCGCAGCATAATGCGTAAGGCCGAGGCCGATCATATCGTGCTTCCGGCCGTGCTGGCAGGCTATGTACGGCTCAATGCCAAGGAAACCGAGCTTATACAGAAGCTCAGCGAGTTTGGCGCTGCCGTGGAGCAGGCCGGTAAGGACTACAGTCCCAGCGGCATAGCCAACTACTGCTACGAGCTGACGAAGCAGTTTAACCAGTTCTACCACGATTATAGTATTCTCAATGCCGATAGCGATGAGGAGCGTATCGTGCGCTTGGTATTGGCCCGCAACGTGGCCAAGACCATCAAGAACGCCATGGCCCTGCTCGGTATCGAGGTGCCCGAGCGTATGTAATTCTATTTTTTATTAAGCCCTCCCCGGCTTTGGGAGGGCTTATTTTGTTCTTTTCAAAGCAATTCTTAGCGTATTTATGGCAAACAATAACGCCCTTACGAATCCGCCCGATTGGCGTAACGATACGGTGCTGCCCCTGCCTTTGGAGGTGAAAGCCAACGCATGGGCGGTAGATGCAGCCTGCTCGGGCAATCCCGGCCCCATGGAGTATCAGGCTGTCGACTTGCAAACAGGTGCCCGGGTGTTTCATTTCGGGCCTATGCAGGGTACCAACAATATCGGTGAGTTCTTGGCCATCGTCCATGCGTTGGCCTTGATGGAGAAGCAGGGTATTCGTGATAAAGTCATTTATTCCGACAGTTATAACGCCATTTTGTGGGTCAAGAAAAAGCAGTGCAAGACCAAGTTGGAGCGTACTGCCGCCACCGAGCCCCTCTATCAGATTATCGCCCGTGCCGAGGCATGGCTGCGCACGCATACCCCTACGGTACCCGTCATAAAATGGGAGACCAAACTATGGGGCGAAGTACCTGCCGACTTCGGCCGTAAGAAGTAG
>NZ_DATCYK010000118.1:0-7947 GCF_036570325.1 Prevotella sp.
AATGAAGTTGAAGCAAATCTTTCTTTGGCCTGCGGAGAAGCTGTCACAGCGCGTGCTCTATGTGCTGATGGGCTTTGTGGCTGTCGTTTTCTTCCTTTTTTACTTCGTAGGATACGACATGCCCTATTGGGAAAGCCCCGACTTCAATGCTCCTTTCTTCACGGACGGGGTATTGTGGCTGTCTATCTTCTTTGTGGTTGTGGCCTTGGCATTGATTATAGGGCGCTGTGTGATCGACGTGAAGAAGGCCCGCGGTGCCGGCAATGGCTATGAGAACAATGTGCCGGTGCGCAAACTGAACCGTTATTTGTGGCTTTCGCTGTTGGCGGTGGTGGTCTTGACGGCAGTGTTTGCTTCGTCACGGCCGCTGACTATCAATGGGGCGGAGTACACCGATGGGCTTTGGCTCAAGACGGCCGACGTCTTTATATATACCGGAGCGGCGCTGTTGGTGGCTGCTTTCGGCGCTGTTATCTACGGAGCGACCCGTTATCGCCGTAAAGGTACTTTAAAATAATGTTTAAAAAGCGTATTCGTCAGGTTCCCGGACTTAACACAACATCGACGGCCGACATATCGTTTATGTTGTTGATATTCTTCTTGGTGGCGTCATCTATGAACGTCGACAAGGGACTTATGCGCCAATTGCCGCCCATGGAGACCAAGCCCGAGCAGCAGAAGCCTACCGAGATAGACCGAAAACAACTGTTACGGCTAAGCATTACGGCCGATAATAGGTTGCTCATGGACGAGAAGCCCGTGGCGATGGATAAGCTGCGACAGCATTTGGACGTGTTTTTGACACAACGGGGCAGCCGCCACATGATTATGATAGAATCGGACCCGGGGGCTGATTACGACGTTTACTTCCGCTTGCAAAACGCCTTGGTGGCCGCTTTTCAGCACTGGCGAGAGCAAGCAGCCTTGAAAACTTACGGGCGAAACTTCCGTAAGTTGACCTCAGCGGAGCGTGATCATGTGCGCGAACTCTGTCCGCAGCGCATTTATGAGTCGTATGACACGGCGCAGAAGGGAGGTAATCAATGAGCAGATTCAGGAAATCGAGGCGTGAAATGCCCGGTTTGAATACGGCGTCGTTACCCGATTTGATATTCACGGTGCTGTTTTTCTTCATGATAGTGACCCACATGCGCAAGGTAACAGTCAAGGTGAAGTACCGCGAACCGCAAGGAACGGAACTTACAAGGCTCACGAAGAAGTCGGCGGTCACCTATATATATATAGGTAAACCTTTGGACCGACGGGGCGACAGTGGCCGTACCGTCATTCAAATGAACGATAAGTTGGTCACGCCGGCTGACATCGTAGACTATATTTCGGCCGAAAGAAGTCGCATGGCGCCCGAGGATTTAGAGCTCATGACGGTATCCTTAAAGGCCGATAGGGGTACGAAGATGGAGTTGATAACCGAGGTCAAGATGGCGCTTCGTAAGGCTAAAGCGCTGAATATCAGTTATTCGGCTACGCAAGAGAAATAAAACAGGCTTTTATAATCTTATTTTGTCATCGTTCTTTTATTTGCGATGATTTTATAACAATTTAGGAACAATTCTATACAAAATCAGCTTCGATTTTGTAACTCTCAAAGTTTTGTAGTAACTTTGTAACCAAATATATATTAAAAATGGGACATCATAATTTAGATTCTTTAGACAGAAAAATCCTCAAATTGGTTTCCGAGGATGCACGAATTCCCTTTTTGGAAGTGGCCCGTGCCTGCAATGTGAGTGGAGCTGCCATTCATCAACGTATTCAGAAGTTAACAAATTTGGGCATAATCAAAGGCTCTCAATTTATCATTGACCCTGAAAAGATAGGCTATGAAACCTGCGCTTTCATCGCGTTATACTTGAAAGATCCATCTGATTATGACCGAGTGATGGAAGAAGTAAGGAAGGTTCCCGAGGTAGTAGAGTGTCACATGACCACCGGTGGCATGGACCTATTCCTTAAACTTTATGCCCGCAACAACCATCATCTGATGGAGTTGATTCACGATCGCTTGCAACCGTTAGGCTTGTCACGCAGTGAAACCATCATTTCTTTCAGCACTTCGTTTGATCGCCAGTTGCCTATCTCTTCGATAGAGGAGTCTTCTGCCGATGAGGAAGATGACGATGATAACGCCGGAAACGAATAAATCAGCATTCCATTCATATAAAATCCCGCAACAGACGCTTAGCGTTGTTGCGGGATTTTTCGTTTCTTTAGTGAGTGGGTGTGGGCTTCCTATTGCCTTTCATAGGTAGCGAAGGCGTAGTCGAAAGCATGTTTCTCGTCCTTGGAGTGTTGCTCCTTGGCGGTCAGTGTCCAATCGTCATAGGGCGGGAAGAATACGTCGGCTTGCTCGGGAGTGTCGTCAATCTCGGTCAGTAGCAGGCGGTCGGCCCGCAGGATGGCTTCCTTATAGAGGCTGGCGCCACCTATGATAAACACGTCTTCATCGGGTTGGCAGTGGGCAAGGGCCTCGTCGAGCGATGAAAAGCAGTCGCAGCCGGGAAAAGAAGCCTGCGTGCGGCTCAAGACTATGTTTCTTCGGTTGGGCAGGGCGCCCTTGGGCAGCGAGTCAAAGGTGCGGCGTCCCATGATAATCGTGTGGCCGGTAGTCAGCGCCTTAAAGCGTTTCAGGTCGTTGGGCAGCCAGTAAATCAGTTTGTTTTCAAAGCCGAGAGCTCTGTTTCGGGCCACGGCGGCAATCAGATTGATATTCATAAGCTGGGTTATACGGATACTTTGGCCGCTATATGGGGCCATGGGTCGTAGGCTGTAAGTTCAAAATCTTCGTATCGGAAAGCGAAAAGGTCCTTCACGTCAGGGTTAAGTTTCATGACGGGTAGGGGCCTTGGACTGCGTGTGAGTTGGAGTTTGGCCTGCTCCAAGTGGTCAAGATAGAGGTGAGTATCGCCCGTTGTGTGGATAAACTCACCCGGTTGGTAGCCCGTTACTTGAGCCATCATCATGAGAAGGAGGGCATAGCTGGCGATATTGAATGGCACTCCGAGGAACGTATCGGCGCTTCGCTGGTACAGTTGCAGGCTAAGTTTGTTGTCGGCCACGTAGAATTGGAACAGACAATGGCAGGGAGGAAGAGCCATTTCATCGACTTCGGCCGGATTCCAAGCCGAAACGATCATTCTTCTTGAGTTGGGATTGTGCTTTATTTGGTCGAGAACGTTCTGTATTTGGTCGATGGTTCCGCCCTGATAGTCGGGCCATGAGCGCCACTGATGGCCATACACGGGGCCCAACTCGCCATTCTCGTCGGCCCATTCGTTCCATATTCTCACGCCGTTTTCTTGTAAGTATTTCACGTTAGTGTCGCCTTTGAGAAACCAAAGGAGTTCATGAATGATACTCTTTAGGTGGAGTTTCTTGGTGGTAAGGAGCGGGAAACCGTCTGCTAAGTTGTACCTTGTTTGATGACCGAAGACCGACAGCGTGCCGGTTCCCGTGCGGTCGCCTTTTTGGTGGCCCTCGGTGAGGATGCGGTTTAATAGGTCTAAATATTGTTTCATGATGTTTATTTGAGTTTCAAGACGGGAGATAAGGGTTGCAGATGGCTGCTTTTAATTTTCCATTCTTGTGGAAAAAGGTTGTTGGCACGGTTGCCTATATTCTTCGCAAAGCCTAAAGGAATATCTTGATAGGCCACGGTAACAATGCCTCGGGGTGTTTCTGAGGGCAGGGTAATGGCCTCATGGCGAAGGTAGGCGATGGCTGTGGGGTAGTCAATGTTGATGAGGGGATAGGCTGTCGTTGCCTCTTTGAGGATAGAAAGGGCCGCCGAAGGGTCGGGAATGAGGTCTTTACCTTTCTTTATAGGTGGATTGACGCCATGTGAAAGGACGTGGAGTTGGCGCGAATCTTTATCCTTTAAAGGAGCAAGTGGTTGTGGAGTGGCTGTTTTAAGCGTAGCTTCCGCTGTATTGTTTTTCCTCAACACGGCCATGAAAAGTCCTTCTCCTTTGGTCTTTCCGGGGATAAAACGGTACATGGGGTGGGCGTCTGTGAGGCTGCCGGTGATGTTCCAATCGGGTTGAGTGGGGATAGCGATAAACTCGGCCCCGAGTTCTTGCGCAATCCAATTGGCGTTTTCTTCGTTCTCATGTGCGTTAAACGTGCAGGTAGAGTAAATCAAATAGCCGCCATCTCTCAAGCATGGCCATATATCTTTCACGATTTCACGTTGCAACCTGCTGCATTTCTCCACGTTGTCGGGGCTCCATTCGTTGATTGCTCCTTCGTCTTTACGAAACATTCCCTCACCCGAGCAAGGCACATCGGTCAGGATAATGTCGAAAAGAAGCCTGCTCTTTTGGTAGTCTTGTGCGTAATTATTGGTGACATAGATGTCGGGATGGCCGAATTTCTGTATATTTTCGCTCAGGATTTGCGCCCTGTTCTTCATCGGTTCATTGCTAAAGAGCACGCTACCGTGGGGGAGTGACGCCATGGCGCAGGTAGATTTGCCGCCCGGAGCTGCGCAAAGGTCGAGCATTCGGACGGGAGTTGTGGCTAAATATTTGAGAACATGGGCCACAAACATGGACGATGCCTCTTGTACATAGTAGAGTCCGCCGTGTAACCATGGGTCGAACGTGAAGTTGGGGCGGCCGTTCAGATACACGCCATCTTCACACCAACCGATTGGCTCGTGGTCTGTGGCAAGTTCAAAATTGGAAGTTTTAAAGGGATTAAGCCGAATGCTGACGGGTGGCGGCGTAGAAAGTCCCTGCTCTAAGAGAGAGTAGAGTTCGTCGCCCATGAGCCGGCGAGTATATGAAGTGAATGCTTCGGGGATATTCATAATCAATTGCAAAAATAGAAAAATTATATTGTTTACGCCTTGCCGTGGTTCTATATTTAAGAAAAAATATCGTTCCTTTGCAACCAACGGAGCATGTTTTAAGTCTAATAGTCAAATAACAAGATAATAATAATGGATATGAAAAGATATTTAATGGCATTGGCTTTAAGCCTATCATTGGGATTATTACCATCTAATGCAGTTCCTAAACATCGTCATCACGCACCGGTCACGGCTATAGCTGATACTGTTGACACCGGCGTGGAGGCCTATTCAGACACGTCGAGCGTAGACACGTCGGTGCAAGATACGATCATCGACCTTGGTTCTACGGCCGATTCAGGTGATGATTGGGAAGAATCGATGGCCGAAGGCTTCTTAAAGGACTTGTTGGGAGGCACTATTGGCATAGGTGGATTGCTGTTCGCATTGGTTGTAGTGTCGTTTGTTTTCTTGCTGTTGTTGTCACCTTTTATTATATTAGTGCTCGTTATACGCTATTTAATCAAGAAACATAATGACAAAGTGACCATTGCGCAGCAGGCCATGGCTACGGGCGTACCTATTCCGAGTGACGTTTCGTCGGGCCAACAAAAGACTGATGACTACCTATGGCAGAAGGGAGTAAAGAATGTTTCGGTAGGTTTGGGACTAGCGTTGTTCTTCTATTTCCTCGACGCTACGGCCTTGGTAGGCATTGGTTTCCTCGTAGCTTGTATGGGAGTGGGCCAAATTTACATTGCGAAAAAGACCACCCAACGTGGTTCCTCAGACAATACAGATCAGCAGAAACCTGAATTTTAGCAACTTTGAAGGCTTTAGACGACATCTCTCTTGTAACGCAGGTGGCTGTGTTTCATAACCTTAAAGCTTTTGATAAGCTGGTTATGAAATATCAGTCACCTATAAGACGCTTCTTCCTTAACCAGACTTTAGGGGATGAATCGTTGAGCGATGACCTCGCCCAAGAGTGTTTTATAAAGGCATATTCCAACATCGGACAGTTCAAAGGGCTGTCGAGCTTCTCTACTTGGCTCTATCGCATCGCTTACAATGTGTATTATGACTATGTCAGACGCAACAAAATGACGATGGATATTGATTCTAACGAGGTGAAGAAGCTCTATGCCGGAAGTTCATCCGTTGCGGAACAAATCGATATTTACAAGGCTTTGGAGTTGTTGACGGATAGCGAACGCACTTGCATAACGTTGCAATTGATGGAAGGTCAGCCCATCGATAAAATATCAGAGATAACCCATTTGGCACAAGGAACGGTCAAATCGCATCTTTCAAGAGGCAAACAAAAGCTGGCAAATTACTTAAGACAGAATGGATATGATAGAAAATGATGAACAATTAATAGCCCGTTTTTTTGCTGAAAACAAGCAAAATATAGCGGATAAGGGCTTTACCCGACAGGTGATGAGGCAACTTCCGGTGCCTGCCCAACAACTAAATAGACTATGGACTGCCATTTGTTCGGTGGCGGCTGTAGTCCTTTTCTTCTTTGTGGATGGTGTTACGGCCATCAAGAATATACTGATTCAGTTGGGAGGAGACCTCTTGGGAGGCTTTGCTTCCTTGGAATTGGGAGGCGTATCACCGGCCTTTGTTTATTTGGGAGTGCTGTCTGTAACGCTTGTCTTGGCCTATAACGTGGTGGAAAGTCCTAATTCTTAGCCGGTTGTTTGGGCTGTGTCAGCAGTTTACCTTCTTCGTCTAACAGCCCGAAAGTTGTCTTTATAACTTTAAATTCAGTTCTTCTGTTGATCTGATTACATATTTCCTGCCTATCTTTAGATAATGTTTCGATAAATTTTTCTGTGAGAATATCTCCCTTCTTTAGCCATGGATATTGCTCAGAAACTTTACGATTGACAGTCTTAGGGACTGATTTGCCATAACCTTTTGCCACAAGTCGTTGTGCGGAAATGCCTTTGTTCCTTAGATAATCAATCACTTTTTCGGCTCTTGCTTGTGACAGTTGACGATTATATTCGGCTGTTCCTCGATAGTCACAGTGGGCTCCCAATTCTATCACAACATGCGGATTATCGTTTAAAAGCTGCACTAATTCATCGAGTGCTTGCGATGATTCGGGGCGTAGGGTGGCTTTATTGAAATCGTAAAAGATATTGTCTATGAGCACCGGAGCGGTGATAGAAGCCAATGGAAACTGCAAAACATGCTCCTTACTTTCGGCACTTTTGCCTATATGAAGTTCCTCTTTATGATTTAGGAAGCCCTTGCAGGTGGCCAACATGACGTAATCTACGCCCGGTTGAACTTCATAATGAAACGATCCATCGAGCTTTACGCCCAACTTCCTATTGGTTCCATCGTTGCCCACAAGGTACACTTGGGCCTGCGGTAACTCATATCCATCCATTTCATAAACCCACCCTTTGATGGTCTGAACTACCTCCGGATTCTCAAAAGAGTAGATATGATCCCATCCATGGCTGTCGTTTCGGTTAGAGGAAAAGTAGCCCTTGTTCTTAAATCCCTCGAAAGTCATGCCGAAATCATCGCCCATGCTGTTGAGCGGATAGCCCGGATGGTGCAGCGTATAGCGTAGGGGGGGCTTGTCGTAGCGGGCAAAGAAAATATCGAGTCCACCCATTCCGGGGTGTCCATCACTTGAAAAATAAAGGTCACCGTTGGCCCTGAACGTTGGAAACTCCTCATTTCCGGGCGTGTTTATGGGGCTTCCTAAGTTCTCAACGCCACCCGTACCGTGGTCGGTCAGCCTAACTCGCCAAATGTCGAGCCCGCCATGACCACCCGGCATGTCGCTTGTGAAGTAAAGCCATTGGCCATCCGGCGAGATAGCTGGGTGGGCATAAGAGGATAAAGTGTCGTTAGTGATATTCAGCTTTTCGGCCTTTCCCCATTGGGCGTCCTGCATTGACGAGGTCATTATTTGCGCATAACGAGGAAAGTCGGGGTCTGTGGTACATTGGGTAAGGTACATTGTCCGCTGATCGGGGGAGAAGGCACATGTCCCTTCGTCGTAAACCGTATTGAGACCACCCTCGACTGTCATCGGTTTTTTCCAATTCCCATTCACGTCTTTCTCCGTTCTGAAGATGTTACCTTGCCCCGTACCGGTGATA
>NZ_DATCYK010000119.1:0-11517 GCF_036570325.1 Prevotella sp.
AAACAGATTGAGTTATGACAACATCAGAAAAGGTCATCAAGAACAAACTGGGATTGCTTGAACTCTCCCAACAGTTAGGAAACGTATCACGTGCTTGCAAGATTATGGGCTATAGTCGTGACAGTTTTTATCGTTTTAAAGAATTATACGAACAAGGCGGTGAAGTTGCCTTGCAGGAGATTTCCCGCCGTAAACCGATCATGAAGAACCGTGTGGAGGAACATATCGAACAGGCTGTTGTGCAAATGGCAATAGACAACCCCGCATTGGGACAAGTTCGTGTATCTAATGAACTCCGTAAGAAAGGTATTCTTATTTCTCCGGGCGGGGTGCGCTCCATATGGCTACGGCATGACATGGAAACTTTCCAGAAACGCCTGAAAGCATTATCCGCTAAAGTGGAACAAGAGGGTATCATCCTTGATGAGAATCAGGTAGCAGCATTGGAAAAAGCGAAAGAAGAAAAACAAGCACATGGAGAAATCGAGACCTATTATCCCGGTTTTCTTGTCTCACAAGATACTTATTATGTGGGATATATTAAAGGTGTAGGACACATTTATCAGCAGACTGTCATAGACACTTACTCCAAAATAGGTTTTGCAAAGCTGTATGATAGGAAGAATGCGCTTGTGGCTGCTGACATGCTCAACGATAGGGTCATTCCTTTTTTCGAACAACATGACTTGAAGTTGATGCGCATGCTCACTGATAGGGGCACGGAATACTGCGGGAACAGAGAAAACCATGAGTATGAGCTGTATTTGGCTGTAGAGGATATTTTCATTACTCTCGCTGGCACTATCTTTGCAAAAGTTGCCGACTAAAATATGTGAATATCAAGCTTTATTCTTTGAGGCATCTTGCTGAAGCATGGATGCGATGATGTCCTTTGGATAATAACATGGAATATCAGCCTTGGTTTCTGTTTTAAGGAACAATACCGTGTGTACCTTTTGACCTTTTTTTACAAAAGGCAGGCGGCTGGCACGGCTAGTTAATTGCTCATATACGCTCTGCGCCTCGCCTCTTTCTCGCCATTTACATTCAGCCACAAGGATGTGTTTCTTGTCGAACGACTCGGCTACAAGGTCAAGTTCAATCTGCTCATAATCGTTGCTATCATACTCTTTTGGTATGCCGCCCCACCATCGAGAGGCGATGCCATAGACTACACCACCGATTTCGTTGCCTGTTACAAAGTCGCGACAAAGTTTCTCCCATATCTGACCAACGTATGTACTGAAGTCCTTATGAATAATGTCCATCACAAGATCTTGACGATCAAGCTCGATAAGATATTTATTGGGATTAATAAACTTGTAATAAAAGGACAGAAAGTTATCCCCAAGGCGATACAGACCTTTCTTGCTGTTCCTCGGGTTGTCGCCAAACGGTATATCCTTTTCTACATAGCCCAAATCGGTCAGAATGCTGATGGGCTGAGAAAGATTGGTGGTGGGTTGCTGCATACGACCGGCTATCTCTGAAATGCGATTTACTCCATTGCCCACAGTAGTAAGTAAAGAGAAAGATGTGGCCGTATCACGACGCTCATCACGGAGCAACCGAGTCGGTTCATCGTACAACGTGCCATAATTATTGACCAGCAGATTGCGCACCGCTTCTTCCATGCTATCATAGTCGACACGAAGTTCCCAATAGCGTGGTACACCACCCCAAACGGCATATTCTTCAACAGCCTCTTGGTCGGAACAATGCAAAGCTTCTTTTATATAAGGTAAGCGTAATTGCTTCAGCCTTGGCTGCCAGGCGCAGCGTTGATACAAGGGTGACTTTTCGTTGAGTACCAAGGAATGCATCATCAACTGAGATGAACCACAAAGAATCAGGTTGTATTTAAGTTTCTTGTTATCCACCAATCGTTGAATGATGGAGGGCAGCGAAGGATCGCTCTTGACGAGGTATGAAAATTCATCTAAGCATACCGAAGTGTTTTCTCCAACATATAGATTGACAGAGGTGAGCACTGTTTCCCAGTCGTGGTAAGATACTCGATCAAAGCCGTCAAACGTAAAAGAAACAGTCTTAGCAAAGGAATCTATCTGTTGCTGCGTCTGTGCTTCTTCGCTTAGATGATATACGTCTCGGTTGGTTAGAACATGCTTGATGAGTTCTGACTTACCTATACGCCGCCTACCGTAAATCACGATAAGGACGGGTCGGCTAAGGCTCAGCATGCGCTTGAATGTAGCGGTTTCTTCTATTCTATCTATAAATTCCATTTCACTAATAATTATGTTTACCAAACATTATGTTTTACAAAGATAATATTTTACATCCATATCAACACACAAAATTACCAATAATTTTAATTCTTGATAAAATTGTGTTTCTGAAAGATAATGTGTAAAAGCCATGCAACTTTGACCCTTTTGGCCAAGTAAAATAGTCCCCCTTGGCCATAATATGGTTACCCCTTTTGGTCCAAATAGCATTAACCACATTGTACAAGTATTGTCAGCGTTTTTTTTTGTATAGATTTGCATACCCGAGTCCTTGTGTAGCGGGAGCTATAAAATCTAAACAAATAAGCAAGAGAATCAAAAGCATTTTAAGGTGTTACGCGTCCGGAATAGGAATCAAGGATAGGTCAGATACGTTTCACTCTTTCCCGACGAGGACGGAAGGGTGTAGTCCTATGAGGCTTCCCCCGTGCCGCCGACCCACAAGAATATACGTGGACGTAAATATTACAGAAAGGACAAACAAGAATTATAAAGTTCAGAGTTATGGAAAGAAACAAGAATCTAATGTGGACTGTCTTCCTATGGGTACATTCAAACTTGATAAAATGTTTCATCCAAACGAGTCGTCGCGTTCAGGTCCGTTCCAAACTGCAATCCTAACGATTCACAATAACTGATAAGGCTATTGCCCTCAAAATGCTTTGTCCCTTTAAAGCACATGTGCTCCAAGAAATGGGCCAGTCCCAACTGACCGTCTTCCTCCTGCAAAGCCCCCACCCTCTGAACAATATAAAAATTGGCACGCCCTATAGCTTGCGTGCTATGTTTAATATAATAAGTAAGGCCATTTTCCAACTTTCCTACTCTCACAGCAGGATCCATGGGAATCGCTTCATCCTGAGTCTGGGCAGACAAACTAAGCACACTTATCCACACAGCTATCAGAAAGGAACATAGTCTTGATACAGTCATTATTACGTTTTTAAATTATTATTTCCTATTTCCTAATAGTTTTTGCGGCCTAAAGGTAAATAAGATACAGATAATTACCAAATTTTTAATCAAACTTTTATAAAATTCGATAAATTCTATCTACTTTTCAAAGTATTATCTATTAAAAATTGAAGTTTTACGTCGTCAATCTAATAAATGGATTATTAGATATTTGATATACATAAAAAGCTCTTACATGATAGCAATATTAAATATATAATGTAGAAAAAGCCCAGCGTGCAATTCCTATAAATGGAATCTCACGCTGGACAAATTATATTCATAAACTATATTTATATTCCTCTTCTCTTTATATTATTTAACCATGATACACAACAGCCTATCTGATTATTTTGTATTTTTGCGATATACATTTATCAACCTTCTAAATACCTAAACGTATGAAAACAAGACTTTTATCTCTTTTTGGAGGTGTTGTTATCGTTTCACTATGTCTCTTAGCTTGTTCTTCTAACAATGAGGAAGAACCAAAACAGAAAAGTCTTTATGAGCAAATGCAGCTCTTAGGATATTGGACGGCTAAAGAATTCACCAACACGCAAGGTAATATCGTACAGATTCATTTCACTTCTTCACGACACGGAACCGTATTATATGTAACACGCGAAAATACTGTAGAGAGCTCATTCGCATCTTTCAAAGAAGAAAGCGCTGATCAAATACGCCTTAATGCGTATGAAATGCCTAAAGCAACAGAACTAAAATGCGACCTAAAAAACAAGAAACTCCACTTCATTTGTGATGGCAAAGACTATACACTGACCAAGCAAGAGCATGACCAATTGGGTATCATCCAAGGCAAATGGACTTCTGCCTATTATCGTTCACGATCTCTGAAGCCCGATGACATAGACTATAATACCGTAGAGTTTAGTATAGAAAATGAGAATACAACTGATCAACACGCCATACTGAAATTTGAAGGGTATAGCAATGCAGGCAATCCTTTGTCTTCCACCTCGCAATATCAAACAAAAAATATCATTTGGCAACACGCCGATAAGCACACCATTCTCCTTGATACAACACATGGTGAAGAAGGTATTACCTATAAATTTGCCTATCACCCAGAACTCAAGCGCATCGTTCTACAACTGAATTGGGCCCCTTTCCTTACTAATAATTATATCACTTATACTAAAAATGACTGGTAAAATAGAGTAAATTACTACATCTATATTTTACCAATCGTATCATGTGATAATAGATAACAGCTATCAACCATTAGCTACTTATTACTTATGCGAACTACCGGAACAGTCTTTTCTATATCTGATTTTGTAGAGTATCTGAATGTTCCAATCTGCTTGGCACATTTACCTGAAGGCACTCTAATAAGTTGGTCATCATAGTGAGACCGGCCGTTCTCTTTTAAGAATAATACGGTTAATCCTGTTGGAATATCTGCTTCAAACCCCTGCCCCATTTCGTTAGCTAACGCATCTCCCGAATCCAACACTTGAAACACCTTAAAACTGTTTTCACTTACGCAATCTCCCTCTTTCTCAAAAAGCTCGATTCCATTATTATCAGAGTATTCTTTGCTATTTGAGGAAACGACACCACCTACTAATAGCATTATAAAAGCGCCTACAACAACGCCCGAAACAAATGTAAAGATATTATTCTTCATGGCTATTTCCATTTATTATTATAAGCTTTCCACATCTCAAAGCCAAAATCAATCTGCCAAACTATCTTCTGTCGTCAACACATTGCTATACACTTCTATTTCCAACATAGTTATTACACCCCATATTGACATGAGATAGAATCTTGGCATAACCCTTAACTTAATTCTTTGAGAACTCTAATACAATTTGTTTTTCTCTAAAGACTGCAATATCAAAATACTCAATAGGATTACAATAGCTTAATAAATATCTCATCCGTAACGCAGTTTTGACAATACATATAAACTTTAAAAACGAAAAATAGTCAGCAAATCATGTCCTTAAAACATATATTCTGCTGACTATCTTATGTGATTCGCATGGGGCTCGAACCCATGACCCCAACATTAAAAGTGTTGTGCTCTACCAACTGAGCTAGCGAATCAATCTCCAACTTTCATTTCTGAAAGCGAGTGCAAAGGTAATCAGTTTTTTTGACTCTTGCAAATTATTTACTCGTTTTTTCTTTATAAATAGGCTTTTTCACGAAAAGAGAAAAGCAAATGGGATACTCCAATACAACTATCCTCCTACAAAAAGGGCACGATTATCACTCCTTTACCACGCCGCTTTTACATATTTTCCGGCAGGTTTCTGACTGAACACTAACTAAAACCTACCTTGTTGCCATCATTATTCAGAACTTTGCCAAGGTTATTCCAACTTATTCTCCACCTGCTTTTGCTCCGCCCCTTCCTTGGTCACGTATCGTTGCCAATAGGCTATGAGCAAAGTGGTCAGCGGCAGGGCGATAATCAGACCTATAAAGCCTAACAAAGCACCCCAAATAGATAAGCTCAGCAAGAGGATGGCGGGATTAAGGCCCATGGCTTTGCCCATAATCTTGGGCGTAACAACAAAGTCGGTAATCAACTGAACCACGCCAAATACCAATAAGGCACCACCAAATACCCACCAGAAATTCTGCCCCGTGTCAGCCGCCTTGAGCATGGCAAGGAAAGCAGTCGGGATAAGCGCGAACGTATGAAGATAGGGCACAAGGTCGAGTATGCCGATAAGAATACCCAAACCGATGGCCACCGGAAAATCGATAATCGTAAAACCAATACAAAACATGATACCCATACAGAGCGCCACCATGCCTTGACCGCGAATATAATTGTTCAACTCCCGTTCCATTCCTTGCATTAGTTCGGTCCAGAAAGGCCGATGTTTCTCGGGGAAAATACGTATCCAGTTGCTCGTCAACACCTCATAATCGAGTAGAATGAAGAACATGTAAAGCAAGGTTATCATCGACGCGATAACACTGATAATGACATTTGCCGTTTGTCCCAAGAAACTGAACACCTTGGGCATGGCCGTCTTCACGGCGTCGGCAAAATCCTTGCTCTTAAAAAACTTCTCTACTTCCGCCTGATTGTCCTGAATCCACTGCGAAATCATCGCCGTAACATCGTTGGAATGGGTCGTACTGTGGACCCACTGCTTGAGAATGGCCTCCAGCTTTTGAAACTGATCGACCATGGGCGGCACCACCAAATAAGTTACCAACGCTATCACTGCCAGCACAAGCAGCAGGGCTATGACAATGGCGACGGCGCGAACCTTGACCTTCAGCTTAAATTGAATAAACTTGACAACGGGATATAAAAGATAAGCCAGCAGCCAAGCTACGAAAAACGGTAAGAGAACACTGCTCAAATAATTGACCAACAACAGAATGGAGAGCACCAAAAGGCCCATGCCCACCCAGCGCACAAATCGATCAAAGGTGATTTCCTGCTTCATGACTTGGATCCTCCCGCAACGCTTTTTGATAACATTCCCTGCACAGCGGCTCATATTCGGCTTGCTCACCCAGCAGCACCCGCTTATCGCCGGCCACCAACCGATGGCTCACATAGGCCAAACTGCCACACTTCACACAGATGGCATGTACCTTATCCACCTCATCGGCGATGGCGCACAAGGCCGGTATCGGACCGAAAGGCACGCCTTTGAAATCCATATCCAGCCCGGCCACGATTACCCGCACGCCCCTATTGGCCAGCTCATTGCAGACAGCCACCAGCCCATCGTCCAAGAATTGGGCCTCGTCTATGCCCACCACGTCAATGCCTGAAGACAAAAGCAATATGCTTCCCGACGACTCTATGGGCGTGGAAGGTATGGAATTGCGGTCGTGGCTCACGACGTCTTCCTCCGAATAACGTGTATCTATAGCCGGCTTGAATATGACAACATTCTGCCGAGCGAACTTCGCACGCTTCATACGGCGGATGAGTTCTTCGGTCTTCCCCGAAAACATGGAACCACAAACCACCTCTATTCTGCCGGGGCGGTGGGCTTCCCCTGTTATATTATCAATCATAGTAATTGCAAAATTAGGTAATTTTTCCGATATGATAATCGAGTTATCTCAATAAAGTTCTTGATAGTCGCGGAGCAACGAGGTCACACCATCTTAGAGACAGCCACTTGCAGATCCTTAGACTGTATCGTCAAAAGGTCTTCCTGCGCGTTGTTTGATTCGCGGGCTAAGCGGTCAGATTGTGCGACAAGGGCCTTTTCAAATAGGTTTCTCACATAACGCGCATTGCCAAACGTGCGCTCCTTGTTGGCGATTTTATCCTCAAACAGCGCTTGAGCCAAGTTTTCGGCCTCGGGCGAGAGCGTTAAATTATACTTCTTCAGTATCGAGTGGAAAATACGCATCAGTTCCTCGGCGCTGTAATCACTGAACGCAAAATACCTTGTAAAGCGCGATTTCAGTCCCGGGTTGGTAGCAAGAAACCGCTCCATCTCATCGGTATATCCCGCTATGATAACGATAAGGCGGTCCCGATGGTCTTCCATTTGCTTCAGAAGCGTGTCTATAGCCTCTTGCCCATAGCTGTCTTGCGGGTCCTTAGACAGCGTGTAGGCCTCGTCTATAAACAGCACTCCACCCATAGCCTTGTCTATTATTTCGGTGGTTTTGATGGCGGTTTGCCCGAGAAAGCCACCTACTAAGTCGGCCCGCGAGGCCTCCACGAGTTTGGGTTCACTGATAATGCCGAGCTGGGCATATACTTCGGCAAGTATGCGGGCTACGGTAGTTTTGCCCGTACCGGGGTTTCCGGTGAACACACAATGGTACGAAATGGCCGGAACGGGCTGCCCCATGGCCTTACGCTGCCGGGTTATCTTGATATAGTTCACCAAACTGTTGATTTCCTCTTTTACCTCTTTAAGACCTATCAACCCATTCAGCTCCTCTATCGCATTATCCGTTGTGGTTTTTCCATGCTCTTTCGCCTTGTTTTTTCTTGGCTTTTCCTTGGGTTGTTCGGGCTTGTCGTCAGGCTCATCATGCCCTGCCGTCAGGCCGAGGAGCTTTAAGTCTTCATCCGAACTTTGTTGTATTACCTCCAATATATCCCCATTTTTCAGTTTGATGGCTTTTCCCACGGTGTTCAATCCTTGTATGGTTTTGGCCTGAAGATCCCCCTGCACTGTCATCATTATTTGTTTAATATAGACGAGTGCCCATTTTTTAGCGTCGTAGGTTTCGTTGTAACTAAAAGTTTTAAGGTAACTAAACAAGTTTTTTTCCATATCGCCTATCGTATGGTTGGCAACGATATGTTCAGTCCGGCCTATCCATTGCTTCGCCTCCTGCGTGGTATCATGCACGCCGGTAGAGCGCAAGAGCTTGATAATACCTGACTTTTGACGGTGGTCGAGCGGCAGTCGTGTCCCGGCATAGCATAGCAAATAGCTGAACATAATGACCCAAACGGGCGCATTATCCATGTCGGAAGTATCGGTTTCAACGGCTTCCGCATTATCAATTATAGGCTCCGGACGGGGCGGCTCATCGGGAGATTTAAGCCAAATGGATATTTTATAATAGATAACAGCTATCAATAACAGATGCACCACAAGTACAATGATGAATACAAAAAGGCCCGTGGGCACGTCCATACCCATCCATTCAGCCAATTTGCGCTCTCCATACATCATACCCAAGGCCACAACAATGGCGACAACCGCGCTGTAGTCTGATGACTTTCCTTTCTTTTGCGTATCTTCAGACATTGTTTCGTAGTATATATTTGTACATTATTGGTTTTGGCAGTCGATTCGTACTGCAATATTCGCCATTTTTTTCGATATGTGCAAAGCATAATAAGGAAAAGTGGACGACATGTTATTTTTTTCACTATTTTTCCACAGTGCTGTCGTAGAACCTAAAAAATGTAAAGAATTTGTCTGTTTTTTTGTAGGTCAACAATTTATTACCTATATTTGTCTTTATTATGGGCACATTATATATTATACCTACTCCGGTTGGAAACATGGAAGATATGACAATGCGCGCCATTCGTATTCTTAAGGAAGCGGACTTGGTACTGGCAGAAGATACTCGCACTTCGGGTATCCTGTTGAAGCATTTTGACATCAAGAACCACCTCATGTCACACCACAAATTTAATGAACATGGAACTACGGCAGGCATTATCGAACGCCTGAAAGGTGGTCAGAATATCGCGCTTATCAGTGACGCGGGTACCCCGGGGATAAGCGATCCCGGATTCTTTTTGAGCAGAGAAGCCTCTCGGTCGGGCATTCCCGTCGTGACATTGCCGGGAGCCACCGCCTGCATTCCGGCCATCGTATCGTCCGGATTGCCCTGCGACCGCTTCTCCTTCGAGGGTTTTCTGCCCCAAAAGAAAGGCCGCCACACCCTACTCTCTCAATTGGCAGAAGAGCCACGCACCATGATTTTCTACGAATCGCCCTACCGGCTGCTCAAGACCCTCCAACAATTGGCCGAATATTTCGGTGAAGACAGGCAGGTAAGTGTGGCCCGTGAGATTTCCAAAATTCATGAAGAACATGTCCGTGGCACGCTTCAAGAAGTCATAACCCATTTCACGGAAACGGAACCGCGAGGAGAAATCGTCATAGTCGTGGCCGGAAATGACAATAAAAAGAACAAAAAACTATAAATCGAATCAAATGATGAAAAAGTTATTGGTTTACCTAATGATGGGTAGTGCAGCATTACTCACATTCAATAGTTGCAAACAAGAGAAAACAGGTCCTACCGTTGACAGTCTCGCCCAAGCTGATTCCTTGCAGAAAATCATTGACCAAAAGGATAATGAGATTAACGACATGATGGGCACACTGAACGAAATTCAGGAAGGTTTCCACGAAATCAATCAGGCGGAGAACCGTGTGAGTATTGTCAAAGACGGTGAAGGCACCAACAAGTCGCAGCAAATCAGAGAGAACATCAAGTTCATTTCCAACGCCATGAAGCGTAACCGTGAACTGATAGGCAAGCTCCAAAAACAGCTTCGTGAGAGTAGCGTGCACGGAGAGCAGTTCAAGACAACGATAGAAAACCTCGTGAAGCAGCTCAATGAGAAAGACCAGCAGCTACAACAGCTACGTGCCGAGCTCGACGCCAAGGACATTCATATAACCGAATTGGACGAAACCATCAACAACCTCAATACCAACGTATCGAGCCTGACGGCCGAAAGCAACGAAAAGAGCCAAACCATCAGCTCTCAGGACAAGCAACTCAACACGGCATGGTATGTTTACGGTACGAAGAAAGAGCTTCGCAACCAGCGCATCTATGAGGATGGCAAGGTGCTTCAGGCTAACTTCAACAAGAACTATTTCACGAAAATAGACATCCGTGTAGACAAAGTCGTGAACTTATACTCTAAGTCTGCCCGCATCCTGACGACCCATCCATCGAGCAGCTATACGCTGACCCGCGACGGAAGCAAGCAATACATCCTTCGCATTACCAATCCGGAACTCTTCTGGAGCACCAGCAAATATCTCGTAATATTGGTGAAATAAAAGAATTTAAACCATCTATACGCTCCCCTATCTTGGAAGAATGCAAAGCCATTTCCCAAGAGAGGGGATTTTTCTTCCCTGCTATCCTCACGTCTCCTCCTGCTTTCGCCAACCTATAAGCTACCCTACCGTCTTATCATGTTGCGTGGCTTTACCACTTCTTTCCTTGTTTCCCGACACGCAAAGGCTACAGCTTTACGCCCCATCGCTCGCCCTATCATCTTCATTCCTCATCTTATCATCCCTGCCTTTCCCCTCATTATATCAAACAATTGCTCACCACCTCATCACCACACACATCAAACCACTTTCTCAAAGCTGCCTTTTGACACGCCCAAAGGCCTGCTTTCGTACGCCCATTGCGGCTCTTCCGCACGGTCAAAAGCCCCCCGCGAGAATAGGATAATTTGATGAAGGGATGATAGATGAAAAGATAACACGAAGAATCGCACCATAATCCGGATTAAAGGAATAAGGATTATGAGCGACAAAAGAGAAGGCTATACGGCGGGCTACACCATAAATACGTAAGCCCCAAGTACGCTTTAATTCAGCAACCAAGCCATACCAACACCGATGTTAGCGTATTTCGATGGCTCGTTAAGGTTAAAATCACCGTACAAATTAAACTGTAAACGGGGTGAAAACATATAGGACGCGCCAACCTCACTCATGCAATTGAAGTGGCTACCGTGGCCGGGCTTGGCCCAATCGTCCTGCTTTTGCGAGTTATAACGGTTATAGCTCTCAACAAAGAAACTAAGTTTATCGTCGGGCTGATAGGTCAG
>NZ_DATCYK010000120.1:0-7558 GCF_036570325.1 Prevotella sp.
AAGGAAGATAGAGAGCAGGCCTGTGGCGTTGCTGGCCTTGGAATCTACGGAGTTAGCCCAGCTATCGGGCAGCTTTATTTCAAACCAACCGAAGAAGCTCACTGCGAAAACTACGAGCAGAACGAACAAAAATATGTTGAAAACAGCGTTGGTTGAAAGCGCGTTAAGCGTGCTTGGGCCGGCGATGGAAGTAACGAGTAAGCCCAGTCCCAAGTAGATAACGATAATGCTGACGCCATAAGTGATGGCGTCCTTAATGCCCTTCTTCCTGTCGTCCTTGGCACGTTTGAGGAAGAAGCTCACCGTCATGGGGATGATAGGCCATATACACGGCATGACCAAAGCCAGCAAACCGCCGACCAAACCCATGAAGAAAATGTAGAAAAGACCGTGACTTGCGATGTCGTCAGCGCCGCCAAACTGCTTTAATTCGTCCACGACGGGCTTCCACCAAAGGTCTTTCTCGTTGGTCGTAAGTGAGGAAGAAGCGTTGTTAGCGAGGCTTGCCAAGCTGTCTGCCCGGGCCAAACTGTCGGCTCTCTGCTGCTGGGCCAGCTCGGCAATGGCCTCACCTTCCTCCATCATCTTGCCGAGATTCTCTTCTTCAACGGCCGTTTTTTTTTCCTGACTATCGGCTGCCACGGCCGGCGCCTTGCCTTTCTGCTTCAGCTCAACGGCCGTTGGAGGCAGGCAAGTTTCGTCATTACAAGAGCCATACTCCAAGTATGCCTCGATAAGATAGTTGGGTTTGGTGAATTTTATCTTCTGAACGAACTGCACATTGTGCTCAAAGTAGCGCACCTTCATGCCGAAAAGAGGGTCCATCATGGCGATTTCCTTGCCACGAGGCGTCAACTTTCCCACGAGTTCCACGCCCTCGAGCTTGTCCACATTGAATGTAGCGGAGGTTGGTCCGCCATCACCTAAGCCGGTAGAGTAGACATGCCACTTCGGCGCAATCTGCCCGGTGAAGACGATTTCGGCCATGGCTGTGCCGTTGGTCTTCAGTTGTGAGGTGAATTTCACGGGCTCAACCGTTTGTGCTTGTGCCAAAATTACTGTCATCAGTAATAAGGCCAGAGTAATCATTTTCTTCATAAAATCTATTTGGAAAAGTATTTATATGCTTTTAGTAATGCACGATGATGTTGTATATATCTTGCAAAGATACACTTTTCTATAGATGATTGCAAGCCGTAAGGTAAGTTTTTTCATCAGGTTTAGTGGCTTTTTACATATTATTATGTAAAGATTTATATCCGAAAAACGTGTCAACAAAAATCCGCCATTTAGCTTTCGGCTATGCCCTAAAAGCCCTCTTTCAGCTCTGCCCCTAAGCTCCGGCGGGTCCGAAATGCCTTCTCGCCATGCCCGCTTCATGCCTTTTAGGCTGCCGCTTTGCCGTTTTCAGCCGGTCAAAGGGCTGCTTTTGCCTTGCCGAAAGCCCACAGCCATGGGGTGAAAGCGCCGCTTTCAAATGGTCAAAAGCCTGCTTCGGCCTTGCCAAAGGCCCGCTTTGGTGGCATGGGAGGATGGTGTGTATTTGCTTGTTATTCGTAAATCGTTGATTATGAGCCATATACAAAAAGGCAGAAAACTCGTGTTTTTCCGCCTCGTTGTTTTTTATTTTCAAATAACGCAGCCATGAATGGCTTTTTGTAAAGATAATTCTGAATGAGTGAGCGCGGGCTATTTGAACTCGCTCGGCGTCACTCCAAACTGCTTCTTGAAGGCCGTTGAGAAGTACGAAAGTGAGCTGAAGCCCGTCATGTCGGATATTTCGGACACGGTGTAGGTACCCTCGCGCAGCAGTTCCGCCGCACGGTTGAGCTTGTAAGTGCGGAAAAATACGGCCGGTTTCTCGCCGGTGAGGCCCTTCATCTTGTAATAGAACTTGGTCCGCGACATGTGAAGCATTTCCGTAACGCGCATGATGTCGATCTCGGAGTTCGACAGTTCCGACTCCATCACTTCGTAAAGCTCTTTCATGAAGCGCTGGTCTTGGGGTGCCAAGGCCTTTTCTACGTCGGCGTCGGTCTGTGTTGAGCGGCTCAGCAGGGCGTGAGTTTTCTCACGGTTTTGTAGCTGCGAGTTGATGAGTGCCAGCAGGAGCTTGGGTTCAAAAGGCTTCGTGATGTAGGCGTCGGCCCCCGTGTTGAGGCCCGTTATTTGGTCTTCCACGGTGGTTTTGGCCGTTACGAGTACCATGGGGATATGACATAGCTGGTCATCGGCCTTTACCCGTCGGCAGAACTCGTAGCCATCCATGCCCGGCATGACCACGTCGCTCAGTACAAGGTTGGGGTTTTCCTCGCCCATAGCCTTGAAAGCACTCTCCGCGTCGAAGCGATAGATAATGCGATAGTAGGGCGAGAGCAGGGTTTTAAGGTAGTTTACGACGTCTGTATCGTCGTCGACCACCAGCAACAGCGGCTTTTCGTCGTTGTTGTTATCGGTGATGACGGGTTGTCTTTCGTTGATGGGGTAGCGTATTTCTTGCGTTTCGGTCTGTGGCTTGCGCTCATCCGGCGTGTAGGCTTGGTCGTTCACGGGCAATAGCAGTGTGAATACGGCGCCCTGACCGTTGTCCCGGTTGCCGGCCGTAAGGCTGCCGTGGTGTAGTTGGGCTAACTTTCGGGCGTAGTAAAGGCCTATGCCCGTGCCCCAACTCTGCGTTCCGGCGTCCTGATTGTTGAGCTGGTAGAAGCGCTGGAATATGTTTTCGAGCTCTGCTTGTGGTATTCCTTGCCCCGTATCGGCCACGATGATCTTCACAAAACCGTCGTTCGCGTCGAGCGTTACGTCGATTTGGCCGCCATGGGGCGTGAATTTCATGGCGTTGGAGAGCAGGTTGCTCACGATTTTATCGAGCTTGTCGGCGTCTACCCATGTGAGTAGGCAGTCGTCGAGGCCGTGCTTCTGCATGTTGATTCCTTTCTCTCGGGCGTTGAAAAGGAATATGTCGCATATCCTATTCATCTGCGCCGTGATGTCCATGCGCCTCACGTTGAGCTTCAGGGCGTCTTGGTCGAGCTTGCTGAAATCCATCACCTGATTCACCAGTCGCAGCATGCGCTGGATGCTATGTTGCACGATGAGCAGCAAGTGGCGGTCGTTAGAGCCGAGATTAGGGCTCTCGCTGAGCATGTTAACGGGCCCCGAGATCATCGTGAGCGGCGTTCTGAACTCATGGGAAATGTTGGCAAAGAAGCTCATGTTCATCTTGTTGACCCGTTGTTCCTGCTCTTTCTCCATCTTTTCCTGCTGCATGGCACGCTTGTCAGCCTCTATTCGCCGGCGTATTTTGAAGGTAAAATGGAGTATAATGCCCGCTATGGTGATGTAGATGAGCCATGCCCACCACGAATTGAACGGCGCCGGGGCTACATATATGTCAATCGACGCCTCGGAAATGGGCTTTTCACGGTCATTATTGGCCACTTTCACCCGGAAAGTGTAGTGTCCCGAGGGCAGATTGGCGTAGGAAGCCTCGTGGCTGGTGCCCGCATCGTTCCAATAACAGTCTATGCCTTCCATCTTATAAAAGTAGTGTACACGCTCGAACTCACTGTAATCGATGGCCGCATAGGCTATGGAGAAGCTGTTTTGATAGTGCTCTAAATGGATGTCGGGGCTGTTATCCATGCTCTTATCGATACAATCGTTGTCGTAGGCATGCACTTGTTGATTGTGAACTTTGAGCGATTGGAACACCAAAGGCAGGTTGCGGCGGGTGGTAATGTCGATGGGATTGAAGGTGGTAATGCCGTGTGTGCCGCCGAAAATGAGCGTTCCGTCGGCCAGTCGACACACGGCACGGTCGTAGAATTGGTTGCCTCCAATGCCGTCGGCGGTGTAGAATTGGGTCACTTTGCCCACGGTGCGGTCGTATTTGTTGAGTCCGTACATGGTGCTGACCCACAGATTGCCCTGCAGGTCCTCAATGATGGCCGACACGTCGGAGCACGAAATGCCGTCGATACTTTCCAAACGGCGGGTCTTGAGATTGTAATGGAGCAGTCCGTTGCTGTCGGTTCCTATCCATATCTGCCCGCTCATGTCTTGGTAAAGGTCGGTGGGAATAAAGGTGTTGCGGCGCATGCAGCGTTCCCAATCGGCCTGATTGAAGGGGAAGTCGCTCACGGTAAGGGCCTCGGGGTGGATGGCTTTGATGTCGCGCATGAAGCCCGCGGAGAGTATGCGCCCGTCTTTGAGCGCTAAAATGCTGGGCGAGAAGGATGTGGAGCCTACGGATTGCGTGCTGACAGTGGGCGAATTGGCGGCATATCGGGTAACAATGTCGCCCACACCCGTGCTCCATACGTTGCCATGGCGGTCTTGTGCCATGTCGAGTTGTAGCGTTCCGGGGTATTCATGAATAAGAGTGATGGTATTGCCGTTGGTCTTGTACTTGCGTGTTCCTACGTTTGTGGTCATCCATAGGTAGCCTTGCTTATCGACAAAGAGAAAGTAGGGCGACACGCCGTTGGGCAATGATAGGTTCACGGGTGTGACATTGTGTGACGAGAGGTCGTAGTGGAGCAGGCCACTGTGCTTGGCCAACACCCATAGATGGTTGTGTTGGTCGGTGGCAAGCGACAGAACGGGTTGCTGTCCGATGTAATCATGAAGGTGATTATTGTTGTTAAAGAGCTTGTGATCACGGTAGTTGATGATGTAACCCTCGTCGGTTGAGCCCATCCAAAGGTTGTTGCGAGAGTCGCGGAAGATACATGTGGGCCAAAACTTATCGATTTTTACGGGGAAATCGGGGCTTTCGGGATGGGTCAGCGTGTGCTTCTTACTATTATAAAGGTACATTTTGCCCGTGGCCATGGATAGGAGTATGCCGTTAGCATCGTAGGGATAGATACATAAGGGACGGTTATTACTGATGTCGGAGTTGGACCGCAGCACGTCGGGGAGCTGCTCTAATTGCCGGGTTCGGGTGTTGTACAAGGCTATTCCCGAACGCAGGCAGAGCCAAAGCATGCCGTTGTCGTCTAAGTAGTTAACGTTGGAGTCGGAACTATAGAACGGTAAGTTCTCGTAAGCTATGTTTCGGAAGTTACTATTGAACCCATAGAGCCCGTTCTCGGTGGTTACCCATAGGTTATCTCCCTTGTCTATGATGAGCCGAATGAAGGTTCCTTTGATTTGATCGGCGTCGATGGCCGTCTCAAAGCGGTGCTTCTCCGTGTTGAAAACCATCACCCGGCGTGAGTTACACACGAAAATGCGGCCCTTACTGTCCTCTGCGAGGTTGTTACAGTTGCCCACCTCCTGCTCGAAAGGTATGCGCACGAAGTTATCTTGGTCCGTTCTGCGACACACGCCGTTGAGACATGCCACCCACAGTTGGGCCTGATGGTCGACGAGAAGGTCGCGAACTTGGTTGTCGGGCAGCCCCATGCTGTCGTCATTACAGAAGTATTGTTGGTATTGATGGCCGTCAAACTTGTTCAAACCTCTAAACGTTCCTATCCAAATGTGGCCCTTGCTGTCCTCGGCAAAGGCGTTGATGTGGTGGTTGGAGATGTTGTCGGCGATGATAGGATTGCGTTTTTGCTCTTTACTATTGGGCGAATGATGGCCTCCGCAGGCCGCAAGAAAAAGGAGAAGGCAAAGTGTTGTCAGGTAAAGACCGGTGACTTTAGGAAATGTTTTCATTACGTTAAAGTTGGTTTCTTGTTCAAAGTTAGTCATAAAAATGTAATAAACTATGGCTTTTTGGCCTATTTTGAACAAATCAGAAAATATTTGAACATGTGTGAAAGCCCCGTTGTATAAGATTACAACATAAAAGAATGTAGGTGAAAGTGGGTGTTATGGATAGTTTATAATTTTGCGATCGTGAATCAAAGCTATCCTAATAATGAACCAACGACAATCTATTTTGAACACGAAAACCATACTCGTGGCCACTGCCATGGGACTGATGACCTATGGATGTGGTAATTTGGGCAAGGCCGTAAAGGGCTCTGCGGAGAATGTTTCTGAAGTAATTACCGACTCAACGGTCGTTGTGACCGCTGTGGAACAAGGCCAAATAGCCGGCTATCAGACCATGGGAGTCAATATATTTAAAGGAGTGCCCTATGCAAAGGCCGACCGTTTCATGCCTCCTACGGCTCCTGATGGCTGGAAAGGCATACGAAGTTGCAGGGCATACGGGCCTACTTGTCCGCAAGGAGCACGCTCCGGATGGGAGAACGATGAGGCTTCGTTCGCCTTCGATTGGGACGATGGCCATGCGGGAGAGGACTGCCTGCGGCTGAATATATGGACGCAAGGATTGTCGGATAATAAGAAGCGCCCCGTTATGGTGTGGTTCCATGGTGGTGGTTTTGCCGCCGGTTCGGGACAAGAGTTGCCTTCCTACGATGGAACTAACTTGGCAAAAGACGGCGATGTGGTCGTTGTGACGGTCAATCATCGGTTGAATGTATTAGGTTTTCTTGACTTATCAGCCTTTGGTGAGCGCTATGCGAAGTCGGGAAATGTAGGTATGCTCGACCTCGTGGAGTCGCTTCGGTGGATCAAGGAGAATGTAGAGAGCTTCGGAGGTGACCCTGATAACATTACCATTTTCGGCCAATCGGGTGGTGGCGGTAAAGTTTCTACCTTGTTGGCCATGCCCTCTGCCAAGGGATTATTCCATAAAGCAATCATTCAGAGTGGCTCTCAGCTCAAGTGCATGGAGCAACAATACTCCAGAAGAATCGGCACCGAAGTAGTCAAGAAGTTAGGTCTCAATGCCTCAAACATCGATCGTATAGCCGAAATTCCTTACGATAAGCTGCTCGCGGCGGGCGAAGAAGCCGTTAAAGAGGAGAAAGCCAAGGCGTTGAAGGCCGGTTGGAACGGCTTTATCTTCGGTTGGTCGCCCGTCGTCGATGGCGATTTACTGCCTCAACATCCATTTGCGCCAAGCGCGCCTGCCCAAAGCAAGGACATTCCCGTTATCATTGGGACGACGTTAAATGAGTTTTGTGCCAGCGCTTATGTGCCTGCCATGCGCAATCTTTCGGAAGATGACGTGATGAAACAAGTGGAGCAACGCTATGGGAGCTTTGCCGACGACTACTTGAAGGCCTTTAGTGAGGCCTATCCGGGCTACAAACCGGCTGATTTAATCGACGTTGATCTCATGTTCCGGCCCATGGCTTTGGAGCAAGCAAGGCTGAAAATGGCGCAGAAAGGCGCACCGGTGTACATGTATCTCTTCACATGGCAGTCGCCGGCAATGAATGGTATATGGCGCGCAGTGCACTGTATGGAGATTCCTTTTGCGTTTAATAACACGGCATTGCAGGCAGGTATGACGGGCAATGGCCCCGAAGCGCGAGCTTTGGCACGCAAAATGAGCAAGGCATGGATTAACTTTGCCAAGACGGGAAAGCCCGAAGCTGACGGCCTTCCGGCTTGGGAAGCGTATTCAGAGGGCACGGGAGCGACGATGATCTTCGATAATAAATGCGAGATTCGCCATCATCACGACGCCAAACTGATAAAGATTGCGCGGCAATGTCCGCAGAAACCGATGTAAGCAATGGGC
>NZ_DATCYK010000121.1:0-40178 GCF_036570325.1 Prevotella sp.
GCCCTGATATGGGGCGAGACTTTCGTCAACACTAAGATTCTGACACTCCACGGCATGACTCCGGCGGAGATATTCGTAGTAAGATTTTTCTTGGCATACGTGTGTATATGGTTCGTTTCGCCCAAACGACTGTTCTGTAACAACTGGAAGGACGAGCTATGGATGGTGCTACTGGGCATAACGGGCGGCTCCCTATACTTCGTAACAGAGAATATGGCCGTCAAACTGACCTATGTCAACAATGTTTCCTTCATCGTTTCGACCGCCCCACTCATCACCACGCTGCTGGCGCTGGCGCTTTTTAAGGAGTTCAAGGCGGGCTGGAAACTCATTGCAGGGTCGGTTTTGGCCCTCTTAGGCGTGGGCATTGTCATCTTCAACGGCCAGTGCGTGCTCCATCTGAACCCACTGGGCGACCTGCTGGCGTTGACCTCCTCGGTGTGTTGGGCCATCTATAGCCTGCTCATTCGCAACGTAAGCAAGAATTACAATGCGGCTTTCCTTACCCGAAAGGTGTTTTTCTACGGGCTCATCACGATGTTGCCCTTATTCATCATGGAGCCTTGGAACTTCCCGTTGCGCAATTTCCTGAAGCCCGAAATCTATACAAACGCGCTCTTCCTCGGCGTTGTGGCGTCGTTCTTGTGCTTCTTGCTGTGGAGCTGGGTTATCGAAAAGCTGGGCGCTCTCAAGACAACGAACTACACATACCTCAACCCTTTGACCACCATCGTGGCCAGCGCCATCTTCCTCAATGAGCCGATGACGACGATAGCCTATATCGGTTCGGCGATGATATTGGTGGGAGTGATTCTCGCCAATTGGCAAAAGGACATGATTTAGCGGAGCTAAAAAAAGATAACGGCAGTTTGTCGATGATTAAAAAGAACTAAAAACGCCGCTCACAAACAACGGTTTCATGGGCCTTCCGCGGATTTACCATAATTTTATCGGTGATAAATCTGTCGTCTATGTCCGTCTTTCCATCCACTCGATATGGCATGATAGCCGTGGCTGTTTTATGCTTGAATGCCACGGAAGCAAGCGCCCAGACTCCTGCCGGTGAAGATAAGGAGCGGGTGTTTGTCATTGCTGACGCCATTACACGCACGCCCCTGCGCGATGTCAACATCTTTACGGCCGATAATCAGGCTGTGAAGACCAATTGGCGGGGCGAGTTTATCCTCTCAAGTCGCAACTTCAAACGCATTACCATAGGCCATCCGAAATATTACAGTCGTGTGATGGAGCCGCAAGACTTCAGGCAGGACACAATTGTCATGATTCCCAAGGCCCATACGTTGACCGAAGTGGAAGTCATAGGGCACCGCCACGGGGGCATGCTTTTCAAACAACCGACCAAGGAAGAAATGACGATGGCCCATCCACAAACGGGCGGTATCAACGTGCTGGGCATACTGGCATGGGGCGTAAAGAAACTTGTGGGCAAGCCACACAAGATGACTCAAAAGGAGAAAACACGACAAGCAGTGGAGAATTATTAGCATAAAAAAGCGCCGACAACCCATGGTTGCCGGCGCTTTGCCTATATATTGATTTGGAAACGGGGAGCCTCAGCCCCCTTATTCCTACTTCTGCGTGGGGATATTGAACTCACATACCTTCGAGATTGACCGTTTTCCTTGAAGCACGGAGACGCATATCTTGGCCGTACCGGCCTTGAGTTTGTTGTCAGCTTTTACCATGGCAGTGTATCGAATGCCTTTGTGGGGCTGTATCTTCTCGACATGTATGCCCGGCGAAATGTAGAGATGACGGTTGCCGGTGGCCTCAACCACGGTGGGTTGCACGTCATATAGCGTGCTGTTGCTGCGGTTATACACCTCGAAAATTACCTTGCAAAGCTCTCCCCGTGAGATAACATTGTCCTGATTGTCGTCAACGAAGCGGGCATTGCGTATCTCTATGGCGGGCGTATAGTGGTAACTGTCGGTCATTCCCTCCACGCTCGACTTGCCGGGATAGCTCTCCACGGGCTTCTGAGCGCTGTAATCACCGGTATAGTCGGGGCTGTTAAAGTCGTAAATACGGTCGTCGCCGCTGTTATTGGGGTCGTAACCGCTGTCGTAAGGATCGACCATTACCTCGCCGGAAGTCCGTTGACGGTCGTTCTCATAGCGGTCACGCTCGGCCCGACGCTGCTTTACGGCCTCTCGATGTTCTATCATTTCGGCCTCGGCACGGCGGTCGGCGGCATTTCCGATGGCAGCTCCGACAACGGCACCGCCCACCATTCCTACGATGGTTCCCACGTCGTGACCACGCGGACCGTCAGACAATCCACCGATGGCGCTGCCTAAAATAGAACCCAGCGTGGAGCCCGTGTAGGCTCCCTGCCCCATGTATGTGCCACAACTGCTCATCAAGATGGCAGCGCTCATGGCTATAATGAATCCTTTTCTCATAATCAATACGGTTTATTTGCTTGCAAAGATAAGCGTTATAAGGGGGATTCGCACGTGCGATTCCCCTAAAAGCGCATAGGGGTTTCCCTATTTATGAAATATGATTGTCATGCTTCAAAAAACCTATACGGGCGCAAACATTCCCACATAGGTCGGTAATCAAAGGCCGCGAGCCTTGAAAATACGGTCTTTGGCCGCACTGATTTCTTGGAACTTTCGCTCCGCTGCCTTCCTCACATCCTCGCCCAAGGCGGCTACTTTGTCGGGATGGTGCTTCAAAGCCATGCGCCTATAGGCCGCCTTTACCTCATCATTGGTGGCCGTGGATGGTATTTCGAGCACTTTATAGGCCGCGTCCAAGTTGTCGGTAGCCTCATCCAAATGGAGCATGGAGTCGACCTCGGCCTCTGAAAGGCCCATGTGGATGGCCACTTCCTTGAGCGCTCCGACCTCATCGGGGGTGACCCGACCATCGGCTTGGGCTATCATGACCAAGTAATTCAGCAACTGAAGGCGCTGCGAAAGGGCCATGTTTTGGGCTATCTGCACGCAAGCGTCGTGCATGGCTTGGCGATATTCGTAGGCGCCCACTTGCTTTTGCTTCTCAAAGAGCTTCATAAGGATGTCATTGCCCTGCAACTCCGCCTGCTCTCCAAAGTTGTTACGAAGGAAGCGACGCACGAATTCCATCTCCGAGTGCATCACCTTTCCATCGGCCTTAATAATGTAAGAAGAGAGCACCAGCAGGCAAAACATGAATGAATTGCGCTGCCCCTGATAGACATGTTGCTCATAACGACGGTCGTCCTCGGCGCTTCCACGCTGCCCACTCACGTTATCGGGCGTATTGACAGCGTCAAGTCCCTCATCAAAAAGCGCTCCCAAGGCAAATCCAGCCAGTGCTCCAAGAATGCCACCGCCCGATATGAAGCCGAGAAATCCACCTATCCATTTTCCTAATGCCATACTGATATAGTCGTTAAAAGTTTATATTCATGTCTTACAAATAGCATGCCAGCCGGTCAAAGGGCTGCTTTCGCTGGGGTAACGGCCTACGAAATAAGATATTGTTACTTACGAAATAAGATATTATTGCTTACAAAATAAGACCAAAAAGCGACGCTCCGATGACGGTAAGGATACCACTCACAACAATCGAAAGTCCACTCGTGGCGCCTTCTATCGACCCCATTTCCATGGCTTTGGCCGTACCTATGGCATGAGAAGATGAGCCTATGGCGATTCCTTTGGCGATAGGTTCGTCAATCTTGAGCAGCTTCAGATAGCGCTCGGCGAAGATATTACCCAGCACTCCCGTGATAATGATGGTCACAACCGTCACCGATACGTAGCCGCCCAGCTCTTCCGAGACACCCATACCGATAGCTGTCGTAATGGACTTGGGCAGGAACGTGACGTAAGCCGCATGGTCGAAGCCAAACAACAAGGCCAAAAGCAACACCGAGAACATGCTCGACAAAGCGCCCGCAGTTATGCCGGAAACGATTGCCCGATAGTTTTTCTTCAGCAATTCCACCTGCTGATACAAGGGCACGGCTAAGCAAATGGTAGCCGGAGTGAGCAGATAACTCAACAAAGAAGCCTGCTCATTATAGCGCTCATAGCTGATTCCACCCAACAGCAAGGTCGTGATAACCAAAACGATGGATACCAACAGCGGGTTAAGAAATGAATAACCGGTGCGGCGACGCAGGTACATGCCGATGGCATAGGAGGCCAAACTGATAAACACACCAAAATAAACGGAATCCTGTATTAATTCTTTCATCTTATGATAACTCTTGTTTCACCGTAAGGCAGTTGCCGTTCTGCCCCATTTTATCTACTTATCCTGAATCTTCATAGGCGTCTTTTCACGCCTTATTCTCAATCTTCCTCCTCCGAATGGCCGTCGTGTGGGCCTTTCCTTAGGTGCCTTCGGATGATATATTGCGTAGTTCGGCCCGCCACACCCATCACGACAAACGTGCTCACCACGGTCACTATAACATATTGAAGCAGATTAGAACGAATGTCACTCCATGAGTCCATCAGTCCCACTGCGGCCGGAATAAACATCACGGGCATAACCGCTATGAGGAAAACGCTCACCTCTCTGACGTCTTTAACCTTGACAATCTTGGCTGATAAAGCCGCGAACAACAGTATGATACCGTAGATACTCGCCGGAAAAGGCAGCGGTATGAGGTAATGAAGAAGCTCTCCCAAGAAAGAAAAAAGAAGGATAAGAATGAATTGTTTAACGAATTTCATCTTTCATTATTTACTGTTTACACATTCCACCCGTGGGCTACAAGCGAATGTCTTTTATGTATTCCTCTATGAAAAGTGCCGTTTTCTCGGTACCCAAACGGATACTGTCGAAACAAATATCATAGTCATCGGCGTTTCCCCACGTAAGTCCCGTATAGTATTTGTGGTAACGTACGCGGCTGTCATCGGTCTCACGAACAAACTCCTCGGCCGCCGTCATGCTCAAATGCTCATGCTCCGCAATGGCCTTGGCACGCTCCTTGAACGCTCCTTTCAAGAAAACGGACACCAAATCCGGCCGATGTCGGAAGATATGATTGCCACAACGACCGATGATTACGCACTCTCTGTCGCCAATCAAATCGGCCAACAGTTTCATGGAATGGTGCGTTGTACCATCGTTTTCCTCCTCATTTTTAAAGGCCGAGATGGCAAACATCAGCTCATCCATGGGCCTTTCCTCAAAGAAATCGTGCATCCCGGCCAACAATCCCTTATCTTTGGCCATCTGCATCAGCGTTTGTCGTGTATAAAAAGGGATGTTATAATGGGCAGCCAATAGCTTCCCGACCTCCAAAGCGCCACATCCGCACTGGCGCGCAATCGTTATTATCATATTGAAATCAATATAAATACCTTTTTCTTCCCGCAAAATTACAACCTATATTCCGAACTCCCCACCCTCAACGGTTGAAAAATCCGACCACCCAACGATTATTAATACAAGTCAATCACTCTCCCTCCCCATGCGACGGAAGTAGGAAGATAGGGGGCAGGAATGACCTAATACGCGGTCAGCTTGTAACAAGATATACCTTATTTTGTCTTTTTCCTTCCCACCCTTGGTCAAATTTATGGCCTTCAACAACAACTTCCGTGCATCCGTTAGCTTCTCGAAAAAGACCGGTTCCAAATCTGTTTGCTTATAATAACTCAACGATTTAGTAGGCTCAACGCCACCCACAAAGTCAGCTATGCCCATGACAGCCTCGCCTTTTTGTCGTTTCTCTATCGCCGTCAGTGTAGGTGAATACTGTATAAGGCTGCTGACATACATATTTATATCCAATAATTCATATTCATTGGGTGCACGATTCTCATATACGGGTTTGAAAACATGTCGTTCAATATCAGAAAGAAAATCAATCTGCGTATAGGGGTCATCCGCATGAAGAATACTTAAATCCATATACTTTATACGCCGTAAGATACTCTTTATCGCAAATCCTTGCGCATGATACCAATAATTGATATTGCTATTAGCCACCCCTCCCAAGGTAAGATAGCCCCGATGGCGATCCATCCAGCTAATATCACTTAACAAATCAAAGACCGCAGCCACACAACGACGCTGCATCGACCGGGGCACCGTGGTGGTTAAGCCGGCTTGTTGTCCTTTAATCTCCTCATGTTGATACACTCCTCCGATGTAATTCTGCAACACTACAATCTCCTTTGACAAGTCAAGGATACTCATTTCTTGGAAAAGACTGCGGAAACTGTCAGGTAGTTTTTCCATGTTAAACCACTTAGGGCTATTCGCCGCTGTGTATTGAAGGTGTTGAACCAAAGCCTTAGCCGCGGCAACAGGGTCGTTTCCCAAATCGTTATTTTGCGAACGAGGATCTGTTCCATACACAATTGAGCTCTTTCCATAAAGAAAAGCCGGATCGGAAGCATGTCGGGCTAACAATAAATTAAAGGCTTCTTTACCATCATTCCCATAAAGATAGCGCACGGCAAACGCATCAGCTTGTCCCGGTCGGTCAAGAATGAGAACTACACCACGCTCCTTATCGCCGGGCATAGCCAATGTATTATAGATAACATTATCCATAACCGACGCACTGATTCCGTATTTTTGAGTAAATTGGGGCGAACGTAATTGCTCCGGAGAATAGGCATGTGAACCGGCCCTATTCTGCACCAGACCCAAACTTCGGCCGAAAGCGGTCAGCATATTGGCCCGCAACACCTCACACAAAAGCTCATCGGGAAGATAATAAGTACGGAATCGTTCATCTGCCTCTGCCATCTTTGTAATGCCATTACGGCGGATGTTAGAAGCCAAATCACGAGGTACCGTTATCTTGGTACTAAAGATTTCACCTGTTCTTGGGTCGGTAAAGTTATACGCACTCACGTAACGGCTCAGGTTATTGGCCAAAGAAATCACGCTTACCATAGGATCGTTAGGCGCAAAAGACGAATCGGCCACAAAAGGTTTCAGCACGAATGGCCGTCCCAAACGTAACTCCTCGAACACATCGTTCCACTTTTCAGCCGCCTGACGGATAGCTTCCGTCCACGACTTAGACAATAATGTATCGACATAAAACACAATCTGATTACCGGGATAGAACCTTCTCTTTGTGGCATAATAGCCGGTTTTCAAATCGTTTAACGAACTATAGTCATGGTAACTCACATAACCGCTACCGATATGGGCACTGGCTTCCTTTGGATGCATCATGATACGATGTTCAGGAAGAACACTTATCATAAACTGAACAGAAAGACTGGATACCGGTTTTTCATTGAGTGCACCGAACATGGAGCCCAAAGTAAGTTCCACAGACACTGACTTGCGAATACTCACAGCATTCTCAAAACCCTGCACTTCCTCAACAAACTCACGTCCCTTTAAGCTCGATGACATGATAGAAGTGCCCTCATCATAGGCTACTCCCTTTAAATTAAAGAAGTCATTATTGCTTACCGTGAAATAACTTGTCACATCAATAACACACCGCGAAGAGTCAACATTGAAGCCCTTGATACGAAATGACTTGATTGGAGCTTCCATCCGCGAAGCACCTATAGCGCGTAAGGAAGTGGAATCGGTAGCGTTAAAAACATAATTGGCACGTGGTTTCTTGAAATAAAGTAAAGAATCCTGACGGTCAATAATAATACATTTCGGCTTATTAGCCATCACATCGAGCAGTGTCATATCAGTAGCCTGCCCTATATAAGTGCTTATCATGAACTCACGGCCAAGGTTTCGACGCGGTATTTCCAAATAAATCTTGTCATCATATAGGTATAACGAGAGGTCCAACGACCGAGCTTTCGTCAGTTTCTTGACATCTTTAAAAAGTTTGGGATAGGTAGAATCGGACTTCGACTTCGCAGGACGCTTATCCGCAGCCCATCCATACAGACTGCCAACAAGAACACACAATATGATGGTTATCGTTCGTTTCATAAATAACTTTCCCCCTTTTATTTATTTCATGTTTGAATCCAACACCTTCAACAAGTAACTATAATGAGCATGCGTCCGTCCATTGGAGGATGAAACTTTAGCTTTGAGCAGCCTTTGTGCCTTTAGCAGATAGGGATATATATCGGCTTGCGTCACTTTTGGTGAAGAACCAAACATATTACGCTCACCAAACTCGAAGCCGGCAACCGGATTCGGGCGCTTATCGGCCAACGATGTGAGCTTATTACCCGCAGAAGGAACCTTAAATCCTGAGTTAGCCATCAGTTGAAAGAGGTAGTCTTTCTGAATCGACATCTCATAATCCTTCAATACCCGGCCCTGAATCGTGGGATTCCACACGAAATGGTAGACCATATCCATGGCCTCAGCGAATTGCAAGGTGCGGCTATCGAGGTCGCAATAGATAGAAACTATAATCGGAGCGCTGAGAATTTCATTGCCTATGAAACGCCTGATGGTGGTTTGCGGCGACCCTGACAGCGTTAACTTGCGCAGCAATGCTTTATTATCAAGCCAATCCAAGTCGCCATACATCTTGAAAAGATAGTTGAGCGCCTCCTTTTGTCGGGCTTTGCTCAACGGCATGAAACGCTGTTGACCATCGCCTTCTTTCACCTCATTGGCATAATAGCCACTCACATTGCTTGACACATGAATCGTGAAGAGCGCCAATTGATTGACCAACGCATCCAGCAACTCCTGACGATTTGTCATGGTTACATCGGTCTTACTCAACCATTTATCCATGTGGCCCATGATATATTTCAAGTTTCGTATGCCATAATCAGTGGCCCGAACAGCGTCATCGCCTAAGTCCTCATTCATGTTGCGTGGGTCAGCAAAGGGCATAGATAACTGTTGTTTGCCGTAACGATACCACGGATTGGCCTTAACCGAATCGGTAATCCAACGGGTGAAATACTGCTCTTCTTCCTCTTTCGTCATGTCGAACACGGGAAGATAGCCCCACTTAATGGCATAATGGTCGTAAACACCAAAGCGAGGAGGCGTCAGTTTCACACCCCGCTCCTTGTCACCCGGCTGAGCTACATAGTTAAAGCGGGCATAGTCCATGATACTTGGCGTGGTACCATACTTCCGGGTAAAGGCAGGATCACGCAATTTCTCTACGGGGAAGTTATTAGACGCGCCCATATTGTGCATCAATCCGAGGCAATGGCCCACCTCATGGCCTATTACATACCGAATGGCGTCGCCAAGAATAGCCTCCGGAATATGGGCCGTGCGCACATCGGGATCGGCCGCCGCCGTCTGCACGAAGAGCCAATTGGTAATCAGTTTTATGAAATTATGATACACATAGACCGACGCCATCAAGATTTCACCCGAACGAGGATCGACCCACGACGGGCCCATGGCATTCTCAATGTCAATGGGCGCATAGCGAATACAGTTGTACTTGATGTTATCCGGGTCGAATTCCGGGTCTTGTTCAGCCGTAGGAAAGTCTTTAGCCACCACGGCTCCACGCAGTCTACACTCCTTTTCAAACACCTCACTCCACATATTGACAGCCTGCTTGATATAAGGCTGCCACTTCACGGGGAAAGTATTATCCACATAAAACACGATAGGTTTGGTCACATCGACCACTTCTCCCCTTTTCCAAGCCAAGGTATCACGAGGCTGAAGGTCCCACCGGTTCGTGTAATAAACGGGCAATGACGTAGCCGAAGCGTCACCCAACTGCTGGCGTTGCGTATAAAAGAAGCCTATTCTATAATCGGCCATGCGGGGATGGTAGGGCTTTTCCTTCAACAACATGATGGAACGGGTCATTTCTACCGTGAAAGGCTCGTTCTTAGCGACGCTCTGTCCCGAGCGCGTAGTGAGCGACACGGAGTAAGAAAGCACACTCTTGATGGCCACATTATCCGAGAATGCCTTAATCTTCGACAGATAGGAAAGGTCTGATTTATAACTTTTATCACGCTGATAGGCCGCCGCATAACGGGAATTTTCATCAAAAGGCGACATTTTAGGGTTGTCACCAACGAAGAAATCGGTCATTTCAAAGAGCACAGCCGTGGAGTCTTTATTCCATCCTATGATTTTTTGATTATCCAAAATCATACCTATCATACTCTTGCGGAGGGCCCTATCCACGGCACTTTCGGTGGCAATGAAGTCATAATTGACCAGCCTTAACTGCACATGCGTCTGGTTTTTCGTGAATTTCACATGAAGCGGGCTTTGCGGTTTTGAGCCTACGATGGCATTCCCATTGTCTGATATACCGGTAACGGTTGAGCCGATGAGCATTTCTTTGCCCAAAAGACGGAGTGGCAACTCAAAGTATAACTTTCCTTCAGCTTTGTAAAGCGTGAAGAGACCACGTGCCGTTTCGTGCTTCTTCTTCATGAATTTATCGTAATCGGTCTCTTTTTCTTTCTTTACTTCGGTCTTTTTCTTTTTCCAAAACTTCAGGTTCAAAGCCTGCCCTTCCATGGAAGCACAAAAAAGAAGACACATGGCCATCGTGAGAGTTACCGTAAAATGTTTATTCATAATCAATGAGATTGGCTGTTTTTGCAAAGTTAATTAATTTATATGGGATTACATGTGGAATGCCGATGGATTACAACCATTTTCCGAAAGCTACGCTTTGAGGCGTTCAAAGGGCTGCTTTTACACGCCCAAAGCAGGCTTTTCACAAGGCCAAAGGCCCACTCTTGGAAAATAAAAGTTTACAAGTAGAGAAGTCAGCGCTTAATCAGCTGATAATGAACGATGTCCTCTCAAAGAAGATTCGTCACTTCGTGGCTTCATCTCTCCTTTATTTCCGATAAATCATCAGGTTATCAATATCCGGTCGTACAGAAGTCCAAGATATGGCCAAAGCCCGCATACGTGGCGGCAGACGAGGCATTAAGATTGCCCGTTCCAAACTGAACCATGGGCACTACATACAGCTTGCCATCATTCTGTGCCCCCTCCGTGGCGATGATAACGGCCTTATTGTTCCACGGGAGCACTGCCCTATCAGTACCGGGGAATCCCGTCACTTGAATCATTTGATGGCCTTGGGTATAAAGTTTGGCCTTCACAATACGCTCACCTGCCGACGGCGTAAACTTGGCCGCACTATATAATTGGGCCGACTGACCGGCAAAATTGACCGCATACAGCCCTTCGGGTACGGCAATGTAAAGGATTGCCTCGTTGCGGGCAAAGAAAATGGATACTGCTTTATCGAGTAATGCCTTGGTAGAGCTGTCAAGCTGAATCCTGCGGTCAGCCATCGGACGTATCTCCGGCGTCAATTCGTTCCAATCATCATCGTAAGTGGGCTGCACGGGTTTGGATAATGTGCAGACAGAATAGTCACCTTGGGGCTCCTTGAACAGAAAAGCAGGCGTTGCTCCGTCAATGGTAAAGCCACCGGCTACGGCATGCCAGCCTTGCAAAGCAGCCGGATCAAAGGCTCCTACACCCGCCGGCATGGCGTCGTTATAGGAAGCCATCGTTCCCATGTCGTATTCCATATTGACAATACGCCCCAAACGGGCGTCAAACCAGTAACCATGGTAATTGCCTAAATCGTAATTGCCGTTGCCAATAATCACATTGTTGTCTATCGTGTACTTGCTGGCATTCACGTTGGTCCAGCCAAAGGTGTTGGCCGAACCGGGATTAAAGCTGTATATCCCTTTATCCGACACGGCGAAAAACATGCTCTCCATTTGGAAAGTCATGCTGAACTTTGGGTGATTACCGGTATAGGTTAGCACATCGGTGCCCGACTGTGACGTGCCGGTGGGGGCATACGACTTTGTGTCATACCGATAAAGACTGCCCGTTGACGTAGTGGCCCACACTTGGTTGATGGCTCCCGCCGCCGTATAACTGCCACCATAAACATTGGCTGTGAGCTGTGTCATCAACTCCGCGTTTGATTTTCCTTGTCCCTCCATCAAGATATTATGGAACACTTTAGGTGAACCGCTGAAGTTTAGGGTGATGGGCTTATCCATGACCAATGAGAAATCAGAGCTTTGCCCATCACGGGTTGAGGAAACGACAATACCATCTCTGAAATTACTTTCTACATAAACAAAATACAATTTCGTGGCTTGTAAATTGCCATTAATCGAGTCGGTCACCGTCAGTTTCACCAAATAGGGCGATGTCGATATAACACTGTTCATACTAACGTCCAACGATGTTCCGTTACCTAAATCGGTCCATTCCGTCTCTGCGCTACCCATATCGTAGGGAGAGGTACTGATCTGCCACCGATATTGCAGGCCCTCCACATCGCCGACATGGCTTCCCCGCTGAATGGTTGGCGTCAGTTGCAAATGGTCCAGATAACCTATGCGGAGCGTATCACTGCCGACATTGGCAATGTAAATAGGCTGAATATCGCCGGTAGCCTGACTGGTTTCATCGTCAACGCAGGCTGTAAGCGCCGTCACAGCCATGACCATTGATAATAATCTTGTAAAATATTTAGTCTTCATAAGCGTACTTTTTGATAGTCATTAATAAGAACGAGCCTCTACCGGCTGTCCTTTTCCCGTTCCGGCGTCATGCAATAAAGGTTTGCCATGCTGCTGTTCATATTGCCTTAGATAGTCGTTGAACGTGGCCGCATAACCTTTATAAGAATTGTCATTGTATATCCAACGATATTGGGGCAAGTACTTATAGTTGGCATAAGCTGCTGCCGTGTTGGCCTTATTACCATGAATGGCGGCATTATCCCAATCATTCCAGTTAAGGGCGGCCATGATGGCACGCATGGCATTAGGACTGTAATAAGCCATACTTGTGCTGGTAAATCCTAAGGACGACTTTACCAGCATGTTATAGGTACGCCGCAAGTTGTTATGAGGTGGCACCGGAATCTGATTATTCCATGAAACACGGGCTTTCAGATACTCTTTTGGCCCTAAAGCCAACTCGTCTCCCGCTTTCAACCGCAAGTAGAGAACATACGTTTTCTCACTCAATTCATCGTTCTTCTTCAATACGATCCTTATATGTCCCTTGTAACTGTTGGCCGGAACCACAGCCTCGGTTATCTCATAGTCCTTCGCATCGCCCTCAGGCAACACCTCGTAAGCGACAATACGGTCATGATCGGCTGTCTTACCTATTAGCGTCAGTGGTATGTCATACACATATTCATCTACTTCCTGATGGTTGAGAAACGATATATCATTATTGAGCAACGAGTCATTGCTGTCATAACTGGCCTCGCTCACCCCATCTGTTTCATGCGAAACATTGACAACCATGGCGGCAAACCGCACGGAAGCCCGTTCCTTATCAAATGTATCAATATCATCTTTGCCACATGATGATAGCATAAAGGCTGTGAAAGCCATTAAAAGGATTGCTATATTTTTCATCATTCACACTTCTTTTAAATTATTGGACTCTGCCTGATTGTAATTCATAATCAGGATATGGCAACACATAATCAGCGTCGGTCATCCCTATCTTGGCCGGTGTGTTCTCGGCACCTACACGTTTAAAATAGAAATAAGCACCGCCTTCACCCATGAACTCACGCTGATATTCCTTGCCAATCTCTGTTTTTATCTCCTCCGTTGTCATTCCTGCCAATGGCTCGTACAAGCCACGCGTCTCCCGAAAGGCATTCAACAGCCTGAGAGCCTCAGCCGCATTGCCTTTTTCTGCATGGCACTCGGCAGCGATATAATACACTTCGGGCAATCGAATTACATTGACTTTGTCGGTGAAATAAGAATTATTACCTACCGATTGATAATATTTTAATGGCACATACCCTGTTGGAGTGGACGAAATATTATGAAACAACAACTTCGTAAACCTGAAATCGGTATTGCTATTGTTATACAATTCTTCCGCAAATTCCTCTTTCAGAAGATATACACCTGACGCTCCGTCCAAATAGTTAGGGTTAAAGAAGCTATTAACCCTCATGCCAAGCTGATGCACCGATAGGCCAAACAGCGTTTCATTGACCATACTGTAATTGGGTTCATTGACTTCTGACACAGTCATCAACTTCAAAATAAAGGTTGGTTGTTTAGCCAAGGTCAGCCGCTTGCCCTTACCTATCGCATTGATCACGGCCATAGCCTCGGCCTCCGCCTTATCTATTTCGCCATGCCAAAGGTAAACTTGAGCTTTTAAAGCTTTGACCGCATAATAATTAAGATGGAAATTGCGATAGTCATACCACCCGTCTTCGTTCACTTCCTTGTAATAAGAAGCGTCGTGCACACCACAGACGGGGTCGTAATCTTTCAACAACAGCTCGGCCTCTGTCAAGTCCTTCAAAATATTCGCTATGACTTGAGCGCCCGTGGACTGCGGTTGAATATCCTTATTAACCACTGTCACATAGGGTATTGTAAACTTATCGTCAAGTTCAGCCTTGCGTTTGGCCCAATTACCATAACCAAAGAACCGCAGTAGATTGAAGTGAGCCAAAGCTCTGATGGCATAAAGTTCACCCTTGAACACGTGATAATTGATTTCATTCATCCTATTTTCCGCGCCCTCGATGTTCTTTAGGGCCTCATTAGCATTAGCGATTACATTGTAACTGCTATTCCATAAACCAAGAATTTTCTGCTTTGGACCTTTTTGCGCAAACTGATGACGTTGTAGATAGCCCGCATCCATTACCTCGGCAACCGTCCGATAGCCATTAACCATAATCTCCGGCATGTCATAAAGCGATAAACCATAGCATGAAATGTCGGCCATCGTCTCATAACAGCCTATCACTGCCTGCCCATAACCCGTATCAGTACTATAATGATCCTTCTCTCGAATCTCGTTACCGGACGTAACATCAAACCAATCGCTGCACGACACAAATAACATCGCAGCCATCAGAAACCATATATATTTACTTATTTTCATATAGGAATTACATTTTAAGAGTTACGAATTTAGAAAGACGCTGTCAGAGAGAACGATAAAGTCCGTGCGAATGGGTAGCTCGTACCCCTCTCTACCTTAATAGAAGAGAAGGTGGCCACATTGTTCAGATAGACAGCCATACGCAATCGTTGCATGCGTAACCGCTGATACAAAGACGCGGGAAACTCATAGTAAGCACTGACAGATGACAACGACAACTCATTACGGTCCTGAACAAAGCGAGCAGTGGCCAACGTCTTACTGGCTGAAGAGAAGCCTTTATACTGTGATACTTGGCCCACATGATTCCAACGACCGGTCAATACCCGCCGATCGACGTTGTACTGAATGTCCGCATCTTCCACTCTATCAACCAAAGTAGCATTATACATCTGCCCACCGGCCAAATAAGTAAGGGTAGCTGTCAAGCCAAAGCCTTTATACTCGGCAGAGAATCCGGCCGTTCCACGGTATTTTGGGGTGGCGTCTCCGGCTGCTACCATATCGGAAGAATCATATACATAGGTATAAGTACCATCTTTCTTGATATAAACCTCACGTCCCGTCTGCGGATCTATACCCGCGGAAGGAACTGCCCATATAGTATTCATGGAGAGACCATCCTGATACATCAGCACGGGAGCACTCTGCCTAATATCTATTGCCTGCGCCAACATACGCTCATTATATTCCTTCATGCTCTCTGAAAGGCGGATAATCTTATTCTTTGTATAGACAAAAGAGCCATAAACGCTTACAAAACCGTCTTTACTCTGCCATGGCGTAATGCTGGCTTTCAACTCCACACCACTGTTACGGACAAGACCAAGATTGTCCTTAACCGTTGTAAAACCAGTAGAACCGGGCAAAGTAACATCTGTAAGCATATTCTTGGTATCAGCAGAATACCAATCGAACGAAAGATTGAGCGGCCCCGCCTTCATGTCAAAGCCAATATTGAGGTCCTTCTTCTGCTCCCACATAAGTTTACTATTGGGCATGAGCGCAAGCAACGCACCTGACTGACCAAAATAATTATAGCCCGTAATATAACGATAGGTGGCGATAGCCGCATTGGTATCAAAATTCTGATTGCCGGTAAGACCGTAACTGCCCCGAATCTTCAGTTGCCTCAACCACCCCATATTACGCATGAAAGCCTCGCGATGCACATTCCATCCCAAACCGACAGACCAACTTGTGGCCCAACGGTGGTCAGAACCATAGAGCGAGGACGCACTTTCACGCAACGTGACGTCGGCCAAATAACGGCTGTCAAAATCATAAGAAGTCGATAGAAGAAAACTCATGTCGCGCACGGTAGAGGCATTTCCCGTAGGCGTCGTGTCCTTAGCATATTGCCGGGCAAACGTTGCATCGGCCACGGAATTGTTGGCAAACCCTTCCGCAATGTGCTGATAAGCCTGATACTTGCTTTCCGACACGAAGTAACCCGCGTTCGCAAACACATTATGTTGACCAAAAGCATGATTGTAATTGATATTTAAATCACCGCTAAGGTCCGAACTCTTGCCATTTTCCATGATGTAACGACCCTTACGAAGCGGCTCTATGGAATAAGCACCGGTCTGAAACATGGAGTGATGAGACGGATAAAAAGAGTCCGCATCATTACGTTTACGCATCATACCAATGCGCAACGTCGTTTTCCAATCATGGTTCATCATCCACTCCGTGTAAAAATTGTTCGTCACTTGGGTATAAGTAGACTTCAGGCTGGTACCAATCACTGCATTATAAAGTGGATTACAAACCTCATCCGCCAATGAAGTCGCCCCCGAACCGATGACATAAGCGGTAAGTATTCCGGCCTCCTCTACATAGCGCAACACATTGCCACGACTATCATGGGCCGCCCAATAGGGATTCATTCTTACATAATCGGAAAACGAACCGTATGGAGAATCTTGGCTGTTATTGGAAATTACTTCCAAAATATTGCGGAAAAGGAAATTATTCCGTCGATAAGACAGACTTGCCGTTGCTGAAAGATTACGACGATACGACTCTTTCATGACACCCGTCACATCGTTATAACTAACATGAAAAACAGCCCTCAATGAACGAGCGTCGCCCATTTCCACACTGACATTGTGCTTATGACCCACTCCGGTATGCAGTGGCAGGGCCATCCAATCCGTGTTCAAACCATTCAATACGTTTAGATAGCGCTGATTATAACGCTCCGTCAGCTTCTGCTGCAGGATAGGTTCCTTGGTCGTATAGAGCCCTTCGTACTGCTCTACCTGCAGTTTTTCCAACGCATTGGTCATGTCATAACTGCCAAGATCGGCCAGTTCCAAATCGAGCGACCCACTATAGCTCACCCGTGTCTCTGTACCGGCCAGCCGCTTGGTCTCTATAACGATAACACCATTGGCTGCCTTGCTGCCATAAAGAGCTTTGGCCGAGGCGTCTTTCAGTATCGTGACACTCTCCACACGATTCATATCAAGATCCATCACATGCTCTGCCGTAGTCTCAAAACCATCTAATATCCATAAAGGGGCATTGGGATCATGTTGGTAATTGCTCTTAAGCGACCGTCCTTCGGCAGGAAAACTCGACGTACCACGCATGCTAATGGTCGGCACGGCATTGGGGTCAGAACCCAATAACAAATTATCGGCTATATAGACCGTAGGATCTAAATTTTTCAAACTCTGAAGAATATTCTGATTACCTACCCGTTTCAACTCCTTACCCGTCACCGTTGCCGCGGCTCCCGTGTAGCTTTCGGCCTTACGGGTATAGATTCCGGTTACTACAACTTCACCCAACTGCTTGGCATCGGTCTTCAATCTAATGGTCAACTCCTTGGAAGCGGCTACTGTACGGCCCACCATGCCAAGGTAACTTACACTGATTTTATCACCGGCTTTCCACTGTGAGAAAGTAAAGACACCATTCGCGTCGGTAACAGTCTTCACGGTTGTTCCGACAATGGACACGGTTGCCCCGATAACAGGCTGACCATCCTCTTCCGATAGCACGATACCTTTCATTTCACCACTTTGTGCAAGGGCACAAGGAACCGAAACAAAAAGGCTAAACAGAACGAGAAATAATATATTTTTGCCCATATAGATAAAAATTATATAAAGTTATTAATTCTCTCTTACCGCAGGCAAATATAGCTAAATTATCATAACAAAACAAATAAAACTTATAAAATATAATATTATAAGCCATTTTATGAATAATCATAACAAAAAAGCGTAACGATACTATCAATCGTTACGCCATATCAAAATATGAAAATAGAATTTGAATTTATGCCTCATCCTCCCGTCTTGAGCCACGTAGCCAACTGGTATCCGGCAATAACGGCAAACAGACCGAGGGCCAAGCTGGCGAAAAGGTATAGGAAAAAAGGCACGAAGTGGTGGTCTTTTAAAAGCAGATAGTTCTCATTCATAAAGGTAGAGAAAGTGGTAAAACCGCCACAGAAGCCCGTTGTCAGCAGTAGTTTGGTCGACGGCGACAGCCAACCGGTTTGCCCGCTAAGTCCCAAGAGCAACCCTATCAGCAGGCAACCCAAGATATTGACGGCGAAAGTGGCCAAGGGAAAAGCGCCCAAAGCGGAAGTCTGCAACCACTTGGATAGCAGGAATCGGGCACCGCCACCCAAGAAACTCCCCGCTCCTACGAGCAAAAAATCTTTCAACATAATGGTTATTAAATATGTGTTTCAGGCTCGACGCCCTATAAGCGTGGGCGAATCGAATGTACTCTACTAATCGATTTGCCTTGAAACAAGCTGATTATCAACGTACTTTTGTACCAATCGATGAATGAATCGTAGACCATCGGGACTAAGAACCGGCTGATTATCAAAAATCTTTTATGGCAATCTATCGAAAACACGCAGGCTGTCGTGATTGATGAGTGACGGATTATCAACGACTGTTTTCTATCTTTTTACAGAAATTACACTGCCTATCAACCGTTGATACGAGCCTAACATCAATATCGTATTTTGAAAATGGCCTTCTTAAAACCTTCTTTTTCGGCGATGCAGGGGGCATGACCATCGGTGGGAAGGAAGACAGCGAACTCGCCTTGCTGGCAGGTTACATAGCTCTCGGGGGCCACGCCGGGCAACAGAGCTACGTCGTTAGCCTCGTCAAAAGCCACTTCGGGCAAACGGCTCACGGGCGTGTAGCCATAGGTTTCGGGACCATGGAGCGGTATCTGCACATCTATCATGCGCCGATGATACTCCAACACGGCGTCCTCGGCCGGTCGGGCACCTCCTTCCTGAACGTTGACGAAGAAGTCGGGACCGTCTATCTCGTAATGTCCGGCGGGCATATCGCGGAGATCATGGGTACTGATGAACGCCGCCACGTCAGCAAAACGGGAATTCAGCGACTGATAAAGAGAGAGATTTTCCAAAGTGTCGATAATCATAATGCGCTGTTGTTAATTGTTATTGAAGCAAAGATACAATTATTTTTCGGGCAAGGCAACCGAGTAAGAATTTATTTGACAAAATGTCAAAAATGGCTAAGATATTTTCAAAAGAAAATATTTCATGCTGAAATATCGAAACTACAAGAAAGTTTGTATTTAGCTATGAATCAATTACTTATATTTTTCAACAGAAACAACACCATACTTCTTCACCTCAATATCTATGCTTTTGGCAGGTCATAGCTGCCCTTTAAGACAATAAAAACACCCATGTTATCATGTCAAAACATGAGAATGGCAGGCCCAAAGTATAGCTTTTGGCTCGAAAGCAAGCAGAAATAAGCGATTAAAAACATGACGAAAACAAAGGGGAAAAGCCAAAAGGGGCTTCTTGTTTTCTAAATTGTCATGGATAAACGAATGGTTTTTACTGTAAAAATATTGACAAAATATTTTCTATTCAGGTAAAAATTATTGTTAACGAAGGGCTTTTGCCCAAACCATAGAAGAGTTTTCAGGCAGCCGCCATGCGACCTTGCTTTTATTAAAAACGCTTTTAACGCATGTTTTACCACTACTGTGATCGGATTGGTCCGGCCAGTCGGACTAGTCTGAAAAGGTTTTTAAAGCTATTACCCTATAAAATTTTACTATTTAAGAATCAACCACAGTCAACGCCGGGGGGCTGACCGTAGTTTTCTTTCCAACTGCTTTAATGTCGGCAAACAAGCCTTACCGGCTTCATTACCCCGCCGAATGAGGCCATCAATTTTATCTGATACGAAATTAGTTGCCTCATAACCTCTCAGATTAGGATTGATGTAGATGTCGCAATTGGCCCGATTATGATTGTATTTCGCTATGTCGGGACGGGCCCGGAGCCACTGCACAAGTCGACCGCCAAGCGTTTTACGAGGATGCACGGTGCGTCGGGGAGTGGCGTGTTTGTTCTGCGTGAGGTCAATGGCAATGACAATGTCGGCACCCATTCGCCTGACCACATCCACCGGCAGATTATTGAGCGCACCGCCATCGATGAGCAGCGAGTCGCCCATCACCACGGGCTTGAAAGCTCCGGGTATGGCCATGCTTGCCCGCATGGCAGCGGAGAGCCGGCCATGGGTCAGCACTACCTCGCTCAGGGTGTTGATGTCGACTGCCACACAGCTGAAAGGAATAGGCAGCGAAGCAAAGTCTATGGAATCGGGACGGCCGGTCAGCGAATCGAGAAGATGTACCACACGATCACCACGCAAAGCTCCGAAGCCCTCAACGGTCACCTTTCCCTTAGTGCGTTTGCCCACCGGATAGCCAAAGAAATAGAATTTACCATCGCGTTTCTTCAAGAACTTGCGCTTGAAATTCAAATCGCGGTCAGCCAGCAGGCTCTTCCACTCTTGCGAACGAAAAAGATGTTCTATGTCGCCCGACCGATAACCGCAAGCGTATAGCCCACCCACGATGGAGCCGATACTTGTTCCGGCGATATAATCAATGGGCACTCCCGACTGCTCTATGGCTTTAAGAATGCCCGGAAAACAAGCTCCCTTGGCTCCACCGCCACCCAACACCAATCCAACCTTGGGACGATGATGCGTTGGAGGCAACGCCTGAATTACGCCGTTGGTACACCACAGCAGCGTAAAAAACAAGATAGAGTGGTAAAAAAAGGAACGTTTCATCATCATATCGCTTGAATAAAAAAATGATATTTTGGAAAAACACTAATAATAGGAAGGCATTTTCAGGTCCAAAATGTGACATCACCGGTAGGCGTCATGTCTGCGCCGCATTGAGGACAGCTATGCCCGTTCCACCTCACAATACGTTCAGAACCACAGCGAAGGCACAAGCGCCCCACCTCACTGCGAAAAGATGGCGCCACATCACCAATGACACCACCAACCACCAGTGGCTGCAACGTGCTGCAATCGGGACAACTCATGGTAACAATATGTTGGCCCATGAATCCTTTCCCCTCATAAATTTCGGCCTCGTAGCCGCATTTCACACATCTATAAACCTTTGTCTGCGCCATTGATTTTCCATGGACAAAGGGCTCGTCTTTGGCAATTATCGCTCTAAGAACAGCCCTATCATCAGGACAAAGATAAGAAAAAATATGACATGTCATTCATGCTGATTTGATATTTTAGTACATTTGCCACAAACAACATAAGCTATTGCATACTGTCATATTAGTAATTAAACAACAAAACGCATGTGTGAAAAAATAGGACATACGCTCACTTAAGCAGCCCTTACATTATTATAACGCGATTATTTCCTCCCTTTAAGCCCTGCACTCATCACCTGCGAGAACAAATTTATATAACAAAAAAAGGCCGCTAACAGAGATGTTAGCGGCCTTTCTATAATGAGTGATTGAATAATTCTTTATTCAGCCTTTGCTTCTTCAGCTACTTCAGTTGCTTGTGCCTCTACAACGGGAGCTTCAGCAACCTCATCCTTCTTGGTAGAGCGACGGCTACGACGAGTCTTCTTCTCTGCCTTAGGAGCCTTTGCCATGTTCTCATCGAAGTCAACGAGCTCGATGAAAGCAATAGGAGCAGCGTCACCGGGACGTGTACCCAACTTGATTACGCGGGTATAACCACCCGGACGATCAGCCACCTTAGCAGCAACCTCACCGAAGAGTTCCTTAATGGCTTCCTTGTTCTGAAGATAACGGAAAACAACACGACGGCTGTTAGTATCATCTTTCTTAGAACGGGTTACCAAAGGTTCTACATACTTCTTCAAGGCCTTTGCCTTTGCGAGAGTCGTAGTGATTCTTTTGTGCATGATCAATGACACTGCCATATTAGCAAGCATGGCGTCACGATGAGATGCAGTACGACCCAAGTGGTTGAATTTTTTATTATGTCTCATTTTGTTTTTAATTGATTGTGGACATTAAACTTGTATAGATGGCTCCGCTTTTCGATAAACTCTACAACGGAAAGCCATCATACGAACTATTCTTTGTCCAATTTATACTTTGAAATGTCGGTTCCAAACGACAGATTCAGACTCTCGAGCAAATCATCAAGCTCAGAAAGCGATTTCTTACCAAAGTTACGGAACTTAAGAAGATCGGTCTTGTTATATTGTACAAGATCACCAAGTGTCTCTACATCAGCGGCCTTCAAGCAGTTAAGTGCACGAACAGAAAGATTCATGTCGACAAGCTTAGTCTTGAGCAACTGGCGCATGTGGAGGACCTCCTCATCGAATTCCTGATTATTTTCGGCATCAGGGCTCTCCAATGTAATCTTCTCATCAGAGAAAAGCATGAAGTGGTAGATGAGTATCTTGGCTGCTTCTTTAAGCGCATCTTTAGGGGATATGGAACCATCAGTCGAAACTTCAATAACGAGTTTATCATAGTCGGTTTTTTGTTCAACACGATATGGTTCAACAGCGTACTTGACGTTACGAATAGGGGTGTAGATAGAATCGATTGGAATTACGTTGACATCAGTGCAGAACTCACGATTCTCGTCAGCAGGTACATAACCACGACCTTTATTGATAGTGAGGTCAATCTGCATTGAGGCTTTGGCATCTATATGACAAATCACCAAATCAGGGTTTAACACTTCAAATCCAGTCAGATACTTACCAATATCACCTGCTTTGAATTCTGTGGAATTCTCTACGGTGATACTAACTTTCTCATTCTCGAATTCTTCTACTACTTGCTTGAATCTTACTTGCTTCAAATTCAAGATAATGTTGGTCACATCTTCCTTTACACCGGGTACTGAAGAAAACTCATGCTCAACACCAGCTATACGCAAGGTATTGATGGCATAGCCCTCCAGTGATGAAAGAAGAATGCGGCGCAATGCGTTACCAATTGTAACACCAAAGCCCGGCTCAAGAGGACGAAATTCGAATTTACCGAATTTGTCATTGGCCTCCAACATTACAACTTTATCAGGTTTTTGAAATGCTAATATCGCCATTAATTTAATGATTATTTAGAGTACAACTCAACGATTAACTGCTCCTTAATGTTTTCTGGAATGTCAGCACGTTCGGGCTTGTGCAGGAATTTTCCACTCTTAGAAGTCTCATCCCACTCAATCCAAGGATACTTGCTGTGGTTGAATCCGGCAAGCGCAGTCTGAATAACTTCGAGAGACTTTGCTTTCTCACGAACACCAACAATCTGGCCGGGCTTCACTGCATAAGAAGGAATGTTAACAACTTTACCGTCAACAACAATATGCTTATGACCTACCATCTGACGAGCTGCTGCACGTGTGGGAGCGATACCCAAACGGAAAACAACGTTATCAAGACGGCTCTCCAAATTCTGAAGCAATACCTCACCGGTAATACCCTCAGCCTTTGCAGCTTTCTCAAACATATTACGGAACTGACGCTCAAGCACACCATAGGTGAACTTAGCTTTCTGCTTCTCTGCCAACATGACACCGTACTCAGACATCTTTCTGCGACGATTATTGCCATGCTGTCCAGGAGGGAAGTTTCTCTTGGACAAAACTTTGTCAGCGCCAAAAATGGGTTCACCAAATCGACGTGCAATTTTAGATTTCGGACCGATATATCTAGCCATAATATAAAAAAAATCTTGTAATTTATATCTTTAAAATTAAACCTTACGACGCTTTGGGGGACGGCAGCCGTTATGTGGTAATGGAGTTACGTCAACAATCTCAGTAACTTCAATTCCTGCTCCGTGTACGGCACGGATAGCAGACTCACGACCATTACCCGGACCTTTTACATAAGCCTTAACCTTGCGAAGTCCAAGGTCAAATGCTACTTTTGCACAATCCTCACCAGCCATCTGAGCAGCATAAGGAGTATTCTTCTTTGAGCCACGGAAGCCCATCTTACCTGCTGAAGACCAAGAAATAACCTGCCCTTCGCTGTTTGCTAAAGATACAATGATATTGTTGAACGAACTGTGAACATGAAGCTGTCCAATTGCGTCAACACGGACATTTCTTTTCTTAGATGTTGCTTTTGTCTTTGCCATAATTAATTACCTCCTTAATTACTTAGTAGCTTTTTTCTTATTAGCAACAGTCTTCTTCTTTCCCTTACGGGTACGAGCATTGTTCTTAGTACTCTGACCACGAACAGGAAGACCATTACGATGTCTAACACCACGATAGCAACCGATATCCATCAGACGCTTGATATTCATTTGGATCTCAGAACGGAGATCACCTTCTACTTTAAACTCAGCGCCGATAATTTCACGGATTTTAGCTGCTTGGTCATCAGACCACTCGCTGACCTTCAGGTCGCGGTTAACGCCGGCTTTATCCAATATCTTTGCTGAACTACTTCGACCTATACCATAAACATAGGTCAATGCGATTTCGCCACGCTTATTCTGGGGCAAATCTACTCCAACAATTCTTATTGCCATTTGTAAATTGAATAAAAATAATAAAATAATGTTTGTTTCTCGTTAAAGAGCATGCAAAGTTAATCATTAATTTAGCAACGAATGATTAATTACATATCTTTAACATTAACCCTGACGCAATTTGTACTTGGGGTTTTTCTTGTTGATAACGAACAAACGACCTTTACGACGAACGATCTTACAGTCGGCTGTACGCTTCTTTAATGATGCTCTTGTCTTCATATCTTATGATTGAATTATTTGTATCTGAATACGATTCTGCCTTTGGTCAAATCGTATGGGCTCATTTCAACCTTCACCTTATCACCGGGAAGAATCTTAATGTAGTGCATACGCATTTTACCGGAAATGTGTGCTATAATCTGAACCCCATTTTCTAATTCCACACGAAACATCGCATTGGAAAGGGATTCTACGATTGTACCATCTTGTTCAATAGCTGATTGCTTTGCCATAATTAATTTGTCTTCTAAAATCTATTTCTTTAAACGTAATACGTAATTAATACTTCACTTAATATAGGATTGAACTACAGAAGCTATCTGAAAATATCCCTCCAAATGGAAATGATTACTCACTACAGTAAAACCACTTATAGTCATTTGATACAATATCCATCTGGAGGGTCAAATGCAGGAGCTGAGCAAACAGCCCTTTAAGTTCAGTATTTAAAAGTTTCTATATACTGCTTAAGTACTCGGCCTTATCCGAAATAGCTTAATCAATAAGCAGAAACTCCTCCCTTACGTGTACGACCAGAATTCAGAAGGCCATCATAATGCCGCATCATCAAATGACTTTCTACCTGCTGTAGCGTATCGATAACCACACCTACCAAAATAAGCAAAGATGTACCTCCAAAGAATTGCGAGAACGCATCTTGCACATTCAGCAAATGAGCCAACGCCGGCATTACAGCGATGAAAGCGATAAAGAATGAACCTGGTAAAGTAAGTCGAGACATAATGGTGTCAATATAATCAGCTGTATCCTTACCCGGCTTAATTCCCGGAATGAAACCATTATTACGTTTCATGTCCTCGGCCATCTGTGTAGGATTAAGAGTTATCGCTGTATAGAAATAAGTAAACGCTATAATAAGTGCTACATAGATTACATTATACAGAAGACTTCTATTATCCATCAAAGACCGCATAAGCCAAGAAGAATTCTCTGATTGGAAACGCACAATCGTCAATGGGATAAACATCAATGCCTGAGCAAAGATGATAGGCATCACATTGGCAGCGAAAAGCTTCAGAGGAATATATTGACGTGCACCACCATATTGCTGATTACCGACCAGACGTTTTGCGTACTGAACAGGAACCTTACGCGTCCCTTGCACTAAAAGAATAGATGCACAAACAACTGCATAAAGAATAAGTATTTCGACTATAAACATTACAAGTCCACCACCAGATATGGCTGTGAAACGAGAACCGATCTCTTGCACGAAAGCCTGTGGCAAACGAGCTATGATACCAATCATAATGATTATAGAGATACCATTTCCTACTCCTTTATCCGTAATTCGCTCACCAAGCCACAAGACAAACATACTACCAGCAGCCAAAATGATAGTAGCAGGAATCATGAACACGGTCCACGATATACCGGAAGCCAAAGCTTGGCTAGCCTGCATCTTCAAGTTCAGCAAATAAGCCGGAGCTTGGAACAGCAAGATGGCTAGTGTAAGCCATCTTGTGTACCAATTGATTTTCTTATGACCACTCTCGCCTTCACGCTGCATCTTTTGGAAATAAGGTACAGCGACAGCAAGAAGCTGCATTACGATAGAAGCTGAGATGTAAGGCATAATTCCAAGTGCAAACATGGATGCATTGGAAAATGCACCACCAGAGAACATGTCCAAAAGCGACATTAGGCCGCCTGAGGTTTGCGACTGAAGTTTGTCCAACATGCTCGGGTTGATACCGGGAAGCACAACAAACGAGCCAAAACGGTAAATAGCCGTAAACAGAAAGACTACAAGGAGACGCTGACGCAAATCCTCTACTTTCCAACAGTTCTTTAGTGTCTCAATAAACTTTTTCATTTACTTAGATTATAGTTACATTTCCACCTGCTGCCTTAATAGCTTCTTCAGCAGACTTAGAGAATGCATTCGCTTCAACATCAATTTTAGCTTTCAACTCGCCGTTGCCAAGTACCTTAACAAGAATATCCTTGCCTTTAACAAGTCCTGCGGCACGCAACTCGGCAATACCAATCTTAGCATAGCTGTTAGCTTCTACCAAAGACTGGAGATCTGAAAGGTTAACTACGCTGTATTCCTTATGATTGATGTTCTTGAAACCAAACTTAGGAACACGACGTTGCAGTGGCATCTGACCACCTTCGAAACCAATCTTTCTCTTATAACCAGAACGAGCCTTGGCACCCTTGTGACCGCGGGTAGAAGTTCCACCAAGTCCTGAACCAGGACCACGACCTATACGACGCTCTGCATGAGTTGACCCGTTAGCTGGTTTCAAACTATGTAAATTCATCATTAATTCGATTTAAAAATTAATTATTCAACTACGGTTACCAGATGATGAACCTTACGGATCATACCACGAACACTAGGAGTATCCTCAACCTCAACAACTTGAGAGATCTTGCGAAGGCCCAAAGCTTGAAGTGTCCTTTTTTGATCTACAGGATAACCGATCTTGCTTTTAATCTGCTTGATTTTTATTGTTGCCATTGTTATGATTCCTATTAGCCGTTAAATACTTTATCCATACTGATACCGCGGCAACCTGCTACGGTGTAAGCATCGCGCATTTCACCAAGAGCCAAGATTGTAGCTTTCACAAGGTTATGGGGGTTAGAAGAACCCTTTGACTTTGCTATCACGTCAGTAACACCTGCACTCTCAAGCACAGCACGCATAGCACCACCGGCCTTAAGACCGGTACCGGCTGCAGCTGGCTTCAACAGTACTTGAGCACCACCAAATGAATATTCTACTTCATGGGGTACAGTACCCTTCAATACAGGTACTTTCACAAGATTCTTCTTAGCAGACTCTACGCCTTTAGATATAGCAGCTGTAACTTCACCTGCTTTTCCAAGACCCCAGCCGATAACGCCTTTACCATCACCTACAACGACGATAGCAGCGAATGTAAATGTACGACCACCTTTAGTAACCTTTGTAACACGATTAATTGCTACCAAACGGTCCTTCAATTCGACGTCACTGTTAACTTTTACTTTATCCATTGCCATAATCGTTTAAAATTTAAGACCGCCCTTGCGAGCACCATCAGCGAGTTCCTTAACACGACCGTGATAGAGATAACCATTACGATCAAAGACTACAGACTCTACACCTACAGCTTTAGCTTTCTCTGCGATCATTTCACCAACTTTCTCAGCCTGCTCACTCTTAGCCATTTTCTCAAGGCCCAATGAAGAAGCAGAAGCAAGAGTATTGCCGGTCAAGTCATTAATTACCTGTGCATAAATCTGCTTGTTAGAGCGGAATACGCTCAAGCGAGGACGCTCTGCGGTTCCGTTTACGCTCTTACGAATGCGAAATTTTATTTTAATTCGTCTTTCAACTTTCTTTGTTGTCATAATTGTAAATTCAATTAAAATTACTTAGCGGCAGCTGTCTTACCAGACTTCCTGCGGATAACTTCACCCTTGAAGAGAACACCCTTACCCTTATAAGGCTCAGGCTTACGGAAAGAACGAATTTTTGCACACACGAGACCAAGCAAAGCCTTATCGCATGATTCCAAAATAATAACAGGGTTCTGATTTCTCTCAGATTTAGTCTCAACCTTTATCTCAGACGGAAGCTGCAAGAAGATTGGGTGTGTATAACCTAAAGAGAACTCGATAAGATTACCTTGGTTAGATACACGGTAACCTACACCGACGAGCTCCAAAGTCTTGGTATAGCCTTCGCTCACGCCAACAACCATATTGTTGACCAAAGAACGATACAGACCATGAAAAGCCTGCTTCTGCTTGATATTTACAGGGCTGTTTTCGTCTATCTCAAAAGTTATCTGACCATCCTGATTCGTAAACTTAATAGAAGGGTCTACCCACTGTGTCAGTTCACCTTTAGGGCCTTTAACTGATACTACATTCGTGTTCTTGTCGAAGTTAACTGTAACTCCAGCCGGAACTGTAATTGGCAATTTTCCTATTCTTGACATATTCAATCCTCCAATTAATAAACGTAGCAAAGAACTTCACCGCCAATTTTCAAATCAGCAGCTTCCTTGTTAGTCATAACACCCTTAGATGTGGACAAGATAGCGATACCCAGTCCGTTAATTACTCTTGGCATGTCCTTGTAACCCGTATAACGGCGAAGACCGGGGGTAGACACACGCTTCAAACACTTGATAGCGTTTTGCTTTGTTTCAGGATTGTACTTCAAAGCTACTTTGATAGTACCCTGAGGGCCATCCTCAATGAATTTGTAATTGAGAATGTAACCTTTCTCGAAGAGGATTTTTGTAATCTCTTTCTTCAAGTTGGACGCAGGAACTTCAACAACACGGTGATGTGCCATGATTGCATTCCTGAGTCGAGTCAGATAATCTGCTATTGGATCTGTCATAAAAATATAAATGTTTAATTAATCGGGACTACCCCGACAATATTAAAAAATCTTCTAAGCAAGTTACAATAATTAGTGAGTAGCTATGAAGCAATTGCCCCTCGCTATTCACTAATAATCGTACTATTCTTACCAGCTTGCTTTCTTTACACCGGGAATAAGACCCTGTGATGCCATCTCACGGAACTGAATACGTGACAAACCGAACTGACGGATATAACCTTTAGGACGTCCGGTTATCTTGCAACGGTTGTGAAGACGGATGGGGTTCGAATTCTTTGGGAAAGACTGGAGTTTACGAGCTGCCTCGTAAGCCTCGGCCGGATCCTCAGCTGTAGCTATAACCTTTTTAAGAGCTGCGCGCTTTTCAGCGTAACGAGCAACAAGATTTGCACGCTTCACTTCGCGAGCTTTCATTGATTCTTTTGCCATATTGCTTAATCGTTTTTAGCGTTCTTGAAAGGAAGGCCGAATGCCTTGAGCAGAGCATAACCTTCTTCATCAGTCTGAGCTGTTGTAACGAAAGTGATGTTCATACCTTGGATACGGTCAATCTCATCAATGTTAATTTCTGGGAAGATAATTTGCTCTGTGATACCTAATGTATAGTTACCACGACCATCAAACTTGCTCTCAATACCCTTGAAGTCACGGATACGTGGCAAAGCTACACGAACGAGTTTCTCAAGGAACTCATACATACGCTCACGACGCAATGTTACCATAACACCGATAGGCATTTTCTTACGAAGCTTGAAGTTGGCGATATCCTTCTTAGAATAAGTAGCTACGGCCTTCTGACCGGTAATTGTTGTAATTTCCTTTACGGCTACGTCAACAATCTTCTTATCCTGAGTAGCATCTCCCAAACCTTGGTTGATAACAATTTTCTTCAGTACAGGAATCTGCATAGCTGAAGAGTAGTTGAATTGTTTCTGCAAAGCAGGTGCAATCACCTCCTTATACTGTTTCTTTAACTGTGCTGTATCCATTACTTAATTTCCTCCCCAGACTTTTTGGCGATACGAATAACGTTCTTACCCTCATGCTTAATGGCAACGCGAGTAGGTTCTCCACTCTTTGGGTCGACCAAACTTAAATTTGATATATGAATAGGAGCCTCTTGCTTGATGATGCCGCCTTGCGGATTCTTTGCAGAAGGCTTAGTGCTCTTAGATACAAGATTCACACCTTCCACAATCGCACGCTCCTCATCAACAAGAACCTTCAGCACCTTATGGGGTGCAGGATACTTGCCATTTGCGTTCTTTACATCCTTATCTCTACCAGCAAGGACCAGAACCATGTCACCTTTTCTTATATGTAATTTACTCATTACTTTAAAAATTAAATCATTAAAGAACTTCAGGTGCCAAAGAAACGACCTTCATATTCACTGCACGAAGCTCACGGGCAACGGGGCCAAAGATACGGCTTCCACGAAGTTCGCCCGCATTGTTGAGCAGTACGCAAGCATTGTCGTCAAAACGGATATAAGAACCGTCTGCGCGACGAATTTCTTTCTTTGTACGTACAATCAAAGCTTTAGATACTGCACCTTTTTTCAAATCACTTGATGGAATAACGTTCTTGACTGCAACGACAATCACGTCACCAACACTTGCATAACGGCGGCCAGTTCCTCCGAGGACACGAATGCAAAGAGCTTCGCGTGCACCGCTGTTATCACATACTGTAAGTCTTGATTCTGCTTGTATCATAATTACTTAGCTTTTTCAACAATTTGAACTAATCTCCATCTCTTTGTCTTTGACAATGGACGGGTTTCCATAATGAGAACGGTATCACCTACTGCGGCCTCGTTCTTTTCATCATGAGCATGGTATTTCTTTGTTTTCTGAACAAACTTACCATAAATAGGGTGCTTCTCTTTGAACTTAGCTGCAATAACAATGGTTTTATCCATTTTGTTGCTGATGACAACACCCTGTCTTACTTTTCTTAAATTTCTTGTTTCCATCTGGACCATTATTATTTATTAAGTTCTCTCTGACGAAGTTCAGTATTCATACGGGCGATGTCACGACGAGCGGCCTTAATTTGAGATGGATTCTCCAAAGGAGCGATAGTATGGTTAAGCTTCAATTGGTTGAGCTTTTCCTGTGCTTGCTCCAACTTTTCTACCAAATCCTTGGTTTCAAGTTCTTTCAGTTCTTTAATCTTCATAATTAAGCGTTTTTATCGAAATCACGTCTTACAACAAACTTGGTCTTTACTGGTAGTTTCTGAGCGGCAAGGCGCAGAGCCTCTTTCGCTATATCGAAACTAACTCCTTCTACTTCAAAGAGGATGCGTCCCGGTGTAACAGGTGCAACCCAACCGGCGGGATCACCTTTACCCTTACCCATACGTACGTCAGCAGGCTTACGTGTGATTGGTTTATCAGGGAAAATGCGAATCCAAACCTGACCTTCACGGTTCATGTAGCGATTCACTGCCACACGGGCTGCTTCTATCTGGCGGCTGTCAATCCATTTGGGCTCAAGAGTCTTGATTCCAAATGAGCCGAAAGCCAGCTGTGTTCCTCTGTGGGCGTTGCCTTTATTGCCACGACCATCTTGAGGTCTTCTATATTTTACTCTTTTTGGCTGTAACATGATAGCTTCTTACTTTTAACGGTTATTGTTTCTCTTGCGATTACCACGGCCATTACGACCACCATTGTTAGAACGGCCACCATTTTGTTTCTCCTGAGTAAAGTTAGGTGTTAATTCACGCTTGCCATAAACTTCTCCACGGCAAATCCAAACTTTAATACCCAGCAGACCCACCTTAGTGAGTGCTTCTGCCTGACAGTAATCGATGTCTGCACGGAAAGTATGCAATGGGGTACGACCCTCTTTGAACATTTCCTTGCGAGCCATTTCAGCTCCATTCAGACGGCCTGTAATCTGGACCTTAATACCTTCTGCACCTGCGCGCATCGTATTTTGAACAGCCATCTTGATGGCACGGCGATAAGAGATCTTGCCTTCCACCTGGCGAGCGATGTTGTTACCTACGATATTGGCATCAAGCTCAGGTTTCTTCACTTCGAAGATATTGATCTGAATGTCTTTCTTATAGAGTTTCTTCAACTCTTCTTTCAGTTTGTCTACGTCTTGACCACCTTTACCAATGACGATACCCGGACGGGCTGTGCAAATAGTAATGGTAACGAGCTTCAATGTACGCTCAATGACAATACGAGAAACGCTAGCCTTAGCGAGGCGCTCGTTCAGATACTTACGGATTTTCTGATCCTCAACGAGATTATCTCCGAAGTCCTTGCCACCGAACCAATTTGAATCCCAACCACGGATAATACCAAGTCGGTTTGCTATTGGATTAACTTTCTGTCCCATTCTATTTATTATTTTTCGTCGTTAGTTTTGGCATCTACAAAAAGTGTTACGTGGTTAGAACGCTTGCGGATTCTATAGCCACGACCTTGCGGTGCCGGTCTCATACGTTTCATTGTAACACCTTCATCAACGAAGACTTTGCTTACATAAAGTTCACCGTCTTCAGCCTTGCGGTCATTCTTAGTCTCCCAGTTAGCGATAGCTGAGCGCAGAAGTTTCTCAACATCTGCTGCAGCCTGCTTTTTAGAGAACCTGAGTACTCCGAGGGCGCGATTTACTTCAAGACCACGAATCATGTCTACAACGTAGCGCATTTTACGTGGAGAAGATGGAACGCCATTGAGCTTTGCGAAGTACATCTTTTTGCGTGCTTCTTTTAACTTTTCAGCTACGATATGTTTTCTTGCTCCCATTATTAATCTTAAATTTTAAATGGTTTACCCCGCTTAACGCTTATTGTTACCTGAGTGACCACCGAAACGACGGGTTGGTGCAAACTCACCGAGCTTATGGCCTACCATATTCTCAGTAATGTAAACAGGGATAAATTTGTTTCCGTTATGAACTGCAACAGTGTGTCCCACAAAATCAGGGGATATCATTGATGCTCTGGCCCATGTCTTAACGACATTCTGCTTACCACTCTCATTCATAGCGAGAATTTTCTTCTCGAGTGATATGTTGATATATGGACCTTTTTTAAGTGAACGACTCATAATTTACTCTTTGATTATTTCTTATTAGCTCTTTCGATAATATACTTGTTAGAAAGCTTCTTAGGTGCACGTGTCTTAAGACCCTTTGCATACAAGCCCTTACGTGAACGTGGGTGACCACCAGACTGACGTCCTTCACCACCACCCATCGGGTGATCAACAGGGTTCATAACAACACCACGGTTGTGTGGGCGACGACCCAACCAACGAGAGCGACCAGCCTTACCAGACTGCTCCAACGCATGGTCAGAGTTACCTACACTACCTACAGTAGCTTTACAAGCAGAGAGAATCTGACGAGTCTCTCCAGAAGGAAGCTTAATAACACAATAGCTACCTTCACGAGAAGTTAACTGAGCAAAATTACCAGCCGAGCGAACGAGCAAAGCTCCCTGACCGGGACGCAACTCAATGTTATGAATTACGGTACCTACAGGGATACTAGCCAAAGGAAGCGCATTACCAACCTCAGGAGCAGCTTCTGCACCCGACATCAATGTAGCACCTACTTGCAGTCCGTTAGGAGCAATAATGTAACGTTTTTCACCATCAGCGTAGAAAAGCAGAGCGATACGAGCAGATCTGTTTGGATCATACTCGATACTCTTTACTACAGCTGGAACACCATCTTTCTCTCGTTTGAAGTCGATCAGACGATACTTCTTCTTATGGCCACCGCCAATGTAGCGAACGGTCATCTTACCGGTGTTGTTTCGACCACCAGTAGAACGCTTACCGTAAACGAGAGACTTCTCTGGCACGGATGCAGTAATATCCTCGAACGTGCCAATAACCTTGTGTCTTTGTCCCGGAGTTACCGGTTTTAATTTACGTACTGCCATTTTTTATTTAAATATTGCTGTAAAAATCGATTGTTTCACCATCCTTAACAGTTACGATGGCTTTCTTGAACGCATTTCTTTGTCCCTTCACGAGACCTGCCTTGGTATAGCGGCTTGAGCGCTTACCGGCATAACGAAGCGTATTCACATCTTCTACTGTAACATTGTACAAACTTTCGATCTCTTTCTTAATCTGGAGTTTGTTAGCCTCAGGACGAACAACAAAACCATAACGGTTTGCCTTCTTTTCTGTAATATTGGTCATCTTCTCAGTGACCAAAGGTTTAATGATAAATCCCATATCTACTTCTCCTTATTATTTTGTTAAGATCGCGTCGATTGTATTCAGTGAACTTTCAGCTATAACAAGAACATCTGCATTCAAAACTTTGTAGGTATTGAGTGTAGATGCAGTCATAACTTCTGCTCCTTGCAAGTTACGAGCGGACAAATATACGTTTTTATTTACTTCCGGCAAAACCACGAGAGTCTTCTTACCTTCAACTTTAAGATTTTTAGTAATGTTTATAAAATCTTTTGTCTTAGGAGCTTCCATTGTGAAATCTTCAACCACAACGATTCCGTTAGCTTGTGCCTTATAAGAGAGAGCAGACTTGCGAGCAAGAACCTTCACTTTCTTATTCAATTTGAAGTCATAGTTGCGGGGCTTCGGACCAAACACGCGACCACCACCTACGAGAACAGGTGAGTTGATATCACCACGACGAGCACCACCGCCACCTTTCTGACGACCGAGCTTGCGAGTAGAACCGCTCACTTCACTTCTCTCCTTTGACTTGGCAGTACCCTGACGCTGCGCGGCGAGATACTGCTTTACATCGAGCCAGAGAACGTGATCGTTAGGCTCAATTCCGAAGATAGCCTCATTGAGGTTTACCTTTCTTCCGGTCTCTTGACCGTTGATATTTAAAACGCTAACTTCCATTATTTCTCAATTAAAACAGTTGAACCATTGCATCCAGCGAAAGAACCCTTTACAATGAGAAGATTCTCTTCTGGAATTACTTTTAACACCTGAAGATTCTGAGTAGTAACTCGGTCACCACCCATTTGGCCACCCATGCGCATTCCCTTGAACACTTTAGCAGGGTATGAACATGCACCAATAGAACCCGGCTTACGAGCACGGTCGTCCTGGCCGTGAGTAGACTGACCTACACCACCGAAACCATGACGCTTTACAACGCCCTGAAAACCTTTTCCTTTAGATGTTCCTACAACGTCAACGAACTTAGCGCCTTCAAATAGTTCTACAGTAAGAGTATCACCGAGGTTATACTCACCATCAAACTTGAACTCGGCCAAGTGCTGCTTAGGTGTTGTGCCGGCTTTCTTGAAGGTTCCCAACATAGGCTTTGAAGTACGACTTTCCTTAGCCTCGCCGAAACCGAGCTGAATAGCCTTGTAACCATCTTTCTCAAGGGTCTTAACCTGGGTTACAACACAAGGACCTGCTTCGATAACAGTGCACGGTACGTTCTTACCGTCGGCACTGAAAACGGATGTCATTCCGATTTTTCTTCCAATTAATCCTGGCATTTCAATATAATTTAAAAAATAAAATAATCCGATTATTCACTCAATTAAACTTTGATCTCAACTTCAACGCCTGAAGGCAATTCAAGTTTCATCAGCGCGTCAACAGTCTTAGCAGTAGAGCTATAGATGTCTATCAAACGCTTAAAATCAGAGAGCTGGAACTGCTCACGTGATTTCTTGTTAACGAATGTACTACGGTTTACAGTAAAAATACGCTTGTGTGTTGGCAATGGAATAGGACCGCTAACGATAGCACCTGTAGCCTTCACAGCCTTTACGATTTTCTCTGCTGACTTATCAACCAACTGATGGTCGTAAGATTTCAGCTTGATTCTGATTTTCTGACTCATTATTATTATTTGTTTATAATATTATTGTTGTAAGAAAAGAGATACGCCGTTTAAGAGTCATTCGCTAAACAGCGTCTCTTTCCTTGTGATTGTTTGTCGCTAATTAGAGAAGTTCAGAGTGACCCTTTACCTCATCCAAAACAGCTTTGGCAATGCTGGCTGACAATGGTTCATGGTGATCATATTCCATTGTGCTGGTAGCACGACCTGAAGTGATAGTACGGAGTGCGGTTACATAGCCGAACATTTCAGCCAATGGAACCATAGCTTTCACGATGCGTGCACCGCTACGAGCTTCATCCATACCTTGTACCATACCACGACGCTTGTTCAAGTCACCGATCACGTCACCCATGTTCTCCTCAGGAGTAACAACTTCCACGCGCATGATAGGCTCCATCAATACGGGTTTAGCCTTGGGGCTAAGAACCTTGAATGCCTGATGAGCTACCAACTCGAATGACAACTGGTCAGAGTCTACGGGGTGGAAGCTACCATCGGTCAAAGTTACCTTCATACCGGTCATTGGGAATCCACCAAGTACACCACCCTTCAAACAGTCTTGGAAACCCTTCTGTACAGATGGGATGAATTCCTTGGGCACATTACCACCTTTCACCTCATTAACGAACTGCAAATCGCCTTCTGTGTAATCCTCGTCCTTAGGACCGATTGTAACATCGATACAAGCGAACTTACCACGACCACCGGACTGCTTCTTATAAGTCTCACGGCTCTGGGCTGTACCCATAATCGCTTCCTTATAGTTAACCTGAGGCTTACCTTGGTTACATTCTACCTTGAACTCACGCTTCAGACGGTCGATAATAATATCCAAGTGAAGCTCACCCATACCCGAGATAATCGTCTGACCACTCTGCTCATCTGTGCGAACAGTAAAGGTTGGGTCTTCCTCGGCCAATTTAGCAAGACCATTATCCATCTTAGCGATGTCTGCTTGGCTCTTAGGCTCAACGGCTATAGAGATAACTGTATCGGGGAATGTCATTGACTCCAACACGATAGGATGTGCCTCATCACAAAGCGTGTCACCCGTACGAATATCCTTGAAACCTACACCAGCGCCAATATCACCAGCGTCGATAGTCTCCATAGGAATTTCCTGCTTAGAGTTCATTTGGAACAAACGGCTGATACGCTCCTTTTTACCTGAACGGGGGTTGTAAACGTAAGAACCGGCAACAACCTTACCTGAGTAAACGCGGAAGAATACCAAACGTCCCATGAATGGGTCTGTAGCAATCTTAAACGCAAGAGCGGCTGTAGGCTCTGCCTCTGAAGGCTTACGATCTTCCTCTTCCTCGGTATCAGGATTGGTACCTACGATAGCCTCAGTATCAAGTGGTGAAGGCAAGAAAGCACAAACATAGTCGAGCAAAGGCTGAACACCCTTATTCTTGTAAGAAGAGCCCAATGTCATAGGAGTAAGCTCCATGGCGATGGTACCCTTACGGATAGCTGCGATCAGCAACTCCTCAGGAATATCCTTACCTTCCAAATACAGCTCCATCAACTCATCGTCGAAGTTAGCTGCATTCTCAACCATCTTATCTCTCCACTCGTTAGCCTCATCTACGAGGTCAGCGGGGATTTCCTCAATATCATACGCTGCACCCATAGTCTCATCGTGCCACAAGATAGCCTTCATCTTAATAAGGTCTACAAGACCCTTGAAGTTTTCCTCTGCACCGATTGGAATCTGAACGGGGCAAGGGTTAGCACCCAAAATGTCCTTCATCTGCTGCACAGTTTCAAAGAAATCTGCACCGGAGCGGTCCATCTTGTTTACATAACCGATACGGGGAACATTATACTTGTCAGCCTGACGCCATACAGTCTCTGACTGAGGCTGCACACCATCAGCGGCAGAATAAGTTGCCACAGCACCATCCAATACACGCAAAGAGCGCTCCACCTCAGCGGTAAAGTCAACGTGTCCCGGAGTGTCAATCAAGTTAATCTTGTAAGAGTTACCTTGGTAGTTCCAATTACAAGTAGTAGCAGCTGAAGTAATAGTAATACCACGCTCCTGCTCCTGAGCCATCCAGTCCATGGTAGCAGCTCCATCGTGTACCTCACCAATCTTATGAGTCTTACCCGTATAGAACAAGATACGCTCAGAAGTTGTTGTCTTACCGGCATCGATGTGGGCCATAATACCGATGTTACGAGTCAAATGTAAATCGCGATTTGCCATTTTTTCTTTTTACCTTTCTTAATTAGAATCTGAAATGAGCGAATGCACGGTTAGCCTCAGCCATACGATGCATATCTTCTTTACGCTTGAATGCACCACCCTGATTGTTGTAAGCGTCTACAATCTCAGCTGCGAGCTTCTCAGCCATAGACTTTCCGCTACGCTTACGGGCAAAAGCGATAAGGTTCTTCATAGAAATACTCTCCTTACGATCAGGACGGATTTCTGTTGGAACTTGGAATGTTGCACCACCGATACGACGGCTCTTAACTTCTACTTGAGGAGTGATATTATCCAAAGCCTGCTTCCAAATTTCGAGAGCCGACTTTTCCTCCTTGGCCATCTTACCCTTTACGGTATCAAGCGCATTGTAGAAAATCTGATAAGAAATGGTTTTCTTACCGTCATACATCAAGTGATTAACGAATTTTGAGACCTTTTGGTCATTGAAAACGGGATCCGGAAGGATCACACGCTTCTTTGGTTTTGCTTTTCTCATTTTAAAATAAAATTTGTAGTCTGCGGAGGCTGTAATAATGTTTTGTCTTCAACGTCCGCTCCCGGACATTTACTCAACCTGTTTTAACAATTCTCCAGCAAAACAACTGTAAACAAAAAATATAGAGCTCCCAGTCCTCAGCCTTATGGCTCTCGACTCTCAGCTCTCAGCTAAATTACTTCTTAGCTGCCTTAGGACGCTTAGCACCATACTTAGAACGGCGCTGTGTACGGTTAGCCACACCGGCGGTATCCAATGTACCACGAACGATATGATAGCGTACACCCGGAAGGTCTTTCACACGACCACCGCGTACCAACACAATAGAGTGCTCCTGCAAGTTGTGGCCTTCTCCCGGAATATAGGAGTTAACTTCCTTCTGGTTTGTCAAACGAACACGGGCAACTTTACGCATTGCCGAATTAGGCTTTTTAGGAGTCGTTGTGTAAACACGAACACATACGCCACGACGCTGAGGACATGAATCCAAAGCAGGCGATTTGCTCTTGTCTACCAATACCCTTCTGCCTTTTCTTACCAATTGTTGAATTGTAGGCATAATTTTACTTTTAAAATTTTATATGTTATTTGTTTATAATCAGACAATTACAAAACGGGTATAATATACCCATTTCGGGCTGCAAAGGTAGCTGTTTTTCCTCAAACCACCTAAACCATAGTAGTATAAATGAAATATCATATAGAATATTTAACATAATATAATCTTTATTCTACATTTTACTACCTAAAAGACTTAGCCCAACCGGCCTAAATAACAACAATGAATGGCTATCTCAGAGTATCATCTACCCCAAATAGCCATCCATCGTCATACAAATAGCCTCTTTAAAAAACAACCATTAATACATACATATTTATATATACGCGCGCGAGTATTACTTGCAATAAACCTTCTTACTCACGTTATTGATCATAATGATATAAACACCGGATGGCAGATCTTGCCTAAACTCCGTGGAGGCAGTGCGTTGTTGGCTATACAACTTGCCTGAAGCCGTATAAATCTTAATATCATCATTGTCTTGTAACCCACGTACGTAAAGCGTGCGACCCAAATAACTAATATCATAAGGAGATTCATTACCGGTAGCCGACTTACCATCGGGACGCTCTCCACCCATCTGCAAACGCAAACGTTTGTCATAACGGCCGGCCTCAGCCAGCGATAACCGATAGTCACTCATAAGCAGATCAGTAGTCGTGCCCGTTTCCATATCGGTCAGCCACACGGCCTCTACACCCGCAAATGCCTCACGTTCAGGCAACGACAACGTATAAGTTCCGGCGCTACCTGCCGTAATACCGATCGCAATACTCTGTCCCATCGGGGCTTCAGCCACAAGTGA
>NZ_DATCYK010000122.1:0-4346 GCF_036570325.1 Prevotella sp.
CACGGCACTGAACTTGCCCACCACCGAAAAGACGATGGCCGTAGCGGCAGCCACACGGATGACAGCAGGGCTTGTTACCTTGGTGATAGACATGGCACCGGTCACCTCCGAATAGGTAGTTTCGGGAGGACCACCCAAGAACGCCGAGGCCAAGCAAGCCAAACCATCGCCCAACATGGTACGATGCAAGCCCGGTTCTTTCACAAAGTCCTTCTGCGCAACCTCACTTACGACGTAAACATCGCCGATATGCTCGAGCACGGGGGCTATCGCCACGGGTATCATATAAAGGAAAGGAGCCCATTCAAAATGCGTAATCGTCGTGAGCGAAACGGGGAATCGGAACCAAGCGGCGGCCGCTACACCCGAGAAATCGACCTTATCCATGAAGATGGCGGCCACATAACCCACACCCACACCCGTGATGATAGGCACCAACTTAAACAGTCCTTTACCGAAAGTCAGCACCAAGATGGCCGTCAGAAGCGCCAAGAAAGCCAGCGGCCAATCGGTTTTGGCCATGTTAACGGCGCTTCCCGACAGCGAAAGACCTATCAAAATGATGACCGGACCTATCACAACGGGCGGGAAAACCTTATCCAAGAACTTCTTACCTTGCCACTTCACGATGGCGCTCATCACAAAATAAACTACCGAAACGCCCGTAAGTCCGGCCAAAGCACCCGGCAATCCCCACTGCTTAGAGGCTTCGATGATGGGCGCAATGAACGCAAAAGAACTTCCAAGGAAGATAGGCACCTTGCCCTTGGTCACAAAATGGAAGATAAACGTGCCGAGACCGGCCGTAAACAAAGCCGTGGCGGGATCAATACCGATGAGCAACGGCACCAGCACCGTGGCGCCAAAAGCCACGAAAAGAAACTGAATGCCCACGATAGTCTTGCGGCTTGTAGAAAGATTTTCAGTCATTTGAATTATTTTAAAATTAAATATGCAGCGATTACGTTCATGTAAAGAGGACATCGAATGAAACCCATGCCCCTCTCTATGCTGACCTATAAGCGTACGTCGGAGCAGAGAAAACGATTAAAGGCCGAATTTATAACCCACCGTCAGTTGGCACACGCTCGTTCGGCTCTTGGGCTTTTCCTTACTCATTCCTCCGCCATCCCATCTTGAAGCGTACAGATAACCGATACCCGCATGGTACCGCAGGTCGACCACCAGCCCGTTCTTAAAGTCATAAGCAAGGCCTACGGGAACGCTGACATCCCACTTATGGACCTCATCAATGGCCAATTCCTGCCCTATCAAATATTTTTCCCTCTGTATTTTGCCCCAATCGGCACGAGGCTTAGCCACTACATTATAAGCAGGTTGCAAGCCAATCTTCAGTGCCAATCCCTTATACACATAATAGTTGAGCAGTATCGGCATAGTGATATAGTCCAACTGGGTACGCACATTCTTAACTTTACCCTGCTCAATGGGTGCTTGTCCGTCCGGCAAAATGATGTTATCAAGGTTTATATCCTTATATTTCACGCCCTGCTGACTATAGTAAACGCCCACAGAAAGGCCCAATCGTGCGTCAAACTGATACTGTGCTTCCACGCCAAGGGCCAAACCGGTCTTGCTGCTTGCCACATAAGTCTCATGAACAAGGTCTTCATGAAAACCTATCGAATGCATTAGTCCGTCATTCGGCGTGATTTCTAATACCTCCGTATGTACGTAAAACGACGGCCGATGGGTAGGATTGGAAATATTCAAGCCTACTTTAGGCGTTATCGACCAACTCTTAGGATTCTGTTGTGCCCAAGTAACAAGAGCGCAAGAAAATAACACCGATGCAATAAAAAGTTTTTTCATAAGGAATAGCTTTATTAAAATCTCTACAAAATTAGGGATTTTCAATCATATAATCAAGAAAAAAACACAGTTTTATCACAAAGCCGCTACATTGTCACATCAAAGCAGCGACCAACTCATTTGTCAACTTTTAATCACAAAAAAGCCCTCATCTCCACTGCCTCATCCGGCCGGCGAAAACCTCAAAATCAACCGACAAAACAACCTTCCATACCCCTTTACCGCCTCAAAACCAAGCTACCACCCTGCCAAAACAACCTTTTTACCCATTCAAATGACCACTCCCATCACCTCAAAAGCCCACTTTGCTCCCTTCAAAACATGGCTTATGGCTCTTCAAAACAGCCTTTTCGGCCCTTCAAAGCACCTCTTTATTTCATCCAAAAATCACAAACTTCTGATTAACAACAACTTACAAACACCGTCAGAATTTGAATATTTCCGCCCAAAGGCAAAACATTTTCAAATTCCGCAAGTATTTTTCGCCTTTTGTAAAACTAATTGACAGTCGATAACCATCAAAATTTAAGGAAAATAAAAGGCTGACCGAATCAGTTTTCCATACTTCTTCCGCTGCCTTATTATTTAAATTCAGGATAAACAAAAGCCTTTTCAAACCGCATTCAAACACACTTACAGCCCGATTTCTCTTAGAATTGGAAGTAAATAAACGGCTGAATGGCAGAGCTCTTTATTTGAATAACGATATAAATAACGGCTGTCAGCAGCAGCGCATAAACCGGCAAATTGCAATGGCGAAGCCCACCGATGAGCTTCTCTTGCCACGCATCGGGCAGGAAATGGGTAAGATAACCCAAGCCCATAAACAACAACACGTATTTATATCCACTCACAACTTGCGGCCACAACTCAAAGTGGAAGCTCGTGAATATTTGACGAAGCATGGTCCATCCGGCCTCAAACGAGGAATGACGGAAGAATATCCACGTGAAGCAAACAAAGTGGAAGGTGACAAGAACAGCCATCAGGCGCTTCAATCCCGTGGATTTGTAGTGTCGGTCATGGTGGAGTACCTCCTGACCGATGAACTTATGGACCGCCAAAGCCAAGCCGTGCATGCCTCCCCAAACTATAAAATTAAGGCTGGCGCCATGCCACAATCCTCCCAAAAGCATGGTTATCATAAGGTTAAGATACTGACGGAGCTTGCCCTTGCGGTTACCTCCGAGCGAAATATAAATGTAATCGCGTATCCAACTGGAAAGAGAAATATGCCAACGGCGCCAAAAGTCGGTGATACTTGTCGAACGATAAGGCGCGTTAAAGTTGATGGGGAAATGAAAACCCAGCAAAAGCGCAATGCCGATGGCCATGTCGCTATAGCCGCTAAAGTCGCAATAGATTTGCAAAGCGTAGCCATAGACGCCCAATAAGTTCTCTAATCCGCTGTAAAGTGTTGGGTTATCGAAGATACGATCGACGAAATTAAGGCTGATATAGTCGCTGATGACCGCCTTCTTAAACAGACCTATCATGATAAAATACACGCCTCGGGCAAACATGTCGCGCGTGATGATGACGGGCTTACGTATCTGTGGGGCGAAATCGGAGGCTCTTACGATAGGTCCGGCCACCAATTGGGGGAAGAAAGAAACGTAGAACGCGTAGTCCAAAAGGCCGGGTAAAGGCTTCAGCGAGCCACGATAAACGTCAATGGTGTAGCTCATGCTTTGGAAAGTAAAGAAACTTATGCCCACCGGAAGGAAGATGTCCCACGGTTGAAAGTTATGATTGATCATCTGACTTACCAGCCCCGCGAAGAAATTGGTGTACTTAAAATAGCCCAGCAATCCCAAATCAATCAGCAGACTCAAGGCTACCAGCCACTTGCGTTTCAGCTTGTTGCGGCGTGCGGCGCCCTCATCCGACGGCCGGACTGCCGACAAGGTGCCTATCTTACGGGCGATAAGAAAGTCGGTCAGCGTAACCACGGCCAGCAAAAAGAAATAGAATCCACTGCTCTTATAATAGAAATAATAAGAGAAAAGCGTCACAAAGAAAAGCCTCGGCTGCAACTTATGCCGTAAAAGCATGTAGAAAAAAGAGAATCCAAGGAAAAGAAAAAGAAACAGACCGCTTGAGAATATCAACGGCTCCTTAGGATTATAAGTCAGTAGATCGATGAGTCTCTGTATCATTGTTGTTCGAGTGCTTTGCGCCGTTTATAATTTTTCAGTCCGTCCAAGAACGAGGGAAACACTTTGCCGGCAACCCATTTGCCACCACCAAAGCTCAGATGGGTATAGTCCTTATTGGCCATGTTGCGATCGACGAGCCGCTTCATGCTACCCGATCCGCCCATGGCGTGATAGAAATTGAGAAACGCCACACGACAGTCGGCGGCCATCTGCTGTTGAAGGTTGACCAGATTTTTAACTTCCTTGAGCGTCGTAATGCCCTCGGCCGACCGTTGGTCTCTGTCAGGAACGCTCATAACAAGAATGCTGGCTTCAGGAAATGCGGCGTGAATATTGCGTATCGCTTTCTTCATT
>NZ_DATCYK010000123.1:0-2366 GCF_036570325.1 Prevotella sp.
TACCCAACCGGCCATCCTCAAGATGATGGCGATGGGCGGAGAGGGCAGCATTATAGAGCGCTTACAAGCCCTTCACATCGTGCCTTTGGCCATTTCGTACGAGTACGATCCCTGCGATTACCTCAAGGCTCGTGAGTATCAATTGCGCCGCGACGTGCCTTTCTGGAAGAAAACCGCCGAGGACGACATCGAGAGCATGCTGGTAGGAATCAAGGGTTACAAGGGTCACATCCACTACGAGGCCGCCCCCTGCATCGACGCATGGCTGGATACGGTGGACGTGGAGCAGCCCAAGAACCGGTTGTTTGACGAGATTGCCGCCCACATCGATACCGAGATACATCGCAGCTATCGCATTTATCCCTGCAACTACATAGCCTTGGATATGATTCAAGACACGAAAGTGTACGAAGAACAGTACACCGAGGAGGAGTACGAGCACTTCGAGGCGTACGTGGCAGGCCAGTTGGCAAAGATTGATATTGAGAATAAGGACGAGCGCTACCTGCGCACCTGCTTGTTGAGCCAGTACGCCTATCCCACCAAGAACTATCTGGCAGCCCGTGCGGCGACCGAGGGTGGCAGGTTCAAGTCGCTGCTCAACCGCTTCTCTTTCAAGAAGTAGACCATGCGGGGAGTGGGACGTTACCTTGCCGGAATGGCGTTGGCGCTGGTCGCCATCGTGCTGGCCGGCTGTTCAAACGAGACTTATGAGAGTGGAGATGGGAAGTATTCCTATCTCCAAGCTCATTATGTAGAGGCCCGAACCAACCATGAGGGCCGCTTTGTGAGCGTGGTTACCGACGAGGGAAAGGCCTTGCGGCTCCGTCCTTTCCTATCACCTCGCCGGGCAGTGACGCCCGATTCCGTCTATAGGGCCTTGTTTTACCATAACAAAGTGGAGGCTGACGGCACCACGGAGCCCGTTTCGATAACCCAAGTGCCCATAGTGAGACTGCGAAAAGTGGGCAAGGGCGAATCAGTGGCTACCGACCCGGTGAGTTTTGAGAGTGCTTGGGTATCGCCCAACGGCAAGTACCTGAACATTGCTTTCGGCTTGAAAACGGGCAAGGTGGATGATGAGAACACCGTGCAGACCATCGGTTTGCTGCTCGGTAAAGCCGTGACAGCCCTTGATGGGTCCGCGGAGCTTTACATACAATTCAGCCATGAGCAGAACGATGTGCCGCAGTATTACACCGCGCATCACGTTATCAGCATGCCTTTGGAGGGCTTTCGGGGCACGATTCATTTATCTGTCAATTCCTACAAGGGATTGGTTAACAAGGTGTTGACCGTTTCTTCCTTATAAGCCGGGGCGCCATGAGCCGTGTCTTGTTGCGTTTCGGTAGTCTTCATGATTATTTATGTCTTGCTTTATGACGAAAAGAATAAGGTTAATCTTATGGCTTGTCGGCAGTGCTTTGCTGTTGCCGGCATTGACCCTGCGGGCTTCTGACACGCTCTCGGTGGAGCGGTTGGGCCTTTATCCCGATACTTATGGCAACAGTGTGGCCAAGGTGCGCGAGGCGTTGGACTTGTGTCGGCAGAAGGGTTATGGCGTATTGCGGTTCGAGGAGGGCCGCTACGACTTTTGGCCCGAGGGCGCTTCGCGGCGTGACATCTTTGTTTCCAACACTTCATCGGAAACGGAATGTCCATCAAAAGAAAAGGTTATCGGGCTTTTGTTGGAAGACATGAGCAACCTGACGATTGACGGTGGTGGCGCCACTTTCGTGTTTCATGGCAAGATGACCATGCTGGCTATGCTTCGTTGCAAGGGTATCAGTCTGCGCAATGTGCGTTTCGATTTTGAGAGACCGGGCGGTTCGGAGCTTACTTACGAGCGGGTGACGGCCGACTCGGTGTATTTGCGGGCGCATAGGGACACCCGTTATGCGGTTCGTAGCGGGCGAGTGGTGTTGTATGGTGAGGGTTGGAAGTCGAATGTTACGCATTGTATCAAGTTCAATCCGGCTACGGATAGGTTCGATTTCAGCCGCGATTGGCAGTTGTTATCGGCTTCCGACGCGGTGGAAGTGGCTCCCGGGGTGTTGCGTTTCGCCCGTCCGGAGGGGCTGGAGCCTGCCGTGGGCAGTGTGCTTACGGTGCGCGACATCATCCGTGATCAAGTAGGTATGTTGTTGTTGGAAAGCGATGGCGTTGATTTTCATGACGTGTGGGTACATTACATGCACGGTTTGGGAATCGTCAGTCAGTATTCTTCCAATATCACGATGGACGGATTGCGTTGTTGTCCTCGTGAGGGCAGCGGACGGGTGTTGGCTTCCTCGGCCGATTTTCTTCATTTCTCAGGATGCAAGGGTAAGATAGTTATTCGCAACAGCGTGTTCTCCGGTGCGCAA
>NZ_DATCYK010000124.1:0-2214 GCF_036570325.1 Prevotella sp.
GGTTGTCCTGAAGAGAAGGTTGTATATTGTGAAAGTATGGGCTTGGAGCAACATCCCGAGGGTGGTATCATCGAGCGTTATGCGGCTTGGGAACCGGCTACGGGCCATAAAGGGGGCTGCGGCGCTTACTACATGGATAACAACTACGACAAGTCAAGCGACGGTCGTACCTATGGAATCTTCCGTAAAGCCATTCAGATTATGAACCCCGCATTGAATAAATAATCAACTTTAAGAATTTAAACATTATGAAAATCAAATATAGTTTCCTATCGGCAGCGTGGCTGCTGGGCGTATGTGGCGCTCTGTTCACGTCGTGTAACAGCGAGGGCGATAGCTTTGATTATGGCAAGAAAGGCATTTTCGTCACGGGAGCTGACGTCAATCCCTTGCAGACATTTGCCGTTGAGGACACTCCTTCCGAGTATCCTATCAGCGTGAAGGCCACCCATAAGGCCACAACCGATGTACATTTGAAGTTGGCCATTGACCCATCGCTCGTTGAACAGTACAATACGAAGAACAAAGCCTCGTTCTATCCCATCCCCAAAGGTGCGGTGGAACTGCTCAATCCTGATGTAACCATCAAGGCCAACAGCGCTGTTTCCACGGTAGCGGCCGTAAAATTGGTGTCAACAGAGAACTTTGAGGAAGGTCGTACCTACGTTATTCCGGTAACGATAGCCTCTACCGACGGAAGCGAAGACCTGATAGAAGGCGCCAAAACCATCTATCTGAAAGTGTCACGCACGATGAAGTTCCCCGCCATTGTCAACAATCCCAACGCCTCGAGCTGCTTTATCTTCGACAAGTCGGTACGTCTGACCACCTTTACCTATCAGATTAAGTTCTATAGTGATAGCTGGGGAGGCATGCACCGCCTATGTAATTTCAGCCAAAAGGACGAGAGCAAGCAGAGCATGTTGCGCTGGGGCGAGGGTAATTTTGGCGCCGATGTATTGCAGTGGGTCAACGCCGGTCCGGCCATTGTCAGCAAGACCCACTTCCAACCCAAGCGTTGGTACATGCTATCGTTGCAGTTCGACGGCTCAACTTACCGTTTGTTCGTCGACGGAGTGGAGGATGCAAACGCCACGGGCACACTTCCTGACGGCTTCCTCGACTTCCAACGCTTTGAAATGGGTATGTCGTGGGGTGGTTACCGCAGCCGTCAGTTCTTCCCCGGACGCTTCTGTGAGGTCAGAGTTTGGAGCCGTGCGCTCTCCGCAACCGAGATTGCGGCCGGCCTATGTGCCGTTGATCCCAAGGCCGAAGGGCTGGAAGCATATTGGAAATTCAATGAAAACAGTGGTCATGTTTTCCACGACGCAACCAAGAAAGGCTTTGATATGGACTGGACGAACACTTGGCGCGATGACAGAGAAAACGGCCAGTTGATTAACCACGATTATAGTAGTGCCATTCAATGGGTGATGGACGATGCCAATAAGTGTGTACAATAATCATCGGAGGATAAGAATATGAAAATGAATATAAAAGGTTTTGCCTATGCCCTCCTCGCATTGTCGGGCTTGTTTTTCGCAGCTTGCGACAGCGGAGTAGAGGACGGCGATATAGTGATTGATGGCTGCTCTTGTAATTTGGTCTACTTTAAGGCCAATGCGGACAATACCTTCAAGGGAACCGTAGTCCACACTCCGGTGGGCCATTTCGGCGGTGTCAGCGCCGTGTTTCCCGTGGCTATCCAGCGGCCTGCCGCTTCTAACACCACGGTGAAGGCCGTTATCGACAATTCTTTGATAGATGTTTACAACAAAGCCCATGGCACCGACTATGTGGCTATGCCCGAAGAAGCCGTTGAGACTGCGGGACTGACCGTTCAGATACAGAAAGACAGCCTTAAAGCGCAGGACGCTGTCAAGCTCTCTCTGAAGGAATCGGCCCTTCCTACGCTCACGGCCGCCGGTTACCTGCTGCCCGTCAGGATTGCCGAAGTTAGCGGTGATGGCAGGGGAAGTGAGGAACGTGGCGTTGGCTATGTCATCGTTACGACCGAGGAAAAGCTGGTCAAGGACATTACTTCGCCCGACGAAATGGTAGGAAAATTGGTTGCCGACTATGCCGGATGGACCGCCCGCTACGGCTCTAACGCCACAATTCAAACCGAAGAACTCTTTGATGGCGACCTCACCAATGGCGCTCAACTGCGCAATGACGGTGCCGATGGCAAGACAAAGACCATTATCGTCGACA
>NZ_DATCYK010000125.1:0-1545 GCF_036570325.1 Prevotella sp.
GGCTCTATAATATATAACGTTGATGGTAATAAAAAATCCGAAATCGCCGAATGGCGAAAACGGATAAATTTACTGTCAGCGTTATATTTTTTATAAAAAAGTTGAAAACATGTCAAGACCGTTGTAAAATTGAGTCACTACAAACAAATAAACAAAGGAGATAAGACATGTTTTCAAGTAACAGTATATCAGAAATTCTAGGAATAAGGGACAAAAATTTAAAATTTACAGGAAAAATTTCAAATAAGATAATAAACGGAGTCAAATTCAATATACTACACTCTACGCTAACGTATACACCAGATGTATGCCCTCATTGTGGTTCTGTCAATGAAAATTACTCGATAGTAAAAAATGGTAGTCAGAAAGTAAAAATACTTATAAATAGGATCAATAATGTCCCTACTATTCTTGAAGTTAAAAAGCAGAGATTTTGCTGTAAAGATTGCGGTAGAACCTTTATAGCCGAGACTTCTCTCACAGATAAAGGTTGCTCTATTTCAAATGATGTTAAGGCATCTATTATTGATAAACTTGTTGATATTGTAGCTATGAAAACAATAGCAAAAGACCACTATGTTTCTTCTAATACAGTAATACGAGTGCTTAGAAGTACTGAATCTAAAACAAACAAGAATTTTTTACCTAAAAAAATAGCAATAGATGTACCCAAGGGCATTAAAAAATTTAAATCAACTAAAAAGGTTGATGCATCTATGAGTGTAAACATTACTGATATAGACACTGGACATGTGTTTGATATTGTCTCCGACAGGAGAAAAAAATATCTTGGTGAATACTTAAGGTCTTTCAGTGAAGAAGCTAGAAATAATGTTAAAATAATTACTACAGACATGTATCCTACGTATATAGAACTTGCAAAAAAATTCTTTCCAAATGCCATAATAGTTCTAGATAAGTTTCATATAGTACAAATGTTCACTAGAAATATGAATAAATTAAGAGTCTTGGAAATGAAAAACTTCAAAACACATTCACATGAATATCGTGTGTTAAAAAGGTACTGGAAGGTATTGTTAGCAAAGGATTGGAACTTAAATAGTGTATATTTTTATAAGTATACTTGTTATAAAAAATTTACAAATACAAAAGAAATTAAATACGATATATTGAATTTTTCAGATAGAATAAAAGAAGCAAATATATATTACCAAAAATTCTTACTTTGTATAGAAAAAAGAGACGTTGAAGGCTTGAAAAAACTAGTAAATAAAGATATTAATGAAATACCTGAATGTTTCAGGACGAGTGTATATAGTTTAAAGAAACACATGAAATATGTCATTAATTCTCTTTCTACTTCCTACACAAATGCTCATGCCGAAGACAATAACAATCTCATAAAAGCATACAAGCGTGTATCATTTGGATTTAAAAGTTATAAAAATATGAAATTAAGAATACTATTAAGAAATAGGTATAAAGTACAAAAAAACAGCGAAGCTGATGGGCTTTTTTCACACATCAGCTAACGCTGTTAAAAATTGGCTATGATTCTTCATCAACGTTATTTGACAAAGAACC
>NZ_DATCYK010000126.1:0-8688 GCF_036570325.1 Prevotella sp.
TGATTACGGCCCTTTCGTCTTGCGAAAGGGCCGTAATCATGTGCTCATAGCAGGCTTTTGAGGGAGCGAAAGCAGGCCTTTGGGTGGCTCATAGTGGGCTTTTAAAAAGGCTGAAAGAGTGGCTTTCAGCCATCATCGGACCAGTCTGACAAGTCTGACCAGTCAGACTGGTCCGACCTTGAGCGCAACTTTAGCAGCGGCTTTGCCGCCCTTATCCGCTCAACCGGGGGGCTTTGCCCCCTCAACTCCCCAACTGCCGCAGGCCCGACCTGTGGCCTTAATGTGCCTCAAGCCAATTGTGGCCCCATCCGGCGTCGGCCGTCAGGGGCACGCTGAGGGCATAAGCCTGCTCCATTTCCTCCATGACGATGCGCTCCACCTGCTCCTTTTCCTCGGGCACAACGCTGAAATTGAGCTCATCGTGCACCTGAAGAATCATCTTTGAGCGTAGCTCTTCGGCCTTGAAACGCTTGTATATGCGCACCATGGCCAGCTTGATGATGTCGGCCTCGGAGCCTTGTATGGGGGCGTTGATGGCATTTCGCTCGGCAAAACCACGCACCGTGGCGTTGCGACTGTTGATGTCGGGCAGGTAACGGCGGCGGTGGAAGATGGTCTTGGCGTAGCCTTTTTGGCGTGCTTCCTCCTTGGCCTGCTCCATGTAAGCCTTTACCTTGGGGAAAGTTCTGAAGTATCCGTCGATCAATTCTTTGGCCTCACCGTTCGATATGTCCATTCTTTGGGCCAAACCAAAGGTCGTTATGCCATAGATAATGCCGAAGTTGGCTTGCTTGGCCTGCTTTCGCTCGTCTGAAGTAACGTCTTCTATGGGCTTGTGCCATATCTTCGCGGCCGTCGCGGCGTGGATGTCGAAGCCCTCGCGGAAGGCCTCTATCATGTTCTCATCGCCCGACAGATGGGCCATGATACGCAGTTCTATCTGACTGTAGTCGGCTGAGAAGAAAAGACAACCGGGCTCGGGGATGAAGCATTTGCGTATTTCCTTACCGTCATCGTCACGCACGGGAATGTTTTGCAGGTTGGGATCGCTCGACGAGAGGCGTCCCGTGGCCGTGATGGCTTGGTTGAACGAGGTGTGGATGTGGCCCGTGCGGGGGCTGATGAGCTTGGGAAGAGCGTCGACATAGGTGCCGAGCAACTTCTTAAGTCCGCGATAATCGAGTATCTCGGCGATGATGGGGCTCTTCTGACGCAGCTGTTGCAGCACCTCCTCCGACGTGACATACTGACCCGTTTTGGTCTTCTTGGGCTTTTCTATGATCTTCATTTTGCCGAAAAGGATGTCACCTACCTGCTTCGGACTCGATATGTTGAACGATTCGCCGGCCAGTTCGTAAATGTGCTTTTCTAATTGCAAGAGTCGTTGATTGAAGATTTCGGACGTCTCGCTCAACGCTTTCGTGTCGAGAACCACGCCCGTCAGCTCCATGTCGGCCAAGACCTGAACGAGTGGCATTTCGATATTGTGGAACAAATCCTCCACACCCAACTCCTTCAGTCGCGGCTCGAGAATGTTTTTGAGCTTAAGAGTGATGTCGGCGTCCTCGGCCGCATACTCGTAGACGTCGGCCGGTGACAAGTCGCGCATCGACTTCTGACCGCGCCCCTTTGGCCCTATGAGCTCATCGATGTGGATGGTTTGGTAGTTCAGATATATCTCCGCCATGTAGTCCATGTTGTGATGAAGCTCGGGTTGGATGAGATAATGGGCGATCATTGTGTCGAAGAGCGGACCCTTTACTTCGATGTCATAATGTCGAAGCACCTCAATGTCGTACTTGATGTTTTGCCCCACCTTCATGATTGTGGGACTTTCATAGAGCGGTTTAAATATATTGACGGTTTTTAAGGCTTCTTCACGATTAGCCGAAATGGGCACATAAAATGCCTTTCCCTCCTCTACGCTGAAGCTCAAACCTACCAATTCGGCCTCGATAGCGTTGGTTGAAGTGGTCTCTGTGTCCAGACTGAGAATTTCATTTGTAAGAAAAAAGTCACAAATTTCACGCATTTGTGCTTCTGTATCAATGAGTTGATAGTCGTGAGGGGTAGTTTTAAGGGTCGAAAAATTGGCGTTTTTTGAAACAATCGGCCCATCGTCGGCGTTTTCCGCAAAGAAATCGAGCTCTAAGTTTGCGTTTTTTTGCTTTTGTTCAGGCTTGTTTAATATTTTGTTCGTTAAGCTCTTAAATTCAAGTTCGGCGAAAATTTCGGCCAACTTGTCCTTGTCCGGTTCGGTAATCTTCAAATCGTCGAGCGTCACGGTCAAGGGAACGTCGGTTCGGATGGTGGCGAGGAACTTCGACATCTTGATGTCTTCCACGGCCGCTTCGACCTTTTCGCGCATCTTGCCCTTGAGTTTGTCGGTGTGGGCGAGGAGTTCTTCCACGCTGCCAAACTCATTGATGAGTTTCGCGGCGGTCTTTTCGCCCACGCCGGGACAGCCCGGGAAGTTGTCGGCCGAGTCGCCCATGAGGGCCAAGAGGTCGATGACTTGGGTGGGAGAGGGTATGCCGTATTTGGCCTGAACCTCATCGGGACCGAGCGTCTCGTAGCCTCCGCCGTGTTGGGGGCGGTACATGTAGACGTTGGGACGGATGAGTTGGCCGTAGTCTTTGTCGGGGGTGAGCATGTAAGTGCTTATGCCTGCCTGCCCGGCTTGGGTGGCCAAGGTGCCTATGATGTCGTCGGCCTCGAAGCCATCGGCCTGCAATATGGGTATGCGAAAGGCCTTGAGAATGTCTTTAATGATAGGAACACTGAGCTTGATGTCCTCGGGTGTCTCCTCGCGCTGGGCCTTGTAGGCGGGGAAAGCGTCGTGGCGGAAGGTCTTGCCGTGGTCGAAAGCCACGCCGATGTGGGTGGGTTGCTCCTTGGTCAGCACTTCGTTGAGCGTATTGACAAAGCCCATGACGGCCGAGGTGTTCAATCCTTTGGAATTGATACGGGGCGAACGAATAAGGGCATAGTAGGAACGATATATCAATGCGTAGGCATCTAAAAGGAATAATTTGTGCATCTTATTTTGGCTTATTTGCCGTAAAATTAGTAAAATAATATCATATTATCCCGATAAATTATTAATTTTGTCACAAATTTACGATTGAATGGACTACCTATCTCTTATTCAACAGCCCATCGAGGCCGAACTCTCAGACTTTATTTTCTTATTTCAGGCCTCGTTAGACCATCATGATGGCATGCTGGGGCAGGCCCTTAACCACATTAAGGCTAAGGGAGGCAAGCGCATGAGGCCCATCCTGATACTGTTGATGGCCCGCAATTTCGGGCAGGTGAGCAGCGTCACGCAGCATGCGGCCGTAGGTTTGGAGTTGCTCCACACGGCAAGTCTCGTTCATGATGACGTGGTAGATGAGAGCAGTGAGCGCCGAGGTCAGGCCAGCGTGAACGCCACTTACAATAACAAGGTGGCCGTGTTGGTGGGCGATTACATTCTGTCGACAGCCTTGCTCTACGTTTCGCGCACCCATTCGGAGGTCATAGTACGCTATTTGGCGGAGCTTGGCCGCACCTTATCGGACGGAGAAATCCTCCAACTTACCAACATTCAGAACCAGCAAATATCGGAAACGGCCTATTACGAGATTATCAAGCGCAAGACGGCGGCCCTGTTCGAGGCCTGCGCGGCGATAGGAGCGGAGAGCGCCGGAGCCGACGCCGAGGCCGTTGAGGCTGCCAAGCTATTTGGGCAGAACTTAGGTATCATGTTCCAGATACGTGACGATATTTTCGATTATTACGACGCTTCAGAGATAGGAAAGCCCACGGGCAACGACATGGCGGAGGGAAAACTGACGCTCCCCGTTATCCATGCGCTCAACAGTACGGGCGACGCTGCCATGATGGAGTTGGCCCGCAAGGTGAAGGCTCGTATGATACAGCCCGATGAAATCGCCCGTTTGGTGGCTTTCACCAAGGCCAATGGCGGCATAGAATACGCCGAGAAGCGCATGCGTGACTTCCACGCTGAGGGGCTGGTTTTCATTGATCGCTATGTCAGCGATGACGCTATCCGCCAAGCCCTCACGGCTTATCTCGACTTTGTGATAGAGCGGAGGAGCTGAGAAATCACTTAGCCGGAGGGGTAGGAAGAGCTGTCTTGGCTTTCAGACGGGTCGGACGGGTCGGACCGGTCAGACCCATCCGACGCTAAAGAAATACTTAATGAAGAAAATAATAATGGCCCATCGCTAATCAGCGATGGGCCATTAATTTTATGAAAGCGGCTATTTTGATAGTTGATAACGGCTATTAGGCTGGTTGGTATCGCTTTTTTTGCCGGCTGATAGCAGGCCTTTTAGCTGCTAAAAGCAGCCTTTTCATCGGCCGAAAGCAGCCCTTTCATAGCCCGAAAAACCTGCTATTGCTAACAACTTGTTTACTCGTTAACTCGTTTACTTGTCAACTAAACCATCAACTTGTTAACTCGTCAACTTGTCAACTCGTCAACTCCCGCAAGGGAAAGGCTTAGAAGTACTTCACTTCCTTGCCCTCAATCTCGCTCAGAAGGAGGTTAGCCAAGCGGCTGGTGCCAAGGCGGAGCCATTTGTTGGTGAGCCATTTCTCGCCTAAGACCTCTTTAACGATGGTGTAGTAGGTGAGGGCGTCGTTGACCGTATTAATGCCTCCGGCGGGCTTAAAACCAACTTGGCGACCCGTTTTATCGTAGTATTCCTTGATAGCTTGGCACATTACGTAGGCAGCTTCGGGCGTAGCGCTTACTTTCTCCTTACCCGTGGAGGTCTTGATGTAGTCGGCTCCGGCGTACATACTTAGGATAGAAGCCTTCTTGATGTCGCTCATGGACGGCAGACAACCCGTCTCCAAGATGACTTTCATGTCGACTTCATCGCCACAAGCGGCCTTCAGTTCACTGATGTCGTCGCACACTCCCTCGTAATCACCACAGAGATACTTGCCTACGGGCATGACAATGTCGATCTCATCGGCGCCATCTTTCACGGCCAAAGCTGTCTCGGCAACCTTTACTTCGATGAGCGCTTGAGAGGAAGGGAACGAGCCCGATACGCAGGCAATGTTCACTCCGTTGACCTCAAGCGTGTTCTTTACGGCCGCGGCGAAGCACGGATACACGCAGATAGTGGCCACGTGGGGCAGTTGGGGATAGTCGTTGTCGAAGCGGTTCACCTTCTCCGTGAAAGCCATCACGCTCTCGTCATTGTCCGTATTCTTCAGTGTGGTCAGCTCAATGCTGCCAAAGAGGAATTTCTTTACGTCGAGATTGTCGTTCTGGGGCAGTTTCTCGGCCAGTAATTGCTTCACTTCGGCGGCTACCTGCTCGTCGTTCAACGTGCAATCATACTTGCTCAGGGCTTCCTGATACTTGTTGTTTTCCTCGTTCTTGCTATCGTTGATGTCATTCATCACGATGTCTTTAATTGTTCCCATAATGTTTCTTGTTTTATAGTTAATATTAAAGTTTAGGGTTTTCCTTATGTCTTGTGGCGTCGCGGCGGGTCTTTTTGTCAAAACTTTTCTGAAGTTCGGCGGTCAGATCCACCCCCGTTTGGTTGGCCAAACAGAGCAATACCCACATCACGTCGGCCATTTCCTCGCCCAAATTGGGCTTTTCGCCCGCCTTGAAACTTTGGTCTCCGTAGGTGCGAGCCATCACTCGGGCCAATTCGCCCACCTCTTCGGTGAGGCAGGCCATGTTGGTCAGTTCGCTGAAATAGCGCACGCCGTAGTCCTTAATCCATTGGTCTACAGCCTCTTGAGCTTCCTTTATTGTCATAATCGTAGCGTTTATTCCTTGTTCTTTGTATCCATGGCGATGGTTACGGGGCCGTCGTTGACGAGTTCCACCTTCATATCGGCGCCGAAACGGCCCGTCTTCACCGCTTTGCCAAGGCTTTCGGAGAGCTTTTGGCAGAACGATTCGTAGAGCGGAACAGACACCTCATGGCGGGCCGCACGCAGCCAACTGGGCCGATTTCCCTTCTTATAGCTGGCGAAAAGGGTGAACTGTGACACCACCAAAGCGTCGCCGCCAACCTCGAGGATGGAGCGGTTCATGACGCCGTTCTCATCGTCGAAAATACGTAGGTTGGCCGTCTTGCGCACCAGCCAATCCACATCCTCCGTCGTATCGCTTTCCTCCACGCCCACGAGGATGAGCATGCCATGGGCTATGGCGCCCGTTATCTCTCCGTCGATGGTTACCGACGCACGGTTCACTCGTTGTATAATGATTCTCATAAGATATATAATCCTTTAGTAATCAATGGTTTATAAAAATACAACTCGCCCGGTTTCGTACCGTCTGGTGGGTTTTTTGGTCATAAAAGGCCATGCTTTTATGTCAATCGACCGACGGCTCCTGAGCTGCCCAATGGGCTTTCAGCAGCGCCGCCTTGGCCGTTCCCACCACTTGGGCGAGGGCCTCGGCGTCGGCTTCTTTCATGCGTTTAACGCTCTTAAAGGCCGCCATGAGCGCCTCACGGGCCTTGGGTCCGATGCCTTTGATGTCCTCTAACTCGCTGTGAAGCTGATGTTTAGAGCGCTTGTCGCGGTGAAAGGTGATGGCATAGCGGTGTACCTCGTCCTGAATATGTGTCAAGACATGGAACAGTTCGCTCTTCACGTCGACGGCAATGGTGTGCGGCGGAAAGCCGAAAAGCAATTCGTTGGTGCGGTGGCGGTCGTCCTTGGCCAGTCCGGCGATAGGGATGGCGAGCTTCAATTCGTCTTCCACCACCTCACGCACCACGTTCATTTGGCCTATTCCGCCATCGGTGATGATGAGGTCGGGCAGGGGTGTGCCTTCCTCCATCATGCGGCTGTAGCGTCGGCGCACCACTTCCTGCATGGAGGCGTAGTCGTCGGGCCCCGTAACGGTCTTGATATTGTATTTCCGGTAGTCTTTTTTCGAGGGTTTCATGGCCTTGAACACCACGCAACCGGCTACGGCGTCGGTGCCCGAAATGTTGCTGTTGTCGAAGCATTCTATCTGATAAGGCAGCTTCGGAAGCCGTAGTTTCTGCTGCAATTCCTTCATCAGACGGGTCTGTTTTTGCTCCGGATTGAGCTTTTCGGCCTGCTTCAGACGGTCAAATTTGTACTGTTTGCCGTTCATTTCGCTCAGGTCGAGCAGGTGTTTCTTGTCGCCCCGTTGGGGAATAAAGAACTCGGCGTCCTTCAGTTTCCACGTCATTTCCATCGGGACGAGTATCTCCTTGGCCTTGCTGTTGAAGCGTTCGCGTATCTCGGGGATGGCCGTGATGAGCAGTTCCTCGTCGGTTTCGTCGAGTTTTCGCTTGTATTCAAAGGTGAAACTCTGGTTTATCGTGCCGTTCTTCACGTGGATATAGTTGATGTAAGCGTTCTTGTTGGCGTCATCATCCACGATGGTGAACACGTCGACGTCGTCAATCGTATAGCTGACAACCTCGCTTTTCGACACAAACTCGTTGAGAAGCACGTACTTACGCTTGAGTTCCTCGGCCCGCTCGAAGCGCAACAGCTCGGCGTTTTTCATCATCAAATCGTACAGCCACTTGCTTACTTGGCGGGTATTTCCCTTCAATATCTCCCTTGCTTGGCGCATATTCTCCTGATATTCCTCGTAACTTTGCTTGTTAATGCAGGGAGCGCCGCAGTTGTGGATGTGATATTCCAAGCATGGTTTGTATTTTCCGGCCGCTATTCCCTCCTTTGTGATGGGCTGGCGGCAGGTGCGTGGCTTGTACAAACGCTTGATCAGCTCCAGCACGGCGTACATGCTGGCTATGTGGGGGTAGGGCCCGAAGTAGGTGCCATAGCGCTTGTTGATGGTTCGGGTCTTGAAAATACGGGGGAAATACTCGTTCGTCACGCAAATGCTGGGGTAGGTTTTGCCATCCTTCAGCAGTACGTTGTAGCGTGGGTTGTACTTTTTGATGAGACTGTTCTCAAGCAATAAGGCGTCTTCTTCCGTGTTTACGACGGTGTAACTGATGTCGTGAATCTTCGATACCAGCAGTTTCGTCTTGTAGCGGTCCACTTCTTTATGGAAATAACTCGACACACGGCGCTTCAAGTTCTTGGCTTTACCTACGTAAATGATGACATGCTTGTCGTCATAGTACTGATAGCTGCCCGGCTTCTCGGGCATGCTCAGCACTATGTTCTTAAGGTAGGCCAGTCGCTTTTCGTTTTCTTCTTTGGTCACAGTGTGTATCTCCTTTATTTACAAGTGGTTTAGAAGATTTTGTTTCACGTGAAACAAGAACCCCGTATGTTTACTTCTGCTTTTTAAAAGGCCTGCTTCCGCCTTATGAAAGGGTAGCTGTTGCCTTGTCAAAGGGCTGCTTTGAGTCTGCCAAAAGGCAGCTCTTGTTTAGCCGAAGAGCTGCTTTGGTTTTGGTAGGGGATAGTCTTGCTGCCGGCAAGGTACAGCCTTGGTTATGAAAGGGCGTTGCCTTGGTGTTGGCAAGGAGCAGCCTTGGTAATTTTGCCTTGGCTTAGAAGTCGAGCAGCGAGGTTATTTCCACCTCCTTGTCGAAAATGTCTCGGCTGTGGGGAAACTCGCTCTTGAGTTCTATAATGAAGTTGGCGTACACCTTCTTCGGGCCAAACTTGCGTACAAGGTCGCAGGCCGCTTTCATCGTTCCGCCCGTGGCGAGGAGGTCATCGTGGAGCAATACC
>NZ_DATCYK010000127.1:0-111761 GCF_036570325.1 Prevotella sp.
ACCTATTCTATAAAGGTCTGTTAAAGATTTCATCTTTCTCAAATTTTCAATTCCAACATACTATGGTTCACTTCTGCCAAACCACTTTTCACGCCATCTCATGCTTTTTAAATACAAAAAGAAAGCACAGCGGCATTGACCTCACAAAAGTACGTATAATTATCTATAAACCCAAATAGAAATAGGTAAAGCAAACATTTATCATCAAACTTTCATATAGAAAATCTCATCAACATTACGCTCTTCCCCTCTTCTCCTTACGCCCTCTACGCTTCACCACGGGCAAACCACTTACCCAAAGCTATGCTTTCATGCGATAAAAGCAGCCTTTTAACAACCCCCAAAGGCAGCTTTGACCGCATGAAAAAGCCACTTTCAAAAAGCCACCCACATCCTATTGATTATCAATATATTACACACCACCACCCATCAAAACAACTACGACCTTCCTACCTTCAAACTCTTTATAAACAGCCCCTGCGCACTAACAGCTTCACAACAGCCGTTCAAAAGTTTTATCAAAAAAATATACGAAATATTTTGCGGAATAAAAATAAACTACTACCTTTGCACCGCATTAGAAAATAATGCTCAGCTAAAACAAAAGCCTTAGAGGAAGGATGGGTGAGTGGCTGAAACCAGCAGTTTGCTAAACTGCCGTACGGGTTCCCGTACCGGGGGTTCGAATCCCCCTCCTTCCGCTGACAGATTGAAATATTTAGCAAAATATTATATAACGGTCGGTTCATCTAACGGTTAGGATACAAGATTCTCAATCTTGGCATATGAGTTCGATTCTCATACCGACTACCAATAAAAATGGATATATCAAACGATATATCCATTTTTTTATTTACATTCCCGATTCAACTTGTTCACATTCCACTCATACAGGGTCTTGCGTAGGATCGTCATCAAACAACTTGTCGGCAGCCAACAGCTCCTCCTCGTCGAACCACTGTTTAAGTTTGGCCTTCGATTTAGCCTTTACCTCATCCGACACTTGCCCCCATACTTTGCGCAACACATAAATAAGAACGGCTATGTCGTCAGCCAATCCGGCAATAGGTATCGCATCGGGAATCACGTCCATCGGACTGATTAAATATCCCAAGGCGCCAATGATAATGGCTTTATCCTTCATCGACACCCTATCACTCTCCAAAGTGTAATACAAAACCAAGGCCGCATAGACCAACTTAGCCCCCGAACGCTTGGCTATCTTCTGTATTTTCTCGACAAATCCCGCTTTTGTGAACTTGTCCTTGTAACTCATAAAATCAGGTAATTCCATCGTATTATGCTTTAATATTATAATTCTTCATGCTTAACACACCGCGAGAAAGCCCTTAAAAATTGTAATAGATTCAAATAAAAAAAGGAAATAGCACCTCTATAAGCCGGGTTCTGTCATCTTGCCTGCAAATAGTTAAACAGTCAAAACGGTCTACCATTTATCTAATCTACAAGTCACCTTGTAGCTCAAGCGTTCTACCCTCCGCAGCATTACGACCAAGCATAATATCGGACGAGCAGCCCTCATTCTGCGGTATACATGAACTTGCGACCTCCGGCAGGCACAGCACGCCGATCACCCGACGCCCGGTGGTCTCTTACTCCACCTTCTCACCCTTACCACTTGCGTGGCGGTTATTTTCTTCTACCTACACCTAATGTCACCATTAGCTTCCATTTTCAGAAGCGGAGTGCTCTTTGTCGCCCGGACTTTCCTCTCGCATACAAGTATGCCAGCGGCAGACCGAGGTACTATTTCCAACGGCAAAGTTAACAAAAACATTCTATGATGATACTATTTTCCACTCAAATAATCACACCTCTGTGTTTATTTAATACTAATTAAGGTGAATGGACTGCGCATTTTTGCACAAATATTATTTTTTATGTAACTTTGCAACGATATACGCAGTTATACATTGGTTAATAGAAAATGAGTAACAAAAACAATGCTACCATACAGATGATCGCCGATTTTGAGGGCGACATCACAAGTCTTTTTAATGAAGAGAAAGGTGGAGTGCTTCCGATTCTCGCAACAAGAAACATCGTTTTATTCCCGGGAGTGATGACTCCCATCCTTATAGGAAGAGAAGCAAGTTTAAATCTTTTAGAACATATAGGTCAACATCCTACCAATTTTGCGATTTTCTCGCAAAAAGATGAAAACGTAAACGCCCCAAAAGCCAAAGACCTTTATCCCGTCGGCGTATTTGCCCGCCTCATCAAGGTGATCGACATGCCCGGTGCCAACCATCAGGTAACGGCCATCGTGCAGGGTTTGGGCCGATGCGAGCTTGAATCTATCGTAGAAGACCAGCCTTTCTTGGTAGGCAACGTATTGCCCATTCCCGAGGAAGACGTGGCCATGAACAATAAGATTTGCAGGGCTGCCTACAAAGATTTATTGGCCTCAACCCGCCAGTTTATCACTGATAATGAGGAAATTCCCAACGAATTGCAATACTCCTTGGACAGTATTTCGCAGAACCTGATCAAGGTAAACTACATTTGCTGCAACTTACCTTTCGCCGTAAAGGATAAGTTCAACATGCTGAAGCAGAATACTATCTTGGAACGTATCTACGAAGCGCTCAAGGCGCTCCATCGCGAACAGCAGTATGTAGAGATTAAGAAAGACATACGCTCGAAGACCCGGGAGGACCTTGACGAACAGCAAAGGGAGTATTTCCTTCAGCAACAAATCAAGAACATCAAGGAAGAGTTGGGCAACGGCAATGGCACTACCGAGAAAATAGAACTCGAAGAAAAAGCCAAGGGCAAGAAATGGCCCGAGGATATAGAGCAGATTTTCCGTAAGGAACTTGACAAGCTCGACCTTTTCAACCCACAAAGCCCCGAATACAGCACACAAGTCAACTATCTTCAAAATCTTGTGAGCCTGCCTTGGGGCGTATATTCCAAAGACGATTTGAGTCTCAAGAGAGCCAAACACATATTGGACCACGACCATTACGGCATGGAAAAGGTGAAAGACCGTATTTTGGAATACATCGCCGTACTGAGCTTGAGAGGTGACCTCAAGTCGCCAATCATTTGCCTTTATGGCCCTCCGGGCGTGGGTAAAACCAGCTTGGGTAAAAGTATTGCCGAGGCACTGAAGCGCAAGTACGTACGCATATCCTTGGGTGGTCTGCACGACGAGTCCGAAATAAGAGGCCATCGCCGTACCTATATCGGTGCCATGCCGGGTCGAATCATCAAAAGTGTTCAGAAAGCGGGAACAAGTAACCCGGTCTTTATTCTCGACGAAATAGACAAGGTAACGCAAAACACCATCAACGGCGACCCTTCATCGGCCTTGCTTGAGGTGCTCGACCCTGAACAGAATAACGCTTTCCATGACAATTTCCTCGATGTGGACTACGACCTTTCCAAGGTACTTTTCATCGCCACGGCCAATGATTTGGGTAACATTCCCCGCCCACTCCTCGACCGTATGGAGATTATCGAGGTCAGCGGATACATCACGGAAGAGAAATTGGAGATAGCCAAGCGCCATCTGCTGCCGAAAGAAATCAAGAATACGGGCCTCGACAAGGAGACCGAAAAGGTGAAGTTCACCAAACCTGCGCTCGAAAAAATCATTGAGCAATACACACGTGAAAGCGGTGTGCGCCAATTGGAGAAGCAAATCAACAAGGCACTGCGCAAACTCGCCTTCCTGAAACAAATGAATGGTGAGCTGAAAACGTCAACCATCACCCCCACGGAGCTTGAAACCTTATTAGGTAATCCTCCTTTCTATCGCGACATTTATCAAGGCAACGACTATGCAGGCGTTGTTACCGGATTGGCATGGACCAGCGTTGGTGGTGAAATACTGTTCATCGAAACAAGTTTAAGCAAAGGCAAAGCCGGAAAGCTGACCCTGACCGGAAACTTGGGCGACGTGATGAAAGAAAGCGCAGTCATCGCATTGGAATACGTAAAAGCCCACGTCGATACACTCGGCATAGACTATCGGATATTTGATAATTGGAATATTCATATCCATGTTCCTGAAGGTGCCACGCCCAAAGACGGGCCTTCGGCCGGTATCACAATCGCCACGAGCATAGCCTCGGCGCTAACCCAGCGTAAAGTTCGCAAGAACACGGCCATGACCGGCGAAATAACACTCCGTGGAAAGGTATTGCCCGTGGGCGGTATCAAGGAGAAAATACTCGCTGCCAAACGAGCCGGCATTACCGATATTGTCATGTGCAAGGACAATAAAAAGGACGTAGACGAAATTCCGGAGCCCTATCGCAAGGGCGTGGAGTTCCACTACGTAGAAAACGTACAAGACGTATGGAACTTCGCCTTGACGAATGAGACTGTTAAATCTCCCGTTAACTTCACGATTCAAGACGACAAAAAAGAGAAAGAGGAACAGAAATGAAATTTGAGCTTCAGCACACAGATACAGCCAGTGACGCAAGAGCCGGCGTCATCACAACGGACCATGGGCAAATCAAAACTCCGATTTTCATGCCCGTGGGCACATGTGGCACCGTGAAAGGTGTACACTTCAGTGAGTTACGCCAACAAGTAAATGCTCAGATTATTTTAGGAAACACCTATCACTTGTACCTGCGTCCGGGACTTGAAGTCCTAAAGACAGCAGGTGGCCTCCATCGTTTTAATAGCTGGGATCGCCCTATATTGACCGACAGTGGTGGTTTTCAGGTATTTTCTTTATCAGGTATCAGAAAGCTGAAAGAGGAAGGTTGCGAATTCAGGTCACATATCGACGGGTCCAAACATTTCTTTACACCCGAGAATGTGATGGATACGGAACGCATCATCGGTGCCGACATCATGATGGCTTTCGATGAATGTCCTCCCGGCCAGAGTGATTATAACTACGCCAAGAACAGCTTGAAACTGACGCAACGCTGGCTGGACCGTTGCATCAAACGCTGTAATGAGACAGAACCTTTGTATGGCTATCAGCAAAGTCTTTTCCCCATAGTGCAAGGATGTACCTATAAGGACTTACGACAAGAAGCCGCCAAATTTGTGGCAGACAAGGGAGCCGACGGCAACGCCATCGGTGGATTGGCCGTAGGTGAGCCTACTGAGGTGATGTATGAAATGATCGAGGTGGTCAATGAGATTCTGCCTAAAGACAAACCGCGCTATCTCATGGGAGTAGGAACTCCTCAGAACATATTGGAAGCCATCGAACGAGGTGTTGACATGTTCGACTGTGTCATGCCGACGCGCAATGGTCGCAATGCCATGTTGTTTACTTATAACGGCACTATGAACATGCGCAATAAGAAATGGGAAATGGATTTCTCCCCCATTGACCCTGACGGATGTGACATAGACAAGATACACACCAAGGCATATCTGCACCACCTTTTCAAGGCACAAGAGTACTTAGCCTTGCAGATAGCCAGCATTCATAATCTGGCTTTCTACTTGCGATTGGTTACGGACGCACGGCAGCACATCATAGACGGCGATTTCGTACAATGGAAATCATCGATTATAGACCAATTAGGCCAACGAATATAATTGGATTGCAATGAAAACATTCCACCGTATCAGGAAATACCATAGGTTCTATAGGGTAATGCGCTATTTTGCGCAGCACCCCGCATGGCTTCATCAGCTGATAAGTTTTCTCTATCAGCACACCTCATGGCTCAGGCAACTGCTGGAATGGATGGGACCAAAGTTGAGATGGACCAAATACTTAAATCCATTTCATTACATTAAAAAGATTGACTGGTATATCATCAAGAAGTTCATCGGAACCTATATCTATTCCATTCTTCTGATTATCAGTATCTCCATAGTCTTCGACGTCAATGAGAACTTGGCAAAGTTCACACAATATCACGCTCCCCTACGCGCCATTGTCGTGGATTATTACATGAATTTCATTCCATACTTTGCCAATCTGTTCAGCCCATTGTTTGTTTTCATTGCGGTCATTTTCTTTACATCCAAACTGGCCGGCAACTCCGAAATCATTTCAATGCTTGCCGCAGGAATCTCTTTCAAGCGGCTCATGCGCCCCTACATGATTTCATGTATATTCATATCAGTGCTGTCTTTCTTCCTCAGCGCATTCATTATTCCCCACGGAACGGTGATTCGCCAAAACTTTGAGTCCATGTACAAGAATAAGAAGAAGGACACATCAGCCGACAATGTTCTGCTGCAAGTAGCAAAGGGAACCATCGCCAGCATACAGCACTACGACAACAACATGAAAAAGGGATATGGATTTTCGCTGGTTAAGTTTGAAGATAAGAAGCTGGTGAGCCACATGACTGCCATGGAAATTCAATATGACACCATCGCGGACTCAAAATTTCATTGGAAAGCCAGCAATTGGAAAATCAGGGAATTAAAGGGATTGAGAGAACATATCACCTCCGGCTCTACGAAAGATACCCTCATCATGATGGAACCCACGGACTTGGTATATTCCAAAGGGCAGCAGGAAACCTTCACAAGTCCGGAACTGAGCGACTATATCTCCAAACAAATAGACAGAGGTTCGGGCCATGTGGTGCAATATCAGGTAGAATACCATAAACGAATAGCGTCCAGCTTTGCCTCGTTTATCTTGACCATCATCGGCTTATCGCTGTCTTCCAAGAAAAGAAAAGGAGGGATGGGATTGTACTTGGGCATAGGCTTGGCATTGAGTTTTATTTATATCATGCTGCAAACAGTCTCTGCCACATTTGCCATCAACGCAGGTGCACCGCCGATGTTGGCCGCATGGGTGCCCAATTTCATCTTTGCCATTGTAGCATACTTCTGCTATCGGCAAGCGCCAAATTAGAATTTTAGTGCCAATAGGCACACCTTATATTAATTATATCTACTATCATTGTAGAACATCAATCAAAACGTAGGGACCTGAACATACAGATTCCCGAATAAAAAAGTAAAAAGATATGTATTTTGACGAATTAGATTTAAATGACAATGTGCTTGACGCACTTTATGATATGCAATTCGATACTTGCACACCGGTGCAAGAAAACTGTATTCCTGAAATCCTTAAAGGCAGAGACGTGCTGGGAGTGGCCCAAACGGGAACCGGAAAAACCGCTGCTTACCTGCTGCCAATCCTAAGCAAACTTGATGATGGCAATTACCCCAAAGACGCCATCAACTGCGTCATCATGAGCCCCACACGCGAGTTGGCACAACAGATAGACCAAGCCATGCAGGGCTTTGGCTATTATTTAAATGGTGTAAGCAGCGTAGCTGTGTATGGAGGAAACGACGGCAACAGATATGATCAGGAATTGAAGAGCCTGCAATTGGGCGCTGACGTAGTCATTGCGACACCCGGAAGATTCATTTCACACATGAGCCTTGGCAATGTTGACATGAGCAAGGTTTCATTCTTTGTGTTAGACGAAGCCGATAGAATGCTTGACATGGGCTTTTCTGACGACATCATGAAAATAGCTTCAAAGCTGCCCAAAACCTGCCAGACCATCATGTTCTCCGCAACAATGCCGCCAAAAATAGAAGAATTGGCCAAAACTCTTTTAAAAGACCCCGTGGAAATTAAGCTCGCTGTCAGCAAACCGGCAGAGAAAATCCAGCAGAAAGGCTATGTCTGCTACGAAACTCAAAAGTTGGGTATCATTAAAGACATCTTCAAAAAAGATGATATGAAACGTGTCATCATCTTTTGCGGCAGCAAATTGAAAGTGAAACAAGTCAATGGTGCGCTGCAAAAGAAAAATATTAATTGCGGAGAAATGCACTCCGACCTTGATCAGGCACAACGCGATGACATCATGTTCAAATTTAAAAGCGGACAGTTGGATGTTCTTGTTGCTACGGATATAGTTGCCCGAGGTATAGACATAGATGATATTTCCATGGTAATCAACTATGATGTACCCCACGATGCGGAAGACTATGTACATAGAATCGGCCGTACGGCGCGGGCAGACCGTGATGGTATTGCCATTACGCTCATCAGTGATAACGACATGTTCTATTTCCAACAAATAGAAAAATTCCTTGATAAGGAAGTTGAAAAGGTTACCTTACCCGAAGACCTTGGCGAAGGACCTGCATATATCCCTGCAGGAAAACCGAAAAAATCGGGTAACGCCAAGCAGCGTCGTAGAAAAGACCGCGACCAAACAGCTCATAAACGCAAGCCTAAGAATACAGACAGACCCAAAACCGCTACATCTGAAGAAAAGAGAACTTCGACTGATAAACCACGGCAGGAGCGCCCTTCGGACAACAGACCTGCGCAGCGTAAGCATAATTCTAATCATAACGCAAATAGGTCACAGCAAAATCCGGAGCAGCAGGATGGCGTACAAAATGCAAATAGAGGCAGGAATCGTAACAGAAACAGAAAGAACTATGCTCATAATGTAGATGAAAACAGCATCGGCAATAAGAAGCAAAATGATAAAAATTCCATGCCGGCTCAGGAAGGGCAAGCCAAGAATGCACAACGTAATGGTGGGAACAATAGAAAACGGCACAATAACAAGCCTCGGGTAGAAAGCTCACGCATAGCCCCACAAGCCGTAAATAGCCCTAAAAGCAGCAATGCAGAAAGTGGAATCAAGAAGTTCTTCAAACGTATTTTAGGCTTTAAGAAATAAAACGCCTACTCTGTAAAGTGGCATTTTTTAAACAAGAAGGATGAAATTACTTATTCATGGTAATTTCATCCTTCTTGTTTGTAGCCGATAATAGTATTTGCTAAACACCCCAAACATGCCACATGTATTCCGTAAAGCGTGAAGTCATTCAAGGAAATGAAACTCACTAAACGTCCTAAGCATGGCACATGGTTTATAGCCCACACAAGACGCTTAAATGATGATGGCCTTACAAGGCTGTCATTCATGCCCTATCAGCCTCTCATAGGCCCCTTTCAACCTCCTAATAGGCCAGCTTTTAAAACTTATTTCTACAGCCTTTATATAGCCTATTGCTGAGAGAGACAGTAGTTTTTCAACAAGGGTAAAATAAAAATCCTCAAATGTTATATGACAACATTTGAGGATTTCTATATAAAAACTAAACTATTTCTTAGAAGAACAGATAGCGATTATCGATAACTCCAGCGTTGATGAAAAGCTCGTTCATGAAGTTGCTGGCATATTGGCCATATCTTTGACGAAGTTTTTGCTCTTCATTATCTTCATACTTACCCGGACGCATCTTCTTATTTGTAACTTGGAAAAGATAGATACCGGCATTACCCTTTACGGCATTCTTAGAGAAACGGCCCTTAGCTGTAGCAGAAACAGCACCCGACAATGCAGGCTCGCTGGCTCCGGTAACTGATATAAATGCAGGCGCAGCAAAAGTAATCTGCTCTACATCGGCTATCTTACCACCTTTAGCCTTTGCCGCTGCGATACTTGAAACACCCTTCAACTGAGTCAGCAGCATTTCTGCTTTCTTATCTTTCATAACTTCAGCTTTCACCATATCTCTTACTTGCGGATCACTCAACGTGCGATAGCCGACGGGATGAATCTTGTCGAGCACAGCAACCAATAAATGATCGTTGTCACCACACTCATACATCGGAGAAACATCACCTTCCTTGGCCTCAAACAGCCATTTCAAGGCCTCACGAGTGCTATGAATGTTAGCCAAGTAATGAACGGCTGTTGTCACATCATTAGCTTCCTGAACGCTATAGCCACTCTTCGCCGCATTCTTCAAGATGTCCGCACCTGACTGATTGGCACTAACAAAAGAGCTGAACTTATTATAGGCTGCGCTATAAGTGTCTTTAGAGAATTCTATCGTCTTCTTTATAACTGCCGCAGTGTACTTGCTAACCATGCCTCTACGGTCTAAGACCTGAACAATTACATTACCTTGACCCATCTGCAAATTCTTGGTTTCATTCACAGCCATGGAATTCACCGTAACGATATAGTTCTTACTATCCTTATCCAAAGAGGGTGTGTTTTGGTATTGGCTGGTAGTCAACCATGCCTTCTCACCGGTTTGCCCATACTTCTTGGCCAAAGCCTCAAAATCAGCTCCGTTCTGTAAAGCTGTATAAATAGAATCCGCGGTTTTATGAGCCGCATCAATTGTAGCGCCAGCCACCTGAATCTGACGATATTGCACTGAATCAGGCAACTGCTGTTTAGCAACTAACTTAATAATATTAAGTGTATTATCCTGCTTGCTTTCAACGGGTCCCCATACTTGACCTACAGACATAGAGTCTATACGGTTTGCAATATCAGAGGGGAAAGCTGTTTTCAATACGGGAATACCAAGATAACTAACCAAAGAAGTGCTCTTACGAATAACCTCGGCAGGGTCAGCCGCAGCGGCTAATTCTTTGCTGTAATCAGCAAATTGCTTCTGAAGAGCCTGACGGTCTGTAGTAGAAGGCAGAACCTGAATATCAACATACTTGACATCACGACTCTCAACATACTGCTGGAAACGAGACTTCAATTCGTTATATTTTGCCTTCAAATCAGATTCAGCAATCTTTACCTTTGAATCATCAATTGAAGAATAAGGGAAAGAAGCTAACTGAATTTGGCTTTCTTCATGCGAATCCTTGAAAGCCATTTTTGCCTCTAAAGGATTTGAAAGCAAACAATGTGCAAAAAGAGCTTGGAATTTCTGTCCCAAAACTTGCTGACGCAGCGTCTTCTCTATAAATGACCAATATTTATAAATAGGCTCATATTGCTGGGCAAGCTGGGGATTTGTTCCCTTCTGTGCCTTATAATCAGCTAAGAACTTTTGCAATGAAGAAACATCAAAACGACCTGTTTGACGATTAACAAAAGGTGTCTGCATCAACATTGGGTTTGAACCTTCTTTCAAAATATTCTGTAACTCCGCATTTGTTACTGTCAAACCCAAAGCATTTGCTTCTTTTTCTAAGATTTTAGTTTGAACATAAGTATTCCAAACCACATCCTTTACTTGGTTAAGCTGTTCCTCGTTCAAGCTTTGAGTCCCCTGCTGCATCTTGACAACTTCAGTATACTCATCTACCATTTTTTGAAAATCTTGAACGCTGATTTTCTCACCTAACACTTCTCCCACTTGCTGACGCCTATCATTTTGAGTAGCTTCGCAAGAACGGAATGCCTCTTCGGCAATAAATGCAAATAGACCAAAACCGATTATTAAAATCAGAATTGGACCTCTGCCTCTAATTTTTCCTAATGCTGCCATTGTTTTTAAACTTTATTTTTATATTTCTATTTTTTCATGTTTAGCTGTAGTTGAAAAAGTAGCAACGCCCCTATCAGGCCCTACTATCTTTATACAAATTGCGTACAAAAATAATAATAAAAATGCAAATAGCGCAATAATTGATAAAAAAACGCATGCAACAAGGCTTTTGCCCATCTGATTACAATACTATCAGCTTTACCAATTCTATTTTTGTATGCGTATTCTTTAAAATCTTAAACTGATATTGACCAAATGTAACGACTTCATTCAACTTCGGGAAACTCTGAAACACATGCAGTATCAATCCACCGACCGTTTTGTATTCATCGCTTTCGGGCAAATTCAAATCAAACATTTCATTGACTTTATCTATTTCCAAACGAGCCGAAAGAATATACTCTCGCTCTCCTATTTTCCGAGCCACGTATTTAGAACTGTCATGCTCGTCTTCAATATCACCAAAAATTTCTTCAACAATATCCTCTAAAGCGATTATACCACTTGTTCCTCCAAACTCATCTACGACAACACCCAACGACTTTTTCTGTTGCAAAAAGATTTGCATCATCTTGTGAGCGGACATGGTTTCCGGCACAAATGGAACCTGCCGAATGCCACTATGCCAGTCTGTAGGGCCCTTAAACATCTCTGAAGAATGGATATAACCTATTATATGATCTATATCTTCATCATATACAATAATCTTTGAATGACCACTCTCTACAAACTTTTGCATCAACTCTTCTTGTGAGCATTCAGAATCTACGGCATTGATCTCTGTTCGAGGAACCATGCAATCCCGTACTTTTGTTTCCGAAAAATCAAGCGCATTCTGGAAAATCTTAACCTCTTCCCCTATCTGTTCATCGTCTTTCGCACTATCTATACTTGATTGGAGCAGATAATCCAAATCCACTTTGGAGAACTCTTCGCTATCTTCTTCACTAACAACCTTTATCCCTACCACTTTTAATAATAACTTGGATAAGGTCGATGCAAACCTACTGATAGGCCAAAGGATTATATAAAAGATAAAAGCCGGCAACGCGAAGATTGACAACAAACGGTTCGGATTACTTTTAAAAAGGGTTTTAGGGAGAAATTCGCCCGTAAATAGGACGATGAATGTTGATAAAATAGTATCGGCCGGTACTGTAAAAGCAGGCTCAAACCCACTGAAAATAGTAGAGTCAAACAAGCGGGCTATCAAGATTCCATAAATAACCAAGACGATGTTATTACCCACCAACATCGTAGAGACGAAGTCATTAGGATGATGATAAAACAACTCTATGATTTTACGAGACAAACGTCCCTCCTCTTTTCCCATTTCTGCCAACATCCTATTACTCGAGACATAGGCTATCTCCATGCCCGAGAAAAAAGCAGAAAGGGCCATCACGATGATGATACTAACAATTAAAGAAATGTCTATTTGTTCCAAAATTAATACGATTAGTGCATCAAAGGAATTGATGTGTTTTTACGTTGTGGCTGTGCTTGCTGACGCTGAGCCTTTTGTATGGAATCAACAGCAGCCTTTGCAGAATCAGAAGAATCATCTCCCTTACTTCCATCAAAGTCAGTACGCTCAAACGAACCTTTACTATTAGAAACGAAATACTTTGTCATTTTCTCATCACTTCGGAAATAACTGCCTTGAAGCGTCCGTTCCGGAGTTACCAAACGTGAAAATGTATGAGAGTATAGTTCATGCGCGGCCTCATCCCAATATAACTGTTCGCTGGAGAAGCGAAGGCCGTCTTTTGTCAATATACGCACCCTACTACGCAATTCCCACAACTTCAATTGGTCATAATAGAACGCCGTATCACATTGAATATAAGACTGGACATGGAATTTCTCATCAAACTGCTCAAGAAACAAGCCTTTATTAAATATCCACCGAGAGGGTTTCCTAATCTGATTAACCTCCCATTCCTCGGTCACAATTCGATATTTAATAACTCCGGAATCCGAAATCAATGTATTCACGCCATAACTTGTCATGACCGCAACGGAATCTCGGTCATGAATAGCAGGCGCTGTATGCTCTTTCTGCTCATTACAAGAAACAAGAACATACAACAATACAAGGAATAAATATCTAACTTTTATCTTCAATTTACAAGTCATTTAATCCTTGAAAATACATTCTATTATTCTACTTTCCACTTAGCAAACCAACGTTCGTTAAATGTAAAGCCTATATTAACACGAAAAGTATTCTCCGTAATCAACCCTTTAGCCGCCTGATGAACCCACTGCGCACTTATATTCAATTGCGAACGATTGTTCCAACTGTTAGTGATGGGAAAGCCGAAACCTATGCTGGCACTCAACTCTTTAGGGCCATCCTGACCATTAACTTTATAATATGGAGTCGCATAAGAAACGCCAGCACGATAGTGAACACGCTTTAAATAACTGCGACTACGGACAGAAGGACACCAATCTCCTCCTATTGTAAACTTCTGACGATCCATATACTGACCATCAATCAAGGTGTACTTAGAATCCGAAGAATAGAGCGGCATTTTAAGACTGCTCCACTTCTGCAAATTATAATCAACGCCTATACGCCAAGAATCCTTATGTACCCACATGAAACCTGCGCCAAAGCTATGCGGCAACTCCAAACCATTACTGATCGTACTCTTAGCAGTATCAGCCTTCTGCGTCAAAGAGTTGGTTGAAATAACATCACTATGTAAATCCGCTCCCAATTTATGTCCCAAGCTATAAACGGCTCCGAGGGTCAACATGTCATTCTTTCCGGCGGGCAAGGTGTATTGAGCACCAACATCCAACTTAAAATTATTGACGGAAACGGAATAATATTTTGAAATAGAATTTACGGTTGTTTCACTATACGTATTGGTCAATGACCGTGAAATACTTCCCCATAAATAAGAAATATTGGCACCGATGGAGAATCTATTAAAAGGCATCCATCCCATACCGAGATAAACTTGATGCAATCCTCCCGAGCCTTTATAAGTATTCTGATACACGGCAGTAGTACTACCACCGACATTCTTTGTCAATGAATAGTTATAACCTACATTTGAAAAAGGAAGAACACCAAAGCTAACACCCAAATGACGGGCAGCCCTGAAACCAGCCACAGCATATTCAAAGTCTGCGTTCTTAGCATTCTTCTTTACATTTCCTTCCTTAAAATTCGTGATTTGACCAGATACTCCTGCATCAAAAATAAAAGTAAGCGAATCTAATTGAGAATATGAAGCAGGATTTAAATAATTCACCTGATTGTGCTCATAGAATCCAAGGCCTAAGCCATTCATTCCTCGATTGAAACTTCCCGACTGATCACCCAGTATTCCTAAACCATAACGGCTGTAAGGAGAATTCGTTCCACTCTGTGCAGTTGCTGTTGTAGCCACCAATCCAAGAAACGCTACACTCAGTAATATCTTTTTCATATCAAATTTGTTCGCTATACTTTTATCAGTACTTTTCCGAAAAGTTTCTGATATATTATGGTTGCAAAATTATCAAAAAAAAAAGAATTAATTGCACGATAAGTGAGAAATTAAGGTTATTTTTGCATCATGAAACAATTTAGATGGCATTTAAGAATTACCATATTCTTTTTTTTAGTGTCTTTAACAAGTATTGCTAAAGCACAAGAGCCTATCCCCACTTCTGAATTATTTCATTCTGATTCCATTGATATAAGCCTTATAACCTGCGGTCCCGGCAAACAGATCTATAGCCTTTATGGACACACGGCCATACGTTTTAACAACAAGAAAACAAATGAAGATTTAGTCATTAATTATGGCATGTTTTCTTTTCGTCAGAAATATTTTATTCCACGCTTTGTTTTTGGTATCACCGATTATGAAATGGGAATCGTCCCTTTTTCTACTTTTATTGCCGAATATCTCTATGAAGGCCGATGGGTGAAAGAACAAATACTCGATATAAGTTATGAAGACAAGCTGGCTATAGAGAAAGCTCTTCGTCAAAACTACCTGCCCGAAAATCGTGTTTATAGGTATAATTACTTTTATGACAACTGTACCACCAGAGCGCGTAACATTCTATTAAGCAACCTGAGCGAAACAATTATCTTCCCCAAAGACAAACATATCAGGACTTCTTATAGGAAAGAAATTCACCGTTGGAATGACAACCATTTATGGGCACGCTGGGGCAACGACCTATTACTTGGCTTGAAAGCAGATGCGAGTATTGGTTTTCAAGAAAAACATTTCCTCCCTGACCAGCTACGACAAGACTTTGATAAAACTTATTTAATTGGTAAAGGTGGCTATAAGCACAAACTTATCAAAGAAACTCATTGGTTGATTTCACCACAAGACACCAATGCAATCCCTCAAACGAACGCTACAAGTTCTATATTTGATAATCCTTTACATATTATAATAGCCTTGTCTATTTTCTTTTTAATCATGTCCATTATTGAGATTATCAGACACAAATATACTGTTTTAGGCAAAATATGCGACAATTTGACATGGCTCACTTGTGGATTGGCCGGACTTATCCTTACAGCAATGGTCTTTAGTCGTCATCCTACAGTTAGCCTAAATCTTCAGATTCTGATACTTAACCCATTGATACTTGGGTTATTAGTACCCTCTTTGCAAAGAAATCGCAACTTCATTATACTGATTCTTCTATGCCTCATCTTAGGAGTTGCAGGCTCATTCATTCAAGATTACGCCAGTGGAATTACCCTATTGGCACTTATTTTGACAGTTAGAATAACGCTTCTTATAAAAAAGAAACCATATAATTAAAAGCTTTTGAATAGATATTTAGCCTTCCTTATAGCCGCACTGACGACAGCGGAAATGCAAGCATTCCAGTTAGCGCCCCGGCTCGTGGTAAACATCACGATAGACCAGTTGCGCTCTGACTATATGGAAGCATTCTCTCCCCTGTTCACTCCCAATGGTTTCAAGAAGCTCATAGAAGAAGGTAAAGTCTACGAAACGGCTTCTTATCCATTTACTCCCGTAGATCTTGCCTCCGCTGTTGCCACCATCGCAACGGGCACCACACCTTTTTATCATGGTATTATCTCAACAAATTGGCTCGATCGCAATACCCTTCGACCTTCTTTTTGTGTTGCCGACAATCAATATGGATATGCCCCCAACAAACTGAAAACGTCTACCATTGGCGATGAAATGAAAGTTTCATCCCGTGGAGCAAGTATCGTTTACGGTATTGCCGCTAATCCGGAAGCCGCCATTTTGTCAGCGGGACACGCAGCCAATAATGCCATTTGGATAGACAGTAGAAGCAACCGATGGAAAAACTCAGCTTTCTATGCTTCTCCAACGGATAAATGGTTCAACAGCATATCCGGCAAATTAGCCCGCAGCAAATTCGATTCTTCCCCAAATGAGGCTCTCGCCGACATGGCCATAACTACCATCAAGGCTGCTGCCATGGGAGCTGACGAAGTTACCGACTTGCTTAATCTCACATTATCTGCCTCCAATCCTACGGGCAAGCCCGTATTAAATTGGCAAACAGAGATGGAGAGTGTCTATATGCAATTGGACCGGACGCTCGGTAAACTGGTAAATGACATCGAGCGGCAGGTAGGCAAAGAGCGCGTACTCTTTGTACTGACAAGCACGGGACGTGATGAAGAAGGCAACGAATATAGCAATTACAAAGTCCCCACAGGCACGTTTTACATTAATAGAACGTCCAAATTGCTTAATGTATATCTAAGCGCTATCTACGGCCAAGGGCAATATATAAGTGCTTATCACTCCAATCAGATTTACCTTAACCATAAAATCATAGAGCAGAAAAAGCTCTCCCTACATGATATTTTAAACAGTTGTCAAGAGCTCCTTATCCAAAATGCGGGAGTGGCAGACGTATATACACTCGAACGTTTGCTTGCTGACAACGGCAGTTTGCGTAATATCAGAAATGGTTTCAACCCGACAAACAGCGGCGACATTATCATAGAAGTGGCCCCGGGATGGAAGTTATACAACGAAGATACACAAGAATCTACCAACAGCAGCTTTGCTTTTATTCCCTTTCCCGTCATTTTCTACGGAAACGGAATCAAACATGAGAATATCCTTACACCAATTACAGTAGATCACATTGCACCTACTATTGCCAAATCCATAAGGATACGAGCACCCAACGCTTGCTCAAAATCACCTCTTTTCTAAAGAACGCCCCCGCTATACCTATATATTATATATGATATAGCAGGCATTAGCCTATATGGCAAAAAGCTTTACAAAATATTTTTTGTAAATTTGCGCCATCTTAATGAATATAAATCAATAAATATAAACGAATGAATTTCAACAAATTTCTCAAATCACTATTCGGTGATAAATCCTCACGTGATATGAAGTTGATTCAACCTATCGTAGAGAAGGTTAAAGCAGCATATCCTGAGATCCAAGCTCTTAGCAATGACGAACTGCGTGCTAAGACCAAAGAAATCCAGCAGTATGTTCAATCTGCTGCCCAAGAACAAAAACAAAAGATTGAAGAACTGAAATCACAAATCGAGGATCTTCCCATCGACAAGCGTGAAGATGTCTTTAATGAGATAGACAAGCTCGAGCAAGAAGCGTTAGAAAAATACGAAGAAGCCCTGACCGAAGTGCTTCCTACAGCCTTTAGCATTGTAAAGGATACGGCCCGTCGTTTTGCCGAAAATGAGGAAACAATCGTTACGGCTACTGATTTCGACCGCGAATTGGCCGCTAATCCCGCCAATGACTTCATCACTATTGACGGCGACAAAGCTCTTTACCATAACCATTGGACTGCCGGAGGCAACGATCTCAAATGGGAAATGGTCCATTATGACGTCCAATTGTTTGGTGGTACCGTACTCCATCAAGGTAAGATTGCCGAAATGGCAACCGGTGAAGGTAAGACGCTCGTTGCTACCCTCCCCGTTTTCCTCAATGCGTTGACCGGTAACGGTGTTCATGTGGTAACCGTCAACGACTATCTCGCCAAGCGTGACTCCGAATGGATGGGACCTCTTTACATGTTCAACGGCCTTTCTGTTGACTGTATCGACAAGCACCGTCCCAATTCTGATGAGCGTCGCAAGGCGTATATGGCCGATATTACATTTGGTACCAACAATGAATTTGGTTTCGATTACCTGCGTGACAACATGGCCAACAGCCCCGCCGATTTGGTACAACGCAAACATAATTACGCCATTGTGGATGAGGTCGACTCCGTACTTATTGACGACGCCCGTACACCATTGATTATATCAGGTCCTATCCCCAAAGGTGATGACCAAATGTTTGAGCAGTACCAACCGCTTGTAGAAAGACTTTATGAGGTACAGCGCAAACAAGCCACCGAACTTTTAGCCGACGCCAAGCAGAAAATAACTGCCGCTCAAAACGAATCAGATAAGAATAAAGCAAACCAACTCAACGAGGAAGGCTTCCTCGCCCTTTATCGTTCTTATAAAGCCCTGCCCAAAAATAAGCCTCTCATCAAGTACCTTTCTGAAGAAGGTATCAAGGCCGGCATGCTCAAGACGGAAGAATTCTACATGCAGAATAACAACCGTGAAATGCCCAAAGCCGTAGAGCCGTTGTATTTTGTGGTAGACGAAAAGCTCAACTCTGCCGACCTTACCGATAAGGGTGGCGCTTGGTTGGCCCAGCAAACCGGCAATCCCGACTTGTTTGTATTGCCCGATATTACCTCGCAATTGTCTCAACTTGAAGCTCATAAGGATCAAAACGAAGAGGAATATCTCAATAAGAAAGATGAACTTCTTAGCTTCTATGGCATTCAGAGTGAGCGTGTTCACACTCTGCAGCAATTGCTCAAAGCCTACACCATGTTCAATAAAGACGACGAATACGTTGTCATGGACGGCGAAGTCAAGATTGTTGACGAGCAAACCGGCCGTATCATGGAAGGCAGACGCTGGAGCGACGGTCTTCATCAGGCTATCGAAGCCAAGGAACATGTAAAGGTTGAAGCCGCTACCCAGACTTTTGCCACTATCACGTTGCAAAACTATTTCCGTATGTACCATAAGTTATCGGGTATGACGGGTACGGCTTCTACCGAGGCAGGTGAGTTTTGGGACATCTACAAACTCGACGTTGTAGAAATTCCTACCAACCGTCCCATACAACGAAAAGACTTGGATGACCGTGTTTACAAGACAGCCCGTGAGAAATATAACGCAGTTATTGACGAGATTATCGCCATGCGTGAAAGCGGACGTCCTTGCCTTGTAGGTACTACTTCCGTTGAAATATCAGAGCTTCTTTCTAAGATGTTGCAGATGCGTCGCATCCCACATCAGGTCCTCAATGCCAAACTTCACCAAAAAGAAGCCGACATCGTGGCCTTGGCCGGTCAGAGTACCAATGGCCTCGGAGCCGTAACCATCGCTACCAACATGGCCGGTCGTGGTACCGACATCAAACTCTCTGACGAAGTAAAGGCTGCGGGTGGTTTGGCCATCATCGGTACCGAACGCCACGAGAGCCGTCGCGTTGACCGCCAGTTGCGTGGTCGTGCCGGACGTCAGGGCGACCCCGGTTCTTCTGTTTTCTACGTTTCGTTGGAAGATAAGCTCATGCGCTTGTTTGGTAGTGAGCGTATCGCACACGTCATGGACCGTCTTGGCTTTGAAGATGGTGAGCGTATCGAAAGCCCCATGATCAGCAACAGCATTGAGCGTGCCCAAAAGAAGGTGGAAGAAAACAACTTTGGTATTCGTAAACACCTGCTCGAGTACGACGATGTCATGAACAAGCAGCGTACCGTAATCTACGAGAAACGTCGCCATGCCTTGATGGGTGAGCGTATCGGCATGGATATTACCAACGTTATTTGGGATCGGGTTTCCAACATTATCGAGCAAAACGATTATGAGGGAATGAAAGAGGCGTTTATCAAAGTGCTGGCCATGGAATGCCCATTTACCGAAAATGAGGTAATCACCGGTAACCGTGAGGATATGGAAGAGCGTGCCTTCCAACTTGCGATGGAGAATTTCAAGCGCAAGACCGAACGCATCCAAACGGTAGCCTACCCCGTTATCAAGCAAGTAGAGGAAAACCAAGGCGCTATGTTTGAGCGCATATTGGTGCCCATTACGGATGGTAAGCGCACCTATCAGATACCTTGCAACCTCAAGGAAGCCTACGAATCAGAAGGCAAGACGGTCGTAAAGGAATTTGAAAAGCAAATCATGCTCCATATCATTGATGATAACTGGAAGGAGAACTTACGCCAGCTCGACGAGCTCCGCCACTCTGTTCAGAACGCCAGCTATGAGCAAAAGGACCCGCTGCTTATCTTCAAGCTCGAGAGTGTGAAGCTTTGGGACGGTATGATCAACGATATGAACAACCGTATTTGCAGCGTTCTGATGCGTGGCCAGATACCTGAGCTACAGCAAGAGGTTCACGAAGCCGCTCCCGAATTGCCCCATCAGCAGCAGAACTATGTAGAGCAGAAGGACAATATTGAGGAAATGCAAGCCCGTGAAGCACAACGTAGAGCCGCCACACAAGACACCCGTGAAGGTGCACAGCAGGTCAACCACGTGCCTTATCACGCCGAGAGAATGCCTCGCCCTAACGATCCTTGCCCCTGCGGTTCAGGCAAAAAGTTCAAGAATTGTCATGGTCGCAACATCTAATACGACCACTTGCTCCTGATAGCCCCGTGACTATCAGGAGCAGATAATTCACATAGTCCTATTAAATAAAAGAGATTTGCTATCATTTCTTCTCACAAATAAGTGAAAGAAGTGGTAGCAAATCTCTTTTTTTCAGCAAATTACAAAACATTTACAATTGTGTGCCCACACAACCGTTTTAAGCAAAAAATATTAATGAAATGTTTTGTTTATAAAAAAAGAATACGTATATTTGCAATCGTTATCCTGAAAACAATCTTTTTACCTTAAAGAAACTAATACCTATTGAAGATTTGGAGCGGTTGCCTGTGAAGGCCATCGCTTTTTTGTTTTTATAAAACTTGACGAATAAGATCGCGTTGATATTCGTTAAGTCCGGTAGGTAATACTACATTATAGGTGATAATCAAATCACCCAAAGTCCCATTTCCACGGTCATTGCCCTTACCTCTCAAACGCACCTTCGTACCGTTTTGCGTTTCAGGTTTTACCTTTAAGCGTACTTTCTGCGCGTTATCCAATTGTATAACAACCTCACCACCTAACAACGCTGTCTTCAAATCAAGGTCCACGGTCATTGTCTTTGCAGCCGTGGTCGTAGTCTTGGTACGACGCGAACTGCCACGACCTGACCCGAACAAGTCTTGGAAGAAGCTCGAAAAACCTCCACCCGAACCAAATGAAGAGAAGTCAAATCCGTCAAAGGGAGCGCCTTGACCTCCACCCCAATTATAACTTCCGCCTTGGCCACCGGCCCCATTAAACATATCGGCCTCACGCCATCGTTCGCCATACTGGTCATACTTCTTGCGTTTCTCCGGGTCCGATAACACATCGTAAGCCTCGTTTAAAGCCTGAAACTTAGCCTTGGCTTTCGCGTCGTTAGGATGCAAATCGGGGTGAAACTGCTTCGCCCTCTTGCGATAGGCGCCTCTAATATCCTTTTGAGGAATATCCTTATCCACACCCAAAATCTTATAATAATCTATAAATGCCATAATCTTTTCCTCTTTATTATATATGTATTATTTTCTAAAACCTTTTGCAGCAAAAAGCATGCCTATCATTCTTTCAGCCCTATAAGTTAAAAATAACAAACAAAAGAGCCAATCAGGAAATAAAACTCTTATATTTGCGACGTTTTAAATACAAAGACATTTATTATTAGTTTAAACTTAAGAAAGTTATGAAAAAAATCGTGTTATTCGCCGCAGCCATTGCTGCTATTTCGTTCACAAGCTGTGGTAACAAGACCAACGCTAATCAATCAACCGGCGACTCCGACAGCATTACCGTTGTAGACAGCGCTTCTGTTGCGCAAGCTATCGACGCCTTGGCCGACCCTTCGCTTAAAAGCGCAGCCCAGCAGTTGACAAGCGAGGTTACAAAAAACCTTGAAAGCAACGATCCCAATGCCCTTGCTTCTACCTTGGCAGCCCTTCAGCTTAAGTACCAAGAGCTCGTTAACAGCGGTAAATTGGAAGAAGCCAAGAAGTATGGCGCAGCCATCAAGAACTTCATAAAGGAAAATCAAGAGAAGATTAAGCAGCTTACCAACGGTAATGCTACCGTAAATACGCTCGTAAATGGTATCATCAACCTGCCTACTTCAGCCGAGGCTACCATTGAGCAAGCCAAAGCAGCCGTTACGGGTGACCTCTCTAAATTGGTAACAGCAGGCTCAGCCGCTGCCGCAGCCATCAAAAATATGCCCGGAGCTGCCAAAGACGCAGCCGCAAATGCAGCCAACGCAGCCGCTAAGAACGCCGAAGACGCAGCCAAGGCTAAGGTAAACGAAGAAGCTAACAAGGCACAGAACAAGGCCAATGAAGCCATCAACAAGGCTTCAGAAAAAGCTACTCAAAAGGTTAACGACGCTGCCAAGAATGCTATCAAAGGCTTAGGTCTTTAAACAAAGCACCTGATTTAAATAGCGATCAGATAAAACATAAAGAAAAGGAAACCATCATTGGTTTCCTTTTCTTTTTATACTGCCAAGCCATCCACGGCTCTATTTCCAATTCATCTTGGCTTTCTTATCGCCCCGACGCTCACTTCTTTTTCCTCAAAAGGAGCAATATCACCAATATAGCTATAAGTGTTACGTTGGCTATCAGCAGTCCTCCCAATATATTTACTTGGCCTAAAGCCCCCTGCCGCAGCACTTCCACCGAGCCGGTCTTCAATAAATTGATACTGTTCTTAGCTTGTTCCCAATAATAAAAATCAGTCATCATCAGTCCATGAAAGGCCACCAAGATGATAACTTTCAACCAGCGGTTTGTCATCGTTGTTATATTACTTTAATATTATGAGCTACAAAAGTACAAAATAAAGCACAAACAGCCCTATCTTTCCACGCTTTACAAACGATTTAACTCCTCTATCGGCGCATGATTAGACTTTAGTTTGAAGCTACCTAAGCTGTAAGCGGCCTTAAACATCACCTGTCGGGTTTCGCCATGTCCCCATGTAAAGAGATTGAGCGTGCCTTTTTGACCATAGTTATCCCAACGCTCGGTATGGAAAATATCCGTCATCAGCAACGATAATCTTAACTTATCCTTCAGGAACGCACGGCTGAAACCCACGTCCATATTGCCATGCGACTTTACCACCTCGTAGCTTCCACCCTGCCGTTTGGAGTAATAACGGGCCGAAAGTTCCATCCGTACCTTCCCCGGAAGGCTAATATCATTATTGACCGACAAGGTAAGCGACGGCCGACGATAGCGCTCATGAAACGTCTCATAGTCCAAGTTATTGGTAAAATGATAAAGGCCTACATTGGAACTTACATCCCACCAAGGCAACACCCTACCCGAATAAACCATTTCCAAGCCCCATTGGCGCTGGTCTCCCACGTTCTTCGTGGTCATCACAGCCTTTCCCTCGCCATATACATCGGTCAATCCTACGAAGTAATCGCTCAAATGATTGTAAAACAGATTTACCGAGAACGCTCTCCATGAGAAGCCCAACAGCCATTTATCGCTTGTTTGTGGCACCAAAAAAGGATTGCCTTTCCAATACGTAAGCTCATCTAACAGATACTCAAAAGGATTCAAGTCCTCGTATCTGGGCTTGTCTTGCCGCCTGCCATATTGGGCCGACAACTTCGTCTGCTCACCCAATTGCCACGCCAAGGAGAGGTTGGGGAAAAACCTGATTCTATTGATACGATTTATCTCAGACTCCTTTTTATACGACAGAAGTTCACCTTTGGTGCGCATATACTCCAATCGTCCACCGCCGCTCAACTGCCATTGGCCCAAGTTAAAGGTACACTGCAGATAACCGTCAACATTGGTTTCACGGTAGTCAAAGCTATTAGAACGCGACTCATCGAGCTGCCCATTCTTCTTAAAAATAAAATTATTATTGCTCTCTATGGCCGAGGTCTTCAGGCCGGCCAGCACTTCTCCCTTGGGCCACCCATGCCGATAGTCAGCCTTCAGCGAGTAAATATCAATGTCCTTACGTGGCTCGGAGTAATAATTATCCGTGTAAAGAGGAACCGACTGCGCCGTAAAATAACGGTTGGGCTGGTCACACCGCGAGTGGCCCGTGAACTTTATATAATCCAATGCCACCGCCAACGACTGCCGGGAAGACGGCATAAACTCATAGCTCAACCCACCGCCATAGCGTGGATTATGCTGTTTTACATAGTCGTTCTTGGCCAAGAGAATCTTATCTAACGTCCCACCCTTGTCAAATATCTTTGTAGTCGTTTCGGTAATGCCGGGCCCCGCCAACAGATTAAAGGAGGTATTGAGTGACAGTTTGTGGCGCTTACCGGGTTGCCAAACCACATCCATGCTCGCCGCATAGGTGTTGCGCATGTCCTCATCGTCCGTATAAGAGATATTCTTGATACCGTCTTGTATCTTATCTGTGCCGTAATTCATGGCGTAATGGCCCAGCGCATGGTTGTAATTCAGGCCCAATTGCCACTGTCCCGACTGATAAGACAGGCCCACGTCGGACGTGGTTCGGAGGTTATCCCAATAGGCAACACCATGCGATGTGGCCAATGAAAACCCGTGCATATCGTTCGATTTCAACACGATATTGATGATTCCACCCGCTCCGTCGGCGTCATAACGGGCGTCGGGCAGGGCCGATGCCTCTACCCGGGCTATCCTTGCCGACGACAAGGAGCGCAGATAGGCGGCCAACTCCTCGCCTTGCATGCGTATTCTTTTGCCGTTCACATAAAGCGCCGTGCCGCCTAAGGCCGATAAGGCGATGTCGCCCTGCCGGCTCACGGATATGCCCGGAGAATGGCGCAGCACTTCTAATGCGTTGCCCAAGTCTGTCAAATACGATTTTGCCACGTCTATTTGGAGCTTTCCACCATCCATTTTAGCCAAGGGGCGGCGGTGCTTTGCCGTTACGATAACTTCCTTCAAATCAGAAGCTACGGGCCTCATCATCATGTCAGCCAACTGCTTGTCGGCGCTAACTTCTACCCTTTGGCGCCCATCGGCATAGCCTAAATAGCGAGCATAGACCACGTATGTACCGACATTGGGCCTAAAGGAAAATTTACCTTGCTCATCGGTGATAGATGTTTCCACCAAAACGCTGTCCTTCTCGGCCAACAACATGACGACGGCAGCTTCCAAAGGCTGATGGTTTTCGTCGAGAACGCGACCGCTTAAACGGACTTGTGCCGTGGCAACAAGCGTTCCGACAACTAAAAAAAGCACCAAAAATAAATACTTATTTGATAGATGGTTCATAAAGAAATAAAGGTTATAACCGTGGTTAATTAATGCGTTTACAAAGTTAATACTTTATTTTAAATTAGCCAATATTGTCCGTTTTTTTTACCAAAGTAAAACTTTAACACACCTATATCCACCCTATTTATCACACAAAACACAACTATCAATAAGTAATTGAAAAACAATCGTTTACCAACTACTTCTTCAAGAGTCGGTAACCGATGATTCCGCCAAGGATAGAAGCGGCGAAAATGCCCACCTTGGCCTGTATATATTGGTCGTGATGATTAAACGCCAACATCGTGACAAACATCGACATGGTGAATCCGATGGACGCAAGGAAGCCCAAACCGGCCACCCGTCGCCAAGTCATGGAGCGCGACCGATGGCCCAAGCCCGCACGTTCGGTCAGCCAAACGGCCGAGAGTATGCCCAAGGGTTTGCCCAACAGCAAGCCCAATAACACGCCTATGGCCACGTGGTTTTCGGTAAGTACCGAGAAATCCATGTCGATAAACGACACGCCGGCATTGCCCAAGGCAAATACGGGCATGATAACAAACGATACCAAAGGCTGCAATCCGTGCTCCAAACGCTGCAAAGGAGGCATGGCCTGCACGGAGTCGGCCTGCACACGGGTCAGTATTTCCAACTGCTCGGGCTCTAAAGTGCGCACGTCATTGCCCTCGGCGTTCTCGAAACGGCGCAACTGTCGCCGCATACGGGCTATGAAAGCAACCTCCGGAATATGAGAGTCGGCAGGAATAACCATGGCGGCCAACACGGCCGAAATGGTGGCATGAATACCCGACATGAGGAAAGCTACCCACACGCCGCCTATTCCTAATATGCCGTAAAACCAAACATTCTTCACGCCAAGCCGATTACCGATAAACATTACCACCAATATGGCCATGCCAACAGCCAAACTGGCCAAGGAAATATCAGAGGTATAAAACAGCGCTATCACCAAAACGGAGCCAAGGTCGTCAACAATGGCCAGCGTAGTAAGAAACACTTTCACCGTGATAGGCACTCGGTCGCCCAATATATACAGCACGGCCAAGGCGAAAGCGATGTCGGTAGCCATGGGTATTCCCCACCCTTGCACCACCGGGGTGCCCCAATTAAGGAGAGCATAGATGGCTGCCGGGAAGAGCATTCCGAAGAAAGCGGCCACCACGGGCATGACAACGCTGCGTATATTGCGCAGCTCTCCGCCGATAAACTCATGCTTCAACTCCAATCCAACGACGAAAAAGAAGAGCGACATAAGCCCATCATTGATCCAATGTTCTATGCTGAAATTAAGGAAAGGCTGATGATTGAACACGAAACCGAAGTGGTAATGCAGGAAACCGGCGTACTCATCACGCCACGGCGAGTTAGCCAACAGCAGGGCAACGATGACCGATATGGCCAAAATAATACCGCTCGAGCGCTCGCGTTGCATAAATTGAACGGCGGGTAAAATCACTCTCGATTCTATCTCTCTTTGATATTTTCTTCTCATAAAAAGTGGGTTATTTGTCTTGGGTCACACAAACCGTGACCTCATTCCTTACTTACAATTCCTTACAAAGATACGAATAAATATTGAAATATCAAAGCAAGGCCCTATGAAGTGCACGTTAAATCTGATGGGACGCAGGCAAATAATCAAGTAAAAAATTGCGATTTTTCTTGACAAAAAGCCTCTGTAGAATTGATTATTTCTGACAAATAAAAATCTATTGTCAAAAAACGGATTTTTCATGGATTATCAATAAAACATTGATAATCAACATTTTATCTTCTTTATGTATATCTTTACTCTTGCGGTTAGGCCTTGCATGGTAGTCAATATGCCTGCAATGACCGTGCGAAAGGGCTGCCTCGGGCAAATAAAAGGGTTGCTTCGGGCAGATGAAAGCATACCTATCAGGAGCTCAAAGCAGGGCTACGGGTCGGTCATAAGGCTGCTTTGAGCGTTTCATCGCGTATTTTTCATCATATCATCATCTACCATTCACCGCCCCATCTCATGAAAACGGGGCGTTCACGGGACCAAGCAGAGCATTTTCCATGCTATTTAACACAAAACAAGGATGGCTTTTTTAGTGAAAAATATATGACATAATATCGCTTCATTAATTTGCTTTGGCTTTAGTTTTGGCGTATCTTTGCACCTATATAGTTAATTCACGATGATGAGCGCAACAAAACATATCGCCGTGATTGGTGGCGGGGCAGCCGGCTTTTTCGCCGCCATCACCGCCAAATCAATGGCCAAGGACGCCAATGTTACCATCTATGAGAAGACCGGAAAGGTGCTGGCTAAGGTCGGCGTTTCGGGCGGTGGACGGTGTAACCTGACTAATAACTTCGCCCATATCAGCGATTTGAAGCAGGCCTATCCAAGAGGTCACCGGCTCATGAAGCGGCTTTTTAAGTCGTTTCGTGAGACTGATGCGTACCAATGGTTCGAGGAGCATGGCGTGGAATTGGTGACGCAGGACGACGGGTGCGTGTTTCCCAAGTCGCAAGACTCGCAAACTATCATTGATTGTCTTGTCAATACGGCTCGGCGATTGGGGGTGAACGTGGTGTTTCATCATGGGCTCGTGGCGCTCAAGTCGTTGGAAGACGGACGATTGGAGGCCGATTTCAAGGGGCAGAAATCACTGTGTTTCGACAAGGTTATCGTCACTACGGGTGGATCGCCACGGCTGCAAGGCCTTCAGCTCCATGCCCAATTGGGCCATGAAATAGCCTTGCCGGTGCCTTCGTTATTCACTTTCAACATCGCCGACAAGGCTTTCACGCAGCTCATGGGGGCCGTTATCGACCCCGTAACGCTCTCTATTCCGACCACAAAGTTTAAAAGTACGGGCGCATTACTCATCACTCATTGGGGCATGAGCGGTCCGGCTACGTTGAAACTTTCGTCCCATGCGGCCCGCTATCTGTATGAAAACGAATATCAAACAAAGGTGGCCATCAATTGGGTAAACCAATCCAATGCGTCGGCCGTGGAACAATGCCTCATGGAAATGGCCATCAAGAATCCTAAAAAGCAATTGAGCAGCCTGCGACCCTTTGACTTGCCGTCGCGTGTTTGGCTGTTCTTGCTGGGCAGGGCCGGGCTTGACGCGGAGAAACGGTGGGAAGAACTCGGCCGAAAAGGCCTCAACAAACTCATCGAAACCCTCACTAACGATATGCACATCATCAGTGGCAAGGGCAGTTTTAAGGAAGAATTCGTTACTTGTGGTGGCATTGGCTTACAAAGCATACAAGCCAATACGCTCGAAAGTAAGGCTTGTCGAAACCTCTTTTTCGCAGGTGAGGTGCTCGACATCGATGGTATCACGGGTGGATTTAACCTCCAAGCCGCATGGACAACGGGCTACACGGCCGGGAAAAGCGCCGCCGAGCAACTATCATCGGCTATCTAAAGCGCCTTGCACCCTCATCAGTAAGCGTTCTACCGGCTATCTCCTCACCCTTCATAACTAACATAAAAAAGGCCAAAAAAAACGAATAAGCGCCCCACCGGCCACCCCTTCGCCCTTCATAGCCAACATACAAGAAACAATAAACCCCGAAAGTAGTTGCCTGACTTTCGGGGTTTTGTATTAAAAAGAATATTTCTTTGAGAATTGTTTCAAGAAGATTACTTGATGATTCCTTCTTGAACAAATACTTTCTTCAATGCTTGCACACCACGCTCTACCTGCTCTTGCGTGTGACTGGCCATCAAAGCGAAGCGTACCAATGTGTCTTGAGGAGCACAAGCTGGCGGAATCACGGGGTTGATAAACACACCTGCTTCAAATGCGAGCTTAGTTACTTCAAAGGTCTTATTGATGTCTCGAACGTACAAAGGAATGATGGGGCTCTCTGTATCACCGATTTCAAAACCTTCTTCTCTAAAGCGACGCAACGCATAATTGGTGATGTCCCACAAGTGTTCCAAACGTTCGGGCTCTTCTTGGATGATATGCAATGCTTCCAAAGCTGCGGCTGTAGCGGCCGGAGAGTCACTGGCAGAGAAGATATAGGTACGACATGAGTGACGCAAATAATTGATTGTATCTTTATCACCGGCAATAAAGCCACCGATAGAAGCCAAACTCTTGGAGAAAGTTCCCATGATCAAATCGACCTCATGGGTCAATCCGAAATGGTCACAAACGCCACGTCCCTGCTTTCCAAACACGCCGAGACCATGTGCCTCATCTACCATGACAGAACAGTTGTACTTATGCTTGAGCTCAACTATCTCCGGTAATTTGGCCAAATCGCCCTCCATGGAGAATACACCATCGACAACTATCAGCTTAACAGCCTCAATTGGAAGCTTTTGAAGCACACGCTCCAAATCCTCCATGTCGTTGTGTTTGTAATGAAGTTGTGTTGCGAAACTCAAGCGACGACCATCAACAATACTGGCGTGGTCACGATCGTCACAAATAATATAATCACCACGACCTACAACGGCTGCTATAACGCCCGCATTTACTGAGAAACCGGTAGAGAAACACAGTGCATCGTCTTTCTCCTCAAAGGCTGCCAACTCTTTCTCTAATTGAACATGCAAATCCAATGTTCCATTAAGGAATCGGCTACCAGCACATCCGGCCCCATACTTATCCAAAGCTTTATGCGCAGCTTCAATAACTCTTTCATCACCGGTAAGACCAGTATAGGCATTAGAACCAAACATCAAGACTTTATGTCCCTCCATTGTTACTTCCGGACCTTGCTTACTTGTGATTGCACGGAAATACGGATACACACCTGCCTCCATATATTTTTGTGGTTCGCGGTAGGCTGCGTATCTTTCTTGTAATTGTCCCATTTTTAAATAAAGGTGTAGTAAACTACGTTAATTTTTTACAGGCTGCAAAGATACTAAAAAGATATGATTTGGCATTATTTTTTCTTTAAAAAGTGAATAATAGAGAAAATTAACACCCATATTAAAGCTATCTAATTGAAATAAGTGTTATATTTGCAATAAATTATGCAACAGTAATGCGCGTATAAATGAAGAAGAAGATTGTATTTATCATGAACCCCATATCGGGAACGGCCAGCAAGGCCGGAATTCCCGACCTAATTGAGAGCGATATTGATAAAGATCAGTTCGATTACCAACTAAAACTTACCGAACATGCCGGGCACGCATCTGAAATTGCAAAAGAGTGTAAGGAGAATGGAATTGATATAGTTGTCGCGATAGGTGGCGACGGTACCGTCAACGAAGTGGCGAGAGCAATCGTCAATTCTGATACTACGCTCGGAATCATCCCATGTGGTTCGGGTAACGGATTGGCCCGCCACTTAATGCTCCCTTTGAATATTCGCAAATCGATTGCCATCATCAACGAGTGTGTTATTCATCGTTTGGATTATGGAATCATCAATAATTTTCCTTTCTTCTGTACTTGTGGCATGGGCTTTGACGCCTTTGTAAGCCAAAAGTTTGCCGAATCGGGCAAACGAGGACCTATTTCCTATATAGAGAATGTATTGAGAGAAGGCTTAAAGTATAAGCCCGAGACTTATACGATAGAGGACGAAAACGGGGCCAGCCAATACGAAGCATTCCTTATTTCATGTGCCAATGCCTCACAATATGGGAACAATGCTTACATAGCTCCACAAGCATCAATGAGCGACGGATTGATGGACATTGTCATTATGGAACCATTCGATGTGCTTGAAGCTCCTCAAATAAGCATTGACATGTTTAATAAGACGTTGGATAAAAGCTCTAAGATTAAAAGTTTCAGATGCAAGAAACTCCATATCCATCGCAATAATCCCGGAGTAATCCATTACGATGGCGACCCGGTCATGACCGGTGAGGACATCACAGTGGAGCTGATAGAAAAAGGTATCAACATTATTGTAAATCCACATGCCGACAAGAAACTCCGACAACCTAACATGTTGCAAAACACGGCTTGTGAAATATTCAATCAAATCAACAGTATTAAGACGGGAATAGAAAGACAAGGCCGGCAAATACAAGCCCTTAACAAGGCTCTACTCCGAAAACTGAATTTCTAAAAGTAAACAATGATTAAAGATAAAAGTCTTTGGTGAGCCGATGATACCACTCACTACGGCTGCCATCAGAGGCATTTAATAGCTGAACTTCAAAGCTATAAACGACATTCCGCCGATTCGTAAGCTCCAACAAGCTGCGTTTCGGCGCTTTTCGTTCTACCGTCTTCACGTCGCAACGCCTACTAAGACGCAAACCAACTAAAGCAGCTTGAGCGACAATTGGCTCTACCGCATCGGTCGGAACAATCAAAGACAAAGTAGAATCCTCGCCCATCAATCTTTCAGAACAGACTATCAAATCCCGAAAACTCAAACTATCCGTATGGCGGGCGTTAGTTCTTTGCACTTCCGCAGCTTTTAAGGAATCAACAAAAAAAGGAGGATTACTAACGATAGAATCAAACTTTTCATCAAAAGAAAAGGATTGTAAAGGGCTGTGAAACAAAGAAATACGATGATAAAACTTACTCTCCCGCACATTCTCACATGCCTGCTTACAGGCTTCCTCATCAATTTCAATCCCGGTAACAGCCGCTTGCAGAAACCGCTGCGCCATCATCAACGCTATCAATCCCGACCCTGTTCCAATGTCAAGGATTCGCTTTCCACCATTTGCCCAAGCCCCTAACAAGACTCCATCAGTACCAACTTTTTGGCCACATCGGTCATGCCGGACAACAAATTGCTTAAAAGAAAACGAATCCTTGCCCATACAAAAGCTATTCGTAGTCGTCAATGACGTTGTTCATAAAGTCCATCATGGGCTTGGCTACCTGAAACATCTTGGCAGTTTCGTCCAACCAACCCTCTCCTTCAAAGAAATTATCAGCCACACGGTGCCAACAACAATAGTCTTTCATGCGAAGATACTCGATGTACTTATAATCTTTGGGAAATCCCGAAGGGCATGTTTTTAATGCGGCAAGGCCAAATCCTTTCTCCGACTCCTCCCAACTTCCTTCATTGGGATAGCCAAACATTTTGATGAATTGCCCACTCTCCACACACTTACGCCACTCATCAATATTGCCCATAATCTCGTTTCGACACGAAGTAAGGATATTCGTAGGCAACCAATAGCTACCAACGGCTATCATACAGTGGCCCGGCTCCAAATGAATATAATATCCTCCACGCAATGATTTCTTACCTTTGGCACAGATATAAGCCCCTAAATGGTTCTTATAAGGCGATTTATCAGGTGAGAAACGGGTATCACGATTAAATCGATACGTACAATCCTTTACCTGTAAATGGGCAATTTCCTCATCAAAAGAGCTGAAACGAGTAATAGCCTTGGCTATACCATCCTCAAAATCCTGCCTTACCGACAGATATTCCGCCTTATGTTCTTGATACCATTCACGATTATTATGAGCCGCAATAGCCTGCAGATACTTTAAAATTCTCTTTGTATTCATCGCTAATCCAATTTACTGTTAGCCATTAACTTAGGACAAAACTTCTCAAAGTCGCATTGGCTACACTTCGGTTTCTGACTTTGGCAGACATATCTTCCATGTAACAGCAACCAATGATGGGCCTTGGGAATATCAGCTTCAGGAATATGCTTTACCAAATACTCCTCCACCTTTTTAGGCGTATTGGCAGTTGCGGGCACCAAACCTAATCGATGGCTCACCCGAAACACGTGGGTATCTACCGCCATGGTAGCTTTGCCAAACCAAACAGCCTGCACCACGTTCGCCGTTTTGCGCCCTACACCGGGCAACATGGTCAGTTCTGCCATGTTATCGGGCACTACGCCGTCAAACTTCTCAACCAACATGCGCGACATTTCTACCAAATGCTTGCTCTTGGCATTAGGATAACTAACGCTTTTCACATATTCAAGAACGTCCTCTTCATCGGCAGCCGCCATCGTTTGCGCATCAGGAAAATGTCGAAAGAGCTCAGGCGTCACCTGATTTATCCGCTTATCCGTGCACTGTGCGCTTAACAAAGTAGCCACCAATAACTGAAATGCGCTGCCAAATTGCAATTCAGTCGTCACAATTGGCAGCGTATTCCGAAAATGTTCTAATATGAATTCGTATCTTTCCTTACGAGTCATATTGTTATAAATCGTTTTATTTCTTTTCTTCTTTAGGAGTTTCAGCCTTCTTGGCCGGCTTATAAGCCTTATTCAAACCGGCAACAACCTCCTTGGTTATATCATAAGCCTTATCGGCATAGAGCAAATTATCGCCCTGTTTACTGAAAATAATGCTAAACTTCTTATCCTTATTATATATATTAAGGAAATGCTGAATGCTATCACGCAAGGCTACATTATATTTATCGGTCTCGGTTTGGAACTCAGTGCTTAACCGCTGGTTCAAAGCCTGCAAGTCATTGTTCTGCTTCTGCAAGCCGGCCTGAATGGCTTCAGCCTGCTCCCGTGTATAAGCATTCTGCTGAATCTTCTGCTGGAAGTTAGCAGCCGCAGCCTGCAACTGCTGCTGTTTGGCAGCCAATGTGTTCTGAATGTTCTGTCCCTTCTTTTGAAGTATCAAGGAATAGTCCTTACAGAATGTATATTGAGACATGATACTATCAACCTCTACATAAGCAATTTTAAGACCGGCAGGCGCTTTCGGCTCCGCGTCAGCTTTAGAATCCATTTTAGGACTCGACTGATTACAAGATGTCATAGCCATCATTACCATTGCAGTCATGGCCAGACTGCTCATCATGTTTTTCTTTTTCATATCTTTTTAATTATCTATTTTCCATTGCTCATCAGAAAGCACGCTCTTTGGCACGGGCTTCCTTATCTTGATCTATCACACAGTGAATCCCTTGTTTTCGAAGTCCGGGATTATCATGAATATGCTGTGAAGAAAATTTACCTTTTTTCTTGAGCAACAATTTAATCGATAATAATGCTATACAGATAGCAATTATTAACATGCTAAGAAGCAGTGTTTCTACCATTTTTATTAATTTTGCAGTGCTCCAGTGTAAATTATTTGGTGCAAAGATAGTGTAATTGAATGGAATAACAAAAATAATTACTTCATTTTTGATTACCAAAATGTTACCCGGACTTTAATTATGAAGAATTATAATAATCAAACTTTAATAATATGGAGAAAAGTTTATTGACCCCCGCGAGTGTATTTGAGCAGTTTGCTATTATCAATACAATCCCCCGTCCGTCCAAACATGAAGAGAAGATGATAGAATATCTCAAGGAGTTTGGCGCAAAACATAATTTTGAAACTGAAGTTGACGAAACCGGAAACGTTATCATCCGCAAGCCCGCAACACCGGGTTATGAGAATCGTCCCACCGTTATTCTGCAGAGCCACATGGATATGGTATGCGACAAACTTGTCGATGTAGAGTTCGATTTCAACACTGACGCCATCCAAACTTATATAGATGGTGAATGGCTGAAGGCAAAAGGCACTACCTTAGGTGCTGACGACGGTATTGGTTGCGCCATAGAATTGGCCGTATTAGATAGCAATGATTTGGAGCATGGCCCCATTGAGTGTGTCTTTACACGTGATGAGGAAACCCAGCTCACCGGTGCTTCAGGCATGAAAGCCGGCTTTATGAAAGGTGATTGGCTCATTAATCTTGACTCAGAAGACGAAGGTCAGATTTTCGTTTCATGCGCCGGAGGCCGCAGCACCACCGCAACATTCGACTTCCAACGTGAGGCTGCACCCGCAAACTACTTCTTCTTTGAAGTATCTTTAAAGGGTTTGACCGGTGGCCACTCAGGTGATGACATCAATAAGATGCGTGCCAACGCCATCAAAATCCTGACCCGATTCCTTTATATACAGCAAGAGAAGATCAGCTTACGCCTTGCCGGCTTCAACTCCGGCAAGCTCCATAACGCCATTCCCCGTGATGGTAAGGTAATCTTTGCCGTTCCCGCCGACCAAAAAGAGAATGTTCGGGCCGATTGGAACGTCTTTACACACGAGGTAGAAGATGAGTTCCACGTTACCGATACCGCCATGGTATTCAATATGAGCAGCGCCGAGGCCTGCCCGGTTCTCCCCCAAGAGGTCAGCAGCAGAATCATCCGGTCGCTCCAAGCCATTGACAATGGTATCTTCTCTATGTGCCAAGACGAGGCTTTGGCAGGCTTGGTAGAAACCTCAAGCAACGTTGCCGTAGTCAAGACTTCCGACAATCAAGTAGAAATTCTCGCATCACAGCGCAGTAATGTGATGAGTAATTTGGACAACCAGTGCAACACTATCAAGGCCGTATTCCAACTCGCAGGCGCCAAGGTGCTGCAAAACGACGGCTACCCCGCATGGAAGATGAATCCCGATAGCAAGCTCACGCAATTGGCTGTCGATACTTATAAGAAGTTGTTTGGCAAAGAACCAGAGGTAAGAGGTATTCATGCCGGCCTTGAGTGCGGACTCTTCTCGGAGCGCTACCCTAACCTCGACATGGTATCTTTCGGCCCAACGCTCCGCTATGTGCATACTCCTGAAGAGCGTCTCCACATTCCTACCGTTCAAATGGTATGGGATCACCTGCTTGAAATCCTCAAGAACGTTCCCGTAAAATAAAGCAATTACCTTTTCCGCACAGCCTGCGGAAAAGGTAATCATTGGAATTTTATAACGACGGTACAAGCGTTTTGTAAAATCATAAGCGGCTTTTGGCATTGCGATATGCCTGCTTTGACCTTGCGAAAGGCCCTCTTTGACTGCGTTATAAGCCCTCTTTTACAATATACGAGCTATGCTTTCATCAGACGATACATAGCTCTTTCAACCATAAAGGCGTTGTTTGCTTGAATCAATCACATGCAAACAACGCCTTTTTCTTTATCTTTCGGCCCATCAAAAGCCTATAACATGGGGCTCGAAGGGCTTATAACTCAAAGCTGACACCCAACTTTACATTTACCGAAGGCAATATTTTGCCATCTATCAAATGCGTCATTGCGTTCACACCAACAGCATATCCCGCATAGAAATAATACTCCCAACCGACCATGGCGCCAACCGACAAGCCCTTGAACTTATCCATGATGATGTCGCCATCCGCACCATACTCGTCGCGTGTCGTCTCTATGGCGCCCCAACCACCGATAAGCTGCGCCGTGAGAAACGTCTGTTCGCCTATCGGATAGGAGTAGCCGGGGCCCACGCCTAACAAGAACGCGTCGCATTTTTCGGCCTTTCGATTGAATCCGCCATGCACAAGCGCGGCCACATACCACCGCTCTCCTAACAACATTCGGCCTCCCACATTGTAGCCCCAGCCTATTTTCTTATCAAGATGATTAAAGTATTGGGGACCACCGGCTAAGTCAATATGGAAGTATTGCGCACAAGCGACACTCGGAAAGAAGAGCAGCGTAAGGAGCAACATTCGTCGAAATCGCCCCGACAGCTCACTTCGCATCTTACTTCCGTGGCTGATACTGCTCCACAATCTTGTCAAAGTCATAAGGACTTATCTCTAAATCGGTCAGCTTTTTACACAGAACGGGGTCGTCACTCAAGTATTCCAACAGATACTTCCGTGTCTGTCGTTTGCTTAAATCGGTCATGCCAAAAGCACGGGGCTTGGTTTCACCACGTTTCAATGCGTAGTAATTTATGCTTCCATTCTTGATACTTGTAATCTTCAAGTCGCCGCTTTGCGTTATCGTATAATCAAAACTACAAGCGTAAATGTCCAAATATTTTCCCGTATTAACAATGGCCATCCACATAGGTTTACGCTCTTTACCGTTCAACCAGTACGAAGGCAGATATTGCAAAGCGTGCTTCTTCTCTGCGTGAGTCTTCTTCCAAATATGTAAAGAAGCTATGTCTTTTGCCTCCACTACCACCTTATCATTCTCTCCCATCACTATAGTGAGCTTCTTGGTATTGGCATTGGGCGTTTCTACCCTACCCGTATAAGTCTTTCCAGAGGTAGTAACGATACGGCCATCTTCCTTATCGGTGGCATCTTTTACCAAACCATAAACCTCGCAACCGGTCAATATGGCCGTGAAAGCCATCATGGCTCCCATAACAAATAACTTTTTCATAAATACTTCTTTTTTATTTTTCGTTTGATTACCATACTACAGCCGCGCCCACGGTAAATACCGGGCGATCGAAATCTTTGGCATAATGATACTTTACTTCGCCAAAAACCTTGAAACTCGGCGATAGATAATACTCGTAACCCGCGCCAATATTGGCATGTATACGACCCTCTTCCTCGTCGCCATAGTCATCGCCTAAATCTACTAATACTCCGGGAGGAGGAGCTATAACGTCCTTCATTTTCACCTTCGTATAGCCCAAACCAACCAACGGATATACGCCCATTTGCTTCGTTAAAGGGAACACATAATGGAAGTCAGCACCAAAATCGAACATGCTAACCTTCTTGTTTTCAAAGAAATAGTTGCCATAAACGGCGGCCCGAAAGTGGTCACTGAAGAACTTATGAACAACCAAACCCGCGCCAAGATTGGTATAATTACTACTCGTACCATAGCTTGCCGTGGCACCAAAGGCATAACTACCGAAGTCTACTTTTAGCTGCGCATGGGCCGAAACACAACTCACAGCCATCAAGAATAAGATTAATGCTTTTTTCATTGGATTAAAATTAGTTATATAAGTCAAATAAGTTATATCAATCAACTGTACATTCTACATAACCATTACTGCGCAAATATAACGAAAAAGTTAATCGGTTGTTCTCGAAAAGCCCTTTTCCGAACTTATTTTAACTCCGTTATCGTTTTTTTTGTTTTATTCACAAATAAATCAAAAAGCCCATGACAAACCGCATGAAGCATGAGGGCGCATGCTCCATTAAGGGAAAAGACAAAAATCAAAGGGCCTTTGCCATCTGTCTCAAAAGCGATAACAACACTGTTACAAGCCGGTCCTACTTTGCCCGGTTGCCGAAAAGAATAAGTCTGCTAAATCTTTTTCTTCCCCTTATTAATAGGTAAAAGGTGTTGATTAAACCACGTTTTCTGCATCCACTGCTTTTTGTAAAACAAGCAAAACATAAGACAAGGTATGATAAAACCTATCAAACTACCCCCGAGAACATCGCTCAAGAAATGCTGCGAAAGGTATATGCGGGAGTAGCCTCCTAACACAGGAAGGAAGAATAAGATTATAGTAAGGACGATACCCTTCGTTGCTTTCTTGTCCTTACACCGACTGTCATAGCAGCAAGCGATAAGTAATGCCGTCAAAGTAGCAAAGGCAAAGAACGTGGAAGTATGTCCCGAAGGGAAAGAATGTTGGGTACGCATGCGCACACCTTCGACCAATGGCAGGTCCACACCGGAGTTCGCAAAGAACGTTATAGGGCGAGGCATGTTATACAATCGCTTGATTGTAAAGGCCGTCAATGCGCAAGTAAGCTCTGAAGCCGCATAAAGATAAGTCCATCCGGCCTTCCAAAACAACAGCGGAAAGGCTGCGATAACGTAAAAAGGCCACTCTGCCAATTGGGTACTGTAGGCAAACAACCCGTCTAAAAATGGCGTATGATAACTATTTAACAGCAGATGGAGTTCGCCTTTGGGGTAAACCACCAACGCGATAATCATGGTTGTAATAAACAAAACATACAATACAACGAATGGTATAAAGGTTCTTTTCATTGTTGGTAAATATAGAAATCGGCGCAAAGGTAGGCATATTTCTCGGGAAAGCCAAAGATATGAGCCAAACAACCACTACAAAACAAGAATTGTAAGGAAGTCTTCATACGCATGATCAAAAAACAGTTGAAACCCAAGGTTATGCTAAAGAATGTTCTTACCTTTGCCTTAGAAACAATTAAAACGCTTCATTAAAAGTATGAAAGTATTTCAATTTCTACGCAAGCCCATGTCCTTGACGGTGTTCGCGGGACTCATGAGCCTTGGCAATTTGGTGTTCTACAATATTCCTTTCTTTAATTTTGTATTGGAACATGCCAACCATTCCTTCCTCACAAAATCATTCCTGATGATAAGTTTGGTCATCATCATGTTGGTACTCAACTTCATGATGTGCTATTTACTTATCTATCTGCTGCGCTATGTGGGGCGAATCATCCTTGCCATCTGCAGCATTTTGAGCGCCACTTGTACCTTCTTTGTCATCAACTACCATGTATTGATCGACCGCTCCATGCTGGGCAACGTGTTCAATACCCGCGAATCAGAGGCTTCGGGCTTTATAACGCCAACGTTATTTCTCTACGTTCTCGTCTTCGGAGTACTGCCGGCCATCTATATCCTTGCGCAAAAGATTGACCGAGGAAAGCTAAAACGCTTCGGCATAGCTTGCGGCAGTTCCCTCGGAATGGCTGTCGTATTGGTATTGCTCAACCTCAATCAAGTATTATGGATTGGCAAATACGACACCGAGTTGGGCGCTTTGGTCATGCCCTACTCCTATATTGTCAACACCATTCGTTGGTTCTCGGCCAAAGCCGACGCCAATAAAGAGGAGATACTCTTACCTAAAGGCACCTTCGAGGACAACGAGAAGACGGTCGTAGTGCTCGTTATAGGAGAGTCGGCCCGCAAAGCTAACTTCCAACTCTACGGCTATGACGTACCGACCAACCCCGAGCTATCCCGCCGAAACGACCTTACCGTGTTCAATGCGCAGTCATGTTTCACCTATACTACGGCCGGAACGAAGAGTATTCTCGAATACAAGGAGACTTCAAAGCTATATGAAATACTGCCCAACTACCTTAACCGCATGGGTGCTGAGGTGGTATGGCGCACCAGTAATTGGGGAGAGCCACCCGTACACATAAAGGAATACAAGACAAAACATGACCTTCAAAAAGAACATCCCGATATTCCGGCCCGCTACGATGAGATTCTTACCGCCGGATTACGCGACCGTATCCTCGCAAGTAAGAAGAACAAAGTGTTCATAGTGCTCCATACCAGCACCAGCCATGGCCCTAATTACAACACCAAATACCCGAAAGAGTTTGAGAAATTCGCACCGGTATGCACCAATGTGGAGCACGCCAAGGACTCCATTCCCGAACTTATCAACGCTTACAACAACACAATACTCTACACAGACCACCTGCTCAACGGCCTCATCGATACGCTAAGTACGCTTGAAGGATGGCATAGCGCCATGATGTTCGTGTCCGACCATGGCGAATCGCTCGGTGAAAACGACCTCTACATGCACGGTTTGCCTATGAGCATGGCCCCGAAAGAACAGTACGAAATACCGTTCTTCGTATGGACCTCGCCCGGATTCCGACAATTAAAGCCAAAGAAAGAGCTCATCGACCAGCACTATGTATTCCACTCGGTGCTCAATCTGCTCTCCGTAAAGAGCCCCATCTACGATGGCGAACACGACCTATTTATAAATAAAAAGAAATAAACCGCAAGCATAACTGCCGCTCCCTCTCCTTCATCAAGCCATTCCCCGCGCCATACAACGAAGGATACGGGCCACAGCCCATCCTATGCTTACTGCTCAAAACACCTATCGGCCCTTGGTAATTACCTAAAGAGTAATTCTCAAGGGCCGATTTTCTATTGCATAACTCCTTACCAATCAAGGCGCCGTTTGCCACAAACAAAAAAGAGGTTTTCATTTCTGAAAACCTCTTGATGGTGACTTCGCTGGGATTCAAACCCGGAACCTTCTGATCCGTAGTCAGATGCTCTATTCAGTTGAGCTACGAAGCCATGACCATATTTGTACGCTTCGAGAAAGTGTGACTTCGCTGGGATTCAAACCCGGAACCTTCTGATCCGTAGTCAGATGCTCTATTCAGTTGAGCTACGAAGCCAGTTTTTCTCATTTGCGAGTGCAAAGGTAGCTACTTTTTCTGTAACTACCAAATTTTTGCACACATTTTATCACATAATTGTAATTAACGAATCAGAAAGTCGTTATTAACCAATCATATCCACACTACGCTTCAGGAATGCGTCGAGCGCAGCACCCTTGAGCATTCCGTTTTGCAAAAGAGCCAAGTCGATGAGCTGATGTACCACGGCATTATCCTTGGCATAAGTAGCAAGAACGTCGGCTTTCTTAGCCCGCTCGTCCTGCACTGCCTTCTCGGTATTGGCCACATCGTCACGCTCTTCCTGCGTAATTTCCTCGGGCTTCTTCTGCCCTTGGCTCTGACGAAGCACCGCCAAACGAGCTTCTTGGCCCTTTATCTCGCTCACGATAGGCTTCAACGCCTCGGCGGTAGCGGCGGTAGTATCGCCCAACACCTGCTTTACGAGCTTATGATCGCTGTTAAGTACCAGCGTATAGCTATCGGGCATTTGCGCGTAGAAGTTCATTCCGGGCTGGAAATGGCTCATTTCCTTCATGCGACGCATGTACTCATTCTGCGTAACCACTACGGGTTGAGCCTCCAAACCAAGGGCTTGCACCTCTACCATGAACTCTGCTTTGTCGAGTTTTGGCATTTGACTACGGAACACTTCTGACAAATTGTCACGCTGTTCGTCGGTCAAATCGGTGGCCTTAGCGTCTTCCTTAACGATGATACGGTCGATAATATCAGAGTCGACACGGGTAAACCGGCTCTTCTCAAACTTCTGTTCGAGCATGGAAGCCACGGGAACATCGAGCTCACCATCCATCAACAAAACGCTGTACCCTTTGTTCTTGGCCGCCTCTATATATGTATATTGGTCGTCCTTGTTGGTGGCATAGAGGTAAATAAGGTTGCCTTCCTTATCGGTTTGCTCACCTTTGATAACGTCCTTGTACTCATCGAAGGTGAAATATTTGCCCTCCACGTCCTTCAACAAGGCAAAGTCCTTGGCGCGATCGTAGAAGTCAGGCTGTGACAACATGCCGTAGTTGATAAACAACTTCAGGTTATCCCACTTCTCCTCGTACTGCTTTCGGTCCTCCTTAAATATGCTTTGCAGGCGGTCGGACACCTTTTTGGTGATGTAAGTGCTTATTTTCTTCACGTTGGCGTCGCTCTGCAGATAGCTGCGGCTCACGTTCAACGGTATATCGGGTGAGTCAATAACGCCATGGAGCAGCGTAAGAAACTCGGGAACGATACCCTCTACCTGATCTGTTACGAACACCTGATTACAATAAAGCTGAATTTTATTGCGCTGTAACTCGATGTTTGAGCGCACGCGAGGGAAGTAAAGAATACCCGTAAGGTTGAAAGGATAGTCCACATTGAGGTGAATCCAGAACAAAGGTTCGTCCTGCATGGGGTACAAAGTACGATAAAAACTCTTGTAATCCTCGTCCTTCAAACTGCTGGGAGTCTTAACCCACAGCGGCTCAACGTCGTTAATCACGTTATCATCAGCGGTCTCTACCTGCTTACCTTCCTTCCATTCGGTCTTCTTGCCAAAGGCCACCGGCACCACAAGGAACTTGCAATACTTATTCAGAAGCTCCTCTATCTTATTCTTCTCCAAGAACTCCGCGCAGTCGTCAGATATGTGGAGAACGATGTCCGAACCACGATCGGCCTTGTCGGCGTCGTCTATCTCAAACGCGGGACTGCCGTCGCAACTCCACTTCACGGCCTTACTTCCTTCCTTATAGCTGCGGGTTATAATCTCTACTTTGTCGGAAACCATGAACGAAGAGTAGAATCCCAAGCCGAAATGACCTATGATAGCGTTGGCATTATCCTTATATTTATCCAAGAAATCGGTCACTCCCGAGAACGCTATCTGATTGATATACTTATCTATTTCCTCCTCGGTCATACCGATACCACGGTCGCTGATGGTCAGCGTTTTTTGCTCTTTATCCAAGCTAACACGAACGGTAAGGTCGCCCAAGTCGCCCTTGAAATCGCCACGTTCGGCCAAAGTCTTCATCTTCTGCGTAGCGTCGACGGCATTAGAAACCATTTCACGCAAGAAGATTTCATGATCAGAATAGAGAAACTTTTTGATAACAGGGAAGATGTTCTCGGTCGTAACCCCAATATTTCCTTTTTGCATAATATGTTATTTAGTTATTTGTTTCCAGTCATTCGTAATGCAAAGAGCGTGCCAAAATTATTTACAAATGCCTCATCGTGGGTCGATTATTTGCAAGAAAACAATTTACGATGCGAAAAAACGTAATTTTTCAAGACTTTGATAACCCATTATTAATCAATAAGTTATCACATCTTACCACATAACAGCTTCATTCTCACTACCCCATTTGCCCCTTATGACCACGCCAAAGCACTGCTTTCAGCCGGCAAAAGACCATCAACCACTCGTTTAAAACGCCATTCTAACAGCGTCAAAGGCCCCAAATGAGCCATTCATGGCACGTTTTTTGAAGCGTAAAAGCTGATTTTAAGACTTGTCAAAGCTCATAAACGCCATTTCGGAAAGCTAAATGACAGATTTTCAAGAGCACTTTTTTAGTGAATAATTCTTTACAAATCATGCTTCCATTTCTCCTCTCCGAATACGCCGACAGCCCACCGCAATCCCGCCTCTACAAGGCCTCTATATAATAAATAAGGTGAAATCAACCGCCATATCAAAAAATATTAGTAACTTCGCAGCCAAAAGTATATATTCCAATATAAAGTTATGAACGTTTTAGAATTAAGTGAACAGGAGATTGTCCGCCGACAAAGTCTTCAAGAATTACGCAACATGGGGATTAATCCCTACCCCGCCGCCGAGTTTCCAACCAATGCTTATTCTACCGATATAAAAGAACTCTTCAGCGAGGAGGAGCAACCCGAGGTGGTAATTGCCGGCCGTATGATGAGCCGACGTGTGATGGGAAAGGCCAGCTTTGCGGAACTTCAGGATAGCAAAGGCCGAGTTCAAGTCTATATTTCGCGCGATGACATTTGTCCGGGCGAGGATAAAGACCTCTACAATAAGGTTTTCAAGAAACTACTCGATATTGGTGACATCATCGGAGTGAAAGGTTTTGTCTTCAAGACACAAACGGGCGAAATCAGTGTGCACGCCAAGGAGCTGACCATTCTTAGCAAAAGTCTCAAGCCACTGCCCATCGTGAAGTACAAGGATGGCGTGGCTTACGACAAGTTTGACGACCCCGAGCTGCGTGCCCGTCAGCGTTACGTGGACCTCATTGTCAACGATGGCGTGAAAGATACCTTCCTCAAGCGAGCCACCGTGCTGCGTACCATGCGCAACTTCTTCGATGAGCACGGCTATACCGAGGTAGAAACACCTACGCTCCAGAGCATTCCCGGCGGTGCGTCGGCCCGTCCTTTCATCACTCATTTCAACGCGTTGAATGTCGACATGTACATGCGTATCGCCACGGAGCTTTACTTGAAGCGACTCATCGTGGGCGGTTTTGAGGGTGTTTACGAAATAGGTAAGAACTTCCGAAACGAAGGTATGGACAAATTCCATAACCCCGAGTTTACTTGTATGGAGCTTTACGTACAGTACAAGGATTATAACTGGATGATGAGTTTCACCGAGCAACTGCTCGAAACCATCTGTAAGGCCGTTAACAACGGCAGTACCGAGGTACAAAATGGCGACAATGTCATTTCCTTTAAGGCTCCGTTCCGTCGTCTTCCCATACTTGAGGCCATCCAAGAGAAGACCGGTTTCGACCTCAGCGATAAGAATGAAGACGAGATTCGTAAGATAGCGACCGTCGACTTACGCATGGAAGGCATTGACGAAACGTTCGGTAAAGGCAAGCTGATCGATGAAATCTTCGGCGAGTTCTGCGAAGGTTCCTTCATCCAACCTACCTTCATAACCGATTATCCGGTAGAAATGAGCCCGTTGACAAAGATACATCGCTCTAAACCGGGGCTGACCGAACGCTTTGAGTTGATGGTAAACGGTAAGGAATTGGCCAACGCCTACTCCGAGCTTAACGACCCCATAGACCAAGAAGAGCGCTTTAAAGACCAAATGCAGTTGGCCGATAAGGGCGACGATGAGGCCATGATTATTGACCAAGACTTCTTGCGTGCGCTCCAATACGGTATGCCTCCCACTTCGGGTATCGGCATTGGAATCGACCGCCTCTGCATGTTGATGATGGGTAAGGAGTTCATTCAAGAGGTACTTCTCTTCCCCCAGATGAAGCCCGAGGCCAAAATACCGCAGAATAGTGTAAAGGAATGGGCCGAACTTGGCGTCAGTGAAGAATGGGTTTACGTGCTTCGCAAGGCCGGTTTTAATCTTATCAGCGACATTAAGGAGCAAAAGGCACAGGGATTGCAGCAGAAGTTGGGCGAGATTGTCAAGAAATACAAGCTCGATTATCAGAAACCCACGGTAGAAGAGTTCCAATCTTGGATAGATAAGGCCAATGTATAACTGCGGACGAATAGCTATCATAGGCGGTGGTTCGTGGGCTACGGCCATCGCCAAGATAGTGGTGCGCCATACGCATCACATCGGATGGTACATGCGTCGTGAGGATCGTATCGAGGAATTCAAGCGCTTAGGCCATAATCCCGCGTACCTTATGACGGCTCATTTCAATACGGATGAGATTGATTTCTCAAGCGACATCAACCGCATTGTGCACGACTATGACACGCTTGTCTTCGTAACACCATCGCCCTATCTCAAGAATCACTTAAAGAAACTTACCACTCCGCTCCACGATAAGCACATCGTTTCGGCCATCAAAGGCATTGTGCCCGATGAGAATGTGGTGGTTTCGGAGTATTTCCATCAGGTTTGGAACGTGCCCTACGACCAAATCGCCTGCATAGGTGGCCCCTCTCATTCCGAGGAAGTGGCCATGGAGCGCCTTTCTTATTTGACTATCGGCTGCTCGAACATCGAAAAGGCGCAGGCATTTGCCGACGTCATATCGAGTGAGTTCATCAAAACAAAAACCTCATCCGATATTGTCGGTATAGAATACGCTGCGGTTTTAAAGAATGTTTACGCCATTGCGGCCGGCATTTGTCATGGAATGAAGTACGGAGATAACTTCTTAGCCGTGCTCATATCTAACGCCACGCAAGAGATGAACCGCTTTTTGACCGCCGTATATCCTACCAGTCGTTCTATTGAGGATAGCGTTTACTTGGGTGACTTGCTCGTTACGGGCTACAGTAACTTCAGCCGTAACCGTACGTTTGGTACGATGATAGGCAAAGGTTACTCCGTTAAGAGTGCGCAAATCGAAATGGAAATGATAGCCGAAGGCTATTACGGAACCAAGTGTATGAAGGAAATCAACAGCCAAGTGCTGGTTGACATGCCTATCCTTGACGCCGTTTATAACATTCTCTATGAGCGAAAAGACGCGTTCTTTGAGATAAAGCAATTGGCCGATCGTTTACAATAATGACTTATGAAAACAGTAGTGACACCCTCGTTCGCCACTGTTCAAAATACACAAACAACAATGAAAAGTATCAAATTAGACATTACAAAAGCCGAACAGTTCCTCTCTAAGGGTGCGGTAGAGGCTTATGAGGCAAAAGTAAAGGCTGCTCAGGAAGCCCTCGAGAATGGCACCTGCGCCGGCAACGACTTCCTTGGCTGGCTCCATTTGCCATCAGGTATCACCGAGGAATTCCTCAATGAAATCCAAACCGTGGCCAACACACTTCGTGAAAAGTGTGAAGTGATTGTTGTAGCCGGTATCGGTGGCTCCTATCTTGGTGCCCGTGCGGTGATTGAAGCCTTGGGAAACAGCTTCGATTGGCTCATCAACGACCGCAAGAACCCGACCATTCTCTTTGCCGGAAACAACATTGGAGAGGATTATCTCTATGAACTGACCGAGTATTTGAAGGACAAGAAGTTCGGCGTTATCAATATTTCAAAGTCCGGAACCACCACCGAGACCGCCTTGGCTTTCCGCTTATTGAAGAAACAATGTGAGGCTCAACGGGGTAAGGACGAAACTCGTGACGTTATTGTTGCCGTAACCGACGCCAAGAAAGGTGCCGCCCGCACCTGCGCCGACAAGGAAGGTTATAAGAGTTTCATCATCCCCGACAACGTTGGTGGCCGCTTCTCGGTACTCACTCCGGTAGGTTTGCTGCCTATAGCCTGCGCCGGTCTCGACGTGAAAGCATTGGTTCAGGGTGCCACTGACATGGAAAAAGCCTGCGGAAAGGATGTTCCTTTCGCCGAAAACATGGCTGCCCGCTATGCGGCAGTGCGTCAAGCACTCTATACACAGGCCGGAAAGAAGATCGAAATCGTAGCTAACTTCCAGCCAAAGCTCCACTTCATGGCCGAATGGTGGAAGCAATTATACGGTGAAAGCGAAGGAAAAGAGCTCAAAGGCATATTCCCTGCCGCCTGCGACTTTACCACTGACCTCCACTCTATGGGCCAATGGATTCAAGAGGGTGAGCGTTCTATCTTTGAAACGGTTATCTCCGTGGAGTCACCTTGCCACAAAGTGGACTTCCCTCACGATGAAGAGAACCTCGATGGGCTTAACTTCCTCGCCGGAAAACGTGTGGATGAAGTCAATAAAATGGCCGAACTTGGCACTCGCATGGCCCATGTGGATGGTGGAGTACCTAACATTCTCATCAACATTCCCGAGCTTTCGGCATACTATCTTGGCCAACTCATCTACTTCTTTGAAATCGCTTGCGGTATCAGCGGCCTGCTTCAGGAGGTTAATCCCTTCAATCAGCCGGGTGTAGAGGCCTATAAGAAGAATATGTTTGCCCTACTTAACAAGCCCGGTTATGAGGCAGAGAGCAAGGCAATACGCGAGAGATTGTAATCTATTCATGCTAAAAGAAAAGATAAATCTATACTTAGAGAAGCACGGTTTGGGACATTTCTGCCCCAAAGCCGTGCTTTTTGATATGGACGGAGTGCTGTATGACAGCATGCCCCATCACGCTATCGCATGGCAAGAGAGCATGGCACGCTTTGGCATTACCATGACCGCGCAGGACGCTTACGCCACGGAGGGCGCACGAGGCATTGACACCATCCGGCATTTTGTCAAACTCCAAAAGGGTGAGGACATATCATTGGCCGACGCGCAGACCATGTACGACGTCAAAACCCATATCTTCCACACCATGCCCGAGGCTCCCATCTTCGATGGAGTGCTCGATGTGATGGAGCTGCTTGCCCACCATGATATAACGATCAATGTCGTTACAGGCAGCGGACAACGCCCTTTGATCGACCGATTGCTCCGTGATTTCGGTCGTTTTCTTAGCAAAGAACATATCGTAACGGCCTATGACGTGGACCGTGGAAAGCCCTATCCCGACCCATATCTTATGGGACTACGCAAAGCCGGCGACCTTTTGCCGTGGGAAGCGATGGTCGTTGAGAATGCGCCACTGGGCGTCCAGTCAGGTGCATCGGCCGATATATTCACGATAGGAGTCAACAGTGGTCCCCTGCCCGACCAAGTGCTTTACGATGCCGGCGCCCATATCGTCTACCAAAAGATGACCGAGTTGCGTGTTGCACTGAACGATTTATTTTAAGAAAAAGGTATCACTAAAACGCCATCATTTACGTATGAACTATTTTATCATCAAGAACAACCGGCAGGAAGGCCCTTTCACAATAGATGAATTAAGGGCTAAAGGCATTACGTCAGAGACCCTTGTATGGACTGAAGGCATGACCAATTGGACGCCGGCATGGCAGGTTGAGGAATTGAAAGATTTGCTCTTCAACTCCCAAGAAACCGCTACGCCACCACCTTTCACCCCATCCCAATATGCCACTAACAGCGAGCGGCCCTACCAAACGACCACTGCCAACGGCTACCGACAAGCTGTTCAACCACCACTTCCTAAAAAGAACCGCCACATAGGCCTATGGTTAGGCGCCATCGTTGCGTTTTTGGCACTTACTTTTGCCTTTACCAACCCTGACAAGCGTGCCCATCAAGACGCCATTCGTGACAGCCTGACGTCTTATGTAGATGAAAAGACCGTCAATGAGAATGATGATTTCATCACCGCCGGACTTAAGATGATGAGCCGAATGCTCACGGGAAGCGTATTCGACGCACTCAGCAACACGTTGGATTACCACAATTACCTGTTCTTTTCCAAGACAACCGTGCGTTGGAACGGTAAGGACCACACTGTTTCCTATGGCTTTTTAGGCAAAATCATCACAATGAACAGCGATGACATAACCAAGGCTTTGGAGCGCAAAAGCCCCGGACTACTCGATCAAAACGACGCAAGCAACGCTTATGAGAGCACGGAAGAAAGTACCGAAGGCCAAACTGAAACCGACGTAAACTCCACTGACGCAGACCAAACGACCAACGACGAGCACACTGCTGATAAGAATACGACCGACAAAATCATTAATACGATTGGCAATATCGTAAAAGAACAGGTCAAACAAGAAAGCGACAGCACAACGGGAAGCGGCCTCCAAAAGATTATTGACGGCGTTTTGGATTTACTGAAAAATTGATTAAGCATTGCAGAAGTCACGCTTCGGACAGACGTAAGCTGCTTTTTAAATTTACAATAATAATAATCTCACAAAAACAAGACACCCCTTTCACAGACTATAACTACCGTTCCGACACACTGTTGGGACACATTTTGACAATTAAATTTTAAGAATTATGACATTAGAAAAGGATTTTCTTCGCAGCAATGACTGCGGTTTACTGTTGTTACGTTTAGCCATAGGCGGACTCATGTTGTTCCATGGAGTTCACAAACTGACTGCCGGCGTAGGCTTCATCGGTGGCATGCTGACCCAAATGGGCCTGCCCTCGTTCATTGCCTATGGCGCTTTGGCCGCCGAGCTTGTGGCTTCCATCATGCTCATTATCGGCCTATGGACCCGTGCGGCAGCCGTCGTGTTTGCCGGCAACATGGTTGTGGCTATCCTGATGGCCCACGCAGGACAAATATTCTCCGTTGATCCGATGACCGGCGGTTGGGCCATTGAGTTGCCAATGCTCTACCTCCTCGGCGCAGGAGTTCTCTGCTTCACCGGTGCCGGTAAGTATGCCGTTACCCACGGAAGCGTACTTGACTAAACAGCTTTGGGCCACGCAAACCGTGGCCTACCCCCTATCATATAATAAGGTGGAAGATTTCAAACATCAACGGTTTGTCATCTTCCACCTTTTATATTTCTTTCTACATACTTATCCTTGTGCTACAATCGTTTCAAAACGGGATTATATTTGCCTAACTTACGCAGGGCGGTCTTCCTTATCTGCCGCACCCGCTCACGCTTCAGGCCCAAATGGTTGCCTATCTCGGCCAAAGCCGTATGGTCAGTTCCTATCCCATAGAAAGCCGAAATGACCAAACGCTCACGCTCATTGAGCACTATCATCGCCTCTTCCAAGGCTTTTCGGTCAAATTCCGCTACCAATTCATCGTCAGCTTCGGGCGCATCCTCGTCATGAAGCACGCTCAACAAGCTCACACTCTTACCCTCTACCAGCGGCGCATCTACCGAAAAAGGACGGCTGTTGTACTGTTCCATCGGATTGGTCTCGTTCTTTGGAAGCCGATAAATGCCGGCCTGCTCATTCAAAGCCCGCTCGATAGCCCTCCGTATATAAGCCTCGGCATAAGCGATGAAGCGCAATCCACGGCTGCTGTCAAAGTTCTCGGCCGCATGAATAAGCGCCATGTTGCCTTCACTGATAAGGTCATTCATGCCCAAACCCTCTCCCTGATAATGCTTGGCCACAGCAACGACAAAACGAAGATTGGCCTCTGCCAGCTTGTTCAGAGCCCGGCGGTCACCTTGTCGGATACGTTCCGAAAGCTCCTTTTCCTCTTCCAAAGAGAGCAAAGCCTCTTTTCCGATTTCATCCAAATAAGTATTCAATGAATTGCTCTCACGTTCGGAGAGCGGTTTTCCTGTCTTTATTTTTCTCATAAATCGTATGTTCTAACTAATGACAACAATATGTGGCATTGTTGTAATTGCAAATTTACGAAAAAGAATAAGGTAAAGAAAGAAAATAAATACAAATTATCGCCCGGTCGGTGTTTTCTTAATAGCGGCGCACATTGCGATAATGAATCTCATAGGTGTGGTTGAAATAGCTCTCCCACTCGTTTTCCTGCTTATCGTCAGCGCTGATAATACGCAGTCCGTAGAACTTTGTGCCCGTGTCACGGTAGGTCTTTAACCGCTCCAAATAGCTCCTTTGCGGCAATGGCACATAAAAATCAGTGACCCACAACACGTCGGCATTGACATAATGGCCCCCTTGCCGATCGAGCAACTCAAACATTTGGTCCATCAGTTTGCGGGCACTCGTACCACCACCTATGAAGGGTACGCTTCCTTTGGCGAAGTTTTCCTCGGGCTTCAAGCCCAAACGCTCCAACCGCTTCTCACGCCTACGCAACCTCAAATCTATCGGTCGAATCGACACGGAGAAATCTATCAGGAAACAGTCACGGTCCAATGACTCGGCCGTTTCCTCTATCAGCGCCAGCATTGATGACGTTATACGCTGCGGAGTGCCATACATGCTGGCCGAAGTGTCGATACATACGATCATAGGACCACGGCGTGAGGCATGAGCCAAGCCCAACCGACGGGCCGGTGTGCTCATTTCGCTCTTATACTTGAACGTCTGTAATCGGCGTGCATTGTACTTGTAAAAGAACAGACTCTCCATATCATGGTCGGCATAAAGGGCCAGCTCCAGCGGCAACAGCGCATGCAAGTCGTTGCCAACGCTGATTCCCTCGATGTCGCTGCCCGAGGCATGCTCCATCTTCATGGCCAATCCGGAAGCCACGGCCAGCCTATCCTTGCCGTTTTCATCGGCCGTCCGCCCCATCTTAGCTACCACCTCGTCAATCTCCGGATAATGTTCTTGAATGCGAACATTGTTCAATTGTCGCTCAAACTCCGTCTCCGTCCATTGGTTATTGAGCATGTTCCACGCCTGCACAGCCTGCCGTTCTGTCACCTGACGCACCTTGACAAACCGTGTGACCTGCTTCATCAGCAATTCCAAACGCTCCTCAAAAGCCCCACGATGGCGCTCAATATAAGCCGAAACCTGACCGGCAAATCCCGTGAGATAGGCCTCGCGCCAATCATGAACCAACTTTTCCCAAAGCAGGGAGTCCAAAACCGCGGGACCAACCATGCGCTTCAAAAAGAAATCGGCGTCGAAACCATCCGCCCGATGCAGCTCCATAATATCGTTCAACAACTGCTCTAACCGCTGACGGTCAAGCCGTTGAACATCAGTCCACCCCAAAACAAGCTCCATTCGATTGCGTTCCGTCCACGCACGTTGGTACTGAAAGCCCGCATGTTTCACCACTTCGGCCACAAACTTGCCCACAGTCTCTTGGAAAACACGACACCGCAACCGGCTGTTTTTCACCTGCTGAAGGTAGTTGGGCGCTTTAAAAAGACGCGTAAGAAAGTCGAACAAAGGGTCACGGCGATTCTCCCACGGCCTCAAACGCTCATCGACAGACGCCGGTTCGGGCGCAAGTCCACGTTGGATGAAGTCGTCAAGGTACTTCAAATAGCGATGAATGTCTAAAAGGGGATTATCCAATGAAACGGGAAATAAGAGAGTTTACAAAACGGAACCGCAATTATCGGCTCCTTATAAAGGCTCACTCATAGAGCTTACTCACATCCTGACGGGTGAAAGCGATGGCACGATAGAAGTCGGTCAGGTAAGTCTGCAACTCCTTTAAGTCTTCTTTTGAAACATAAAGATGGGCCTTTATCTGCGCTTCCTGCCCCGAGAGCTGCTCCGAAAGCTGTTCTATCTCGGCTTCATAATCACGCTGTCCCGCGGCCAAACGGCCTTCCACCCTACGCCGATGATAGCGAATATCCTCCTCGACGGCCTGCTTGATGTCGGCCAAACGATAGGCCGAAGCCGAGAAAAGAGCACTTATCACAAGCCGACGGATGGCGTCGCGCTCGTCAGGTTCCTGCCACAGACAATGGTAAATGGGCAATAGGTCGGCTAAAATAACCTTACGGCGGTCGTGCGTAAAGGCCGATGTACGCAACAATCGTGCGATATTACGCCACCGACGGTCACTAACGTAGATGTCGCGGCGCTCCTCCGTCTCGTCCACGCTCACTTGTCGAAGGCTCTTTCGGATGGAGTGAATGCACGACAAGACATAGTCGCCTATCTCAACCTCGTCAATCAGGCCTGCCCATCGGGCATACTCCTCGGGCCGAATGGCGCCCTCAAGCTCCTGCCCGGCCGAGACGTCATCGCCCAACTCGTCCTCACGGCGCAACCGAAACATAGCGTCAAATCCCGCCTCCGTGGCAATGGGCCGGCTCTCCACGCGAATAATGAAACGGTCCCACAGCGCTTCGAGCCCCTCACCCTTGGCCGGCAACTCATTGCTGGCCGCCACCAATAGCTTGAGTGGCAAGGTCAGGAGCCTATTTCCATTGCGAAACACCTTCTCATTGATAACCGTCAACAGCGTATTCTGTATGGCCGGACCGGCTTTCCATATCTCATCGAGAAACACGACGTCGGCCGTCGGCAGATAACCGTCGACCACCCGCTCATAGCTATCGCAGCTCTTGAGTTTGGATATGCTCACCGGGCCGAATATCTCATCGGGCGTTGAGAAGCGTGACATGAGGTACTCAAAGGCCCGACCACCCGCAAAAGCCCGCTTCAAACGGCGCGCCACCATGGACTTGGCTACGCCCGGAGGGCCTAAAAGAATGACGCTCTGCCCGGCAATGGCCGCCAAAAGCGACAAGGCTACTTCGCTCTCTTTCTCGAAAAGGCCCCGGTTCAGTTCGGCAAGAAGCTGTTGTATGCGCTCTTTCATGCCCCACTGATTATAAAGTTATCTCGGCACTGCCGAAACAACGATGGTGTTGCTCGTCGTAAACCACGCAGAACTGACCCGGCGCCACGCCGTGGATAGGCGCCGCGGAGTGCACGATGAACTCGTGATCGGACAGCCGTTCTATCGTAGCAGGATGGTATTCGGCCGTGTGACGTATCTTAAAGGTCACTTTGGTGCCCGACGGCAACACGTCCGTTCGGGTGAGATAATGAAAATCATGCACCTTAAAATCCTGCTTATAGGCCGTCTGCGGGTCGTAACCATGGCTCACATAGAGTATGTTACGCTCCACATCTTTCTTCACGACGAACCACGGTCCGCCTCCGAAACCTAAGCCTTTGCGCTGTCCTATCGTGTGATACCACAGTGCCTTGTGCTCACCTATCTTCTTACCGGTCTCTAACTCGATGACATCACCCGGGCAATCGCCCAAATACCGATGGAGATAATCGTTATAATTGATTTGCCCCAAGAAGCAAATACCTTGACTGTCCTTGCGTCGGGCGTTGACCAAATGCTCGGCCTCGGCTATCTCCCGCACCTCGTTTTTCACGTGATGACCTATCGGGAAGATGGCTTTCTTAAGTTGCCAGTCGTAAATCTGCGCCAAGAAATCGGTCTGGTCTTTCACCGGGTCGGGGCTGGTGACGAGCCATTTCTCGCCATCGATCAGCTCGGTGCGGGCATAATGGCCCGTGGCTATCAAGTCGTAGTCGTGTCCCCGCTTCTCATGGAAGGCACCAAACTTGATAAGTCGGTTGCACATAACGTCGGGATTGGGCGTGAAACCGGCCTTCACCTTCTCCATGGTGTAACGGGTCACTTGGTCCCAATACTCCTTATGACAATCTACCACCTCCAAACGACAACCGAAACGGGCTGCCACGGCAGTGGCCATTTCCAAGTCTTCCTCGCTCGAGCAGTCCCATTCCTCCTGCTCCTCGGGACCTATCTTTATATAAAAACAGTCGGGATGGAGGCCCAAACGGGCAAACTCCCACACCACGACACTGCTGTCGACACCGCCGGAGAGCAACACGGCAATACGCTTGCCACGCAACTCATCGACCGTAAGACCGTCTATTGTATCTTCCTCATGTATCATAGGTGCAAAGTTACAAAAAAGATGAGACAACGCATGGCAAGATTCCATATTTTATAATGCCAAGAACAGCGGGTGTCTTTCCAAGAAATAGAATCATGAAAGCATGGAAAACTCATCATCACAATGCTTTCAATAAAAGTTCAGAATTATCTTTACAAAGGATAAAAAATGGCTATTGATTTTGCAAACGAGCAACTATCGGTCAATGAAATCACGTTTTTAGCCGCTTTTGTATATCGGTATGAATCAACCATTTACATTTTTCCATAAAACAAAAAGCCATTTCTCATCCTTCAAAATGCCCTCTTTTACGGTCTGAATGTAGCCTTTCGGAACGGCGAAAGCACCACTCCGGCCACGTCATAGCAGCCATTTGACCGGCCCATAACACCATTACGGGCGCCAAGAAACTGCTCATCGAGCCACGAAATACGTATTTCGGACCATTTTAAAGCCGGATAGCTTCGCCGCCGGAGTAGGTTTTTCGATGAAAGAATTTAACAAAACCACGTTTTCATCTTACGCTCTGTTCAAGCCCGCATGCGCTTTGAGAGGATAAGAATGATGACGGCCGACAGAATCATCACGATACCCACGGCCAGCCGAAAAGAGAAACTTTCATGAAAAATAAGCACGCCTATAAGCACCGCCGTCACGGGTTCGAGGGCTCCCATGATAGCCGAGGGCGTACTGCCGATGTTCTTTATGGCCACGGTCATGAGGAAAAGGCTTAACACCGTGGGCAAAAGCGCCAACTGAAAAGCGTTGACCCATTGCCAAGTTCCATGCAAAGGTTGCAATGACTCACCCGAAACCCATGTGTAAGCAAGGATGGACAGCAGGCCGAAAAGCACTATCCAAAACGTGAATTTCAAGGAAGAATAGCTCGTGTTCATGCGGTTTACACCGATAATATAGAAGGCATAGAACAGCGAGGACTGCAAAACCAAGCTGACACCCGTGGTCGAGAGCCGCCCCGTGCCGTTGCCCCGGTACAACAATCCGATACCAACGATGGCCATAATGATAGAAAAGGTGGTGCCCCAAGTTATCTTCTCATGGAAAAAAGCCACCATAAGCACGGCGGTCATGATAGGATAACTGAAAAGAATGGTACTGGAAATACCGGCGTCCATGTGGCGAAAACTTAGATAAAGCGTGGTGGACGACATGGCGAAAAAGGCGCCCAAAATGGCAAAACGGATAGCATGGCCGGGCTTGATCTTGAAACTTTCGCCCTTCGCTATCATCCAAATGGCAAACATGAGCGCTGCCAAGGCATAGCGATAGAACAAGACCGAGCCCGACGTTATGCCGCCTTCATAGAGATAAAGTGTACCAAGCGGATTGGTACCATAGAACATCGCGGCCAGAATACCTGCCGTAAAACCTTTTACTTTTGTATTCATCATCATTTCGTATTTGGCTGCAAAAGTAGCAAAAGTTTGATGTTTAAAAGGGCTCTTTGAGGAAAAGTTGCTACCTTTGCAACAATAGCAAATAAAAAAAGAAGCCTTATGGAACAAATAAAGAACGGCGTGCTCACCGTGGAAATAGCGGAACACGGTGCCGAGTTGCAAAGTATCAAGGACGCGGATGACCAAGAATACCTATGGGATGGTGACGCTACATATTGGGGACGCAAGTCTCCCATCCTCTTCCCCATCGTGTGTGGACTGTGGAAAAACACATTCAGAATCAATGGAAAGGAATACCACATGGAACGGCATGGCTTTGCCCGTGACACCGACTTTACCGTTTTGGCCAAAGGCGAGAACCGAATCGTATTGGGACTTCACGACAATGCCGAGACTTACAAGGTGTATCCTTACCATTTTAACTTGGCTATCAGCTATAAACTTGTTGAGAACAAGCTCCATGTCGTGTGGCATGTGGAGAATACCGACAGCAAAGAGATATTCTTCCAAATAGGCGGTCATCCCGCTTTCATGGTGCCCGGATGCACGAAGGGAGAGCCTATGAAGGCCAAACTGCGATTAGACGAGGCCGAGCCTCATCGGGTGTTTGGCAACGTGGAAGGCTGTTTGAAGCCGGGTTATCACAAGGTTGAAACCCAAGATGGCCTTTGGGAAATAGATGAGGACACGTTTAAGGACGACGCGGTGATATTCGATCATCAGCAAGTAAAGCACGTGGAACTGCTCGACGAGAACGATAGACCGGCCGTGACGCTCGATTTCAAGAGCCCCGCCGTGGGTATATGGACTCCCGCCGGCAAGCATGCGCCCTTCATCTGTATCGAACCTTGGTATGGCATTCACGACTGGGCGGAATATGACGGTGAGTTTAAGGACAGATACTTGATGAACAAACTACAGCCGGGTGCCTCGTTCATGAGCGAATATACCATAACCATTGGAGAATAACCAATAGCAAGACGGAAGCAATGGACTTGAAAGAAAAGAAAGAACAGATACTTATCAGCATTACCGGACAGGACCGTCCCGGCCTCACGGCGTCAATCATGGCGATACTGTCAAAGTACAACACGCAGATTCTTGACATCGGTCAGGCCGACATTCACAGCACTTTGTCGCTGGGAATATTGGTAAGAATGGACGAGAACCACTCGGGACAAGTAATGAAAGAGTTGCTTTTCAAAGCTACCGAAATGGGTATTAACATCGCATTTTCGCCCATCAGCGACACGGAATATGAGTCATGGGTAGGCCGACAAGGTAAAAACCGCTACATACTGACCATCATCGGCCGCAAGTTGGCGGCCCGACAGATAGCCTCGGCCACGCAAATCATAGCCGACCAAGGGCTTAACATCGACTCTATTTTGCGCCTCACGGGGCGTCCGAGCATAGTAAACACGCAAAAGAATGTCAAGGCTTGCATCGAATTCTCGCTCCGTGGCACGCCCGAAGATAACAACTTGATGCAAGAACAGTTGATGAAGATGTCGGCAGACATGGAAATTGACTTCTCATTTCAGAAGGATGACATGTATAGACGCATGCGCCGACTTATCTGTTTCGACATGGATTCCACGCTGATTCAAACAGAATGTATAGACGAACTGGCCGAGCGAGCCGGCGTGGGTGCACAAGTGAAGGAGATAACGGAGCGGGCCATGCGTGGCGAAATAGACTTTAAAGAGAGTTTTACCGAGCGGGTGAAGCTGCTCAAGGGGCTCGACGCCCATGTCATGCAGGACATAGCGGAACATCTACCCATAACGGAGGGCGCCGATCGCTTGATGTCGGTGCTGAAAACATGCGGCTATAAAATCGCCATATTGAGCGGTGGATTCACCTATTTTGGAGAATATCTGCAACGGCGGTACGGCATTGACTACGTATATGCCAATGAATTGGAAATCGACGAGAACGGAAAACTGACGGGAAACTACGTGGGAGAGATTGTCGATGGCCATCGCAAAGCCGAGCTGCTCAAACTTATCGCGCAGGTAGAAAAGGTAAACTTGGCACAGACTATCGCCGTTGGTGATGGTGCCAACGACCTTCCCATGATTTCGGAAGCCGGATTGGGTATCGCTTTCCACGCCAAACCAAGGGTTGTGGCCAATGCTAAGCAGAGCATAAACAACATTGGTTTGGACGGAATTCTCTATTTCTTGGGATTCAAGGATAGCTACTTAGGTGAACAAGGAAGGCTGTAAGGGATAATCCCTTACAGCCTTCCTTGTTTTTATCGGGCAACTTTATTAATTTGGTATAGGCTTTCCTATACGCCCATCAATAGTATTTAGAAACATTTAATAGGCTTCCCTATACTTGTTTTCATCCTTATCTTCCAGCATATTGAGGTAACTTTGATACCGGCTGGCGGCTATGTAATGATTCTCAACAGCCTTTAAGACAGCGCAACCGGGCTCATGTGTGTGCGTGCAATTGTTGAATTTACAATCTTGCGAGAACTTGAATATCTCCTTGAAATAGCTTGTTACCTCCTCCGGCTCCATGTCAAAAGTGCCAAAGCCTTTGATTCCCGGCGTGTCAATGAGGTAACCTCCCTCGGGCAACTCCAGCATTTCACTGAACGTAGTGGTGTGCATACCCGTGTTATGGGCGTCACTTATCTCTGCCGTTCGTAGGTTTACATGGGGTAATATCTGGTTTATAAACGTTGATTTGCCCACTCCACTGTTGCCACTAAGCAGCGTTATCTTCTCTTTCAGCAAAGGAAGAAGCGGTTCCATGCCCTTACCGGTGGCGGCGGATATGTCATAACATGCGTAACCTATCGTCTGATAGAGGGTCATCATCATCTTTTGATAACGCAATTCTTCCTCGCTCAGCAAATCAGTTTTATTGAATATAAGAATGACGGGTACACGGTAAGCCTCAGCCGACGCCAAAAAACGGTCAATAAACGTAGTGCTCGTTTGGGGATAGTTGACCGTTACCAACAAGAAAGCCTGATCAACATTAGCCGCTAAGATGTGACTTTGCTTGCTAAGGTTCTGTGATTTGCGAATAATATAGTTCTTTCGGTCTTCAATGGCACAGATAAAAGCCGTGCCTTCTTGGTTGGTGATAAGCTCAACCCTGTCACCTACGGCAACAGGGTTTGTGCTTCTGATACCTTTAAGACGGAAGTTGCCTTTGATTTTGCTCTCGATAACCTCACCATCATCAGTCTTAACGGAATACCAACTACCGGTATTTTTAATGACAAGTCCTTTCAATACAACTGTAATATTTAAGGATTTATACGGTCATGATTTCTTTCTGCTTGTCTTCGAGCAGGGCGTCAATCTTCTTGATATACTTATCATGCAACTTCTGCAGGCTTTCCTCAGCGTCCTTTTCCAAGTCTTCGGAAAGACCATCCTTAATGGCTTTCTTCAACTTATCCTTGATTTCAGTACGTGCGTTGCGCACTTCAATCTTGGTTTTCTCGCCTATCTTGTTGCATTGTTTCACCAATTCACGGCGTCTTTCCTCGGTTGGCTGCGGTATGCCAAGGCGAATGATCTCGCCATTGTTCTCGGGTGTGATACCGACATCGCTGTCCATAATGGCTTTTTCAATATCTCGAATCGCCTTTCTGTCCCATGGCCGAATTGCTATTGTACGAGCATCAGGCGCAGATACATTGGCAACTTGGTTCAAAGGAACCATAGAACCATAACTACTCACACGCACTCCATCGAGTATAGCCACGTTGGCACGTCCCGCACGAATATGAGTCAACTGGTCTTCCAAGTACATGGCAGCCATCTGCATTCGCTCTTCGGCTTCCTGCAAAGTTGTCTTTACGTCTAACATATAAACTTATTTATGATGTTCTTAATGTATTATATATTTACAAAATTAGAGATTATTCTTTGATTAGCCAACTCTTTCACCCAATATTTTAGCTATCTCTTCCAAGTTTTCGCCATCTGTTTTGTCAAACGTATTCAGGGAAGTGCTGTCTATATCGATAACGCCAATCACCTCACCCGACAAGGCATGATGAATGGGAACTACGATCTCTGAGCGTGAAAGGGAGGAGCAGGCGATATGACCGTCAAACAATTCCACGTCGGGCACTATCAATGTACAATCCTTTTCCCAAGCCGTGCCACAGACGCCACGCCCCTTCGCGATGTGCATGCAAGCTACCGAACCTTGAAAAGGGCCCAATTGTAGTTCTTCTTCAGCGACAAGGTAGAAACCAACCCAAAAGAATTCCTCGGGAAAGACCTCCTTCATGGCGGCCGCCACATTGGCCAACACACCCACACGATTGGTTTCTCCTTCAATTAAACTTCGTATTTGCGCTTTCAAAGTCGCATATTTCGCTGCTTTATCCATCTTGTTATGTATTTAAATCTCACGTGATTATCTTTCACAAATTTACTTTATTTATTTCTCTGTTCCAAATTATTTACTTACTTTCGCAGCAAAATCATACGGATGATGAAAAAGTTTTTCCTTTTTGTTTTCGCAATCTTGATTTCTTCTTGGGTCACGACGTCCTGCAAATTCGCCAAAAACGAGGAGCTCGGCGACACCGTGGCAGCCTCTGTTTTTGAGCCGTTTGAGCCTCGGAAGCAAAAGTCGAAAGACACCACCGCCACCCTTCCTCCCGCTATCCACGATAGTATTGGCATTTACTTTATAGGCGAAGGCTCGACAAGGGCACAGCTTCAATTGGTTTCTTACCCCAGTAGAAGGGACACCTTATTATATTATAAGGCCCGCCATGTAAAAGTAATAGGAAGTGCTCAAATAGGAAATACCATACGAGTGGGCTTCTTTCAGCTTCCCTCCGGTGACAGCATAGTCGACAGAGTTGAGCAGATTAAGTTACAAGAAGAGCCTATCATCACGGAATAAGCATAGTGAAAAGAAAACAAGCGTGGCGGAACTGAAGGATAGTTCCGCCACGCTTACTATATTAAAGGTCTACTTTGGCCTTGTAAAAGAGCTGTTTTGACATGCCCAAAAGCCTGCTTTGACACGATAAAAGGGCTGCTTTGACCGCCCCATAGTGGGCCTTTCAGCAAGTCAAAGCAGCCCTTTGATATTGTAACTCGTCAACTCGTTAACTAAAAACTCGTCAACTTCTACAAACAACTCGTCAACTCGTCAACTAAAAACTTGTCAACTTCTATTCCTCCACAAGGTAAAGTACCCTGCTTGCCCATGCGATATTCTTATGATAATCAACATGGTGCGTATAAGGAATTTCAAGTCCTTGCTCCATCAAATAGGCGCCGCTGAAACGTTTGCCTTCAAAAGACAGCGGTTGGTTATCTATCCTATTCAACTCTTGCACCTTATACATCTTGTTCGCATCCAAGCCTGCCATCTTGATACGAGGCAAATGTTGATTGACAAATGTCTCTGTCTTCCACCAATAGAAAACAGCTTTTGACTTCGCGTCATCTACATACATGAGCGACGCTACACCCTTATTCTCATACGGACTTTGCAACCGATAGATGTTTCCTTTCTGAACAACAGGACGAATCATCTTGTAATCCGCAATGGCGTTCTTACACAAGTTCTTCTCTTCTTCGGTCATATTCTTGGGTTGTATCTCCATTCCCAAGCGACCACTCATCGCCACATCGATGCGATACTTGAGCGGAATCACCCGGAAAGTCTGATGATTGGGCGCCGCACTGATATGACTGGCCATGGCGATAGCCGGGAAGAACATACTTGTTCCCCACTGCATATAGACACGTTGCAAAGCGTCGGTATCGTCACTCACCCAAAACTCATCGAACCAAGGCAGCACTCCCCAATTGGCCCGACCGCCTCCACTGGCACAAGCCTGTATCGTCAGCGTGGGATATTTGGCCCGAATACGTTCCAATACCTTCTTTAAACCCTCGTGATAAGCGATATACAGATGGCTTTGATCATCCATAGAGAGATATTGACTTCCATGATTCATGATGGCCATATTGGCGTCCCACTTGATATAAGCTATCTCAGGATACTTCGTCATCAGGTTATCGACAATGCCAAAGACAAAATCCTGCACTTTAGGATTGGCCATATCCAGCACCACCTGCGTGCCTCCACGGCCCAAAACGGCTTCCCTACGAGGAGCTTTTATAATCCAATCGGGATGTTTCTCGTACAATTCGCTCACGGTATTGGCCATTTCCGGCTCTATCCATATACCGAACTTAATGCCATGTTTCTTAGCGTCGCGCAGCAATCCCTCAATTCCTTCCGGCAATTTGGCCTTGTCTACCTTCCAATCACCTAACGAAGAAGAGTCGTTCTTACGAGGATATTTCTCACCAAACCAGCCGTCATCCATCACAAAAAGCTCACCGCCCATTGCCGCGATGTCACCCATCATCTGGTCCATGCCTTGCTGATTGATGTCAAAATAAACGCCTTCCCAACTATTAAGCAAAATACTGCGCTCTACATCGCCATTGGCTAATCTGTAATTACGACCCCAACGGTGGAAATTACGTGACGCTCCACTCAATCCCTCTCGGCTATAAGTCAAAGCAAGTGCCGGAGTTTCAAATGTCTGACCTTTCTTCAGATGATACGCCGAGTTATCTTCATTGATACCGGCGAAGAAATAATGGAATTCCGTATCATCGGTTTCAACCTTCAATCGATAATTGCCACCGTAGCAAAGTGCGGCGCCAATGACATCACCACTGTTCTCCTGCGCTTTACCATTGAGCGAAAACATGATTTCTCCATGGTCGGTATGGCTGTTTCTGACGCCATCCTTATTCTTAATAATCAGCAATCCGGGATTTAAAGGCTCATCCACGACCTTCCCCTCATTGGCCCATGAACCATAAAGATGGGTGGACCAAACATCCCCGCGCCTAATGGGCATACAGCCGGAGGCAAACTGTGACAACGTTACTTTACCTTTTTCTTCGCTCTTTACGGTGGTCCAAGTCTCTATCATGTCTACATCGGCAAACGCTTTGTAATTCAAGTCCACATAGAAAGGATAGACCTTATCTTTCAGGTGAACAACGGTAATCGTTGTCTTTCCGTCTTGTTTCACGTCAAAACCGGTCGCAACCAACTCTGTCGACATGTTTCCATCGGCATGGGTCACGGCCAAGGCGGCCTCCGCCGGCGCATTCATACCATAGGCCGGATAGGCGTCCATGCGGCCACCGGTCGGAGTTGAAATATTATGTAAATCGGTTTTGTTCGGCTTATTGCCGAAATAGAGGAATGTAGGTGCCTTTCCTTTGTTTACGTCTAAGACCAAAGCAATGTTCTTAGCGTTGATTTCCACCTTCTCAGCCATCGTAGCCAACGGCACAAAAAACAAACAAGTAATAAGTAGTTTCTTTTTCATAAATGGTTAGATTTGTTTTTCAAAAAAAAAGACTTTGGCCTACGAAACATCCGTCGGCCAAAGTCTTGAAATATCTTATTGCATGTCGTAAACGACCTGCATCAGCTGCTTGCCCAAAAGATCAGCCTCCTCCATGGAGCCGGCCTCGCTATATACACGAATGATAGGCTCGGTATTGCTCTTTCGCAGATGAACCCATTTGTTGGGGAAGTCTATCTTCACGCCGTCCACATCATTCACCGTAGCCTCCGGTTGCGCCTCGTACATGGCTTTCACCTTCAACAAGATAGCGTCCACATCCGTGCTTGGAGTGAGATCAATGCGGTTTTTGGCTATGAAATAGTTAGGGTATTCCTTGCGCAATTCGCTTACTTTCACGCCCTTATGCGCCAAGTTACTCAAGAAGAGCGCTATTCCTACCAAGGCGTCACGGCCATAGTGGCTCTCGGGATAGATGACACCACCATTTCCTTCGCCACCAATCACGGCATTGACAGCCTTCATCTTGGTGGTCACATTCACCTCTCCCACCGCAGCCGGCGTATAAACGCCACCATGTTTCTCCGTAACATCACGGAGCGCACGGGTAGAACTCAAGTTGCTGACGGTGTTTCCGGGCGTATGTTGCAGCACATAATCGGCCACACTCACAAGCGTGTACTCCTCGCCAAACATCTTTCCGTCCTCACAGATGAATGCCAATCGGTCAACATCGGGGTCTACCACGACCCCCAAATCATAACCGCCTTTGGCCAACTCGCCCATGATACCGCCCAAGTTCTTCTCCAATGGTTCAGGATTATGGGCAAAATCGCCATTAGGTTCGCCATTAAGGAAAGTATAATTCACGCCAAGTTCATCGAGCAATTTCGGCAAGATAACACCTCCAACGGAGTTAATGCTGTCGACAACCACGTTAAACCGCGCTTTCCGAATAGCCTCCACATCCACCAATTTCAAAGCCAACACGGCCTCGATATGGCGTTTGTCAAACGTATCATCATCGGTATATTTGCCCAAATGGTCCACATCCGCATAATCGAAATCTTCCTTCTCGGCTATCGTCAGCACCTCGTTACCGTTATCAGCGGTCAGGAATTCCCCCTCACTGTTGAGTAATTTCAGAGCGTTCCAATGCCTCGGGTTATGACTGGCCGTGATAATGACACCGCCATCGGCCCCACTCATCTTGACAGCCAGCTCGGTTGTAGGCGTTGTGGCCAGCCCAATGTTAATGACATCATAGCCCATTCCCATAAGTGTTCCACAGACAATGTTCTTCACCATGTCGCCGGAAATACGGGCATCACGGCCTACGACAATCTTATTGGATGGATTTTGGGTGCTTCGCCGAATAAAAGTGGCGTAAGCAGTAGTAAACTTTACAATATCCAAAGGGTTCAAGGTATCACCCGTCTTACCACCGATGGTACCACGAATACCCGAAATTGACTTGATTAACGTCATAATTATATAGTTTATTATAGGTAATAAGGTATAGCAAAAAGAAAGTTTATTCCTCTTGGATGGTCAACTCATACAAGCAAGGAATGACATTATTGGAAGCCGATTCCGTACCCGAGGCACTGGGAATGATAAGCCTCACCTTGGCCGTTTCGTCACCGTCCTTTGTCGGGCGGCCAATATTGATATAATCAAACGGCACCAGCCAACCGTTAGGAACAGCCGGTCTGCCATAGACACTGTACATCGTGCTCTTGCCATTTACGAACGCTCCATAATAAGAACCCGATATATTCTTGACCACCATGTGGTCTACTAAGCTCGAAAAGTAAAGCCATTGATTCGATAAAGAAACGCTATCGGTCAGCAAATTGGTCTCCGTGAAGCGCACCAAAAGATTCTTTAGGTCGCCTTCTTTCATCTTAGTACCCACACCCTTCCTCACGATTTGCATGTAAACACCGGTGCTGTTCATCAGTACCCACTCGTTTTTCAGCGTGTCGGTAGTATTGTTTTGGGCAAAGAACTCGGCCTCCGAAATCTGCTTTATCTTATGTTTCACGATATAATCATTGATGGCCGAACGCTCTTTCTTCTTCTTATCGGCATAAGTTTCATTTTCTTTACACGATTGAAAAGCAATCAAAGCAACGAGCGCCAACAAAAGTAAATATGCTCTTTTCATTTTATATACAAATAGTTACGTGACAAAGGTAGTAAAAAATTACTTATATCTACCGATGGCTCACAAGTGTTTTAGTTATATTTTAACCTTTCAACAAATTTTCATAATGGATTATCGCCGCACGAACAACCTTCTCCGCCTCTTCCAAAGAGCAGTCAAGACGCCCTCCACTGGCATTAAGATGGCCACCACCATTAAAGAACTCGGCGGCCATTTGGTTACATGGGAAATCGTCTACCGAACGAAGACTCACCCACACCACACGATCGCGGCGATCGTCCTCACGGAGTGATATGCTGAGTTTCATGCCTTTAATGCGCAACGGCTCATTCACCAGTCCCTCAACATCGCCTTTTATAAAATGAAAGTTCTTCATGTCCTGCCTCGAAATCGTGAAATAAGAAGCATGGAAGTCATCGAAGACATTGAGTTTCTGCGACATGAGATAACCACGCAGCCGCAATGCCCACGAACTATATACATTGAAGACGTTGCGATAGATTTTATCCTTGTCGATACCCTTGGTCAACAACAGCCCGATAATGTGATATATCTCGGGGCGGGTGGAATTATAAGTGAATCCCCCCGTATCGGTCATCATACCGGTGTAAAGTGTTGTGGCCATGCGACGGGTCATCTCATCAAACCCACCCAACTGACAGATAATGCGGAAAATCAACTCACACGTGCTGCACATCGAAGGATAAGACAACTCCAAGGCGCCGGGAATGCGCGGATTCGTATGATGATCAATCACCACATAGCGTCCTTTGAAGCCTTCCATGGCCTTTGCCATCAGGTCAAGACGGTCGAGTCCGTCGAAGTCGAGGCAAAATACCAAGTCGGCCGCGGCTATTGTTTGGGTTGCTTCCTCGGGATGTTTGTCGTAGCGCAGCAACTGTTCGTTGCCCGGCAGCCACTTCAGAAAATCGGGAAAAGCGTCGGGAATAACAGCCACAGGCTCCTTTCCCACCATTTTTAGATACTCCACCCATGTCAAAACAGCCCCTAAAGCGTCGCCATCGGGCGACTTGTGGCAGCAAACCACTATTTTTTCAGCCTGACCAATGGCGTCCTTGAGCGCCGCCAAACGGTCTTCCGTTAAGATGTCAATATTCATAATGGCTGCAAAGATACGAAAAAAGGCACATCCACGATGTGCCCCTTTCTTACTTTTTTCAGTATTCCTTTAAAATAAGCGGTTGGGATAGACACCCTCATCCACCAATTGCTGAATGCGATTGACAACGCCTTCACGGTCGGCAGCATAAGTTACGCCAAACCATTTGCTCGTCGTGTCGAGCACCTTTACGGCCGCCGTACCTTCTAGAATGAGCTTATTGACCATCAATGGGATGAAAAACTCGGCTTTAAGGTTGGAAATGTTAGCCGGATTGGCCAAGAATTCCTTGAAATATTCCTCACTATAATCGAAGTAATCGGGTGTAAAGCCCCACACGTTCATGCTCACCGGAGTCTCATCGACAATGTTCACCCATTCGCCTTGCTCATCCTTGTAAGCCACGGTGCCCTCTATGCGGGCTATCTCCGTGCGCTCTACCACGGTCGTCAGGTTGCCTTCGGCGTCAGTCGAGCATATACCACGGGCCACGGTGCCGTTTTCGCTCAACGTATTGCCTACCCGGAAGCCTACCATCGCATAACGGTTCTTGCTACCTTCGGGCAGTTCGCTCAAATACTTTCCTATGGCCATGAAGCAATCACGGTTGTAGAAATCGTCGCAATTAATCACGCAGAACGGCTCTTTTATCACGTCCTTTGCCATCAGCACGGCATGGTTAGTGCCCCATGGCTTCTGTCTTCCCTCGGGAACGCTGAACCCCTCGGGCAGCGCGTCAAGGCTTTGGAAGCACAGTTCCACGGGTACATGGCCCTCATACTTGGTCAATACTTTCTCTCTGAACTGTTCTTCAAAATCCTTACGTATGATAAAGACAATCTTACCAAAGCCTGCCTGAATGGCGTCGTAAATAGAATAGTCCATAATAGTTTCACCGTTGGGGCCCAAACCGTCCAACTGCTTCAGTCCACCATAACGACTGCCCATACCGGCAGCTAAGAGCAACAAAGTTGGTTTCATTATATCATATATTTAAGTTAGCCGACTTGCCTATTCAAGTCTGCCAACAAAGATAATTATTTTTTATGATTATCTCAAGCGTCCGTAAGAAAAAATTAGTCTGCTTTCTAAGAGCCACAGCTCTTCGGCTTTGCTTTTTGTAAAGAAACACGCAAGTTTTTTAACACATTAAGGAGTGACCTATCTGATGAAAAACATGCTGTAAGAACTTCAAAGCAAAGCTGAAAACGGCTGTTTTTCAGCCCTCACTCCCGCAAGAAGGCTGCTTTTATCTATCTAAAGCATAGTATTTGCCCGCTCAAACCTACGCTATCGACAACTCAAAGGCCAACTATCAGAGAGCCAAAGCACTGCTATTGAGAACCCACAAGCAAAGTAACACTGTTTACTTTTTACATAATGAATTGATTTACAAACAGATATTTAAAAAACAAAAAGTAGCCACTTTATCCTCAAACCAGCCGCTTCACCACAAAAAGACGCAGTAAAAGAAGAATGAAAGTAAAGATTTCGGAGGAAAATTAACAATTAGGAATCATCGCTTTCCAAAGTTGAAACCGACGTAAAAGTTGACGCTTCCAAAGGTAGAGTTGGTATGGAACAAGTCCTGCCTATAATTATAGGTATGGAAAATGGCACTTGCCCCGGCATACCAACGTGTATTGTTCCAAACCAAACCAAAGCGGCCTACGCCATCAAGATTGAAATTCTTGAAGTCGAAGTCACGGAAGATGAAGCTGCCACGGTCTTGTTCGCTCTTGGTATGCTTATAAGCGGCCGCCAACGATAGGGAAACATCGAACAAGAAGTTACGGGCAAACACCCAATTATAGGCATATCCCGCCGAAAGCGATATGTCTTTATAATTTACTTGGCTGCGAGTGAGCGATTGGTCGACCGTGCTAAAGGCGTCGGAACCTAACCGTTCTTGCGCCAAAGCGATGAGGCTCTGCCAATCAACATCGATTTTATGACTGGAATAGCTCACGCCAAAAAGCGGACTTCCTGCCGAACGACGCTGCACCGTGCTCTGACTGTAAGCTGCCGGATAGGAAAACTTACGATGATTGGTGATGTAATAAATATTAAAACCCTTGATACTGGCCTTAAAACCGCCAAAAGGAAGGTTCTCCATGGGCGACGTGTCGACGTCCTCTCCAAGGTTTATGCGCTTTACCCGATAATCATTTCCCGTCTTGCGGAAAAACAAATCTATACCCAATTGGCTGCTGTAAAGCGACAAGGAAAAGTCTTGTTTGCGATGACCACCCGTGTGTGTCAGGTCGAGCGTGTAGCCCAAAAACACCCATCGCCACCCTACGTAAGGCCCAATCTTATAGGTCGGCTCCGGCGAAAAGGTGACACTCTGCCCCCGCCGGTTATGTAACCGATAGACTTCGTAGGTGTTCGTGTTCTGCAACATGACCGTAAAATTGTAATGTTGCGGCTCTATGTAGTTGGTATCGACCCGTGAAAAGTCTTTCACAAACTCGTAAAGACCATTCAGGAACTTATTGGGTAACTGATGACGCGAAGCGGGTGCCACCGACAAACTGTCTTCCGCACCCCAAGCGAGCGTGGTAAAAGCTGTCAATAACAGAGAGAATAAAGTTCTTCGCAAAATCATTTCGGCGTCACATATTACTATTTTCAGAGGCTCATCACCCCATCATCAGGCCCCAAGCCCTCATCAAAGTTTTCCTAAAACACGGTCCATCACCCAGTTGACCGGCGTGGCGCTCACGCTCGTGGCCGAGCAGGAGCCTATGCCTTGCAGGTCTTCGATGACCGAACGGATGATGGGCAACTGCACATAAGGTGGATTGGGCACCCGAATACTCGTATGTCCTTCGCTGGTGATGACCTGAATCGGTGCGTAATCATAGACTGAGAACATGAGCGTTCCCTTCTCTCCCACCACCTCGATACAGTCTTCCTTGGCACTCTGATGGCCCACGAAGCACCACGAACCACTACCGGGCAGCCCGTTTTCAAAAAGAAAACAAGCACTGATAGAGTCTTCGGCCTGATAAAGATGAGCACGGTTGGCACAATAACCATGGGCCCGTGTAATCACGCCAAAGAGCTCTTGAATGATGTCAAGTTGGTGAGGAGCCAAGTCATAGAAGTAGCCTCCGCCGGCAATATCGGGTTGCAAACGCCACGGCAGCGCGGAGGTTTGCGTGTAATCAAGGTCACGCGGAGGTACCGAAAAACGAATCTGAACATTCGTGACATTACCGATAACACCGTCGTCGATAATGCGTTTGACTCTCTGAAAATAAGGAAGATAACGCCGGTAGTAGGCTACAAAACAAGGAACGCCCGTCTGCTGGCTGATACGATTGATGCGTGCGCAGTCTTCATAGCTGGCCGCTAAAGGTTTCTCTACGTAAACCGGTTTGCCCGCCAGCATGGCCATGATGGCAAAAGTGGCATGACTGCTGGGAGGAGTCGCTATATAAACGGCGTTGACTTCAGGATCATCAATGAGCTCTTGTGCGTCGGTGTACCACTTAGGCACCTGATGTCGCTCGGCATAGGAGCGCGCTTTAGCCTCATTTCTACTCATTACGGCTACTACACGTGAGCCCGGCACCTCGTTGAAAGCCGGTCCCGACTTCTTCTCCGTTACTTCACCGCAGCCAATAAAACCCCAACTAATTAGCTTCATTTGTCAATCTGGCCTTTATAAAACGTATATTCTCATGCAAAGATAATATTTTTTTTATTACCTTTGCAACAATTACAGTACTATTGTATATGGAAATCAAGAAAGCAGAATTTGTCATTTCCTCGCCTATGGTGAGCAAATGTCCCACGAATGAACTGCCCGAATTCGCATTTATAGGCCGGTCGAACGTGGGCAAATCCAGCCTCATCAATATGTTGTGCAACAAGCGTCAACTGGCCAAGACATCCTCCACGCCGGGCAAGACACTCCTCATCAATCATTTCATTATCAATAACGAATGGTATTTGGTGGACTTGCCGGGCTATGGCTTTGCGAAACGGTCAAAATCGGAACGCGACAAGTTGGAGCAGATGATTCGCAGTTATGTGTTGCAGCGTGACCAGCTTGTCAATCTCTTCGTACTGATCGACATTCGACATGAGCAGCAGAAGATAGATCGGGAGTTCATCGACTGGCTGGGAATGAGCGGAATTCCTTTCTCCATTATCTTCACCAAAGCCGATAAGTTAGGGCCGGGAAAGGCCAAGCAGAACGCACAGAATTGGCTCAACCAACTGAAAGACGTGTGGGAGGAGTTGCCTCCCTCGTTTATCACTTCGTCAGAGAAGAAGATAGGACGTGACGAAGTATTGGACTATATCGAAAAATTTATTTAAGGAACCATGGCAGTCCCCTATATGGATATACAGAACTTGAGCAAACGATTCGGCGCTCAAGTTCTTTTTGATAACATCAATTTCTCAATAGCCGAGGGCCAACGGGTAGGTCTCGTGGCGCAGAACGGCACAGGAAAGTCGACCCTGCTAAGTATCATCACGGGCCATGAAGGCAAGGACGGTGGCGACATCATCTTCAAGAACGACCTGCGATTGGGCTATTTGGAGCAGAGTCCGAAGTTTGCCCCCGGCGATACCGTGCTCGACGCATGCTTCAATCATCAGGGCAATCCGGAGCGAATACTGAAAGCCAAGCAAATTCTGACGCAACTCAAGATTACCAACTTGGAGAAGCCCATGGCACAATTGAGCGGTGGGCAGCAGAAAAGAGTGGCGTTGGCCAACGTGCTCATTACCGAGCCCGACCTGCTTATCCTCGACGAACCCACCAACCATTTGGATTTGGAAATGATAGAATGGCTTGAAGGTTTCCTTAGTCGTGGCAACAAAACACTGCTCATGGTCACTCACGATCGCTTTTTCTTAGACCGGGTGTGCAACCTTATCATTGAACTTGATAACCAAAAGATTTATACTTATAGGGGAAATTATAGCTATTATTTGGAAAAACGGCAGGAGCGTATCGACAACACACGAGCCGAGATAGCCCGGGCCAACAATTTGTATCGCACGGAATTGGAATGGATGCGTCGCATGCCACAAGCCCGAGGCCACAAAGCCCGCTATCGGGAAGAGGCTTTCTACGAGTTGGAGGCTACGGCCAAACAACGAATTGAAGAGCGACAAATACGCTTAAAGGCCGGCAATGTGTATATAGGTTCAAAGATTTTTGAATGTCAATACATCAGTAAGACATTTACCGATGAGCCTATCGACGGCGTAACGCCCCCGCAGCAGACCATTATCCTAAAGGATTTCTATTATAATTTTGCCCGTTTTGAGAAGATGGGAATTGTCGGTAACAACGGCACAGGCAAGTCCACGTTCATCAAAATGTTGCTGGGATTGGTACAACCCGACAGCGGCCGGTTTGATATTGGCGAGACTGTAAGATTCGGTTACTTCTCACAAGAGGGATTGAAGTTCAGGGATGATCAGAAAGTTATTGATGTCATTACCGATATTGCCGACTATATCGACTTAGGACGAGGCCGCCACATGACGGCCAGCCAATTCCTTCAATATTTTATGTTCAGTCCCGAGCAACAGCACAACTTTGTCTATAAGCTCAGCGGAGGTGAGAAACGCAAGCTCTATTTGTGTACCGTGCTCATGCGCAATCCTAATTTCTTGGTGCTCGATGAGCCTACCAATGATTTGGATATACAAACTTTGCAAGTGTTGGAAGAGTATCTGCAAGATTTCCCCGGCTGCGTTATCGTAGTGAGCCACGACCGCTATTTCATGGATAAAGTGGTAGACCATCTGCTGGTTTTCAAAGGAGAAGGCGTTGTACAAGACTTCCCCGGCAACTACACACAGTTCCGTCAATACAGTCAATTACAAAGCAAGGAAGCCGAGAACGAGACCAAGAGCAAGGATGTTTCCAAGAAAGATTATCACCACGACACCCGTCGTAAGATGACATTCAAGGAAAAAAGGGAATTTGAACAGCTCGAAAAAGAAATACAAGCGCTCGAGGCCGAGCAGCAAAAGATAGAGGAAGAGCTGTGTAGTGGCACTCTTTCCGTGGATGAACTGACCGAGAAAAGCAAACGCTTGCCGGCCTTAAAAGATGAACTTGATGAGAAAGGAATGCGCTGGTTGGAGCTTTCAGAACTCGCATAAAGCCCCCAACCGCATATTCTTTTAAAGGAATACGAAGCAAAAAGAATTATATACTTGCATCAATAGTATATATACGAAAAACCATCCCGCATATTTTCGTATGCCAAACGACAAGAGGTCGAATAATTGCTCCAAACGGTCTACATGCCCGCTGACCCATGAATAGGTAAGACTGAATAGGCTCAAGGAAAAGCATACCACCGGTATCAGGCTCCATGAGAAGCTGCTTGGAAACAATTCTCCATCGATATTGGCCAATACCGCATGGGGAAGTAAGGTCAGCAAGCCCATAACCACGAGGATTATTACCAACTCTATCCAGACAATAGTCATGGCAAAGCGCTCCCGATAGGAACGTTCATGGCGTCGTTTAAGGAGCTGGCTCCGCTCAACAGCCCCCAATGCCATAAACACCAGCACCATCCAAGCGAATGTTGGCGACCCCATATTGAATGAGAATTGGCCAAAGAACCATCTGATACCTTCACTACTCAACAACGATCTTACCGAAAGTTCAGGCATGGCTGCCGTGATAAACCATGAGGACAATATCAAAATGAGTTCCATGATGGCCAAGGCCAGCGATAAAAATGATAGTTTGGAATTCATTATTCTTCGTCAGGCTGCAAATTATCTATATCAAGTATCCTTAGTTCAAAAGCCCTTACAACCAATCGAGTGGCATTGATACCCAAGCGGCCATTGCCATCGGGGAAAAGTTTTTGTACCAACTCATTTTGCCGTTTCTCCAAACTTTTCACGCCAAAGGGCATACCTCGAAGATTAGTTATTTGCTCCTTGGTATATCCCAAGGCCAAATGACGCAGGAAACGTTCGTCATATTCATCTATCTCATAGTTGACTAAAGCCTCCTGACGCATAATCTGATTGTTCACACTATGCTTGAATCGATCAACAATCTTTTCCATAATGGGCTGATTGAAAACCAGCTTCTTGCCATTCATCACGCTGGCCACATCGCCTCGGGTCAGCAGTTCGCCACTCTTTAAGATGATTCCGTCGCATCCCGCATCCAAGACGTCGACCCATAACTTCTCGTTAAGGATTTCTCCGGTAAAGATAAGTACCTTGATGTCAGGATAGCTTTCTTTGGTATGACGGCATATTTCCACCCCTATCGTTGTTGAGCCGCCAAGTCCCAAATCGAGCAGAACCAAGTCGGGCTTGTCTGCTTTCAACAGTTTCCAATAACTGGATTCGTTTTCCGCGGTACCGATAATCTCAGCCTCCGGAATGTCATTTCTGATAATACCTTCTGTTCCTTTTAACTCCAAAGGAACATCTTCCACGATTATAATCTTAAATGGATCCATATCTATTTTTACTTTATTATAATTCTATTTTAGCCATCATGGCCTTTGGCAAAGTTATCTCCACCATGATTTCTTTATCATTCAGCCGATGCGCAAGTATGCCACAACCTCGCATATTGGTCATTTCACCCACCTCACGCACTATCTGTCGGCAAATCATAAACTCTATATTGACCGACAACGGCGTGAAAAGAACGGCACATTGCTCATCTGTGAGCGTGACACCGACCAACCGATTCTTTACAACAACGTAGTTTTGATTGTGTTCCGTCACCTCTATGCTTGCCGATTGACACTTGCTTAGCTTTTTCAACATGTCCAACAAGTATCTCAACATAGCTTTATCCATCTTCAAGTCATAATCTAACTGCATCATGGCTTGCTCACTTAAAATGGAATAAAGCATTTTATAATAGCTGGCAAGTTCGCCAATGCCCTGAAGATTTTTCTCACGTCCCTCTTCCATCAGCCGACTGATACGAGACGGATAATACATGGTTTCGTGCTTCAAAGTGGATAAACAGTTATCCAAAACGTTATTGCTGACATATAGACGTGCCTCCTCAAACTGCAAACGCCTTAGCTCGTCACGAGTCAAATCTATGTTGTCTTGCCAGTTTTGCTTATTCTGAATGCTTCCTTTCAATGCCATGCGGATTTGATTCACTATGTCTGCCAATTTATTTTCACGCCCACTGAGATAACGTTTGCGGCGATTCCATATCAAATCAAGCTGTTCCAATTTCTCTTGTGCGGACAAATCAGACAGCAATTTGTCATTGATTTTGTTAATAAGCTCCACACAATACCGGTAGAACACGACATGTCGATAGTACAAAAAGTAATAAGCAGGGAATATACTCAGCAAAAGCAACACCAATAAAATCATGGCAACGTTCTTACTGTTCTCACTCCGTTGCATGACACGCACATAGTTATCAAGCGTATTGTCGGCCGACATCTTGCGGAAAAGCTGCGTATAAACTTTATTATTAGCCCTATATAGCTCCCATTTATGCAATGCCAAGGCAGCGATAGCCGTCTCATTCTTCACATCAAGCAGCACTAAATAATAATCACGGTTACGCAATCGCTTGGGAATGGCACGTAAATACTTGCTCGTAGAGTCACTGAAAGCCAATGCTTTCTCATAAGTGCCATTGATATTAGCGAAATAAACGCTGTCAGCATAGCGGGAAGCATTGTAAAGTTCATGGCGATGTTGGTACACTTTGCCGAAAACAACATGGTCATCTTTGGCCATTGCCTGTCCCAAAGCTACGATAGGAAGCAACAACACCAGCAAGGTTCTGACCACGCCTTTGGGCAATCGGAAAAAGAATCGACTGCCCGCACCCTTTTGACTTGTGGCTCCAATCATGCAAACATTGAAAACTGTACTGCTAATCTTCTTATACTTTTCGATGATTCCCTTACAATTCATCAATCCGAAGCCATGCTCTCCCTTCATCGGTTTGTGGTCGAAGATATGCGTCAATTGCTCTTCATCCATTCCGCAGCCATCATCCGTGACTGATATTTCCACATAAGAACCGGCTTCTTCGGCAGAAACAATAACGCTACCGCCTTTCTTTGTGAACTTACGAGCGTTATCCGCAATGGTATTAATCATGAAAAGCGTCAGTGTCTTGTCAGCTTTCACAACCGCGGTCGTGTCCTTCACCTCCAGTTGAACGCCTCTCAGGCTAAAACTCATTTGCCCTTTGGACACAAGAGAGAATAATTCTGACAGCGGGAAACTTTCTATACGCAGTTGCAGTTCGCCTTGTCTTAACTGAATCCAATGGGTCAGAATATCATTATATTGATTGATTTGACCGGTCAACTCCGCAATATAATCAAAGCGTTGGACCCTGATACGCTCGTCTTCTCTTGCTTGTGACAAACGGTTTATCTCATTTAAGATTCGATCAATAAACGGAGTCACACTGTTGACCAAAGCCACTTTCGCCCGTTGCTCCACATTCCTTTTCCTATTATTCAGCACATGTAAATGGGCTATTTCTATCTGTTCATCAACCTCTTCGTTCTGTTCTTTCAATCGAACCATGTCCTGCGCCTCGCGACGGTTCCACTGCCTCAAAGGCTCCAACAGCTCCTCAAGTGATTCTTCTGAATCTTTCTTTCTACGCATCCACGAAAACAAGAAGAGCAATGCTACCACTAAAAGAATCATCACTCCAACTCCTATCAGCATGATATTCAATTGCACGGCAGAAGCGTCCAACTGTGCCGCACGCGCATCAAGCTGTCTGTCCTGTCGTGTCATTTCTTGCATGTCGAGATAGATGTTCCTATTGTAGTCACTATTGGGCTTATCATCTATCGCCGAGTAAGCTAATGACAACTGTTCACGTATAGACGCCACCAAATCAGGGGCACGATTGATGACTGTATCTTCCTCCAAAGCGTCATTCAAACAAATTAAGGCACTGCGATAATCCTTTAAATCCCAGTAGCAACCGGCCAATGTACGATAAGCTCCGGCCGTTTGATACACATCACCATAATCCGCAAACAGCTCAGTGGCTCGCTCCGCCAAGTTACCTGCCAAGAGAGAATCCGGCATGTGGTCAGTATTGATGAACTTCATTGCCGGTAAATTGTCCCTTATCAGCGTATCACGCAACGACGCCCGACGCAAATGCTCACTGATAGCCTGCAGGGAATTCGCCTCCCAATACACATATCCGTGCTTCATCGCACCTATAAGGCATTGCACTAAATAATCAAATTCAAGCTGACTGATTTCCTTTGGAGTTCCTTCCGTGATGATTCCACCAGCTCCCACATTATAATAATAAGCCAACAGCTGGGCCGTGTCTTTAATGATTTCACCATTAGGCTCTATCTGCTTCATCGACTCACTCGACTTACGGGGCAATCCTATATAATAAAAATAGGTGGATTCCACTATCGTAAACTCACTATTGGCATAAATAAGACGCGCCTTCTGCCGCCGGGTCAGCTCATTGGCTCCTTCCTTTATACGCTTCCGACACCATGTAGCCTGCTGTCGAAAGATATAGAAATCCTTATTGCGTGATTGACGTTGGCACAATCTCATTTTCTGAACATTGGCCACATACAACTCCAGCTGGTTATCGCTCTTATTCAAGACCTCATCCAACAACCCGTTGGCCCCATCATAATCCATTCGGGCTATCTTGACAAAGGCCAAGTTGTTCATGGCTTCAGCCCATCCGGCGTCATATCTTTTGGCCAGATTCAGCGCCCTTTCCGCCAAAACCTTCGTTGAATCCAAGCTCCTATAATGAAAAGCATAGGAAGCCCGGTTAAGTTTGTCAACCTCACTGTTATATGTTGGTTCACAAGCTAATAAGAAAGAAAAAACTCCAAGGACCAGAAGTCCCGGAAGACTCTTATACAATAAATATGGAAGTCTCGGCTTTTGCAAAACGTTATAATTGAGGTTCTTCAGAACTTGTATGCTCCTTGCAAAAATACAGAATAATCCCCAAAGGCAGAAACAAAACCTCAAAAATACACACAATCACACAAAAATAGACTGTGCGTTTGTGCTGATTCCAACATTTATTGCTAATTTTGCATCATTTATAAGACCGGTGTGCGTGCACAATCATGTATTTTGCAAGACACACAAAGCCCAAAGTGTCAAAATAAGAACTAAATAATGACAGAGAAAATCCGCATTAAGGACATTGCCGAGAGAGCCTGTGTCTCAGTAGGAACAGTGGATCGTGTATTGCACAACCGCCCCAACGTGTCGCCGTCAGCCCGCGAGAAAGTAGAGAAAGCGCTGAAGGAAATGAACTATCAGCCCAACATGTATGCAAGCGCATTGGCTTACAACAAATCCTATCAAATTCAAATCGTTTTGCCCAAGCATGAGTCCGAGGCTTATTGGGAGGAGATAGAAGAAGGCGCCCGCAAGGCCATGGAAGCCCGAAGGGATTTCCATATCAACGTCAGTTTCCACTATTATGAGCGTTTTAACAACCCTTCTTTCATCAGCGTGTATGAAAAATGCCTTTCTGCCCAGCCCGATGGCGTCATCATCGTGCCGTCGACGCTGGAGATAACCCGCAGTTTCACCGACCAGCTCCATAAGTTTGATATTCCCTTTGTCCTGCTCGACTCCTACATGCCCGACCTGAAGCCCTTGTCGTTCTTCGGTCAGGACTCTTTCGCCAGTGGCTTCTTCGCGGCTAAAATGCTCATGCTGATAGCCTCACAAGAGAAAGAAATCATGCTGATGAAGCATACCAAGGACGGCATTGTTGTCAGCAAGCAGCAAGCCAATCGTGAAGTGGGCTTCCGCCATTACATGCGCGACCACTTCCCAAGTATCAAGATTACCGAGCTCGAGCTGCCGTTGGGCATGTCACGGAAAGAATTTGACAAGATATTAGAGCAATTCTTCCACGCTCATCCCGACATACATCACTGCATCACCCTGAACTCCAAGGCCCATTTGGTAGGCGATTTTCTCCTGCGTCATAACCACCGTGACATTCAGATCATGGGCTACGACATGGTTGCAAAGAACGCGGAGTGCCTGCTCCAAGGCAGTATTTCCTTCCTCATAGCGCAGCATGCCTACCAACAAGGCTACAGTTGTGTAGACACATTGTTCCAAGCCATCGTGCTAAAGAAGAAAGTTCAACCCGTCAATTACATGCCGATAGAGCTTCTATGCAAAGAAAACGTAGAATTCTATCGCAGGACCCAATTATAAGTCACAACTCAATTGAATACAAGAAAAGGCATAGTGGCCCTTTCGCCACTACTGATATTAATTATATTCATCGTAATATTTACGGTGTACTCCGTTGATAAGACCAAGAGCGAGCCCAACCTTTCGCTCTCCGTCGCCTTCATGATTTCCAGCATTTATGCCATTATCATTTCCGGTGGGCTACCCATCAAGAAGCGCATAGATACTTACAGCAAAGGCGCCGGCGCCACAAATCTCATGCTCATGCTGTGGATTTACGTGCTGGCAGGAGCCTTCTCGGCATCAGCCCAACAGATGGGAGCCATCGACGCCACCGTAAATTTAGCCTTGGAACTGCTACCCGCCAACCTCCTTTTGCCGGGATTGTTCCTCGCGTCCTGCTTTATCTCCCTATCCATCGGCACCAGCGTGGGCACGGTCGTGGCCTTGGTACCCATCGCGGCCGGCCTTTCCCATTCCACGGGGTTCAACGCTACCATGATGACAGCCGTCATCGTGGGTGGTGCTTACTTTGGCGATAACCTATCGTTCATATCCGATACCACCGTCGTAGCTACGCAAACACAAGGTTGTAAGATGAGTGATAAGTTCAGAGTCAACTTCCGTATCGTAGCCCCGGCGGCCCTTCTCGTGCTGTGTGTCTATGCCCTGATTGGTCGAAACATAACAGAGCCGGCACAGACGGTACCCGTGGAATATCTCAAAGTTACACCTTATTTAATAGTACTCATCACCGCCATCGCCGGAATGAACGTCATGGCCGTACTCACACTCGGCCTCTTGCTCTGCGGAATCATAGGTATGATAGACGGCAGCTACAATATCTACGGATGGTTTGCCGCCATGGGCGACGGTGTCTTGGGCATGGGCGAGCTTGTTATCATAGCCATGATGGCCGGAGGCATGCTCGAAATCATCCGAAAGAATGGCGGTATCGACTTCATCATCAGCAAACTGACCGCCCGTATCAATGGAAAACGGGGTGCCGAGTTCTCTATCGCGGCCTTGGTGTCGCTGGTCAATGTCTGCACCGCTAACAACACGGTCGCCATACTCACCGTAGGAAGCATATCAAAGAACATCGCTGACCGTTTCGGAATAGACAATCGCAAGGCCGCCAGCATACTTGACACCTTCTCTTGCTGTGTTCAAGGGCTCATACCTTACAGCGCCCAGATTCTGTTAGCGGCCGGATTGTCAGGCCTCAACCCCATTCAGATTATCCCCTACCTCTTCTATCCGATGGCCATTGGCGTCGTATCGCTGCTGGCCATAGCCTTCAGGTATCCCAAACAATACAGCTAAACCATGGAAATCATTAAACGGAACTTGTTCACCAAGCTGCGTGCCGACAACTTCAAGACCGGAGAGAGGCTTGAACCGATGTCGAATTTCAAAACAAGAAAGATGATCGGCATGCTTCGCAACATAGCCGACATGCCCGCCGGCGAAGTGATGATGGCCAATCCGCTGCTCAATCGCAGGCTCAAACACCTGCAAGAGAAAGAACGATTACAAGAAACACCATCCTTGGAGACCATCTACATGCTCCGAATCATCGTCAGCAACGTAAACGCCACGATGAGTCACGGTATTCCTATCCGTGGTATCATACAGTTAGGACAGTACATCCGTACCCGGGGACCCAAGGTTGATTACGCCAAATTAGAGCAATGGCTCGGCCAGCTCCACATCCTGCGCATGGCCCAATTACAAGGTACCATCCTCATTCATTGCTTTGGTTTCAATGCCGACGAGCTTCCTTTCGTGAAAAGAATGGAGAAACATGCCATGCAACTTGTCATACGAACCATTACCAATACTGAAAAAGACATACAAGCATGGCATTTCAAGCAAAGCAAAGGAGGTTTTGTCTACAACAACTCCACCCTCTTGCGCCGCAACCTACGCCGTTCCCTGCGCTATTATCGCTACGCTCCCATCGAAGACATGAGCTATTTCGTGAGGAGTTTTGGCCGCAGTTTGTCCGAAATAGAAGAATGATAATTATTTTTAATTCTATGGCTTGTTTGCCCCTTTTCAAGTAATTTTCGTTTAACTTTGCATTTATGAACAAGATACTTAAAGCATTTCTTTTATTGGCAATCCCCCTTTTTTCTCTCCATGCCCATGCGCAGAACGACTACATACAGTGTGAGGACACGTGTAACCACGTGCATGGCATTGACCTGAGCCACTATCAGGGCAACGTGTTTTGGGAAACCGTGGGCGACAATACCAAGATGGCATACGTCTATCTCAAAGCTACGGAAGGCGGAGACCGCATTGATGACAAATACGAGAGCAACATAGAATTGGCCCACAAATATGGGTTGAAAGTAGGGTCGTACCACTTTTTCCGACCCAAAACCGACTTACAGAAACAGCTCAACAACTTTGTGCTCCAATGCAGGCCCAGCGAACAAGACCTCATTCCCATGATTGATATTGAGACAAAGAGCGGTCTCGACACGGAAGAGTTTTGCGATTCGCTCTTCAAATTCCTGAAAATGGTCGAGCATGTCTATGGCCAAAAGCCCTTGCTTTATACTTTCACCAACTTCTACGACCGCTACCTGCTGGGCAAAATCAACGACTATCCGCTGATGATAGCCCAATACACCGCCCGTGTGCCCGTACTCAAGGACGAGCGCGACTACACCATGTGGCAATACACCGGTAAAGGCCACATCAACGGTATCAACGGTTATGTAGACAAAAGCAGGTTCATGGGCCAGCACTCGCTTAGAGAAATCAGATTCAGACACTAATAAACAACAAACTATGGCTATCATCAAATGTCCCGAATGCGGACATCCCGTCAGTGACAAAGCACCCGTATGCCCGCAATGCGGCGTAGAAATAGCGGGTAAGATTACCCGTTGCCCCCAATGTGACGAGGTTTATTTCAAGGAGGAAAAAGCCTGTCCCCACTGCCACAACGTGGCTGCGGCCGACCAACCGGCTGCCCCCGAGCGTCCCCTGACGCCACCGGCACCTCCCGTTCCGCCTACCCCGCCACAAGTTCCCACCCCACCCGAACCTGCGGCTGACGACAACCGCCGTCCACAACCCGCCCCGAAGAACAGCGGCAAGTCAGTACTCATCATCAGTTTCATCGTGGCTGCCATCGTCTGCGCCGGCCTATGGTATTTCTATACCGAAGGAAATAAGAAGAAAGAGCTTGAGGCTTACGAGTACGCCCTGAAGAATTCAGATCCCGCCGTTCTGCAAAGCTACCTCGATACCTACACGGAGGCACCCCAAGCTCACCGTGATTCCATTCAAGCCCACCTGACATTGCTCCAGCAAATCGACCGTGAATGGAACGACGCGTTGGTCAACAACTCTAAGGAAGCCTTTGAAAACTACCTCGAGAACCATCCCAATTCGCCGCATAAAGCCGAGGCCGAGCACAAGATTGACTCACTCGACTGGATCGCCGTGGCCGAAATGGATAGCGAAGACGCCTATCGTAGCTACTTGGAAGACCACCCCAACGGCGAGCATGTGGACGAAGCCAACGACGGACTGAAGAAGATTAGCGCCAAGACCGTGCAGCCCCAAGAGCGTCAGATGATTAGTGGCGCCTTCCGAAACTTCTTCCAAAGTGTCAACAATCGTGACGAAGAAGCGCTCCGTTCCACGGTCAGCAGCCTGCTGACATCGTTCCTTGGCAAGCCCGACGCAACGAAAGGCGACGTCGTAACCTTCATGCACAAGATTTATAAGGAGGACATCAAGGCCATGACATGGCGTTCCAATGGCGATTACAAGATTGACAAGAAGGAAGTGGGCGATGAGGAATACGACTACACCGTCAATTTCTCCGTTATCCAAGAAGTCCAGAAAACCGACGATACCACGACGAGCAATCGTTTCAAAGTAAAGGCCCGGGTGAATCCCGATGGCGAAATATCCGAATTCAACATGACAAAAATCATGGAATAACACCACGGACTTCGTTTGCAAAGATAGAAAGGTTAACCATTAAACATGGTTAACCTTTCTGCGTTAAAGGGCTGTCCGTTCTCCTCATTCAGGAAAATGAACGTTTTTTAGCAATTCAGATATTTCTTTACAAAAGCCCGGTCATTTTCCGCACGCTCAAGAAAAAGTCTGCTTTAACCGCTTTTTCTGCTTATTGAAAACAAAGAAATATCTCATTAATTATCAAGTGTTTACAAATTTAATCTACTCTTTTACTTTCTACTTTTCGACTTCAGAAGGCCCGATAGCTATGCTTTTACCTTGCGAAAGAACTCTTGACACCACGCCAAAGCATACTGACAAGAAGGCGAAAGCACCGCTTTGACAAAACTGCCACGGACATTTCATCTCCTCACCGCCCTTCCCATAGCCACCCAAGTCTGCTATCTCTACATTTCAAACACCGAATAAGGTAGAACAAAAGTGTTAAATTTTGACATTTTCCTTTACATTTTCATCGTTTTAACTGCCTTCGGAGCGTCCCTTGGCATAGCTATTGCTCCACCCATGAACAAAGGGATAACGCCCTGAAAGAATCTACATTAAATAAGAAGAAGCCGGTTATGAGAGCTAACATTAGAAGAAACGAACAGCGCAGGGTCGTCATCGTGGGTGGCGGTCTCGGAGGATTGAGATTGGCCTTGCAGCTAAAAGACACGGGGTATCAGGTAGTGCTGATCGACAAGAACAATTATAATCAATTTCCACCCCTGATCTATCAGGTGGCCTCAGCCGGTTTGGAACCGAGCAATATCTCGTTTCCCTTCCGCCGAATGTTCCAAAACAACAAGAATTTCTTTTTCCGAATGGGCGAGGTAAACGCCATCAATACCGACGAAAAGACCATCCACACCTCGTTTGGTACCGTCCATTATAACGACCTTGTGCTGGCCGCGGGCGCCACAACCAACTTCTTTGGCAACAAGAACTTCGAGAACCACACCTTTCCCATGAAGACTGTCGGCGAGTCGATGCAGCTACGCAACACGATACTTGCCCGCCTTGAGGAAGCCGAATGTCAGGACGATGAGGCCAAACGTGAGGCGCTTATGACAATAGTCGTTGTAGGTGGTGGCCCATCGGGTGTGGAGATAGCCGGCGCACTGGCCGAAATGAAGCGAACGGTGATTCACCGTGACTATCCCGACTTGTCTGCCCGGCTCCATATTTACCTCATCAATGCCGACGACCGCTTGCTAAAGAGCATGGACCCACAGTCTTCCGCCCAAGCCGAAGACGACCTGAAAGGCATGGGAGTGCATGTAAGACAAAACAGCAAGGTGGTGGATTATGTCGACAAGGAGGTGGTTTTGGAAAACGGGACCCGCATTCCCGCCGAAACGGTGGTATGGGTCAGCGGTATCGTTGCCAACCAAATAGAAGGCCTGCCGACTGACTCCATTGGCCGTGGGCGCCGCATTCTTACCGACCGTTTCTGCCGTGTGAAAGGTGTGGAGGATGTCTATGCCATCGGCGATCAAAGTCTTGTAGAGGGTGACCCGACCTACCCTTACGGCCATCCGCAATTGGCTCAGGTGGCCATGCAGCAGGCCTCGACCGTGGCCGATAACCTCATACGGGCCGACCGTGGGCAAACGCCCCGCCCCTTCAGCTATCGTAACTTGGGCACCATGGCCACCATAGGGCGCAAGAAGGCCGTGGCCGAGATAGGGAAGCTCAAATTCGGCGGGCTGTCGGCATGGATGTTGTGGCTCATTGTGCACCTGCGCTCTATTCTTGGAGTCAAGAACAAGACTGCCGTTTTCCTCAACTGGGTGTGGAACTACCTGAATTACAAGCAGAGCCTGCGCCTCATTCTCAAGGCCACCGGCAAGCCCACTGATAACAGGTAACATTTGTTACCGCTCTCAGGAGTGTGCGGTGGCATTTGTTACGGCAAGCAACGAGCGGGGACAAACGGCATGTTTTTTGCACCATTTCGATAAAAAAGAAGTATTCATTTAAAACATTTTGAAAACGATGGCACAGTTTGAAAAAGGCAAGACCTTTGTTCCCGGAGAGTTGATAGACTACGCTGAAGGCGGCGTTGTGAGTAAAGAATTGGTCCATAGCGGTGCCGGCAGTGTTACGCTCTTTGCCTTCGACCAAGGACAAGGGCTCTCCGAACACACGGCTCCCTTTGACGCGCTCATTCAGGTGATTGACGGTGAGCTTGAGTTAACTGTCAATGATGCGCTGTTTATCATAGCCGCCGGGCAGAGCTATATGATTCCCAGTGGAGCCCGCCACGCCCTTCATGCAGCCCGGCCGTTCAAAATGATGTTGACCATGATTCGCGGTTAGCAGCCGTTTCACCCACAACCCTAACAATATGAGCAAGAAAATAGATTTCAGCAAGTCGGTTTTTGAGTTGGTACAGCAATATCCCGAACTCGTCGACATCATGGCCTCACTCGGCTTTTCAGAGATAAAGAAAAAGGTAATGCTCCACTCCGTGGGCAAACTTATTACCATTCCCAAGGGAGCGGTCATGCGGGGTATCAGCATGATTGACGTCATCACCCGCCTGCAAGAGCATGGATTCGAGATAACGGGCAGCCGTCCCGAAGCGCAATCCCCTATATATAATAAGGTGGGGAAACCTGCCTTCTTAAAAGACAAACTCACTTATGACCGCTCGGCTGCCGAGACCGACAACCGAATAGCTTTGTTGAAATCCTATCTGCGCAGGCTGAGCGATGGTGAGGAGTTGGAAAAAGTGAGGGCCGACTTTGCCGCTCGCTTCCATGACGTGGCGGCTTCGGAAATCATGCAGGCCGAGCAAGAGCTTTTGAAAGAGGGCACTCCGTTGAAAGAGGTGCAGCGATTGTGCGATGTACATTCGGCCCTATTCCACGGCAAAACACGAGAAGAGAGCACCGAAAATGCCGAAAAGGAAATAAAAGCTGCGGCACTGGCGCTTATCGACGGCCATCCTTTGCAAACTTTCTATCGGGAGAACGAGGCCCTAACTCCCCTCATAGAGCAAGCCCTCCAAATGCTCTCGGAAGGTCAGGACATCGGCGACGCCATCGAAAAGATACGGGGTATAGCCATTCATTATGCCAAGAAAGGCGACCTGCTCTATCCACATTTGAAAGTGAAATATGACGTTTCGGGGCCTTCACAAGTCATGTGGACCGTTGATGATGAAATCCGTGACGAGCTCGGACGCCTATCCCGGCAGCCTGCCCACGATGAAACGTGGAACCAACGGGCCAAGGATGTGCTCAACCGAGCATTGGAAATGGCCTATAAAGAGAACAATATCCTCTTCCCGCTTTGCGCCGCCAACTTCACGGAAAGCGAGTGGCAGCAGATTTACAAGGATGGTAAAGACTATGCGCCGTGCCTCGGTGTGGAGGCCGGAATATGGCCCGAAGCCGAACAACAGACCTCCGCAGTCCCACAACAGCAACAAGACAAGATCGTCATGCCCGGCGGAGCGCTCACGCCCGAGCAGCTTACGGCCATGCTCAACACCCTTCCTATGGAAATAACCTTTGTCGATGCGGATAACATCAACCGCTACTTTAACGAAGGACCTAAGCTCTTCAAGCGGCCACAGATGGCATTGGGGCGAGAGGTTTTCAGTTGTCATCCTCCTAAAATCGAAACAATGGTACGGGCCATCATCGAGGATTTCCGTACCAACAAGCGCAGCCAACTACCCGTTTGGATGGAAAAGAACGGCCGGTCCATGCTGGTTAACTACATGGCTGTCAGAGATTATGAGGGAAAATACTTAGGTACGGTGGAAGTAGTGCAGGATATGGAATTTGCCAAGCAGCACTTCCTTGGGCAAAAGTCTGCCGAGAGCACAAAATAACAATCGGCAAACAGAAAAATCATAAGCTACGAAACCAAATGTAATAGTATGAGTTAATAATTATTAAACATCGGAAGTAATCCCATGTAACTCATTGGCTTTGAAGAAAATTATTCGTAATTTTGCGCCCGATTTATGCCGCATAGGCGGCTAAGTGTTAATTAATATAAAGTCTAACTTTATTAATTTCAAAAAACAATTATTAATTATTTATGTCAAATTTACAGAACGTACAGCCATTGGACGACTTCAATTGGGAAGAGTTTGAGAATGGTGTAAGTGCAGGCGTCAGCAAAGAGGCCCTTGAAAAGTCTTATGACGAAACACTCAACAAGGTATCTGAACATCAGGTAGTTGAGGGAACCGTAATCTCTGTTGACAAGAAAGAGGTTATCGTAAACATCGGTTACAAGAGCGACGGTATCATCCCCGCTTCTGAATTCCGTTACAATCCCGATTTGAAAGTAGGCGACAAAGTAGAAGTTTACGTAGAGAATCAGGAAGACAAGAAAGGCCAGCTGGTACTTTCTCACAAGAAAGCTCGCCTCAGCAAGAGCTGGGAGCGTGTTAACGCAGCTCTCGACAACGAGGAAGTTATTCAGGGTTACATCAAGTGCCGCACGAAGGGCGGTATGATTGTTGACGTATTTGGTATCGAAGCATTCTTGCCCGGTAGCCAGATCGACGTTCATCCTATACGCGACTACGACGTATTCGTAGGCAAGACCATGGAATTCAAGATTGTGAAGATCAATCAAGAGTTCCGCAACGTTGTTGTTTCTCACAAGGCTCTCATTGAGGCTGAGTTGGAAGCACAGAAGAAAGAAATTATCTCTAAGCTCGAAAAAGGTCAGGTTCTCGAAGGAACTGTCAAGAACATCACCTCTTATGGTGTATTCGTTGACCTCGGTGGTGTTGACGGACTCATCCACATCACAGACCTTTCTTGGGGCCGCGTAAGCGATCCACATGAGGTTGTAACGCTCGATCAGAAGATTAATGTGGTTATCCTCGACTTCGATGAAGAGAAGAAGCGCATTGCTCTCGGTCTGAAGCAGCTCACTCCTCACCCATGGGATGCACTCGATGCAGAGCTCAAAGTGGGCGACCACGTTAAGGGTAAGGTTGTTGTTATCGCTGACTACGGTGCATTCGTTGAAATCGCAGCCGGTGTTGAAGGCCTCATCCACGTATCTGAAATGTCTTGGAGCCAGCACTTGCGTTCCGCACAAGAATTCATGCACGTTGGTGACGAGGTAGAAGCTGTTATCCTGACTCTCGACCGCGACGAGCGCAAGATGAGCCTTGGTATCAAGCAACTCAAGGAAGATCCATGGGAAGCTATCGAGAACAAATATCCCGTTGGCAGCAAGCACACCGCTAAGGTTCGCAACTTTACCAACTTCGGTATCTTTGTTGAGCTCGAGGAAGGTGTTGACGGCTTGATCCACATCAGCGACCTCTCTTGGACAAAGAAGGTTAAGCATCCTTCTGAATTCACCACGGTAGGTGCAGAAATCGAAGTTATTGTACTTGAAATCGACAAGGAAAACCGTCGTCTCAGCCTTGGTCACAAGCAGCTCGAAGACAATCCTTGGGATACATACGAGACTGTTTACACTCCCGGTTCAGTTCACACTGGTAAGATTACCGAAATGATGGACAAGGGTGCCGTTATCACTTTGAACGAAGGCGGTGAGGGTTTCGCTACTCCTAAGCACCTCGTTAAGGAAGACGGAACACAAGCTCAGCAGGGTGAAGAACTCGAATTCAAGGTGATTGAGTTCGTTAAGGAGACCAAGCGTATCATCCTTTCTCACTCTCGTACATTTGAAGAGGGCAAGGAAGAGCCTGCAGCAGCTAAGCCTGCACGCAAGCACGCAGCCAAGAAGGCTGACGCTCCTGCCATCAACAATGTAACTGCCGGTACATCATTGGGCGACCTCGATGTTTTGGCTGATTTGAAAGCAAAAATGGAAAAGGGCGAATAATCATTATTAACCCTTAACTTTAAATAAAAGAGCATATTGCGCAATCGCTGCAATATGCTCTTTTTACATTCTTAATAAACGTTAACCTAACGAATTGCTCTTTATTTATTGGCCATTTATCGAGGAAAAGCATTACCTTTGCAGCACAAAGTTTAACACATTATTCGTTTCTCTTCTTGAAACGAACTTTTCAAAACAAACATTTTATACATACATTTTATATGTTTAGCAAAGACGAATTATTGTCTAAGAGCATGAATGAGCTTGAAGATATTGCTAATGACATGGGAGCTGCGTATGACAATAAAAGCTCTCAAGAAGACATTATATATTCTATACTTGACAAACAAGCTACCGACGAAGGTATCAAGAATCCATTAGAATCCAAACGGAAACGCACACGCATCGTTAAAAAAGATACAGATCGAGTTTACTCTGTAAAAGGTAAGGAAGGCGAAAACTTTGACGTAAAAAAGAAAAAGCCGGCTACCAGCCAAACGGCAGCTCAACCGCTATTCCAAGAAACTTCCGAGACAGAAAAGGTAGAGGAAGAAAAGCAAGAGGAAGAAGCTGCGCCCAAAAAGGCCAAGCGCACTCGCAAAACCACAAAGAAAGAGGCGGAGAAAAAGGTAGAAGAAGTTGCCGCAGAACAAGCACAAGAGCCCACAGTAGAAGCCATTACAGAAGATAACACACCCGAAGAAACAGAAACATCGGAAGCTGTTTTCGTACCCGAAGAGCAATTTGGCAACAAAACAGAGGTAGATACACCCGACGAAGACTTAATCGCCAAGCTACAAGAAAAGATAGCCAAGCATAACAGTTCGGTAGAAGCTGTTATCGAGAATGAAGCCAAGCCTTTGATTGAAAAACCGGTTCAGCCTCTTGTTTCTGAGTCGCGCATGGAGCCACAAGTAAGGTCGGGCTATTGGGAAGAAGACCCTTGCGACGGTACAGACTTTATTATTAAAGTGGACTTACCGATAGAGGATCAGGGGGCAGTGCCCAATTACGACATGTTCGACAACCCTACGACAACGGTCCCCACCCCGGCTTATCAGATACCCGAGCAGATTGCGCCTGCCGGTAAGTTCGATTTTTCTGACCTCATCACAGCCAATGGCGTGTTGGAAGTCATGCCTGATGGCTATGGCTTCCTCAGATCCAGCGATTACAACTACCTATCTTCTCCCGATGATGTATATGTAGCGACGAATCAAATCAAGAAGTATGGCTTGAAAACCGGCGATGTCATCCAATGCCGCGTACGTCCTCCACGCGACGGTGAGAAGTATTTCCCACTCACGGCGATTGACAAAATCAATGGCAGAGACCCAAGCGAAATAAGAGACCGTATTCCATTTGAGCACCTCACCCCACTCTTTCCTGAAGAGAAATTTACCTTATGCGGTGATCGTGCCACAACCAATCTCTCTACACGCATAGTAGATTTGTTCTCTCCCATAGGAAAAGGACAACGCGCCCTCATCGTAGCGCAGCCTAAAACGGGTAAGACCATATTAATGAAAGATATAGCCAACGCCATCGCGGCGAACCATCCCGAGGCTTATCTGATGATGTTGCTCATCGATGAACGCCCTGAAGAAGTGACCGATATGGCCCGTACTGTCAACGCGGAGGTTATTGCCTCAACTTTCGACGAGCCGGCCGAACGCCATGTAAAGATAGCCGGTATCGTGCTTGAAAAGGCAAAACGCATGGTAGAATGCGGACACGACGTGGTGATCTTCCTCGACTCTATCACCCGACTGGCCCGTGCCTATAACACAGTCAGCCCCGCCAGCGGCAAAGTATTAACCGGTGGTGTTGACGCAAATGCCTTGCAGAAGCCCAAACGTTTCTTTGGTGCGGCCCGCAATATTGAAGGTGGCGGCTCACTGACCATCATCGCTACGGCCCTGATAGATACCGGATCAAAGATGGACGAAGTAATTTTTGAGGAATTCAAGGGTACAGGTAACATGGAATTGCAGCTTGACCGTAGCTTAAGTAACAAGCGTATCTTCCCCGCAGTGAACCTCGTTGCTTCCAGCACCCGCCGCGATGATTTGCTACAAGATAAGACAACGCTTGATCGCATGTGGATTTTACGCAAATATATCAGCGACATGAATCCTATCGAGGCTATGCACTCTATTCATGACAGAATGGTAACAACCAAAAGCAATGATGAATTCCTGCTTTCAATGAATGGATAATTAGCTAACCACTTGTATGGAATGACACCATAAAAGGATGGCTTTTACAGTCTGAACTCACCCAAGTTGCAGCTGTAAAAGCCATCTTTTGTTTTATGATAGTTTGATGATACTCTATTTAGTTAGTAGCATGTTTCATTCTCCTGCGGACATTCTTATTAAATCTTTCATTAATAATATATCGGTCTCAGACTGTATAAACCGAGCTATAAGTGCAGAATCTTCATTCAGACTTTGGATAACCCGCTTTACACTACTGCCGGATACTGCCTGCATAAAAGAAGACAAAGCCTGCTCAATATGGCCTTCAAACCAATGACAATAACCCATATTGACACAATCGGCTCTACCGGCTTCGTCTCGTTCCATGATTTTCTCATACTCAACTAACGCCTTCCGTGTCTCTCCCATACGCAAATAATCCCATGCTAACAGCCTACTGCCATTAATATCAGCGGGATATTTATAAATCAATTCAAAGATAGTTTGGCGGGCTTTATCGTCATTGGATTCCACCATACACCGACAAAGATGGAACAAATAAGAATGTTTATCAGGAAACAACTCCACTAACTGCTTGTAAATCAGAACAGCAACCTTGTAATTTCCCTGTTCCCGATAAATCTTACCCAGCATACGCAAGGCATACGCATGGTTTGGTTCGCTCTGAAGAATTTGCCGGAGCAAAGGCTCCGCATGCTTTCTTTTTTCTTCATCCTTATCATTCATAAGAATGGAAACCTGAGCTACCAAATAATCCAATGATGTTTTAACAGCGAAGCTATCGGCAACTCTTTCAAGTTCAGGCCACATGCGCCGCTTCATAAAAAAGCGAAGATAAACCTTTTTCAGCTCATCCATCCCGATACCGTCAAATGCCGGGTGGTCTATAAAGAAGGCTGCGTCAGACGGTTGCGTGGAAACACCTTGCAACCGATTGGCAGAAAAGAAACGAGGAAGCCCCTCTTTCTGCACAAAAAGACGAAAGAAGCGATATAAATCTTGCAAATAGATCTGTCGGATATATCGTGGAGTTGCGGTTTGTTGACCATTCATGAAAGCCATGCCTTGACGCAATTCACCACGCTCCAGCATGTCAAGGATATTCTTAGGCAACTTATCTATTACGCTGGATAAGGCCAGTGTGAAGCTATATTTATCGCTATCGCAGAAAGGATTATCCTTTATAAAAGCGTCCAGCACTTGCGTATTGGGCAATTTATGAACGATATGACGTAATTCCGGATGGTCGGTATAGAAAGGCATGAACCAATTTACCAACGTATAGAAAAAGCTAAAGCGCTTCATCTGCGCGAAACCTCCAAAATAGATGTCACTACCCTGCTGCTGCATATCCATCATGCGCCGGTAACCTTTCTCAAGTTCTTCCATCGCTTTATCGTGTGCATCCGGATGAAGGATACCTTCTATATCATCCTCTTCTTTCTCTATAAAGCCATGGTCAGCACTTTGGATATTGCTATTCTTCATCAAGCCCGGCATAATATCACGCTGAATTTCCTTTGTGTCCTTATCCGCATCCATGCAATAGAACATCTGCAATCCAACCTCACTAATCTCCTGACGACAATGTTCATCGTCCAATAAGCGATGAATCAGCTTTGTCAGCTCAGGATATAACGAATCTTTCCGGGTCATTGCTAATATCCAACCTACTAAAGCACGTTGACGCAATCGCTCGTCCGAGGCAAATGTGTACACTTCGGTCAGCGTTTGAAACTTGCGCAAATCGAATTGCATAATACAACCCAACATCACCGCGCTTACAATAACCAAACTATCATTGGTATCAACCGTAGGTGATAAAATAAGAGCGGTCCAATCCTGCTTTTCACTTTCGCTCCACATGGGCGAAGTAAAAATCATATTAAAAGTGCGGTTTATAACTTCAAAATGGGAGGAATACAATGCTTCTCTTTTCTCCACAACCTGTGTAGAAGACTCCAAAGATAACAATGCGATATTAGAAACAAACTCTTCGAGCTGCTGACGGATGGTTGAAACTTCAATATTCTTCCCTGCAATACGTGCATAAGCCGCAGAAACTATCGGATTATAATGGCGCAGATAATTGACCGTCAGATTACCATAAGCTGTCAAAAGTCGACTCTTCACATGTTGAAAGATTCTCTCCCGCCCCGTATCGGTAAAGCCTTGGCGATAGTAATTCAACATCATTTGATAATCACTCTCGATACTATCTATGAAAGAAGTATCGGTGGCGTCTTTATAAATACGATGAAATTCACGAATCTTTTGAATACAAGGCAGAACATCACCTTGTAAAATAGCTAAGCCTATCTCATCTAAACGCTGCCGCGCTTCTATATTTTCTATAATCATAACAAAAGTTTGTTTTATTCGGCTGCCTTTAGCACATCTTTAGCTAAAGGCTTATGGGCATGCTCATATTTGAGCAAAGGCAGGGCTCCAACGACTTTCGTATCTACATCCGTATATTTTTGAAGCAATTTCGCGTAATGCTTGAACCCATTTTTATTAATACTGTCACACGCCATATTATAGGCTTGCACAATTTTTTGGAGCTGCCCACTTCGCCGTTGTCCTGCGACTTTGTCTTTACGGAAGGCAATCACGCCGAAATTTACACCTAATTTACGGGAATCTGCCAATACATTATGCCCATGAAGTCGGGCTTTCGTTGCTTGTGGTTCAGGCAACCACATTGCATCCATCTCATTGTTCAGGAGCATGGCAAGGCGCAATTTCACATTATTAATTTGGATATGAAAGACTTTCTCTTGCAACTTCACGGTATCTAATGTTTGTTGTGTCAGATAATCCGTAGCAGAATAACGCGTCATAGCCACCATCTTGTCGCCCAATTGCCCTAAACGACGCAATCGAGCCTTACGATTGGCTATCAATTGCCATGAAGCATTGGTAGCTGTCACATATTCCAAGGAAACGCCTTGCTTGCTTAAACGCTGTGCTCTCACCAAATCCGTTACATAACCTTCTATACCTCCCCCCGCAATAGCGGTGTCGCAATCCATCTGAGCATTAAAAAAACGCAGATGAACATCAACACCCAGTGTATCGAACAAGTGCGAATCCTTTGCCACAAAGATGGGCAGACAATCCAACGTAGGCAATACGGCCACTTTCAACGCCAGAGAATCCTTTACACGTAAGCTATCCTGCTGAGCACGAGATATGCGTTTTTGCTCCTCGGCCGACCGCCCACAAGAACAAAAAAACAGCAAGATAATAAAATAAAAGGTATATTTTTTAAGGAAATTCATTACTAATCTCTACTCATTTCGTTATCTATGCAAAAATAGTAAATAATTTTGTAACTCTAAAAATTATCACTACTTTTGTAAAAATTTATACATCATATCTCCCCATGGCAAAAGACAAGATAGCGTATGTTTGCGATAATTGTGGTCAGGAATCTACAAAATGGATAGGCAAATGTCCTAACTGCGGCCAATGGAACACCTTTAAAGAAATACGAATTTCAAACGATAAAGGTGCCGGCGCCGCTAAACATGCAGCTCAGTCGGTGCGTTCTTCCATGAGCCATGGGAATTCTCCTTTATTTCTTCATCAGATCTCAGCAAAAGACGAGCCACGCATCGACATGCACGACGATGAACTCAATAGGGTTCTTGGTGGCGGTCTCGTCCCCGGCAGCATAGTGCTATTGGGTGGAGAGCCGGGAATCGGCAAGAGTACACTCACCCTACAAACTGTCATGAGGATAAGGGATAGGAAAATATTATACGTTAGTGGCGAGGAAAGCGCTCATCAATTAAAAATGAGGGCAGAGCGTATCAGCAGGGAACAAAATGATAATTTAATGATTCTCTGTGAGACTTCGCTGGAAAATATTTTTGAACATATTCGCAATGTTCTCCCTGAAATCGTTATCATTGACTCCATTCAAACCATAGCTACAGAAGAAGTTGACAGCTCGCCGGGTAGCATTACGCAGGTAAGAGAGTGCGCGGCCTTGTTACTAAGATTCGCAAAGACCAGCGGCATACCGGTTTGTCTCATTGGGCATATCAACAAAGAAGGAACTTTGGCCGGCCCTAAGATACTTGAACACATTGTTGATACCGTCATACAATTTGAGGGTGACCAGCACCACATGTACCGTATCTTACGCAGCATAAAGAACCGTTTTGGAAGCACTTCCGAATTAGGAATTTACGAAATGCAACAAAACGGACTACGCCAAGTGTCGAATCCCTCTGAACTATTACTGACCCAAGACCATGAAGGGCTATCGGGTATCGCCATATCGTCAGCGGTTGAAGGTGTAAGACCGTTCTTAGTGGAAACGCAAGCACTCGTCTCATCGGCTGCTTATGGAACTCCCCAGCGCTCCGCCACAGGCTTTGACCAACGAAGGCTCAACATGTTACTTGCCGTTTTGGAGAAAAGAGTCGGATTCAAGCTGATGCAGAAAGACGTGTTTGTTAATATTGCCGGCGGCCTACGTGTCACAGATTTGGCTATGGACCTAAGTGTTATTGCCGCAATTTTATCCAGCAATGTTGATACGGCTATAGAATCGGGCTGGTGTATGGCAGGAGAAGTGGGACTTAGCGGTGAGGTTCGCCCCATCAATCGCATTGAGCAACGAATCTCTGAAGCAGAAAAATTAGGATTCCAACACATGATTATTCCTAAATATAACCTGCAAGGACTCAATCCTGATAAGTTCAATATAAAGCTATATCCGGTAAAAAAAGTAGAAGAAGCGCTAAGATTTCTCTTCGGATAAGGTCCTTGGTAGATATAACATATTTCTAAAATGAAAGATTCTATTATAATAGTAAGCGGTGGAATGGATTCCATTACCCTGCTTTACGATAAAAAAGACGAGATAGCACTTGGAATATCATTTGATTACGGTAGTAATCACAACGCCAAGGAAATTCCTTTTGCCAAAATGCACTGTGAACGATTGGGTATCAAACATATAACGATACCTCTTGATTTCATGGGTAAACATTTCAAAAGTAGCTTACTTGAAGGCTCTGATTCTATTCCCGAAGGACATTATGCTGAAGAAAACATGAAATCAACCGTCGTACCATTTCGCAACGGTATCATGCTATCTATCGCTATAGGAATAGCAGAAAGCAATAAACTTAGTAAAGTATTAATCGCCAATCACGGAGGTGATCACACGATATATCCTGATTGCAGACCGGATTTCATCAACGCCATTGACCAAGCCGCGCAAACCGGAACGTTCGTCAAGGTGAAAGTTGTAGCCCCATACACGAACATCAGCAAAGGAGAGATAGCCATGATAGGAAAGCAAATCGGAATAGATTATTCTGAAACATGGAGCTGTTACAAAGGCACCTCAATACATTGTGGAAAGTGTGGCACTTGTATCGAGCGCAAGGAAGCTTTAAAGTTCGCCGAAATAGCAGACACTACAGAATACGAAGACCAGCTATAAGGCCTTTCGTTTTGTCATGCGGATATAGCACATGGTAGAACCCTTTACAAAAAACTATTAATTATCAATGGCTTATTTTATCAATCAAATATAAAATCGTATCTTTGCGAGTAGTTAATACTGCACATTTTAATTCACAATATAAATTCAAATCAAATGAAAATCGATCAATTCAACTTTGCCGGTAAAAAGGCTATTGTTCGTGTGGACTTCAATGTTCCCTTGGACGAGAATGGTAATGTTACTGATGAAACCCGCATCCGTGGCGCACTTCCCACGCTGAAGAAAGTCCTCGCAGATGGTGGTTCTTTAATCATGATGAGCCACATGGGTAAACCCAAAGGCAAAGTTAAACCTGAACTTTCACTTGGTCAGATTGTTAAGAATGTAAGCGCGGCACTCGGTGTTGACGTAAAATTCGCTTCTGACTGCGCAAAAGCTGATGACGCCGCTGCCGCATTGAAACCCGGAGAAGCGCTTTTGCTTGAGAACCTTCGCTACTATCCCGAAGAAGAAGGTAAGCCCGTAGGCGTAGAGAAAGGCACACCCGAGTTTGATGAAGCCAAGAAGGCGATCAAGGAAAGCCAAAAAGAATTTGCTAAGAAATTGGCTTCGTACGCAGACGTATATGTAAACGACGCATTCGGAACTGCTCACCGCAAGCATGCTTCTACCGCAGTAATTGCTGACTACTTCGACGCTGACGCTAAAATGCTCGGCTACTTGATGGAAAAAGAGGTTACAGCCATTGACAATGTATTGAAAAATGCTCAACATCCTTTCACCGCTATCATCGGCGGTTCCAAGGTAAGCTCCAAGCTTGGCGTTATCAAGAACCTTCTTGATAAGGTAGACAACCTTATTATCGGTGGTGGTATGGGCTATACTTTCATCAAGGCTTTAGGTGGCGAAATTGGCAAGTCACTCCATGAAGATGACTTGATGCCTGAAGCACTCAATGTTATCGCAGCTGCCAAAGAAAAAGGTGTAAACCTCAGCTTGTCCGTAGCAACTGTTTGTGGTAAGGATTTCTCTAACGACACAGAGCGTCAGGTATTCCCTATCGATAAGATTCCCGCTGACTGGGAAGGCATGGATGCTTCTGAAGAAAGTTTGGAAGTATGGAAGAAAATCATCCTTGAGTCTAAGACAATCCTATGGAATGGTCCTGTAGGTGTATTTGAATTAGAGAACTTTGCTCACGGAACCGGTGAGATAGCCAAGTACGTTGCTCAGGCTACTCAGGAGAATGGAGCATTCTCTCTCGTGGGTGGTGGTGACTCTGTTGCCGCTGTCAACAAATTTGGTTTGGCAGATAAAGTAAGCTACGTATCTACCGGTGGTGGTGCTATGCTCGAGGCTATTGAAGGTAAAGTATTACCGGGTGTAGCCGCTATCAAAGGAGAATAAAGCATAAGTCTTTCAAAAGAAGAAGACTCTTACTTATTTATAATAAAAATCATCTTGGTAATATCCAAGATGATTTTTATTTTTATATAGACTTCTATAATTAGAAAACATCTACCCCATCGACCATGTCAAGATATAATCTTTTGTTATCTGATAATCAAAAGTAAGGGGAATATTTCTTTTCATATTATAGATTACACCCTTACAAATCTCTTCTTCCTGAACCTTAGATAATTCTTCATCTATCAATCTGTCCGCGACGCGCATATCAAAATATTGAAGATTCTCTTCGTAATAAAATTTATACATCGTCTCTTTCGCACACCAAATAATTAATCGCCCAAGGGTTTCCGGCGCATACTCGTCTTCTCGTATAAATTTCTCAGCAATACGATTTACCCGAGTACTCATATATTCTATATCAACCGCCACCTTCAACTGCTTTGAAAGAATAACTGCGGCAAAACCACGTGTGTGACTAATGGCTATATTCCAACCATCAACGATAGGTCGGCCTGTTGCTTGATGAGTGATCAATAGTTCTTTATCGCCTGTCATCAACGAAAGCAGAGAATAAACTGCCAGCTTTTCCCGCCTTCTTGCTATGCTTTGACTGCCTGAAAGGACCCGTTCCCAAATGCAAGAAGACACCAATTGCTTAAACTGCACTTCATCTTCCTCTATCTTCCATAAACCCAGCATGACATCCGGGGAGAATCTCTCAATCTTGATGAGTGCCATTTAATTCTTCTTATGAACAGTTACTTTAATCTTACTTATTCTCCGCTCCTCTATTGACAAGATTTCAAAGGCATAATCTTTATACTCAATTCGCTCATGCACATTTAGGAAATCGCCTTTTATCTCAAGCAATAAGCCTGCTAATGAATCAGCGTCGCCTTCAACTTCGGCAAATTCTTCATCATCAATATTCAAGATTTTACAAAAATCGCTTAATAAAGTCTTACCTTCAAAGATATAAGTATTATAGTTAAGTTTCGAGAAAAACTTTTCGTCCTCATCGTATTCATCATTGATTTCTCCAACGATTTCTTCCAAAATATCCTCCAGTGTCACAATGCCACTCGTGCCACCAAATTCATCAACAACGATAGCAATGTGTACTTTGTTCTCTTGAAATTCTCTTAACAAATCATCTATCTTCTTTGTTTCCGGAACAAAATAGGCCGGACGAATCAAAGTTTGCCACCTGAAACTTGCGTTTTTCTTTAAATGAGGCAACAAATCCTTTATGTAAAGAATACCTCTTATATTATCCTCGTTTTCCTGAAACACGGGAATACGACTATAATTGTTCTCAACAACGCAATTCAAAACTTCTACAAAATCACTCTGTATATCAAGGTCCACTATATCTTGACGGCTGGTCATCACTTCTTTGGCTGTCTCATCTCCAAACCTGATAATACCTTTCAGCATGCTCTGCTCATTCTTAATGGCATTCTCGTCCGTCAATTTCAGAGCTTGTTCCAACTCGTCTACACTCAAGACGTGGCTTTCTTTTTGAACAACTTTCTCCGCCACAACACCACTATGCAATAGCAATGTACCAAGCGGCCAAAAAAGTTTTCTTAAAAATAACACCCCATTCACGACCTTTCTACAAAATACTAAGGGATTTTGCCGACTATAAATCTTAGGCATTATCTCTCCGAATAGCAATAAGAGGAAAGTCAATAAGACGGTTATAATCAAGAATTGGAGCCAATAAGCCTGAGGACCAAAATGAATAAGCGTACCAAAAATGTAATTACAGAGCATAATAATCGTGACATTCACAAAATTATTCGCTATGAGTACTGTAGCCAAAGTCCTCTCGCTATCTGCCCTCAAAAATTGAATTTTCTTATCACTCTGTGTCTTTTCTTGTGACACTTCTGCTATATCTGCAGGTGAAAGACTAAAAAAAGCAATTTCAGAGCCACTGGCAAACCCCGAGAAAAAGAGCAATACAAACGCTAAAACACCCGCCAAGATAACACCTATTGTAGGTTCTTGAAAATATATATCCTCTAAAGATTGGCTTAAGAATGTAAGATCCAAAGTAAATTATTTTGAATTTCTATATTATATATTAAACTAAAAACCATTCTGAAGTTATACATCAGAATGGAAGAGTATTTTTTGTATCAGTCATCATATCCTGATGTTCATCCACCGTTTTAGCTGCATTTCTCTGCTCAGTTTCACCAATAGCTTGCTTAGAAGTTAATAGTTCCATATTGTCTGCCCAAATCTCCGTGACATATCTCCGTTGACCTTTCTGATCATCATACGACCTATAACGAATCCTGCCTTCAATATAAATTCTATCACCTTTATGTACATACTTCTCCGCGACTTTGGCCAAGCCTCGCCACATCAATACATTGTGCCAATCAGTATGGTCAGGAACTTGTGTCCCATTTTGAAGAGTATAGCCACGTTCCGTTGTTGCTAACGGGAACTGAGCCACCGCCTGATCACTATCATAATAGCGAATATCGGGCTCTTTTCCCACATTGCCTATTAACATCACCTTATTCATACTCTAAAAATCAAGAAATTTTATACTCGTTTCTTATTATTTCCACATTCCCAAATACCTGAAACGGAAATTCTTTCCCTTGACAGACGGAAATTGTGAGCGACTATCTACCCGTCCTCTTAAATAATCCACAATCCTATCGTAGCATTCTTGTCCGGAAGTTGCCTTGCAAATTACAACGAAATGCGTATCACGATATTCGTGCTTTCCCGTGGCAGGAATCATCACAACTCGTTTAAAATCTAAAGATCCCTCATACCATCCCGGAACATTCTCCGTAAGTCGGGTAACAGCAGTTGCAGCTAAATCCTGCTTTTCATTCAGAATAGGGCGCAAAGCCTTTTTCTGTTTAAAGTCCATCATTGAAGCTGCTAAGGTCTTTATTATAATAAAATAGACCCGCTGACGCACTTTATAACGCTTCGGATAAAGAACATCACTGTTTACATAATCACGAATATCTGCTTCTAACTCTGGACTCATGCTTATCTCAGGAATCGAATAAAGAAAATCTAAAGCAGTTTCGACATTAGGCACCAATGTCTCTTTATCAAAATAGCGTAAATATAAATTCATTGATTTTATGTTTCTCGTAAAGAAAAAAGAGCGGAAAACGGGACTCGAACCCGCGACCCCGACCTTGGCAAGGTCGTGCTCTACCAACTGAGCTATTTCCGCAAAAAACATTCAACAAAGTGAAGAGGAGGAGACTCGAACTCCCACGTCACAATTAACACTACCCCCTCAAAGTAGCGCGTCTACCAATTCCGCCACCTCTCCAAAATGTCGATACCGAATAAAATTGTGCCCAGAACAGGACTCGAACCTGCACGTCGTGAAACACACGCACCTGAAACGTGCGCGTCTACCAATTCCGCCACCTGGGCATAAGAAGAAATCTTCTTTGGTATTTTATTCAGCATGTGAGCGGAAAACGGGACTCGAACCCGCGACCCCGACCTTGGCAAGGTCGTGCTCTACCAACTGAGCTATTTCCGCATATTCTCTAATTACTTAGGAGCATTCCTCTGAATGCGGTTGCAAAGGTAATGCTTTTTTTAATTCCCACAAATTTTTTCCCGGTTTTTTCTATAAAATAGTGCATTTTTATTTTTCCTACACCCCTGCTATATTACTCTGAAAATGTCAAATATTGATACTAACACATTAATTATCAATCTAATCCATCCTACTTTTGTAATCCTCGTAGGAATATTCACGCAATATCTCCAATTCACCATCTTCATGCAACAAACCAATTGCAGGATGGGATATTCCATTAAACGTATGTGTTTTTACGGTTGTGTAGTGCATCATATCCTCAAAGATTACCGGCTCACCTATTTCCAACGGGTGGTCAAATTTCCAATATCCCATGAAGTCGCCGCTCAAACATGAATTTCCGCCCAACCGGTAGACGTTAGCTTCTTCTTTATAACTATCTTCAACATGCTCACTGAATCTCACCGCCGGGAAATAAGGCATTTCAAGACAATCCGGCATGTGGCAGGTGAAACTGACATTCAGTATCGCTGTCTTTATTCCATGATCCTCTACAACATCCACAACTTGCGAAACCAATGGTCCGGTCTGCCAAGCAAAAGCACTTCCGGGCTCCATAATAACTTGTAGCCATGGGTATCTTTTATGAAATTCTTTCAATATAGAAATCAGCAACTCCACATCATAATCAGCATGAGTCATCAAATGACCACCGCCAAAGTTTATCCATTTAAGTTGCGGGAACCACTTTGAGAATTTATTTTCTATATGTAATAAGGTGCGCTCAAACACGTCCGCCCCACTCTCACAATGGCAATGACAGTGGAATCCTTCTATATCTGAAGGCAGAACTTCAGGTAACTTCGCTGCCGTAAGCCCAAATCGAGTTCCCGGAGCACAAGGATTATATAAATCCACTCCTACTTCCGAATATTCCGGATTTACTCTCAATCCCAATTGAATATCAGGATTCTGAACTTTCACCCGCTGATGGAAACGCTCATACTGCGTAAGAGAATTAAACTGCAAATGACTTGAGCAAAGCGCTATCTCGTCTATCTCGTAGTCTGTATAAGCCGGCGAAAAAGTATGCGTCTTACTGCCAAACTCTTCTAAACCCAATTTAGCCTCCGACAAAGAACTGGCTGTCGTTGAGTGAATATACTCTCTGAAAATAGGAAATGTTTTCCATAACGCATACGCTTTAAAGGCCAAAATAATCTCAACGTCCGCCTCCTTGGCAACCCTTTGGATAAGTCTTAAATTACGACGCAACCTATTTTCTTCTAATATATATATAGGTTTATTCAGCTCACGACAAGTTTGGGTATCTATTTTCATACTTTCCATATCGATATTTCATTGCAAAGATAGCTTTTTATCCTAAATATCATTGTAGGATTAATATAAATTTCATACTTTTGCAATCGAAAAGACCGTTCCATGATGTTGACAATAATAAATCATCAAAACATTATCTATTTATGCAGTCTATTCTTTTTCGATAGACATAAGCAATTGTCAGCTTATGCCATTTCACATCAGCACTTTAACATTTGTAATATAAAATCAAACAAGAAATGAGTGAGAAAAACTCTTTTTTAGTGTTCTCGGGTACTAACACGAGATACCTCGCAGAAAAAATCTGCACAAGTTTAGGCTGCCCGTTAGGAAACCTCGTTGTTACCAGATTCTCTGATGGCGAGTTTGCTGTCTCTTACGAGGAATCTATCCGTGGCCGTGACGTTTTCCTTGTACAGAGCACATTCCCCAATTCAGACAACCTGATGGAATTGTTGCTCATGATTGACGCGGCCAAACGTGCTTCAGCACGCCACATCATCGCAGTAATTCCTTATTTCGGATGGGCCCGCCAAGACCGTAAAGACAAGCCCAGAGTCAGCATTGGCGCCAAATTAGTCGCCGATTTGCTGAGTGTTGCCGGTATCGACCGCCTCATCACAATGGACTTGCACGCTGATCAAATTCAAGGTTTCTTCGACGTTCCGGTAGACCACCTTTACGCTTCGGGCGTTATCCTCCCCTATTTGCAGAGCCTTCGCCTCAAGGATCTTGTCATCGCTTCTCCCGACGTAGGTGGTAGCAAGCGCGCCAATACCTACGCCAAGTACTTAGGCTGTCCCTTAGTTCTTTGCAATAAGACCCGTGCCCGTGCCAACGAAGTTGAAAGCATGCAGATTATCGGTGATGTTAAAGATAAGAACGTCGTTATCGTTGACGACATGGTAGATACAGCAGGAACCATTACCAAAGCTGCCGACATCATGAAAGAAGCCGGTGCCAAGACAGTTCGCGCTTGTGCATCCCACTGCGTCATGAGCGGTCCCGCTTCAGAGCGTGTCCAGAACTCCGCACTCGAGGAAATGGTTTTCACCGACTCTATTCCTTACTCCAACCGTTGTGCAAAGGTTAAGCAACTTTCCGTAGCCGAAATGATTGCGGAAACCATCCGTCGCGTTGTTGATAACGAGAGTATTTCTTCACAATATCTTGTATAAAATCAATTCCTATTATAAGCGGGGAAATGTTTAAACGGCATTTCCCCGTTTTTGTTTTAAATACATTGAAAACCAGAGACACAGAACTGCCAAACGAATATTATCTGACGTGTTATAAAATTGTTTTTATGCAATAAAAAATGTATAGATATGTTATTTTGAGCGTAATAAAGTACAAATATAAAAGAATTATCACTATTTTTGCAACGTATCATACTGTAGAAACCTTCTCTTTTCTTATCAGAGACAGTTACAATCTTGCTTTCATAAGGGTCTTTTGCCATCCGTGGAAATTGATTTAAATAAGGAGAAAGGCATTACAAATAGGATTTTTATCCTCCTACAGCAGAAATACAACAGAATTAACTCCCTTTATAAGCGGATAACAATTTACATTAAAACTCTTTCTAAATAAATAGAAAATTATCAATCAACTTTTAAATAATAAATGAAGAAAATGAAGAAATTATTTTTTTTAATGCTCGCAGTATGCAGCATCGCATTGACATCATGTAGCGGTGAAGAAGAAGATATAGCACCTGCACAGTTCTCTGCTACCGAGTTACAATTCACTGCTAAGGGAGAGACCCAAACTGTGAAACTGCTCAATTATCACAAGATCGTTATCATGGAGGCCGACAAGATGGTGCTTAATACTCAAAAGCCTTCCGGTATTGATAGCCGTTACGCTAATGAGTGGCTGACAGCTACGGTTTTTAGTGAGAATCTCAAAGAAATTTCTGTTACCGCTGCCGAGAATACAACCGGTAAAAAACGTACATTCAAATTGCCGGTCTACACGCATAACGTAGATAAGGACGCACAAAAGGGTACAGAAAAGCCACATAATGGCCAAACAAGCTACATCACTATCACCCAAGAGTCTAAATAGTAACGTTACAAGGCACATATCTTGTAATAACAAACCTATAGGGAAGCCTTTCACTTATACTTCCCAAAACGTTCAGGAGCAAATGCCATAATGGCATTTGCTCCTGATTTTTTATTGTTTTTACTACATATATAGAAGGAAATAGTTAGTTAACTATTCCCTTCAACCTACATCGTAAACCAATTATTTACGGTATTTGCAGCACTGTGGCAACTTGTTGTAAGTCTGTGCAGCAGCCTTCATGCTCCCCGCGTCATGGCCGGCCGCAACAATCGCTTTCTGTACTTTCTTTACATCTGTCTTCTTTGCGTCGTACACCAATGCCATTTTCTTCGTCTTCATGTTCCACTTAGCCGAAACGACACCTGACTGACCGGCAGCGACTTTCTCTATACGGGCTTTGCACATTTCACACGAACCACTCACCGGGAATACGGTTTTAACGGTTTTGGCTTCCACTGACACACTCATGGCTGCTAAAGCCACCATTGTAAAAATTACTCTTTTCATTTGTTTGTTGTTTTAAATTAATTTACTACTTATACTTATTTACTCATTCATCATACTTTTCTTACCCGCCAACTGCGCACTGGCATCAATGGCAAAAGCCCCGTTCGTCACGATTTCCTCGCCTTCCGCCAATCCTTCCGTCACGACATAGCCATCCGCTAAAGCCGGTCCTAACACCACACGGCGCAATAGGAACACGGGCAACTCCTCCGTATCGTCTTTCACATACACGACACTGCGCTTTCCCGTCCACAAAACCGCACTCTTGGGCACTACAATATCATTTTTATAGGCTTTCATATTGGCGGCGATATTTCCCGTTAATATCATTTCGGGCTTAAACACTCCACTCCCATTATCTATTTCCAACCTTACGCCGGCAGTCCTGCTTTGCGCGTTCATCACGGGATCTATGAAGCTGACCACGCCCGTAAACTGCTTACCGGGCAGGGCTTCGCTGGTAAAATGAATGGTAGCACCCTTGTGAATAAAGGGCAAATCCCTTTCATAAGCTTGGAACACGGCCCATACTTTGCCAAGATTGGCTATTTTCAGCAACGGTTGTCCCTGCCTTACATAGTCGCCCTGATTAATATTTTTCTCAACCACCGTACCCGACGTGTTGGCCCTTAACGCCATATAGGGAGACGCTTTTCTCTTTCGGATAATCTCGTTAATTTGAGCTGACGTGATATTCAGCAACATCAATTTCTCTCTTGCAGCCGCAATTAAAGTTCCTCTCTGATTGCCATCCGGGAAATTCAATGCCGCCAAGAGTTCTTGTTCTGCCGCATACAAGGTTGGTGAATAGATAACAGCCAGCACCTGCCCCTTGCTGACCACATCGCCAACAGCATTGATATGCAACGCTTCTATACGCCCCTCTACATACGCAGACTGCGTCTGTTGCAACCGTTGATTAGGTTCTATCTTTCCAAAGAGCCTTATTTCCTTATCGGTAGTTCCACCACCCACAATTTGCGTCTCTATATTGGCTAAGGCCACGGCCTCCTCACTCATCATCACGGCGTTGGGGTCATACGTGTTTTCCACTTTTGAACCCTTACCGGCAGGAATCAAATCCATACCGCAGATAGGACATTTGCCCGGATGGTCCTGCTTTACTTGTGGATCCATGGAGCAGGTATATACCGTATCTTCCCCATGATGTGAATGCCCTTTCTCCGTACCTGTACATTTTGTAAACAGCAATCCCAATAAAATTCCCGCAGCTACGGAGACTACAAAAACAAGAATAATATGCTTATAAATAACTTTCTTCATACGTTCAATCTACTCCTTATCCATTATATTCAACCTTGAATCATCAGCCATCAGTCTGACAGCCTCAGCCACAACCGTGTTATACTCAGCCTTTGCCTCGGCCTTTTTCAACTCATAATCAATACCTTCACGCAAAGTTTGCAAAATATCGGTAAGCGTAGTGGCTCCCGTAACATACTCTTTCTGCATTAACCCGAGCGTTTGGTCCAACAATATCACTTCCTGATCATAGAGTCTGGCCTTTCTACTCACGTCATCGGCCCGTTGCACGATGGCCAACCACTCGCCTTTCAACACATCCCGCTGCCTTTTATATCCTTGCACGACACTCTGTTTCAGAAGTTCCGCACTCCGCTTGGCCGCGCTGGTTTTCTTTCGGTAAATAGGCAATGTAAAGCTAACCATCGGCATGATCATATCTTTTCCATTCATGTCGGCCATCATCGGCATGTCAACTTTACCATTCCACATGTATTGCAAACCTACTCCTATCATCGGACGGCCCATATTTTTCGCTTTCACGGCCTGCGCCTCAAACGACTTTTCCTCTGCCTGCAACTGCCCTAACCGTGGATTGTTGCGCTCCATACGCTCCCAATCCATAACCGGCATGTCATTTCGGACAATACTGTCGGGAAAAAATAAAGCCTCATCAGGCTGCCGATGCAACAACAGATTAAACTGCCTATATTGCAGTTTCAGCCCATCCTCAAGACTTTCCACCTGCTCCTCTAAACGAACCCGCTCCGCATCGAGCCGCAATTGGTCACTCATTTTAGAGCCTTTGCCTGCCGCATAGCTCTTATATTGGTAGACTGTTACCTTCCGTATATTATCAATCAGGCTCAACTTCTTTCGCACCGCCTTGATTTTTTCCTTTTGCGCAAGGATGACATTCCATTGTTTTTCAACATCAAGTGCCAACGCGAAACTCTTTTCACGGTATTTCTGATAGGCCGCCTCCGCCTTATAGCTCATCTGCTGACGGCCCGCTTTCAACGTGCCAAACCAAGGAAACATCTGCATAACGCTGACGGTGGCAATCTGCTTTACGTTTACATGTCGCATACCTTGCGGGAAAATACCCACATTGACTTGTGGATCGGAAAGCGTGCCCGCACCATTGGCACCGGCCATTTGGGCCTGATAATTTTGGTATTCGCCCATCAGTCCCGGATTATTCCTTATGGCCGATGCGATATAAGTAGCCAAACTGTCACGGTCGTCAGCTTGCCGGGCCGTCATCTGCCCCGCAAACATTATCCAACCACCTATTATATATAGTAATCTTAATTTATATTGACTCATCATTCTTCGTATTGTAATTTATGTTTCTGTTCACGTCGCAACACCGATTCACGCCACCAGCACTGAAGCACGGGCACCACAAACATGGTCATTGTTTGAATCAGTATGCCCCCGAAGGTAGGAATACTCATGGGAACCATGATGTCCGCTCCTTTACCCGTGGAGGATAATACCGGCAAAAGGGCTATCAGCGTAGTGGCGGTGGTCATGGCCGCCGGACGCACACGCTTCTTTCCGGCCTCTATCACCGTCTCACGAATCGCATCAGGTGACGCCGGATTGCGCTTCTGAAACATCTGATGAATATATGTACCCATCAAAACACCGTCATCCGTGGCCACGCCAAAGAGGGCGATAAAGCCCACCCAAACGGCCACACTCAAGTTGATTTGGCCCATACCGAACAGCTCACGCATATTCACTCCGCCCACATCAAAGTTGAGGAACCACTCTTGTCCGTAGAGCCACATCAGCAAGAACCCTCCCGAAAACGCCACAAAGACGCCCGAGAAGTGAATCATGGAGGCCGTAATGCTCTTAAATTGGAAATAAAGAATCAGGAATATCAACAATAAAGCTATGGGGATAACCACTTGCAAGCGCTTGGCGGCATGAATCTGTTGCTCATACGAGCCTGTAAATTGGTAAGTCACGCCCTTGGCCAACTTGATTTTGCCTTGCGCCACCAGCTCATCAATGTGCTTCTTGGCCCGGTTCACAACTTCCACTTCGGCCTCATTGCCTTGTTTGTCAAAGGTAATATAGCCCACAAGAAATGTGTTCTCGCTCTGAATCATCGTCGCTCCTTTCACAAAATTGAACGTAGCCAACTGTCCCAAAGGCACTTGCGCACCGTCGGCGGTCGGCACCAATATGCCCTGCAAGGCCTCCGGATCGTCTCGTAACTCACGAGCGTAGCGCACACGGATAGGAAAACGCTCACGCCCTTCCACCGTATTACCTTCGGCCATGCCACCGATAGCCGTCTCAATGACACTCTGCACCGTACCGACCTGAATGCCATAACGGCCCAACTTCTCACGATCCAACGCTATTTCTACGTAAGGCGCGCCCTCCGCACGGTCGTAATACACTGAAGAATGATTGATATGCTCCACCTCTTTCAGGGCTTTCTCCATTTGTAAGCCTGCCTTTTCAATCGCGTTTAGGTCTGGACCATACACCTTCAAGCCCATGGGGGCCTTCATACCCGTGGAAAGCATGACTTGACGGGTGGCTATGGGTTGCAGCTTGGGGCTGCCAGTCAGTCCCGGCAGATTACTTACGCTGACGATGGCGTCCCATATATCGTCCTCGCTCTTTATCTCCGGACGCCACTGACGAATGTAGTTGCCATCCTTGTCACGCACTCGTTTGCCATTGTCATCAAGCCGGTATTCGGGCTTGTAGTTAACGGTTATCTCGTACATCTGTATGGGTGCGGGGTCCAACGCGCTTTCCACACGTCCCCACTTGCCCACGACAGACTCCACTTCGGGTATCGACTTAATACGTTGATCAAGTATTTTACTATTGCGAATGTTCTCCTCCACGCCACTATGGGGCATACTTGTCGGCATAAGCATGAAGGTTCCCTCATCAAGGGTCGGCATAAACTCGCTACCGGTTCTCCACCATACGAGGCCACCGGCAAAGAGCGTGAGCAATGGAAGGAGCATGAACTTCAAGCGATTGGCCAAACACCAGCGCAAAATTTGCTCATACTTCAATACCAACAGCCACAGTGCCAGCAACACCATGCCTACGATGAAGCCCACGAACAATAGGTTTAGCAACGTTCCGTTCTGCGGACCTAAAGGCAACCACATGTCAGCCAGCAGGTACATAGCTACAAGAACGATAAGCGCTATCACAAGAGTGTTGACCTTAACCCTCCATTGCCACACACGTATCGTCCGAGGTTCGCCCCGATGGAACAAAGCCATGGCCCATCGACGAGGCAGCCTCAAGGAGAATATCCAATAGGCCAAGGTTGGCAATACCAGCAATCCCAAGACCAAGGCCGACATCAACGCGAAGGTCTTTGTGAAGGCCAAAGGGTGAAACATCTTACCTTCCTGCGCCTGCATGGCAAACACCGGCAGGAAACTGATAACCGTTGTCGCCATACCCGTGAGCACCGCGCCCGACACCTCGCCCACCGCCGATAGGATAACGTCCTCCAATTCCTTACCTCTCGCGTCGGGACGCAGGGCCAAATGGCGCACCACATTTTCCATGAACACGACACCCACATCCACCATCACGCCGATAGCGATGGCAATACCGCTAAGGGCCACGATGTTGGCTTCTATCCCCGTGAGCTTCATAATGATGAAAGTAGCCAATACAGCCAAGGGAAGCATGGCCGCGATGACCACCGACGCCCGCAGGTTCAGCACCAAGATAAGCACCACGATGATACAGATGAGGACCTCGTGGGTAAGCGAACTTTCCAGCGTTCCGATGGTTTCCTTTATCAATCGGGTACGATCATAAAAGGGAACGACCGTCACCCGCGACACCGAACCATCCTTCAAGGTCTTCTCAGGCATGCCACTCTCCATTTCCTTTATCTTGGCTTTCACGTTATTAATGACGTCCATGGGGTTGCTTCCGTTACGAGCTACCACCACACCTCCTACCGCTTCCTGCCCTTCCTTGTCGAGACCACCGCGTCGGTCGCCGGGACCGAAAGAAACCTTTGCCACGTCCTTCACCCTCACGGGCACACCGTCACGGCCGGTGATGGCAGCTTCTTCCAAGTCTTTCAGGTTCTTTACGTAGCCCAAGCCACGAATCAGGTACTCGGCCCGGTTCACTTCCATCGTTCCGGCGCCCACATCTATATTGGAATTCTTGACGGCCAACATGACCTGAACAAGGTCCAGACCGTATGCCCGCATGGCTTCGGGGTCGAGATCGACCTGATATTCCTTTACAAAACCACCTACCGAAGCCACTTCACTGACGCCTTCGGCCG
>NZ_DATCYK010000128.1:0-5712 GCF_036570325.1 Prevotella sp.
GTTCACTCCTATCAAGGACTTGCACATAGATTTCAAGGGAAATTGGTTCTATGAGTACTACTCTGATGAGTACATGTTCTATACTTACCTGCAATCTCCGAACTCTTACAATACTCGTCACAACTCAAGCGCAAAGACACAAAAGCAGCTTACGCAAACTTACAACATTCTCTTGAACTACTCCAAGAGCTTCGGTTTGCATAACTTGTCGGCTCTTGCCGGCTGGGAATACTTCCATCAGAAGTACAATATGCTCAAAGGCGAAGGCTATAATCCCGACAACAATTACTTCCTCGACCTGCAATATACCATCACCGACGCCGGCGCACGTGTGCTCGACTCCGGCCATAGCAAGTTTATTACCGAGTCATACTTTGCCCGTATCAACTACGATTACGACTCCAAGTACCTCGCCAGCTTCACGATTCGCCGCGATGGTATATCAAAATTGAGCAAAGAAAACCGCTGGGGAACTTTCCCCGGACTGTCGCTCGGATGGGTATTCAGCAAGGAAAACTTCATGGAAGGCACCGCCTCATGGCTCAACTTCGGTAAACTCCGTGCCTCATGGGGACAAAACGGCAACGTTAACAGCAACTGGGTAGGCAATTACACCGTACAAGGCAACTACCCACAGATTACGTATAACGGCCGACAAGGCTACTATCTTAACGAAATTCCCAATGCTTATCTTACTTGGGAAACATCGCGCACGTTTGAGTTAGGCTTCGATTTGTCGCTCCTTAACAACAAGTTGCAAACCAACTTCACATGGTATAACCGTCGTACCTTCGATAAGTATGCCAACATTACCGTGCCCTCATCATCAGGATGGACCAGCGTTACCTCTAACAACGGTACTTTCCAAAACACCGGTATTGAGCTCGAGATTAACTACCATGCTCTCAAGACCAAGGATTGGCGTGTAGATATGGGCCTCAATCTTGCCTATAATACCAATAAAGTCATCAAACTGCCCGCCAACGGAAACGCCAAGAACCGTCAAGGTGGCCAGCAAGTATATACCGGCAACGGCGAAGAGAAGATGTGGGTAGGCGGCTATGCCGAAGGCGAACGCCCCGGTGATCTATGGTTGTTTGAGGCCGAAGGCATTTACAAAAGCCAAGACGAAATACCCGGAAACCTCATTGATCAATCTACAACCGACGGCTATTACGGCGGCAGCAACAAGAAACTCTACGGCCCCGACGCTTATAAGAACGGTGGAAAAGCCGGCGGTGGATTGGCTGTTTTACCCGGTGACGTGAAGTGGAAAGACGTCAATGGCGATGGCAAGATCGATAACTACGACCTCGTGAAGCAAGGTAACACCACACCGAAATGGATTGGTGGTTTCAATCTCTCTGCCTCTTGGAAGGGTCTTACCTTATCTACCCGCCTCGACTTTGGTCTCGGTTTCGTTCAATACGACTACCGTACACCGTGGATTATGGGTAATGCGCAGGGGTCATATAACACCCTTAAGAACGTGAAGGATACATGGTCAGAGGACAATCCCAACGCTAAATATCCTATTTATATATGGGCTGACCAGCTCAACGCACGCAACTACAGCCGTCTAAGCTCCATGTTCTGCTACAAAGGCGACTACCTCTCTTTCCGTGAGATTACCCTTTCGTACGATCTCCCCAAGACTCTGCTCATGCCACTCCACATCGACGCCGTTCGCGTTTCAGTGACCGGACAGAACCTTGGCTACCTTTGCGAGGCTCCGTCAATGTACTCTCCCGAGGTATCAAACACTTATGGAGGTTACCCATTGCCACGCATGATCGTATTAGGTTTGAACGTTACCTTCTAAAAAACTCACAAAGAGAACAGACAAAAAACCTTACATTTAAAGCGAAATTCAAATGAAAAAGAATAAGATATTATCTTTCGTCCTGAGCATAGGTCTTCTTGCGGCTTTCACAAGCTGCGAGTCGTTAGACCTTTCGCCCGAAGATTACTTCGGAAGTGGTAACTTCTGGAAAGACCAAACACAAGCCACGGGCTACATGACCGGCCTTCATAACTACCTGCGTAGCACCTATGGAAGCATTCATACCATGGGAGAATTGCGCAATGGGCTCATCGGCGATGGTGACGATGGCACCGGTACATCTGTCACGGGTGCGTCGTTAGACCATCAGAGCCTTATCAAGCAAGACTTAGACGCTGACAAAGCGGGCATGAGTAATTGGAATGGTCTCTATTCACAGATAGTCCGTATCAACCTCGGTATTCAGGAAATAAGCTCCTCGACCGTCGTTGCCGACAACCTCAAAAACCTATACTTGGCCCAAGCCTACGGCATGCGCGCCTACTATTATTACTTGCTTTACACGGCTTGGGGTGGCGTTCCATTGGTTACTGACGTAGCTATCTTGCAAGGACAAGTATCGGCCGAGGTGCTTAAACGCCCACGGGCAAAGGCTTCGGAGATCATGGATTTACTCAAGAAGGACATCACCGAGTCGGAGAAACGCTTCAATGACTATGGCAACGCGGCCTTTACCAGCAAATATACATGGAGCAAATACGCTACGCTTATGCTGAAAGCCAACATCTATACGTGGGCTGCCAACGTGACCACCGGTGACCAACAAGCCACGGGTAAAGCCGATTTGGAAGTGGCCAAGAAGGCCTTGGAGGAAGTTATCAATAGCAAAGTATTTGCGCTTACGCCCAAATTCGTGGAGACATTCCAAACCGATAAGAAAACCAATACTAAGGAAATGATCTTCTGTGTGCCGTTTAATAAGACCGATAAGGTGTACATGCCTTTCGTCAGCACTTGTGTTGCACAGCAAAACTTATTCGTAAACAAGTTCACATTGGATGGTAAACCCATTGTCCTTGGTAACGAACCTTATGGCAACCGCACCCTTACGGGCGGTCTCTTGCGCCACCAATACAAGGAATCGCTGTGGCGTTCGTTCGATGAAAACGACACTCGACGCGACGCAACCTTCCTTGCTATCTGCGCAAATGCCAACGCCGAGAAGACGGGAAGTAACTTCGGAGTGCTTCTCAAGAAGTTCTCGGGCACTTATTATCCGGCTGAAGGCTCTCACTCCTTCGACTGTGACGGCCCCATCTTCCGCTATGCGGAGACCTTGTTGCTCATGGCTGAAGTACAAAACGACCTTGGCAATGACCCCACTCCTTACCTCAATCAAGTGCGTGAGCGTGCTTTCGGCGACGCAAGCCATAACTTCAACAACGAGAGCAAGTATCAAAACACCCTTAATATCCTTGGTGAGATTGACAAAGAGTTCGTTTGTGAGGGCAAGCGGTGGTACGCTTTGCTGCGCATGAAGGACCAGTCGGGCAAGGCACTCGTGTTTAATGCCGACGTTAACTATCCTTTCATAGTAGGTGCTGCCAAAGCTCCTATATTGAAAGAAAGCGAGGCTTATAAGACCTTGTGGCCCATTTCTGTTTCTACTTACAGCAATGACACGTCGATAGAGCAGAACCCCGGCTATCAGAAATTTAATTAAAAATAATATCTAAGGCCGATTGGGAGGCGGGAACATGCGGTTTCCTGCCTCCCACTTGACCGTTATTAGCAAGATGAGAAAATTCGTTCTTATATCGTTTTTGTCGATGATGATATCGGTGGTGATGGCTGCCGATAAAATCAAAGTGGCCTGTGTAGGTAACAGTGTCACCTTTGGCTATGGTTTGCCCGATAGGGGTAAGCAGGCCTACCCTGCCGTATTGCAGCAATTGTTGGGCCCCAATTACGATGTAAAGAACTTCGGCCACTCCGGCACTACGCTGCTTCGCCGGGGTCATAGGCCTTATCATTTGCAGCAGGAATACAAAGACGCCTTGGCTTTCAAGGCCGACCTCGTCGTCATTCACTTAGGTTTGAACGACACAGACCCACGCAATTGGCCCAATTATAACGATGAGTTTAACGCTGATTATCAAGCTCTTATCAATAGCTTTAAGGCTGTCAACCCCAAGACAAAGGTGTGGATATGCCTGCTCTCGCCCATCTTCGACCGCCATCCACGCTTCGATAGCGGCACGAGAGATTGGCACCGGGCCATTCAACAGCACATTCAAACGATAGCGACGAGCCTCAACGTAGGCCTCATCGACCTCTTCTCACCCCTCTGTCATCGTCCCGATCTCTTCCCCGATGCGCTCCATCCCAATGCCGAAGGAGCCAAAATTCTTGCGCAAACCGTCTATTCCGCCCTCTCGGGAGACTACGGTGGCTTGCGCATGAACCAACTTTATGGCGATGGAATGGTAATGCAGGCCGGGCAACCATTGGTTTTCCAAGGCACGGCCAATGCGCTTGATAACGTTAAAATCACCTTTAACGGTACTACGAAGCGGGTGAAAACAGCCGCCAATGGCACGTGGAAAGTCGCTTTTCCGGCCATGACAGCCGGCGGACCTTACCGTTGCGACATCAGCACAAAGGCCACCCGACGCACCATTAAGGACATTTACGTAGGCGAAGTATGGCTCTGTTCGGGTCAATCCAACATGGAATTGCCCCTTCATGTCACCACTCATGCTCGTGAAGACATAGCCAATGCAGGCCGGCAACGCCATCTGCACCTATTCAATATGCCGCCCCTCTACCCCACCAACAACACCCAATGGACCACCGAAGCGCTCGACTCGGTCAACCGCTTGCTCTATCTGAAGCAGGGACAGTGGACCTCCGCCAACGCCGAAGCGGCCTCACGGTTCTCCGCCGTGGCCTATCACTTCGGTCAAAAGCTCGCCAACAGCCTTCAAGTGCCCGTAGGTATCATCTGTAATGCCGTGGGTGGCACGACAACAGAGTCGTGGATAGACCGCCAAACCTTAGAGGAGGACTTCCCGACGGTGCTGAAAGACTGGTATCATAGCGACTTCGGACAGCCTTGGGCACGCCAAAGAGCCTTGCATAACATAGCCAAGTCGGCTATTCCCAAGCTGCAACGCCACCCTTACGAGCCCGCTTACATGTTCGAGGCAGGCATATTGCCCCTCGCCGGTTACGCCATTAAAGGCGTCGCTTGGTACCAAGGCGAGTCTAACGCACACAACATTGAGCTGCACGAAAGGCTCTTTAAACTTCTTCAAAAGAGCTGGCGCACGTTCTTCAAACAACCCAATCTGCCCTTCTACACCGTACAATTATCGAGCCTTAACCGCCCTTCTTGGCCCCAATTCCGTAACTCTCAACGGCTATTGGCGGCGCAAGACCCACATACATGGATGGTGGTGACGACCGATTTGGGCGACTCTTTAGACGTACATTACCCCAACAAGCGTCCCGTAGGAGAACGTTTGGCCCTGCAAGCGCTCCACCACAGCTATGGCCACGCCGTCCTTTCAGAGGGCCCGGTCTGCACTTCGATTACCTCGAAAGGCGCCCATGAGCTTCTACTTACCTTTAAAAACGCCCAAGGACTGCATGCTCAAGGCGATGAAATCATAGGTTTTGAGATAGCAGGAGCCGACGGTATTTACCACAAAGCCCACGCCCGGATAGATGGCAGCGCCCTTATCGTCAGCAGTCAGCAGGTAGATAAGCCGGTCAGCGTTAGATACGGATGGCAACCTTTCAGCCGAGCCAACCTCGTAAACGGGGCCAACCTGCCCTGCAGCACCTTTAAACAACACATCAACTTATGAGGACTTTAACGAAAATAATACTTATATATATAATCATGAATGCTATTACGAATAGTT
>NZ_DATCYK010000129.1:0-42157 GCF_036570325.1 Prevotella sp.
AATTCAATTGTTTTCATTGTCTTTGTACTTTTATAGATAACTGTTATTGTTTACGAGTGCAAAGATAGGGCTATTCTCAGTCGCTCACAAGTAGGCACGCAAAGGTGGACTGGTTACCTGAACGTAAGTAATGGATGGCTAAAGTGTCGAGACAAGCGACCTTTTACAAAGTTTAACGCAAGACGTTAGGCCCATGTTTATTCAATGGTTACTTTTGTAGCCTAATGTTATTCATAAAGGATTATGACGCGAACAGATGTAAGAGACAGCCTTTATCCTGACTGTCCGATTCGTAATGTTTTGAGTAGGATAGGTGATAAGTGGTCGCTTTTGGTGCTTTTCACGCTGGAGCAACATCGTGTGGTCAGGTTCAAAGAGCTGCAACGCTCCATCCCTGACATTTCCCAAAAAATGCTTACGACCACTTTAAAGACGCTGGAGGCTGACGGGTTGTTGCTCCGCAAGGCTTATCCGGAGGTGCCCCCACGGGTGGAATATGAGCTGACGGAGCGTGGAAAGAGCCTCTTGCCCTTTGTCGATAACCTGATAGGATGGGCCCTCGACAATATGGGCGATATAGTGGAGGCCCGCAAGGCCTACCTGCTAAAGTAGCTTATTTAGGCGCACGCTGCGACTCTCGGTCCTTATTATCGTGATAAATCTGTTTGGCATGCCGTCCTCCGAAGCTCCAAGTGGCCCTAAGACTGATGTAACGAGCGTGTACGTCGAAACGATTTCGCATGCTGAAGCCTCGGTAACGGCCCGTTACGCGGGTTACGTTCCAGCCAAACGGGTCGCCGCCCGACAAGCTCAACTTCAATCGGTCGCCCACACACGAATAACGTAGGGAGAAATAGAGACGACTCAAAGGCTCGATACGTTGGGTTTGCATGTAAGCGCTAAAGTCCTGATAAAAGTTGACCGACGCCATGAGCGTTTTCTTTCGATTGAGCAGAAACGACATGGCTGACCCCAAACGGCTACCCCATCCGTGCATGGGAGCGATGGTGGAACTGCCCTCGGCCTTGGCGTCGTGATAGTAGATTTCGCCCTCTGCCTCGGCATTGAGCCATGAAAGGAAGTTGCGGCGATAGGTGATGTAGAGCCCACTCTTGTCATGGCTCACGCCATTGATGGGACTGCCCACTTGCGACCCGTCGGCATTGAAGACAATGTTGTTGCCCACTTCATCGGTACCATGGTCGTTATAAAGCACCAAGTAGAGCCCCCGGCCGTTATTGTAATTGATTTCCGAATTGCGACTATAGGCTGCCGTGAGGTGTGGGTTACCCGTTACGTAGTTGTGGACGGTGGTGTATAACCGCCACGGATTCAGGTCGTTGAAGTTGGGACGGCCTATTCCCCAATTGATAGCAAAGCCTATCCGATGGCCTTCCCGTGGCTCCCAACCCAGATGAAACGAGGGAAAGAAGCGGCCGTAATGGTTGCGGTCGGTTTGTCGAAGGGTAAGCTGCTCTCCCTTGGTCAGGGTGTATTCATAGCGTAATCCTGCCTGTGTCTCAACGTGTTTGCCCACTTTCTTCCGTCCGGAGACGTAGGCTGCCAGTCCTTGTTCATGGTAGTTGAAGTCATTACTTTCATTGGTATTGTGTAGCCAAGTACCGTTTAGGAAGTTCTCCACGCTGATTCCGGTTTGATTGGTTATGCTTGTCAAGGCCACACCGGCCTCGGTATAGAGGTTTTTGAAAGGCAAGGTGAAATCCAATTTCAGCGCATGAATGCGATAGCGGCCCGTGCTCGATGTTCGCAATCGCTCTATCTTACCCGCTGTCACCGACTTATTCTCGCTACGAGCGGGGTCATCGCTGTTGAAAATATTGTAGTTGAGGCTCATCATTTTGCCCAAGGAGTCAATCCGATAGTCAGCATAGAGCGTGGCACTCATGTTGTAATTCCATGCCTCGGGGTTATGTGACGTGCTGCGAACGGTGTCCTGATCTATTGTTATATCCGTTTGGTCACCTCTCAACCGGTCCATGTGAAGGCTGCCCATCACTCCTATTTCCCACCGATTCGTGGGCATATACTTCATGATGGTGCTCACATCGGCCGTGGGCCAAAACAGCTTATTCACCCTATCTGACGTACGTTGACGCCCATCATCGAAGCTATAGACACTGAATTGCTTATTGATGACGTGGCCCACATCGCCACGTACGGTCGTTGACATTTCAAATTTCGGCGATACATAGTTAACCGTTGCCTCGGGCATGAGCCGTGCACGATACTGAAGCTGTGGCTCTATGGTCAGGCTGCCGCTCCATCCCCGGCTCTCGTTTCTGCGTGTCACGATGTTCACATAACCACCGTTGGCCTCGGCCTTATACTTGGCCGGTGGTATCGTTATGACCTCTATACGCTCTATGTCCTCGGCTTTTAGGCTGCGCAACTTGGCTTTCACGGCGGCTTCTCCCATATCCATGGTATGTCCGTTGAGCATAAAATGGGTGGCACTCTTGCCGATAATCGACACCGTTTCGCCCTCCGCATGAAGCAAGGGCACACGGTTCATCACTTCCCAAGCGTTCATGCCCGAGGCGTAAGGGTCGTTGCTGACTAAATACTGCAAGCGGTCGATACTGTTTTTTATCACTTTTCGGACAGCCTTTACTTGTACGTCGCGCAGTGTGTAGCTATCGGTTTTCATTCGGATGGTGCCCAATTGTCCCCCTTCAATGGTGCGCCATACTGTTTCGTAGCCCACATAGGATATGCGCACAAGCACCCGCCGGCGTCGGCAAGGAATGACAAAATCGCCTCCATCGTTGGTCACTCCTCCGTTGATAAAGGAAGAGTCGGCAGGATTGAGCAGTGCCACGTTGGCAAAAGCGATGGGCTTTCCCTGCGAGTCAGTGACCCTTCCGATGACTTTTTGGGGTGTTTTCTGCGTGCATTCCACGAATATCAGGCTGTCCTGCATGGTGATGAGCATAGGATAAAAGCCCACCACCTCACGCACGGCGTTGGGAATCGTGCGGTTTTGAAAGGCTGTCGTGACGGTGAAATCCTCCAATTCGTCATAGATGAAGTTGATAATGTAGTGGCTATCGGCATTGTCAATATCGGTCAATACTTGGGCAAGCGGCGTGCGATGATAGTTTCGTGATAGGTGTTGTGCCATGCCTTGCAAGCCCGAAAGCACCAACAGCACGAGAATGAAAATACGTTTTTTCATTATGTTTCTTATTGGATGACAATAACGCTGTCGGTAAAGGTTACGTCGACTTTATCAAATTTATTAAGTGTTTCAACGGCAATCTCCACGGGTTGACTCCTGTCCCACAGATAGCGTAGCCGTAAACCGGCCGCCTCCTCGCTGTGGAATGTCGTGCGAACACCGTAGAATAAGCCCATTTCGGTCACGATTTCGCCCAATGGAACGTTGTCGAACTGGCGGGGTGACTTGTCCTTTATAGGTAGTAGGGGAGCCGTGGCGTCGGTGGATGATGGTGTTTTCTGTGGTTTACCGTCAGGCTGTGGCATGGTGGTAATGGAAGTCTCGCCGACCGATTGTCGATGGTTGACTCTCACAAAGTGGATGGCTGCCAAGGCTATTCCCGACATTAAGAGGATGGCCGACACCGCGGCGGCCACCCGATACCGCCGATGAGAGCGACTGGGCTGTGGCTTTTGGAGTTTTTGCCATTCGGAGTCGAGCATGTCATCGGTGAGCTTCCCCTTATTTTTTTCATACGAATGGGCTGACGATACGTCGGCTATCAATTGATAATACTGCCGAGCCTCCTCACTCTTCAAAAGGTTTTGAAGTTGCTCTTCGGTATAGTGTTCGGGGTGCTCGATGGCTTCGAGCAATTGGTTGATTAGCTTTTCGTTATTCATTTTGTAGGGTGTTAAAATGTTCTTTTAGTTTTTTCAGGGCTTTCGCCAAATGTTTGTAGACAGCCGCTTCACTGATGGTTAAGTGTTGAGCGATGGCTTTACAAGAATAATCGTCATGAAAGCGGAGAGAGAATATCGTGCGTGTTTGTGGCGTGAACTGTGTTTCGGCAAACAGATTCACGGCTTCAAAATAGGTTTCTGTCAAATAGGGTGGTGACAGGTCGGGGGCGGTGTCAAGGGGTAAAAGTCGCTTTACCCGCTCTTTTACTTGCTTGTGGCTGATTATATCGAGGCAATGGTTACGGGTGTTGGCCAACAGCCATGCTTTTGTTTTTGCTTCGGGTTGTGTCAGGAGATTGTCGGGAAGTACCGCACGCCCGTCTAACAGTTTGGCGAAAATGTCGCTTGTGGCGTCTTTGGCTTCTGCTTCGTCGTGTAGCAAAGCCATCGCCAAGCGAAACATCGGGCGATAATAAGTGCGAAACAAGCGCTCTATCCGGACGTTTTTTCGTATATCTGTTTTCATTCTTCTATGTTTTCTTTCAGCGGCTTATCAAGTTTTTACCATTCCTTTCTTAAATTCTCTGTTGTTATTTTCTTCGTTTAGAGGTTGATAAAGAAGTCCTTTTAAACGGATGATTTTACACAAAGAACGGGCGAAAGGTTGTTTTTTCAACCCCTTTATCTTACTTTTTTTAAATAATAGAGAATAAGTGGTAGTTTTATCTCATGAAAAATGCCGACGTCCAACGATTTTCTTGCCATAAAGTAAGCAAGAAGTCGGTTGGTCGTCGGCATTCCTTTTGATTGATACCGGTCGTTAATCAGCACTTGTTTTTATACCGCCAATAGAAAGGTTATTGGCAGTCAGGCTGATAATGGGTTAAGGATGCAGTATCTTGTGGTAACGAGCGGGATCGTTCAAGAGCTTCACGGCTTCGTTAAACTCCTTGTCATCCTTCAAGCTATAGGCCACGGTACCGGCTTGGAAATAGTAGGAAGGGATGATTTCTTTGGCCAATATATCTTTCAGCTCTTCCTTGTTGCGGGCCAAGTCCTTGACTATGCTGGGGCTTAACTTCTTCTTCAACGCCTCGAACTCGGGCTTGGCGTCTTCGTAGTAGCCCTCAAATTGGGCCAGCTTTTCAAGATTCTTCACGTATTTTTCTGAATCACGGGCATAGCTGTAGCCGCTTTTTACGACCCTATCCACAAAGTTAGCGTAATCGGCTTCGCTCAGCTCAAAGTCTTTTGCCGGCGCTATCGTGGGGTGCTTGGCTACGTAGTCGATGACGAAATTGAGCATAACCTCGTTTGAGTCGCGGGTCATGTAAGGATTGGAGTTGAGCAGGCTGACAGCTATATTCGACAAGGTGTCGGGCTTTATCTCCACGTCGGGCGTGATACCGCCGCCGTCGCGTACGATTCTTCCGCCTGCCGTATAGAATATTTTGGTCAAAGAATCGGGTACATGCTCCGTATATCCACCGTTGCTATGCTTATAGTTGGTGGCTTGAATGCAACGTCCACTGGGTATGTAGTACTTGTTTGTGGTGAGTTTCAGGCTTCCTCCGTAGGGCATAGGCATGGTCATCTGAACCAATCCCTTGCCGTAGGTGCGGGTACCCATGACCACTGCTCTGTCTAAATCTTGCAAACTGCCACTCGTTATCTCGCTGGAGCTGGCCGATTCGCCGTTGACCAATACCACAATGGGCATGATGGTATCGAGTGGTTCCACGGTGGTCTTATAGTCGTTGTTGACCCGTTGCAGTCTGCCACGGTTGGAAACGATGAGCTTTCCTTTGGGAACAAACATGTTGACAATGCTCACCGCTTCCTGCTCCAAGCCACCGCCGTTGCCTCGCAGGTCGAAAACCAATTTCTTCATGCCTTGGTTTCGCAGGTCGATAAAGGCCCTGCGAACTTGCTGCGCGCAGCCTTCGGTAAACTGGGTAAGGCCAATGTAGCCTATTCCGTCAGTGGTTTGCATGCCGTAATAAGGCACCGATGGCAGTTGAATGGATTTGCGGGTGATCTTTAATTTCATTATTTTGCCCGTGCTGGGACGTCGTATCTTTATAATAAAGGTGGAGCCGGCGTCGCCCCGAAGATGGTCGCTGACATAGGCATTGTCCTTTCCTTCCATTGAAAGATTGTCGATTGCCAATATCACATCACCCTTCTTTAATCCCGCTTCGGCTGCCGGCATGTTGGCATAAGGCTCTTCGATTACCACGTTTTTGAGTGCGAAATTGTACCGGATGAGCGATCCTATTCCCGCATACTTGCCCGTGACCATCATCTTAAAGTCGCTTTTCTTTTCTGCCGGATAGTATTCCGTGTAGGGATCGAGCGACTTCAACATGGCATTGATACCCGCTCCGATGGTCATTTTAGGGTCGAGGGTGTCGACATAGAGCATATCCAGTTGCTTGTAAATGGAGTTAAAGACATCCAGATTCTGCATGACTTCAAAGCGATGGTCGGTTTGTGCCCAACTCGCTGATGGCCCTCCGAGCAACAACAGCATGCCTATCACACTTTTTTTTATATTCATTATACAGTTTGTTATGTTCATTCTATAATGTTTAAGTATTGCAAAAATAGCATATTAAGTTCTATTTTATGGGTCAAAGGGGGCAAAAAAGGCTTGTAATTAAAAAAAATTAGCCTTCTAATGATTTTTTTTCGGAAAACATTTGGATTAATAAAAAACTTGTCATACCTTTGCAACCGCAAATCAGAAATGATGCAATTGCTTCAATAGCTCAGTTGGTTAGAGCACCTGACTGTTAATCAGGGGGTCGTTGGTTCAAGCCCATCTTGAAGCGCAAACAAAGGATTACTTCGGTAATCCTTTTTTGTTTTCCCTCGGTTTGGTTGTCTTTCTGTAACTCATAGGCTGCGTTTCGCCGGCTTGTTGGCCGTGTTTTGTCATGTCGGAAAGCTACTTTCGCAGGCTCATAAGCCATGCTTTATAAGGCTAAAGAGTATGTTTGGGCATAAACTTGTTAACTTGTTTACCGATAACTCGTCAGCTTTAACCATTAACTCGTTCACTCGTCAACTGATAACTTGTCAACTTGTCAACTGAATACTTGTCAACTACCACTATTCCACATATTATATATAAAAAATAAAGAATTACTTTGCTGATACGAAATTTATTCGTAAATTTGCAGCGTTCAGTGGAATGAGGGGCTCCAAGAGAGCTCCTCATTTTCGTTATAATGGCATATATATTTAATGTATGATTGACAAAAACGTCGTTAAAAAGATTGTAGACGAGTGGTTGGCTGATAAGGAATACTTCCTTGTGGATGTGGAAATCAGCGCCGATGACAAAATTGTAGTGGAAATAGACCATGCCGATGGGGTGTGGATTAATGACTGTGAGGAGCTGAGTCGCTTCATTGAGGACCATCTGAGTCGTGATGAAGAGGACTATGAACTTGAAGTAGGTTCGGCCGGATTGGGTCAGCCTTTCAAGGTGGCACAGCAGTATGTGAATTGCATAGGCAAGGAAGTGGAAGTGCTCGACGGCGAAGGCAGGAAGCTGAAAGGCACGCTGAAAAGCGTCGAGGGCAACGAGTTTGTCGTTACAGTGAACGAGAAGGTAATGGTGGAAGGTAAGAAACGCCCGCAGAAGATGGACGTGGATCATCGTTACCGGATGGACGAAGTGAAATATACTAAATACATAATAAGTTTCAAATAAGCTATGGCAGCAAAGAAAAAAGAAGAAGAACAGGTGAGCATGATTGATACCTTCAAGGACTTTAAGGAAACGAAGAATATCGATCGGACGACTTTGGTGAGCGTGTTGGAGGAGAGTTTCCGCAACGTTCTTGCCAAAATCTTCGGTAGCGACGAGAACTTCGACGTAATCGTGAACCCTGATAAAGGCGACTTTGAAATCTATCGTAACCGTGTGGTTGTGGCCGACGGCGAGGTGGAAGACGAGAATAAGCAGATTGCGTTGAAAGATGCACGACAGATAGAGCCCGACTACGAGGTGGGCGAGGACGTCAGTGAGCGTGTGGATTTCGCCAAGTTCGGCCGCCGTGCCATTCTGAATCTGCGCCAAACCTTGGCCAGCAAAATCCTTGAACTGGAGCATGACTCTTTATATAATAAGTATAAGGATCGCGTGGGACAAGTTATCTCGGGTGAGGTTTACCAGATATGGAAACGTGAAGTGCTGGTTGTGGACGATGAGAACAATGAGCTTATCCTGCCGAAGTCGGAGCAGATACCGTCCGACGTGTATCGCAAGGGTGAGACATTGCGTGCCGTGATTCTTCGGGTGGATAACGAGAACAACAATCCTAAGATTATCTTGTCGCGTACCAGCCCTATGTTCCTCGAGCGATTGCTGGAGGCAGAGGTGCCCGAAATCAACGACGGACTCATTACTATCAAGAAAATTGCCCGCATGCCGGGTGAACGTGCCAAGGTGGCCGTTGAGACCTTTGATGAGCGTATCGACCCCGTAGGTGCTTGTGTGGGTGTGAAGGGTAGCCGTGTTCATGGCATTGTGCGTGAGCTTTGCAATGAGAATATTGACGTAATCAACTATACTTCCAATACCAAGCTGTTCATTCAGCGTGCGTTGAGCCCTGCCCGTATCAGCAGTATCAACATCGATGAGGAGAACCATAAGGCTGAAGTGTTCCTCCAGCCCGAGGAAGTAAGTCTGGCTATCGGCCGCGGTGGTATGAATATCAAGCTGGCTTCCATGCTGACAGAGTACACTATCGACGTGTTCCGTGAGATAGCTGAGGGCGAAGCTGATGAGGATATCTACTTGGAAGAGTTCTCTGACGAAATCGATCAGTGGGTTATTGACGCCATAAAGGCCATTGGCTTGGATACAGCGAAGGCTGTGCTCAACGCTCCCCGTGAAATGCTCGTGGAGAAAGCCGACCTTGAGGAGGAAACTGTTGATAACGTGCTGAGAGTGCTGCGTGCTGAGTTTGAACAGTAGAAATAAGAAAAAAGAGTAAAAAGGAAATAATAAAAGATGAGCATCAGATTAAATAAAGCATTACGTGAATTAAACATAGGACTTCAAACGGCAGTTGAATTCCTTGAAAAGAGAACCGAATTGGGCGAAGTAAAGCCTGAACCCAGCTTTAAACTCAACGATGACCAATACAACGCATTGGTCAACGCATTCAAGCAGGACGCCGAGGTTCGCAACCAAGCGGAGAAGCTCTTTCAGAAAAAAACTAAGGAAAAGAAAAGCGTACAGACTTCTGATAACAGAGCAGAAAGTTTGTTGGGCTCTTCTACCCAGCAGCAGTTTAAGCCGTTGGGCAAGATAGATCTTGACCAAGTGGGCAAGAAGAAGCCTGAGGTTGCTAAGTCTGTTGCTGTAGAGAAGGCTCCCGTTTCCGAGAAACCGACTACTGCCGTTAGTCCAAAGTCGGAGCCTAAACCGGTCGAGCCCGTGGCACCCGTTAAGAAAGAGGAGCCTAAGGCTGCGCCTATAGTGGAGAAGAAAGTTGAGCCCAAGGCTGAACCGGTGAAGCAAGAAGAGCCCAAGCCGGCAGCACCCGTGGTTGAAAAGCAGCCTGAAGTGAAGCCCGCGGAAGCAACACCCGTGCAAACCGCACAGGAAGAAGCCCCAAAGGCGGAGGCCGATAACGGTGTGTTCCAGCTAAAGAGCGAGACACAGAATGCTCCGAAGGTGAACGTGTTGGGTAAGATTGACTTGGATTCAATCAACCAAAGCACTCGTCCGAAGAAGAAATCAAAGGAAGAGAAGCGTCGTGAACGTGAGGAGAAAGTGGCTTCGCAGCATGGTGGTGAGCGTAAGAAGCGTGTCCGCATCAACAAAGAGCGTGTAGATATAAACGCTGCTGCTAACCAACAGTCGGGCAACAATGCCAATAACGCCAACGCGAATAATAACAAGAACAACCAAGGCAAGAAGAAAAAAGGCCGCAATAACCGCAGTCAGAAACCATTGGAGGTGGATGATGAGGCTGTAGCACGGCAGGTAAAAGAAACGCTGGCTCGACTGACAAGCAAGAGCAACCAAAACAAGAAGGGTGCCAAGTATCGTAAGGAAAAGCGTGAAGCCGTACAAGAAAAACTGCAGCAGGAGGCTTATGCTGAGCGTAAGGATAGTAAGATACTGAAACTTACGGAGTTTGTGACCGTTAGTGAGTTGGCAACGATGATGGATATTAGTGTTACTCAGGTTATCTCTACGCTGATGAGTGTGGGTATCATGGTGTCTATCAACCAGCGACTCGACGCCGAGACCATCAATATGGTGGCCGATGAGTTTGGTTTCAAGACCGAATACGTGAGCGCCGAGGTACAAGAAGCCGTTAGCGAAGAGGAGGATGACGAGAACGATCTCGTTGGTCGTGCGCCTATTGTGACCGTAATGGGTCACGTAGACCACGGTAAGACCTCGTTGCTTGACCATATCCGTAATACCAACGTGATAGCCGGTGAGGCCGGAGGTATCACTCAGCATATCGGCGCTTATGGCGTTACGCTGAAGAATGGCCGCAAGGTGACTTTCCTTGATACGCCGGGACATGAGGCCTTTACCGCCATGCGTGCCCGTGGTGCACAAGTTACCGACATCGCCATCATCATCATTGCTGCCGACGACTCTGTCATGCCTACCACCAAGGAGGCCATCGCACATGCACAAGCTGCAGGTGTACCCATGGTATTTGCTATCAATAAGATTGATAAACCCGGCGCTAATCCTGACAAGATACGTGAGGATTTGGCCAACATGAATCTGTTGGTAGAAGAGTGGGGTGGCAAATTCCAGTGTCAGGAAATCAGTGCCAAGAAAGGTGTTGGCGTAGATGATCTGATGGAAAAAGTGCTCCTTGAGGCCGATATGCTTGATTTGAAAGCCAATCCTAACCGTAAGGCCACCGGAAACATTATCGAGTCGAGTCTTGATAAGGGCCGCGGATTCGTTAGTACGGTGCTTGTGAGCAACGGAACACTGAAAGTGGGCGACGTAGTGATAGCCGGTACCAGCTGGGGACGTATCAAAGCGATGTTCAATGAGCGTAATCAGCGCATTGAGTCAGCCGCTCCCGCCGAGCCGGCGATTATCCTCGGTTTGAACGGAGCGCCTACTGCGGGCGACGCTTTTCATGTGCTCGATACAGATCAGGAGGCTCGTGAGATTGCCAATAAGCGTGAGCAATTGCAGCGTGAACAAGGTTTGCGTACGCAGAAGCGTCTTACCCTTGGCGATATTTCGCACCGCATAGCCCGTGGAGAGTTCCATGAGTTTAACATCATTGTCAAAGGTGACACCGATGGATCTATCGAGGCATTGTCTGATTCGTTCATCAAGCTCTCTACAGAGAAGGTTCAGATTAACGTCATCAATAAGGCCGTGGGTCAGATAAGTGAGAATGATGTCATGTTGGCCAGCGCCTCTGACGCCGTTATTGTCGGCTTCCAAGTGCGTCCTTCTACCGATGCGCGTAGATTAGCCGACCGTGAAGGAGTGGAAATCAACACCTATTCTATTATATATGACGCCATCGACGACGTGAAGAGCGCAATGGTCGGCATGCTGGATAAGGTGAAGAAGGAAATCATTACCGGTCAGATAGAGGTTAAGCAAGTCTTCAAGATTAGCAAAGTCGGTACCGTTGCCGGCGGTTTGGTTACTGAAGGCAAGGTTCATAGCAAGGATAAAGCCCGTGTGGTTCGTGATGGTATCGTGATACGTACTGCCGATATTGACGCGTTGAAGCGCTATAAGGATGACGCTAAGGAGGTTGTGACCGGCCTTGAGTGCGGTATCAGCTTGGTAAACTTCAACGATATTCAGGCCGGTGACGTAATTGAAACCTTCACGGAAATAGAAGTAGAACAAAAACTTTAATGTGTTTTAGGCGGCGGAAGAATCGTGTCATAGCCATGGAAAGGTATGTCCTTTTTCTCCTAAGTCTTTCTATAACAGACCAATCAACAACGGTAGAGGTCCCGGAAGGGAACTTCTACCGTTGGTGATTACAAGCGTTTCATCGGTAGGTTGGTCGCATTTGTGACCATCTTTGGTGGCGCCGGTCTGATGGCACAATATTTGTCATATTCCTGTAAAGGATAAATTCATGGAAGAAAAAAAAGAGAAGAACGCGTATGTAAAGCAGGTTGCCGAGCAAAAATATGAGTTCGGATTCACTACCGACGTACATACCGAAGTAATAGAGAAGGGACTCAACGAGGATGTTGTGCGCCTTATCTCCCAAAAGAAAGGTGAGCCCGCTTGGATGCTCGACTTTCGTCTTCAAGCTTTCAAGCATTGGAAGACTTTGAGGCAGCCCTCATGGGCCCACGTACATCTGCCCGAAATCGATTATCAAGCTATTTCTTACTATGCCGATCCCATGGCTAAGAAGCCGGTAAACAAGGAGATTGACCCTGAGCTGGAGAAGACTTTTGACAAGCTCGGCATTCCTTTGGAGGAACGTTTGGCTTTGAGTGGTACTGCCGTGGATGCGATTATGGACTCCGTTTCGGTGAAAACCACCTTTAAGGAGAAGCTCCGTGAGAAGGGCGTTATATTCTGTAGCATTGGTGAAGCGGTAAAAGAACACCCCGAATTGGTACGCCAATATTTGGGAACGGTGGTGCCCTATCGTGATAACTTCTTTGCTGCGCTCAACAGCGCGGTGTTTAGTGATGGCTCATTCGTTTATATTCCCAAGGGCGTGCGTTGCCCGATGGAGCTGAGTTCTTATTTCCGTATCAACGCAAGAAATACGGGTCAGTTCGAGCGAACGCTCATCATCGCCGATGACGACGCCTATGTAAGCTATTTGGAAGGCTGCACTGCCCCCATGAGAGACGAGAACCAATTGCATGCAGCCATCGTTGAAATCATCGTGAACGACCGTGCCGAGGTGAAATATTCCACCGTTCAGAACTGGTATCCGGGCGATGAGAACGGTAAGGGAGGCGTGTTTAACTTGGTGACGAAGCGCGGTGATCTGCGTGGTGTGGGCTCTAAGTTGAGCTGGACGCAGGTAGAGACGGGGTCGGCCATCACTTGGAAATATCCCTCTTGTATCTTGCGAGGCGATAATTCGGTAGCCGAATTCTATAGTGTAGCCGTAACCAACCATTATCAGGAAGCCGATACGGGAACCAAGATGATTCACATGGGTAAGAACACCAAGAGTACCATTATCTCCAAAGGTATCTCGGCGGGGCATAGTCAGAACTCCTATAGAGGTTTGGTAAGGGCTACTGCCAATGCGGATAATGCCCGTAATTACAGCTCGTGCGACTCTTTGTTGTTGGGATCAGATTGTGGTGCCCATACATTCCCTTATATGGATATTCACAATAACAGCGCCGTGATAGAACACGAAGCCACGACCTCCAAAATCAGTGAGGACCAGCTGTTCTATTGTAATCAGCGAGGAATACCCACAGAGCAGGCTGTTGGCCTGATCGTAAATGGCTATGCGAAAGAAGTATTAAATAAATTACCTATGGAATTTGCGGTTGAGGCACAGAAATTATTGAGCGTCAGCTTGGAAGGAACAGTAGGATAAAGATAGAAAAACGATGTTAGAAGTTAAGAATTTACATGCCACGATTGCGGGCAAAGAGATATTAAAAGGTGTCAACCTTACGATTCAAGATGGCGAAATCCATGCGATAATGGGACCTAACGGCTCCGGTAAATCCACTTTGAGTGCCGTTCTCACCGGTAATCCGCTATACACTGTTACCGAGGGAGAGGCTCTTTTCAATGGTCAAGACCTATTGGAAATGAAGCCGGAGGACCGTGCTCGTGCCGGTCTTTTCCTTTCTTTCCAGTATCCGGTTGAGATTCCGGGCGTTTCCATGACCAATTTCATGCGTGCAGCCATCAATTCCAAGCGTGAATATGAGGGCAAGGAACCGTTGAATGCGGCCGATTTCTTAAAGTTGATGCGTGAAAAGCGCAAGTTAGTCGACCTCGACAGCAAACTTTCCCATCGGTCTGTGAACGAGGGATTCTCGGGCGGTGAGAAAAAGCGCAATGAGATATTTCAGATGGCAATGCTTGAACCGAAGCTCAGCATTCTTGACGAAACCGATTCAGGACTTGATGTTGACGCCATGCGAATCGTAGCGGATGGTGTCAACAAAATGCACACTGCCGACACGTCGGCCATCGTTATTACCCATTACGAGCGGTTGCTCGACATGATAAAGCCTAATTTTGTTCATGTACTTTATAAGGGTCGTATTGTCAAGACGGCCGGTCCGGAGCTGGCAAGAGAAATCGAGCAGCACGGATATGATTGGATAAAAGAAGAAGCTGACGCCATTTTCGGCGAATAAAAGGAGGGATTCAGATGAATAGCGAACAGCAATATATTGATTTATATACAGCCGCCGAGGCCATGATTAAGCAGCATGCGGCGCCTGTACTCAATGCCGTGCGTGACAAAGCGTTTGACGATTTTAAGGCCAAAGGCTTTCCCTCACGCAAGGTGGAGCGCTATAAATACACGGATATGGGTAAATTGTTCGAGCCCGATTATGGCTTGAACTTGAATCGTCTTGAGATTCCCGTTAATCCCTATCATGCTTTTAAGTGTGACGTACCTAACCTTAGTACGTCTCTTTACTTTGTTATCAACGACAGTTTTTATAAAAAATCACTTCCGCAGGCCCATTTTCCGGAAGGCGTTATCGTGGATTCTTTGAGCCACGTAGCCGTGGAAAAGCCCGATTTCATCGAGAAATATTATGCGAAAATCGCAAAGACAGACGATGACTCCATTACGGCTTTGAACACGATGTTGGCCCAAGACGGACTGTTGGTGTACGTTCCACGCAATGTAAAGGTAGATAGAACCATTCAGGTCATCAATATCCTTCGGTCGGATGTTGATTTAATGGTCAATCGTCGTGTGCTTATTATCCTTGAGCAGGGCGCAGAAGCCAAATTCTTATTCTGTGATCATGCGTCCGATGACCATCAGTTCTTGGCCACACAAGTCATAGAGGCTTACGTAGGTGACAATGCCAACCTTGAACTTAATTGCTTGGAAGAGACTCATTACAAGAATGTGCGCATTAGCAACGTGTATATTGAGCAGCAAGCAAACAGCCGTGTCAATCACAATGTGATCACGTTGCACAATGGGGTCACCCGAAATCGGTTGGATTTACTGTTTAAGGGCGAGGGCGCGGAGTGTTATTGCAATGGTTGCGTGATAGCCGATAAGCAGCAACATGTCGATAACAATACGCTCATCGACCATCAAGTACCCCATTGTACCAGCAATCAGCTTTATAAATATGTGCTCGACGATGACGCCACCGGTGCTTTTGCCGGCCGTATTTTGGTGCGTCATGATGCGCAAAAGACCATCAGTCAGGAAACCAATCAGAATCTTGTAGCTTCCAATACCGCCCGTATGTACACCCAACCGATGTTGGAAATCTACGCCGATGACGTGAAGTGTGCCCATGGTTCTACGGTAGGACAGCTCAATGACGCCGCTATGTTCTACATGCGGCAGCGCGGTATCAGCGAGAAGGAGGCCAAGCTGTTGCTTGAGTTTGCCTTTGTCAATGAGGTAATCGACCAAATGGAGCTCGAGCCTTTGCGCGATCGCCTGCATTACTTGGTCGAAAAGCGGTTCCGTGGCGAGCTCAATAAGTGCGCCAGTTGTAAACTTTGTAAGTAAAAACGCTTAGTTGTAGAAAGAATGAGTTACGATATAACTAAGATAAGAGAAGACTTCCCGATACTTTCTCGTTCGGTTTATAACAAGCCTTTGGTTTATCTTGACAATGCCGCCACTACGCAAAAACCGTTGTGTGTGCTCGATGCGATGCGTGAGGAATACCTCAATGTCAATGCCAATGTGCATCGAGGTGTGCATTGGTTGAGCCAACAAGCCACCGAATTGCATGAAGGTGCCCGCGAAACGGTACGTCGTTTCCTCAATGCCCGGTCCACAACCGAAATCGTCTTTACCCGTGGTACCACCGAGGGAATCAATCTCCTTGCCTCTTGTTTTAGCGATGCGTTCATGCGTGAGGGCGACGAAGTGATTGTCTCCACGGTCGAACACCATTCTAATATCGTTCCTTGGCAGTTGCAGGCAGCCCGCAAAGGTATCGTCTTGCGTGTCATTCCGATGGATGACAATGGCCTGCTCGATATGGAAGCCTTTGCCCGCATGCTTTCACCTAAGACCAAATTGGTCAGCGTTTCCCATGTCAGCAACGTTCTCGGCACCATAAATCCGGTGGAAGAAATCATCCGTTTGGCCCACGCTCAGGGCATTCCGGTGGCCATCGATGGTGCGCAGAGCACCCCGCATTTCGCTGTTGACATGCAGGCGCTCGATTGCGACTTCTTTGTTTTCAGCGGTCATAAGATTTATGGGCCTACGGGTATCGGCGTACTGTACGGAAAAGAGGAGTGGCTCGACCGCCTTCCGCCCTATCAAGGAGGTGGAGAGATGATCGAGCACGTAAGTTTTGAGCAGAGCACATTCGAACGTCCGCCTCTGAAATTTGAGGCCGGAACGCCCGATTACATCGCTACGACCGGCTTGGCCAAGGCTCTTGACTACGTGTCGGCTATCGGAATGGACGCCATCCGTGCCCATGAGGAAGACCTTACACGCTATGCCGTCAGCCAATTGTCGGCCATTGACGGTATGAAAATATACGGTGTACCTGCCGACGCTGATGTACAAACCTTACACCATGACGCGGTTATCAGCTTTCAGTTGCGAGATATTCACCACATGGATATGGGAACGCTGCTCGACCGCTTGGGTATTGCCATCCGTACGGGCCACCATTGTGCCCAACCGCTCATGGATAGGTTGGGCATTCTCGGTACATCACGCGCCAGCTTTGCGCTTTATAACACTCGGGAGGAGGTTGATGGCCTCGTGAGTGCCATCAACCGTGTGGCTGCCATGTTCTAAATACTGCGCCGACACACCAAAAGGGCGTGTACGAACCATGCCAAGCAGGCGATACGTGCTAAAAAGGGCGATTCCATCGGGAATGCTGTCATTACGAAAGCGGCTTGCGCATTGAGCAGCAGCCATGTTTGTTTAAGACTTATCGGCTTCTCGAGCACGGCACTGTAGTAGGCGCTCAGCAGTTGAATCGGCTTGTTGGCGATGCGCAATACCTGACCGGCCATGCGTTGGAAACTCTGTAAGTACAGATGAGAAGACGATTGCAAAGTAATGTTCTTTTCCATGTTGCTGTTCTTTTGGTTATGTTTTGATTTACGTCTGCAAAATTAACGGCATGCGTGGAAGTAATATTTCATAAGCCCCTTTTGGGCTGTTAAATCTGTTAATTGGTAACATTTGTTAACTATATAAGTCTGTTTTATGCTGTTATCCCATTATTATAAAGAGGTGGTAGAGGCCGGATGTGACGAAGCCGGGCGTGGTTGTTTGGCCGGAAGTGTGTACGCCGCTGCCGTTATTTTGCCTCCCGATTACGATAATCCCGCCCTTAACGACAGCAAAAAACTAACCGATCGTCGTCGACATGCGTTGCGAGAAGAAATCCAACGCGACGCTTTGGCGTGGGCAGTAGGCGTGGTTACGCCCGATGAAATCGATAAAATCAACATTCTTCATGCCAGTTTCTTGGCCATGCACCGGGCTATCGACCAATTGCACGTGCGTCCCGAGACATTGATTATCGACGGTAATCGTTTCGACCCCTACATTGTTGGCGAGGGATTGCCCGACGCCGGTCGCCAACTTCCTTATACTTGTATCGTCAAAGGCGACGCCAAATACCAGTCGATCGCCGCCGCCAGCATTTTGGCCAAGACCTACCGTGATGATTATATGGACGCCTTGGCCCTCGAATACCCTTATTATGATTGGCAAAGCAATAAGGGATACCCCACCCGAAAACACCGAGAGGCTATCAGAATACACGGAATTTCCCCATTTCATCGGCGTAGTTACAACCTCTTGGGCACCGGAGAACTCGAATTGAACTTTAACGAATAGCCTGCGATATGATGTCGAAAGAACTCCAACTCATCCTTTTGATGGTCGATGGTTTCGACTACACGGCCGAGAATCTCTGTGCCCACATCGGCACAACGCGGCGCCAACTCTACAATTATTTGCAGAAATTCCGTGACATGGGCTTCACTGTCATCAATGAAAACCAGTGTTATCGCCTCGATCCCGGCTCACCTTTCTTCCTCGCTTTGTCGCGTTCGGTCAACTTTAGTGAAGTAGAGGCCACCTTCTTACACCGCTTGCTCGATGGCGCCGATGAGAAAAATCCAATTGTTTCGACCGTAAAGCGCAAGTTGGAGCGCTTCTATCACCTGCGACAGTTTACCGATACCCGCTTCCAAGCCCACAACATAGAGATTCTCCACACGCTGATGGAGGCTATCAAGCAGCAAAAGGTGGTATGCCTCAAGGACTACTCGTCACCCCACAGCAATACCGTGACCGACAGAATGGTGGAGCCTTACCAACTGCTCAATGAGAATTTGGATATTCGTTGCTATGAGTTGAAGACCCACATGTGTAAAACTTTCAAGCTGGCCCGTATCGGCGAGGTAGTCGTTTACGATACTCCGTGGATTTATACCGACCTTCATACCGATGTTTTCATCGATATGTTTATGTTCAGTGGCACCGAACGGCTGCCCGTGAAGCTGCTGATGAAACAGCTCTCTCATAACCTTATGCTCGAAGAATACCCCATTTCATCGGAATATTTCACCCCTTATGACGATTCCCGATGGCTCTTTGAGGCCAATTTGGCCAGCTATGTGGGCATAGGACGATTTGTCATCGGCCTTTACGATGATATAGAAATTCTTGGCGACGACGGACTGAAAGCCTATGTACGTCGTAAGATTGAGGCCAACTTTGGCCATTTCCCGGCTAAAAACCAATCAACACTATAGCTTATGTCAACCAAAAACAGTTTTCTCTCAAGGCTCCATCTATCCATGCGTATGGGGCTTACCGTTCTTGTCAGTCTGCTTTCCTTGGGTGCCGCGGCCCAATCGCGACCGCTTTGGATGCGCCATTCGGCCATCTCACCCGACGGAAAGACCATTGCTTTTTCCTACAAAGGCGACCTCTATACGGTGCCCGTAACCGGTGGTCAAGCCCTTCAGCTTACCTCGAACGCCGCCTACGATTCCTATCCCGTATGGAGTCCGAATGGCGAAAAACTCGCCTTTTCATCGGCCCGTGAAGGAAGTATCGACGTGTTTCTTATCAATAAAACGGGCGGAGCGCCCCTTCGACTGACCACCGACAGCGGAAAGGAAACGCCGTTGGCCTTCCTCGACAACGACCATGTGCTTTTTGAAGCCACGGGTATGCTGTCACCTACGAGCATTATCTTCCCCGATAATACGTTCAGTCGGGTGTTTCAAGTCGAGACTCGTGAGGGATGTCGTCCCACGGTCTTCTCCGAAATCTCCATGCCGGGCCTTAGTGTCGGCCCGATGGGTGACATATTGTACCATGACTTGAAAGGTTACGAAGACCCATGGCGCAAGCATCATACCTCGCCTATCTGCCGGTCTATATGGCTGAAGCGTGCTGGTAAATACACGAAATTAAGCCATTTCATCGGTGAAAATCGCAATCCGGTGTGGGGAGAGGGCGATACCTATTATTATTTAAGCGAGGAAGACGGCACGTTTAACGTGTATCGAAATAATCTCTCGGGCACGGCCAAGCAACAGCTCACCCATTTCAAGGGCAATCCCGTGCGCTTTTTAACCCGTTCTACCGATGGAATCTTGAGTTTTGGCTACGATGGTGAGCTTTATACCCTGCGTGAGGGACAGCAGCCCCAGCGTGTTTCGGTGAGTATTGTGGCCGACCGCAACGATGTCGACCTGCAACGGCAAACCCTTCGCAGCGGCGCTACGGAGATAGCCCTTTCGCCCAACGGCAAGGAGATAGCTTTCGTTTTGCGGGGCGATGTTTACGTTACGTCCGTGGAATATGCCACCACCCGCCAGATAACCGACACGCCCGAGCAGGAGCGCAGCGTGGATTTTGCCCCCGACGGGCGCGGTTTGGTTTATGCGGCGGAGCGCAATGGCCTTTGGCAAATTTACCAATCAACCATCAAGAATAAGAAAGACGACCTCTTTACCTATGCTTCTGAGATAGTGGAAGAGCAGCTCGTGAAGTCTGATAAGACCAGTTTCCAACCCGTTTACAGCCCCGACGGCAAGAGCGTGGCCTACCTTGAGGACCGAACTACGCTGCGGGCGGTCGACGTAAAGACCCATCAACTGCGTACCCTCATGGAAGGTAAGTTCATGTTTAGCTACAGCGACGGCGACCAATGGTTCAGTTGGAGCCCCGATTCTCGATGGTTACTGGCCTCATATATCGGTACCGGTGGCTGGAATAACAGCGATGTGGCCCTCGTGAGTGCCGATGGAAAGGGCGAAATTCGCAATCTTACCAACAGCGGTTACAACGATGGCAACGCCAAATGGGTGCTCGGGGGCAAGGCCATGGTGTTTGAGAGCGACCGGGCAGGCTACCGCAGCCACGGCTCATGGGGCGCCGAGTCCGACGCTTACATCATGTTCTTCGACCTTGATGCCTACGAGCGCTTCCGCATGAGCAAGGAAGAGTATGCCCGATGGAAAGAAACGAGCGACGCGGAGAAGAAAGAGAGCGAGAAGAAAGCTAAGGAAGAGGCCAAGAACGCCAAGGAAAAGAAAAAGAACCCCAACGCCGTGAAGCCTGAAAAGACCGAGCCTTTGCAGCTCGACCTCGACAACTGTCGCGACCGCGTTGTGCGGCTTACGGTGAACTCCTCGCACTTGGGCGATTGTCTTCTCAACAAAGAGGGCGACGCTTTCTACTATCTCACGAGCTTCGAGGGCCGTGGCGACTTGTGGAAACACAGTCTTCGTGAGGGCAAAACCGAGATTGTGGCCAAGAACATAGGCCGTGGCGGACTGATAGCCGATAAGGATTTCAAGAGCATTTACCTCTTCAACGGCACCATTAACAAGTTTGACGTGGGCTCCAAAGCCGTTTCCTCCGTGGGCTTCGAGGCCCGGTTTAATTACCGTCCCTACGCCGAGCGGGCCTATTTGTTCAACCACGTGTGGCAACAAGTAAAGGATAAGTTCTACGATAGCAAGCTCCACGGCGTAGATTGGGACGGCTACAAGCAAACCTACGAGCGCTTCCTACCTTATATAAATAACCGTTACGACTTTGGCGAAATGCTCTCCGAGCTGTTGGGCGAGCTCAACGCGTCGCATACCGGCGCCCGTTTCTACCCCTCGGGAGCGTCGCTTCGCACGGCGGCCTTGGGCCTTTTCTTCGACGAAAGCTACACCGGCGACGGCCTGAAGATAAGTGAGGTCATCCGACGGGGCCCCTTCGCCGTGCGCGATACGAAGGTCAAGCGTGGCGACATCATCACGGCTATCGACGGCGAAAGGATTTTGGCCGGTCGGGACTACAACCACATGCTCGACGGAAAGGCCGGCAAACCGGTCCGTATCAGCCTCAAGAGCGGGGGCAAGGACCGTGACGTCATCATCCGACCCATCACCAAGGGCCGTCAGGATGACCTTCTTTACCGCCGATGGGTGGAGCGCAATAGGGCCATGGTCGACAAGTTGTCGGGTGGTCAGTTGGCTTATGTGCATGTGAAAGAGATGAACTCGGAGAGCTTCCGCACCGTCTTCAGCGAACTGCTGTCCGACAGCAACCGCCAAAAGAAGGCCGTTATCGTGGACGAGCGCCATAATGGCGGTGGCTGGCTCCACGACGATCTTTGTACCCTTCTCGGCGGCAAGCAGTATCAGAGCTTCATGCCCCGGGGCCGATTCATAGGTTGGGACCCTTGGAATAAGTGGGTAAAGCCCAGTTGTGTGCTCATTTGCGAGGACGATTATTCTAACGGTCACGGGTTCCCTTTCGTGTATAAAGCCTTGGGTTTGGGCAAACTTATCGGCGCCCCCGTGGCCGGTACGATGACCGCCGTTTGGTGGGAAACGCTTCTCGACAGCCAAATGGTCTTCGGCATACCGCAGGTTGGCTGCATGGATATGCAGGGCATGTATGGCGAGAACAACACGTTGCACCCCGACATCGAGGTATATAACACGCCCGAGGACTATCTTTCGGGTCGCGACCGCCAGCTCGAGCGGGCCGTGGAGGAAATGATGAAGTAGGAAAAATCTTTACATGAACCCCTCGTTTCCTTGCGTTTTTCGCAGCCAAAAGCGCTTTGGCATGGACTTGTGCGATTTTATCAATGGTTTTGTATTTACTTGATAATCATTCGCTTAGATTTAATTAGGCCCATTAAAGTCCCGTTGTGGCGCGCTGAAAGCAGTGCTTTGACCTTGTGAAAGGGGGCTTTTTATGACGTGGTAGTGGCTCTTTGACCCCGCAAGTATATTGCGATGAGCGGGTCAAAGGGCCACTGTTGTGTTGTAGGGGTGGGGAGTTGGGAGGATGAAAGGGTCGTCGAGAGGTGGTTGTTGATTTGATGTAGGGTGGGTTGTCGGCCGTTTCGGCCTTCTTGTTTTCTAATTGGCGTCCTGAAAAAGTGTTAATATTCACTCCTTATTTTTTACAAAAATTGATTTGTTTGCTAAGTTTTCATTTGGTTAACGATTAACAATGCCGGCATAATGCCCGCCCCTCGACCCATTAAGGCTTAAATAACGACTAAATGAGAAGTAAACTTATGTTTTGTTATATTTTAGCCTTTATTTTCTATAATTTCTTATTTTTCTTTAATATTTTGTTGGATATTTAGTTTTAAAGCATTACATTTGCAACTCGAAATACAATATTTGGCTGTATAAACAAATCAGAAAAAGTTAATCGTTTGGCTGCTTCAACTGTTTTTGTAGGTCAAAATCTTTACCTCCGCGTGGGCGGACGATGGCTTGATAGCTTCAGTGAGAGAAAGATATTTTACTTTATATATTATAAATTTAACTACAAGAGAGAATTTCCTATGAAAAAAAGACTGTCGCTGTTTTTGGCTTGTCTCTTCCTAAGTTTTGGAATGGCCATGGCCCAAATGCAAGTCACGGGTGTTGTAGTCTCAGCCGAAGACAATGAACCCGTTATCGGAGCCTCTGTCAAAGTGAAAGGTTCGTCAGTTGGAACCATCACGAACATGGACGGAGAATTCCAGTTTTCAGTTCAGAGCAATGCACGCCTTGTCGTTTCATACATTGGTATGAAGACGCAGGAGGTCGTTGCCAAGGCGGGTAAAATGCGTATCGTGTTGCGTCCCGATAACCAAACGCTCAACGAAGTGGTCGTTACGGGTATGCAGAAGATGGACAAGCGCCTCTTCTCAGGTGCGGCCTCGAAGCTCGACGCAGCCAAATCGAAGCTCGACGGTGTGCCCGACGTGAGCCGTGCGCTCGAAGGTCGTGTGGCCGGTGTGTCAGTTCAGAACGTCAGCGGTACCTTTGGTACGGCGCCCAAGATTCGTGTTCGTGGCGCGACGTCTATCTATGGTAGCTCCAAACCGCTGTGGGTGGTCGACGGAGTCATCATGGAAGACGTGACGGAAGTGAGCGCCGACGAGCTTTCCTCGGGCGACGCGTCAACCCTTATCTCATCAGCCATCGCCGGACTTAACTCCGATGACATCGAGAGTTTCCAGATATTGAAGGACGGTTCGGCCACCTCTATCTATGGAGCGCGGGCCATGGGTGGTGTGATTGTCGTAACGACGAAGAAGGGAAAGGCCGGTTCGTCACGCATCAGCTACACCGGTGAATTTACCATGCGCCTCAAACCAAGCTACAGCCAGTTCAATATCATGAACTCGCAAGAGCAAATGGGAATCTATAAAGAAATGTATGGCGCCGGTCTTATCAGCTTCGGACGCACCCTCCGTGCCTCGGGCAGCGGTGTGTATGGCCGTATGTATCAGTTGATGAATACCTTTAACCCCGCCACGGGCAAGTTTGGATTGGCCAATACGCCCGAGGCCATGAACGCATACCTGCGTGAGGCCGAAATGAGAAATACGGACTGGTTTGGCGAACTCTTCAGCAACGCTATTTCCATGAACCACTCTATCAGTATGCAGAGCGGTACCGAGAAGGCCCAATACTACACTTCGTTCTCTTTCATGAACGACCCCGGATGGAGCGAGCAGAGCAAAGTGCAGCGCTATACCTACAGCGTCAACGCCAACTACAACATAAGTAAGAAGGTAACGCTCAACCTTATCGGTAATACTTCTTATCGCAAGCAGCGTGCACCGGGCACAACGAGCCAGAAGAGCGACGCCGTTTCGGGCGAAGTAACCCGCGATTTCGACATCAACCCTTACTCCTATGCCATCAACTCGTCACGTGCGCTCGACCCCAACGTGTTCTATACCAAGAACTACGCGCCCTTTAACATTCATCATGAGCTGGCTAACAACTACATGGACTTCGACGTTCTCGATCTCAGAGTGCAGGCCGAACTGAAGTATAAGCCCATTACCAAGGTTGAACTGGCTGTGTTGGGCGCCTATAAGTTCTCCAACACCGTGCAGAATCATCAGATACGTGACAAGTCTAACTTCGCTATGGCCTACCGCTCAATGAGCGACGCCACCATCCGCGACGCCAACCCATGGCTCTACCAAGACCCCGATCAGCTCAACTCGCAGAAGTTCTCCGTGCTTGAGAAGGGAGGTTTCCAGCGTGAGACCAAGTATAAGATGAACAGTTGGGACTTCCGTGCCACCGCCAGTTATAACGATGTGTACAACGAAGACCACATCGTGAACTTCTACGGAGGTATGGAAATCAATAACACCGACCGCTTCCGCACGTTCTACAACGCCGTTGGCGTGCAGTACGACATGGGCTTGCTCGGTTCTTATGACTATCATTTCTTCAAGCAGTTGGTAGAAGAGAATGGCGAATATTACAACCTTTCCAACACGTATAACCGTGACGTGTCGTTCTTCGGCACCGCTAACTACTCATGGAAGGGCCGTTACTCGGCCAACGTTACGGGTCGTTACGAGGGTAGCAACCGCTTAGGTAAGGCCCGCAGTGCCCGTTGGCTGCCTACATGGAACGTCTCCGGAGCGTGGAACGCGCATGAGGAGCCGTGGTTCAACAGCGCTTTCAAGAACGTGCTTACCCACGCTACGTTGCGTGCTTCTTACTCATTGACCGGTGACAAGCCCGCCGTGACCAATTCGCAGGTAATCATCGAGAGCACCAACATTTGGCGTCCGTTCGCCTCAGACAAAGAGGCTGCGCTCCGCATCCGTGACTTTGCCAACCCCGACCTTACCTATGAGAAGAAGCATGAGCTCAACCTCGGTTTGGACTTAGGCTTCCTCGATAACCGTATTAACCTGACTTTCGACTGGTACACACGTAATAACTACGACCTCATAGGCCCACGTACGACCAATGGTACCAAAGGTCAGATTGTGGAGTTTGCCAATATCGCCAGTATGAAATCTACCGGTGAGGAGTTTGGTATCTCAAGTAAGAACATCATGACAAAAGACTTCCAGTGGAACACCGACTTCATCTTCTCTCACGTGAAGACCAAGGTTACTAAGTTGGATAACCGTATGGACATCTTCGGAATGATCAGTGGAACCGGCTTTACACGTGAAGGCGACCCCTATCGTGCCCTCTATTCCATGGACTTCAAGGGCTTGAATCAGGATGGTATCCCCATGAGCATCAATGAAGCGGGCAAACTCGTTACCAGCGAAATTAACTTCCAATCGCGTACACTCGATTATTTGATTTACGAAGGTCCTACCGATCCCACCGTCACCGGCTCACTCGGCAACACCTTCAGCTACAAAGGATGGCACCTGAACATATTCGCCACTTACGCCTTTGGTAACAAAGTACGTCTTGACCCGGCCTTCGACGGTCACTACAATGACCTCACCGCCATGCCCAAAGACTTCAAGAACCGTTGGTCAGTGTCGGGAGATGAGCTTCGGACAAGCATTCCTGCCATCGCCGACTTGCGTACCTTGCAGAACGATTTACAGATAGACAACGCTTACAATGCCTATAACCTCTCGACCGACCGTGTGGCCAAAGGCGACTTTATCCGCATGAAGGAAATATCATTGGCCTATGATTTCCCCCGCAAATGGGTGAGCGCGCTCTCTTTGAGCAACATGAACCTGAAGTTGCAGGCCACCAACCTTTTCCTCATTTACTCCGATAAGAAACTCAACGGACAAGATCCCGAGTTCTTCAACACCGGTGGTGTGGCCGTGCCAATGGCTCGTCAGTTTACCATGACTTTGAGAATAGGACTTTAAAACATTAATTGAAGACATATCAATATGAAGAAATTAAATATTTTGCTGTTAGCCTTTGGCGCGCTGGCGCTGTCTTCCTGCAACGATTATTTGGATAAACTGCCCGATGATCGTGCGGAGGTGAACACCCATGAGAAGGCCGCTTTGCTGTTGGTTAAGGCTTATCCGGACGTTTCTCCTGACTTTTTGATGGAATTGAGCTCCGATAACGTGACGGATAACGGTCGTGGCTATTCTGCCGAACAGAACCAAGACATGGCATATCGTTGGAAAGATGTTACCACATTGGAGAGCGATGACCCCCGTGATATATGGAATGATACCTATGCGGCCATAGGAGTGGCCAACCAAGTGCTTACCGATTTGCCGAAGGTTACCGATAAGGACACGAAAGATTTGGAGGCCGAAGCGCTTCTTTGTCGTGCTTTCTCAATGTTCAGGCTGTCAAATGCCTTCTGCATGGCTTACGATTCTACGAAGGCCAAGACCTATTTGGGCTTGCCATATCCTAAAGTGAGCGGCGTATCTGTCAACGAGCGCGGTACGCTTTCGGAGCTTTATGCCAATATCAACGCCGATATTGAGGCCGCGTTGCCCAACGTTTCCGACTCACATCTTAAGACTCCGAAGTATCATTTCAATCGTCGGGCCGCTTATGCCTTTGCCGCGCGCTTCAATTTGTACTACCATAACTACGACAAAGCTATCAAGTACGCTACCGAGGCCATAGGAGAGGACCCATCGGCCATGCTCCGTAAAGTGGGAACTTACATGGAGTATAGTAATGCCGACGACGTTAAGGCCCGCTACATCAATGCCGGTGAGAACGCCAACCTTATGCTTATGACGGCGGTTTCCATACATGGCGCGATGTCGATGCACCCTTCTCTGCAGCGTTATGGCCATAATTCAGTCATCTTGAATGCAGAAACTTTCGGCGCAGATATGCCTTGGGGCATTACCTATGAGGGTCAACGCCTATTCGGAAGCAACGAGTGGGTACGCTATCCCAAGATAGATTATCAGGTAGAATACAAGGATAAGGTGGCCGGAACGGGTTGGTTCCGTATCGTGGACGCCGTGTTCACAGCCGACGAGACCCTGCTCGTAAGGGCCGAGGCTGAGGCTTTGAAGGGTAATTTCGCCGCTGCGTTGAGGGATATTAACTATTTCCTCGACTCACACGCAAGTCCTTTCCTCGACTCAAAAAAGACTCGAAAACGCCCCGTAATGACCGAAGCCATCATCAATAGCTTTATGGATGAATTGCCGGAGGTACCCGCATTGCTCAAGAGCGATAGTGACCGAGGCATTAAGAAGCCCCTCCATCCGCAAGGATTCACGGTAGCCAAGGGCACGATGACCAACCTTATCCACGCCATTCTGCAACTGCGCCGTATCGAGACATGGATGCAGGGCCTGCGATTCCAAGACGTTAAGCGTTATGGTCTCGAGATATGCCACATGCTCGACGGTGAACCTACGTTGGAGTTCAAGGCCGGTGACCTGCGCGGTGCCCTCCAATTGCCGGAGGATGTCACGACAGCCGGTTTGCAGCCTAACCCCCGTAACAAATAAAAAAGAAAGGAATCAATATGAAATACATTAAATTATTGCTCCTCGTTGTGGTAATGTCAATGGCCACCGCTTGTGGAAATGACGACGTAAGCTCCACTTCTATCTTTGATACCAAGGCGCCCCAGCGGTCGGAGTTTGACAATTGGCTGATGAAAAACTACATCGAGCCTTACAATATAGAGTTTAATTATCGCTACAACGATAATCTGTCGAACCGCACTTACAACGTGATTCCGGCCGACCTGACCAACTCCAAGGCCTTGGCCATCCTCATTAAGCACGTTTGGCTCGACGCTTACAACGAGCTGATGGGCGAGAAGTTTCTCAAGAGCCATTGCTTCCGGGTGTTCCAGATGATAGGTTCGGGCGAGTACAACCCCTCACAAGGCAGCGTGGTTTTGGGTACGGCCGAGGGTGGAATACAAGTAACGCTGTTCCAAGTGAACGCGCTCGACCTCGACAATATCTACATTGAGACCAAGAATCCCTACCGTAATACGTGGCAGGAGCCCATCGATCTCAACAAACGTTACTTCCATGTAATGCACCATGAGTTCTGTCACATCCTCACACAGTTGATAGATTACTCCACGGAATTCCGTCAGGTATCGGCCGGTAAGTTCACTTCCACGGGTTGGGTGAACCTCGACGACCCCGATGCGGCCAAGCAAGGCTTCGTCACAGGCTACGCCAGCAGCGAGTATAATGAAGACTTTGCCGAGATATATTCGACCTATGTCACCAGCACCGACGCCATGTGGCAACAGATTTTGGAAGCCGGCGTGGACGGAGAGGACACCTACGGTCGCGACGCTATCCTACAGAAGCTCGACATTCTTCGCAATTATTTCCAAAACAGTTGGGGCGTTGACATCGACAAACTGCGTGAGATAGTGCTCCGTCGCTCAGCCGAGGCAGCCTCACTCGATTTAAAAACATTAAAATAAGGATAGATTTATGAAAAAGATATATAGCTTGCTGTTGCTCCTGACAGCGATGATGGTCCTCTCGTCGTGCAAGAACGAGGTTGACGACATCTTTGAAAAGTCTTCTTCGGAGCGTGTTGCCGACGCCCTCAAGTCCTATAAGGACATACTTGTGGCGGCCCCCAACGGCTGGCGTATGCAGTATGTGGCCAATGAGCAATACGGTGGTTACAACATGCTTTGCAAGTTCAAGGCCGACAACACGGTAGACGTGGCCAACGACAAGGGCGTCGCCGCCAACGGCACTCATTATCAAATTATTCAGAGTCAGGGTGCTTTGTTGAGCTTTGATGAGTACAACAAGGCCATGCACATGTTCTCTGATCCCATTGCCGAGGTAGGTATCGCGGGCCGAGGCTTCGAGGGCGACTTCGAGTTTCGTGTGCTTAGCGCCGCTGCCGACAGCGTGGTGCTCGAGGGAAAGAAGCATGGCAGTCGCATCGTCATGACCCCCATGCCGGCCGAAACCAAGTGGGCCGACTATCTGGAGGCTGTCAATAAGACGATGGAAGCCATGGACGCGGACTTTTTTAAGTTGACCCTTGGCGAGGAAGTGCTCGATTGTACGCTTGCCAACCGTGTGCTGAGCGTTACCGATAAGGAAGGAAATACCATGGGTTATCCGGTTCTCTACACGCCCACGGGTATCGACCTGAAAGACACGGTCACCATTGAGGGCAAGTTAGTGACGGGCTTTACTTACTCGGCGGACGAAAATTGGCTTGATCCTAACGATAAAACGGTGAAGTTGTCACCCTTCTTCCCACCGCTGCTCGAGCTGTTTGTAGGTGGTATGTGGACGCCAAACGTAGAGAAAAGCTCGGCTGGTAAAATGAGATTGTGGAAGCAAATAGCCGCCATCAACGGCCAAAATAATTTCCCGGTGAACGCTTGTTACTTGGGTACCGACCCCGAGGTAGGCAGTAACTTCGGCCTCGTGCTCCAATTGGGCAGGTATTGGGGCTTGATAGGCATTGGCTATGAGATCGTCGATGGTGAGACGATCACGTTTAAAGAAAAGGTCAAGGGCGACGCGAATGGCAATGGAGACTACTTCTACGAGAACCTGCTTTGGAACTACGTAATCGATACTTTCATTCCCAAGGGTAATCCCGGAACCTTCAAGGTGACAGCCAACGACCCCAAACGGCCTACTGAAATAACCCTTACTTCGGTCGCTGATCCCACCGTGAAGATAGTTTTCAACAAGGGACCACAGCCCACTCCTTTTGGTTAAAGCGCTAATTGGCATGGCTATCCTTAGGTGATGGCTCATTGCTAACTAAATAGATAGCGGCCCGACACAACATGTCGGGCCGCTATCTATTGTGCTTTGGAGGGATAAGTAGACAAGTTAACGAGTTGACGAGTAGACAAGTTGTTGGTTGCAAGTTGACGAGTTATCAGAATAGCCGGCTTTATTACTATTAACTTGTTAACTCGTTAACTGATAACTCGTCAACTTTTGTTTTGCCAAAAGCCCTTTTTGGCCTTGCCAAAGGGCTGCTTTTATCAGCTCAAAGCTGGCCTTTCACCGCCTCAAAGGCCAGCTTTGAGGCGGTCTTCCGACCGGTCTGACCGGTCTGACCAGTCTGACCAGTCCGACTAGTCCGACCAAAAACACTCGCCGGTCTGACCAAAATGCTGCTTTTGCAACTTTATAGCTTAAAAGTGCATAAATATAAATTAATTAATCACGAATTAACTCTTTTGCTTTTATTTTGTATTAATTTGAAAGAAAAATGATAAAATAATTGGAAATTTGATTTAGGTTTGTTATTTTTGCAAAACGATTGTGTGAAAATGATGTAACATAGTGGTTGTATTTTTATACACGTCATGGGAGAATAGAATCAACATTATATATTAATTATTTAACGAGAGAGATTTATGGAAAAAAGACTTAGTATGTTTCTGGCATGCTTATTCCTAAGTTTAGGAATGGCATTGGCCCAAACTCAAGTTAGTGGTACCGTAACATCCGCGGAGAATGGCGACCCTATCATTGGCGCAGCCATCAAGATTGTTGGCACAAGCACGGGCTCCGTGACTGATGTCGACGGTCATTTTGCGCTTTCAGCTCCCGCCGGTGCACGCCTCCAGTTCTCATACATCGGTATGAAAACGGTGGTGTTGACAGCCAAGAGCAACATGAAAGTGGTGTTGGAACCCGACAATCAGGTGCTCGACGAAGTAATGGTTGTGGCTTACGGTACGTCAAAGAAGTCATCGTTCACGGGTTCTGCCCAGAACATCGACAGTAAAAAACTTGAGCTGCGCCCCGTAACTTCGGCCACAAAGGCCCTCGAGGGTAACGCCAGCGGTGTGCAGATGACCTCGGGTTCAGGCCAGCCGGGCTCGTCACCCTCCATCCACATCCGTGGTTATGGCTCTATTAACGCCTCTAACAGTCCGCTTATCGTTGTCGACGGAATACCTTTCGACGGCAATTTGAGTAACATCAATCCTGCCGACATCGAGTCGATGACCGTATTGAAGGACGCCAGTGCCGGTGCCCTTTATGGTGCCCGTGGTGCCAACGGTGTGGTTATGATTACCACGAAGCGTGGTGTCGAGGGTAAGACACAAGTGACATGGCGCTCTACCTTTGGTTGGTCGAACCGTGCCATGAAGCGTTATCAGAACCTCAATCAGAAAGAATACGTGGCCTATGTCTATGAGGCGCTGCGCAACGGAGCCTATTCCAAGGGCCAATCATGGGAAGACGCCAAGGCCGAAGGCCGTGCCAAGCTGGGCGAAACCTTGGGTGGCGAAACCTACAACCCCTTTAAGAACTATACTTGGGATACCCTTATCGACCCCGCTACCGAGCAAGTGAGAAGCGACGCCGTGGCCGCTTGGGACGAGAACTGGATGGACGCGGTGGAGCACAAGAACGCTTTCCGCCACGAACATCAGCTTTCTCTCAATGGCGGAACTGACAGAACGAAGTACATGATGTCGTTGGGTTACGTCAATGAGGACGGTACTTTGAAGACAACTAACTTCCAACGCTATACCGCCCGTGTGAATGTGGAGTCAAAGGTAAACGACTGGTTCAGCGCCAACGTGGGCCTGAACGTGGGTCATTCCATATCCAACTTCAGCAACTACACCGGAACTACCTCCTCAAACGTGTGGAGTACCGCCCAATTTATCAACCCCTTGTTCCCCGTTTATCAGAAAGACGCCAAGGGACAGACCATCTACAAGGATGGCGTAGCTCAATATGACTGGGGTGAGCCCTACGCTAACGGCGACGCACGACCGGGCTCTCTCGCCGATTTTAGCTCACTGGGAATGCTTATGCTCGACAAAACCGAGGCCTTGCGTGACGTTGCCGGCATGCGTAGCGGCCTTGTCTTTGGTAGCGACAAGGACAGTTTCGGATGGCTCAAGGGCGTAAAGTTTGCCTTGAACTTCGGTTTCGACTACAACAACCGTAACAATACGGACTACATGAACAACGAACATGGCAATCAGGCAACGGCCGGTGGATTGCTCAGCAAGTACGAGGGACGTACCCAGAGCTACACCTTCAACCAGTTGCTTACATGGAACCGTGCTTTCGGTAAGCACAGTCTTGACTTCCTTGTGGGCCATGAGTTCTACGCATATAACTACAAATACCTCTTGGCACGCCGCTCCGGACTGATGAGTGGCTTGATGGAGCTGGGCCCGGGTGCCACCCTCAAGGATGGCGACTCTTACTCATACGACTATCGTATCGACTCTTACCTGAGCCGTTTCAACTACGATTACGATGATAAGTACTATCTCTCGGCCTCTCTCCGTCGCGACTCTTCCTCACGCTTCAAGCGCAATAACCGCACCGGAACGTTCTGGTCAGTGGGTGGAAACTGGAGATTGTCGCACGAGAACTTCCTTAAAGACGTGAAATGGATAGACAATCTCTCTGTCAAAGCAAGCTACGGAGAGCAAGGAAACGACAATATCCTCGACGATGAGGGCGATCCGCGCTACTACTTGTGGCAGGGTTTGTCGTCAACCTCTTACCCCAATGCCAACGCCACGGGTGCTTTGCTCAGCACATTGGAGAACGCCGGCATTACATGGGAGAAGAATGGAAACTTCAATATCGGTGCCGAAGGCTCGTTCTTCGACGGCCGTGTGAAAGCCGCAGTTGAGTATTACTATCGTAAAACCACCGATATGCTGCTCTCTTACCCCATGGCTGTCTCCACAGGATTTAGTGGTTACGACGCCAACGTGGGCAACATGCGCAATACCGGTGTGGAAATAGAACTCACGGGCACGCCCATCCGCACCAAGGATTTCAACTGGTCGATCACTTGGATTGGCTCTACCATCAGCAATAAGGTGACCAAGCTCACCAACGAATCTAAGGAATTGCTCACCGGTAGCTATATTATAAAGGAAGGATTGCCTATCTATACCTTCTATATCAGCAAGAGCGCGGGCGTTGACCCGGCCACCGGAGCACCCCTCTTCTGGGCTTACGACAAGGACGAAAATGGCAACATAACGAAGGAGTACATCACTTCTAACCGTACAAAGGCCACGAACAGCCGCTACGAAATGGGCTCACGTATGCCCGATCTCTACGGAAGTATAGGTACCAACCTTACCTATAAGAACTTTGATTTGTCTATTCTTACCACCTATTCTATCGGCGGTAAGGTGCTCGATAATGTGTATTATAACGCCATGAACTTGCTTTATCTCGACAAGGCGGTACATAAGAACAGCCTCCGCAGATGGAGCGCGCCCGGCGATCTCACCGATATACCACGCGCACAGATCAACCCCGAGTCGATTATTCTCGACCGTTACTTGGTCAACGCGTCTTATTTCGGCGTGAAGAACATCACCCTTACCTATACATTGCCTAAGACCCTGACCAGCCGCATCGGCCTTAACGGCGTGCGAGTGTTCTGTTCTGCCGACAACGTAGCGCTGTGGACACACATGGACGGCATGGATCCGCAGTATAATTTCAGCGGTGGTACCAGCTATGTTTACGCTGCCAACAAGACTTGGACTTTGGGTTTGGAAGTTAATTTCTAACGAATTAAAGAAAGGATATGACAATGAAATCATTATATAAATACGCTTTTGTAGGCTTACTGGCGCTGGGTATGAGCGCTTGTTCCGAAGACCTGTTGGAAACTTCGCCCACTACTTCGGTGGATACCGGCTCCTTGATGGCAAGCACTTCTAAGGCTATAGCTTCTTTGAACGGCGTTTATCGCTTCCTCTATACCACCGGTTATACATCGGGATGGGAACATGAGGAAACCGGTATCATGTCTTTCAACCACGTAGCCGACCTCATGGGCGAGGACATGATTCAACAAAAGTCGGGTAGCGGCTGGTTTTGGTACGACTATCAGTTCAACGTAAAGAGCGACTATACGCACAACGCAGGTCGTCCTTACGGTACATGGAACTACTTTTACACCATCATTTCCAACGTAAACTACCTGATAGCGTCGGAAGCAACGATGCAAGGTGACGAGGCAGAACGCAACTATATCGTTGGTCAGGCTTACGCTTTGCGTGCCATGGGCTACTTTTATTTGGCACAATACTACGCTCCCCGCCTCGTAGGTAACGATAAAGCGGCCTGCGTACCCATCTATACGGAGCCTACGACAAAGGAAACCAAGGGTAAGCCCCGGGCTACCAACGCCGAGGTTTACAAGCAGATTGACACTGACTTGGCTGCCGCCATAGACCGAATGAAGAAGGCCAAGGCCACCCGTGACAGCAAGTCGCACCTCGGATTGGCCGAAGTTTACGGTTGGGCAGCCCGCGTGGCCCTCGCCGAAGAGAAGTGGAAAGACGCTCAAACCTACGCCGAGAACGCCATTAGTGAGGCAAACAAGGAGGGACTTGAGGTTACCGGAGTGAGCAACTTCAGTGGCTTGAACAACGCCGAGGCTAAAAACGTACTGTGGGGACTCAAGATTGTGCCCGATCAAACGCAGCAATATGCCAGCTTCTACACCTTTATGGACCCCGCGTTGGGTAAGTATGGCGCCACGGCTCGCATACAAATCAACAAGGACCTCTACGCTATGATGGGAGCAAATGACGCCCGTCGCGGATGGTGGGACCCAAAAGAGAAGGAGAATAAGGACAATGGTTACCAGCAAACGAAGTTCAAATGCTCTAACATTGCTACTTTCGGAGGCGACTATGTGCTCATGCGTATAGAGGAAATGCACCTTATCAAGGCCGAGGCACAGTGTATGTTGGGTGACGATAAGGGCGCTCAAACGACGCTGATTGCCTATATGAAGACCCGTGACGCCGACTATACCTGCACCAAAACGGGCAATAAAATGGCCGAAACCACCAATCCGAAGATTGCAACGGGCTCACTTCGTGAGGAAATCGTTAACCAACGTCGTATAGAACTGTGGGGAGAATTTGGTCGCTTGTACGATTTGCGCCGCTTACATCAGGGCGTTTACCGCACAACAGAGCAGGGCCACCCCGGCGCAGGCATTGTTAAGGGCATTGATAACCCCGACAGTAATCTGTTCCTTATGACCATTCCGCAGTCGGAATTTGATGGAAACAAGGCATTGGATGCCGAGAAGGATCAAAATCCCATGGACTAATCATCATTGATTTTACGCACTAAAATTCGATCACAATGAAAAGAAATAACTACATATTGGGCGTGATGATGGCGGCAATGGCGCTGTTCACGTCGTGTGATAAGGATAATGTAGGCACCGTTTATGAGCCTACGGGCACGAACATCTCGTTTATGCAGGAGGCCATCAGCCAAACGGTAAGCACCGCTTCGACCGACATCGTGGTAGGACTGAGCCGCTTTGGCGCTGCCGGAGCCTACACGGCACACTATACGCTCAAGGAAATGAGCGACAGAGTGTTTACCGACGCCAACCAAGGCACGGCCGTTTATGAGGACGGAAAGTCGATGACCTCTATCGTACTCAAGGCCGACAGGATGGAGAAAGGTAAGACCTACACGGTAAAACTCTTATTGAGCGACGCCGATGTGGCCACTGCCGACACTGTCATAGGCAAGCCCGTGAAGGAAGTAACCGTATCGGTTACCTGCGATTTCGATTGGAAGGACCTCGGCGCCGTAACCAATCAATCGGGCTTCAACGATGGTGCCATCGGTAAGGTGAAGGCCTACGAGGCCGCTACTTCCGAGGGATGGAAGGTTTATAAGTTTGAGGACATCTTCGGCAAGGGCTTCAGTATCATCGCGAAGGCTACCGATAAAACGGGTACCACCTTTGTTGTGGAGAAGCAAGCCGGCTGGAACTATAGCAGCACTTATGGCGACGTGACGGTCAGCGGTAAGGGAACGCTCGAGGGAAAGACCCTCACCCTCTCCTTGGAACATGTCTTGGCAAGTGTCGGTCACTCCTTTGGCGTGATAGATGAGGTCATCACTCTGCCTTAAACCTGACTGAGACGATAAAACGAAATATTTAATAGATTGGCCCCATCGGGGGCCAATCGCAAATTCTCTCTCTAATTTTGGGAAGTCCGCTGTGAAGCCGGCTTCCTTTTTTTGTTTAGAGTTGACGAGTTGTTGGTTGACGAGTTAACGAGTTGTTGGTTATAAGGTTGTAAGTGACGAGTATATAAGTAGATAATGAAAGCAGGCTTATGAGCCGATGAAAAGGCTGCTTTGAGCGCTTAAAAGGCCTGCTTTCGTGCGGTAAAAGGGCAGCTTTGGCAAAGCCGTTTTCTGACAGCGATAAGGCGGGGGGATGGTTTTTAGGACCGGTAAGACCAGTCGGACTGGTAAGACCGGTCGGAGGTTATTGAGTGATACTTTAGTTTTTGTAGTCTGTCCGACTAGTCCGACTAGTCTGACTAGTCTGATGTTGGCTGACAATATTTAAGTTTTTGAGGCGAGATTTAAAAAGGGAGCCCGCTTCACAGCAGGCTCCCTCATCTTCGTTCTTTTTATCTGTTACCATGAAAACATCATATATACATGTTTTATCTATATGAAAAAGATCAGTCGTATAGGTCCTCCGGCCGATTGATTTGGGCCAGTTGGTGGAGGAACTCGGCATAAGCCGTGGTGACGGCCTCGGCAAAGCGGCGCCCCTTTTCGGCCGTGGAGAGGGCCGGATTGCCTATGCCCGTGTCGTCGGGCGATACGAGATTCCAATGGCGGGGCAGCCAAACACGGCCTTGGCGCAGCGCGCTTATCGTGAAATTATGGCCTATGCCGGGGCCCGCTTCCTCAAGATTGACCCATTCGGGGTGGTAGTACATCATGGCAGAGGTTTCTATCTCGTCGGCATGATCGCCCGGATTATCGAAGAAATCGCCTGCCGGCGCCATCTTGAACCACTCTCCGCAAACGATGAAAAAGTCGGGATAGTCTACGCTGAGGTCACGAATCATGTTCTTAAAGTTGTTTCCTCCGTGGCCATTGATGATGACAAGGCGTCGAAATCCTTGGTGATGGAGCGACGAAACGATGTCGGTGAGGATGGCACGCTGGGTTTCGTAGCGGGCGTGAACGCAGAAATTGAGCTCACGTTGGCCCGGATTCTGCGACCCCATCGTTACCGGTGGCATGACCATACAGCGGGTATTATGGAGCGCGAGGGCCTTTTGAGCCGCGTCTACGGCTATGTCGTGCGACAAGATACAGTCGGTAAGATAGGGTAGATGCAGGTTATGGGGCTCCGTAGCTCCCCATGGCAGGAGGACCACATCGTAGCGGTGGTCCTTCACGGCGCCATAGGTGGCTATGGAAAGGTCGAGTTCTCTTTGTTTCATATTACTGCTTTCTTTTTATGATTTTAGGGTTAAGGCTTTATTCTAAAGTCTTGAGAATGTCGTTGCAAAGGGTGTACGACTTTATCATCATGCGCGGAATATGGAACGGACCCTTGAAGATATTGCCTTTGGCGGGCTGTGCCACCGTTCCGTCACGATGGAGATAGCCATACCATTCGCCATGACAAGCGTCGGGGAAGTGGGTGTAGGTCCACTCGCTTATCTGCCTATGACGGTATAGGTATTCTACGTCGCCGGTGCCCAAGTAGGCATAGAGCGAGGCAATGATGGTTTCGCACTGCGGCCACCAGAACTTCATGTCCTGCGAATAGTCCTGCGATGGCAGGTTGCGACAGTCGCGGAAGTTAATGATTCCGCCATATTGCTTGTCCCAACCCCAGTCCCATGACCAGTCGAAAATGGTGAGGGCGGTCTCGAGGAGCTGCTTGTCCCATCCTCGGTTTTGGGCCTCTTCCATGAGGAACCAGCTCGTTTCGATGCAGTGGCCGGGGTTGATGACACGGGCCATGTTGGTATCTATGAACTCTCCTTTGGGGCCAACGGTTTCGAGAAGGGCCTTGAATTCGGGGTGCATAAAGTACTTGCGGAGCTTCTCTATGGAGTCATCGATCTGACAGGTGAGCTTCGGGTCGTCGATGACAGCCCGCAAACGGCTGCCCACATTGATGAGAATCATGATGATAGAGTGGCTTTGCAGCTCTACCTCGGGCTCAAACTTAGGAGCGAGGAAGCCCGGTGTGGCGAGGAAACGCTGGGTATCCTCGAATATTTGCATGGCCCGTTTGGCGTAGCTCATGTCGCCCGTGGCCAAGGCATATTCCGATAAGGCGATGGCGGCAAAGGTTTCGCTGAATACGTAGCGGCGCTTTCTCAGGGGGTGGCCGTCGGCCGTTACGGAGAAATACATGTGCCCATCGGCGTCGAAGCAGTGCTTCTCGAAGAAGTCGATGGTAGACTTCGCCGCCTCCAACCATTGCTCATTGCGCTCTATATTGTTATAGGCAAAGGCACACACAAAGGCGAAGCGCCCTTGGAACCACACTGATTTGGTGGTATCCATGAGCGATCCGTCGCGGTCAAGACATGTGTACACGCCTCCATTCTCTCTGTCCCAGCCATGCTGTAACCAGAAAGGCATAATGTTATTGGTAAGGTCGTTCTTGTAAGAAGCGGCCCAGTCGTGAAGATATTGCTTAATGTCCATGTGCTGTTAGGTTTAGAATTGGTTGCAACGATTGAAGAAATCAATGGCTTCTAACTCAGCTTTCATGCGTTGTTCTTCCTCATCGGTCATGTTTTGGAAGGGCACACGGTTGGGTCCGAGGTCGAAACCTATGAGCTTCATGATACGTTTTCCACCCACGATATTGCCACGGTAATGGCAGATAACGTTGATAACTTCCTGCGCGAAGTTCTGATGTTCGCGTGCGGCTTCCAAGTCGCCACGCTCCCACGCTGCTATAATAGCCGTCAGTTCACGACCGTTGTAGTTCGTAGTGCCACCTATGCCGCCCTTGGCTCCGCCTTGTGCCAGCGACGGAAGGATGGTTTCATCTTGTCCATGGAGCATATCGTACTTGCCGTTCTTGTAAAGTCGGCACTGATTGTACTCATATAAGCTCTCGAAAGTGTACTTTATACCGGCAAAGTTAGGTATGCGGCCGTCCACGGCCTTAAGCAATTCGGTCATCGGAAGGAAGGCTCCGTTGAACGCCGGGATATGATAATAGTAGAAAGGAAGCGACGGTGCGGCTGCGGCTATTTGCTCGCAATACTTCACGAGTTCCTCTATGCGGCCGATACGGGGGAACGGTGGCGCCATGGCACCTATGCCCCAAGCGCCGATTTGCTCGGCATGGCGGGCCAATTCCACGCTGTCGTGGAGGCAGCAGCTACCTACATGGACGATGACTTTGAAGCCTTCGGGGGCCACGCTGACCCATTTCTCGGCCAAAGCCTTGCGCTCTTCGGTGGTAAGCATGTAGCCTTCGCCCGATGATCCGTTGATGAATACGCCTTTGAGGCCATTCTTCTGCAGCATGGCGGCATAGGCCTCGATGGGTTCGAGATTGATTTCTCCGTTGTCATAAAAGGGAGTAAACGGAGCGTCAATAAGTCCGATAATTTTTTCCATAAGTGTTTTTATTTTATAGTTTTCGTTAAGTTTCTTATTCCATGTTATCTGTTTTGGGGCGCAGGAAGGCCAATTGGAGCACCAAGGCCACGGCTACGATTCCACCCAAGAGGGCGAAGCCCATGCCCAGACTTCCTCCGTCGGCCCATTTACCAAACACTTGCGTAACGGCGGCGCCGGCAAATACGCCGGTCATATTCATGATACCATAGGCCGTGGCACGGTATTTAGGCGATATAAACTGGCAAAGTATGGGCATATTGTTGGCGTCGAACATGCCGTAACCTACGCCGAAAAGAAGTCCGGCGCCCACAACGGCCGTCATGCTGTGGCCATAGCTCAGCAAGATGAGTGACGGAATGGTGAGTCCCAAGCCTATGGCGCTGGTATAGATACGGCCTCGCAAGTTAATGCGTACCCACTTGTCGGAGAGCAAACCGCCAACGATGACGCCGATAAATGACGAAGCGGCGATGGTAATGGTCGAAAGTGGGCCTGCGCTACTCATGGGAATGCTCAGGTTTTCGGCGAAAAGCGTGGGCGACCAGTTCTTCATTGCCCATCCCGGAAGGCTGGGTACGGCGAAGTAAAACAGTATAATCCAAAAGGCCCAGTTGGCCAATATCGCCGCGAAACCTTGGAAAATAGAACCTCGTTTTTGGTCGTCGGTGGGCGAGGAGGCTGCTGTGGCGTGCTTGGGATTCTCATATAACAGCACCACCAGTACGAGGGCATAGGCTATTCCGATAACCCCGAACCAGTGGAAGGTTTCGTTCCATGAGAACATGGCTGCCACCACGGCGCCAAAACCACCAATGGCTTGGCCCACGTAGATACCCGTCATGTGGATACCGATGGCCAATGAGCGTGATTTATCTTGGTGCCAATCGGCCAAAAGCGATAGGGCAGAGGGTATATAGAGGGCCTCGCTGATACCCATAATGCCGCGAAGGATGTATAATTGATGGAAGTTGGTGGCGAAACCCATCAAGAGTGTAACGGTAGACCACACAAACAAGCTGCCCACCACGAGCCATTTGCGGCTCATGCGGTCGGCTACGGCGCCGGCAAAGGGCGAAACGATACCGTAAACCCATAGGAACACGGCCATCAGAGCGCCGAAAGCCTCGGCCTGATTGAGTTCGCTGATGTCGGCCTTCATGGCTTCCTGCATGGTGGAAAGCATTTGGCGGTCCATATAATTGAGCAAAGCTACGACCCAAAGCAGGCCTACTACTATCCAAGGATATATGTTTTTTTCTTTCAGTTTCATACGGTTTAATTGCTGATTGGTCGTTATGGGGTTATTTGATGGTCATGCGATAAATCTCGGGGGTGCGTATGCCGGGTTTCAATTCGCCCCCGATAATGTATATATAGTTGCCGAATACAGCCAGCGCGGCGCCCGCCCGAGCCGTTACTTGGCTCTTTCCGGCGATGTGCCAACGGCCTTCGGTAAACACGCTTATGTAGGGATTAAACCGATACCATTCGATAGGATGGGTCATATAGCCGGGCTTCGGGTTGTTCACAGCGTCGAGGAAAATGTCCTTGTTGACACCTCCGATGGCCACGATGGTATCGGCCGAGAGGTTGATGGCTGTGGCTCCACCGAGGTAAATGGCGTTTCCATCATAGTCGAAGGGCGACTCTACGGGCGTGGAACCTACGGTGAGGTCGGTAAAACGGTCGCCATCGATGTGTAAAGTGGTAGGCTGTTCGGGCTTCTTGGCGGTGCATCCACCCCATAGGTAGAAGCTGCCTTGGGCGCTGCCGCATACCGGTTGACCCAATACAGTGCCGCCGGCGATGGGTATGAGTGACCATCCTTCCTCGGGATGGCATAGGTTCAGGGTGCAAATATCTTTACCATTGGTCACTATGATCTCGTTTCCACGGCGGCAACCCGTGAAGTTATCCATGGCGAAAGGCAGGGACGGAAGTTGTTGGAGGACCGCCTTGCCGTCGTTGACCGATAGGATGAACGCGTCAGTAAGGCTGCTGTCATGGTTGTTTCCGCCCACACAGAGCAGTCCGTTGTCTAATTGTATGGAGACGCCGTAGGCACATTCGTGGGGCAGGGAGCCTATCTGCTTCCATTGTAAGTCGGTATTGTCGGCCAAAGAAGCCGCGTATATACCTTTGTAATAGCGCTTCTTACCACCTTCGGCAGCAGGAGTTTCGGGGAAATTGCAGCCTCCCGCCATCAGCAGAAAGCCGTTGGCAGTGCCCGCAAAGCATGCGGACACACCCTTGTCGATACCCGGTTCGTTGGTCGGGAAGCCGTAAACTCGCTCCATGCAGGTAAGCACGGGGCCTTGTGCATGGGCTTCTAAACTATTCGTAATAGCATTCATGATTATATATATAAGTATTATTTTCGTTAAAGTCCTCATAAGTTGATGTGTTGTTTAAAGGTGCTGCAGGGCAGGTTGGCCCCGTTTACGAGGTTGGCTCGGCTGAAAGGTTGCCATCC
>NZ_DATCYK010000130.1:0-3946 GCF_036570325.1 Prevotella sp.
GCCCAAGAGAACATAGTCGAGGTGCATGTGTTCCTGCCGATTCTTGAAGAGTTGGTAGATAGATGTGCGTTGACTTACGGCCGCGTCACGGTCTTTCAGTACGGCTGTCGTGGTGTCGGTCTGCTTTCCTTCGGTCAGCTCCGAGGCCGAGGAGATGGGCTCTGTGTCGAGAGAGCAAGCGGCCAAAGACGTTGCCACGACTCCCATCACCATGTATTTAAAGTATTTTTGTTTCATTTTGTGATTGCTTTATGATGATTGTTAGAATTCAACTTTCAAACCTACAACGAATGAACGGCTCAAAGGATAGGTACCCCAGTCGAGTCCTTGCACGGCACCGCTGTTGCCATGTTGGTTGACCTCGGGGTCGCGGCCGCTGTAGTTGGTGAAAGTAAGAAGATTACTGAACGACACGTAAGGCATGAGACGTGTGAGGGAGATTTTCTTCAAGAAGCTCTTGGCCACGTCATACGACAGCGTTACGTCCTTCACACGCAGGTAACTGCCGTCTTCCAAATAGTAGCTGGAGTTTTGTTGGTTGAAACCTACCCGGGGAACGTCGGTCTTCTGTCCGGGTACTCTCCATCGTTCGAGTACGCGGGTGTTCTGATTACGACCGTCGAACATACCTTCGCTATCCATGCGCGATACATTATATATATCATTACCTACACTTCCTTGGAGCAATACGCTAAGGTTGAAGCCCTTATAGCTAAAGGTATTGGTCAAGCCAAAGGTGAAATCAGGGTTGGGATCGCCAATGTAGGTGCGGTCGCTGGCCGAAACGAGGCCGTCGTCGTTGGTGTCCTTGTAAATCATATCACCCGTTTCGGGGTCTACTCCGCCTGCTACGTAACCCCAGAAGGAGCCCAATGGCTGTTCGACAGCGTTGCGTACGACGCTCTGTCCTACGTTGCTGTTGGTCGAAGCGCCCCAATAAATGGGCACGAGGTCAAGTTTGGTGAGCTTGTTACGGTTAAAAGAAATGTTGAAGTCGGTATTCCACTTCAGCGTTCCTACCAAATTCTTGGAGCTTACGGCCAATTCTATACCTTTGTTGACGATTTCTCCGCCGTTATAAGTAAGACTTCGGGCCGCGGCGCTACCTGCCGGCAGGGTGATAGACATGAGCATGTCGGATGTTTTCTTGTAATACACATCGAAGTAGAAGGTCAATCGATTCTTCAGAACGGTGAGATCGAAACCTATATCGGCCTGACTGGTGGTTTCCCAAGTAAGTTCCGGGTTGCTAAGAGTGGATTGGCTGCGTGTGGGCACGGCGTGTTCTTTACCCGTTTCCCACCATTGTATGCGACCGAAGTCGTACATGGCCAAGTAGCCATAGTCGCCCAAGCCGCTTTGGTTACCCGTTTGTCCCCAGCCACCACGTATCTTGAAGTCGTCAATCCATGTGAGATTTTTCATGAAGGCCTCGTTAGATACACGCCATGCGCCCGAGAATGAGGGGAAATAACCCCAGCGATGACCCGGTGCCAAGCGTGAGCTGCCGTCGGCACGGAGGTTGGCCGTGAGCATGTAAGTATCGTTCCAATTGTATTGCAAACGACCGAAGAAAGAGAGGATGGTCCAGTCAGAGGCCGAGGAACCGGTGCCGGTCCAGCTTATTTTGTTAGCTGCGTTGAGCGTACGGATGTCGTCCTTGGCGTAGTCGGAGCCGTTGATATAGTTCTGACTCCACTTGCTGTTGGTCCACGATGAGCCTGCCATGGCGTCCAAACCATGCTTGCCGAGGCTCTTTTTCCAATTCACGATGTTGTCGAAGGTCCATACGGTGCTGGCCGAACGTGAGTCGTAGCCCGTTCCGTTTTGGTTTCTACCCTCACGAGTGAGCACGGGATCGAGGAAGTTAGTGGTCGTTCCGCTGTTGCGATCGAAAGAAATGGTCGATGTCCATGTAAGTTCGGGCATGAACTTCACGATGGCTTTACCCGAGGCCAACAGCTTGTTGTACTGGCTCTTGTTATCCTTGGTGCGGGCGATGTTCTCCAGCGGGCTGTCTACATTGACGCCATTGAAGTCGGAATAGTAGCGGTTGGGGTATTCGGGATCCCACACGGGGCCGTAGGAAGGCGTGCTCAGGATAGCCGGAACCACGCCACCACGGTCGCTGCCGGTGCCCGAGATAATGCCCGTGCCCTTGAAAGTATAGTCCGAATAGGCGATGCTGGCATTGATGGTGAGCCATTTGGAGATTTCGTTCTCAATGCTTCCACGCACATTATAGCGCTTAAAGTTAGAGCTTACGATAACACCATTCTCGCCCGTAAAGCCACCCGAGAGGTAGTAACGCAGCTTGTCGGTGCCGTTGGTGATGGAGAGCTGGTAGTTCTGAACGTTACCCGTACGGTACACTTCCTTCTTCCAATCGGTTTGGTCGCGCAGTGTTTCGGGCAGTTTCAGTGACAGAACACCCTTATCGTTCATATCTTTGATAAGGTCGAGATACTGTCGTGTGTTCAAAGGATTTTGATTATCGCGTACCGTATTAAACGCATAATGGGCGTTGAGGCTTATCTTCGCTACGCCGGCCTTGCCCTGCTTGGTACCAATGATGACCACGCCGTTGGCGGCACGGCTACCATAGATGGCCGCGCTTGAGGCGTCTTTCAATATCTGAATGTTGTCAATGTCGTCGGCCGAGAGGTAATCTATGTTATCCACGGGCACTCCGTCGACCACGTAGAGTGGGTTGTTGGAGCCGTTGAGCGACGTTGTACCACGCACACGGATGGTCGGTGACGAGCCGGGTTGGCCGTTGGCTTGACTTATTTGCAGACCTGCGGCCTTGCCTTGCATACCTTGTACGGCGCTAACGATGGGCCTTGTCTCGAGGTCGGCGGTCGAAACGCTCGATACGGCGGTCGTAACGTCCTTGCGCTTTACGGCGCCGTAACCTATCGTTACGACTTCCTCGAGCATGTTGGCTTCCTCTTCGAGCACAATCTTCATGGCCGACGAGGCCTTCAGGGTCCTCGTTTTATAGCCGATATAAGAAATTCGCAACGTGGCGTTCTTATCTACCTGAATGGTAAAATTACCATCCAAGTCGGTGGCAACGCCATTAGATGTGCCTTGTTCTAAGATAGAGGCACCGATGATGGGCTCGTTTTGACGGTCGGTCACGGTACCTTTGACGCTCACTTTTTGGGCAAAAGCTGAAAGAGTGGCGCACATGACCAGCAGCAAAACGGCTAACCGCTTCATCGCAGATAAATGGTTGTTTGCTTTCATTGTAAATTGGTTAGAATGTATTTAGTTATTATTTAGTATTGCTGAAAAGCCGCATGATGGGCCTGCTCATCGCAGGCGTCCCTATGGTTAAAGGGCAGGTGTTTGTTCTTAGATTTAGAGCTGTCGATGCAAAGTTAAATCTTTTTTGAGCCGTTGGTGTTGACGCAAAGTGTTTAATGTGGACTTTAAAATCTATATAAATACGTAATTACTTGATAATCAGTAGTAGTTTATGTTACAATTCTGTGATTTGATATAGATATTTTTAGATAGAATATAGGTAATATAGGGCTGTTTTAAGGCTGATAGTTTGGAGTTGAGATGAAGATTGGTTATCTTTGCCATGATGAAAGAATTGATAACGGGCATGAAACATTTTCTCTTTACAATGGCATTGTGGCTGTTTACCTCGCCGGCCACTGCCCAACGGGTAAACTTAGACTCACTCTATCGCTGTTTGGATACGGAAATTGCCAAATCGGATGAGTATCTCAAGCAGAAAGAAAACCATATAGCCGACATTAAACGCAAGTATTCCTCCACGCGCGATCTGATGGGTCGCCACCAATTGGCGTGGGACTTGTTTGAGCAGTACAAGTCGTTGATGAACGACTCGGCCCTGCATTATCTTCATATTTGTAGGGAATTGGCCGGCCGCATGGGCCAACCCCAATTGTTACAGAGCGATTATATA
>NZ_DATCYK010000131.1:0-48379 GCF_036570325.1 Prevotella sp.
TCCGCATCAAACATGTTCAACAACTGGTCTGATGGCACACACTGCGTATTATAGAATGCTTTTTGCTGGCCGCTCATGGCTTCTCCGCTCAAGCGGAATATGGCTTCACCTTGTGTAGTCAGGTTTGCGTACATATTGATGAGCGTCGCTTTATCGGCCAAATCTTGTCCGGCGATGGCCTTCACGGCGTAATCGTAAGCATTTTGCCAATCTTCCATGTAGAGATACACACGGGCCTGCATGGCATTAACAGCCTGCAAAGAGGCGTAATGGCTATCCGTAGCCTTCTCATCGGTAAGGATTGTGGCGGCTTCCTTGAGGTCAATAAGAATCTGATCGTACACTTCTTTCACCGTATTACGTGAAGGATTGTCATTCGGGCCGGGCGTGATTGTTAATACGGGAATGCCCAAATGAGAAGCATCGGCAGTGTAGTTATAAGGCTGAGCAAACACTCTTACAAGGTCGAAATGGCATAACGCTCGTAAAAATAAGGCTTGCCCACGCTGTTGTTCACAAAAATCGGCACGCTCGGGGAAATCCTTTGCCACGATAGGAGCATACTGAATAATGTTATTGGCATTAGCTAATGCGGTACCCAAGCTATACCATATATAATAAGAAGTAGTGGCACTGACCGCATTAGGTACGAAATTATATTGGTCAAGCATGTCCGAGCCCGACGTAACATTAAGGTTCGCCGTGATACCGGCCACCTCCGGATACTTCAAGAACTGTCTATCGTATTGGCTGAAATACTTTTGATAGGCTCCTACTAATCCTGAATGTAAGCCACGAGGATCGGAAAGGAATCCCGGAATTGTATTTTTTCCTTTTTGCTCTACAGTGAGGAAATCATTACAAGCGGTGAGCGTTGCCAAACAAAGGGCAATCGCTGTATATATAAAAAACTTTTTCATTGGACTTATCTGTTAGCTTTTAAAATCCTACGCTTACTGCTATCGAGAAAGTACGCTCTAATGGATAACCGCTCATAACGGTCTTATAAGAGTTATGATCACTTCCGGAATATGGACTATAGGCAAGCAAGTTATCGCCAATAAGCGACACCGATGCGCTTGAAAGCCCCCATCCACGAACTACATCAGATGGAAGTTGATAGTCCAACACCATATTCTGCAAACGAATCAAGTCTTTTTTATAGAGAAAACGCGTAGAAGTACGCGATGATTGGGTCGAAGAATTGGCAATAGACTTGGGATTGAGCGCTATATCTCCGGGCAACTGCCAACGCTGTAATTGTTCTATCGCCTGATTTTGGCTAAGAATATTATAACCATCTGAGTTCATTATGCTGGCAAAACTACTATAATTATAACCTCCAAATTGGTAGTTAAGCAGGAAACTAAACGTGAATCCTTTATAAGTAAACTTATTTTTCATACCTCCCGTTACCGTAGAATTGAGCTTTTTGCCCCTAACACGGTTGTTGACACTGTCGTATGACTTGGTAATATTGCCTTTCGCATCATACCACATGGGGCTTCCGTCGTAGGGATCGACGCCTGCCCAGCGCACGAGATAATAAGTTTTGGTATCTTCTCCCTCAATCCAAGAAATGCCATCCGTAAAGTTTACCTGCGTACCACGGTAGGACTTGGTCAGTTTGTTGTTATTATGAGCAAGATTGAACTCTGTTGTCCAACTGAAACCATCTTCCTTTTTAGGAATAAAATTACGCGTGGTCAATGTCATTTCAATACCTTGATTTACTATTTCACCAACATTACGATAAACACGTGTGTCACCTATCATTAGTGAAACGGGCAGCTGGCTAAGCAGATTTTTCGTATTGTTATGATAATATTCCAACTCAAAATCAATACGATTCAGCGCTGCTATACGAATACCAAGGTTGGTCATATAGGTTGTTTCCCAGCTTAATTTCGAGTTGGGCGACTGTCCTTGCACGCCTCCCATCTCACCATTGTACTGATAACTGTCACCATACGAATAGGTGCCGAGCGACTCTTGGCCGCCAAGACGCGAGTTACCATTCGAGCCATAGCTTGCCTTGAGCTTCAAGACATTCATCCATGGTATATTAAACCACTTCTCATTATGCACATTCCATGAAACTCCCACAGATGCGAAGTTAGCCCAGCGCACGTCGCTACCAAACTGTGAATTGCCATCCTTACGGCCGTTTATCGTTAAATAATAACGTTGGTCATAAGAATAACTGGCCTGCCCGAAGAAAGAAGCCTTATTAGCTTTATTGCTACTGTTAAACCCATCCTTCTTATTAGCATAGCTTACATCTTGTATTTTATCATTGATAAAGCCCGAACCGGTGACATACATCGTGACATAATTCCGAGAACCAGCCTCAAAACCAAACAGTCCACCTATCACATGCTTACCAAAAGCCCTATTGAAATTCAGTCGATGAACCGTATTCCAATTGGTTATATCGGCTGAGGAGCGACGAGCATATCCCAAAGGATTATCCTCTGACGACATACCGGTCCAATTTCGCTGTGAGCTATAGGTCTGTTCCAACGTGCTCTGATAGTCATAAGAAAACTTTCCCGTGTAGGTAAAGCCCTTCAATATTTCATAGTTTAATGTGAAGTTACTTGTTAAAAACCATGCCTTTTGATTATTAATATTCTGTTCCCGCTCTGCCACTGAGTTGTTAATAAAACGCTCTTTAGTAAAAATAGGACTGCCATTGCTATCCAAACCTACCACTCTTTTATTATATAAGCGAATAGTGCCGTCAGCATTGTAAGGAGAATAGATGGGCAAAAGTTCATAATACTCACGTCCTAAAGCGAAAAGATCATTGTTATTATACGAAGCTGATAACTTAACCTCAAGATCCAATTTCTTCACTAACTGAAAACCAAACTTAGAATTCAAGGTTACTCGCTGTTGCGCATTACCTTTAACCGTTCCCTTATTCTCATAATACTGGCCCGAAACATAATAATCACTTTTCTCCGAACCTCCGTTCAGCGACACATTGGCACTCAAGTTATTCCCCGTGCCGTAATAAACATCGCGCCAATTGGTATCAGTGGTAGAGTAACTGTTTATATCGTTATCCTGAAAAGGGAAAGTCCGCATATCCAATCCCGCATTTTGATAGGCCGACTTGGCCAATTCCATCCACTGCTTGGCGTTCAACACTTTAGGAGCCGTGCTAACATCAATATTCGCAACACCAAACTGTACACTGCTACTAATGGTAGTTTTTCCTGCACGACCTTTCTTCGTAGTCACAAGGATTACACCATTGGCACCGTCGGCACCATAGATTGACGTCGACGTTGCGTCTTTCAACACCGTTATCGACTCTATATCATCAGGATTGATAAACGACAATGGGCTCACCGTATAGCTCGTTCCGGGCATCATGTTCGTACGATCACCCGTGTACATCGGCGTTCCATCAATCACCCACAGCGGCTCATTGCTGGCGTTAAGCGACGCTTCACCACGCACGCGTACATTAAAACGTGTACGGGGACTGCCGGGGTCGGTCGTATTGGGGGCAATCTTTACACCCGGAATCAAACCGTCAAGCATGACGTCGAGGCGCTGCTGGGGCAAACCTTTCAACTGTGTGGAATTCACCTGATAGGCACTACCCACAAGGTCACTGCGTTTTTGGGTCGTTCCATAGGCACCCACAACCACTACATCCTGCAAAGCATGGGCGTCTTCCTCCATCTTCACGTTGGCCACAGCGCCCGTGACAGTCACCGTTTTGGTCTTCATGCCCACATAAGTCAACACCAAGGTCTTGGCTGCTCCTGCCTTCAAGCGAAGAGAGTAGCGGCCATCAATATCGGTCATTGCCTTGTTCTCTGTTCCTTTTTGCTGTACTGTAACTCCGATTAAAGGTTCTCCAGTCTCATCAAGAACCACTCCTGAAACAACATCTTCCTGCTTTTGCTCAATGGCTTTTGCGGCATTTTGACCAGACACGCCGGCCCGAGCAGCAAATCCATTGCCTAAAACTAAAGCAAGGACTAAACTTAAAAATCCTCTCATATATTTTCTAATTGTACGCTGCAAAGGTAACAAAAAAACAATGAAACAAATATAAATATGTGTTACATTTATATATATAGCACTATTTAAATTAAAATTCAAAACAATAAATAGCCCTATAAAACAAAACTGACCACTTGCCCCATCCTCACGGACAGCAAGTGGCCTCAAAATAGAGAGTCATAAAAAATATTATAGTTATTTACCAGTTGCTTTTGTTATTGGTAATGGGTATGTATGCAAACACTATTTACTATCTTGAAAACTCAAATTTATTTTCTTATTGCAAATGTACGAAAAAACTACGAAACTATAAAAGTTTTATCCCCGCTTTTACCGTGAAAACCGGAATATATATACAAAAAAGCCCGATCTTTACCAAGACCGGGCCTATAAGGGTTTCCTTCTACGGAGATTGTTCTACGCAAGTCTCCGCATGGGAAGTCAATTAATCGAGTTGAGCCAGCTTGTTGTCAGAGCCGAGAACGTCGGTAATCTTCTCTGAGTAGAGCTTCTCCATGTACTCACGAGCCTTACCACAATACTGGCGGGGGTCGAAGTACTCAGGGTGCTGAACGAATGTCTCACGAACACCGGCCGTGAAAGCCAAACGAGAGTCAGAGTCAATATTGATCTTGCAAACAGCACTCTTGGTAGCCTTACGGAGTTCTTCTTCAGGAATACCTACAGCGTTAGGCAACTTACCGCCATTAGCGTTGATGATGTCAACATACTGCTGGGGTACAGAAGATGAGCCGTGGAGCACGATTGGGAATCCGGGAAGTTCTTTCTCGATAGCTTCCAATACGTCGAAAGCCAATGGAGGAGGAATCAAACGGCCGGTCTTCGGGTCGCGTGTGCACTGCTCGGGCTTGAACTTGTAAGCACCGTGAGAAGTACCGATAGAAATAGCCAAAGAGTCTACACCAGTACGGGTAGCGAAGTCTACAACTTCCTCGGGCTTTGTATAGTGAGATTCCTCAGCTACAACTTCGTCCTCAACGCCTGCGAGTACGCCAAGCTCACCCTCAACAGTTACGTCGAACTGATGAGCATACTCTACTACACGCTTTGTCAACGCTACGTTCTCTTCGTAAGGAAGTGAAGAACCGTCGATCATTACTGAAGAGAAGCCCATGTCTACACAGTTCTTGCAAAGCTCGAAGCTGTCACCATGGTCAAGGTGCAATACGATCTCAGGATGATTGCAACCCAATTCTTTAGCATACTCAACAGCACCTTCTGCCAAATAACGGAGCAATGTCTGGTTAGCATAGTTGCGGGCACCCTTAGAAACCTGAAGGATCACGGGTGACTTCAACTCTGAAGAGGCCTTGATAATAGCCTGAAGCTGTTCCAAGTTATTGAAATTGAATGCCGGAATAGCATAACCACCGTCAACGGCTCTTTTGAACATGTCACGTGTATTCACGAGACCTAATTCTTTGAAACTTACTGCCATAATATTTATGTTGTTTATATAATAAAATAATACCTAATTAGTTGTATCGCATGCAAAATTAACATATTCTTTCCGCAATACAAAATAATAGCGCATGATTTAGCCATGCGCTCAGGTTAAAAAAATTAATAATAACACGATTCCTTGCCACTCTCCCACCAATTGTAAAACAAGCGTTGCAAAATGAGGCACCACCGTTTTTATGACCGCCGCTTCAGCGAATCGTTCTTGCGGGTCAGTTCAGAGGCAAAGAGCAACACGATGAAATAGCCGAAGAACGGAATGAGGAAGGGAATCACCAAATTGGTATGGTCGGCTATCAGCCCCATCAGCAGGAATCCGCAACCTCCGATAGGCGTCATCATCAACAGTGACGAGGCACTTTTCTTAAGATTGCCCAGCCCTTGCAATGCCAACGAGAAGATAGTGGGGAACATGATGGCCTCAAAAAGATAATTACAGATGATAGCCAGCATGGATATTTTACCCAAATTCAGCAGTACCGCAATCATGCAAAGCACGCTTCCGGCAGCGCAGATGAGCAACATCACCTCGGCGGGAACACGCCTCATCAACCAGCTTCCCACAAAACGACCTACCATGAAGAATGCCAAAGCCACCGTTAACACGATACTTGCGCTGCTGTCGTCCATCCATCCTTGGCCCGTAACGAAGTTAATGAAATAACTGTTGATGGAAATCTCGGCCACCTCATAGGCCAAGAGAGCGAACAAACCAAAGACAAACATGGGATGATGTTTGAAGAGTTGCTTGATACGGGTTTCCGAATCACGCTCCGACTTTTCCTCCTCATGCTTGATTTCGGGCAGCTCGGCTCTCGAAAACACCAAGGCGATAACCAGCACCAACACACCTAATATCGTGTAAGGCACCACCGCGCTGTAAGCGCTTGTCGAACCGCTGAAGAAGAACTGTCCCACCACAAACGTGGCAAACAGGCTTCCCAGTCCGTTGAACGATTGCGAGAAATTAAGCCGACTGGTGGCAGTCTCCTTGCTACCCAGCTCTGTTACGTAAGGATTGGCCGATGTTTCCAAGAACACAAGGCCACAACCTATGACGAACAAGGCACCCAAGAAGGCATAAAACGTGCCGATGGCGGCACAAGGAATAAACAGCAACGCTCCTATGCCAAAGAGCATAAGACCCACTACCGCGCCCCTACGATAGCTGTTGCGATTGATAAACCAGCCCGCCGGAATGGCCATCAGGAAATACCCCAAGTAAGTTGTCACTTGTATGAGTGACGACTGCGTGATGGTGATATGAAGCTCATTCTGAAAGTGCTTGTTGAGCACATCAAGGATGGCACGGGCAAAACCCCAAAGAAAGAACAGGCTCGTTATCAGGACGAAAGGCACCAAATACTTCTTTGTTGTCAAGGTTGCCTTGGGACGTTCCTCCGAAGAATGTCCCTGCATAGCGTTTAATTCATTGTTTTGCACGGTTCTTCATGAAAAGAAAACCGGAAGTCGCGGCTTGTTAAACCGCAACTTTCCGGAATATAAATGTCTAATTAAAATAATACAGTCAGTCGTTCTTATTATGCCTTCTCCTCGGTATCGATAACCTTCCAGATACCTGCGGCACAAGCGGCGCCTACGAATGGGCCTACAATAAATATCCACAAGTGCTGCAAAGCGCTACCTCCTTGGAAGAAAGCGGGACCTATTGAACGTGCGGGGTTAACCGATGTACCGGTATAACGGATGCAAGCCAAGTGTACAAGCACCAATGTCAGGCCGATAGCCAGACCCGCGAAGTTGTTGGTAGCACCGTTGGTCTTCGCCGTTGCGCCCAATACAACCAATACGAATACGCAAGTAAATACAATCTCGGCCAACAAACCGCCCAATACGGTTACGTCAATGTCCTGCAAATCGTTGGCTCCGGTACCATTAAGGCCGGCATTCGACGTGAGCAGATACAAGATAGCGGAACCGATGAAGGCACCAATCACTTGGAACAAGATGTACATTCCGAAATCCTTTGTGTTCATACGACCACTCAGATAAACGCCCAACGTGATGGCGGGGTTAATGTGGCAACCTGAGATACCACCAATGGTGTAAGCCATAGCCACAACAGACAGACCGAAAGCCAAGGCTGTTCCAATAACCGTTTCAGGATCGCCATTGTTACAACCCAAGCTGACAGCCACGCCGCAGCCCATGAGTACCAGCACCATCGTGCCGAACATTTCTGCTAAATACTTTTTCATAATTCTCTAAAATAATTTGTATGATTTATTAAATAACTAAGCGCAAATTTAACATAAATATTGTTCGGAAGCAACAATTTACATAAAAAATTGCCCTTTTTGCCACATATTATCAAATCATTTACCATTTATTCCCCATTCATAGGCTTATTACTCCGCCGTAAAGCGGCCGAAACTCACCTACCGCTCCTGCCCTATACCTTTATATAATAGAGCAAGCCCCGACTCCGCCCGACTGCTCGGAACGCCTCGCCCATGGCTATCCATTCGCAAAGAGGGCGCAGCCTAAGCCGCGCCCTCTCATCTTTATTATCGGTCATAGGCTACCGAAAGCCCTTACAACAAGGCTGACAGCCCACCGCCTTATGACAAGATGTATTGCTGAAGGTCGTCTTCCACCGTGCCGTTAGGCGCAAGCCCGAAGTTATCGACCAACACTCTGAGCACACCTTCGGAGATAAAGGCGGGCAACGTGGGGCCAACATGAATGTTCTTCACACCCAAATGGAGCAGCGCCAGCAGCACTATGACGGCCTTTTGCTCATACCAAGCGATGTTGAAGAAGATGGGTAAGTCGTTAATATCATTGGCCCCAAAGATTTCTTTCAGCTTCAGCGCCACCACGGCCCAGCTATAAGAGTCGTTACATTGGCCGGCGTCGAGCACCCGGGGAATGCCGTTGATGTCGCCCAAGTTCAACTTATTGTACTTAAACTTGGCGCAGCCACTGGTCAATATCACGGTATCGTGGGGCAAAGCCTTGGCGAACTCCTCGTAATAGTTACGACTCTTCATTCTGCCATCGCATCCGCTCATGACTACAAACTTGCGAATGGCACCGCTCTTCACGGCTTCCACAATCTGATCGGCCAAGGCAAACACCTGCGCATGGCCAAAACCACCGACGATTTCGCCCTGCTCAATCTCCGTGGGAGCCTCGCACTGCTTGGCCAAGGCGATGACCTCGCTGAAGTCCTTATGGCCATCGGCGCCGGCCGTGATATGCTTCCAGCCGGGGAATCCCGTGGCGTTGGTCGTAAAGACGCGGTCCTTGTAAGAAGCCTTCGGCGTCGGCGGCACGATACAATTGGTCGTAAAGACGATGGGACCGTTGAAAGTGGCAAACTCTTCACGCTGCTTCCACCAAGCGTTACCGTAGTTGCCAACCAAATGGCGATACTTTTTCAGTTGCGGATAGTAGTGGGCCGGCAACATCTCGCCATGCGTATAAACGTCCACGCCGGTGCCTTCGGTCTGTATAAGCAGGTCCTCTATGTCTTTAAGGTCATGGCCCGAAATCAATATGCCGGGGTTCTTCCCCACACCGATATTCACCTTCGTTATCTCGGGATTGCCGTAAACACCCGTGTTAGCCTTATCGAGCAGGGCCATCACGTCGACTCCGAACTTGCCCGTTTCGAGCACATTGCCGAGCAACTCATCCATCGTGGCGTCGGGATTGGTGACGATGGCCAATGCTTTCAGCATGAAGTCAACGATTGACTCGTCGCGTTCGCCCAAGCGGGCAGCGTGTTCGTAGTAAGCCGCCATGCCCTTCAGGCCCAGCACGGCCAGCTCCTTGAGCGACCGCAGGTCGGCGTTCTCATTGCGGAGCACGCCCTGACGACGGCCCTCGGCCTCATAATCAACCTCATCGCCTTCCCAAATCACCTCTTGATAGGCAGGCAAAGCCACACCGGCCAACACCGCCTGACGACGCAGATCCTCCTTTATGGTCACACCCAAGGCCACCTTATTTAATATAGCCTCATCGTCGAAGTTGGCATTAGTGATGGTTGTAAAGAGCGCATCGACCACAAAATCGCCCACCTTTACCTTGTCGTAAGGCTGTCCCGATCGGCCAAGCGCGTCGGCAATGGTGGCCACGCCCCTGACAACGCTCAACAACAAATCCTGCCAACGCGACGTTTCAGCCGTTTTTCCACACACGCCCTGAAGTACACAACCGGTGCCCTTAGCTGTTTCTTGGCACTGAAAACAAAACATTTTATTCTCCATCTTTCTTGAATTTATTTGATAATGACTTTTGAATTTCAGCCGCAAAATTATACAAACGGCCAACGGCCCAAGGTAACAAATGTTACTATGGGCCGTTAATTATCTCTAAAAAATGAAGTCGTCAGCACTTTCTCTTGCGCCCACAAGCGGGGCATACGCCTTTCACTAAGCAATTGACACTGCTCACCCGATAGCCTTCGGGCAGACTGACATCGGGCACATGGCGGTCGTAAAGGCAGAAAGTGCGGTGGCATACCTCGCAAAAAAAGTGCATGTGCTCGTCCTCATCGCTGTCCTCATCCTCGCTCCAACAAAGCTCATAACGGGTAGCGCCGTCGCCATCCTCCACGGCATGCACCATGTGACGCTCACGAAAGAGGGTCAACGCCCTAAAAATATTCGACTTGTCGATGGATTGTATCTCTATCTCAAGGTCGCGCATCGACAGCGGATGGCGCCCGGCGGCCAGCGCCTTCACGATGAGTATGCGGTTGGCCGTGGGCCTCACGCCGTGGCGCTCGAGCAAAGCCACTATGCTGTTGTCCTCCATATCCTCGGTTTTATTACTGTTTACCACGTTCGGTTTCCTTTCATTTTCCCGCTCACGCTACCACTTCAGATAGCCATACTTCTGCTTATACCACAACTGCACGGCATTGATGATGTTCTGCCATATCACATACACGCAGGGCGCTATCGAAACATAAGGATTCAAAAACGACAAGGTGAGCCATATACCCACCACGGTATTCTTCTGTCCCAAGGCCTGACCGGCGCCTATACTGTCGCCATAATGACGGCCGATGGCCTTTCCCAACGAGAACTGAAAGAGCGAAAGAACCAACGGAATGATACACAAGGCCCACAACACCCAGCCCGACACGGGCGCATGAATGAGGCTCCGCATGGTGAAACCCATGATGATGGAAAGATTGATACTCCAAAGGTAAATGCTCAAATTAGACCTCCGCTTCACCCATTCCACCACGCCCGGCAGGTATTTACGGGTAAACAAGGCGCAGCCAAGGGGAATGACGAGCACCATCAACACCCGTTTGAGCACCATGAGGAAAGCCGTGAGAAAACTGATGTCGGCCGCCTTCTCCACCAAAGGGAAGAACAAGGGAATGATAACCGACGTTACGCCATTGGCAATAAACAGATAGATGGTGAGCGAAGCGATATTGCCACCCAACTTTTCCACGATAACGGGAGCGGCAGCGGCCGTGGGGCAGATAACGCAAATGAAGACTCCCTCGAGCAGGAGCTTCCATGTGGGGTCGTCGCAGAGGTTCACCGCCACGACGGCCAGCAAGGAAAGAAGTATGCGAATGGCTTGTAAAATAAAATGCCAACGGCGCGGACGCAGGTCGTGCATCTGCATTTTACAGAACGTCATGTAAAGCATGAGGAAAATATTGACCGGCAACACCGACACCAACACGGGCCCGCAGGCCTCACCAATGGGCACCAACGCCGGAATACCGGTAAACAACAAGTAGACCAAAGAGCCTACCACAAGACCTACCAGCAAGGTCCAATCTTTTAAAAACTTTACAAAATTCATGATCAAAACGATTCTACCGCCCCCGTTTAGCAAGTAGTTGTCAGGCCATCAGAAAGGTGTAACGAGGCAACCCGTCAACGTTGACGACTGCAAATGTAGTAAAAATCAATGAATTACTTGTCTTTTATTTGCTATTAAGGGCCTTTATCGTTTCTGTAAACTCATTTATAACCTCTGTCAAACGAGGATGGTCCTGCCTTAAAATAATAGCGGCATAGTTTTGAACGCCATCCTCATCACACAAAGATGTTGAAAGAATAAGGATATTCCAGCCCTTTTTATAGCGGTCAAACCAATGCTCGAACAGCCTACTTCGCATGGGTTGTTTGTCATCACCGGTCTCACATATATAAAGCATGACCTCATTATTGAGACTAAAAAAGTCTTCTACAACAGCTATAATGGTATCGCGCACCTTGCCATCACGTGGAGATTTCTTATTATTAGCATTGATAATAGAGAATTGATAGACGTCTGCGCTCGACAAAGACAAGTCATCTTTATCAAAACCAACCAAGTATTCAACCCCATAATCAGTCTTAAAACTAACAAAGTTTTTGTTAGGAACTTGACTGACTACGTACGGGGCCTTTTCATTAATTGCCTCTACATTAAGTATCATAGCACTTCTATATGAGTAGGCTTGCACCCATACTGCTTTTCATATTCAGAAACGAGATAGTCTTTCATTTCCTCCACCATCTCTTTCTTGCGCTGCTTGGTCTTTCTAAGCCATGCGTAGGCTTCTTCTTTTGTTTTCATTTCCTTTCCTTTCACGTAACTATTATAAATATACGAATACCCTTTCTATCTTTAGCAAAAATACAGAATGATTCCTATATCTCCAAACATTATACGCTTTTTCGTATTTTCCCCACCTTATCAACTTAACAATACAGACATAGAAAACACATAATGAAAGCGTATTATAGAGTAAAGAATAAAGAATTTATCATTTTTTTAACGGGGTATATCTAAGTTATTCCCTCCTCATTGGCCCTTCCCAAAATAGCAAGTTGACGTAAGGACATAAAAAAAGGGGCTCCGCTGAGTCCCAATCTTGTTAACCTTAAATCTAATACCATGAAAAACACAATGCAAAGATAAAGGCATTTTATTCTATTTGCAAATATTTTTGAGGATTATTGCGTTGAATTCCTATTTTATTGATTTACGTCAATCAAACTAACAGATATACGCCCCCAAAAACTCTAATATGAAAGTTGGGACATTTCTTGTGGGCCTCCGCAAGGTTGAAAACACGAAAGCAAAAAATACAAACATAATCAATTGATAATCAACCGCTTCGTTATCGCCCTACGAAAGCAGGCCTTTTACCCGCCCAAAGAGCCGTTATGACACAATAAAAGCAGCCCTTTGAGCGGGTAAAAGGGCTGCTTCGAGAATGGCGTTATCGCAAGGTTGAAATTATGAACCTTTACTCTTGGGCGGCAGGCACGTTAGTTTTTTCACGCTTTTTCATAGGAATGAACCAACTGATAAGGATTACCAAAACGATTAATCCCCATGCGTAAAACATTTGAGAGCCTATAGCGTAGCTTATCATCATACCCACCAATTCGATTACTACAACATCTATAGTAAAGAAACTTGAGTCATTCAGCATGGAAGCGTATTCAAATCCCTTACTCTTTACTACTTTGTAATATAATACAATATCGGTAATAATAAGCAACAACATCAGAGCTCCTGCCAAGTAAAGCAGCCAATATACCTCATAAACTACATCTGCTGCTATTCCTAAAATACATATCGCATTAACGATACTCGGCATTACTTCCTTCTCTAAGTCAAATGTTCGCATACAATTCTTTGTTTTAAATTAAAATAAGGTTATACTATCAACTGAGCATAATACGAGAATGAATAGAAGAAAGATAGTTTTTCTTCAACCGAGGCTTTTACTCTTGGGCGGCAGGCGTTTCTATTTTACTACGCTCCTTCTTAAATAAGAATCTTTCGATAAACCAAAACGCAGTCATGAGCAGCCATACATAAACCATTCGGGAACCTGCGGCATAGGCTAATATAATCCCCACCAAACAGATAACAAGCATGTCTAAACTAACCGAAACTGACTCGCCTAACGAGAAAGCATAGTCCATCCCCTTACTCTTCCCTACTTTATGCGACAGCACTATTTCAGCAATGAAAGCTAAGAACATAAGGGCTACAACCCCATAAAACAGCCAATCAATCGCATATACCGCTGCTGATACAGCCCATAACATGAACGCGGCTTTCACGAGTGCCGGTATAACTTCCTGCTCTAAGTCAAATGTTCGCATACGATTCTTTGTTTTAAATTAAAATAAGGTTATACACTCAGTTTTATATAGTTGAAGAATTACGGGAAAAACGATGGCCTTAAAGCCTATAAAAGCTCAAGGCCAACCGACCGTAATTTTATATTCTGCTTTTTAAAACAAATTATGTAACAAATATAAACCAAATAAAGACAGAATCCAACAAATAGAAATATTAAGTTCAAAAAAGGCCTATCAATCTAACATTATTTAACTTAACATCACTTCATGACCACTCCTTCTTGCGTTCTTCCGTCCATCAAGATACGCAACGGATGGTCGAAACGCACATGACGCACGTAGGTTGTCTCCTCCACGGCGGGCATGGCGTCGAGCAAATCCTTACGAAGCATGCCGCCCTCACCCACCACATTGGTATCGATGGTAAAGTAACCCACGCCGAAACTGGTAAGGTTTTGGAAGAAATGGGTGCCTTGGCTCGGGTCGACACGATAGTTTTTCAACGCCACTTCCACAATGACTCGAGCCGCGCTGATATGGGGCCACTTTACGGGAATGCCCAAATAATGGTCGCTGGAACCCCATCGGCCGGGCCCGATAAGCACGTAATTGCGCCCATCGTTGATGAACTTGCGGTTGATTCGCTCTATATCGGCGGCTACATCGTAGTTGTGCATGGCCGAATAGTTGTCGTCATACTTCACGTAAACTACGTCGACAACGTCTTCTACCACGCCATGGCCCAGCGAGTTGTGGCTCCGCAAGAGGCAATCCTCATCGCTGATGGCCTTCACGTCCTCGTCTATCATCTGCTTGGAGTCGACGATGGGGCGTATCTGAAGCAGGTTGAAATCGCCCGTGCGGTCGGCGTTGATATTGCAGGCAAACTCTATTTCGACGGGACGTCGCATGGCTTCGGAGCCGAACTTCATAGCCATTTGCATGATTTCGGGCAGGGGGAAGACGCCTTGTTGCAGCACACCGCAGAACGAGATAATCTTACGCCCACCGTCATAAAGCCCATCGCGGATTACCTGATCGTAGGGATCATAGGTTGAGGCGATGAAATTGAGCGAATGGTCGTCGACGGCTTCTTTCACCTTGAGCGTCTTTATATTGAATCCATCGTCTACTTTGAACTCTTCGTTTATATTGCTTAGGTCGAGCGCATAGAACTGAGTTTGCGTCTCGCGCAACGCTGTTTCCATTTCACTGGTCTGCAACACCTGATCGGGATGGTACGGGCTGACCCGCAAAGTCTGACCACCATCGACGATGTACTTGCCCAATCCCAATGCCAACGAGGCGATTCCCTCTTCCGAGGTCTCATCGCCGATGGGGTAATAATTGAGCGAACGCAGTACGCCACTGATGTTGGGATAGAACTTATCGCCGTATGTGCGGCCCACGACTTCCTGCAATATGACGGCCATTTTCTCTTGGTCGATGACGTTACGGGTAGCGGTCATGTAGGCTTTGGAATCCTTATAGAACACCGAGGCGTAGACTCCCTTGATCGCGCAGGCCAACATGCGGACCATGGCGTAGCGATCTTCCAAGTAAGGAATCATGTAAGTGCTGTATATTCCTGCGAAAGGTTGGTAATGACTGTCCTCTAACAACGAGCTGGAACGCACGGCTATGGGGCACTTCACAGCCTCAAAGAAGGTAAAGAAGTCATCCATGAGCGCGTCGGGGAGCTGCGCCCGCAGGAAATGACGCAGGATTTCGTCGTTACTAACGTCGCTAAGCGCTATCTGGTAAAGGTTGTTCTGCTCCATGAACTGGTCGAACAAGTCGGTGCAAAGCACCAAGGTCTTGGGTATTTGGACCGAAACTCCCTCGAATTTATTGAGCTCCGGGTGCATCTTAACCACGTTATCCAAGAAAGCAAGGCCGCGTCCTTTGCCGCCCAAAGAGCCGTCGCCAATGCGTGCGAAGTGGGCAAAACGGTCGAACTTCATACGGTCGAACACGGCCACAACGCCAATGTTCTTCATTTTACGATACTGAACGATGGCGTCGAAGATGATCTGACGATGTGCGTCAACGTCCTGCAGCTTGTGCCAAGTGACTTGTCGGAGGAAGGCCGAAACGGGAAATATGGCCCGGGCACTTAGCCAACGGCTCATGTGATTGCGGCTGATGTGATACAACATGGAGTCGTTGGGAATCTTGAAGATATTGTCTTGCAATTCCTTCAGGCTGTGAACACGCAGTATCTCCTCATGGGTTGCGGGGTCACGGAAGATGAAGTCGCCGAATCCCATGTGCTCTTCTAAGAGGTTTCGTAGGTCAACGCTCATCTTCTTTGAGTTCTTATCCACGAAACGGAAGCCCTCCGCCTCGGCCTTTTGTCGGTTATCCGACTCCGAACTCTCCATGATGAGGGGCACGTACTCGTCCTCCTGACGGATGGCATGCAAGAGCTTTAAGCCCGCCTCGGGGTCTTTCACGCCCTCGCCGGCGCCATCTGCCGTCGGCAACTGCGACAATCGGTTGTCCATAGGGAAGCGTGCGTCGGATATAACGCCCAAGCAATTGTTCTTATAACGCATGAACAGTTCCATGGCTTCCTGATAGTTACGGGCCAGCACTACCTTTGGACGCCCTCGCATGCGCAGGGTGGCCTGATGTTTGTTGAGCGCCTCGGTGGAGAAACGCTTGCTCTGAAGCAGAATATAGTTATAAAGATTGGGGAGGATGGAGCTGTAAAAGCGGATACTATCTTCAACTAAGAGTATCATTTGCACGCCTCCCTCGCGAATGTCGTGCTCTATGTTCATCTTATCCTCTATCAACTTGATAATAGAAAGGATAAGATTGGTATTGCCTAACCAGCAAAATACATAGTCGAAAATGCTCAAGTCCTCATGTTGCATGCGCTGGGTAATGCCATGAGAGAACGGCGTCAGGACCACGCAATGTATCTTCGGGAAATGTTCTTTTATGCCTCGGGCCACGTCGAAAGCGTCGTTATCGGCGTTGCCGGGCATGCAAATAACCAAGTCTATGCGTGTGGTATTGAGGATGGGCAGGGCCTCTTCAATGGTGCTTACTTGCGTAAAGGTGGGCGGATAGCGCAATCCCAACTCCATATACTCATTATATATCTTCTCTTCTATTCGTCCGTCGTCCTCCAACATGAACGCATCATAAGGATTGGCTACTATCAATACGTTATAAATACGCCGCATCATCAGATTCACAAACGTGACATCTTTCAAATAGAACTTATTGAACTCTTGTGGGATTTTGTCTTCCATATTGTCTCTGAACAGTTCTTTTACTATGTATCAGGTTACAAAAATAGGGATTATTGTTGTAATTATGGGCCTTTGAACCTCAAAAAGCACATATTGCCACCTTATTATATATGTATTTAACACGCCACATCAAAACTGCCGTTTCGGATAACTTACCCGACAAGGCATAAATAACCAGCAACTCGTTAACTCAAAACTTGTCAACTAAAAACTAATAACTTGTCAACTCGTCAACTAAAGACTTGTCAACTAAGAACTAACAAATCGTCTACTCGTGCACTCGTTCACTCGTCAACTTCCCAACCAACTCGGTGGCTTATCAACTTTTATAGAGAAATAGTTTCACCATTCCCGTTGTTTTATATACTTTTGTCAAGGAGAAAATTTTTGGCTTATTTCTCGCTTAAAGCATAAATATAACCGGATGGATTTCAACAAACATCAATCATAAAACAATAATATTCATGAAAAGAATTACAACTTTAACATTATTCCTCTTACTCTTTTGCAGTGTCTATGCCCAACAACTATATGTTGGAAGTTACAATATCCGCTACGACAATCCTGCCGATAGGCCCGAGGGAAACGGCTGGTCACTGCGCTGTCAGCCCATTTGTGACTTCATAAACTTTGAAGAACCGGCCATCTTTGGCACGCAGGAGGTACTCGTCAACCAGCTTCATGATCTTCAAAAAGGATTGCCCAACTACCAATTCATGGGCGTTGGACGGGACGATGGCAAGGAAGCAGGCGAATATGCGGCCATTTTCTATAACACGCAACGGCTGAAAGTGTTGGCTAATGGCCACTTTTGGTTGTCGCAAACACCCGAGAAGCCTTCACTGGGATGGGACGCCGCCTGTGTGCGTATATGCACTTGGGGTAAGTTTATGGATAAGATGACGGGCAAGAAGTTCTACTTTTTCAATACGCACATGGACCATGTAGGCACCGTGGCACGGCAAGAGAGCGCCCGCCTCATCATCAGTCGCATTAAGGAACTGGCCAAAGGCGAGAGCGTTATCTTAACCGGCGACTTCAATCTTGACCAAAACAACGAGGTCTACAAGCTGTTGGCAGAACAAGGAAACCTGCGTGACTGCTATGCGAATGCCCAACAACGCATGGCACCCATCGGCACTTGGAACGACTACATGCAAGACTTCCGCGACAACAACCGTATAGATCATATCTTTGTTTCGCCCGATTTTGAAGTCAATCACTATGGTATCTTCACCAATAGTTACTGGCTTGGCAAAACCCGACGCAACCTTTCAGACCACTACCCCGTCATGGTGAAACTCAATAAGGTCAAATAAAAGCGCATCTCAGTCCTACAACAACGTTTTTAAATCCATTCATCAAAAGCGCTGCTGACAAGAAAAAGGAAATCCATCCCTCCGCAAAATTAAATTCAAAAGCATGCTACAAAAGCGCTGCTGACAAGAAAGAGGAATATATAACGACACGAATCAATGAATGGGCTGTTGAGAATAAAGACTCAACGGCTCATTCTTTTTTTCAGTTTTCTCCAATCTTTACCGAAGCCTATAGGCTTCTTGGAAACGCCCAAATCAAACTCCGGAAATTGATAAACGGGCGGTTTAAAAGGTATGATGTTCTCATTTACCACCTCAATCTCCACTACTGCCACGCCCTGATCTAATATATCGAGCGCTTTGGCGGCACCCCAAGAAAGGTCAATGATTCGTCCTCGGCTGAACGGACCACGGTCGGTAACACGCACGATCACCTCTTTGCCATTAGCATGATTGGTCACTCGCAGTTTTGTTCCAAAGGGATGACTGCGATGAGCGCACGTTAAGCTGTCGTGATGGAGCCGCTCTCCGCTGGCCGTTCGTGCTCCGGTGGCTCTCTTTGAATAAAAAGTGGCCTTACCCTTCTGCGTTTGAGCACACAAAAGAGTAAAGGCCAATAAGATTAGAACTTGTAAAAAAAGACTTCGTTTTCTACAATTCACGATACAATTTGGTTCGTTTATACTACGCCTTGCGCCATCATGGCATTAGCAACCTTCATGAATCCGGCAACATTGGCACCCTTCACATAGTCAATATAGCCATCTGCTTCAGTACCATATTTCACGCACTGCTCATGGATAGAGTGCATAATCTTATGCAGGTTCTCATCAACTTCAGCGGCACTCCAATGCAAACGGATGGAGTTCTGTGTCATTTCAAGACCTGAAGTGGCCACACCACCTGCGTTGACAGCCTTACCCGGCGCGAAGAGTTGCTTAGCCTTGATAAACTTAGTAACAGCTTCAGCCGTGCAACCCATGTTACTTACCTCAGCCACACACAAAGGACTATTCGCCAAAATCATGTCGGCGTCCTCGCCATTAAGCTCATTCTGTGTAGCGCAAGTCAAGTAAATATCGGCCTTAACCTCCCAAGGTTTCTTGCCGGCGATGAACTTACTGCCTTCAAACTTCTCAGCATAAGGAGCACAAATGTCATTACCGCTGGAGCGAAGCTCAAGCATGTACTCGTTCTTCTCACCACAAATACCGGCCGGATCATAGATGTAACCATCCGGACCACTGATAGTGATCACCTTGGCGCCTAACTCTGTCGCCTTCTGAACGGCACCCCAAGCCACATTACCAAAGCCACTGACAACCACAGTCTTACCTTTCATGTCGAGATTGCGGGTCTGCAACATCTGATTTACGAAGTAGAGAGCGCCATAACCGGTAGCTTCGGGACGGATGTTAGAGCCACCCCACTCCAAGCCCTTGCCGGTAAGAACGCCTTCCCAATGGTGAGTGAGCTTCTTATACATACCGAAGAGGTAACCAATCTCACGTGCGCCAACGCCAATATCGCCTGCGGGCACGTCAACATCGGGGCCGATATGGCGATAGAGTTCGCTCATGAAAGACTGGCAGAAGCGCATAATCTCAGCGCTGCTACGGCCTCGTGGCGCGAAATCGCTACCACCTTTGGCACCGCCCATGGGCAATGTGGTGAGCGCATTCTTGAAAGTCTGCTCGAAACCGAGGAATTTCATGATACTCAAGTTAACGGATGGATGGAAACGAAGGCCACCCTTATAAGGTCCGATGGCACCGTTGAACTGCACACGATAGCCTATGTTAACATGAACATCACCCTTGTCATCGGTCCAAGGCACACGGAACATGATTACACGCTCCGGTTCTACGAGACGCTCAATAAGCTTTGCTTTTTCAAATTCAGGATGTTGATTATAAACATCTTTGATAGAATTAAGTACTTCTTCAACTGCTTGAAGGAATTCAGGCTCGCCCGGATGCTTCTTAGCGAGGTCCTGCATGATTTTCTCAACTTCCATAGTGTCTTAAATTATAATAGGTTTAATAGTAATAGTTGAATTCTTATAGCATTGTCATTCTGTAAGCATGACACCGCAAATATAAAGATTAATCCTGAATTCAACAAATAAAAAACGGCTTTATTTGTGAACAAAGGTTTACATTTTGTTAAACGGGCCTATCAAAAGCCATTGACCGCCCCATCCTATGCCACAAAGCCCCGTCAAGGCCTTGTGACTCCTTCCTCATATTGCTCCAAAAACATGTGCTCACCGTCAAACACGGCATAGGTGAACTGCCATATCCAATCGCCCAGAATCATGACACGGGCCTTGCGATCCAGCGTAATGTCAAGCTCAATATGGCGATGACCATAGATAAAATAATCAATGTCGGCATGGTTTTTCATGTATTCCTTGGTGAACAACACCAAATATTCCCGATCCTCCCCCATGTAAGGAAGCTCTTTACCGTCAGCTCTTTTGAGGCGACTGTGCTTGGCCCAATTGAGCCCCAAGGCCATTCCCCAACGTGGATGGACCGTATTGAGCAGCCATTGGCACAGCGGATTGTGGAACATTTTGCGCAATATCTTGAACCGATGGTCAGGATCGCCGAGGCCATCGCCATGGGCCAAGAAGAACACTTTGCCGTAAATCTCGGTCGTCAGTGGCTTGCGATGCACGATAACACCACACTCCTGCTCCAAATAACCATAGGTCCAAAGGTCGTGATTGCCCGTGAAGAAGTGCACCTCGACGCCATTATCGGTCAGTTCCGACAACTTTCCGAGAAATCGAGTGTAACCTTTGGGCACGACATACTTGTATTCATTCCAAAAATCAAACATGTCACCGAGCAGGTAAACGGCAGCGGCTTTCTCCTTGATACTATCCAAAAATCTTACAAGTCTTCGCTCTTGGGTACGCCGATGCTCAATGGCCAGCGAACCTAAGTGGGCATCACTCAAAAAATACACGTTCTTCATACAGCTTCAGTTTTATTCAAAACCCAGTTCCACCCTTGCTTCCTCGCTCATCATGCTTTGATCCCAAGCGGGTTCAAAGACCAGATTGACATTGGCCGAAGCCACGCCTTCCACGCTCTCCACCTTGGTGCGGACATCCTCTAAGATGAAATCGGCGGCCGGACAATTGGGCGCCGTGAACGTCATGTCTAAGTCGACAACGCCATCCTCCTTCACTTCCACCTTATATATCATACCCAAATTCCAAATGTCAACGGGAATCTCGGGGTCGTAGACGGTCTTGAGCACGTCCACGATACGTTCTTCTATCCTTGTTTTTTCTGCTTGATCCATAGATTTATATCAATTAATAATCCTTCCGACAGCCCCATGAGCCTGCCGGAAGGAACCGGAATTAATCTTCCATCAGCTTGCGGTAACGGGTCTTCTTGATTTCCTCGTTACCCAAACGACGGGCCTTATTGATTTCGTATTCGGAGTAATCGCCCTCGAAGAACACCACCTCGCCATTGCCCTCAAAGGCCAATATGTGCGTACAAATACGGTCGAGGAACCATCGGTCGTGGCTGATGACAACGGCACAGCCGGCAAATGCCTCCAAACCTTCTTCCAACGCACGCAGCGTATTGACGTCGATGTCGTTCGTAGGCTCATCGAGCAGGAGCACATTGCCCTCTTGTTTCAAGGCCAAAGCCAATTGCAAACGGTTACGCTCACCACCCGAGAGCACGCCGCAGAGCTTGTTTTGGTCGGTGCCAGAGAAGTTGAAACGCGACAGATAGGCTCTTGAGTTGATGTCGCGGCCACCCATCCGGATGGTCTCATTGCCCTGAGCAACGACATCGTACACCGATTTATTGGGGTCGATGTCCTTATGTTGCTGGTCCACATAGGCCAACTTCACCGTCTCGCCCACCTCAAACGTACCGCCATCGGCCTGATCCAAGCCCATGATAAGACGGAAAAGCGTGGTCTTACCGGCACCGTTGGGGCCAATGACACCCACGATACCGTTGGGCGGGAGCATGAAGTTGAGGTCGCTGAAGAGCACTTTCTCACCAAAAGCCTTCTGCACATGCTGCGCCTCAATCACCTTATTACCCAGTCGAGGACCATTGGGGATATAAATTTCGAGCTTCTCCTCGCGCTCCTTCTGCTCCTCATTGAGCATTTGCTCGTAAGAGTTCAGACGGGCCTTGCCCTTGGCCTGACGGGCCTTGGGAGCCATGCGGACCCACTCAAGCTCACGTTGGAGGGTCTTGCGGCGCTTCGACGCAATCTTCTCTTCTTGCGCCATGCGGGTTGTTTTCTGCTCCAACCATGAAGAGTAATTACCCTTCCATGGGATACCCTCGCCACGGTCGAGCTCCAATATCCACTCGCTCACGTCGTCAAGGAAGTATCGGTCGTGGGTCACAGCGATGACCGTGCCCTCGTATTGCTGCAAATGTTGCTCCAACCAGTCGATACTTTCGGCGTCGAGGTGGTTGGTAGGCTCGTCGAGCAAGAGCACGTCGGGCTTCGTAAGGAGCAGCCGACACAAGGCCACACGGCGGCGCTCACCACCCGAAAGGTTGGTGACGGGCCAATCGCCCGGCGGACAATGGAGGGCAGCCATGGCCCTTTCGAGCTTGGAATCCATGTTCCACGCGTCGGTGGCGTCGATGATGTCCTGCAGCTCGGCTTGCCTTTGCATGAGCTTATCCATCTTGTCGGGATCGCCATAATACTCTTCTAAGCCAAACTTCACGTTGATTTCGTCGTATTCTTTCAGGGCGTCGTACACCTCACGCACGCCTTCCTGCACGTTCTCTTTCACGGTCTTGTCCTCGTCCAACGGCGGATCTTGGGGCAGATAGCCCACGGAGTAGCCGGGACTCCACACTACTTCGCCTTGCGAAGGCTGTTCCAGTCCGGCGATAATCTTCATAAGCGTCGACTTACCGGCACCATTCAAACCGATGATACCAATCTTAGCGCCATAGAAGAAGGAGAGATAGATATTCTTCAGGATTTGCTTTTGATTCTGCGGGATGATTTTTGAGACTCCCACCATTGAGAAGATAATCTTCTTGTCGTCTACTGTTGCCATGTAATTTATGTAAATATGAATATATACAAGTTATAAATCTCCACCTCGCGGAGCCCATAACCGCGTGGCCACGGCTCGGGAGGTTGGATATACAAAGATAATTGAAATATTTGATTATCTGTCTTCCAAAGGTTATAATTTTTCACTTCACGCCGCCAAAGGGCCCGCCCCAAGGTTGCGGGGCCTGATGAAAAAGAAGATATTTGTAAAGTTTTATGTCAGTTTTTCACGCTCTTTTCAGCGACTCATCCGGAGAGGCGACAACGCCGAAATGGCTTTTTTACACCATCATGCCACGCCTTTGACAGAGCCTACACACGCTCGTCCCTCGCCCATAACTGCCCTTTGACCACTCCACGGCCATGTTTCCACATCCCCGTAAGCCTCTTTTAAAAAGCCCAAAGCACCGCTACGGGCCGGTAAAAGTACCCAAATGGGAAAGAGCAGAAGCATTTTTCGACGCTTTAAAAATCATAACCAATTATATATCAACGCATTAACGAGAACCATTTTCTTAGCGTTTTTCAGAACGAAAGCACGATTCATCAACGGCAATGGCACTTTTTCTATGCCTTTTGTAAAAATAATTCATAATCAAACTCATGCCGATTAAGGATACAAAAAAGGCGCAGCTTTTTAGAAAAAAGCTGCGCCCTATTATATACTACTTAGAATAAAGGTAAGCAAACAACGGTCGAAGGACCTTCATCCGAGCCGCTTTCATTCGCCAAGAATCAATCAGCCTGCTCAAGATAAGGCTGTCCCAAGGTGGCAATCGATACCTTGGCATAACCCGAATAACTACCGTCGGTAGACAGAGACAAGCGCAACAGATAGTCATATCTCTCGGAATTGAACTGGTCATTAGGCGTGAAATTCCATGTAACCTTGTCATTGTTGACCGTTGGAACGCCATTCAGTTTTATGCCTCCGTTGCTGAATCGGCTGATACTCGTAGCACCCTTTTTCTGTCCCATCACCATGACCATTACCTTATATTCGGTTCCCTTATAGATCTTGGTGCCCGCAAGGGCGAGGTTGGCGATAGCGATTGACATGTTGACATTATCCACTTCCAAGGGTATTTCCAGTCCGGAGAAGGTGGAGTTCGCGGCGTCCGTGAACTTGAGGAAGTAATAACCATCTTCGTTTTTCACCATTTCCACGGGAGTGGATTTCCAATCCGAACCCGACGGATAGCGGAGGTTGTACTTACGCAGATAGGCTTTGTCAAAACTGAAGGCTTGTTCCACGGCCACCGAGTCCGTATAAGGCCCCGACTGCACATAGACCATGCCGCTTCGATGGGCCATACCGGTGTTCTCATCAGACGCGATTACCAAGCTATCGCCATCCATCGAGGGCTTCAACCACGCCACATTGCTCCACGCCTTGGCAGCCGTGGTGTGCTTAATGTAATACTTCGTAACGCCCTTATCGCTGGTAAGGGTCAGTTTTTTATCCATCTTGGGTAAAAAGGAGAGGCCTTTTTGCTGCACGACGGCCGTCAGTTCCTCATCGCCACTCTTGATAGCGATAACGGCGGAGCGCCCCTCTATGGTGGCATTCTCATCCACGTTGACCGTAACGGAGTCACCATTGACCACACTGATGTGACACCATGGGGCCGTGACGGTGGCCGTAATGGCCGATGGGGCCTGCACCCGGAGACCACCCGAAGCCTTGTTGCCCTCAAAGATAATATTGGAATTAATGATCGAAATGGGCGATTGCCAATTGAGATTCTTGCTGTTATCATCGGAACAAGCCGACAAACCGGCTATTCCTAAGCATAGAATTAGTGAACAAAATATCTTCTTCATAACGATTGCTTTTTAATTGGTCTTCACAAGATAAGGGTCTTTCATCCTGACGAGATAGCCACTGTTGTTATCACTTGAGAACTTTTTGGCCTTAAAGGAGTACAAGGCGAAGTTGCGGATGGTCCTCGCGCCAAACATACCTTCAAAGTGACCGACCTGCTCATGGGTATCCTCGGAATAAGAGAAACCGGCATTGTAATAATAACCGGCGTTGTAACCGGTCCAATAGGTGTTAGCTTCGTCAAGGAAAATGTTGTAACAATAGGATACCGTTCCATCCTCATTCTTGAGTTCTCCCATATATTGACCGCTCTCTATGCCTATGATGGTCTCGTTGGTTACTCGCAACTTCATACTCAACTCGTTCTCACCATACATCAGATAGAGCTTTTTGTCGGGTGTAATACGGGCTTTCATCGTGTAAGTATTGGCTCCATCCTGATAATGCAGCTCGTAATCGCCCACCACATCGTCGGCAAACGTTCCTTGAACAATGGTCACCGTGCCCCTGATTTCGCCCAAAGCGTAGTCTATATGGCCCGTGCGCACGTGGCCGGTACGGTTGGCTGTATAGACCAGTTTCACGTTGTCACCCTCTTGGGTCAGCGTAAACCAGTCGCCATTCTTCTTCACATCAAAGTCTTTCAGGTGCGACATCGTGATGGTTTTCGACATTTCGGCGTCATTGATTCTTATGATTCCGGCCTCAGCCTCGAGCAATCCGGGGAAGTACTCGCCCGAAAGTGTACCCTTGAGCACCACGTCCGTAGCGCCCTCGTCAAGACATTTGAGTTGCATGTGGGCGTCGTCGTTCTCAAAATTGCGTACCATCCGACCACCTAACGCCACCTCCTTGAAGAGTCGAATGCCCTTGTCGGTAAAGGTGTAGGCCACTTTGCCACCGCCAATCGTCATCTGCCGGGCCGTGAAGTCATACGTCTGACGGTCGGTGGCTGTGCCTATTGTGCCCTCGGTGTGGTCATACCAGAACAAGGATCTCTGACGTTCAACTTTCTTCAGATAGGTTTCGGCGCTTTCCGTGAGCTTATATAGGTACATGACATTGCGGGTGCGCTTGCCATGTAACTTGACAATCTCCTCACCAACGCTGTCAATGACAAACTCAAAGTCGCCTTGCTTGGCTTGATAAGCCGAGCTTGAGGGGGTGGCATACTCGTGAAGCAGGTTGCTATAAGTATCGAAAGAGAGAACCGGTCCGGCGTCGGTCTTGATAGAAAAGCCGGACTTCTCGGCTGCTGCCACACCTTCCTTGCGGGCTTCCACCGTGCCGTCGGTATTGAATTTCAGCGTATAGGTAAAGCCGCCATAGGCTTGTTTCACGTTGGGATAGTACTCAAAAGCCCATCCGTTGGGCGCACCGGTCAGCACGTTCTTGGCCTTATCCAAATACGCATCCATGCGATTGGATGACGGTTGGCCGAAAAGGTCCTCCTCATTTTTCAGGCATGACTGCAAGAGGATGGTCGTGCCAACCAGCAATAGGAGCATTAATATCTTATTGTTCTTCATAATCTGCTGTTTTAATGTTATTCCACTTTGACATCAGTCAGGTCAACCTTGCCTGTCATCACATCTTGTTGACGACGAAGGATGGCTGTTCTTAAATCTTCCAAGCTTACGTTCCACGAGTCTTTCATGTAGGTTCGGACCATGTCGAGCTTCTGTTCGATGATCTGACGGCCCGTCATGGAGCCTACTTTTCCCGTGGCCGCATCCTGCATCCACTCCTCCCACTGGTCCGGAGCGGTGGTAACATAGATAGAAAGTAGCTCCGCGAAATCCTCACGGTCGTCATCCTGCGAGTAGGCCGATACGAATCCACGATGCAGATAGCCCGTATCATTGGGCGCGACGTTCCACTCATCATTCACATATCCGGCGTCGGAAACCTTACGAAAGTCGGCCAAATAGGGTTTGTTTTGATTCAGGATGTGGGTAAACTCATGGTGAATGGTCTTCAAGTAATAATGGTTCAACTCAGAAGCCGACTTGAGATGCTTGTCTAAATCGTTGACGCCTGCGAGGTAAACTTTCTTTCCTCCCTCGGCCGTACCAAGGATATAGGTGCCGTTATTCTTGTATTCCCACTCGCCTATCAGGAAGATGTGCTTCGGGAAATTGGCCCGGGTAAAGTTGATTCCGGCCACTTCATCGTAGGTTTCCAAGCATACATGCTTCAACAGATGGGCCATCTTGATGGCTGCGTCCAGCTTTGCGGGAACGGTGTAATAGGCCATATCGGCCTCGTTATCGGCGAAACGATACTCAAAGTTGATGTTATACGTATTGATGAAATTGGCTGTCAACCATTTATCGAATGCGTTTTCCTCAACCTTACTGTCAACTATCACGCTCTTGTCGCTGAGCTTATCCTCGGAACAGGATACAAAACTCAGGGCCACTATATATAATAATGTATATAAAAAGTATCTTTTCATAGTTCTTCAAGTTAAGTTATCATTTACGAGGATTAGGCTTCATGCCTGCGTCACGCACACGAAGTGGTATCTGAATGGCCCGCCGCGGATCATCTACGGTCAGTTGGTCTTCTATGCTGGCAGGGTTACCCGTGATGTCAATGGTACGCCGTGGTATGACGATACGGTAGCGCTTAATGTCAAACCAGCGCAATCCCATGTGCATTGTTTCTATGCGACGGAAGCTCAATAAGCACTGTAGCATGCTTTCCTTTATGCCTCCTTCCTCGCCAATCTCAAACTGGGGATGCAAGTGTTTCTTGATGGTCGACACCAAAGGATCGTCATCATAACTGTAAGCAACGGTCGAATAGAACTGCTGAATAGAAGAGGGCGTCAACGTAAGACCGGCTGCCGGCTTCACACAATTGGTCATCCAAAGGGTCAAGTCAGTGGCTGCTGCGTCATACTTGCCCTGCATGATGCGTGCCTCCGCACGGTTGAGGAGACATTCATCCGTGGTAAGCAGCGGATAGACACTGCGATGATACCCCGTTCCCGCTACGGGATTGGTGTATTCAAAGTCACGGGGCAGACGCCAGAAAATCACGTATGTGGCATTGGAACTGTTATAAGAATGTCCTTTATCATAGAAAGAAGAGGTACTGGTTGCCCCCCATATATTATTGGCAAGGATGTCTTCATGCTCCGCAATGTAAGGAACATGGGCAAACTTCTTGTACGATGAGTTATTCGCTAAGAAGCGGGCAGGATAACCATAGGTAGTCGTGAGCAGCAGATTGGCGGCTATATCCACGCCCGTATAGTGATTCACACGGGCCGCATAGTCATTGGGAAGCTCACCCATCTTCTGATAATCACGCAAGAGTATCGAAGGATCGGCACCCAAACACAAGTCGGCATATTTCTCAGCGTCGGCCCATCGTTCATAATAAAGGTAGAAACGACACGCGAAAGCATAGGCCGCCCTTTTGTTGAAGTGGTATTTGGGCACCGCAAAATAGCTCTCACCCATGATAGGCAGAGCTTCTTGTATGTCACGGTCAATCTTCTTGTAGACCTCCGCCACGGTGCTTCGGTCATGCTTCGGATTGAGTTCTGTTTCCGGAACTTCCAAATACGGAATGCCCAAATCCTCACCGCTTGTCTTGCTGTTGTAAGCCATGCAAAACTCATTCACCAACAAGAAATGATGAAAAGCACGACACAACAACGCCTCGGCCTTAGCTTCACGAAGAACCAAGGTAGTCGGTCCCCCCATCCTTTCTATGCCTTCCAACGCTAAGTTGGCATTGGCAATGCAGCCATAGCACGATGTCCAGAATCTGGCAGAGCTTTCATTATCCGATTCTGTCACGTCACTCCAATTGTAAACGCTTTCTACATAGCGCCCGGTATTGGGGTTATCCTCCAAATAACGATCGGTATTATCCGACATAAGCTCATTAACAACAATGTAATCGTGGTCGGTATAAGCCTCCACTAATATCTTCTGCACCTCATCTTCCGTATCGATTTCGGCACGATTGTCAGGCATCTTATCAAGAAAACTATCGCAAGAGGCTAACGATAGCAGGCTCAAGACCGCGATACTATATAAATATATCTTCTTTTTCATAGCTTTTTCCTTTTAGATTCCAAGTCGTAATGTAAGGGTAAATTGCTTTGGCATGGGCGCCGCAACACCACCGGTATTAAAAAACTCGGGGTCTTGGCCATTCAATTTCTTGTCCGCGTAGATCAAGAAAAGGTTGGTTGCTTGCAGTTTAAGGCCCAATGTATTCAGCCCCAAGCGGCCGCAGAAGGGTTTCGGGAAGTCATAACCCAAGGATATTTCCTTCATTCTGATAAAGTCACCCTTGGCAATTCGCTCCGTCGAATAGTTGTAAGCACTGTACGCATAACCCAAATGAGAATCCAAATTGCGCTGCCGCTGATTGGCAATAACAGGAATTGACGTCGTATTTTCATCACCGGGAACCGTCCAACGGTTCTTAAATTCCTTCGGAGTAGACGTTAAATCGCTGTAATAACTGCGGAACACGGGGTCGAGACGTACCACGTTACCGAATGAATAAGTAACAAACACGTTGAGCATAAAGCCTTTGTACTTGAAGATATTGCCGAGTGAACCCGTTTCGGTCGGCTCTGTGGAGCCTTCATACTTCAGGAAACCCAACTTATCAGGGTCACTTGTTTGGAAATAAATACCCGTAGTAGACACATTACCGTCCTGATCGAGGAAGGTAGGAATACCTTCATGGTTCAATCCACGGAACGGAACAGAGAACAGACAACGCACGGGATAGCCTTCCTTCGTGAAGCCGTTGCCCGATATAAGTGTCATCATTGTGGTTGAAGTCTCGAGCTTTGTCACCTCATTATGCGTGTGCGAATAGATGAAACTGGTAGTCCAACTAAAGTTCTTTGTCTTGATATTGGTGGTCGAAAGGCTAACCTCAACACCGTCAGACTTCATGGAAGCAATGTTACCATAGCTCATCATGGAGCCCGAAGTGCCCTGAGTAACGGTCGGACCAATCAAATCATAGTTGTTACGCTTGTACCAATCAAGCGCGAAATTGATACGGTTATTGAGGAAACCGGCCTCTAAACCTAAATTAAGCTCATGCTTTTTCTCATAAGTAAGGTCTTGGTTAGCGGGCGAACTTTGGTAAAGAGAAGTCTCCTTTATGCCTGCCGAAGGGCGCCAAGGGTTATTGCTGCGAATGATCACTGCCGCATTGGTCACAGCCGGTCGGTCGGCGGTCAGCGAATACGAAGCCTTGAGCGTCAGATGGCTCAACTTTCCCTTAAACACATTTCTGAACCAAGGTTCTTCATGTGCATTCCACGTACCGGCAATGTTCCATGTCGGCAACCAACGACTGCTACGATTCTTTCCTAATCCGTTGGTTCCTTCATAACGATAGGTACCGTTAATCGTATAACGACCTTTCCATGAGTAGGTCGCATTAGCGAAAAACGCAGCACTGCGGGTATGATAATTCCTCAACGTATAGTACTCGGTATTCTCCTCGGCGCCCTTCTTGAATATCTCATAGTTATAGTTAGCTATCTCACCGGCGTCGTATTGCATACCCCAACCACGGAACCACGTGTTGTGACGGTCGTTGGAATTCGTTTCCAAACCACCGTAGAAATTTACGATATGGTCATTATTGAACACATCGTTATACTGCAAGCTGGCACGCATATCCCAACCAAAGATACTCCGATCGGTACGTTCAAAGATACCACCATAGTTAAGTACGGTGTGTTTTACGTCGTAAGCATTGAGCGGATCCTTATAAAAGAAGGGATTATTGTCACGAATTACCGTAGTATAACCTGCCCGATAGGCCTCAGACTGATTGGAATGATCGTGTATGAAGTGCTCTTGTGAGGTGCCGGAATACTTAACGGCGGCCAGCAATGACAGCTCCAACTTCTTCACCGGCTTGTAGTCGAGCTTTATTTGACCACGGAAATCCTGCACACCTAAGTCCATGTAGTTATTGGCCAGCTCATGCTTAATGTTAAAGGGAGCGTAATTGCGGGTGTAATACTCATCGGGATCAAGACAACGTGACGTGTTCAAGGCGTATGAGTAGGGGTTAATATCGAAGTCACGGTTGACTGTTCCATTTACATCATCTACCACTGAAGCCAATGTACCCGGCGCCCTCTGCTTACGGAACGAGGCATTTCCAGCTATATTGGTAGTCAGTTTGTTCGATATACGATAGGTAGAATTGAAGTTGGCCGTATAGCGTTGCACCTTGCTTTGCAGGGTCCAGCCCGGGTCAATCATCGCACTCACCGAACCATAGAACTGTGCCCGCTCCGTACCTCCTGAGATACTGACCGAGTGATTGCTCATAACATTGGTGTTGAAAAGCTCTCCAAACCAGTCAGTATTCCTATATTCGGCCGATCGAAGGTAAGCATTACGGGCTTTCTGCGTATTGGCCAGCCCGAACTGACCCGAAGTAACGTCGTATAGCGTCAACAAATCATACATCTTACCGTAAATACCATATTCAGAACGATTGGATGTGGTAGAGTAACTAAGGAATCCTTTCTGCTCCAACTCCTGATAAACAGACATCTGATCTTGCGAGTTCATGATGTTAAAGGTAGAATAGCTGGGGATGAGACGCAGCGTAAACTCACCCGTATAGTTGATATGCGCCTGTCCGGCCTTACCTTTCTTGGTGGTAATGACAATAACTCCCGCCATGGCACGTGCACCATAGATGGAAGTTGCCGAACCATCTTTCAATATCTGAAAGCTCTCGATGTCGTCAGAGTTAAGTCCCGCGATGGCCGAAGATATTAAAGTAGAGGCATCTCCTGAAGAAAGCTCGTCCGCACTTACGTTAACCACATCCTCCTGAATGACTCCATCGACCACCCACAAGGGCTTTGAGCTACCATAAATGGACGTTGCGCCACGCACACGAATCTTTGGTGCCGTACCGAAAGTGCCGCTCACGTTCTGTACCGACACACCTGCGGCACGGCCTTCGAGCGACCGGCTGATGTCAGCAACACCATCGAGCTTGGCCTTATTGGCGTCAAGTTTGGTCGTAGCACCGGTAAAGAGTCGCTTATCTACTTTCATCATACCCGTTACGACCACCTCGTCCAGCGTCTCGTTATCAGGCACCAAGCTCACCTTCATGCCGTTGCGGGCCGCAAGCGTCTGGCTTTTCATGCCGATATAGCTAAACACGAGTTTGGCACCGGCGGGCACCGTGAGCGTGAAACGGCCATCAATGTCAGTAACCGCACCGGTTTTTGTACCCTGAATAGTGACAGAAGCACCTATCACCGGCTCACCATCGTCCTGCGAGACCACGGTACCCGTTACTCTCGTTTGGGCCATCGCCGCTCCAATACAGCAGAACAGTCCGACTAAAAGCATTAATAGTTTCTTTTCCATAGATTCTTTTTATTTGTGTTTCCATTCTTAGTTACAACGGATTTTGAGTGAGGACAAGTTCCCATGGCCCGAAAAGCAAAGGCAAAGAGCGTCTTTCAAAGTGTTAACAAATGTCTTTACTTCCTTCCATTCTCCTCACTTCAGGTCAGCGGCTATCATCAAGGAAATGCGACAAACTACATCTTTTTGATAATAATATGCCTTTATATCAGGTATAAGTCGTTCGTTTCATAAGCCACAAAGATAGATTAAAAGGAAATTGTTATACGTATTATTCAATGGTCGATATATCGCAAATTTAAGCAATTTTCAGTCTCATTACAAGCTTTTTTCAAGAGGATAGCCCTTATAAAAACAATTATTAACAATGCGACAAATGGCGTAAACATAAATTAAAGATACATTTATTTTGATTTATTTACGAATTCCCGTAACTTTGCCCTTATGCTTATCACATTATTTATATAGCAATGCACAGTATCAAGCGAATTGTATTGACCGGCGGTCCTTGTGCCGGCAAGACGACAGCCCTTATCAAAGTGATAGAACATTTCAGCAGTTTAGGGTATCAAGTGTTCACAATTCCGGAAGTACCCACCATGTTCTCGCAAGCCGGAATGAACTATCTGACTAAGAACTCCGCACTTTTTTACGAAGGAGAGAAGGCAACTCTCGAGGTGCAATTGGCCCTTGAAGACAAGTTTATGCGCATGGCGGAGGCCTGCGGACAACCTGCCATCATCGTATGTGACCGCGGTGCCATGGATATTTCGGCCTACATGAAGCCCGAAATGTGGACGGACATCACCCAAGCCGTAGGAACCAGCACGCCAAAGTTGCGTGATGAGCGCTACGACGCCGTGCTCCACTTGGTGTCGGCGGCCGATGGAGCCGAACGATTCTACACCACGGCCAACAACAGCGAGCGCACCGAGGGCCTCGAACTGGCCCGCCTCATCGACAAGAAGATTATCAACGCATGGACGGGGCACCCCCATCTGCGGGTCATCAACAACGATGAGGACTTCGATCGCAAGATAAACAGAGTGGTAAAGGAGATTAGCAACGTCTTAGGACTGCCCCAGCCCATCGAGGATGAGCGCAAGTACATCGTTGAGGTGACGGGAGTGATGACCGACTTCACCGAGACCGACATCACACAAACCTATCTGGCGACCGAGCCGGGCAGCGAAGTGAGGCTCCGAAAACGTGAATGGAAGGGCAACAGAGTCAACGTTCACACCACCACAAAGCGCATATCGCCCACAGAGGAGATTGTCGTTGAGCGACAAGTGAGCAACAACCTTTACGCCTCGCTCCTGCAACAAGCCGACCCTTATCGGCAAACGATTCACAAGAACCGCAAGAGTTTCATCTATCAAGGCCAGTTCTTTGAGCTCGACACCTACCTGAAGCCCATCGATAACCTCATGATTCTTGAAACCAAAGGCATTGCCAGCCACGACGACATCAAGTTTCCGCCATTCCTCAAAGTGGTGAAGGACATCACGGGCGACACCCATTACTACAACTATACGCTGGCCATCAAGCATTAAAGGGCCAACTATCCGACGAGCCTCGCGCGCCCCTTATTTCCCAACCGTCGTGCAAGGCCATGGCCAAAGCAGCCCTTTGAGCGTGTGAAAAGCCCATGATGACAAGTCCGAAGCAGCCCTTTGACGCCCTCAAAGGGCTGCTTCCATATAGGGCAAAGACCACAATGATATTCACATCGGGCCACGGCCATGCCCTAAATGCACGCAACCACCTGATTCACAACGCTTTTCTTACATCTCAAGCACCCCATTTCCACACTCCACCCTGCTGCCTCCCATCCACCCTCGAGGGACCCATCACCCGATAAGAGACAGCTATTTTTTATCCGAAATATTATTTTTTTCATTGTTTTGCTTAGTTTTTTCCATCGCTGAACGGTATAGGGATATATATGAAATCAAACAAAGCATACTTCGTAAAGGTGCGTGCGTCGGCCGGTCTCGACCTTTCTCTATCCCATTACTTCTTTCACAAGGCGCTGTTGCTCAATGTCTATGCCAACGACGTGCTCAAAACACGGCGCAGCGCATGGACCCAATATGGTCAGCAGGTAGTAAATACAAAGGATTGTTACGAGTTTACACGCAGCATAGGCCTCTCGCTCACCTACAATTTCAATGCTTCGCGTAGTCAATACCGTGGCAAGGGCGCAGGCAACGCGGAGAAACGACGCCTCTGAAACAGCTTGTTCTTTCTCATTGAGCGCCCCTTTTATTCTTCTTTAAAGCCCTTTCAATCTCATTGAACTGCACTCTTATTCTTCTTAAAACATCCCTCTTACCCTCCTGAAAACACAAAACCACCGGCAACCCTACCCATGATGGGCAACGGTTACCGGTGGTTTACATATATAATAAGGTGTTATTGCTGCTTCATATCAGCCCATCAGCTGTTTCTTGGCAGGTCATTGCCCAATGCGAAAGGCTTGTAGCGCTACTCCGCGGCTTGTTCTTCCTGCGGCGCACGATAGTAACTGCTACCGTCGAAGCAGTGGGTACAAACCTTGCACTTGGGCAGTCCGATACTCTCAATCAGCGTTTCAACCTTGTTGAATTTCAATGTCGTGAGGTCCAATCGGCGGGCTATCTCGTCCACCATGCGCTTGTATTCGGGGCTGTCGGTCGTAGCGTACTCCTTCAATTTCATATCCTCATTTCCCTCAAAATCCTTGATGACACGGCGGGTGATAAGCTCCAAATTGCTTTTTGAAGCGGTAAAGCCGATGAACGGACAGCCATAGACCAAGGGGGGACACGATATGCGGGCATGCACTTCCTTGGCACCATACTCAAAGAAGGTGCGCACGTTGTCACGCAACTGCGTTCCCCGCACGATGGAGTCGTCACAAAACACCACCCGCTGGCCATCGAGCACGGCCTTGTTGGGTATGAGTTTCATCTTGGCCACGAGCTTACGGCGACTTTGGTTGCCCGGTGTGAAACTGCGAGGCCATGTCGGTGTATATTTCAACACTGCCCGTTTATAGGGTATGCCATGACCTTCGGCATAACCAATCGCCATTCCCACACCCGAATCGGGTATGCCACAGACGAGATCGGCTTCGGTTTTATCCTCCCGACCCATCATGGCGCCATTGCGTTCACGCACGGCTTCAGCGTTGATTCCCTCGTAATCGCTGGCCGGAAATCCGTAATACACCCATAGGAAGGAGCATATCTGCTCGTGGGAATAGGGCTCTTGCAGCACTTCCATCCCATCGGCACGGAGGCGGACGATTTCTCCCGGCGCCACGTCGCGCACGATTTCAAAGTCAAGATTGGGATAAGCAGCCGACTCACTCGTAGCGGCCCACGCTCCTTCTCGCCTTCCTATGACAATAGGAGTACGCCCCAGCAGGTCACGAGCTGCGATAATGCCGTCTTCTGTCAGGATAAGCATGGAGCAAGAGCCCTCTATCGTCTTGTAAACATGGTTGATTCCTTCAATAAAAGTGTTGCCCTTATTAATCAGCAGGGCCACAAGCTCCGTCTGATTAATGTTATTTGCCGACATTTCACTGAAGTGAATATGTTGCGACATCATCTCTTCGGAGATCTGACGCATGTTGTTGATCTTGGCAACTGTCACTACCGCGTAGCGTCCTAAGTGCGAATTGATGATGATAGGCTGTGGGTCGGTATCGCTGATGACGCCCATTCCTGAGTTACCACAGAAGTTATCAAGCTCATCTTCAAACTTACTGCGAAAATAATCACGCTCCAAACTATGAATGCTACGGCTGAAACCACGTTCTTTGTCGTAAACTACCATACCGGCACGCTTGGTCCCTAAATGTGAATTATAGTCCGTTCCATAAAACACATCGTTAACACAATCCTTAACGGATATTGTTCCAAAAAAACCTCCCATTGGTTGTTCTACTTTATAATATCAAGTAAATGAAAAAATGTGGACGCACTCTTACCGCGTCCACATTCCATGTTGTTCTTTATCTTATTTGCTTTGCGTCTCCCACGCACGCGTTGGGCATTTGGATATGCAGCATTGCGCAGATGGTGGGCGCAATGTCTACGATACGTGTGGGCTCAACGGTGCTGCCCTTCTTTACGTTCCATCCGTAGAGAACGAATGGAATATGAGCGTCGTAAGGGTTCCATTGGCTATGGCCGGTACCCTTATAATCGGGGCTGTTAGTGGCCTCGAGCCAGCCCGGGGCCGTGATGATGGTCAGGTCACCGCTACGCTTCACGTTCCATCCATTGATGATACGCTCCTTTATGGGCTGTGGTATGGCCTGATTGGCAAGCCGGGCATGGTCGGCCACATACATCACCTCGGGACGTTTCATCAACCATGCGGCAGCCTCATCTTTCACACGTTGCAGGTCGAGACCGGCTTCGGCGACTCCTTTCCGATTGATATACACACGGAAAGAGTTGGCACCCGTCACCAATTTGGCTTGCGTTCCAAAGGTTTGTTGCAGGTGAGCGTTCAGTTCCTTGCCACCAATCGTCCATCCCTCAAAGCCTCCGGCGGGGATACGATGTCGCTTCATGAAATTGGGATTATGGGCTCCTCCGTGGTCAGCCGTGAGGAAAAGAAGGTAATTATCCTTACCTATCTTCGAGTCAAGCACCTTAAAGAACGCCGCCAAATCCTTATCCAACTGCATGTAAGCGCTACTGATTTCCTTTCCGCGGGTGCTGTACGCATGTCCGATAGCGTCGGTCGAGGATATACTTACGGCCAAGAAATCGGTCACATCGTCCTTTCCCATCTGCTCATTCTCCAAGGCTTCCTCCGCCAATTTGAAGGTTAGGGTTATTCCTAAGTCCATCATCTTCACGTCGGTACCGGGCTTCTGCTGGTATTTCTTGTTGAAAGCAGCCACCCACTCGGGCAGTTCGTTGCGGTAGAAAGTGCTCGTTACGAATCTCCCCGCTTTGGTATCCCACCAATAAGCGCCATCAGCGCTATGGCCGGCAGGCAGAATCGCGGCCCTATCTTTCAAGGCCACACCCACTACTTTTGACTTAAAATCAGTGGCGATATGCAATTCGTCACCGATTGTTGACGCCAAGAGATTACGCGGCGACATCTGTCCCGCACTCGTATTGCTGCCCACGCTCTTCACGGAAGGGTCACCAACACAGTATTTAGGCTCATCGTTCTCGAAGAAATTATTGCCGGCAATACCCATCAAAGCGGGCACTGAACCCGTGTAAATACTTGCATGACCAATCGCGGTAACCGTTGGAACATAGTTGATCATGGTGTTTTCAAAGCTATATCCTTGGTCAACGAGCCGCCGCAGGCCATCTTCTCCGAACTGATCATAGTAATAGTAGAGGTAATCCCAGCGCATCTGATCGACCACAAGGCCCACCACGAGCTTAGGACGGTTGACCTGCGCCACTGCCGTTAAGGCACCGGCTACCAGCAATAGGAATGCAAATAATTTCTTCATGACAGCAAACTGATTCGTTATTCAAAGTAATATAAGAAGGTGGCAATGCCTTCCAAGGCCGGCTTACGGTCGCCTTCAATCTCTATTTTAAACTTAATGCTGGTCTTACAGATACCCCGCAAGTTCTCAATTCCGTCAAGCGACGCGACAAGACGCACACGGCTACCCGTCAATACCGGCTTACCGAAACGCATTTTATCCATCCCGTAGTTGACCATCATCTTCAAGTTGTTCACCTCTATAATCTGTCCCCACATGTAAGGGAGCAGCGACAGCGTGAGATAACCGTGCGCTATGGTGCTCTTATAGGGACTTTCAACCTTCGCACGCTCCACATCTACATGAATCCACTGGTGATCCAAGGTGGCGTCAGCAAACTGATTGATGCGCTCTTGTGACACTTCGAGCCACTCGGACACGCCCAACTCCTTACCCAAATAAGTAGCAAACTCGTCGTATGAATTGATGATAAGCTTTTCCATTATCGTTTTTCGTTATGTTGATTGATATATTTATTTAAATGAAAAGTAGAAAACAAAAACGAGGAGCTGCTGCACACGAACCCCTCGCTTTTACTTTTTGTTACGCTTCTTCTGCGTCCTCATCCTTCTTTTTACGGATGGTACGCTTGCGCTTTGGCTTTTCTTCCGCAGCCTGAGCTGACTTAACGCCGGCCAGTTCCGGGTCAATCATGATGCGACCGCAGTATTCACACACGATAATCTTCTTGTGCATCTTGATGTCGAGCTGACGCTGAGGCGGTATTTTGTTGAAACATCCACCGCAAGCGTCACGCTGTACATAGACGATACCCAAGCCGTTGCGGGCATTTTTGCGGATACGACGGAAGCTGGTAAGCAGGCGTGGCTCTATCTTTAGCTCCAATTCCTTGGCCTTTTCCTTCAAACGTTCTTCCTCCTCACGGGTTTCCTGCATGATTTCTTCCAGCTCACTCTTCTTCTGATCGAGGTCTCCTTGGCGGTCATCGATTTGTGCTTGCGCGTTCTGAAGGTCCTCCTGACGCTCGCTTACCTTAACTTGCGCCTCACGAATCTTCTTATTGCAGAGTTCAATCTCAAGCTCTTGGAACTCGATTTCCTTGGTCAGCGTGTCATACTCACGGTTGTTCTTAACGTCATTGAGCTGCTTCTTGTAGCGTTCTACGCTGGCTTGCGCGTCAGCTATCTCACCTTTCTTCTGTACAATCGCACTTTGGAACTCATGGATTTCGTTCTCTATCTTCTCCATACGGGTGTGAAGACCGGCTATTTCGTCCTCCAAGTCTTGTACTTCGAGGGGCAACTCACCACGGAGCGCACGCTTTTCATCAATGCCACTAAGGGTAGTTTGCAGTTGATAGAGCGTCTTCAACTTCTCTTCAACCGACAAATCTGTAGGATCTTTCTTTGCCATTTTGATTCTATTTATGTTATTAATAATTCTATTGGATTGCTTTCAGTCCGCCAACAAGTGCTATAAATAAATGATAGGATTGGTGTTTATCTCCGTCAGATGACAAGGCACACCCGGGCAGGCTGCCTCTATGACGGAGCGAAAGACCTCCGACGTGAACTGCTCACTCTGGTAATGACCAATCACACATATCTGCAATTGCTGGTCGTGACCAAAGAAATCATGGTAGTGCATCTCACCCGTCACGAAAGCATCGGCCCCGGCTTTGACAGCGTCGGGCAAGAGGAAAGCGCCCGAACCGCCACAAATGGCCACCTTATTAATAGGTCTGCGCAGCAATTGGTTGCACTGTACGCACTCCACATCGAAGCGTTTACGCAACAACAACACGAAATCGTCAGCTGCCAACGGCTCCTCAAAACGGCCTATGACGCCCGACGCATAGTCGATATGCCGAGGCTGACCCTCCAACGTGTCATCATAGGAACGCTTCTCACCGAAAAACGCCACATCACGAAGCCCCATCTTATCGGCGATACGGAAGTTGACACCGCCCGGGGCGTTATCCATATTGGTGTGCATCGACACGATGCAGATGTCATTCTTTATCGCTTTCCACACCGTGCGCTGCACTTCATCATCATTACTGATTCGGCTCAACTTACGGAAGATGAGCGGATGATGGGACACAATGAGGTTACAATGCTTGTCAATGGCCTCATCGACGATGGCTTCGGTCACGTCAAGACACAATAAAGCCCCTGAGACTTCCGCCTCTGTCAATCCAACTTGCAGGCCGGCATTGTCGAAACCTTCCTGTAAGGGCAGAGGCGCGAATCGTTCAAGGGCTGATAACACTTGTAATATTTTCACGCTAAAAGCATTTTAAAAGGGAATACCGGACCACGAAACGGGCCTTTTCCCTAATATAGTGCAAAGGTAATGATTTATAATGAGATATGGAATCAGGGAAAAATCCCTTAACTTTTTTTACCAATCTTCCATGTCTTGCCGCGACTCCACCTGATGTTCCAAGTCGTCGGGCAGGCCGGGGAAGAAGTCAAAGCCCGTGATACGCTCTATCTGGTCCACGGAATTGACATAATCGCCCTTGGGCCTATTGCCGGCCTCATTGCGATAAACGAAACCTATCGCCTTAGCTTTGCCACGCAAACAGAGCACCACTTTGAAGAAAGCCTCGGGCACCGTGACCTTCGCCCGCCCAATAGTCTTGTGCCGTTTGTTGAACAAGATAGGGCCGGCAACGATGTAAATGTCGCCATATTGCTTGGCCCAATTGCGACATTGCAGTTCCATTTCGTTCCAATCGCCGGCATTGAGCTGGTGGTTTTGCGGACAAATATTGGTCAGCAGGAATGATTCCTCTTGCGCACGGCGGCTCCATTTGTTGTCACCCGATGGGCACATGTGGCCCCGATCATAGCCCGAGCGAGCGTAATCAAAGGTATTCACGGCCGGTCCCTCGGCCTCGTGATCGGTCTGAAAGGCAATGTCGCCCCGCTTGAAAGTGCCCGATGTGTGCTCGGCTGTCAGGCGCCACATCACCCAATTGGGAATACGGGTCGATGAGTTATAGGAAACGGTGTAACCCTCACGGCGCAACAACTGCGACGGAACGTCTTTCGACAAGATAACGGGCCACAAAGAATCCATCGCCACGGGCTTTTCCGCCGTTTCCTCAACGGCGGGTCTTTCCCCGGCAGCAGGCATGCGGCTGACGCCCGGCATTAAAGGACGATGGTTGCGAGCCGAAGGCAGATTGCAAGCGGATAAGCTCAAAAGCAATCCCAACGGCAAAAGAAGAAAGTTATATTTCATTATTTTAATTGTCCGTAAGCGTCAAAAGCGTACTTGCGGGCCACCCATACCGTCAGCAAGAGTGAGCAACAAGCCGCCGCAAACGACGTAATCAGTAAAAGAATCTCGAACTCGGCCGCCATAACCGGGTCGACTCCACCGGCTATCAGCGCCCACATGGCCACCGGCGACACATAAACCACGGCCATACCCATCTGCTTTAAATAGGTCGCCATGACCCTTTGCAAGGCCCGCCGCAGGAAATAAGCCACCGACTCGGCAGGAGTGGCGCCATTGGCACGCAGATAATCGTAGAGCTTTCCATGATGACGAAGCCCCGAATAATAAGTGTGGAGCGCCTGAGCACCGGCCGGAACCATGCCACCTATCAACATTCCGATGACCGGAAGGAAGAAACGGGCCTCCAAGGGGTTCTTCAGTCCCAGCACCAAAAGCAAAAAATAGAGACCGAAAAATAAGGACGAAAGCAGCACTCCCGCCACGACGGGCAGGTAAAAGCGCCACGACCCCATACGGGCATGGTACACCGTAGACGCCGAAGCCAGCACTACCATCAACAGAAAGCCCAGCACGCTGATGACGGGATTGCTCCACAGAAGCAGTAACTTCATCACGCCGCCCAAGCCACCTACGAAGAGTATCATCTTGCCCAGCGCCTTATAGAGTTTGGTTTCAAAGGTTATGCCGAAGCGATAGACCACAAACAAAGGCACCGCCAACAGCAAGATACCAAAAAATATGCCTAAAACAGCTATTTCCATGTGTTATAAATTGGTTTGTAAAGGGGTGGAAGCGTCCATCCGAATAAGATAATTACAAAGCGAGGACAAGGCTTCCTCATTACTCACAAGCACCACTGCCTGCCCGTTTTGCTTCATTCGCGCCAGCAGTTCGGCCACCTTCGGAGTGGCCACCGAGCCGATATGGTCGACCAGCACATAAGGTTTCTTGAGCAGCAGGGCCACGACCAGCATTATCAGTTGCAAGTCATGATAGGCCACCTCGCCCATCGAAGCGCCCAATAACGACGGTTCCAGCCCCAATAGCTTCAACTCGTGCACCACCATTTTCAGGCTGACATCGCTTTGCCGGTTCACTTTCAGATCGAGCAACTCGTCAAGCCACTCTTCCACCGTGGGATAGAGCGGCTCCAACTCCTGCGGAACATAAGCCATGTGGCGGCGAAAATACGGCGCGGAAAGGGGCGTCAGCAGGTCGCCATCCATGCTTACGAAGCCGCTATCGAGCGGTTGCAGTCCCATGAGAACCCGCAACAGCATTGTTTTTCCCGACCCGCTGTGGCCCGATAGGCACACGGCCTCACCACCCTCCACGGCAAACGATTGACTGCCGGAGAGTATCTGTCGGCCCGACAGAGTCAGTATGGGATCTTTTATTTCAAGCATTCCGTTTCTATTTTTCTAATGCCGCGATAGCGCAAACGAAGACAATAAAAGCTCGTTCTTAAATTGTCGAGCGCCGCCTATCTTATGCAAAGATAGTGCAAACGAAGACAATAAGAGCTCGTTCTTAAATTGTTGAATGCAGCCTATCTTATGCAAAGATAGGCAAAAGTAAGTTTTCGGCAATGCTTTCGCTCACAAATTATGAGCAACAGTCCATATTCCGCCACTCGCCCAGCCCATTACGGCCTATGGTCCGAACAGATTTTGACCGCTTTTTTGTAAAGAAAGCACAGCGTTTTTTAACACTCCCATATCACCACACTCAGCTTCTCGAAAGGCTCAAAAGCAATGATTTAACAACCGAACATGACCTTTTGCTGCTTCATAAGATAGCTTCAGCCACGCCATAAGGCAGCTATGACCTCATCAAAACGCAATTCTCATAGCAGAAAAAGCCTACAAAAAACGCGAAAAGACAAGGTTTTCAGGCCTCAAAATGCGTCACTGCAAATCATCAATCAAGCAACCCTTTGATTTACAAATAGATACAAAATACCATAAGAATCGTATTTTCACAACCAATAAATTTATTTCTTACAAAATTAAAAGCATTCGGCTACCTTGTGTAAAATATTCGGAAGTTTTTTAACACTTCGACTCCCATGCCTCTACCCCGTCCATCCTACGCTTCGCCATACTCCTCAAGCCGTCTGAAAAGGACCGCCATGACGTAAAACTTCTAAAAAAATGCGGATATGACGGCGATTCTTTGTAAATTCGCACGATAAAAAGTTACACATTATTTTATAAGCAATGAGTCATCCCAACTTTACCCCCGGCGATTTCGTTCTCCCTGCCGAATGGGAGCCGCAGAGCGGTATTCAACTGACATGGCCCCACGCCGACACTGACTGGAAGCCTTATTTGGACGACATTACGGCCACTTTCATTGAAATGACCCGTACCATCGCCCGCTATGAACCCGTGCTCATCGTAACGCCGCAGCCCCACATCGTGGCCGAGACGTTGCGCAGTCACATCGACGAAGCGGCGCTGCGCAATGTCAGGTTTTACGCCATGGAAACCAACGACACGTGGGCCCGCGACCATGGAGCCATCACCCTGACGGCTCGGAAGGCAATGGACAGAGAAGCGCCGGCCCACCGACTGCTCGACTTTAAGTTCAATGGATGGGGCGAAAAGTTTGCTTGGGAGAAAGACAATCGCATAACCGGGCAGCTCAATGCCCAAGGCGTATTTGCCGGAACAGTGGAAAGCCACGACGACTTGGTGCTGGAGGGCGGATCGATAGAGAGCGATGGACGGGGAACCGTGTTCACCACGTCGCAATGTTTGCTGGCTCCGCATCGCAATCAGCCGCTCTCCCAAGCGCAGATTGAGGAGCAATTGCGCCGTAGGCTCCATGCGGAGCGCATTGTATGGCTCGACCATGGAAACCTCATCGGTGACGACACGGATGGCCATATCGACACGATCGTTCGTTTGGCACCCGACGACACCTTATTATATATAGGCTGCGACGACATGAATGATGAGCAGTTTGAGGATTTCAACGCCTTGGAGCAACAACTCAAACAGCTAAAGACCGCTGACGGACGCCCCTATCGGCTGCTTCGATTGCCCATGCCCACGGCCATCTACGACGATGGCGAACGATTGCCGGCTACCTATGCCAACTTCGTTATCATGAATGGGGCGGTAATGGTGCCTACTTATGAGCAGCCCGAAAAGGACCAAGAGGCCCTCCGAACCATAGGATTGGCCTTCCCCGGACGCGACATCATTGGCGTAGACTCACGCACGGTCATCCGTCAACATGGGTCGCTCCACTGCCTGACGATGCAATTTCCCGAAGGAGCATTGGCCTTGTAGCCTCAACGCAAGGCTGTAACCGACCTATCGGTCTACCCTTGCGACAGCTCCCACGCCATCATCCCATCAACTCACCACCCCACTCATTCACCCCCACATCAACCCATCAACGTATGAAAGAATTGAAAATTGGATTTCTCCAACAGCACAACGTGGCCGACCAACAAGACAACATGGTTCGTCTGGCCGAAGGTATAGCCGACCTCGCACAGCGTGGCGCGCAACTCATCGTATTGCAGGAACTGCACAACTCGCTCTATTTCTGCCAAACAGAGGATGTCAATGTCTTTGATTTAGCCGAACCGATACCGGGGCCTTCCACCCAATTCTTCGGCGAACTGGCCAAGACCTATCATGTGGTTATCGTGACCTCGTTGTTTGAACGTCGAGCACCGGGCCTTTATCACAACACGGCCGTGGTAATAGAAGCCGACGGAAGCATTGCCGGAAAGTATCGCAAGATGCACATTCCCGATGATCCGGCCTATTACGAGAAGTTCTATTTCACGCCCGGCGACTTGGGATTCCACCCTATCGACACCAGCGTGGGCCGGTTGGGCGTGCTCGTTTGCTGGGACCAATGGTATCCCGAAGCAGCCCGCCTCATGGCGCTGCAAGGCGCCGAAATGCTCATCTATCCCACCGCCATAGGCTATGCACTGAGCGACTCGAAAGAAGAGCAGGAGCGACAGCGTGAGGCTTGGACCACCGTACAGCGTGGGCATGCCGTTGCCAATGGGCTTCCCGTCATATCGGTAAACCGTGTAGGCTTTGAACCCGACCCCAGTGGGCAGACCGAAGGCATACAGTTTTGGGGCAGCAGCTTCGTCGCCGGGCCGCAAGGAGAGCTGCACTATAGGGCCGGCAACGATGAGGAAGAGAGTATCATCGTCAACATTGACCTCGACCACAGTGAGCAAGTAAGACGCTGGTGGCCCTTCCTGCGCGACCGAAGGATTGACAAATACGACAGCATATTGAAACGATACGACGATTAGTCATGTCAACTTGTCATACCCTATGCCCATGGTTTTTCCTTGGCATGGGGTTTGTTATTTTTGGAGTGTCGCCCGCCAAGGCGGCACTTTATATTGAATAACAAGAAAAAATAAAATATATACAATTATGGGAAAGATTATTGGAATCGACTTAGGTACTACTAACAGTTGCGTATCTGTATTTGAAGGCAACGAGCCTGTAGTAATAGCAAACAGTGAAGGCAAGCGTACGACTCCTTCAGTGATTGGCTTTGTTAAAGACGGAGAGCGTAAAGTGGGCGATCCTGCCAAGCGTCAGGCTATCACAAACCCGCAGAACACCGTTTATTCTATCAAGCGCTTCATGGGTGAGACCTATGAGCAGAGCCGCAAAGAGGCTGAGACCATGCCTTACACGGTTGTGAACGAAGCCGGTTATCCTCGTGTGGAAATAGAAGGACGCAAGTACACTCCGCAGGAAATTTCGGCCATGGTACTTCAGAAGATGAAGAAAACTGCCGAGGATTATTTGGGTCAGGAAGTGACCGACGCCGTCATTACGGTTCCCGCTTACTTCTCTGACTCACAGCGTCAGGCCACAAAGGAGGCCGGTCAAATCGCCGGACTTAACGTGCAGCGTATCGTGAATGAGCCTACAGCCGCAGCCCTCGCCTATGGTGTGGATAAAGCAAATAAGGATATGAAAATCGCCGTGTTCGACCTTGGTGGTGGTACATTCGACATTTCCATCCTCGAGTTTGGCGGTGGCGTATTCGAGGTTCTCTCAACCAATGGTGACACTCACCTCGGTGGTGACGACTTCGATCAGGTTATCATTAAGTGGCTCGCTGACGGTTTCAAGGCCGATGAGGGCATTGATTTGACCAAGGATCCCATGGCCATGCAGCGCTTGAAAGAGGCTGCCGAGAAAGCTAAGATCGAGTTGTCAAGCTCTACTTCTACCGAAATCAACCTGCCTTATATCAGTGCGGAAGGCGGTGTGCCCAAGCACCTTGTAAAGACTTTGACCCGCGCTCAGTTTGAACAGTTGGCCCATGAGTTGATTCAGGCTTGCTTGGTTCCTTGCCAGAACGCTATCCGCGACGCCAAACTCTCGACTTCAGACATTGATGAGGTTATCCTCGTAGGTGGTTCCAGCCGTATTCCTGCTGTTCAGACATTGGTTAAGAATTACTTCGGCAAAGAGCCTTCAAAGGGTGTTAACCCCGACGAAGTGGTAGCCGTAGGTGCTGCTATCCAAGGTGCCATCCTCAACAAGGAAAGCGGTGTGGGTGACATTGTGTTGCTCGACGTGACACCATTGACCCTCGGTATCGAGACAATGGGTGGCGTAATGACCAAGCTTATCGAAGCCAACACCACGATACCCTGCAAGAAGAGCGAGACCTTCTCTACCGCGGTAGACAATCAGACGGCCGTGACCATCCACGTACTCCAAGGCGAACGCCCCATGGCAGCACAGAACAAGAGTATCGGTCAGTTCAATTTGGAAGGCATAGCTCCGGCTCGCCGTGGCGTACCACAGATTGAAGTAACATTCGACATCGACGCCAATGGTATTCTGAATGTAAGTGCCAAGGACAAGGCTACCGGCAAGGAACAGAAGATTCGCATAGAAGCCTCATCCGGTTTGAGCCAAGAGGAGATCGATCGCATGAAGGCAGAAGCTGAGCAAAACGCCGCAGCCGACAAGGCAGAGCGTGAAAAGATTGACAAGCTCAATCAGGCTGACTCCATGATTTTCACCACAGAGAACTTCCTGAAGGATAACGGCGACAAGATTCCGGCTGACCAAAAGCCCGGTATCGAGAGTGCCCTCCAGCAGCTCAAGGACGCCCACAAGGCTGCCGACGTCGCTGCCATCGACACTGCCATCAACAACCTCAACACCGTAATGCAGGCAGCATCGCAGCAGATGTATCAGGGTGCAGGTCAGGCAGGTTCTCAGCCGGGCGCAGATGCAGGTCAGCAGGAGCAGCCTAAGCAGGACGACACCATTCAGGACGCAGATTTTGAGGAAGTGAAGTAAATAAATATTGATAATGAAAAAGTCTCGGTAGCCTTTACAAGGTTTACCGAGACTTTTTCATTTAACCAACACCCGACCCTTTTTCTTGAAGGATAAAGATAAAATAAGTCATGGAGCAGCATGTTATTTTATAGATATTTTTTCATACCTTTGCAAGCATAACATCAAGAGTCGTCTCATTTAGACGCACCAACCGAGCAAATCATGAAGATAGCCACGGTGGTAAGAAGATGTGTAAGTTTAACTTAAAAATGTATCTTTATGAAGATCAAAACCATTTTTTCTAAGTCAACCCTCCGGGGAGAGTATGAAACTGTTAAGTATTATGTCCGTCTGCGCAAACTCACTAATGACGAACTAACTGACATTATTAACAGAGAACGTACCAATCGAGGGTGGTGTAGCCAACGCAGTTACTTCCTTGCAGCACTCAGAAAGGTGTGCACAAAGCGAAGTATCCCCTATTGTTGGTAAGAAGCTCAACAATAATCATTAGGATTGCCAGAGCCTATTCTAAAGATTTAGTCAAGACTTAATTTAAGCATTTGTCTATTGTCAGACGGGTAAATTCTTAAATTAAGTCTTGACTTTTTAAACAAGAGCATCTGATTCTCCGCATTATTTTGAATTAGTCACGACTTAATCTGACAGTTACGCATAAAAAGAATATTTTTGTAACAGAAAACAGATTGAGTTATGACAACATCAGAAAAGGTCATCAAGAACAAACTGGGATTGCTTGAACTCTCCCAACAGTTAGGAAACGTATCACGTGCTTGCAAGATTATGGGCTATAGTCGTGACAGTTTTTATCGTTTTAAAG
>NZ_DATCYK010000132.1:0-4926 GCF_036570325.1 Prevotella sp.
CTCACCTACGTCCGCTCCTCCCGGCACAAAGACATGCCAAAAGTCGCGTAAGCCCATACCACTCTTAACTGTTTTCAGCGGTCCTTTGCCCTCCGTGAAATGTAACGTACCCCCAAACGTGGCGGCCATTTCCAATCCCAACTCCACCGATAAAGGATAAAAACGATCCGGATTGCCTATCATCAGATAGCCGGCCTTGCTATGATAGAGCACGTGATCGGCGTATTTAGACTGCCGTTTCGTAAAATCGTGTTGCCAATGGTCATCGGTCATCATGCCGTAGGCCACATGTCCCTTTATCCGCAACCAATCATTACCTATCGGCAACACCCAATATTCGGGCAAAGCCAAGCGCACCTGCGGCACGGGACGCGCATTGATACCCAATGCTTGCGCACCACTGCTCAACCGGTTGTTCTTCAATTCCATGGGTATTTCCTTACTTCCCACGGTCAATACGCCATGTAACCACCTTACTTCGGCAAACGCCTGCTGCACCACAGCCTTGCTCGTATAGTTTACCGGCACAACCACATCAGCGCCATAGCCCACCGCCCATCGCCGGGCAGAGTCGGTTTGTAACGGTCGTATAAGGCCGCAGCGCAAATAGCCGTTTACCTCTTCCAGCGAACTAAGCCCATAACGATTGGCGTTAAGCCACAAAGGAGTAACGCCTTTCGAGGCTCCTGCCATCGCCTCCACGCTGTAAGCTACGCCCTCCGTCAGCCGAATAGGCTTTGCCTCGGAGGCATCCTGCCACCCATATTGGGCGGAAACCGTCAGTCCCCACGTACTACATAGCAAAAGGAAGAGCGCTCGCAACATAATCATCGGCCAATAACGCATTTATAAAAGACTCGTTTTAAAAGATATAACCCACGCCCATATAAAAGGCTCTGTTGCGTGGGAAGCCGCCCGGACGGATTTTAAAGAATCCCGCTTCTATACCCATGGTAGCCGCAAAGTGGCGTGTTTCCCACGAAACATCCATATCCATTCCCATGTCGGGGCGATTCAAATCCAGTCCCGGAGTACCAAACGTATTCACGTCACCATCTTTCGTTTCAATCTTTCCACTCAATCCATAGCTAAAGTATGGGCCTATACCAATCTTCAAGCCCCCGGTTGAGCCCGTTGGTATAAACATCGTGAACAATACGGGCACCTCTATCGTATTCTGACGAACCACGTTTCTGCTTGAAGAACCTTCCTCCAAAGGCACTTTACTGCCCTTGGTAATATAGCGCAAGGCCGTTTGTAAACCCAAACAACGCAGTGAAAAAGGTATCTGCAAACCGGCTTCTACCGCATAACCATACAGCTCTTTCTGCCCACCGGAATAGTTTCCTACATAGTCGGAAACGACAAAGTTTGCCTTCACAAACGGCTTCACACCCTTGGCCACACGCTCACTGGCTTCCTCCAAGTACGAATACGACCCTTCCGACGACCGCTTTTGAAAAACCTGCGCTTGCGCCGTCAGTCCCACCAACAGCAAAGCCAACATCACCATTTTACGCATATTCTCTATTCTTAATAAATGAATTATTGTTTATAACTTGCTCATATCTACCATCAACAGATGGTTTTCAGAGAGCATATAAAGCATGTTGCCCTGCAAATCCACGCACTGTATGGGCCTTGTTATATGAAGTCGAGGCTCTCCTTGCTTGTTAACAATCCAAAAATCATGGACTCCCTCGTCGTTAACGCCCGCCAACATGTAATCGCCATAGCGCTGATAAATCCCATAATAATTACCGGCCGAGTAACTGTTGACGGTCTTCAAGTCACGGTCAACCACCAAGAAACGACCTTTATCGGTAGCCATGACACTTTGGTCCTTGTCCGAACAGAGTGGCGTAAGCCGTGAATCCATGTCCTGAAAGGTGAAAACACTGTCGGTCAATATCCGTGTAGGCATTTTGCCAAGGGCCTTTTTAAGGTGCGGCAGGGCTTTGAAACTCAACACATGACCATCCTTGGCGTCATAGGTGGCAAAAAACGGCTGGCCCGTTTTCTTATAATTTATGCCCCCGCGCAGGCCTACGCCGTAGTTTTTCAGGTAAAGCGTGTCGCCCTGAAGATACAAACCGGCCAACGCTCCCTCCTTATCGGGAAAGGGCGTAGCCCACAGACACTCTCCCGTAGCGTCGAAACAAGCGATGCGTTCGTGGTCGGAAATATAATAACGGTGGTCGCCCTGCACGATGTTTGAGCAGGTACGAGTAATCATATTGCCACCTACATAGGGCACATAAGCCCCATAGTTGGCGGTAATAAATACCCCGAACGTCATACCCATGGCGATACCACCCAATACTTGCCCCAAAACGGCGCCCGTATCTACGTGCCCCATGGAGGCGTCATACTTGATTGTATGCCCATTGTTGATATTAACGAAGTAGATATTATCGGCCGCTACCATCAGCATAGAGTCGCTTACGAGCTTAAAATCGTCCCATCCCCAGTTATTTTGATGGAGCACCGACGTGGTCCAAAGCTCCTCACCGGTGCTAAGGCGCAGGCCTCTCAGCTTGCCGGTCATGACACTTCGGTAGCCAATAACCACGTCGTGGCGCTCATTTACGTAGAGGGGATAAAACTTTTTCTCCCACTTCACGTGCCCACTGTCGCCCAGCAAGCGCAACTTACCATCGGGAACAGCCGCCAACAGGCCAGCGGTGGTCAGTTGAAACTTATCGAGAAACTGCTTGTTCTCCGTGGCTTTGCCCAGCCGTTGATAGAATTCAGACTGTGTAAATGCCGCCGGTGCGGTCCAAAGTTCCTGCCCCGAGGTCATATCGAGCATGACATAAGCGCCCTCATGCGAAGCTTTGCCCTCACGAGGGGTGACATATTTCAATGCGATTTGCTGCCGATCGGGCAACACGGAGAACGAATAATACGCCCGTTTCAGGTCTATACAAGCTGTTTTTACCGGCTGATCAGCGTTATCGGTGGCAAAAACAACAGAATCGGTTTGTGCTTTCACGGGGCCTACTCCCAAGCAGAAGGCAGCCGCCAAGATACCTGCAATCGTTTTCATCGTATTCTCTTTTAATGTTTTAAGTGCTTACAAAGATAAAGCTTTCACCATAAAGAAGCAACATTTTGGCTCATTAAAAGTAGCCGAAGCAGGCCTTTTACCTCCTCAACGACCCATGTTACACCTTATATATAATAAGGATGGCGACGACAGACCTACCAATCCGCGTCGCCATCCCCTCACTCACCGCCTCTACGAGCCTATCCGCTGTTGGCGATGAAGTATGTTGTAAAGCGAGTTATACCAGCGTTGCGACGATCTCCTCACGTGTTCCGGGGAGCATATCGATAACGGGTATCTCGGGCATAGTGTAGCAACCCGGGGCCAAACGCATGGAAGCACGGGCCACATTGACCAATACTTGCGCCGTAAGAGCGGGGTTGTTGATACTCATATTGAACTCAAAATGCTGGTTTTGGGTCTTTCCGCTCACGCCCTTACGTACCAAATGAACGCCATGGCCCATATCTTTGACCTCGTCAACCGACTGCACCGCGAACACGTGAGTCTCATCATGAGCGAAATAAGGGTCTGATTTTATCTCGTGAGTTACCTGATCGAGCGACGTACCTTCCTCTAATTCCACGTAAACCATGCGACGATGAATGCCCTCACCCAAAGGAATGGTCACCGAGAGAGCGTCCTTCACGCCGGCCTTACCACGCACACAAACGCTATGACCCATGCTCATACCGGGGCCGAAGTTGGTATAGGTAAGTCCCTTAGGAGCCAAACTCTGCATCAAGATACGCACGATAGAATCGGAACCGGGGTCCCATCCCGCCGCGATAACGCTCACCTTGCCGGCCTTTTTACAGTTTTCCATCTGTCGATTACGGTAATCGAGTATGTCAGTATGTATGTCGAAGCTGTCAACAGTGTTGATTCCGAGGGCTACTATCTGCTCGGCGTACTCGGGACAAGAGCGTGTCGGCGCGGCCAATAGGGCCACATCAACGTTTGAAAGCTTGGTTATATCATCTACAACGGCATAAGATGCCAACTCGATAGGTTTATCTTGGTCGCCTTGACGACGCACTATGCCGGCTATTTCAAAGTCGGGGGCAGCCTCAAGTGCCTCCACCGCGAAGCGGCCAATGTTGCCGTAGCCTACTACGGCTGCTCTAATTTTCGTCATGTTTTCTATATTTTTGTCACTGCAAAAGTACATTAAATCGACGAAATGTTAGATAACAGCCGTTTATTTTTTCACTTTTTTAAACCACGCTTTTCCGCTCCTGCGACGCCCCGTGGGCTTTCCGCTGTTGTAAATCGCTATCCATGAGCAAGCGATTAGTCATGCGTGAGCCCTTCAGAACCATTCCTCGCCACCATCGCCATGCCACTCCTAAAATTGCGAAAATACTTTACAAAAGGCTCAAAATGGCTGCGTTATTCTCAAAGAAGAAATCTTTGGCCCGAAAAACGGCCGTTTTTCACGTTTTTATAAACTACTGATTACCAACCGATTGCTTTCTTTCGACCGTTTCAAAGGTCTATTTTTAGGCTTCATCGGCCCTCTTTTGGCCCGCCCAAAGCTGCGTTTCGGCCTCGTAAAAGGGCCATGGTAAGGAGGTAAAAGCACTGCTTTCGCCCCGTGAAAGGCCCACGTCCATGGGGCAAAAGCCTAAAAGCCCATCGCCAAAAGCCCGCGATGGCATGGCCGGAAGTCTGTTTGAGCACTGAAAACGTGCAGAAAAACATGTAGTTTTTTTTGACAACAAGGCCATTGAAAATACAATATAAAGCCTTAACTTTGCGTTATCGTTTTGTATATATACAAAAAACAAACACTTATGATTGAATATATCAAGGGCGAGCTCACCGATCTTACCCCTGCGGTTGCTGTTGTCGAAGCGGCAGGAGTGGGCTATGCG
>NZ_DATCYK010000133.1:0-1503 GCF_036570325.1 Prevotella sp.
GGTGGTAGCCGTGGGCCGATCGCTCACGAAGAAGAAGATAAACGAGGCCCAAACGGCGCTCAACAGCTACAGCACACTGAAAGGCTACCGCCTGAAAGTGATTCAAGGCACCGGCTCCGACAGCATAATAGCGCTGAGCCACAGACTTTATAATCAAGCCACGGGCAGCGCCGAGCAGCAAAAACTCTTGGAACAAACGGCCGAAGAGAATACCCATCTCAAAACAATGCTGGCCGGCTATCAGCAATACGACCGCCTAAGCCGTGACATCCGACGCGAGATAAAGGTGATTTCGCCCGGCGTAAAAGCCTTTTCCCTCACCTCCACCCTACAAATTTCTACCGACACTTTGCCCGCCCGCAGATTTGTAACGGCCATCGTCAGCGTAGCCAAACCACTGCCCGACGCCCACCGAGAGCAACTGCGCCTATGGCTGAAAGAGCGAAGCCATGCCGACAGCCTGCGCCTCATCGTCACCCGCTAATGGCGTTTGACCCACCCAAATGCCACTCGCCCAAGCATTATCAGCAAGAAACCAAAATATCAAAACCATTTTTATAAACGCCGATTCATAAGAAAGGAGAATGTCAACATTATATGGATAGAAATCGTTTTATAGATGAGAAAGAAATAATTTATAAATAAGGAGAAACCGATTCATAAAGGAGAAGAAAACGATTTACAAACGAGGAGAAATCAATTCATAGAGAAGGAAAAAACGATTCTCTGAAAAGTTAAAATTCAGAATTATCTTTACAAAAGATAGAAAACCACGGCCTATTTCCTCACTCATCGACGATTAGCCCGCAGAAATCGAATTCTAACGCTTTTTATAACCAACTGATAATCAAATATATAATATTTACAAACCGTTTAAAGCGGCCCATTGAGCACTTTATTTCCTGAAAATGAAAAGCTCAAAGGGCCGCTTTCGCATGGTTATAGCTACTTTTTTAGAGGGCCATACGCCCACACCGAGCCAGCGAAAGGCCTGCTTCGGCCTATCCAAAGTCGGCTTTCTGTCGTTTCATCCCCCCACTCCCCTCCTTCCCAAGGCCCCAAACAGCCCTTTCACCTCCTGCTATCCGCCGCCCCGTTTTCTAAATGCCACCCCATGGAAGTGTTAATTTTCTTACCACTTCCTTTACAAAAAAGCCACCCGTCTGCCCATAATAACGGGAAAAATGCTACCTTTGGCTTTGACTTCCATCCTACTATCAGTTTTCAATCAAGCACCATGCCTTCACACGTTTTCAAAATATCGGAATACAACCCTAAGGCCGACCACCGGCTGTTCGAGGCCTACGAGCCCGAGGCGGCTACCAACTACTACGAGGAATTGCAGGCTGCGGCGGCCCTCAAGCCCAACTATCAACTGATATACAGCCGCTTTAACAAGGTGTTTCAGCAGTGTTTGGAGCAGCAAACCCATGCCACACGGCTCAATCTTAGCGGCACTTTCGCCAAGACCGACTATCTTTTGAAAGAGCATGGGGCACCAAC
>NZ_DATCYK010000134.1:0-21765 GCF_036570325.1 Prevotella sp.
TAGACCACATGCCAGCCCGGATCGAGTATCTCTTTGCCCGATGTTTTGAACTCTATGCCATCTATTTCGCCCAATACGGTCGTGGTGGAGAACTTACAATCCGGATAGAAAACGCTGATAAAGCGGCGTGTAACGAGGTCGAATACATGGCGTTCCATGTCGCTCAGTCCCTGCGGAACTACGCCGGTAGGGATGATGGCATGGTGATCGGTCACCTTAGACGAGTCAAATACCTTCTTGCTTTTGGGCAGAGGTTTGCCTCCCAATGGCCTGACGAGCTCGGCATAGGGGGCTTGTCCGGCGTATTTGGTTTGAAAAATGCCATTCATTATCTGAGGACACTTGGGGTAAATGTCGTCACTGAGATACTGAGTGTCCACACGCGGATAGGTCGTTACCTTCTTTTCATACAGACTTTGAATGAGATTGAGGGTTGCTTCGGCCGAATAGCCAAACTTCTTGTTGCAGTCTACCTGCAACGATGTGAGGTCGTAAAGGTGTGGCGGGTTCTCTATGCCCTTCTTCTTCGTTACACTCGTGATGGTGAAAGGCTTGCCCTCAATGGTGGCAAAGGCCTGTTCACCCTCCTCCTTGCTGGTGAATTTACCTTTGGTCGCGGTGAATTGAGTCTCCCGATAGATGGTTGCGAGAATCCAATAAGGCTCGGGCTTGAAGTTATCGATTTCCTTTTGTCGGTTCACAATGAGCGCCAAGGTCGGTGTCTGCACGCGTCCTATGCTCAATACCTGCCTATTCTGCCCGTACTTCAGTGTATATAGGCGCGTGGCGTTCATTCCCAATATCCAATCACCTATGGCTCGGGAGAGTCCCGCCAAGTAAAGTGACTGATAGTCGTCCTGATCTTTGAGGTTTTGAAAGCCCTCGCGGATGGCTTCATCGGTCATGGAACTAATCCATAAACGCTTTACCGGGCACTTGGCTTGCGCTTTCTGCATGACCCATCGTTGGATAAGTTCACCCTCCTGACCGGCGTCACCGCAGTTAATGATACCATCGGCAGCCTGCATGAGCTTCTCTATCGTGGCAAATTGGTTCTTGATTCCCTGATCCTCAATCAGCTTGATACCGAATCGTGGGGGAATCATGGGCAGGGCGCCCAAGCTCCAATGCTTCCAGTTTTCCGAATAGTCATTGGGCTCTTTCAGGCAACAGAGGTGACCAAAGGTCCATGTTACCTGATAGCCATTGCCCTCCATATAGGTTTTCTTGTCGGTTGTGGCGCCGATAATGCGGGCTATGTCTCTTCCTACGCTGGGTTTCTCTGCTATGCAAACTATCATTTTTCCTTTTGCTTGGAGTGCAAAGATACATCATTTAATTTGGCTGACAAAGTGAAAAGGGCTAACTTTTGGAATAATTACGTGTAGCTTTTGGCACCTTTCAAGGCTTAAAAGACGCAAATTATCACCTATTTATATAGGGTCAGAAAGGGCTTTTGGCAAACTTTTCGTAACTTTGCGGCGATTATTGTGAATAGGTATTATGATGAAAGTATTATTAAAGATAATGTTGGTACCGCTGTTGTGTACCCTCATTTTATCGTGTGTGCAAGATGAGCCGCTCAATGCCGAATGCGACATAGAGGCCATATCGTTCCATTTGGAGCAGCCCGAAGAAGTGTTTTATAATGCCACTGACACAGTGCAAAGCGTTTCCTCAACCGTTACTGATATAACTTTCAGCGTCAGACGTAGGGCTGATATAACCTCGTTGGCCCCGGTCTTCAAGATTACTGATGGTGCTTCGATTGTTCCGGCCAGTGGTTCGGCCCAAGACTTCAGCCAAGGTCCGGTTGTCTATACGGTCACTTCGCAGGACGGAGCCTATCATCGTACCTATCGCTTGGCGGTGAAGCACGAAACAAAGATGGTGAACGACGAGGTTAATTTCGATTTTGAGCATGTTACTTTGGCGGGAATAGGCAGTAAGACCAAATATTATGAGTGGCAGGAATTGCACGAAGACGGCACACTGACAACCGATTGGGCCACGGGTAATGGTGCTTTCGCCATCACGGCTTCGGGAAAGAGCGAGAAGGAATTTCCCTCTTTCTCCATTGACGAGGGCTTTGAGGGCAAAGGAGTACAGCTTGTTACTCGGTCCACAGGCTTATTTGGATGGATTGCGAGTATGCCAATTGCGGCCGGCAACTTGTTCTATGGCACCTTTAACGTGGAAAGTGCGTCCCTCGATCCCTTGCATGCCACCCAGTTTGGGCGGCCTTTCGACCGTAAACCTCTTCATTTTACGGGGTATTACCAATATGCACCCGGAGAGAAACTGACCGACCGTAAGAGTAAGCCTATCAAGGACCAAACCGATGAAGGTTCCATTTACGCCGTGTTCTATCGCAATCATGACGCTGATGGAAAGGCCTTCGTATTAGACGGAACCAACGTGAAGACGAGCGAACTCATCGTGGCTATAGCCGATATGGGCCCCGTGAAGCCCATGGATAAGTGGACTTCATTCGATTTGGAGTTCAAATATACCAATGAAATCGACCTTGATTTGCTGGCCAACCGTGGCTATAGCTTGGCCATCGTGTTCTCATCGAGCCGTCAGGGCGATAATTTCATTGGGGCCGTTGGCTCAAAACTGATGGTTGATAAAGTGAAAATTATTTGTGAAAAGGAGGATGTAAAAGAATGAAAAAGATAAGTTTGACGGTGCTCATGTCGATGTTCGCCCTTATGATGTCGGCGCAGCAATGTATTCTTGATGGCGTAACTTACAGCGCACGCTTGGGTTATAACCTTGGCGGAACGGCCCCCGTGGGCTTGCCGGCGACCATCCGAAAGCTCAGCAGCTATGAACTTACCCCGAGCTTTCAGGCTGGTATTGACGCCGAAAAGCCGTTGACGCATGGTGTGGGCGTGCTTGTGGGACTGCACATAGAGAACAAAGGCATGAATGTTGACGCCCAAGTGAAGAATTATCACATGCAAATAGCCAAGGGAACGCAGGTGCTTGAGGGGCAATTTACAGGAAGTGTGAGGACCAAAGTGCGTGAATGGATGGTCACCGTGCCCGTTCAGGCTACTTGGCACCCATCCGAGGCGTGGCGATTAAGGCTCGGTCCTTACGTGTCTTATGTGTTTTCACGCGATTTCTCGGGCTATGCGCACGAAGGTTATTTGCGAGTGGGCGACCCGACGGGGGCCAAGGTCAACATTGGTAGTGAGCCCGGACAGCGTGGCGACTACGATTTTACCTCGGACATGCGCCGTTTTCAGGTGGGATTGGCCCTCGGTGCCGATTGGAATTTCTATCGGCGATTGGGTTGTTTCGTGGAACTCAATTGGGGACTGACGGGCATTCATCGTTCTGATTTCAAGACCATAGAGCAGACCCTTTATCCTATTTACGCCTCGGTAGGTTTGAGTTACAAACTGAATTAGGGCCTTGGAGTAGATAAAGAGCAAAAAGGAAACAACCGATAGCTTGTTGTTTGAGGGCTTTATAAAGGTCTTGGAGCAAGTAAAAGTTAAATGGAAAACGTCGTAGAGCGGTCGTTAAGTCGGCCGAATTAAGACCTTCGGATTGATAAAAAGCAAACGTGCCACCGGAAAAGAGCTTCCGGCGGCACATTTTTTTGTAGAAAATAGGCAGTATTCAGCAATTTAAGAAGAAACTCTTATTGCACTTGTTCGCGCTATTTTACGGGAAAAAATAAAATTATAGTTCGGCTTGGGCCACTTGGTCAGACAGTTCTTGCAGTTCGGTTGGTAGTTGCAGCGAGTCACAATTCAGCTCGTGCAGCAAGTCTTTGCCCCTTGTGCTGATGGTGAACTTCATGCAACGCTTGTCCTCTTTGCAAGCTTTGCGACGGATGAGACCGCCCTTTTCGAGTGAGGCGATTACTTTTGATGCGTTGGAAGGGGTCAAGTTCATCTCGTCGGCAATCTCTCCCGAGGATATATGTTCTTTGTCATCGATCAGGCATAACAGCATTGCCTCGTTGATATTGAGCCCCAGCCTTTGTTGCAGGGAGCCTTCAAAAGCGGCAATCTCACGATAAATGGTCCTGATACGACGGATACATTCCTGATCCATTCCGTCTCCTTACTTTAACAGTGTAGACTTGATGGCCTGTTCAAACTGCTGCTTGTTCATGGCGCCTACCTGCATTTGGGGCTGTCCGTCTTTAGGAATGAAGAGCAGCGAGGGGATAGAACGCACGCCGAAGAGGGCTGCCAATTCCTGCTGTTGGTCTACGTCGACCTTGTAAACGTCAATCTTTCCGGCGTAGTCGTTGGCCAATTCTTCCAAGATAGGCGCTGTGGCCTTGCATGGACCGCACCATGTGGCGTAGAAATCGATGATGGCCGGCTTGTCACCTTCAAACACCCACTCCTTCGGATGTTTCTCGTAGTCCATTACTTTGGTCTTGAACGCGCTGGTAGTTAATTCTTGTACTGTCATATTTTTTTTAGTTTTATTTGTTGATACTTTATTTACTTGTTTTGTGTTGTTGTCTTTTTTGCCGCTGTTGGCTGAGCAAGCAGTCAGGGCCATTGCTGCCATGACGGTGAGAATCAGTGTGGCTCTTTTCATTGTCGTTGTTCTTTTAATGTTTTGGGAGGTGATTCTCTCCCTTTAATTTTATTTTCCTTTGGAAACTGATGCAAAGATAATAGAAGGTTGCCATGCGACAAAATTTCCGTTGGAAAATAAATATTACTTAACTAAAAACCACCTCTTGTTAACATTTTCCAATGGAAAATAAGTGTTATTTGTCATCTTTGATGGTTTTCTTGGCTAAGAATGGCAGGGGCGTTATGGCCCTCGTCGCGGTTGGTGGGTGATGGGGTGGGTAATGTAAGGCGAGACTTTGCGCGGGCGTATTAGGCCGGTTATGTAAAGAAATATTCACTTTAAAACGCTGTTTGTTTTAGCGTCATATAGCGAGGAGTGGCGTTTCACGGACTCGTTTTTACGTGAAAAATAGCTGAAAAGGTAGCTATAAAATCATGGATGGACGGCTGTGCCCGGCCGAAAGCAGTGTTTCGAGTTGGCTGTTTTTGGCTTTTGAGCAGCTGAAAGGGTCATGACGGTGAAGTGAAAAGCCCTCTTTGGGCACACGAAAGGGCTGCTTTGGCCGGTCAGAAGGGGGCTTATCGGCCGGCTATGGCGTAGGTTTGTAGATTTTGATATGTGTAAGTTGTTGATTATTAGTCAGATGATTAAATAGTAAAATCCTTGCGATTTTTCCACCGAAAGACTGTTTTGATGAAAAAATCGCAAGGATTTGAGTTTTTTTGTAAAGTATTTTCTGAATGTTTGCGTGGGCGTTCCGCCGCCTTGTCATGACCTTTGTGGAGGATAATGTTAGGTAAACAGCACGGTGCCGAGCTTTCCTATCAGCGTGATGATAAGCCATATCATGAGACCGATGGCTATCAGTAGGCTGATGAAGACGAGCAGGCTATAGACTGCTTTACGGTTAATCTCGCTGATGATGTGCGAGTCGTGGTTGACAAAACCGTCTATCAGCTGCATGTTTTTCTTGTTGGAGCGGTGGAAGAAGTCGATAACGTCGCCCACGTAAAAGGGTATCAGGCCCATGAAAATGTCACGAAGGCTATTGTTGAGGATAGCCAGCGTGAGGGGGATGGACCGTAACTTGAATAGGCTGAAGTAGACATGGACGAGCGAAAAGAGGGCTGTGACCATGTCGCCGATACCTCCCGGAATGAGACCTATGGCGCCATCGAGGTGGTATTGGTCTAAAAGCAGGGTTATTTTCTGCATCCGCAAGTAGAGATTACTTTGCTTCAGCTTGTCCTTTCTCTGTTCTGAAACTTTCTTGTTCATATTGTTCAGTTTTGTGTTATGGGATTTTTCCTTCGAGCAGCAGCGTGAAGTTGTATCGGTAAGCCTCCACCATCGTGAGGTAGCGGGCCGAGCCTTCGGGACACGATTTGAAGATTTCGGTTTGGCTGAAGGCCGGATAAATGTGCTCATAATGTTCCAGCAAGGCTTGTTTTACGGCTTGTGGACTGTCGGGATTGGCCCCGGCCTCATTGAGAACGCGCAGGGCGAAGGAGTGGAAAAAGGCCTGTACGGCTTGTTCTATTTCATTCATAATGTAGTCGTAAATGGTGAAGGGATGTATATTTTGTAAAGAATGATTTGTCGTGACGTGGTGTTTTGACTTTTCGTTTGTGGTGATATTTTTTTGAAAAGATAGGATTTTGGGTGGATAATGACCGTGGTCAGCCGGCCATCGCTTAGTCCTTATCGGGTGGAAGCGTGGCATTGGTTTCGTGTCGGTCGGGCTGTTGCGCCTTTGCCGTGTGGCGTATGGCGGCTTCGATGTTGCGTTTCAGGCCGGCGTATTTCACTCTTTTGACTGCGCTTCCCTTAAAAAGGTTGCGATATTGTTCCTCGGTCAACTCCTGCCAATTGCTGCGTCGCATGTTGAGGAGCGCCTCGCTGGGTTGCAGCTCGGGCGTGGTGTTGGGCTTGGCGAAGCGGTTCCACGGGCAGGCTTGCTGACAACGGTCGCATCCATAGATGGTATTGCCCATCGCTTGTTGTGCTTCGGCGGACAGATTGCCCCTATTCTCGATGAGCTGATAGCTCAAACAGCGCTCCGAATCAAAGGTTGTACTCTCTAACCGGATAGCTCCGGTGGGGCAGGCGTCTATACATTTGTGGCATTTTCCGCAGCGGTTGCCCATCGGTTGGTCGTATTCCAATTCGGCGGAAAGGAACAGCTCGCCTAAGAAAAACATGCTTCCGGCAAACGGAATGATGAGTTGGTGGTTGCGACCTATCCATCCCAAGCCTGCTTTCTCGGCCCAATAGCGTTCCAGCACGGGCCCCGAGTCGACAAAGATGCGGCAGGTGAGCGTGTCGTCATCGGCCTGCGAGGTGTCGGCGGCTTGTGGTTGATAAAGGCAGTCCACCGCTCCTATGGCGACGGCGAGCTGCCGTAGCTTGGCTTTAACAATGTCGTGATAGTCCTTTCCCAAGGCGTAGGCGGCCAATTGGTACTCTTCGGCGTCGGGACAGTGGGCCGGTGCGTAGTTGAGCGCTACGCTGACAATGCTTTTAAGGCCCGGCATGAGCCGCCGCGGGTCAAGGCGCATGTCGGTATAGTTGGCCATGTAGTCCATGCCTGCGTGATGTCCGTTGGCCAACCATGACCTTAGCTGCCTCGACATCTTGTCATCCACGGGCTCGGCCTTGGCTATGCCACACGCAAAAAAGCCGAGACGGGCTGCCTCGGCTTTGATTTTATCAGTCAAAAGTCTTGAATTCATATCCTTGTTCTTTTAACCATTCGATTGATTTGGGCAAGGCATACTTGAGTTTTTCAATGCTCTTGAGCGAGTCATGGAACGTTATGATACTGCCGTTGCGGGCAAACCGCTTGACATTATTGAGCACATCCTCGCCCGTAAGCCACTTGGAATAGTCGCGGGTGACCAAGTCCCACATGACGATGGTGTATTGGCGGGAGAGCCACCAATAGACGCTGGCCCGCATCCAGCCGTGGGGTGGGCGGAAAAGATGGGCGTGGATAAGCTCGTTGGCCTTGCTTGCGTTCAGGGCATAGCTAAGCGTCCAGTGCTTAAAAGAGCCCATGTGGTTGAACGTGTGGTTGCCAACTTGGTGGCCGGCGTTGACGATGTCGTTATAGAGATCGTGGTAACGGAGCACGTTTTCGCCCACCATGAAGAAGGTGCCCTTCACGTTGTACTTGGCCAAAGTCTCTAAAATAAACGGCGTGGATTCGGGAATGGGCCCGTCATCAAACGTGAGATAGACGGAATGATCCTTCTTATCCATCCTCCAAAGGGCACGCGGGTAAATCCAGCGGAGCCATTTTGCGGGTTGTTCTATTATCATCCGTCTATCTCTTTAATGCGTTATTCTTCGGGCAAATATACGTTATTCCTCGGGCAAAAGACCGCCTTTGCCTTGGTAGAGCTTATAATAGTTCTCGAATTGGCGGTTCTGTTTGTCGGCCAAAGCCGCGTCGATGAAGCGTGTCGTGTTGATAACGCTGTGCATAATGCTAAGCTGGCGCAGGCAGGAAGACATGGAGAAGCTGAACTTGCCGCTATCCAGCGCAAGATACCACTTGACATATTGGTCGGCTTCTTTCCATACGGCGTTGATTACCTCACGGGCTTTGGCCTTGTTGCCAACCAGCGAGTAGGCTGCGGCTAAGTCGGTGCCACCGCTCAAGAAGCTGTAAGGAACGTTGTAAGTCGGTATCTCACGCTCGCATTTGGCAAGCACTTGAATGGCTTTTTCCTTCTGTCCCTCCTGAATAAGGTGGGTCGCCAATTCGGCAAACAGCCGGCGATGGGTATATACAAGTCGCAGGACAGTCTCGTCAAGGTAAAGGCCTTTCTGCTTCAGATTGCCGTACTTGTAGCGCTTCATCATGTTGTTATACACCTTTTCGGTGTCATAATTCTTGCTGCGGCTGGGGTCTATCGTGGTGAAAGGCGTGATACGGTTGGCCAATCCTTCCTTCACGAAGTTATCGCCAAGGTTCATGTAGTGCTTCTCACCTACCGTTGTAGCCACGTAGAGTGGGCGTGTCCAATTGGCGTTGGCTATCATTTCGAGCATCATGAGGTCGCCCTTATAGAGCGCGTTCTTCTTTGCGAGCGAGATAATCATGCGGTCCGGGATGGTGTCAGAGGCCATCAGCATGCCACTACGCTTCACGGCTTCCTTGTCAATGGTGACATACACCGTGTCGGTGGGGATGACATGAAGCTCTCCACGGCCCTCGAGCACCCAATGTTTCAGGATGTTCTTCAGCTCAAACGGCTCATCGCCAAACTGCTGTTTGGCTTGTTGAGGATTCTGTTTATAGAATTCGAGAATCTGATTCTTCAGTTCCGGTTGTATGGGAACGTATTCGTTGGTGCCCTGACAGTAATCGAGGCGCGACCAAGTGATAGGAGCGGTGGGCGAAGTGTAGGCCGGTCGCTTCATCTGATCAATGTACCAATCGGTCTGAAGATAGCTGAGATTGCAGACACGGGCGTCGGTTCGTACGCCTTCCACGTCCTGATTGTACCACAAGGGGAAGGTGTCATTATCGCCATTGGTGAAAATGATGGGGTTACCCTTGTCTTGTAAAGTCATCAGATAGTTCTGCCCGAAGTCACGGCAGGCATAACGGCCGGAGCGATCGTGGTCGTCCCATGTCTGACTGGCCATCTGTACGGGTACGAGAAGGCAGATAAGGCCTGCCACCGAGGCCAAGACAACGTCGTTGACCTTGATGTATTTCTTAAGCAAATCAATGATGGCGGCCACTCCAATGCCACACCATATAGCGAAAGCGTAGAACGATCCGGCGTAAGCATAGTCACGTTCGCGCGGCTGCATGGGCGTTTGGTTGAGGTAAATGACAATGGCGAGGCCCGTCATGAAGAACAAGAAGAAGACAACCCAGAACTGACGAATGCCTCGTTTGCCTCTCCACGCCTGCCAAAACAGACCGATGAGGCCTAACAAGAGCGGTAAGCAGTAGAACACATTGTGTCCCTTATTGTTCCGAAGGTCATCGGGGAGCTGGCTTTGGTCGCCTAATCGGGCGTTATCAATGAGTGATATGCCGGTAATCCAGTTGCCATGCTCGAGTTCTCCATTGCCTTGAATGTCGTTCTGACGGCCTGCGAAGTTCCACATAAAGTAGCGCCAATACATGAAATTGCATTGGTAGGAGAGGAAGAAACGGATGTTCTCAAACTGTGTGGGCACCTTTATAGACATCGGTTCACCACAACGGTCGTAAGGAACCTCGTTACCATCGACACCACCCATCCACTCTTCGTAGGCTTCGGCGTGGTCGTTGCTGTGCATGCGTGGGAAGAGCATGTTTTGAGCGTACACATAATGGTTCTTATGAGTTACGATGAAGTAAGAGTCTTTCTCGTCTTTGGACTTCTTTTCCTTGCGTGCATAGACGGGAGCTCCCTCGTTTGCCACGGGCTTACACATGTTTCCTTCCTGCTCAAGTTTAACTTGCGCGGTGTAAGGTTGGCCATAGAGCAAGGGACGGTCGCCGTATTGGTCGCGGCTCAGGTAGCTTCCAAGGGTAAAGATGTCCTCGGGTGAGTTCTGGTCCATCGGCGGATTGGCCGAGGAACGAATCACGATGAGGGCATAGCTGGAGTAACCTATCATGATCATAAGGAAGCCGAGAAGCATCGTATTCTTGATACGTGACGAAATGAAAGCTACCTTCTGCTTGTCGACCACCTTCTTATAATTGAGCACGAACCACAAAATGGCCAGCACGATGGCGCCAATGACAGCTGCGCTCCAGCCATAACCGTAGAACGGAATGCCCAGCAGGGCCACGGAAAGGAGGAACGATATATTCTCAAGTTTCTCATTGCGTTGGTTATAGCTCTCATAAATGGCCCATATAACGGTGGCTACCAACAGTATGATATAGATAATCTCGCCGGTATTGAAGGGGAGACCAAGTACGTTGACAAACAGCAATTCAAACCATCCGCCTACGGTAATAATGCCCGGTACAATGCCATAGAGCACGCCGGCCACGATGACAAAGGACACGGCCAAAGCCAAAAGTGAGCCTTTGAGCTCGATTTCGGGGAACTTACGGTAGCAGAATACCAGAACGATGGCGGGGATACAAAGCAGGTTGAGCAGGTGAACACCAATGCTAAGGCCCGTCATGTAGCAGATAAGAATGAGCCAACGGTCGCTATGAGGCTCATCGGCATGGTCTTCCCATTTGAGAATGAGCCAGAAAACGATGGCGGTAAAGGCCGACGAATAGGCGTAAACCTCGCCTTCTACGGCCGAAAACCAAAACGTGTCGCTGAAAGTATAGATGAGAGCGCCTACCAATCCCGAGGCTTCTATGGCTATCAGCTTGCCTAAACTCAGCTCGGTCCAATCCTTGAGGATGAGCTTTCGGGTGAGGTGAGTGATGGTCCAGAAGAGGAACAGTATGGTGGTGGCGCTGAGCAAGGCACTCATCGTGTTGACCCAGCGGGCCACCTGCGTGGCGTCACTTGCGAACTGGGAGAATAGATTGGCCGTGAGCATGAAGAAAGGTGCTCCGGGTGGATGGCCGATTCCGAGCTTGTAACCGGTGTCTATAAACTCTGGACAGTCCCAAAAACTGGCTGTCGGTTCAATCGTAGAGCAATATGTGAACGCTGCTATCAGGAAAGCAAGCCATCCCATGACATTGTCTACCAATCTGTACTGTTTCATTGTAGTTATTATTGTTTCAAAATACTTCTTGCAAAGATACGATATATTTTTATAACAGCAAATTTTTTGACATTTGCTAAGATTCCATTGAGCGATTAGCCGTGGGCAAGCGGGTTTGTCAAAGCGGGCCTTTCATCGTGTGAAAGCTGGCTTTTGACCATGCCAAAGCAGCCCTTTCAGGCGGTGAAAGGGCTGCTCTTGGAAAACGGTTGTGGGTGGAGTGATAAATGAGGGAAAGGGTCGAACCAGTCTGACTAGTCTGACTGGTCCGATGTTGCAGGGAGTGTGGGAAATAAGAGGGGCGGGTTGGTCAAAGCTGAACGAAGTGTTTGGCTTCTTGCTTCATCCGTTCGATGTCGTGGCTTACGATGATGATGGCGCAGTTTTGGTTGAGACGGTGGAGCATTTCGTACATTTCGTCCTGAAAACGGCGGTCGATATAGGTGTTGGGCTCATCGAGAATAATGACCTCGGGCTTAGAAACGATGGCCCGGGCCAGCAGCACTCGTTGGAGCTGACCACCACTCAGGGTGCCTATGGCTCGGTCGGCTACGGCGTCGAGGCCCATGGTGAGGATGGCCTCATCGGCTTGTGCCTTTTGAGTTTTGGTGTAATGATAAAAAAGAGAAGGCTTGCTCTTGAGTCCGGAAAGGACCACCTCGCGCACCGATATGGGAAAATTCTTGTCAATGTCGTTGTATTGTGGCAGGTAACCCATGTTGAGCGAGGCGGTAGGTTGGTTGTCTTTCAGATAGACAACCTTGCCTTCGCAGGGCGTTTTCAGTCCTAAAATGACATTGACCAACGTAGTCTTGCCGCAACCGTTGGGGCCCAATATGGCCAAAAAGTCATCGTGCTCTACTTGCAGGCTGATGTCTTTCACGGCCGTGATGTGGCCATAGGAAGCCGAAATGTGGTCGAGTCGGATGATAACTGCCATAGAAATGTTATTTTAAAAGTTCGGCTATGCGCACCATTTCCTTGTCCCAATGGTAGCTGAGCGGATTGATTTCGACCTCTTTCGCGCCACTGCCCTCGGCCACGATCCTGACGTTGCGGTTGGCAAACTCTTTCTGTACGAAGAGTGTTTTCACGCCTAACTGCTTGGCACTGTTGATCACTTGCTGTAGTTGGGCGGCGCTTGGCTCCCGTCCTTCTTCCTCTACGGGGATTTGGCGGAGCTGATACTCTTGCGCGTAGTAGGTCAGTGCGGGGTGATAGATGAGGAAAGCGGGCGTCTTGTCCTTGGTGAGTTTCATCTGAATATTGCGGTCAACCTCGTTTATTTTATCCATCAGTTTGTTGAGGTTGGCCCTGAAGTAGGTGCTGTCTTTGCTGTCTATCTCGGCCAAGGCACGATAAATGCGGGCGGCAATGAGCCGGGCGTTGGCCGTACTCATCCATGTGTGGGCGTCGTCAATACCGTTTGTGCTCTTCAAAGGCCTGATATTCTCCGATGCGTTGACGATGATGGTATGGGGAGCGTTGCTCTCCATTTTTTTCATCCATGTGCGCTCGAAGCCCAAATTGCCCACTTTGATGAAAAGGTCGCTGCCGGCCAATCCCATGATTTGCTTGGCGGTAGGCTCGTATATCTCAGGGTTGCTGCCTGCCGGGACCAAAGTATTCACGTCGAAGCGGTCGCCTGCAATCTGTTCGGTCAGGAAACGAAGGGGCTCTATGCTGACGGTGATTTGCCGGCCGGCCGTTTTGGGAGTGTAGGTGCAGGCTGTCAGTCCAACGACCGACATGGCCAAGATGATGTATCTGATAAATTTTCCCATAGAAATACTGATTAGTGAGATGAAAAAATTAGACCTCATAAGTCCTAAAACTATCGTGATGGCGCTGCCAAGAAACGGCACGAAGGCGAAGAATCCCATCCAAGCACCATGTCCGCGCATAAATCTTTTGGCTCTGTCGAGCTGGTTGGGGCTCACGTGGAGGTAATGTTCTATCCAATCCATGCGACCCATGCGGCCTATACCGTAGTTGAACAGTCCGCCGAGCACGTTGCCTACGGTGCCGAAAAGGATGAGTTGCCAAGGGTGAAGGCCGGCTGCTAATAGGGCCAGCATGACAACTTCGCTGCTGAAAGGTAGGAAACTACCTGCCAAAAACGCTGAAAAGAGCATGCCCCAATAGCCCCAGTCTATAAGAAAGTCTGTAAGGGTAGCCATAAATTAGTTATCACCAAAAGACCGGTGACCAATAAAATCAATATAAAAGATACGTTTGTGATAAATGTTTTCGTGAAAGTGATGTAGTGAGCTATCAGTGGTGACACGACGGTGATGAGCAATGGCGCGAGCATAGCGGCGTGTTGGGGTTGGAGCACCACGAAAATGACGAGGCAGACAAAGAGAATGATGAGTGCCTCGTAGACCATTCGGGTGCGTATTTTATCCAAATAGCTGTTGCGAAGGAAGTGAATCCCTCCTATAATGCCCATCAGCACGATGAAGATAAGCCCTGCCAGCAGTGTTGCCGGGGGCATATTGGCGAGGCTTGGCTCCTGAAAAGCGGTTATGCCTTGTATGTGTGAGAGGAGCATTTCGGCCTTTCCTTGGTAGACGAGCAGTCCCGTCACGAACCAATAAGGGGCTATCAGGCCCATGATGGAGGCGAAGAAGCCGCGCCATGTCATCGACATGATGCGTGTCATCATGAGAAACCACGTCAGCGGAACAAGGAACAGTGCCTGAATAAAGAACAAGCTGGCGATTCCAAGCATGGCGAAAGCAAAGAAAACGGAGCCCATGGACTGCTTGTCCTGATAGGATTGGAAGAGGAATATCAGGTGGAGCACGAAGCAAAGTTGCACGGTTCCCGTGGCGGCGCTGGCCGTGAACAAGTCAAGACAAGTGAGATTGAGCACAAGGAATGAGCATGACACCATTCGACTGTACGTTCTCATGAGTACGTTGCGGTTGTTCAATTCCACCATAAAATAGGTAGCAATGGCCATCAGGCCGAACTGAAGCCAAAGGTCTTGGCTTATCAGTCCGGCTGAAATCCATACCAACAGCGCTATGACGGCAGTTGTTGGCAGGGAGAATCTGTTTTCCGCGATTCTGTTCTGTAATCTTTTTACTTTCAAGTAAGCTGCTTTATAAGTCTTGTCCTATGTCTCTTCTGAAGTATTTGCCTATGAATTCTATCTTTTGAGCTTCCTCAAACGACTTTTGTAAGGCTTCTTCCTTGGTTTTCCCATAGGACGATACGGCGATGACACGGCCGCCATCGGTAACGGTCTGTCCGTCTTTCACCGTGGTTCCCGCATGGAATACAATGCTGTTTTCTACTTTGTCAAGGCCTGAGATAGGATAACCTTTCTTATATTCTTGGGGGTATCCTCCGCTTACCAGCATGACACTGACGGCCGCACGCTCATCGAAAACAATCTCTCGTTGGTCAAGATTACCCTCGGCAACGCCTTCAAACAAGTCGACGATGTCGCTTTTGAGGCGCAGCATGACGCTTTCAGTCTCCGGATCGCCCATGCGGCAGTTGTATTCTATGACCATCGGCTCACCGTTTACATTGATAAGACCGAAGAAAATAAAGCCTTTGTAATCAATGTTTTCAGCGGCCAAGCCTTCAACGGTGGGGCGGATAATCTGCCGGTCTACCTTTTCCATCCACGCTGTCGTGGCAAACGGTACGGGTGAAACGCTGCCCATACCGCCTGTGTTTAGTCCCGTGTCATGCTCGCCAATGCGCTTGTAGTCCTTGGCTTCGGGCAAAATCTTGTAGTTCTTGCCATCGGTCAGTACGAAAACGGAGCATTCTATACCGCTCAAGAATTCCTCAATGACTACTTTGGCGCTGGCATTTCCAAACATGCCGCCCAGCATTTCACGGAATTCTTTTTGGGCTTCTTCGAGTGTGGGGAGGATAAGTACGCCTTTGCCGGCAGCCAAACCATCGGCCTTGAGCACGTAAGGCGCTTGCAAGGTTTCTAAGAATTTGAGACCTTCTTGCAGCGTTGTGCCATCAAAAGTCTCATAGGCGGCCGTCGGAATGTGGTGACGTTTCATGAAAGCTTTCGCAAAATCCTTGCTTCCTTCGAGCACGGCACCGGCCTTCGATGGGCCTATCACGGGGATATTACGGGTCTTCGGGTCGGTCTTGAAGCTGTCGTAGATTCCTTTTACCAAGGGATCTTCAGGTCCTACGACCACCATTCCGATATTGTTTTCGACGGTAAAATCTTTCAGAGCTTCAAAGTCATCGGCCTTAATGGCCACATTCTTTCCGCAGTTTTCCGTTCCGGCGTTGCCGGGGGCGATGTACAGTTGGTCACACTTGGGACTTTGGGCTATCTTCCATGCGAGGGCGTGTTCACGTCCGCCGCCGCCTAACAATAATATTTTCATATTTTTTATTTCAAATAATCTTCAAAATATTGGGTAATACGCTCATGCAAGTGCGTGCTCTGATGGCCTCTCATGTTGTGGGGTTCGCCCGGATACATGAAGAAATCGGGCTGCGTGCCATCCAAGATGCACTGGTGAATGAAGGCCTTGGCATGTTGTGGAACCACAACGGGATCGTTCTCACCGGTGATAACTTGCAGTTTGCCTTTCAAGTTCTTGGCTTGTTTGAGCAAACTTGTCTTGGCATAGCCTTCAGGATTGGCCTCAGGGGTATCCATATAGCGTTCGCCATACATCGCCTCATACCATTTCCAGTCGATGACGGGGCCACCGGCAACGCCTACTTTGAACACGTCGGGGTAATTGGTCATGAGGGATATGGTCATAAAACCGCCAAAACTCCAGCCGTGAACGCCTAATCTGTCTGCGTCGACGTAAGGCAGTGATTTCAAGAATTCCACGCCTTTCATCTGGTCTTTCATTTCTTCTTGGCCCAATTGTCTGAAAGTTGCTTGCTCGAAAGCTCTTCCCCGGTTCTCACTTCCTCGATTGTCAAGGATGAAAAGCAGGTATCCTTTCTGCGCCATGTAGGTTTCCCACGACCTGCTACCGTAGTGCCAACGTGCATCTACGTTATGTGCGTGAGGGCCACCATATACATATACCACGGTAGGATATTTCTTTTCGGGATTAAAGTCAATGGGTTTCACCATGCGATAGTATAAGTCCGTGGTTCCGTCGGCAGCCTTAATGGTGCCGCAACTGTATTCGGGAACACGGTAATCTTTCCATGGGTTGGGGGCCGTGAAGTAGTTGGTGCGTTTGAGTTTGTTGATGTCGATAATCTCAATTCTGCGTGGAACTGTTGGTTCGGAGTAGTTATCAACGAGGAAAGTACCGCTTGCGCTCAGTTGGGCGTTGTGCCATCCCTTGCCGTTGTCAAGCAAAGTACGCTTGCCATTGTCTACATTGGCCATCCAAGTGTTGCGTTGAAGCGGGCTGGATTCGTTTGATGAGTAGATGACAGCGTGCTTCTTAGCGTTGAATCCTAAGAAATCCATCACCACCCATGTCCCCGATGTGACTTGCTTAATGAGCTTTCCGCGTGTATCCATCAGGTAAAGATGGTTGTAACCATCCTTTTGGCTCTGCATGATAAATAGGTTCTTGTCCCATGGAAGGAACACGATGGGAGAGGTAGGTTCTACGTATTTCGCGTCCGTTTCACGATAAAGCTCGGCTATTTTCTCACCGGTCGCGGCATTGTAGCTCACGAGGCGGCAGTCGTTTTGGTCACGGTTTAGCTCAAATAAGTAAACCGTTTTGCTGTCGGGGCTCCATGCCGGGTTGGTAAAATATCTGTTTGTGGGGTCTCCGGCCTTGAGATAAATGGTTTGTTGGCTGTTAGTGTCATATACACCGATGGTTACTTTGTGGCTCGTTTCACCCGCCATAGGGTATTTTTCCGGTGCATATTTGGCGCTACGTGACTCTCCCGGGGCCGGAGTCCAGTCGTTTTCCAAGTAATCTACAAGCGGATAATCGTTTACTTGGGTCTGATCCATGCGGGTGAAAGCCAACTTCGTGCCGTCAGGTGACCAAAAAGTACCTTTTGAGTAGCCAAATTCGTCACGGTGAACGCTGGTTCCATATAAGATGTTGCGTGAGCCGTCATTGGATAGCTGCGTATCTTTTACACCATCATTTTCCTTGGATGATCGCACAAAAAGATTGTAACCGCCCAATTCTGTGTAGGCAGTGAACTTGGAAACAGGGCTCCAATCGGCATTGTTTTTGTTGGTGATACTTTGTCGGAACACGACTTTGTGGGCTTTAAAGTCTACCAATAACTTCGTCGCGTCGCCTTCTACGAGCACCAAAGGTTTGCCCGCATAGGGGAATTGGGCATGATATAAACTACGGAGACCGTCATCTGCTCCGCTTCCTATCCATTGATTTATGTCTTTAAGGGTAAACAGTGTTTTCTCTTTACCACTTGTCTTGTCGATGAGACCACATTTATCAATGTGCAGCCGCACAAGTTCATCGCCCCACCATGCCGTCCATCGGTTGCGGACAGTTAGGTTACGGTAGTTTGTTCCACCGAAATTCAAGTCTTCCAGTGTAAAAGATTTCTGTTGAGCTTGTGCTGACATTGATAGGATTATCGATGTTAAAAGAGCCAGTATCTTATTCATTATCTTTTCATTTATTCGTCATCTGCGGCAAACTTTCTTTTTCCGCCAAACTTGTCGTTGCGCTTTCCGCCTTTATCAAAGCGTTTTCCGCCTTTGAAATCACGATTACCTTTGAAGCCACGGCCTTCCTTTCGGTCGTCGTTACGGCCACGCTTGTTGTCGAAACGGCCTTTGGACTCGCCTCGTTTGTCACCGAAGTCAATGTCGTGGCGGTGGAAAGAGAACGAACGAATGTCGCCTTCCTCGTTTGATTCCTGCTCATCGAGGCGCTTCTTGAACTCTCTGTTCTTCTTGAAACGGTGCTTCTGGGCCATTTCTCGCCTCTCTTCGTCAGTCTTGACGATACCTCCTTCGGCCCGAAATTCTTTCATTTTGCCGTCGAACATGGCGTACTTACGGAATTCGCATTCCAAACTTCCGTTGAAAACCGGTATCTTTATGCTTGGCTTTAAGCCGATTTGATCGAAACATTCCTCACGATAGCTGAGTATCCATGCGTCATTTCCACCGAAATCGTGCTTCAGTCGTTCGCCAATCATCTTGTAAGTACCCAATAGGTTGGGTGTAGAGATACGCTCACCATAGGGAGGATTCGTTATCATAATGGCCTTTTCAGCCGGCTTTTTGAAGTTCTTGAAGTCTTGCTGCTCCACCGTGATTTCCTTGGTGAGGCCTGCTGCCTTTACATTCAGCCGAGCCGTATTGACTGCTTTCATGTCAATATCGTAGCCATAGATATGGTGTGCAAATTCTCTTTCTTGCGAGTCATCGTTATAGATGGAATCGAACAGCTCCTGATCAAAGTCAGCCCATTTCTCAAAAGCGAACTCCTTGCGGAATACACCCGGGCTGATATTGCGTGCGATGAGGGCGGCTTCTACCAAGAGAGTACCCGAACCACACATCGGGTCGATGAAATCAGTTTCGCCATTCCAGCCGGTCATCAAGATCATACCTGCCGCCAAAACCTCATTGAGCGGTGCTTCCACGCTCTCCTGACGGTAGCCTCGACGGTGCAGACTCTCACCACTGGAGTCTAAACTCAACGTAGCGTCGTACTCGGCTACGTGGATGTTGAGCCTAATATCAGGATTGCTGACACTGATATTGGGGCGTTCGCCGGTCTTTTCACGGAATTGATCGACGATAGCGTCTTTGACTTTGTAGGTGACGAAGCGCGAATTACGGAATTCATCCGAATAAACGACAGAGTCAACAGAGAATGTTTTTCCCTTCTCTATGTATTGGCTCCAATCGATTTTCCGAACTTCTTCATACATGTCATCAGCCGATCGAGCCGTGAAATGGGCAATGGGCTTGAGGATGCGAATAGCAGTGTGCAACTGAAAGTTGGCCCGATACATCATTTCCTTGTCTCCTGTGAACGAAACCATGCGTCGTCCTATTTGCACGTTATTGGCACCCAGCTGGGTGAGCTCCTTGGCCAAGACGGTTTCTAATCCCATAAATGTCTTGGCGATGAGTTCAAATTCCTGTTCCATTATTGAATTCTATTTCTAAATTATCTATTTTTTCTTTTCTATATTTCTTTGTTTTGGGCTTCATGTCCTTTGTAATCCACGTGTTGGCACCTACGATACAGCCTTCGCCTATGGTGATACGGCCGAGGATCGTGGCGTTGGCATAGATAACAACATTATCTTTTATGATGGGATGGCGTGCCACTCCCTTTATTGGATTGCCGTCTTTATCGAGCGGAAAGCTCTTGGCGCCAAGCGTGACACCCTGATACAATTTCACATGATTGCCGATAATGCAGGTCGCACCGATGACAACACCCGTGCCATGGTCGATGGTAAAGTAGTTACCTATACGTGCTCCGGGGTGTATGTCGATACCCGTTTCGGAATGGGCAAGCTCTGTCATCATTCTTGGAATCAAAGGAACTTTCAATTGATGGAGCACGTGGGCCACACGATAGTTGATGAGTGCCTTGATGACGGGGTAGCATGAAATGACTTCTCCTTGGCTGATGGCGGCCGGGTCGCCCTTATAGGCGGCTTCAACATCGGTAGCCAATTGGCTTCTTATCTCGGGAAAACGCATGATGGCCTTAGCTGCCATTATGCCGGCCTTGGCCCGTCGGCGGTTGAGTTGCTGCGTACTTTCCGATTCTTTCTCGTCGGCAAAGCACAAACCGGCCAATATCTGTTCGCTGAGTAGCGCATGGAGTTTCTCTAACCTTACCCCGATGTGGTACTTAATTGTACTGAAAAAGACTTGTGAATTTCCGAAATATCCGGGCAGTAAGATTGAACGTGACAAATCAATAATGGCTTCGAGCGCTTTACTCGAAGGCAGTGGATTCCCATCTCGGTGCTTGTGGCACAGTCCTTTCATGGAGGATGGCTCGGACAAAGCGTCTACGGTTGCTTGTAGCTGATGGGTCAATTCAAGCTTACTCATGGATGATGTCTCAATATTTCTTTGCAAAGATAGTTATTTTAATTGATTATTAAAGGCATGAAAATGAAAAAAATAACAAGTGGAAAGCATTTTCTTTTCATGCCAAAGAAGCCTTATTTCCCCGTGCTTGGCCGTTGGGTAGGAGGCGGCTCTATATTATTAATAAGGTGTAAGTATATTTTGAGAAGAATAAGAGGGGCAAAGTAATGTGACGAAAGCCCACTTGGTATAGACAAATAATTAACGGCTTTACCCATATAAACAGCCCTTTGACACCGGTGGTTGCGTTTTTTTCGCTACCTTTGCAGCCGATTTTAAAGAGTTAATGTAATGAATCAGTCTGCAAGGACTTTCGTGTTGACCGGTTTGGTTGTGCTTTTTTTGCTGCTCATGCACCAGCTGCCTACGCTTTGTATCGGCAGTACGGAGTTGCGACATGTCAACCTGCTTAGTCAGATACTTCCCGATATTTACGAAAAAAATATAGATGTGGTACCCGTCCCCAAGGTATCCAAGCCCGTTGTGGCCATAACCCGACAAGGCCGAAAAATCAATTTTAAGGAGAAATGGTCCAAAGGCGTTGAGCCCATCCTCGATTTTTCGCAAGGTGGTAAGGGCGGTATGGACCACTTCTTCGCCCAATTGGCCCATATAAAGTCATTGGATCGTCCGGTCCGCATAGCTTATTTTGGCGATTCTTTCATAGAAGGTGACATCCTTACGGGTGATTTCAGGGCTTTGTTTCAGCAGCATTTCGGCGGAACGGGTGTGGGCTGGGTCGATTGCGGCACACCGATGTCGGCCTTTCGGCGCACGGTTAACCAGCGCTATAGCGGCATAACGGAGTATGCAGTGGTAAAGAAACCGTTTGATAACGTGCGCCAAGGCATAGCCCAACGCTATTATGTGCCGTCCGAGGGAGCCAAAGTTACCACGTTGGGTGCCAAGAAGTTGCCCAATGTTGCCACTTGGCAAACGGCTAAGTTGTTTCTTCACACGCCCCGGTCGATAACTGTCGGCGTGAACGCAGGGCAAACCGCGGCCCGCAGTTTCGTGACAGAATCGTCTCATGAGGTACAAATGATAGAAGTAAAGGCTGCGTCCATGTCGGAGGTTAGCTATCGTTTCAGTGGCGTTACGCCTTCTACGACGCTTTACGGCATGGCCTTAGAGGGAGAAAAAGGTGTCGTATTGGATAATTTTTCCATGCGAGGCTCCTCGGGAACACAGTTAAGTCGCATTCCCGTTGCCACGCTGGCCCATTTCGCCCGCTTGCGTCCTTACGACCTCATCATCATTCATTACGGGCTGAACGAAGCCGTTCCGGGCAACAGTGTGCCCATTCTTAAAGTCTACATAGAGGGAATGAAGAAAGCGATACGCAATATTCACGCCGCATTTCCTGAAGCCAGCATTCTTGTTATGAGCGTTCCTGACAGAGACCAACGGTCGGCCGAGGGCATTACGACGCTCAAGGAAGTTAAAAATCTGGTCAACCTTCAACA
>NZ_DATCYK010000135.1:0-5912 GCF_036570325.1 Prevotella sp.
AAACCGATAATACTCCATGCGCTCGACCATGAGTTACGGATGATTTTCGACTCCGGTGTCCATGTTTGGGTAGATAGCACATACTTTTCAGCCTCATCATAGCCCCACTGTCCACCGTTCCAAACACGCCAAGCGATTTGGTCAGCAGGCAGTTCCTGAAGGAAGAAGAAGCTCTCCGCGAAGCTATTACCGGCCTGATTGTAGATTGAAGCCAAAGCTCCTTGCACGCTGGTTTCGTTCTGATAATAGGTCGAAGCGTCGATACGGTCGTACACTTTCTCATCCAAATCGGTACAAGAAGTGACACCCAACATCAGCGCGGCGGCCACCAACCAGCTATATCTTTTATGTATCATAGTTATATTCTTGCTTTTAAAAGTTGTTTTCACGATGTGATTAATGGAATCTTACGGTCACTCCCAAGCTGATTTGGGTAGCTGTGGGATAGGCACTGTTAGAGTCTACGCCCGGCGTAATGCCCGTAGAAGTAACGATGGATGGGTCGTTGCCCGAGTAACCGGTAAGGGTAAAGAGATTCTTGGCGGCCAAATAAACGCGCACATTCTCAAGCATTTTGCGGTTCTTTGGTACAAAGGTGTAGCCCAAAGTGAGGTTCTCGAGCTTCATGTAGTCACCTTTCTCCAAGTAATAAGACGAAATCACACCGCCACCGCTCTTCATATCCTTATGTTTAAGGTAGGCATTGCGCAATACATTGTCAGTTCCGCAGAGCTGATTGCCCATGCCATAGCGGCGCATATTGAAGATTTCAAAGCCGAAAGCGCCACGGAATTGGAAGCCAAAGTCCCAATTCTTATAACGGAAAGAGTTGTTCCAAGAGAGGAAGGAGGTAGGAGCGCCGTTGCCAATGTAGCGTTTGAACGACGCGTCGGCCTGCGAAGCCAACACCTTTTGGCCGTCGTTGTCGTACACCTGCATGTTTCCATTCTCGTCAACACCGGCATATTCGTAACCATAGAACTGCCCTACCTTGCCTCCTTCTTGCACTCTGAAGAAGTATTCGCTCGTTCCCACGCCCGGCTTTTGGTAGAGTTCTATGTATGACGCCTTATAAATATCGTTTGAAAGTTTAGACAATTTGGTGGTGCCATAGGAGTAGTTAATGCCTGTAGTCCACTTAAGATCGCCCTTGGTGAGCACATCATAGTCGGCCACAACCTCAATACCGGTGTTCTTAGTGGTACCAACGTTCACCAAGATAGTGCTCCATACATAAGGCGGTTGTGGCGCCGTGTAGGTATAGAGCAGGTCTTCAGAACTACGATTAAAGAACTCTACCGAACCACGGAGGCGATTCTGCAAGGTCACGAAGTCAACACCAATGTTGAAAGCCTTGCTCTTCTCCCAGCCCAAAGAGGGATTGGCGTTAGATGAGGGGGCAAAACCCGTTACCCAACCGTTGTTGATAAAATAGCTGCCATTCGACGAATAAGTAGGCATACTACGGTAAGCGTCGAAGTCGGAGCGGCCCGTCACACCGTAAGAAATACGTGGTTTCAGACTTTGGAACTTATCGCCCAGCACGTTACTTAGCAGCGGTGACTTCGTCATTTCCCACGCTACGGAGAGCGAAGGAAAGCTACCCCACTTGCGATCGGCGCCAAACTTGGTCGAACCTTCACGGCGCAGCGAGGCCGAAGCAAAGATCATGTCCTTATAATTGTAGTTAAGACGACCGAAGAAAGCTATCAATGTAGACTCGCTTTTGCCTCCCCACATATTGGCCGTGCCTTCTTTGAGGGCCGTACCACTGCCGATAAGGTGATAAAGCGTGGTGTCGTAAGCAAAATCTTTGTTCTCATTACCGCTCTGTTCCCAGTACGAACGCTCCCACGAATAGCCTAAAATGGCCTTCAACTGATGGTCGGTAAGGGTAAAAGTATAGTTGGCCAACCACTCCAAACGGTTGGTGGTCCACTTCTGATAGTTCACGTTGGCCCTACCCTTGAAGCCTCCCCAGAAAGACTCACTTGAGAAACTGGGCGTATAGAAATTGTTTTTGTAGTCGTTATATTGCAGGGCATAGCTCAACGATGTATTAAGATTATGCTTCTCCATGTTGAGAATATTGAGCTTCACGTCGGCATTTCCCAAGAGATAAACACGGTCGCCGTTGCTCGTAATCTCATTCATGACGAGCACGGGGTTGGAGATTCCCGTGGGCGAAGTGGCCTGATAGTAGCTGCCATCGGCATTGTAGACGGGCAATGTGGGGTTCATGGAGAGTGCCGTATCGAACATTCCGTCGTTGCCATACTCCTCATGTACCTTGCGAAGGCTCAATGACGAGTTGAACTGCAAACGACTTTCGAGCGCACGCTGCTCCAAAACGAAGCGGCCACCATACTCCTCACGACCGCTGGCCGTATCAAGACCGTTGGCTTTCTTGTAGTTAAGACTGCCACCGAAGTAGCCGTTCTTCGTCGTACCATCTATGGAAAGATACTGGTTTACATTGTAAGAAACGTCGCGAGTGATAAGATCATACCAGTCGGTGTTGTATCCAAAGTCGGTACCACGGCGAGAACGACGGAACTCATCGGGCGTAAGTATCTCGGGCTTGCCCTTTCCTATGTTGGCAGCCACCCAACTGTCGTACGTGAAGTTCACCACGCCTTGCGCACCGCTGCCCTTCTTCGTCGTAATCAAAATTACGCCGTTGGCACCACGTGTACCGTAGATGGCGGCCGAACCGGCGTCTTTCAGCACGGTGATAGACTCCACATCCTGCGTTGAAATGTTGCGAAGGTCGCCACCGGCAATACCATCGATCACCACGAGTGGACCGTTACCGGCCGTCAATGAGCCGGCTCCACGCACCTGAATGCTCGACAACGCATTGGGATTGGCGTCGGCCGTGGCGCTTACGTTAAGGCCGGCAATCTTACCGCTTACCAACTCCATGGGGTCGGTCACGGCACCCTGATTGAATTGGTCCTTGCTTATCTGGACCACAGAGCTCGAAATTTCCTTCTTGGCCAGTGAGCCGTAACCCACTACAACCACCTCATTCAGCTGGGCCACGTCCTCCCGCAGCACCACCTGCATACCATTCTTGGCCTTCGCCTCTTGCGGAACGAAGCCCACATAAGTAACGGTCAGTGTAGCACCTTCCTTACATTGCAACGCGAAATTGCCGTCAAGATCGGTCACAGCGCCACCCGGTAATCCCTTCACAACGACGCTGGCGCCGATGATCGGCTCACCATGCTCGTCCTGCACATTACCCTTCAGGGACTGCGCAGATAGGCCGAGGGCAAAAAACACGCCTATACACATCAGTAGTGTACGGTGGAATAGATTTTTTGTTCTCTTCATTTTCATGAATTTTCTAAGTTAACTGATTAATGATAATACATTTAAGTATAAAATAATTTTCTAAAACTATAACTATCGTAACCCACTTATCACAAACCCATTAGCCAAGGCCAATAAGGGTAAAGCCCGGTGTCGACGGTATAAATGCCATCGTCATAGCCTTGAACATGAGTAGAGTAAGCTTTTCGCAGGTCATGGGTCTGTAGCTCCTATTTGATTTTTTAAGTTAAAGTAGCAGGCAATTGCCTTGCTCAGGGTTAGGTTGATTGTAGGTTGCGGCTTAAGTTGCAGCCGCCCATAGGTCAGCGGTAAAAAGCCGCCTCGCAGTCATTCGGTTGCAAAGATAGGTGAAACGCAAAGGGCAAAAAAGCCTTACAAATAAAAATCTAAATACTATTTATTACTAAATAACTGATTATCAATAGTATAATAGAATATCTACCAAAAGAAAATCTAAACCAAATCACAACCGCAAAAGCCCTAATTTCCTCCTAAACCACCATGTATCGACCTACTCATCACGTCTCTTTAGCTTCCTCGTCGCAACCTTCACGCCCACCGCCCCCTGACCATCTGCTTTTCAAAAGCAGGCCTTTCAGCCCGCGAAAGCACTGCTTTGACCGGCCCAAAAGCCCCCTTTCGGGCGGTAAAAGGCCAGCTTTGGCAGGGCCGTTTCCATGAGGACATAACGGCCTTACCTTACTACGATATAAACAAAGCAGGGAAATGGGTAAGGCAAAGTGCCGGGGCGGCGCTTCGCTTTACCTCATATAATAGATACAAAGCTACTTCGTGATAGGGTCCCAAACGCGGCCCCAACGAGCCGTTTCAACCCTCCATGGGCGTGGCCTTGGGCGATTCCCCCTTTTCGTAAGCGTCGATCTCGGCCACACGAAGCTCAAAATTGTCTCTATCCACGGCCCTTGCCTTCAGCTTCGAGCGGTAAGTATAAATGGTGGTAATGCTCGATCGGAGCACGGCAGATATGCGTTGATTATCGGTTATGCCCAGCCTGATGAGGGCAAGGATACGCAGTTCGGTAGACAGTTTCTCACCCTGACGCAGCTCTATTTGGCCTTCGGGCATGAGGAGCTCGTTTACTTTAGCTACGAAATGGGGATAAATATTAAGAAAGGCCGAGTCAAAATTGCGGTAGAAGAGCCGTGTGTTCTCCGTCATAAACGAGCTATCTTTCAATGAGGCGTAAAGTTCGGGCAGTTTATGGTCGCGCGCCAATCTGTTCTGATGCTTGCGTTCCTGCTCCGCATGGTCAATAAGCGTGGAGCTAAGTTCCAAGAACCGGCCTATATACTCTTCCTTTATCTTGTTTCCTTCACGCATTTGGCCGTTCATACTGCGCAGCTTTTCCACGAGTTCTTTCAAATGGCGGTTCATCAATTGTACCTTCCCATTGGCCAATCTGTAGCGCTTCATAAACATATACACTAATCCTAAGGCCACGATAAGCAGCACCGTGGTAAAGCTAAGCACAATGATGAGGACGACGGTACGGCCATGTTGAGCCGTTTGTTGGGCCTCGTAGCCGGCCACTATTTGGGGAATGAGCTGCGAAGCCTGTATGTTTCGCAGTCGGGTACCGTAGAAATTAGCGTCCTTTATGCTGATATGCAGGTAGCGATAGGCCCGGTCCATGCCCCCGTCGGCAAAGAGCATGGATGATAATTCTCGCAGCGAGTTGTTCTCACGAATACATCCTTGCAGGTCGGAAATGGCGCTCAGGATGAGGTATTTTCTACGGTTAACCTCGTCGTGCTTACAATCGTAGAAGAAAGCAAGGGTCGATGTGAGCACGCTATAGCGACGATTACCCGGCCGAAGCTGCCCCATGTGGCCCGAAAGCAAAGCTATGGCCCGGTCGTATTGCCCTTGTTCGCACACATAACTGCTCAATGCCGACACGTAAAGGTAGCTATCGCGAGGCGCGAGGTCAATGACCCGCTTGCGATAGTCCATCGCCCGGGCTATGTAATCATGATAATAAGGCGTTCCCTGACTGAATTCGGCTTTATAAATATAAAGCTCGTTCCATGTGTAATAGTATTCCACGAGGTCCTCACGGCTCATTCCTACCTCCGAAATCGACTGCAATATGCGCTCCGCTTCATCAAACAAGCCCGCCACTGATATGATATGTACCTTGCCAAGGAGGCTCCGTGTCAGCCTATGAGGGTCGTTGAGTTTGCGTGCCAAGGCCACGGTGCGGTCCACATACTTGAAGGCCGAGTCATAAATAAAGGCTTCGTATTTCTGATAAAGCCGCTCATTGATGGCATAACGCTCGGCGTCGGTCAGGTCGGGATCGGCCAAAGTAGACTTCACAACATTGATTTGCTTGATGTATTCTTCCGTTAATTTCGGCTGCAAAGCCAGCATGCTATCGAGTTGAATGTAAGCGTGGGCGTCGTTCTCGGCACCGGCCTGCGCCGAGAAACACAAAGTAAAAATCAGGCAAAGAATGAGTTTCATTTTATCATCAATGGTAAAGGATAACCAAAAAAGTATAGTTTGAATAGGCAGAGGGCGCAACTTGAAATCATTGCTGAGCGCAGCCT
>NZ_DATCYK010000136.1:0-33695 GCF_036570325.1 Prevotella sp.
GCCGAAAACATGATAAACATTCCCCTCCAGCTATTTACGACCTTGAAAAAGGAGCGCAATCGGGCGAAAACAATGGGCAACGCCTCCTTCACGGGTGAGTATTTCATGTACGACCCCGCCACTCCGAGCAACCGGGTAGCCATAAAAGGCAACCCCACACTGGGCGAAATAAAGACCATGATCATAGGAGTGAGGAACAAATCGGCCGAACAGAAGAGCGGAGAAGTGTGGGTGAACGAGCTGCGTCTCAAGGAATATGACAATCACGGAGGCTGGGCCGCACAAGGCAACCTGCACGTTCAACTCTCCGACCTTGGCACCTTGGACGTCCAAGGACGGCATGTGTCACAAGGGTTTGGCGGTTTGGAGCAGGGAATCAACGAACGTGCCACCGACAACAGAGACCAATACAGCATTACAACCAGCTTGGAACTCGGCAAATTCTTCCCCGACAAGGCCAACGTTTCCATACCTTTATATTATAGTTACAACAAAGATACGACGAAACCGAAGTACAATCCGCTCGACACAGACATGCGGTTGGACGACGCTCTCGACGCCACGGCAACGAAGAACGAGCGTGACTCCTTAGAGAACATTGCCCTCACACGGGTCAAAACATCAAACTTCTCCATCGCCAACGCCCGCATCGGCATTCAGACAAAGCGCCATCCCATGCCCTACGACCCCAATAACTTCGCCTTTTCGTACAGTCACAACCGCACACATACTACCGGACAGACCACCGTTTACGAAGATGAGACCAACTGGCGAGGGGCCATCCATTACAATTGGGCACCCGTTTACAAGCCTTGGCAGCCATTCGGCAAACTGAAGAACAAGTCGAAATGGCTCGACATTTTCAGAAGATTCGGCCTCAATTGGCTACCGCAATCCGTGGGATTCAATACGGAAATGCTGCGCAATTACTACGAATTGCAAGAACGCGACATGGAAGCGATAGCCGAGAACCGGCTTCCCCTCAGCTTCAGCAAGCAGTTCTTATGGAACCGCGACTTCGCTCTTCGATGGGACTTGACCCACAACCTGCACCTCAACTTTGAGAGTGCGACCCACGCACAGATAGAAGAACCCTACGTACCTGTCAACAAAGACCTCTATCCCGATCAGTATTCGGCATGGAAAGACTCCGTTTGGCAGTCCATCAACCATTGGGGTTCACCCCTTGATTACAACCAAACACTGTCGGTATCGTACAACGTTCCGCTCCATCTTATCCCCGTTTTCGACTGGGTAACCACCGCCACCGCCAACTACTCGGCCACCTACAATTGGATGAGGGGCACCCAATTTGAAGACGGAACCTCGCTGGGCAACACCATTGTCAACAACCGCAACGTGGCCATGGACGCCACCCTGAACTTTGAGAAGCTCTATAACCACATACCATTCCTCAAGGCCGCCAACGAGCGAAGCGCACGGTCACGCTATAACAGAGCCACGTCCTACGCCAACCGCAGGGCAAACAACGCGACCGACAAGGGCCGGAACAAGCGCCAAAGCGCGCAAGAAAGGCAACGGGAGGAGCAAAAACGACGCCTGCAAAGCAGCCGGAAGAACTTTGAAAAGGAGATAACATTGCAGCCCGACACCACCCTTTCCATCGATCATGGCAAGAACTCGAAGCGCCTTATCGTCACAGCGATGACGCAGGATGGCAAAAAGCTGCGCCTAAAATACAAGCAAACAGACGCCAACCACATCCTTATAAAGAATAAGGTAGACTCGGCCATGAAGCTGAAGATAAGCGTCGGCGCCAAGGAACCATTGGAAAACAGCCGCTGGTATAGGCTGGCACAGAGCGCGGCAAGGGTCTTGATGATGGTGCGCAACATGAGTATAACCTACCGAAATCAATATTCCATGTCGTTGCCGGGCTTCATGCCCCACGTGGGCGACGCCTTCGGACAGACCCATAACACGGGAGCCTTCGCCCCGGGAATAGACTTTGCCTTGGGCATGACGGGCGATTCGTATGTCGAAAGGGCACAAGAGAGAGGTTGGTTGCTCCATAATGAGGACGTAGCGACGCCCGCTACCACCAACAGTTCCGAGGATTTGCAGGTCAGAGCCATGCTCGAGCCTTTCCGCAACTTCAGAATTGACCTCAACGCCTCGCGCAGCAACACCCGTGGAAAGAGCATTCAATACATGTATGACGGCTCTCCAACCACGCAAAACGGCACGTTCACCATGACAACCATCTCGCTCCGAAGCGCCTTGGAGGGCATTGGCAACGCCCGCAGCGGCTATCACAGCGCCAGCTTCGAGCGCTTCTGCAACGCTATAGCGGGCTTCCGAAACCGTGTGGAGGCCCGTTACAAGGGCGCGCCCATGCCCGGTGGCGGCGTATATGACCCTTCTGCCGCCCCCGTCGACCCTTACAGCTCGGACGTTTTGGTGCCGGCCTTCCTCTCAACCTACACCGGCGGCCGATCGCTCGACCTCTTCCCGACGCTTACACGCATGCTTCCCAATTGGTCGGTGCGCTACAGCGGACTGGGCCAACTGCCGTGGTTCCGCGACGTTTTCCGCAGTTTCAACATCAACCATGCCTACAAGAGCATTTACGCCGTGGGCGCCTACAGCAGCTATTCATCGTTCAAGGAATACATGGATGGGCTCGGTTTCATCACCACTACCGACAATCAACCCGCTCCCCACAGCATGTATAACATATCGGTGGTGAGTATCAACGAGGCGTTCAGCCCGCTCATCGGCGTCGACATGACCTTTCAAAACAACCTGACGGCCAAACTTGAATACCGCACCACCCGTGTGTTGGGCCTCAACATGACCAGCGTGCAGCTCAACGAGGCCCTCAGCCGCGATTGGGTCGTGGGCTTGGCCTACCGCATCAACGACCTTCGGCTCTTTGGACCGGCGGCCCCAAGAACCCGCAAAGGCCGTTCCTCCACCGACAGAAATCAACCCGCAACGGGGCGAAACGCCACCGCCAACAACCGCCAAGGCCGAGGAATCAACCACGACCTCAACATAAGAGTAGACATAAGTCACCGCAGGCAGGCTGCCCTCACACGCGACATAGCCTCTCGAGTGACGACGGCAGGCAGCGGCAACACGGCTTTCAAGCTAAGCCTTTCGGCCGATTACACGCTCAGCCGCATGCTTACGCTCAACTTCTATTACGACCAACAAACCAACACCCCGCTGCTCTCGGCCAGCAGCTACCCCACCACGATGCACGACTTTGGTCTCAGCCTGAAATTCTCACTCACGAGATAGCCCGCTCAAAGCAGCCTTTTGACCCGATGAAAGAGGGCTTTTCACACGATGAAAGCAGCCCTTTGACCCACCCAAAGGCCTGCTTTTGAAAATCCAAAGAATAACGCTTAGAACTTTGGAAAATATTTCTTAGGGAATAAAAGGATAAACCTTGAAAAATAAGAAGATACATCGTGGCAAATAAGAGCATATTTTTCACCCAAAAAGAGTTCGTCCCCAAAGTTATCAAAAGATAGGGATTTGAAAATAAAGAGATATTTCTTGGAAAATGGCAATACCGATACCGCCCAACAAGGAGATATTTCTTGAAAAATAAGGAAGTGGATTTTGCGAAATAATAATACCGCCGTTCTTACGCAAAGGGGTAAGAACGGCGGTATTTTATGCTATAATTTTCTTTCTGATTTGCCGGAAACAAACAGTCTAAAGGTTAGTTAGGCTGGCACAACACCGTGCACACCTTGTCCTGAAAAGCCCGCCCATTCTTGCCATGAAGCAAGCCCTGATTGATGATAGCGAAGCAAAGACGGTGGCCGTTTGACGCCGTACAATAGCCCATCAGGCTGCTCACGCCGGTCACGGTGCCCGTTTTGGCCTTCACGTTTCCGTTGGTGAAGACGCCCTTCATGCGCTTTTTAAGCGTCCCGTCCTGCCCCGCCACGGGCAGAGCTTGGATAAGATGGTGGTAAATATTGTCATTTCGGTAAGCGTAACGAAGCATTTTAACCCCTAACTCGGCCGAAATATAATTGTATAAGGACAGCCCCGACCCATCGGCAAACTTGTAACGAGAGGCGTTGAGGCCTATTTTGCCGACCAATCTCTTGATGACCGAGCGGGCGCTACGGGCCGAAGCAGGTCGGTTGCCCGTACTCGCGGCCAACTGATAAAACATGGATTCGGCGTAAAGATTGTCGCTTTCCTTGAGCATTCGCATGAGAATTTGGTCGATAGTGTGGAACCTGCTGGCGATACAAAAGGCGTCGGCAGGTTTCCGTCCGTCCGTAGTTGTCACCTCAACGACCACCTTGGCCAGCACCAAAGCCTGAAGGAAACGGCTCACGAACTGGTCTTTCTTGCTGATAAGCAGGGGCGACAGCGTCCAATTATCGTCATCCCAGCACCATCCTTCGCCGTAACGCTTGTCATCTTTCATGCTTTTGTCGGCTATGATGCGGCCATGTATCGTGTCAACACCCATCTTCTTGATGGCCTCAACAAAAGCGTTCAGGTCGTCGCTGTTGAATCTCGGATCGAATCCTCCTACGCAGTAGATGTCCCCCCGCAGCGTTCTGCCCTCTATCTTTCCCGTGTAGCACAGCTCGGTTTTAAACTGGTAATCGCCTCCCAGTTGGTCCATCGCCGTTATAGCCGTTATGACTTTCATCGTGCTGGCAGGCCTCATCAGTTGACGTTCATTGTATTTAAAGATGGCGGAATCGGCGTCCAAGTCATAAACCATCATGCCTACTTGCGACGTTTCAAACATATCGCTCTCCAGCAATTGGGCCAATCGGTGCTGCACTCCTTGTGGCCAAGGGCGTGCCACAGAATCATTGAGCAGGCTGTCGACCATCGCCGAGTCGGGCTCATCACTGTCATCATCATCTCGTACCTCGTTATCGACCTGTCCGAACACGGGACATGCCAACAATATAAACAACAAAGTAAAGAGGTATTTTTTAGTTTCTCCTATCAAGTTATACATTTTTATCATCATATTCTCTCATCCGTTTCATCAGCTCTCGGCAGAACCCATCCTCGTCTTGCGGCTCCACGGCCACCATGCGGTCGGCCCCATACACGATCATCACAAAGCGGCTCAACCCTCCCAAGCGGCGCATGGGCGTCACTTTCACGATTTCCGACAGTCGAATTCGCTGCCGACGGCCCAGTCGACCCTTGTCAATGATGAGCACTTGCTCACCATTCTCTTGTGCCAAAACATAAGTTGTATGGATCATTCGCTCAGTCATCAACACGACGACAAGCGCCATCAAAAGACCTGAAACGGGAGCTTTTGATAAGAAAAAGAAGAATGAAAGTACCGCAAATACGGTAATTCCACATGCCGCAGAGATAGAAAAACACCGATGAAAACTTCTATTCATAATTTCAAAAGCAAAATTACAAAAAATAAACCTTTTAAGAATCGCTTTAACAATAAATTGCTATTTTTGCATCATGAATAACAAATTCTATTTATGACATTCAAGTATGACGTGCTCATCATTGGCTCCGGCGTGGCCGGGATGAGCTATGCGCTCAAGATGGCAAGGGCCGGCAAGGGCAAGATTTGCATCGTTTGCAAGACATCTCTTGAGGAAGCCAACACTTCGTTCGCCCAAGGTGGCATTGCCTCCGTGACCAATTTGGAACTCGACAACTTCGATAAACACATTCAAGACACCATGATTGCCGGTGATTTCATCAGCGACCGGGAGGCCGTGGAGCAAGTTGTCAGGATGGCACCGGCCCAGATTCGTGAGCTCACCGATTGGGGAGTGAAGTTCGATCGCAAGCCCGATGGCGCCTTCGACTTGCACCGTGAGGGTGGTCATTCGGAGTTTCGCATTCTTCATCACGCCGATGACACGGGCGCGGAGATACAGCGTGGGCTGATGGAAGCCGTAAAGAGCAATCCCAATATTGAGATACGGGAACATCACTTCGCCGTGGAGATCATCACACAACACCACTTAGGCGTCGAAGTTACACGCCGTACGCCCGACATAGAGTGCTATGGAGCCTACATTCTCAACCCTACCACCCGGAAAGTAGATACTTATCTGTCGAAAGTTACGGTCATGTGTACCGGTGGTTGTGGCGCTGTCTACCAGACAACGACCAACCCTGTCATCGCAACGGGCGACGGTGAGGCCATGGTTTATCGGGCAAAAGGAACCGTAAAGCACATGGAGTTCGTTCAATTCCACCCCACTGCCCTCTTTCATTTGGGCGAAACACATCCTGCTTTTCTCATAACCGAGGCCATGAGGGGCTACGGTGGCGTGCTGCGGCTGCCCAATGGCGATAGTTTTATGGAGAAGTATGACGATCGTTTGTCCTTGGCGCCCCGCGATATAGTGGCAAGAGCCATCGATAATGAGATGAAAATATACGGCATAGACCATGTTTGCCTCGATGTAACGCACAAAGACGCGGACGAAACACGCCACCATTTCCCCAACATTTACCACAAATGTCTCACCTTAGGCATTGATATTACCAAGGAATACATACCCGTCAGGCCTGCGGCCCACTACATGTGTGGCGGTATAGAGGTCGATCTCAACGGGCAAAGCAGCATTCATCGCCTCTACGCTTTGGGCGAATGTGCCTGCACCGGCTTGCATGGCGGCAACCGATTGGCCAGCAACTCGCTCATCGAGGCTGTCGTTTATGCCGACACCGCGGCCCGTCACTCCCTGCGACTACTCGACAATTACGATTTCAACGAGGCTGTTCCGGCGTGGAACGATGAAGGAACGCTGACCAATGAGGAGCATGTTCTCATCACACAAAGCGTAAAAGAAGTGGGCGAAATCATGAGTAATTATGTGGGAATTGTCCGCAGCGACCTCCGCTTAAAGCGTGCATGGGCCCGTCTCGACTTGCTTTATGAAGAGACGGAGGCCTTGTTCAAGCGGGTGAAAGCCAGCCGGGAAATCTGCGAACTTCGCAATATGATCAACGTGGGGTACCTCATTACCCGCCAAGCCATTGAGCGAAAGGAATGCCGAGGCTTACATTTCACCACCGATTATCCGGCCCATGCTTATGACAAAGTATAGCCCCTATACCCTAAACGTGTAACTTCTATACCATAAACGTGTAACTTCTACACTATAAAACGTGTAACTTCTACACTATAAACGTGTAACTTCTATACCATAAATTCGTAAGCGAGACCCTTCAAGATCTCGCTTACGCATTTTATATTCATGAGCTTTGATTAAAACGAAATGACTTTATTTCTGCATCATTCATCAGTTTTAATCAGTTCAAAACTACTTGTTGTTTTGGTAATACTCCAATCCTTGCTTCATGTTTTTCACCAAAGCCTTGGAAGAATAGGTAGCGCCGCTGACGCCATCTACCTCTAACTTGGCTGCCTTTTTCACAGTCTTACCTTCAAATTGCTTCAAAAGAGCCTTGGCTTTTGCGAAGTATTGCGGCGTCTCACGGTTGGGGAGAGCCTCTACTTTCACGATTTTATTCTTCTTAATGTGAATTTGTAAGGGCGTACTTCCCTTAAATCCCCTTACTGTTTTGCAAATTTGAGCGGTATTAACAATCACTGTGTCATTGTTCTTTGTGATGGGCTCGTTATTAACTGCCGCACTTGCGAAAAGCGCCAATGCGAGAACGGCACCCGCAATCATTCCTATTGATTTAATATTCATCTGACTATCTATTTATAATAATTATGTTTTCTTCCTATTACAATTCGACTTTACACCTTATATTATTAAACGCTCATCGAATGAGAGTTAACCTTTTGTCTTATTTTTGAGACCGCAAAATTACCTCTTTTCGCCACAATGAGCATAAAAGAAGGCAACGATTTCACTACTTTTACGAAAAAACCATTATTTTTGTGTTTTGATATTAGCCGCTCACTAAGCCTTAATCACATGGATTACAAGCAAGCCTTCAGTAATTATTTACAACTTAATCCGCTGTTGCGAATAGCTATTCTGCTCATGGCAGGTATCGTTGCGGGCGAATACTGCCCACTACCCATCACGTCATGGATAGCGCTTTACGGACTAAGTTTGCTGCTTACGCTGGTTTGTAAGGCTAAACTACAAGGCGCGGCCTTGCTTTTAAACTCCTTCTTGCTGGGCGCTTTGCTCCTCTCTTTCTATCATTATCGCCACGACCGGCCACTGCCGACCGGGGAAATAGCCTACAAGGCCGTCATCACCACTACCCCCCAAGTGCGTGGAAAGGTCATGCGCTGCGACTTACTCGTGACCGAAATGGAAGGCAAAACGCTCAAACGACCCATGAAAATCAAGGCTTCAATGCTCCGACATGACGACAATCACGACCGACAGCTACGCATCGGCAACGGAATCATTGCCCAATCGGCCATCACTCTTTATGAAAACACACGCTCCAATGCCCATTTCGACTACCGCCGATGGCTGCAAATACACGGCTACGAAGGCACAACCTTCATACCCTATTGGAAATATCACACCGCCGCTTTCCAGCTTTCGCTCAGCCGACTGACCAAAAGTCGCCTGACGGCACTGTGCTTCAGAGAGCGATTAGCCAAGGAACTCAACCATTCTTCCTTGGATAAAGAAGCCCAATCGCTGCTCTTGGCCATGACCTTAGGCGACAAATCACAACTCAGCAAACAAACAAGAGACGATTTCTCACGCACCGGAAGCTCCCATATCCTCGCACTTTCAGGCCTTCATTTATCCATAATATACTTTATTCTTATCACCCTCTTAGGACGTCATATCGCCGGTACCATCCTCAGCCTGCTGACCATTTGGGCCTACGCCATGATGGTTGGACTGCAACCATCGGTCGTTCGTGCGGCCACGATGATAACCATTTACGGGCTCCTTTCCCCACTCAACCGCGATAAGATGAGCATGAACACCCTTTCACTCACGGCCATCATCATGCTGGCAGTCCACCCTTTAAGCCTTTGGGACACGGGATTCCAGCTTTCTTTCTTAGCAGTGACCGGCATATTTGCCTACGCTCGCCCGCTAAGCCGGCTGTTCCGGGCCGACATTCGCCCCCTGCGAGGCATAGCACAGCTCATGGCCACCTCCTTAGCGGCCCAAATAGCCACGGCACCCTTGGTGCTCCACTACTTCGGACGCTTTGCTTGCTACTTCCTACTGACCAACCTTATCGTCATTCCTTTGGCTACCCTGATACTCTACACCACAGCCGCCGTCTTCCTGACCACGCTCTTCGGCCTGCCCCATGGCCTGCTTTTAAAAGCCGCGGCCTCGCTGACGGACCTTCTATCCACGGCCATCAAGCAGATAGCCACCCTCCCCGGCGCCTCGATAGATAACATCTACCTGAGCAACCGTGAAGCGTGGCTATGCTATTTAGGGATAATCGGGGCTACCATCGCCGCCTTCCTATGGCGTGAAAAGCAAATCAGTCGTCGGCTCCAAACAAAGGATCTTCGGGTACAACCATCAAAGGTTTCTGATTAAAGTCGTTCAACAGCTTCTCACTTACGTATTTCTTATCCACCACAAGACGGAACATATACTCGTTAAACCAATCGTTGGTCATGATGACACAGCCCTTATGGCCGCTGTCAGCGCCCCAACTGTTCTCCACCTTCCACTTCAATGGCTTGCCGGCAGCGTCCAAATCAACGGCCGTAAGCGTCATGGCATGGGTAGAACCACTGTCGAACGTGGCGATACGCTCGGCCTTGTTCATGCCGAAAGTCGTACCAAACAAGGTAGCATAATCATAATTGTCGAGCGTGGAGAAGCCCTGCTTGCGATTGAACTGCTTACCTACGTCATAGCTGCTGTAGAGCTTTCGACCGTCTTTGAGTGAAGCAATGGCCAATTGGGCAATCTCTTCCATGGGCAAATTGAGGTACTTCCAGTTGTGACCATCGTACACATGACGATCGTAATCTACCTCATACGTCTTGTAATAAGGCCGGCGCGGGTCGTTCATTACCATGATGAAGCTGCCGTTAAGCGCATGTCCCACCGTGGCATTGTAGAACTCTTTGGGGGTAAACTTGCGAGGCTGGCCTACGGGATTGCCCTTCTTATCGCGGAAAGTGTAAGTAAATTCCTTCACGGGAGTGCCCAATGTCAGGGTCAACATGTGATAAACGGTGCCCAACATTTCGGTTTTACGCTGCTCAATCAGGCTTTTTTTCTTCTTATCGGCCACCATTTGGCGCAGCTCCAGCCCATACTCACGCAGTTTGGACGACACAAGACGAGCCAATCGTGACGTATTATTGGCCGAATAGGTCTCGGGCATGACGCTCATAGGCACCAAACCATACTTCTCGGCAAGGTCGGCCACACCACAGAAAGTACCTCCATCGGACACGGGGTGCTTGAAAAAGAACTGCACACGTGGGTCGTCAATCGGCTTATTGGCACAGTCTATGACCGCCTGCAACATGAGATTGGACTTCTCCAATTGGTCCCAAAAGAAGAGATAAGCCTGCGAGAACTCCACCGTTTGCCCGCCATTGTTGGCCAAAGCGAAATTGCTACGCAACACGTTCAGCCCGCTGAACATCCAGCAACGGCCCGAGCTCTTCTGATTATGAATGGTTTGCTCCGGTGTTGACACCGAGAAATGATCGTCGAAAGCGATGGACGCCCGGCTGTTCTTCGCCAAGTCATCGATAGAGTTTGAGGCAATAGCGTTGGCCAATGCCTTATCGGCCAAGGAAGAAGGCCCTTGCTTTTGGATTTTCTGCAGCATTTCGGCAGAGATACCGCCTTGTGCATGGGCTGTCAAAGCTACCGACGCAGCCATGACAAGGCTAAAAATAACTGTTTTACGCATTTGGGTTTGGTTTTTGTTTTTTGACTTTTGCAAATATAATAAAAATAAAAGTAAATCACTGTTTTTTGACAATAATATTCCCCAAGCGCCCCTCTATTGCCATCAGTCGTTGATAACAAGGCGCCTAAAGATGAGAAATAAGGCCCCGATTTGTAAAGATTTATATATAGAAAAAGCGGCTCTGATTTTGCTCCAAATAGCATTTTACATCACCTCAAAGCAGCCCTCACGACGCCACCACCCCCCTCTCATCGCCTCGAAAGCCCACGCTCGGACGCTAAAAGCACTGCTTTCACTCCCTCAAAACGCCGCTTTCGCCTTGCGGCAGAAGCCTTTTCACGAGGCGAAAGCAGGCCTATCACATAATCGTAAGCCCATGTTTATTTCCTCAAAAACGATAACCCATTGATTTACAACCATCTATAAAAACGCTCAAAATTCGCGAATTTCCACCCAACTCCAAATCATTTTCAAATAAGCCACGCAGCAACGACCTTTTGTAAAATAAATTCTGAACAAACAGCCATCGGCCTTTGCCATTCTCGAAGCCGAACCTCGGCCGTTTCATCGGCCAAATGTTAAAAAACGAGCGATGGCTTGTTTTTTCCTCACGATGGGCTTTCAATCAAAAAAAATCTTTATATTTGCAACCGATAAACTTCGGAATTAACCGAACGAGGGGTGCCACTCTATTGAGTGAGCTGAGATTATACCCGTATAACCTGATGCAGGTAATGCTGCCGTAGGAAGTGCGATGACTATTGATTTGCGTTTATCACTCATGTAAACTTAGGTATCTCCCTCGCTTTGTTGTACACTTTTAAAAGGTGATACCATGTTTTATATCAAGACATTGACCATTGCCGGCTCCGATAGTTCGGGCGGCGCAGGCATTCAGGCCGACCTTAAAACCCTATCGGCCTTGGGCTGTTACGCCGCCAGCGTCATCACTTCGGTCACCGCCCAAAACACTTTGGGCGTCACGGCCGTGCAACATATCAGCCCCGAAATGGTGCGGGCACAACTCAAGGCCGTGATGGACGACATTAAACCCGACGCCATCAAGATAGGCATGACGGGCCGGGCGCAAACCATAACGGCCATAGCCGACGTATTAAACGATTACCCCGAGGCCCATATAGTTATCGACCCGGTGATGGTTTCCACGTCGGGCAGTCCGCTGATGGAGCCCGATGGCATAGCAACTCTTTGTCAACGACTCCTTCCCAAGGCCACCCTCCTGACCCCCAACCTGCCCGAAGCCGAGGCTTTGGCAGGCATTCACATTGATTCCGAGGCCCAAATAGACCTTGCGGCCCGGCGTATCATGGACTTGGGATGCAAGGCTTTGCTCATCAAAGGCGGCCACTTGGAGGGCCTGCAAAAGACCGATAGGCTCTATACGGCCGATGGTCAACGCTTCGTTTTCCAATCACCCACCGTACCAACCCGCAATACCCACGGCACGGGCTGCACCCTCTCTTCGGCCATCACGGCCTTCTTGGCACGGGGCGAGGCGCTTACCGACGCCATAAAGTTGGCCAAAGACTATGTTACTCATGCGCTCCGGGCCGGTAACGACGTAACGTTGGGGGATGGATATGGGCCCGTGAACCACTTTTTTAACCCCGAAAAACTATTGAAAAGATGAAAAGCCTGCAATTCATTACCCACCATAACCAGCGCCTAAGCTACGCCGAGGGAGCCGAAATGGCCCTGAGGGGCGGTTGTCGATGGGTACAACTGCGCATGAAAGAAGCCTCTGACGACGAGTTTCTTGCCGTGGGCCACGCCGTGGGAAAGCTCTGCCGCGACTATGGTGCCCGCTTTATACTCGACGATAGGGTACATTTGGTCAAGCCATTGATGGCCGACGGCGTACATCTTGGTAAGCACGACATGGGCGTAAGCGAAGCCCGCGCCTACTTAAAGGCCGACAACCTCATCATAGGAGGTACCGCCAACACCTTTGACGACATCAAAAGGCTCTACCGGCAAGGGGCCGACTACATAGGCTGTGGCCCATTCCGATTCACCCAAACCAAGCAAAACTTGGCGCCGCTGTTGGGCCTCGACGGCTACAGAAGGCTCATAGAGCGCATGCGCCACGACCATATCGACATTCCCCTCATAGCCATCGGCGGCATAGAAGCGCCCGACGTAGCCGCCATACTGCGGGCCGGAGCCGACGGAATAGCCGTAAGCGGCACGGTAATGAACGCCGATGACCCCGTGGAAGCGATGAAACAGTTAATTAATATAACAGCTACAATATGAAAAACGACATCAAAATCAGTTATCCTTCATCGGAGAAAATCTATCTGAAAGGCGTCATCTACCCCGAGCTAAGGGTGGGTATGAGGCAGATAAAGCTCACGCCTACCGTGACAAACGAGGACGGCCGCCGCACAGAACGGCCCAACAGCCCCGTCATCGTGTACGATACGAGCGGTCCTTACAGTGATCCTAACGTGGAGATAGACCTCAACAAGGGGCTGCCCAAGCTGCGTCAACCATGGATTGACAAGCGAAAGGGAACGCAAATGTACTACGCCAAGCAGGGCATTATTACTGAAGAAATGGAGTATGTGGCCATTCGGGAGACGATGAACTGCCGTGAGCAGGGCATTGAGAGCCATATCACACCCGAGTTTGTAAGGCAAGAAGTGGCCGCGGGACGGGCTGTTATACCCGCCAACATCAACCACCCGGAGAGCGAACCGATGATTATCGGCACGAATTTCCTCGTGAAAATCAATACCAACATCGGCAACTCACACGCCAATTCCAGCATAGAGGAAGAGGTGGAGAAGGCCGTATGGAGTTGCAAATGGGGCGGCGACACGCTCATGGACTTATCAACGGGCAGCAACATTCACGAAACCCGTGAGTGGATTTTGCGCAACTGCCCTGTTCCGGTGGGCACTGTGCCGATGTATCAAGCCTTTGAGAAGGTCAACGGAAAGGCCGAAGACCTTACTTGGGAGATATTCCGCGACACGCTGATAGAGCAGTGTGAGCAGGGCGTTGACTACTTTACGATACATTGTGGCATACGACTGAAGAACGTGCCGTTGGCCCAAGGGCGCCTGACGGGCATGGTAAGCCGCGGCGGAAGTATCATATCGAAATGGTGTCAGGTACACAATGAGGAGAGTTTTCTTTACAGTCACTTCGACGACATCTGCGATATTTGCGCCCGATACGACGTGGCCCTGTCGCTCGGTGACGGTCTGCGACCCGGTTCAACCTACGATGCCAACGACCGGGCACAGTTTGCCGAGCTCGATACCATGGGCGAATTGGTAGAGCGGGCGTGCGCTAAGAACGTGCAAGCGTTTATCGAAGGCCCCGGCCATGTGCCCATGCACAAGATTAAAGAGAACATGGATAGGCAGATAGAGAAGTGCCACGGCGCTCCGTTTTATACGCTCGGACCCCTCGTAACCGACATTGCGCCGGCCTATGACCATATCACTTCGGCCATAGGAGCGGCCATGATAGGCTGGTATGGCACGGCCATGCTCTGCTACGTTACGCCCAAGGAGCACCTCGCATTGCCCGATAAGGACGACGTGCGCACGGGTGTCATCACCTACAAGATAGCTGCCCACGCCGCCGACATGGCCAAGCAACATCCCGGAGCGGCTCTGCGCGACAACGCGTTGAGCCTCGCCCGTTACGAATTCAGATGGAAAGACCAGTTTAATTTGGCCCTCGACCCGGAGAAAGCGTTGGAATATTGGAAGACATCTAACAAGGTAGGAGGAAAGTATTGCACCATGTGCGGCCCCAACTTCTGTGCCATGCGCATCAGCCAAACGCTGGAACCATGTACTGAAGAAACCACTGACACGATTTGAAAACCTATATTTAAAACTTATAATTATGATTGAAAAGCAAGTATCCAAGGGTATTATCCGTACCTATTTTGAGAAAATGGAAAAGTGTCTCGACCTTGATGTGGCCATCGTTGGTGGCGGTCCGTCGGGTATAGCGGCCGCTTACTACATGGCAAAGGCCGGACTTAAAGTGGCACTTTTCGACCGCAAACTCGCTCCCGGCGGCGGAATGTGGGGCGGTGCGATGATGTTTAACCAGCTCGTAGTGCAGGAGGAAGCCCTCGATATTCTCAAGGATTTCAGTATCAATTACGAAGAGTATGGCGACGGACTGTACACCGCGGACTCCGTGGAGAGTACTTCGGCCCTGCTCTATCACGCCACCCATGCCGGCGCAACTATCTTTAACTGCTATTCAGTGGAAGATGTTGTCTTCAAAAACGACGTTGTCAGCGGCGTTGTAGTCAACTGGACGCCCGTGCTTCGTGAGGGTTTACACGTTGATCCGCTCAATATCATGGCACGGTTTGTCATCGATGGCACGGGCCACGATAGCGAAATGTGTCGTGTGGTGGCCCGTAAGAACGGCATAAAGCTCAACACTGCCACCGGCGAAGTTATCGGTGAGCGCTCTCTCGACGTAGTGGAAGGCGAGCGGCAAGTGGTGGAAGGCACGAAAGAAATCTATCCCGGACTCTACGTTTGTGGCATGGCCTCATCGGCAGTGGGCGGCACTCCCCGCATGGGACCTATCTTCGGAGGCATGCTTTTGTCGGGAAGAAAGGTGGCACAACTCATCATCGACCGCATAAAGGCATTATGACGAATGAAACTGATAGCCATAACCTCTCCCTCATTTATCGAGGGAGAGGCTTCTTTTATACCACGGCTTCTCGATTGGGGCATTGACCTCATTCATCTGCGCAAGCCCGACGCCACGATAGAAGCCTGCGAACAGCTTATCAAGAACATTCCTCCGAGCTGCTATGACCGTATCGTTATGCACGACTTTTTTGAGCTTCAAGCCGCTTATGGGCTCTATGGCATTCATCTGAACCGCCGCAACCCGAGCGTTCCCGATGGTTTTTCGGGTTCTCTCTCCCGCTCTTGTCACTCGTGGGAAGAGGTAAAGGGGGCGCAAGAAATGTGTGATTACGTATTTCTCAGTCCTATTTTCGACAGCTTATCAAAGCAAGGTTATCGGTCGGCTTTCAGCCCCGAAGAGTTGGAAAAGGCAGCCCGGAATGGCTTGATTCATAAGAAGATAGTGGCCTTGGGTGGCATTTGCGCAGCTAACCTGCCACAAGTAAGGGGCTATGGCTTTGGCGGTGCGGCCTTGCTGGGTGACCTTTGGAGCCGTGCCGGCGCAGCGAATTGGGAAGGATATGTACGCCATCTAAAGGCATTGGCACAAGAATAACCTTGCCATAGGGCTGAAAATATATCGTAATTTGTCCGCCAATGGCTTGTTTTCGCTCCTATTTAAGCGGCGAAAAACTCACATTTAAGCGGCGAAAAACTCATAAAACACACTCTCTTTTCTTTGGTACGCACAATTCTTAGGCGTTCTGTGGCGTATCTCAATTTTAATATCTATCTTTGCATAAGTTAGGTTGCGTTTTCAACTTAGCGCTTTTATTGACATTGCCAAGCCATCAGGCAGAAATGTTTTTGCCGATAACGGGCGAATGGCAACATTGATATAATACATAAATGACATAGATGGATTCCAAGGAATTGAAGCTACTTAATAGTATAAAGTACCCCTCCGACTTACGAAAACTTAAGGTTGAAGAGTTACCCGAGGTATGTCGTGAGCTTCGAGAGGATATTATTCAGGAAGTCAGTGTTAATCCCGGGCATTTCGCTTCCTCATTAGGAGTGGTGGAATTGACCGTGGCTTTGCACTACGTTTTTGAGGCTCCGCACGATCGTATTGTATGGGATGTAGGTCATCAGGCCTATGGCCATAAGATTCTTACCGGCCGTCGGGAGCAGTTTTGCACCAATCGGAAGCTCCATGGAATACGTCCTTTCCCCACGCCCGTTGAGAGTGAGTACGATACTTTCACCTGCGGACACGCCAGCAACTCTATCTCTGCCGCATTAGGCATGGCCGTTGCGGCCGAGCGTTTGGCTGCCGATGACCCGTCGGAAAAGAACCGTCATGTAGTGGCGGTTATCGGTGATGGAGCCATGAGCGGCGGTTTGGCGTTTGAAGGACTCAACAACGCGTCGAGCACTCCCAATAACTTACTCATCATTCTCAACGACAACGACATGTCAATCGACCGTGCCGTGGGAGGAATGGAGCAGTATTTGCTCAAGCTCGACACCAATGCTACCTATAACAAGCTGCGCTTCAAGGCCAGCAGATGGCTCCATAGCAAAGGTTATCTCAATGATGACAGACGCAAAGGGATTATCCGTCTCAACAACGCTTTGAAGAGTGCGCTCAGTCATCAGCAAAATATCTTCGAGGGAATGAACATCCGCTACTTCGGACCATTCGACGGTCACGATGTAACTAACATCGTTCGGGTGCTCAATCAGCTCAAAGACATGAAGGGACCTAAGCTCCTTCATCTGCATACTGTCAAGGGTAAAGGCTACAAACCGGCGGAAGCGCAGGCCACGATTTGGCATGCCCCGGGCATGTTTGACCCCGTAACAGGATTGAGAAAGGTACAGAACACGGAGAATTTACCTCCTAATTTCCAAGAAGTTTTCGGTCAGACGCTGCTCGAATTGGCCCAACAGAACAGCCGTATCGTAGGTGTCACGCCGGCAATGCCGTCAGGTTGTTCCATGAATATCATGATGAAAGCCATTCCCGAACGTGTTTTCGATGTGGGAATAGCCGAAGGCCACGCCATCACTTTCTCGGGTGGCATGGCCAAAGATGGCCTTATACCTTTCTGTAATATATATAGCTCATTCTCGCAACGAGCCTATGACAATATCATTCATGACCTCGCCATTCTTAATCTGCCCGTAGTGATATGCTTGGATAGGGCCGGTTTGGTGGGTCCCGATGGCCCCACGCATCACGGAGCCTTTGATATGGCCGCCCTGAGAGCAGTTCCTAACCTGACAATTGCCAGCCCTATGGATGAACATGAGCTGCGAAAGCTGATGTACACGGCGCAATTGCCCGGTAAGGGGACGTTTGTCATCCGCTACCCGCGGGGCAGAGGATCGCTCGTTGATTGGAAATGCCCGTTAGAAGAGATACCTGTGGGCACGGGACGAAAGCTCCACGACGGTACCGATGTGGCTGTGCTGACCATTGGGCCTATAGGAGTTGAGGTGGAGAAGATTATCAAAGACCTCCCCAAATCTATCGCCCATTACGACATACGCTTCCTTAAACCGTTGGACGAGACGCTCCTTCAGGAAATCGGAAGTAAGTTCAAACACATCATAACCATTGAAGACGGCGTGAGAAACGGCGGTATGGGTTCCGCTGTTCTCGAATGGATGAACGACCACAACTTCTTCCCAAAGGTGACAAGGCTCGGCATGCCCGACGCGTTTGTAGAGCATGGAACCATCGAAGAGCTGAAAAGAATCTGTGGTTATGACAATGAAAGCATCATACAAAATCTGAAATGAAGATTATAATAGCTGGCGCTTATGCCATCGGAACCTATTTGGCGAAATTGCTGTCACGCAACAATAATGACATTATCCTTATGGATGATGACGCCGAAAGATTAGAACAATTAGGGACAGACTTCGACTTGATGACCCTATGTGCGTCGTGTACAAGCATTCAAGCCTTGAAAGACGCAGGCATAGAGAAGGCTGATTTATTTATCGCCGTTACGCCCAATGAGAGCCGTAACATGACAAGTTGCACGCTGGCGCAGGCTTTAGGCGCCAAGAAAACGGTCGCGAAAATCGATAACTACGAATATACGCAACCCGAATTAGAGCAGTTTTTCAAGAAATTAGGCGTCACTTCGCTGATTTATCCTGAAATGTTAGCGGCGACAGACATCAACAACGGCCTCAAAATGAGTTGGGTTCGACAGCGTTGGGACGTGCATGGGGGCGCCTTGGTCATGCTTGGTATCAAGCTCAGAGAGACCTGCGAGATCCTTAACGAGCCACTCAAGAACATCAGCGGGCCCAATGATCCCTATCACGTGGTGGCCATCAAGCGTGGCGATGAGACCATTATTCCCAATGGTAATGATGAGTTGAAACTCTACGACCTTGCCTATTTCATGACCACACGCCAATACATACCTTATATTCGTAAGATTGTGGGCAAGGAACATTACGTTGATGTCAAGAATGTTATGGTGATGGGAGGCGGTCGAACGGCTGTTCGCGCCGTGAAAACCATGCCCGAATACATGGATGTTAAGATTATCGAGATGGACGAAAAGCGCTGCGAACAACTCAATACGCTCCTTGATGACGACACGATGGTCATCTATGGCGACGGAAGAGATATATCCTTATTGGTTGAGGAAGGCGTTAAGAACACGCAAGCGTTCGTCGCGCTCACCGGAAATACGGAAACCAACATCTTAGCTTGCCTTACCGCGAAGCGCCTTGGCGTACGAAAGACAGTGGCAATGGTAGAAAATATGGACTACGTTAGCATGGCCGAGAGCTTGGATATTGGTACGATTATCAACAAGAAGGCCATCGCCGCAAGTCATATTTACCAAATGATGCTTGATGCCAACGTGCAAAACGTGCGCTTCCTGATGAACGCCAACGCCGACGTTGCGGAGTTCATACCCTCCGAAGGGGCCAAGGTGACCCTCAAACCGGTAAAAGACTTGGGACTGCCTTACGGCGTTACAATCGGTGGTTTGGTGAGAAAAGGCGAAGGAATCCTTGTTTCGGGTAACACACAGATAGAAGCCGGCGACTCCGTCATGGTGTTCTGCCACAATACTAACATGAAAAAGATTGAAAATCTATTCAACTGATGATTAATCTAAAAACCATATTCAGGGTATTAGGGTCGCTGCTTATGATAGAAGCCGTGCTGATGTCGCTTTGTACCATTATGGCTTTCTACTACGGTGAAGACGACTCTTTCGCTTTCATTATTACTGTTGTCTTCACAATGATAGTAGGGCTGACCCTTCAGCTCCTCGGCCGCAACGCCGATAATAACATGGCCCGCCGCGACGCTTATTTAGTGGTGACGCTCTCATGGATTATCTTCAGTATCTTCGGAATGCTGCCCTTTCTCATCAGCGGATACATAACGAATCTGTCATCGGCCTTTTTTGAGACGATGTCGGGCTTCACTACGACCGGCGCCACCATCATAGACGACGTGGAAGCACTGCCCCACGGCCTATTGTTTTGGCGTTCGATGACCCAATGGATAGGTGGTTTGGGTATCGTATTCTTTACCATCGCCATCTTACCATCATTCGTTGGAGGTTCCGTAAAGGTGTTTGCGGCGGAAGCCACAGGCCCCATCAAGACCCGACTTCACCCACGGTTGAGCACCAATGCCAAATGGATTTGGACCATATACCTTATCTTAACCGTTGGCTGTTGGCTGTCCTTTTGGGGCGCGGGCATGAGTTTGTTCGACAGTGTGAACTACTCCATGACCACAACCGCTACCGGTGGATTCGCTACCCACAACTCAAGTACCGAGTTCTTTCTATCCCCTACCATCGAATATATCAACACTTTATTCTGCTTTTTGTCAGGAGTTAACTTCACATTGTTATATATATCGGTCGTAAAAATGAAGCCCCTAAGTATATGGAAGAGTTCCGAATTCAAGTTCTATCTTGCCATGATAGCCGGTTTCACGGTATTTATCATGGTGGAGTTGATGGTACGCAACAGTTACGAACTTGAAAAAGCATTCAGGTGTGCCATCTTCCAAGTCGTCTCATTCATCACGACCACCGGTCTCTTTAATGACGACGCGGGCACTTGGCCACACGTAACATGGGTAGTGTTGGCGGCATGTATGTTCTTCGGAGCTTGCTCCGGCAGCACCAGCGGTGGTCTGAAAAGCATTCGAGGCGTCATGCTTCTGAAAGTCATCAAGAACGAATTTACCCAACTATTGCACCCTAACGCTGTGTTACCGATGAAGGTTGACGGCGTGAATGTGCCCTCGCAACAGCGCGTCACACTGCTGGCATTCCTTACCATCTACCTGATGATATGCTTGTTGTCATCCTTCCTGCTAATAGCTTCGGGCATAGACAACACCAACGCCATCACTATCATCCTCAGTTGCATTGGCAACGTGGGCCCAACATTGGGCTTGGAGATTGGTCCGACGATGAGTTGGTCGGAGCTACCCGACTATATCAAGTGGTTCTGCTCCATCCTTATGCTCATAGGACGTTTGGAAATATTCTCCGTTCTCGTGATTTTCACCCCCACCTTTTGGAAGGAACGGTAACGCGACGCTCATAAACGACAAGCACGAAGGACCATGGCCGGTCAACAAAACTTGATTTTTCAACATTTAAAAATACAAACATTATGCAACCCATTAAATTCAATCCCTTACTTAAATCAACAATATGGGGCGGTAACAAGATTATCCCATTCAAGCAATTAGCCGACAATCAGGAAAACGTAGGTGAGAGTTGGGAGATCTCCGGCGTAAAAGACAACGAGACAATCGTGAAAGACGGCGAGTTCAAAGGCATGAAACTCAATGAAATCGTGGCCCAACAAAAGGATAAACTCGTAGGAGCTGACAACTACAAGCGCTTCGGCGACGAGTTCCCGCTGCTCATCAAGTTCATCGACGCACGCAGTGACCTCTCCATCCAAGTACATCCCACGGACGAAATAGCCAAGAAACAAGGCAAAGGACGTGGCAAAACAGAAATGTGGTACATCATGAACTCGGATAAAGACGCCAAACTTTACAGCGGTTTGAAGATGCAAATAACGCCCGAACAGTACAAGGAAATGGTAGAGAACGACACCATCTGCGACGCCTTGGCACAGTACGAGGTGAAAGAAGGCGACTGTTTCTTCCTGCCGGCCGGCCGCATCCACGCCGTCGGAACCGGTTGTTTCTTGGCCGAGATACAGCAAACCAGCGACGTCACCTACCGCATTTACGACTACAAACGTAAGGACAAAGACGGCAACTGCCGCCAACTCCACACCCAAGAAGCCTCGGAATGTATCGACTACAACGTGTCTAAGGACTACCGTACCGAGTATATGCCCAAGCAGAACGAAGGCGTCAACCTCGTCAGCTGCCCTTACTTCACCACAGCCGTGTACGACCTGACAGAACCAATGACGCTCGACTATAGCGAACTTGACAGCTTTGTCATCTTCATCGGCATGAAAGGCGAAGGCAAAATCAAGGACAACGAGGGCAACGAAACCACGCTGAAAGCCGGCGAAACCCTACTGATTCCCGCCACAACCCAACAAATCAAGGTTGAGGGAGAAATCAAATTCTTGGAAACTTACGTGTAAATCAAAACGGCTCTTAGCCGTAACAACATTTCGTAACCATTCTTCTCAAATAGAAAAGACTTGTTAAGAAAACGCCATAAGCGCCGACATCAACCGCATGTCGGCGCTTATTTTATGCGCGACAAGTCAGCCCGCAAACGCTTATAAGGCTCTGAATCCATAAAATTCACGTTCTTCTTGAGCATGGGGACAAGCTCTTCTATGCTGTTATTATAGCACGACAACTCGGTACGATACTGCGTATTGTGCACCGCCTCACGCTTTATTTCCTGCTCACGCTCATGATAAAGACGATAACACACCTTATCCAACACCGGAACCGCCAGCTTATTAAACAAATGGTGGCCTTGTATATATAAATAGGTGGTCTGCGGCGTGACGCCCAACGCCTTTAACTCGGCTTTCACCTCCTGATAGGAAGCGGCGGCGTCAGGGTTCTCTTTCTGCAATTCTCTCACCTTTCGGGCCACTTTCTTCCGCAGTTTGCGAAAAGCCTCCTCGTAGTTCAAGGGATCGAAATTGCCCAACTCAATGACCCGATTAAAGTCGGTCAGCGTAAAATCACCGTACGACGGGGAGCGATAATACCATATATTCCAAATAAAAAGTGGGAAAATAATTTCGGAATACTCGGCAAAGAAGCTCACGAAATCAAATATCATACGGTCGTTCAGCGTCACAGCGACGCACACAGTGTGAAGCGACGGCGCGTAACACTGCAAATTCTCTATGGCATAGGCATAGGTATGAAACACATACGGGTTATCCACTATCGTCTTGGAAACCTCCGTCCTACCCTGAATCAGATAATCATAGTCGGCGTCCACGCAGGCTATCATGTCCCTGCCCACGCCATTCAGGATGTTGGCCAGCGCCGCCTTCTTGCCCCGTTCCAAGTGATTGGCCCGGGAAGGCAACATGATTTCAAAATAGCGGGTGGCGTTCTCATAGGGCGACAGAATCGTCCTCCAGAAGAAAATGTCGTCATAACTCTCCACGTAGGCCACTATTTTGCGGCGCGCCTGCTTGGAAGTCAGTTGGTTATAGGCCTCAAAATACCGTGAATTGATGTTCTCTTTCAAATGTTTCATCGCCGTAAGTCTCCCCTGCCATGCTGTGATTCGTCGTGTTATTTCCTATCCGTCGCCGTGCGTCGCCCTATTCTTGGGTGATGTCGGTCACCTCGGTCACATGGTCGCCCCAGCCATTCATGATGACCGCCGGGCTATGGGTGGTCATGATAAGCTGTATATTGGGGTTGAGCTTCAGCACCAAGTCAATCAACTGTTTCTGCCATTCAAAGTGCAATGACACCTCGGGCTCGTCCATGAAGAGCACATAGGGCAGGTTGTCCTCCACCAAAACGGTCAATAGGATGCAGAGCATTTGCTTCTCGCCGCTCGATAGCTGATAGGGCACCAAGGTCTCGCCAATCTGCGAAAAACGTATCTCGTTCTCGGTGCGGATAATCTTCTTGCCCGTATCGGCGAAGAGATTGTCTATCATGTCTTGGAAAAGCTGCTTGGGATATGACAATCGTTGCGCCTGCGCGGCAGCGTCGGCAGCCCCGCTCTGCAGCACTTCTATCATGCGATTGCCTATGTTAACCTGATAATCCAAGTACTTACGCTGCAACTGAAAGAGCTGCCAATCGAGCTCGGTGACCAGACTCATATCCATCTTCGATATGGTATCGGCGTTCATCAACGGCCTGTCGAACGACCTGATTACGTCAAACCGTATCCTGCAAGCGTCGCCGGGACTTACTTTCAGATGGACGCCGCGAAGCATTTGGCTGGTAAACTCGCCACCGCCACGCAGCCCTTTCACCACCTTATTTAATATAGTGCTCTTTCCAACGCCGTTAACGCCACTGAGAATGTTGACCTTCGGATCAAGATTCCACACCACATGCTTCACCCCACTCCAAAGAGAATCAATCTCAATCTGCTCAATATAATCCACGTATTTCTGCATAGTGCTCTATCTTATTGTAATAGCAAACTTACATAAAATTATCGACAATCAGCGGCAAAGCCATGAAATATGGGTTAAAATCATCAAAATTAAAGCCTCACACGGGCTTTCTACCACGAATATGGTAGATAAAATGACATATTCGTGCGATTGTATAACCCATGGATAAGCCCTACCTTTGCATTCGATAAATAGAACTTAATTTTTAAAAAGATTACAAAGGAGACCAAATTATGAGCACAGAAAAGAAACTACACTTCGAGACATTACAACTGCACGTAGGACAAGAACAGGCCGACCCGGCCACCGACGCACGTGCGGTACCCATTTACCAGACTACCAGCTACGTCTTCCACAATGCCCAACATGCAGCCGATCGCTTCGGTCTCCGCGACGCCGGCAACATCTACGGCCGTCTTACCAACTCCACCCAAGGCGCTTTCGAGGAGCGGGTGGCAGCCCTCGAGGGCGGTGTAGCCGGCTTGGCAGTAGCCTCGGGAGCCGCCGCCGTGACCTACGCGCTGCAAAACATCGTGCTCCAAGGCCAACACATCGTAGCCGCAAAGAACGTTTACGGTGGCACGACCAACCTCATTGAGCATACGCTTACTAACCAAGGTGTTAGTCATACCTTCGTAGACCCGCGCGACTTCGAGGCCATCGAGGCCGCCATACGTCCCGAGACACGGGCCCTCTACGCCGAAACCTTCGGCAATCCGAACTCCGACGTGACCGACATTGACAAATGGGCGGACATTGCCCACCGCCATCAGCTGCCGCTCATCATCGACAATACCTTCGGCACTCCTTATCTTATTCGTCCCATTGAGCATGGTGCCGACATCGTGATACACAGCGCCACCAAGTTCATCGGCGGCCACGGGTCGTCCTTGGGTGGCGTCATCATCGACGCGGGCAAGTTCGATTGGAAAGCCAACGCCGACAAATTCCCCACCTTGGGCAAGCCCGAGCCATCCTACCACGGCGTCATCTTCGCCGACGTGGCAGGCCCGGCAGCCTTCGTAACACGCATCAGGGCCGTCATACTGCGCGACACCGGAGCCGCCATCAGCCCCTTCAACGCTTGGATTTTGCTGCAAGGGCTTGAGACATTGAGCCTCCGTGTGGAGCGTCATGTAGCCAACGCGTTGAAGATAGTGGACTATCTGGCCCACCATCCGAAGGTGGAACGCGTCAACCATCCGGCCCTTTCGTCCCATCCCGACCATGCGCTTTACAAGCAACTCTATCCCAACGGCGCCGCCAGCATTTTCACTTTCGACATCAAAGGCGGGCAGAAGGAAGCATGGCAATTCATCGATCACCTCCGCATTTTCTCACTCTTGGCCAACGTGGCCGACGTGAAGAGCCTCGTGATTCACCCCGCCACGACCACTCACTCGCAGCTTTCGGCCGATGAACTCAACGACCAGCACCTCTACCCGTCGACCATCCGCCTCAGCATAGGTACGGAGAATGTGGCCGACTTGATAGATGCGCTCGACGAAGCCTTCAGCCATGTAGGCTAAACCGATAAACGCTGATTATCAGGCCATTGGCTTATTTTACGATAAAAAGCCGAGGCTCACTTTCCAAGAGTGGCCCTTTCACCTCGTCAAAACAGCCCTTTGGGGCGATGAAAGGGCCACTCTTACAACGCCAAAAGGCAACTTTCATAAACCATTCATCAATATATTATGAGCAAGATTTATAACAACATCACCGAACTGGTAGGCCATACGCCATTGGTTCAATTAGGAAAATACTCCCAACAAAAGGGCCTCAACACTCCCATCATCGCCAAAGTAGAGTATTTCAATCCCGGAGGAAGCGTGAAAGACCGTGTAGCGCTGGCCATGATTGAGGACGCCGAGCGCAAGGGAATCCTCCATCCGGGCGCGACAATCATCGAGCCTACCAGCGGCAATACGGGCGTGGGACTGGCTCTCGCCGCGGCCGTGAAGGGCTACAAGCTGATTCTTACCATGCCCGAAACGATGAGCGTGGAGCGTCGCAACTTGGTGAAAGCCTACGGCGCGCAGGTAAAACTCACCGACGGAAAGGCCGGTATGCCCGGTGCCATCAAGGCTGCCGAGGAACTGCGTGACGCCACTCCCGGCGCGTTTATTCCCGGCCAGTTCGAGAATTCGGCCAATCCACAGCGCCACTACGACACCACCGGCGTTGAGATTTGGGACGACACCGACGGCAAAGTGGACGTGTTCATCGCCGGAGTAGGCACGGGTGGCACCGTATCGGGTATAGGAAAACGATTAAAAGAGAACAATCCCAACGTGAAAGTCATAGCCGTGGAGCCGGCCACATCGCCCGTCCTGCAAGGCGGACAGCCCGGTCCTCACAAGATTCAGGGTATCGGCGCCGGCTTCGTTCCGCAGACATTCAACCGTGACATCATAGATGAGGTAGTCAGCGTAGACAATGATGACGCCATCCGCACGGGTCGCGAGCTGGCCCAAATTGAGGGTTTGCTGGTCGGAATCTCATCGGGTGCCGCCGTGTACGCGGCCTCGCAGATAGCCCAACGCCCCGAATACCAAGGCAAGAACATCGTGGTATTGCTGCCCGACACGGGCGAGCGCTATCTCAGCACGGTGCTCTATGCCTTTGACGAATATCCTTTGTAGAGACCAACACAAGTCTATATATGAAAAAAGCAGGCTTCCTTGAATGTAAGGAAGCCTGCTTTTCGTTTATGATAAAGTGGTTTTCTTTTCTTAGAACACGAACATTCTGAGCAGCCAATAGCAGAATATACCGGCCACATAGCCCACGAAGGCTATCCAGCTGATGTGCTTCATATACCAGCCAAAGGTGATTTTCTCCAATCCCATCACCACAACGCCGGCAGCGCTGCCTATGATCAGCATGCTGCCACCTACGCCGGCACAGTATGCAAGCAGCTGCCAGAAGATTCCGTCGATGGCCATGTCGCCCGTGGGAGCTACCGGATACATGCCCATACAGCCCGCCACGAGGGGTACATTGTCCACAATACTTGAGAGAACACCGATGATTCCCGTCACGGCATAGTGGTTTCCGTCGAACGCAACGTTCAATGTCTCACCCAATTGAACCAACACTCCGATGGTCTCCAGACAAGCCACGGCCATCAATATGCCCAAGAAGAAGAGAATGGTGCTCATATCTATATGGCTCAACAGATTGGTTACACGCTTCATGGTGCCCTCCTCGTCTTTCTCACGGTGGAGGTTACGATAGAACACTTCGGTCGCTGTCCACAGTACACCCAGCACAAGCAGAATGCCGACAAACGGCGGCAAGTGGGTAATACTCTTGAAAACGGGCACGAACATCAGGCCGCCTACGCCCAAGAAGAAGATGGCTTTGCGCTGATGAGCCGTGAAATCGAGCGCCGTAGTGTGTGAGTTGGTCTCCGCCTCGGCCTCTACGGTCATCTCGCCCTTGAGCATGTACTGCATGATAAAGGCCGGGATAACCATTGAGACGACAGAAGGTAACAGCACTTCCTTGATAACTCCGGCCGCCGTAATGACGCCCTTGTTCCACAACATGATGGTCGTAACATCACCAATGGGCGAGAACGCGCCTCCCGAATTGGCCGAGATAATGACAAGCGAAGCGTAAATGATGCGGTCCTTATGGTCTTGAACCAACTTCCGAAGTATCATTATCATCACGATACTGGTCGTAAGATTATCCAAAATGGCCGACAAGAAGAAAGTCATAAAAGCAATACGCCATAATAAAACACGCTTGCTTTTCGTCTTCATGACGCCGCGTACAAAGTTGAAACCGCCATTTTGGTCGACTATTTCAACAATCGTCATCGCGCCCATAAGGAAGAACAGAGTGGTGCTCGTGCTGCCTAAATGTTTCTCAATGACCTCACTCACGGCCTGAGCGACATTACTTCCCACGGCATTAGAGATATAACTACTCGGATCAATCATGAATAATGTCCAGCAAAGCACGAACATCAGCAGTGCCACTGCCGCTTTGTTAACCTTTGTAACGCTCTCTAAGGCGATAAAAAGGTAGCCCACGACAAACACCGCAATAATAGAAAAAGTTAAGGAACTCATTACAACTAATATTAGGTTTTTTGAAAATTATTACGCGCTAAGATAACGATTTGCAAAGATAGGTGATTTTTCAAAATAACAAAATAAATTCTTTGATATTTCGCCCGTTTGCCTTATCTTTGCAAAGATATGAACTCATTAGAAGCCAACAATATAAAACTGCACGAGAACGTCATCATTGCGGACGCCGATTTCATTGATAATGTAGCTTTCAACCTTACTGTCAATTTCGAGAGAATGCTGGGACGGAAAATTCCAAAGGCCGATATGGCACAGTGGGTAATCAATGTCGGATTGGACGGGGGCATGAAACCGGGTGAGCAGACCACGGAAGTCATCTTTATATATAATAAGGTAAAACCGCGACTTGATAATTTCCTGCCGGCTGACCTCACAACGGAGCTCAACAATCAGGCCTTCAATGACAACCGGTTTGGTGAATTCATATTCACCGCTTATCCCACGGAGGAAATCGTGACAAAGGAAGATTTCTTTACCGACATGGCCCGAACCATTTGCAACCACAAGGATGTGAAGCGGGTAATGTTGATACCCGACACCGACAATGCCGATACGTGGGATGGCTTACGCCGTGCTTTGAAGGACATAGACGAGGACAAGCATGTGACCGTTTTCGCCATGCAACCGCTCACCGGTGGCAATTTCCGTCAGGAAATACTTGGCTATTCCCTCACCAACGCACTGGGAGTAAGAGGCGATGAGTTCAAGGAATAACCGGTATTCCCGCTTGAATAAGCACCCATACATATTGAATTAAACATTTTTTCCTACATACCAATTCTTTAAAATCAAAACCGAAGAATGAGCAAAGTACTAATGATTGGAGCCGGTGGCGTAGCTACTGTGGCGGCATTCAAGATTGTTCAGAATGCAGATGTATTTACTGAGTTTATGATTGCGTCACGTCGCAAGTCCAAATGTGACGAGCTTGTGAAGTCCATACATGACAAAGGATACAACTATAATATCAAAACGGCGCAGGTAGATGCCGATGACGTGGAGCAGCTCAAGGCGCTCTTCAACGATTTCAAGCCCGAACTCGTCATCAATTTGGCCCTCCCCTATCAGGATCTTACCATCATGGACGCTTGTCTGGCGTGTGGTTGTAACTACTTGGATACGGCCAATTACGAGCCCAAGGACGAGGCCCACTTTGAATATAGTTGGCAATGGGCCTACAAAGACAAGTTTGAGAAGGCCGGTCTTACGGCCATTCTCGGCTGCGGTTTCGACCCGGGCGTGTCCGGAATCTACACTGCTTACGCGGCAAAGCACCACTTCGACGAGATTCAATATTTGGATATAGTCGATTGTAATGCGGGAAATCACCACAAAGCGTTCGCAACTAACTTCAATCCGGAGATTAATATACGCGAGATAACACAGAAAGGTCTTTACTATGAAGACGGCAAATGGATAGAGACAGAGCCGCTGGCAGTACATAAGACTTTGACTTATCCCAACATAGGAGGCCGTGAGAGCTATCTCATGCACCATGAAGAGTTGGAAAGTTTGGTGAAAAACTACCCCACAATTAAGCGCGGTCGCTTCTGGATGACGTTCGGTCAGCAGTATCTAACCTACTTGGATTGCATCGAGAACCTCGGTATGAGCCGCATTGATGAGATTGAGTACGAGGCTCCTTTGGCGGATAATCCGGAGCAGAAAGTGAAGGTTAAGATTGTGCCTTTGCAGTTCCTGAAGGCCGTGTTGCCCAATCCGCAGGACTTGGGACAGAACTACGACGGCGAAACCAGTATCGGTTGCCGCATCCGTGGTTTGAAAAATGGCGAGGAACACACCTATTATATATATAACAACTGCAAGCATCAAGACGCTTTTGAAGAGACAGGCATGCAGGGAGTGAGCTACACTACCGGCGTACCGGCTATGATTGGAGCGATGATGTTCTGCAAAGGTTTGTGGCGTAAGCCCGGCGTTTGGAACGTTGAAGAGTTCGATCCGGATCCGTTCATGGAGCAACTGAACAAGCAAGGACTGCCTTGGAACGAGGTATTCGATGGCGACTTGGAATTATAATAACGACAATTAGAGCATAATATATGGCAAAAGAAGAAACAAACGCGCAAAGCGAAAAGCTCAAAGCATTGCAAATGGCAATGTCGAAGATAGAGAAAGACTTCGGAAAAGGGTCTATCATGCGCATGGGCGATGAGAATATAGAGAATGTGGAGGTCATTCCCACGGGCAGTATCGGCCTTGACGCGGCGCTCGGCGTGGGCGGTTTCCCTAAAGGACGTATCATAGAGATCTACGGACCTGAAAGTTCCGGTAAGACAACATTGGCCATCCACGCCATCGCAGAGGCACAAAAGGCGGGTGGCATAGCAGCGTTTATCGACGCGGAGCATGCCTTTGACCGCTTTTACGCTGCCAAATTAGGCGTAGACATCGAGAATTTGTGGATCAGTCAGCCTGATAATGGAGAGCAGGCGCTGCAAATCGCCGACCAACTTATCAGCTCGAGCGCCATCGACATCCTTGTGATTGACTCCGTGGCAGCCCTCACTCCCAAGGCCGAAATTGAAGGAGACATGGGTGACAACCGTGTAGGTTTGCAGGCACGCCTCATGAGTCAGGCCCTCAGAAAGCTCACCGCAACCATTGCCAAGACCAATACGACCTGCATCTTCATCAACCAATTGCGTGAGAAGATAGGCGTCATGTTTGGCAATCCCGAGACAACAACGGGTGGTAACGCCCTGAAGTTCTACTCCAGCGTGCGCTTAGACATTCGCCGTGTCACCAGTATAAAGGACGGCGATCAGGTCATCGGCAACCAAGTTCGCGTAAAAGTAGTGAAAAACAAGGTAGCTCCCCCCTTCCGCAAAGCCGAATTTGAGATTACGTTTGGCGAAGGTATCAGCAAGATTGGCGAGATAGTAGACCTTGGTGTTGAGTATGGAATCGTACAGAAGAGCGGTAGCTGGTTCAGCTATAACGGCAGCAAGCTGGCTCAAGGACGAGATGCCACGAAGAACTTACTGAAAGACAACCCCGAGCTTTGCGAAGAACTGGAAGGTCTTATCAAGAAAGCCATAGCCGACAAACAGGCATAAAACAGCCTTTTTTCTTATCAACAATCCTTATTTGTAGTGGAAATCCTTACAAATAAGGATTGTTTCGTTTATAAGAATGTCATACTTTTGCAACGTCAAAAGACTATTGACATCTTATAAGAGATAATATTTAATTAAACCACATAGATTGATATGAATAAGAAGAAGATGATGGCTACGGCTTTAGCGTTAGCCGTAGCCACTCTTTCGATGGCAGAGGAAGCCATTGTAGACACATCAAAAGTACGTGAAATCGATGAAGTTGTCGTCGTATCACAACCCAAAGAACAGTTTTTATTACGCCATCAGACGCTTAGCAGCAACGTTTATTCCGGCATGCAGCTTGCCAATTTAGGTGCCCGTGACCTGCGGGAGGTAGCTCCTTACGTGCCCAATTTCGTCATGCCCAACTACGGTTCACGCTACACTTCATCCATGTACGTGCGTGGTATAGGCTCACGCATCAACTCACCCGCCATCGGCATATACGTAGACGGTGCACCGTTGATGAGCAAGAGCGCATTCAATTTCCATAATTTCGACATCGCCCGCATCGACATTCTGCGCGGACCACAAGGCACCCTCTACGGCATGAACACTGAGGGAGGGCTGATTCGCATTTACACCAAGAGCCCCCTGAACTACCAAGGCACCGACCTTAGAATAGGATTGGGCACACACGGATACCAACTTTACGAGGCCTCGACCTATCAAAAGCTCAACAGCAAGCTGGCATTCATGGTCGGTGGCTTCTACAATGGTCAGCAAGGATTTTTCAAAAACGACTTTAACGGCGAACGAGCCGACAAATACAAGGAAGCCGGAGCCAAACTTCGACTGGCTTGGAAGCCCAATCAGCGCTGGGACATCGGCCTATGGGCCAACTATGAGTACACCGACCAGAACGGATTTCCCTACGGAATGATGGATTTGGAGAAAGGTACGACCGCCAATCCCGCCACAAACCACCAGTCAAAATATCGTCGCAATATTGCCAACAGCGCACTCAGCGTGAACTTCAAAGGCAACTATTTCGACTTCAACTCCACCACAAGCTACCAATATCTGAAAGATTTCATGCGCATGGACATCGACTATATGCCTGCCGATTTCATGCACTTGGAGCAAAAACAACTGCAAAACGCTTTCACGCAAGAGCTTGTTCTCAAGAGCAATCGCAATAACTTATGGCATTGGACCTTGGGAGGAACCTTCTCGGCGCAGTGGTTAAAGACCGACGCTCCCGTCTTCTTCGACAGCGAAATGGACGCTTTCATGGGCAACACCATCCGCACGGCCATGTATGACGCCATGGTCAAGAGCATGAGCGCACGCTTTCAACGCCCCGGAGTGACCGCCGAACAAGCGCAGGCACAAGCCAAAGCCATGATAGAACGCATGGGAGGCGTGAAGATGGAGACCGACCTATCGATCGTGCCGGGACTGTTCCGCACACCCACTTATAACCTCGGATTCTTCCATGAGTCGAGTTTCCAACTCACCGAGCGCCTCAAGGCCATCCTCGGACTGCGCTATGACTACAGTCACACGTCGTTAGACTACATCACGAGTGCCCAAATGACATCCGTCGCCACGGTGATGGGAAAGAAAGCTACGGTAACTCTGAAATCATTGTTGCAGAACAAAGCCCACAACGATTTCAACCAACTGTTGCCCAAAATAGGGCTTAGCTACGACCTCGACCGGTCAGGCAGCAACGTCTACGCAGTGGTTAGCAAAGGTTATAGGGCCGGAGGCTACAACATACAGATGTTCTCCGACATTCTCTCAACCGAACTTCGCAACAACAGTTCGCAGCGGGGCGACTACACCATTGACCACGACGAGGAGGCTTACAGCAAGATAGAAAAGACCATAGCGTACAACCCTGAAACGAGCTGGAACTATGAATTGGGTGCCCACCTGAACCTTTTTGATAACAAAATCCAATTTGATTTCGCGGCGTTCTACATGCAGCTACGCAATCAGCAGCTCTCCGTCATGGCCGGCAACTACGGCTTCGGCCGCATGATGGTCAACGCAGGAAAGAGCAGCAGTTGCGGTATTGAAGCCACATTGCGCGGCAATGCCCTCAACGACAACCTGTCATGGGGCGCCAGCTACGGCTTCACCCGTGCCGTGTTCAAGGAATATACCGACGAAATCACCATCAATGGCACCACGCAAAACGTGGACTACAAGGACAAGAAAGTGCCGTTCATTCCGGCCCACACCCTTGCCGCCCACGCCGATTACCGCATTCCGTTCAACGGAACGCTCAAAGCCATCACCATAGGCGCCAACATGAACGCCCAAGGCCAACTGTTTTGGGACGAGGCCAATAGCTACAGCCAAGACTTCTACGCCGTCATGGGCGCCCACGTAAAGGCCGACTTGGGTTTCCTCTCCATCGACCTATGGGG
>NZ_DATCYK010000137.1:0-3422 GCF_036570325.1 Prevotella sp.
AATTGGTTAAGACTAACATCATTCACAAGAACAAAGCTGCCAACCTGAAGTCAAGCTTGGCTCTCCACATCAACAGCATCGGTTAATCATACCGAGCGTTGTCGGAAAATCATACATAGGTCGATATTCACACGAATATCGGCCTAATTTTGTTTTCCCATGCCTCTATACCTACTCCTATATCCCTCGCACGTACATTAATGTATTTTAGCGTCTGATAGTTTCCTTTTCTATTCTTTTTTTATTATCTTTGCATAGATAATATTACGAATCAAGGAAATGGCAGAAAATCAAAACAACGAGGCTAATTATTCAGCCTCGAATATTCAAGTTCTGGAAGGTCTGGAAGCAGTACGCAAGCGTCCTGCGATGTACATTGGAGACATCAGCGAAAAGGGTTTACATCATTTGGTAAACGAGACTGTCGACAACTCTATCGACGAGGCAATGGCCGGATATTGCACCGATATAGAAGTGACTATCAACGAAGATAACTCCATCACTGTACAAGATAACGGCCGCGGTATCCCCGTGGATGAGCATAAGAAGCTCCACAAATCGGCTCTTGAGGTTGTTATGACGGTGCTTCACGCCGGTGGAAAGTTCGATAAGGGCTCGTATAAAGTGAGCGGTGGACTCCACGGAGTGGGCGTTAGCTGTGTTAATGCGCTATCTAGCCACATGAAATCTCAAGTATTCCGCGATGGCAAAATCTATCAGCAGGAATATGAAAGAGGAAAAGCTCTCTATCCGGTAAAGGTCGTTGGAGAGACCGAACTTCGAGGCACACGCCAACAGTTTTGGCCCGATCCTACCATTTTCACGACAACTGTCTACCGTTGGGACATCATTGCGAATCGTATGCGTGAGCTTGCGTTCCTCAATGCAGGTATCCGTATCACGCTCACTGACCAACGCCCGGACGATGAAGGCAAGATAAAGAAAGAAGTATTCCACGCCAAGGACGGACTCAAAGAGTTTGTTCGCTACGTTGATCGCCACCGTACTCATCTCTTTGATGATGTTATCTACCTCAAGACAGAGAAGCAAGGAACGCCCATAGAGGTAGCTATCATGTACAATACGGACTATAGTGAGAACATTCATTCCTATGTTAATAACATCAACACCATAGAAGGAGGAACTCATCTCACGGGTTTCCGCATGGCACTTACACGTACTCTCAAGGCTTATGCTGAGGCAGAGCCCACTATTTCCAAGCAAATTGAGAAGGCGAAAGTCGAGATTGCCCCCGAAGATTTCCGTGAAGGACTCACCGCTGTCATATCTATTAAGGTGGCAGAACCCCAGTTTGAGGGACAAACCAAAACCAAGTTAGGCAACAGCGAGGTACAAGGCGCCGTGCAGCAGGCCGTAAACGAGGCACTGACTAACTACTTGGAAGAGAATCCGGAAGAAGCTAAGAAGATATGTGAGAAGGTGGTTCTCGCCGCCACAGCCCGTATCGCAGCCCGTAAGGCTCGTGAAAGTGTACAGCGAAAGAACTTCATGACCGGCGGTGGACTGCCGGGAAAACTCGCCGACTGCTCCAATAAGGACCCGAAAGACTGCGAGATTTTCCTCGTCGAGGGTGACTCCGCAGGCGGTTCCGCCAAGCAAGGAAGAGACCGATTCCACCAAGCTATCCTCCCGCTTCGTGGCAAAATACTCAACGTAGAGAAGGTTCAATGGCACAAAGTATTCGAAGCCGAGTCGGTCATGAACATCATTCAAAGTATCGGAGTGCGCTTTGGCGTCGACAGCGAAGACAGCAAGGAGGCCAACACCGATAAGCTCCGCTACGATAAGATCATCATTATGACCGACGCCGACGTCGATGGTTCTCACATCGACACGCTGATCATGACGCTCTTCTATCGCTTTATGCCGAAGGTAATACAGGAAGGTCACCTCTACATAGCTACCCCTCCACTCTACAAATGTTCCTATAAGAAGGTGAGCGAGTACTGCTATACCGAGCAGCAACGCCAAGCTTTCATCGACAAATACTGTGATGGACGGGACGATGACAAAGCTCTTCACACGCAACGATACAAAGGTTTGGGCGAAATGAACCCTGAACAACTTTGGGAAACGACCATGGATCCCAAGACACGACTGCTCAAGCAGGTGACCATAGAGAACGCCGCAGACGCCGACGAGATATTCTCCATGCTCATGGGAGACGACGTTGAGCCACGCAGAGAGTTCATTGAACAGAACGCTACTTACGCTAATATCGACGCGTAAACCTTATTAAACCCCATCAAACAAGGCATACTTCACAATAGTATGCCTTGTTTTTGTTTGTCATTTTTAATCAACAGCCTGAAGGATTTAAAACATTGAGCTTCCATGTGAACTTGTTTTTGTTTATAATGTTTAATCAACAGTCTGATTGTTTTTGCTTTTAAAAGAGATAGAAAACACTTTTAAAAGCCTATATTTCTATCCCGTATAGCTATTGTTGTTTATCTTTGATTTCCTCATTTTTGGCGTTTATTCGCCATTTTTTCAGCCTTCAGCCCTACATTTTCCACCTTTTATCCATATATTTTCATCGCTTTATCCAAAAGATTTGGCCTTACGCCACGATTTGATTACTTTTGCAATATCACCAAATAACAACCGGTATTATGCGCTTCTTACTCTCCCTATGTTTTGTTATGGGCATATCGACCCTTAACGCCAGTCCTCGGAACACCCATAAAAAGGCAACCGACAAACTCCCACTCAAACTTTGGTACAACACCCCGGCCCGTTATTTTGAAGAAGCGTTGCCCATTGGCAACGGCAAAATGGGAGCCATGGTTTATAGCGGAGGCGAAACCGACTCACTACAACTCAACGACATCACCCTTTGGAGTGGCAAACCCGTCAATCACGAAGACGATAAGGAAGCCCACAAATGGCTTCCCAAGATACGGGAAGCCCTATTCCGGGAAGACTATGCGGCCGCCGACTCACTGCAATTGCACATCCAAGGCCACAACAGTTCTTACTACATGCCCCTCGGGACGCTATACATTGAGGACCTCAATGCCCACCATCCCATGACCAACTACCATCGGGAGCTCTCCATCGACAGCGCCATCTGCCGTGTAAGCTACCATCGGGGCGACAACATGCTGACCCGTGAATACATCGCCTCTCATCCCGACAAGTGCATCGCCATACATATCACGAGCCAAAAGCGAGGCCAATTGTTCCTCTCCGTGCGGCTCCAATCCCTTCTTTCCCATACGGTAAAGGCCAGCAACAACCAACTCACCATGTTGGGTCACGCCACCGGCGACCCCAAAGAAACCATCCACTTCTGCACGATAGCCCGAGCCACAAGCCCGGATGGCCAAATATCCATATCGAATGGCAACCTCGTCATCGAAAAAGCTACCGAAGCCACCCTTTATATCGTCAACGAA
>NZ_DATCYK010000138.1:0-1510 GCF_036570325.1 Prevotella sp.
AAGCAGCTTGCTGCTTTGCTGACGAGTGGCGGACGGGTGAGTAATGTCTGGGAAACTGCCTGATGGAGGGGGATAACTACTGGAAACGGTAGCTAATACCGCATAACGTCGCAAGACCAAAGAGGGGGACCTTCGGGCCTCTTGCCATCGGATGTGCCCAGATGGGATTAGCTAGTAGGTGGGGTAAAGGCTCACCTAGGCGACGATCCCTAGCTGGTCTGAGAGGATGACCAGCCACACTGGAACTGAGACACGGTCCAGACTCCTACGGGAGGCAGCAGTGGGGAATATTGCACAATGGGCGCAAGCCTGATGCAGCCATGCCGCGTGTATGAAGAAGGCCTTCGGGTTGTAAAGTACTTTCAGCGGGGAGGAAGGGAGTAAAGTTAATACCTTTGCTCATTGACGTTACCCGCAGAAGAAGCACCGGCTAACTCCGTGCCAGCAGCCGCGGTAATACGGAGGGTGCAAGCGTTAATCGGAATTACTGGGCGTAAAGCGCACGCAGGCGGTTTGTTAAGTCAGATGTGAAATCCCCGGGCTCAACCTGGGAACTGCATCTGATACTGGCAAGCTTGAGTCTCGTAGAGGGGGGTAGAATTCCAGGTGTAGCGGTGAAATGCGTAGAGATCTGGAGGAATACCGGTGGCGAAGGCGGCCCCCTGGACGAAGACTGACGCTCAGGTGCGAAAGCGTGGGGAGCAAACAGGATTAGATACCCTGGTAGTCCACGCCGTAAACGATGTCGACTTGGAGGTTGTGCCCTTGAGGCGTGGCTTCCGGAGCTAACGCGTTAAGTCGACCGCCTGGGGAGTACGGCCGCAAGGTTAAAACTCAAATGAATTGACGGGGGCCCGCACAAGCGGTGGAGCATGTGGTTTAATTCGATGCAACGCGAAGAACCTTACCTGGTCTTGACATCCACGGAAGTTTTCAGAGATGAGAATGTGCCTTCGGGAACCGTGAGACAGGTGCTGCATGGCTGTCGTCAGCTCGTGTTGTGAAATGTTGGGTTAAGTCCCGCAACGAGCGCAACCCTTATCCTTTGTTGCCAGCGGTCCGGCCGGGAACTCAAAGGAGACTGCCAGTGATAAACTGGAGGAAGGTGGGGATGACGTCAAGTCATCATGGCCCTTACGACCAGGGCTACACACGTGCTACAATGGCGCATACAAAGAGAAGCGACCTCGCGAGAGCAAGCGGACCTCATAAAGTGCGTCGTAGTCCGGATTGGAGTCTGCAACTCGACTCCATGAAGTCGGAATCGCTAGTAATCGTGGATCAGAATGCCACGGTGAATACGTTCCCGGGCCTTGTACACACCGCCCGTCACACCATGGGAGTGGGTTGCAAAAGAAGTAGGTAGCTTAACCTTCGGGAGGGCGCTTACCACTTTGTGATTCATGACTGGGGTGAAGTCGTAACAAGGTAACCGTAGGGGAACCTGCGGTTGGATCACCTCCTTACCTTAAAGAAGCGTACTTTGCAGTGCTCACACAGATTGTCTGAT
>NZ_DATCYK010000139.1:0-21684 GCF_036570325.1 Prevotella sp.
GAGCCAAAGATATTCTCTATATCCTCTACGGTGTAATCGGTATCTTCGACCACATCGTGGAGCAGGGCGGAGCAAATGCTGGTTGAGCCCAGTCCCATTTCCTTGCAAGCGATGTGCGCCACGGCGATGGGGTGCATGATATAAGGTTCGCCGGAAAGGCGTCTTACCCCTTTGTGGGCTTGTCGTGCAAAGTTGAAAGCCTTGGTAATGATGTCAACTTTCTTCCGATGTCGTGAAGCCAAATAGGTGTCTAAAAGGCGCTCAAAAGCCTCGTTGATGAGCTTGTCCTCGGCTTGCTCCTTGGTATTATTCATGTCTGAACGATCCATAAGGTATATCCTAAAATCTTGAGGTGGGGTGGCTGTTATTTCACTTTGAGCTTTTTACCGGCTCGAATGCTGCTTCCTGATATGCCGTTGAGGCGTTTCAGTTTGCTTACGGTGGTGTGGTTGCGGTGTGCTATCTCGGAAAGGGTGTCGCCCTCTCGTATCGTTATGCTCTTGCCACCTCTGTTTTTCTTATTCTTTTTGGTTCTGCGGCTCTCTTTGCGACTACGTTTGCTCTTGTTGTAGGTGTAAGATGAGCGTGAGAAACTTTCGTCCGGGGTGTCGTTAACGGCCACTTCGGTGCGCTTGCTCATCATTTCATTGATGTTGTAAGCGTAGATTTCATTCTGTCGGTCAATGAAGTTGGTGACCATCAATGCCGGTAATCGTAGTGCAGAGGGGCGGTTGTTGCCATTTACGATGTTGCGTCGATACTGAGGATTCAGCTCTTTCAGTTGGTCAATACTTATGCCTAATACACCTGATATTTGTTCAAAATGGACGTCTCGGTCAACGACTATCGTGTCGGTCTTGGCCGGAAGGTCTGTCACCATGGGGCAAATATTGTGGTCGCAGTAATAGTTCATGATGTAATTCGCTGCGATGAACGCGGGCACATAACCTCTTGTCTCTTTTGGGAGATAAGGGTAAATTTGCCAATAGTCGGCCTTCTTTGAGCGGTGAATGGCCTTGTTGATTTTGTCCGGGCCACAGTTGTAAGCGGCAATCACCAAGTTCCAATCGCCAAAAATCTTGTAAAGGTCGCTCAGGTAGTGGGCTGCGGCATAGGAAGACTTCACCGGGTCGCGGCGCTCATCAACCAAAGAGTTGACTTCCAGACCATAACGTTTGCCCGTATTGAGCATGAATTGCCATAACCCCGTGGCTCCTACACGTGACACGGCGGTAGGGTTCAGGGCCGATTCGATGACCGGCAGATATTTCAGTTCCAAGGGAAGACCGTATGCTTCGAGGGCTTCTTCAAAGATAGGAATATAGAAATTCTGTGCGCCTAACATGTAGCTGACTGAGCGGCGCAGCTTTCCGCTGTAACGTTCTATAAACTTTTGAACGACAGCATTGTACGGCATTTCTATGATTGTGGGCAAACGTTTTAGCCGATCTATATAAACCTCTTTGTCATACAATGGGTTTATGTCGGGCATATTGCAGCCTCCATCGGGCTTCAGATATGTTTTGGCGTTGTATAGATGGAGCAAACTGTCGAGCTCTTCAGTCATAGCTTCCGGTAAATCTATATCTTCTTTTTGTCCTTTTTCGTTGGTTACGGTGATGACTTCTTGCTCTTTGTTGTTATTTTGAGCATGAAGTATGGTGCTTCCGTTCAATAAAATAGCGGCTAATATAAAATAATATTTCTTCATTCTATTATTAAAACTTCTATAGTTTCTTCTCTTAAAAATTTAAACTGCAGTTTACTCCTAAAGAACTTGACTTGAAAGGATTGGATGAGAATTGGTTGTTTAAAAGGGTAGGCTCTACCCGTAGGCTCAAGTCATTGGATATATCAAACTCTGACAAGGAAGCGTCGACGTAGGCGTCGATTACTGATAACGCGTAGACTCCTACCATTACGAAGAAGCTCATGTCCCTCCAGCGGCGGTAACGGTCCTTTCTGTTCTTGAATAAAGTTTGATATTGCTGTTTATTTTGGTCATTAATTTTAGCGCCTAAGTGCAGAAATTGATTGTAACTTTGCGTGTTTGGGTCATTATCCATGATGTCTATATAGGCTTGGGAATAGTCATGGAACATCTGATTATTCCATGTCATGGCATAAGCACAGCCTACAAAACCACCATAAACCAAAGGAAGTTTCCAGTATTTACGGTTATATATCTGTCCTGCTCCGGGGATAACCAATGCCAGCCACAGTGCTCTTTTGGGATTGGGGCGCCATGTTGCCCAATCTCTTTTGGCCTTGGTATGGGGTGAGTTGGTATCTGTGATTTTCAACTTTAGGCTGTCCTCTTTCGTGAGCTTGTTCTCTTGGGGCACATGAAGCGTATCTGTCAGAATGATTCTGTCAGAAACTTCAGGTTCGGTAACTTGGGAATAAGCTGTTCCGAAAGGCAGGAGGACGAGAGCTAAAGTGGAAAAAAAAGAAAAAATCTTCACGTGATTATTGTTCCTTCAGTTTGTCGAAAACGTTCATGATGCGCTCCAATTCTTCCTCATTGGCAAAAGCTATGCTTATCTTTCCTTTGCCTTTAGGGGAGCAAGTCATCTGAACTTTGGTGTTGAGAAACGTAGAAAGGCGATTCTTCAGCAGCGTGAACTCTTCCGGAAGGATGTTATGGCTTGCTATTTTCTTCTTTCCGCTCTCTATATTTTCGCCATTCTTGAGCTGTTGAACCATTTCCTCAACCTTGCGAACCGACCATCCTTCCTTCTGAATCTCCTTAAACAACTTGATTTGTAGGGAAGGGCTGTCTAACGCAAGCAAAGCTCTGGCGTGCCCCATGTCGATTTCTTTCTTCTGAAGAGCCATCTGTACTTGAGCCGGAAGTTTAAGAAGACGTAAGTAATTAGTAATGGCTGTGCGGCTCTTGCCAACTCTTTCAGATACTTTCTCTTGTGTCATGCCACTCGTTTCGAGCAGATGTTCATAAGCCAAAGCTATTTCTATGGCATTGAGATCCTCGCGTTGAATATTCTCAACGAGCGCCATTTCCATGACACTTTCATCGCTGATTGTGCGAATATAGGCAGGAATGGCCTTGAGACCGGCTATCTGTGAGGCCCTCCAACGGCGCTCTCCGGCTATAATTTGGAAGCGATGATCGGCTACTTGTCGAAGAGTGATAGGCTGGATGATACCGATTTCGCGAATGCTGACAGCCAATTCCTGCAACGCTTCCTCGTCAAATTCACGTCTTGGTTGGTTCGGATTAGCTTCTATTTCTTCAATAGCGATCTCGTTGATGGTGCTACTTCCTTGCGTGCGAACGGTCTCGGTAGATATTAATGCGTCAAGTCCTCTGCCAAGGGCGTTGCTTTTTTGTGAACTATTATATTTCTTGTGTACAGCCATTTCAATTCTTGATAGGATGTGAGAGAATAGTTATTTATGAATTCTTGTTGATGATTTCCTTGGCAAGAGCCAAGTGGTTCTTCGCTCCGGTGGAGTCTGCGTCGTAGAGAATGACAGGCAATCCATGGCTCGGACTTTCACTTAGCTTGACATTTCGTTGGATAACGGTCTTGAAAACAAGCTCTTGGAAGTGGCGCTTTACTTCATCATAAATCTGATTGGCCAAGCGAAGTCGACTGTCATACATGGTCAGCAAGAATCCCTCTATCTCAAGTTGGGGATTAAGTTTGCTCTTGATAATCTTGATAGTATTGAGCAATTTGCTGATACCTTCCAAGGCAAAATACTCGCATTGCACGGGAATAATCACCGAATTGGCAGCCGTCAGCGAGTTGACTGTAATCAATCCCAGCGACGGACTGCAATCAATGAGAATGTAATCATACTCCGAACGGATGGGATCGAGCAGCTTCTTGATGACCTTTTCACGGTTTTCAAGATTCAGCATTTCGATTTCGGCGCCTACTAAGTCAATGTGGCTTGGGATAATATCGAGCCCTTCGATGTCCGTAGTGTAGATTGCATCACGTACATCGGCATGATCAATGATACATTCGTACAAAGAACAATCCACTTCCTTGATGTCTACGCCCAATCCACTGGAGGCATTAGCCTGTGGGTCGGCGTCAACGACGAGGACAGTCTTTTCCAATGTGGCAAGTGAGGCAGCCAAGTTGATGGTTGTCGTGGTTTTTCCTACACCGCCTTTTTGATTAGCAAGCGCTATTATTTTTCCCATTTTAGTAGGCTTTTGTATTTCTGTTAGATTGCAAAGTTACATATTTTATGCGATAAACGGGTATTTTATACCTTTTTTTAGTACTTTTGTAGCGATTTCAATTGGAAAATAATGAAAATTAATAAGCCGTTTATACTTATTTCAAATGATGACGGATACCATGCCAAAGGTATTCAATTTTTAGTTTCCTTTTTAAAAGATAAAGCCGAACTTTTGGTCTGTGCGCCCGAGGCTGCACGCTCGGGATATTCGTGTGCCTTCTCCGCGACAGAGCCGTTGCGGCTGAAGCGTCGTCATAACATGGGCGACACGGAGGTTTGGTCGTGCAATGGCACACCGGTGGACTGCGTGAAATTGGCGCTCGACCAGCTGTGTGGAGGCCGTAAGCCCGACCTGATACTTGGCGGAATCAACCATGGTGACAACTCCACCGTGAACAATCATTATTCCGGAACGATGGGAGTGGCCATGGAAGGTTGTATGAAATATATTCCCTCGGTGGCCTTTTCAAGTTGCGATTATGACACCGAGGCCGATTATTCTGCCCTTCGTGATGGCGTATGTCGTATCGTTGACAAGGTGTTGAATGAGGGTTTACCCAAAGGAATATGTCTTAACGTGAATTTCCCCGAGCGTCCGCCCTTCAAAGGAATAAAGATTTGCAGGATGGCATTTGGCCAATGGGTCAACGAAATCGTGAAAGAGCGCCATCCACGGGGCTATGACTATTATTGGATGGTAGGCGAATATAAGAATGATGAGCCTGATGCGGAGGATTCAGACCAGTGGGCTCTCAACCACGGTTACGTGGCCATAACGCCTACGAAGATGGATGTCACGGCCTATGAGTATATTGAGGAAATGAAAAAATGGCAACTGTAGCTTTATGAAATATTATCTGATTGTAGGCGAGGCGAGTGGAGATCTCCATGCGTCGCGGCTGATGCGCTCGCTGAAGGCTAAGGACGAGGCGGCCGATTTCCGTTTTTTCGGTGGCGACTTGATGGCTGCCGTGGGCGGCACTCGTGTAAAACATTACCGCGAGTTGGCCTATATGGGCTTTGTGCCGGTGCTGCTCCATCTGCCTACAATCCTACGTAACATGTCCTTTTGTAAGCAAGATATAGTCGCATGGCAGCCCGATGTTGTCATTCTTGTGGACTATCCCGGCTTCAATCTCGACATAGCGAAGTACGTTCATGCCCATACCGATATTCCCGTTTATTATTACATTTCTCCCAAGATATGGGCTTGGAAAGAATGGAGAATCAAGCGTATCAAGCGCGACGTGGATGAAATGTTCTCTATTCTGCCTTTTGAAATTCCCTTTTATGAGCAGAAACACCATTATCCTATTCATTATGTAGGCAATCCTACAGTGGAAGAAATAAGCCAATTCATGGAAAGTTACCATGAGTCGACGGCCGATTTTTGCCATCGCAACGGCTTGTCGACCGGCAAACCTATCATCGCTTTGCTGGCCGGAAGCCGAAAGCAGGAAATCAAAGACAACCTACCGGCGATGATAGAGGCCTGCCAACCGTTTGCCGACCGTTATCAACCGGTGCTGGCAGGGGCTCCTTCCATTGATGATGCTTACTATTCCGAGGTGATAAAAGGTTGTTCGTCAGCGGTTGATTTGCCCATGGTGAAGAACGAGACTTACGCTTTGCTGCGCCATGCTTCGGCCGCTTTGGTGACGAGTGGCACGGCGACGCTTGAGACCGCCTTGCTGAACGTGCCTCAAGTGGTTTGTTACGAGACGCCCGTACCACGCCTGATTCGCTTTGCTTTTGAGCATATCATCCAATGCAAATACATCTCTTTGGTCAATCTGATAGCCGACCGGGAGATTGTGCGGGAGCTGTTTGCCGACCGTTTTTCGGTGGGTAACATTCGGCAAGAACTGGAACGCATATTGCCCGGAGGCGCTTCGCGTGAGTCCATGCTTCGTGATTACAAAGACATGAGGCTGCGCTTGGGAAACGAAATAGCGCCCGATAACGCCGCATCGTTGATAACCAGTCTGTTAGGTAAGTAATAGTCGGCTTCTTTGTAAGGCCTTGTATAAGCCAAATAGGTATTAAATTTTCGTCGTCAGGCAGACTTATGAAAATGCAGTCAGTCCGCTAAAAACATGTTCCTTGATAGGAATTGTTTTTAGCGAACTGCTCGTATAAGGGTATGTTCAAGGCAACCGGAAAACCGTGTTGCCCGCGTTTAGAACAAACTCAGCGTGTAAATATAGATCACTGCCGCAGGCATGGCCATCAGACTTGAGTCGAATCGGTCGAGCATACCACCGTGACCGGGTAGGATATTGCCACTGTCTTTCACGCCCAAAGTACGTTTAAACAGACTTTCCACCAAGTCTCCCCATGTGCCAAACACCACAACGACAAGTCCTAAGCCCATCCATTGCGGGATGGTGAGCGCTGCCACGTGCTCCATAGGGTAGGCATGGTTGAGATAACCCACAGCAGCAGCGGCTGCCAATACGAAAAGGCCACCGCCAATGCTACCCTCCCAACTCTTTCCGGGGCTTACCCGGGGGAAGAGCTTGTGGCGTCCCAAGAGCGAACCGCTGCAATAAGCGCCCGTGTCATTAATCCATAAGAAAGCAAATATGCTCATAGGCAACAGCCAATCATAGGTTGACGTGCCATAGGAATTGGCGTGGAAGCCCAGCAGGTTAATCATTGACAAGGGCAGGGCAATATACATTTGGCTGAACATCGTGTAGGCCCAGTCATTGAGCGGGTTCTTTTTCTGAAGATAAAGCTCGCTGATAAAGAGATAGACTATCGTCAGCAGATAGGGTATGAACACTGCCGACGGGGTCAGACCACTGCAAAAGCCTGCCATGGCCAAAAAGAAATAGACGCCGGCGGCCGTCGTGATGAAGCGATTGACATTGATGTCCTCTTTCGTATTGACCAAGCCGGTAAACTCCCAAATGGTCATGCCGGTGATGAGGGCGAACAGCGCTACCATGACATCACCTCGATAACAGAGGCCTACTATCATAATAGCTACAAACGCGATACCTGTGATGGCGCGGGTAATCAGATTCTTCATATACTCTTTATTTTATGCGGTTTATGCTTCAGTGTCAGCTTCCGTTGAGGCCGGCTCACTCTGTTGGGCCAATTGGGCCTCATGTTCAGCCTGCGCACGCTTCACCTCTTCGGGCATGTCTTCCAGCTTTGGAGCGTTTTTCTCATTCTCTTCTATAATCTCCTCGGCACGGCTTACCCATTGGCGTTTGCCGAAAATCTGCTCTACATCCTCAGCGTAGATAACCTCACGGGTGAGCAGCAATTCGGCCAAACGGTTATGGCCGTCCTTATGTTGCTCAAGCAATTGCTTGGCACGGGCGTACTGTTCGTTGATCATTTTCAGCACTTCGTCGTCCATAATCTTGGCTGTGGTTTCGGAGTAGGGGCGTGAGAACTGATATTCCTGATTGTTGTAATAGCAGATATTGGGCAGTTTCTCGCTCATACCGGCGTAGGCCACCATGCCATAGGCGCTCTTCGTGGCCCGCTCAAGGTCGTTCATGGCACCCGTAGAGATATGTCCGATGAAGAGTTCCTCGGCGGCTCGGCCACCTAAGATGGCACACATCTCGTCCAACATCTGCTCTTTGGTCGTTATCTGTCGCTCTTCGGGCAGATACCATGCGGCACCCAATGCCTGCCCACGGGGCACAATGCTCACCTTAACGAGTGGGTTGGCATGCTCACAGAACCAGCTTACCGTGGCGTGACCGGCCTCGTGGAGGGCGATGGCACGCTTCTCGGCGGCTGTCATCACCTTGGTTTTCTTCTCCAAACCGCCTACTATGCGGTCAACGGCGTCGAGGAAGTCCTGCTTACTAACGACATTCTTGTCGTGACGGGCGGCTATCAAGGCCGCTTCATTGCACACATTGGCTATGTCGGCGCCCGAAAAGCCGGGGGTCTGACGGGCCAAGAAGTCGATGTCAAGGCTGCTGTCGGTCTTCAGGGGGCGAAGATGAACGTTAAAGATGGCCTTGCGCTCGGTCAAATCGGGCAGGTCCACGTTAATCTGACGGTCGAATCGGCCCGCGCGGAGCAGGGCTTTGTCGAGCATGTCGGCCCGGTTCGTGGCGGCCAAAACGATGACACCGCTGTTTGTTCCGAAGCCATCCATTTCGGTAAGGAGGGCATTCAGGGTGTTCTCTCGCTCATCGTTGCCGCCCATCGATGGGTTTTTGCTACGGGCGCGGCCCACGGCGTCGATCTCATCGATAAAGATAATGCAGGGCGCTTTCTCCTTTGCCAAGCGGAAAGCGTCACGAACGCGGCTGGCACCAACGCCCACAAACATCTCGACAAAGTCGGAACCGCTCATTGAGAAGAAAGGAACACCGGCCTCACCGGCCACAGCTTTGGCCAGCAAAGTCTTACCGGTACCCGGAGGACCTACCAATAAAGCGCCCTTGGGAATCTTTCCTCCCAGCTCGGTGTACTTCTTCGGGTTCTTTAAAAACTCTACTATCTCTTGTACTTCCTGCTTGGCGCCTTCTTGTCCGGCCACGTCCTTAAACGTCACTCCTATCTCGTTGGCCTTCTCGTACAGCTTGGCTTTACTCTTACCTACGCTGAATATGCCACCGCCGGCACCACCGCTGTTGCCTCCACCCATGCGTCGCATGATCCAAACCCAGAATACCACGAGGAAAGCCAAAGGCAGAATGCTCGACAAGAACATGTTGAGCAATGGGCTTGACTTGGCGTTCTCATAACTGAATTCGGTTATCTTACCGGCCTTCTGTTGGGCGGTAAGATAGGTGTCGAGGTTCTCTATCGAGCCAAATTCCACGGTTACGTAAGGATTGGGGCCCACTTGCTTGGCGCTCATGCGGAACACATCCTGAATGTTTTGTGGCTTGACGTACATCTTAAGGCTGCTTTCCTCCTTGTTGATGACAACATTCTTGGCGAAGCCTTTCTGTACATAGTTCTTGAATTGCGTGTATGTGGCATCCTGACTGGCGCCCTTGCTGCTCAGCAAACTGCTGCCCGTGTTGGTGTAAAGCAGCATGGCCGTCGCGATGATAACGAGAATATAGAGCCAGTTCATGTTGAACTTCGGCATTTTAGGCTCGTTATTATCTCTCGGGCTGAATGGGTTGTTCTTATTGTCCATAATCAATTAATACAAGTTTATATATCTGTAGCACTTGTCAAATACCATGCCAAGCCTAAAATAGGTTGTCAAGGCGGGTCAGATTGGCGTCCTGCCACAAGTTCTCCAAGTCGTAAAAGCGGCGTGGTTCGGGCAGGAATATGTGCACCATCACGTCACTGTAGTCAATGGCTACCCACTGATCGCTACCCAGTCCGATAACGTTGGCGGGCTTCTCGTGGAGCTCTTCACGTACCATATCGCCTACGCTGCCAGCGATGGCTTCCACCTGAGTGGGTGAGTTGCCCTGACAGATGACGAAGTAGTTGGCTATGGTCCCGTCGATGTGGCTTAAATCCACGATTGTTATGTCTTCACCTTTCTTTTCCTGAATGCCTGATACGATAGTGTCTACTAATTTTTTGGTTTGATTCATTTATCTGTTGTTCTTGTTGTTTACCATTTGTAGCGGCCTCTCTTGCCCATCGTCGCAAGTACGAAAGGCGGGGGCCGGAAAGCGCATAATACGCTGTGATGCAAAGTTAAGCCGAATATTCGACTTCGCAAAATAAATAACTTTTTTTGTGTGATGGCCCATTGATTTTGCGTTGGGGTAGCTGTCATCCCCTTTATGGGTAGCCCGTGGCGTGTGCCAGCATGGCGTAAAACATTCAGAAACATCTTTACAAAAGTGTCAAAATGGCTGCGTTATTTTGGAATAAAAAAGATTTGGGTGTGAAAATCGCGAAATTTCGTGATTTTACAATAGGTTGATAGTCAGTTTGTTGGCTGTTTTCGGTAGGGTTACGCCTGCTTTTCGATAGGGTCATAGCTATGCTTTGAGCGGATAATCGTGGGCGTTTCGGGCAATAAAAAAGGCACTTTGAGCGGTCGAAAGCAGTGCTCTCGGCGCGTCAAAGTGCCTTAATCAGATTATATGTCCTCGTTTTCTCATGCCCCGAATGCTTTATAGGGGCTTGTCGTCAGCTAACTGACGGCGTGGCGAGGGTGTGTTTTTGAGTTAAAAATATTGACAAAATGAGGTGCTTAGAACCAATAAGAAGCCGATTCTGTGTCACGGTCGCCTTCGAGATTCCAGTAGAATTCGGCAGCGGCTTCTTTAAAGTCTTTGATGTCGAAGGCGTCCATCATGGCGCGGATAGCCTTCTTCTCGTCCTCATCATATTCGCTTTCGTCTTTCTCAAGGTCGGCGTCTACTTCCTTGTCAGCATTGTCTATATATACATATACGGGCACACTGATGGTTGGCATCCATGCCTCGTTTGTTAATTGTGCCTGCGTGGGAGCGTAGAAAGGTGATGGTTTACCTCCCGAGAGCTTGGTCTTGTGGGCCCGCATCAGCTTAATGTTGAGATTAAGTTTCTTATAAGGCTTCTTGAAAAGGAAGTAACCTTTGAGGCCCAATTGGCGTTCAGGGTCGGCGTATGGGGCACGATTGAAGTGGTTTGTTTGATTCCAAGGCGTCGTGTCACGATAAGTATAGCTGAAGAAACCTTCATTGTTCTTGTCTGTTTCTTCCGCTTTACCGCCATAACCGGGCTTGATGTCGCTCACCATGAAGAAGTGTTGATAGTGTTTATTCTCATCGTTGATGTAGAGTTCGTTCGTTATTTCGGTGTCACCTTTATAATAATGAATGTCGAAAGCATAGACACAACCGCCGATAACCTGAGAGCTGCTGAGCACACCTACCCATTTCGGATTACTCTCATCGGCTTTCCACTTGCCGTCTTCCAATCGGTAAACGAGCTTATAGTTCTTGCTCAAGTATTTGTTTTCTTTGGCATGAGCGTTCTGATGGAAGTTGGCGGGTTCGTGGATATGGCCGTCGTAGATGTTGATTTCTACTTTGTCGGGGCTGAAAAGCGCCGGGTCAAGTTCTGTACCGGGCTCATCTTCGGTTGGTATTCCTTCTACTTCTACGGGCAGTTTTACGCTGATGTCCCACTGACCTGTGCTTCTGAGGGCTCTTGAAGGTAAGTAGAAAGGTGATGTTTTGCCTTGTTCGTCGTATTTACTCTGTGATGCGTGGAGCAGTTCCACGGAGAGTTCAAACGCTTTACCCGGCTTAACGAACTTGATAAAGCCTTCAAATCCCAATGGATTTGTTTCACCAACGTACACATTGTTCAGCTCATCGGCGTAGCAATAGTCGTAAGCCAAGTTCTCTTTCTTTGTCACACGGACAGCTGTTGATGTAGGATCTTCATTCAATCTTTGGTACATTGAGAAGAAGTGTTGATGTATCTTGTCTTGTCCTTGTGTGTAGAATTGGCTGTTGATAGGCTCGTTTTGCGCATTAAAGTACTCAATCTTCAGCAGGTAAACCACGTTGGGATTGTCCTCGGTGTTCTTTACCGTGAACTTCTTATCGGGGCTTGAGATATGCCAACTCTCGGTAGCTGAAGTTTGGTATTCAATAACTTGTGTTTTTGAGCCGTTGCTTTTGAAATCTGCCAGCTTGGGACTGGCTTCAAAGTTGTTACCTCCATTGAGCGTGCCTTCTTGTAAAGTAAAGACCGCACGTATTGGGTCTTCGTGGAGTTTGTTCTCCTTTTCGTTGGAAGGAGTTTCAGGGCTGCACGAGGTCAGGGCCACGGCTGCACCCAAACAGAGACCAAAGGCCTTTTTAAGAGTAATCATCTTCATAATCTTTTGTTGTGATGTTATTGTTTAATATTTGTTGTTTGTTGGTCGTATGGGGGTGGGGTTAAAACCAAAATTGCTCTCCTTCAGGATTGATTTCGCCGTTTTGTTCGAGATAGAACTCGCGGGCCGCTTCAAGGAAAGTTATGTTGTAAGCCTTGGCAAGGCTGTTAATGATTTTCTTTTCGTGGTCAGAATAGTCTGCTTCTTTCTTATCCCATTGAGGCTCAAAGTTCTTTAAGGTTTCGCCACGGCCCATATATACGTTGACGGGCAGTCGTATTTCGGCTATAGTCTTGGCTGTTTTGAGCAGTTCTTTGTTAGGCTCGTAGTAGGACATAGTTTCACTGTTGACAAATTTGGTGTCCTTAAATTCTACGAACTTGATAAGCAAGTCAAAGGTGACACGGCTTTCATAGAATTTGAAATAGCCCTTAAAGCCTAACGGATTGTCCTCTCCCGTGAATGCGGCACCATCGTATTTGTTCGACTTATTCCAAGGGTTGGTGTCGCAATAGGTATATTCCATAAACTCCTCTATGTCGTTATTATAGCTATACTTATATTCCTTGCCAAATCCTTCTTTCACGTTTTCGGGCATAAAGAAGTGCTGATGACACTTGTCTGCTCCGTTTTCAATGAATTGACCATTTATTTTTTCACCTTTAGCGTTGTAGTAATCAATGACGAAAGCGTAGGCCGTGGAGGGTGATTGGGCATTGAGAGCGTTTGGATTTTGTGCATCGGCCACCCACTTACCGTCCTTTTGATGGTAGGTAAACGTGGCATTAACGGCTAAATGCTTTACTCCTTTGGCATGAGCGTTCTTGTGGAAGCCGTAAGGACCGTGCATGTGGCCGTCGTGTACGGTGATGACAATCTTGGCAGGAGCGTTCTCGTCGGCTTCCATTTCTTGTTTTTGTTCTTTCTCTTGTTCCTTTTTAGGCTCTACAGTGGGGTCTTCGCCGTTGTCTTTACTGCATGATGCGAGGCCCATACTGAAGGTTACGGCCAGCAGGAGCGCGGCCAATGTCATTAAATAATTTTGCTTTTTGAGTTTCATAATGTTTCTGTTTTTAAAAATTCCATGTGATAATGCAGCGTATGTCTCGGCCCATGTCGTGGGCATAATAGCGACTGCGGTTGGTATATTCCTTATATTCTTTGTTGAGAATGTTGTCGCCCGTGAGGCTGAATTGCAACGTCTGTCCGTTGTCAAGTTGCCAGTCGGCGCTCACTTCAAGGCCCAATAGGTGATAGGCGTCCGGTGTGAAGTTGATGAGATCGGTGGCCGGGTCGAATCGTTTCTGCTTAGCCACGTAGCGATGGTTCACGCCAATGTGGGTCACGAGGTTGTCATTGATACGTGGGCTCCATGTAAGTGAGTGGGTGAAACGGGCGCTCGGTATGTAGGGCAGGTAGTTGTGGCTGGTTCGTTCGTTGGCCCAGATGAGCGCGGACACCAAATGATAGTCGAGATTGGGCAGTGGTTTCACGTGCAAATCTAAGTCGACACCACGGAAGAAGGCTGCTGTCTGACGGTATTGGAACACGGGGTAAGCGCCCGAAACTACGACGATGTTCTTCAGCGTGGGCTGATCGTAGATGTAATTGTTAATCCATTGCAGGTAAGCGTCAAGCTGTAAGCTCACGATAGGGTGGCTGTACTTCACCGAAGTTATCCACTTGTAGCTCTGTTCCGACTTTAGTGTGGAGTCACCTTTGACGAATATGCCCGAGCTTAGCTCGTTTCCGTTGCTGTAAAGCTCATATACGTGGGGTGCGCGCCATGCAACACCGAAGTTGGTGGTCAGCTTCCAATGGCTGTCGGGGCGGAAGTGAGCGCCCATAGAGTAGGTAAAGTTGCCAAAGTTGCGCTTTCCGCCATAACGCTTTCCGGTCCAATCGTAGCCGTCGGCTTCGGTATGCTGGTAGTCTCCACGTGCTCCGGCCTCCAATCCCCACTTGTTCATCGTGAGCTTTTGCAGGAAGTAGGCGCCTGCCGTTAGCTCCGTGTAGTTGGGAATGATAGGAACGACACCGGTACCACGCTCGTTGTGGTTCTCGGTATTGATGAGTTGGAGCCCTGCTTCGCTCTTCCATTGGCGGTAAGATTTCTGCCATGTGAGCGTGTTTTGCAGTGATTTGAGGTGCAGGCTGACCGTTGGAATGTCAGAATGGTTCATGCGTCTGATTCTGTTTTCACGACGGTTGTCCGACTGAAACGTAGACTGCCATGCGAAATTACCCCATTTCTCATCGTTGAAAAAGGCTTTGGCAAAGGCTGTGTGGTGATTTATCTTTTGGTGAGGATAGCCTATCGAGCGGCTGAAAGGAGTGAAGCTGACAGGTTGTCCCAGCATAATGCGCTCCCGAAGCAGCTCTTCATTGCCCATTTGGGCGCTCTGCATGACACCTAATTTCTGACCGAAATAGCTGTAACCGCCTTCTATGCGCCATTTGCCTTTGGCATATCCCAAGGTAAGAGCGAGGGCTTTCTCGCGCAATCCGGTATTGTTGAGCAGGTAGTGGGCCGTGCTTCGGTCGCCACCATTTTCCCAATTGGCATGTAAACGCCATGCGAAATGACGGTTCCACTTGAGACTTCCTTCGGCAAAACCTGACAAGGAGAAACGTCGACCGTTAGTTCCGTAGTGTGTGGAGAGCTTTCCGCTGATGTTCTTTTGCTCATAAGGAAGGGCACTTTGGTCCATCACGATAATGCCTCCGAGGGCCTCGGAGCCATATTTTACGGACTCCGCGCCTTTGACAACTTCGATATTGGAGAATCCATTCTTATCAACTTCGGGCGCATGGTCCGATCCCCACTGCTGTCCGGTGAGCCTTGCGCCGTTCGTCATTAGCAGAATGCGGTTGCCATACATGCCATGTATGACGGGCTTTGCTACGATAGTACCGGTTTGAATGGAGCTCATGCCGCTTACTCCTTCGAGAAGTGAGGCCAAGGATGTGCCCATCGATTGGGTAATAGCGGTGCTTCCCAATTGTTGTCCTACGTGGTTGGCCCCGAAAGAGGTTTGTTTTGCTGTTACCACTACCTCACGAATGGTTAGTGAATCGTGGATACTGTTTTTCTCAAGTTGCTTGTTCTGTGCTTGAACACACATACACCAGCTCGTGAGCAGGCACAATGTCGGCACAAGTCTGGGTATGCTTAATGTTGAATTGAGCATAAATAAAGAAGTAATAAGTTGTGTATGCCTACGTTAAGGCACGCATAAAACATAATCGTACCAATTACAACGACACGTATAAGGCCTTATGCGACTGCATAACGGCACAGCTCATACATGGCTTGTAACGGATAATCAAAAAATAAAAAGGTAGGGTTTTATGCCAAGAAAGGAGGCGAATGGCTGTTTATCGAGCCAACGGCACGATAAACAACTTGCATGGATACGAGATACCTATGGAGCAATGTCACCTTGATCACCGGCACAAATTCAGTGAATTGGGCTTCAGTAGCCTTGTGCATTGTAAACTCACAGATGTCACATATCGGCTGAATCACGGCATGATGGCTTGTTTCCGTCTTGTCGGAAGAAGCTTGTGGTGCGTCGTGATAGTGAAAATCTTTAAGCGCAAGAACCGATATGAACACCGCTAACAATGCCCATGCGTAAATGATTCTTATCGTATTTCTTGCTCTCATGTGGTTGGAAATAAGCCGACAGATAAGCTCCGGCGGCATTATATTTCTTTTTTGATGAAATAATTTCTTCCTTTTTACAAGATGGCTTGGCCCGTTATAAGGCACGCTTTTTCTTGTATTGGAGGATAAAAGTATAAAGAATAGTTGGTTTCTACAAGCCTTTGATTTGATGGATAAGATTTTTTAACGGCCCGGAAGTGAATATAAGATTTTTTGGGAGTTGGTCTGTTATGAGGATAGAGTGCCGCTCTAAAACGGCGTGAAGGCCACCTTCGCAGGCAGCCTTCACATCTATAATACAAAGACATTTTTGAAATCTATGCTTGAAAGCAAGATAATTATATTTTGAGTTTACAAAATCTTTTGCATTGACCACAAATATCATATCCCAAAAGAGCGCCCAATATGAAGTCCTCCTCAGGGCTTAGACGGTTGAGTGGTTGGTGAATGAACGTGCGGATGACGTCCATGCACTCTCTGCGACCAAAGAATAAGTTGATTCGTTTGTTGCCTATGGGCTGCACGATATAGTCTATCTTCTGTTTTTCCAGCTTATCGATGGCCTGTTGTTGGTATCGATCGGGAAACGTATAGAGCACCATGTTGCGTACTCCTTTCTTATACTGATAGATTTGTTCAGACAGTATTCGCATGTCTGTGGGTACTGTTTCTGTTTGCAGCATAAGCAAATGGAGTTTAGAGTTCGGGCTTGATTTGCTCTATCCAAGCGGCGATACGGTCGTTAGACTTGTCGTCCTCGTTTACCTCATCTAAGGCCAGACCCATAAACTTTCCATCAACAACGGCCTCAGAGTCGTCGTAGGTGTAGCCTTCAGTTGACACTTCGCCAACAACTTTGGCACCGGATTCCTTGGCAGCGTTGTAGAGTTCGGCCATGCCACCGCAGAAAGTGTCGCTGTAACTCTCGGAATCGCCGCAACCGAAGATGGCAACTACTTTGCCCGTGAGGTCGGTGTTCTTGATTACTCCCACGCCATCGTACCAGTCATCTTGCAGTTCTCCTGCTCCCCATGTGGATGTTCCGAGGATTAGGTTTTGGTAGTTGGCCAACTGGTCAGAGGTAATATCGGCCGCGCCTAATACGTCAGCGGCGTCTACACCTAACTTGTTAGCGATACGTGAAGCGAGGTCTTCGCAAGTTCCGGTTGATGAACCATAGATAATGCAAGTCTTATTCATAATGTTGTTTTCTTTTACTTTTGATAAATAATCGTTGTTTCTGTTTTATAGTTGCAAAGTTATCGCTGTTTTCATAAACAAACAATACCTAAAAACAATGAAATACTTACATCTTTGATTTCATCATTTTTAGGTATCGAGAGGTTGATAGCAACCTATGGTTTCCTGATTCCGATGGCTTAATGGTTGCACATCTTGCTCATGTCGGCCGTGAAAGCGTTGTCCTCCGCAGGCATAAACTTGCCGTGAGACTCCAAGAAATCCACCAGCTCCGCTGCGGTAAGATCTTCCGCATGGCAAGTGTAGAAACGCTCATCGGCACCAAAGCGGCTGATTATAGCTTCAACAAGACTTTCCTTTGTGGCGAAAGTCTTTCCGTCCATCATGTGGAGTACTTCGTGTCCGTGTGTCATATTAATGTGAATTTATGAAAAGTCGGGGTTACTGAAGCGTAACCCCGACCACCTTATTATATATAAGTAATTATCTCGGAACTTACTTCAGCTTCTTATAACCGTACTGTGCTGAGCAGCAAAGTTCTTCCTCAATACGGATAAGCTGGTTGTACTTAGCCATACGGTCGGTACGACTCATAGAACCGGTCTTAATCTGTCCTGAGTTGGTAGCTACGGCAATGTCGGCAATAGTAGTGTCCTCGGTCTCGCCTGAACGGTGACTCGTAACAGTGGTATAGCCGTGACGATGAGCCATCTCGATAGCCTCGAGGGTCTCGGTGAGCGAACCTATCTGGTTCACCTTAATGAGAATACTGTTGGCAGCGCCCATCTTGATACCCTTTTCAAGGAACTTCACGTTGGTAACGAAGAGGTCGTCACCTACCAACTGGCAGCGGTCGCCAATCTTGGCGGTCAACTTCACCCAGTTTTCCCAGTCGTTCTCGTCGAGTCCATCCTCAATAGAATCGATAGGATACTTGGTAATCAGTTCCTCGAGATATGCGATCTGCTCCTCTGCGGTGAGCTTCTTGCCGTTAGGATCCTTGGGCATTCCGTTCTTCAACTGGCGATAGTCGTAGAACCACTCGCCATTTTCCTGAACGGCAAACTCAGAAGCCGCGCAGTCCATAGCAATCTTCACGTCCTTGCCCGGCTCGTAACCTGCGTCCTTGATAGCCTGAATGATAGAGTCGAGAGCGTCCTCGATACCATCGAACTTAGGAGCGAAACCACCCTCATCGCCCACTGCTGTAGAGAGACCGCGCTTCTTCAAGTTCTTAGCAAGTGCATGGAAAACCTCCGCACCCATACGAATGGCCTCTTTCTCTGTAGGAGCGCCAACAGGACGGATCATGAATTCCTGAAACGCGATGGGCGCATCACTGTGTGCACCGCCATTGATGATGTTCATCATGGGCACGGGCAATACGTATGTATTGGCGCCACCGATATAGCGATAGAGAGGTATGTTGAGGGCTTTAGCGGCAGTTTGAGCCACAGCGAGGCTCACGCCCAAGATGGCGTTGGCGCCGAGCTTGCTCTTGGTAGGAGTGCCGTCGAGTTCCAACATCTTGTAGTCTATCTTGCGCTGTTCCAATACGCAGCAGCCTTTCAGTGCGGGAGCGATGACGTTGTTGACGTTTTCAACAGCCTTCAACACGCCCTTTCCCAAGAAACGACCTTTGTCGCCATCGCGGAGTTCCAGTGCTTCGTTCTCACCGGTAGACGCTCCTGACGGTACGCTTGCACGGCCCATAACGCCGTTTTCAAGTGTTACTTCTACTTCAACGGTGGGGTTGCCTCTTGAGTCGAGTATCTCTCTGGCATGAATTTTTTCAATTTTCATTATTTAATCTTTTAATTGTTTGTTATTATTGTCCTTGCAAAGGTATAAAATCATCAGCCGAATGGCAATACCTAAAAATGGTTATTCGGCTTGCTTCGGCTGACAATTATTTGGTAGAATCCGAGGGATTAAACCGTTATAGAATTAATAGTTCTCGGCGTTAATCTCAAAGAAGCTCAATGGATGGTTGCAAGTGGGGCATACCTTGGGGGCCTTCTTGCCGATAACAATGTGTCCGCAGTTGCGGCATTTCCAGATACGATCGTCGTCGCGGCTGAAAACAATGCCATCCTCGATGTTCTGCAACAGCTTCAAGTAACGCTCCTCGTGGTGCTTCTCGATAGCGGCTACCAACTCAAACTTGGCTGCAATCTCGGTGAAACCTTCCTCACGGGCTTCCTTGGCCATGTTGGCGTACATGTCGGTCCACTCATAGTTCTCGCCTGCGGCGGCGTCCTTGAGGTTATCCATGGTGTCACCAATCTCGCCACCGTGCAGGTATTTGAACCAAAGTTTGGCGTGTTCTTTCTCATTGAGGGCTGTTTCCTCGAAGAGAGCGGCTATTTGCTCGTAGCCATCTTTCTTCGCTTTGGAAGCGTAGTATGAGTATTTGTTACGTGCTTGGCTTTCACCTGCGAATGCGATCTCTAAGTTTTTCTCTGTCTTTGTACCTTTTAAATCTTTCATTTTTGTATTACTTTTAGAATTGAATGATATAATTATCGTTTCGTTAGCATGTCTTGGTGTTGGGGATGTCTTTCAAAGTAGGCTTTGGCGAATGAGCAAACGGGGTTTACTTTCAGTCCTTTCTCACGGGCCTCGTCGAGGGCTGCCTCTACCAAGGCTTTGCCTACGCCTTGTCCTTCAAAGCCTTCGAAAGTATAGGTGTGCAATATTTGCAACGTGTCATCCTTGATTTCGTATTCTAATTTGCCCAAGGCGTCGGTGCCTTCGTGGATATCGATGCGGCCTTGCGCGTTGTCATTTGTAATCGTAGTCTTCATATTTTGTGTTAAATCGTGCGGGAACAGCCCCGCTGTTTTTGTGTTGTATAGTCTTGTTGGGGCAAAAGCCATGCCATCGTCCGTCGTTATCCTCGGCCCGATAGTGGCTTTGTCATGCCGACCTGCTTACAGATGGAGCAGTGAAATGTCGACAAGTTTGTTGACGATGGCATAGATGGTAAGTCCTGCCACGGAGTGAATTTGGAGCTTACGGGCTATGTTTCGCCGGTGGGTTATCACCGTGTTCAGCGATATATAGAGCGTATTGGCAATTTCCTTATTGCTCATTCCTTGCACCAAACATACCAATATCTCTTTCTCCCGTTCGCTCAGTTGCTCCTCGTTCTCACCGTTGGAACTTATCATTTTCTTGATATTGAGCGTCACATCCTTCTGCGTGAGTTGCTTCTCTATCGTCTGAATGGCGGGTATGAATATGCGTTCTTCTACCTCGGCGTGCTGATTTAGCCACTCCTCATTGTTGTAAATGTCGTACAAGGTGGCAGTGAGCTGGTTGTTGCGAAGTTTATCCGAGGGCAGATATTTGATGATAATGTTCTTTAGTTCACGCAGTTTGTCGTCTACCTGCTCATGGTATTTGGAGAAAGTCGTGATGTCGTAATTGGTCGGCACCTTGCCTTCTTGCAGCTGTTCCACGTAGGGGAACACCGTCTTTTCCTCATAACGCATGTGCTTTATGATGTCTTGGGCATACTCATCGTAGAGTTGCAAGATGAGCTGGGCTAAGTTGTCGTGCTCGTCGAGTGCCTCTGTCAGCTCCTTACGGATGTAAGGCAACTGGAAATCTATGTAGTATGCGTGCGACGCTTTGAGGTATTTCAGGAGCGTACTCACCGAAATGCGGTCGGCGTCGTGGCTGTTGTAATAGCCGTTGATGGTGAAGTTGACTATCGCGAGAAACGTGTAGGTATCGACGTTTTGGTCTTCGCACACCTCGGCGACGGTCTTGTTGCCAAAGCCGAGATTGATACCAAAACTGCCTAAGCTCTGCAATATGTTGCTATTATCGCGGATGATACTGATCATTTGATCATCTGCTTCGTAGGTCTTTTGATGTTTCATAAGTAAATTCCATCAATACTTGTTGCAAAAATACATATTTTTTCCCAAATTACCATCAAATTATGAAAAAAGCGAAGGCCAACTTTGAAAAAAATGTTATGGGCGATGGCGCCGCTCTTTTTGGGGGAGTAAATGGTTCGGAATTTATTTTACAAAAAGCTGTTGCTGCGTGGTTTATTTCAAAATTAAAAACTTTTGGGCCGAAAAACGCGAATTTTGAGCTGTTTTGTAAATGATTGTAACAGAACGGGTTAGCGCTTTTGAGAGAAATGTAGGCCCATTTTTGGCCGATGAAAGCGGTGCTTTTGTGGGCTGATAAGTCCCTTTTCGTCGGGTAAAATAGCCGTTTCGGCAGGCTGAAAGCAGTGCTTTGGTAGCCCCGAAGGAGTGGAGTGGGCGGATGGGGTGCCTTTGGGGGGAACATGGGAGGGTGGAAATGGGTGTGGGAAATGCCGGATGGAGAAAAATGAGAGGGCGTTTTTTCGGATATATTTCTTTACAAAAAGCGGAGCGAAAATGGGAGATTCGATGGGCTTTGAGGGAGTGTTTGATTGGTCCTGAAATGCGATTCTCGCCGTCGTTTTCGGCTTTGGGAATGGCTTTGCGCTTGTTGTCGGTCTTGTCATGGCCCTCTTTAAAACAATCCGAGGACACGGTCGGTGCCATGTCCTCGGGCTATGAGTTTTGCCGGGCCGGGCCTATCGGTAAATTATTTCCATGATTTCGGTGCCCACATGCTGCCGGTAGTGCTCCGGATCGTAGAAGTTATGATGGTCCATGAAGGGCCCGTGGGTGGTGAAGTCGTAGACAACGGAGTCGCCAAGGATGGTGCGCAGGGTGGTCAGGTCATCGGGATGGAGGTTCTCCCGACGGAAAGATGGGCCGATAATGAGCTTCAGTCGGGTGGCGTGACGCTTGCA
>NZ_DATCYK010000140.1:0-2893 GCF_036570325.1 Prevotella sp.
GGAGAGCACGAAGAGCAGCGCCCATGCCAAGGAAGCTGCTTGGGTACCCAGCAAAGGCTCCATCACGTCGGTCACAAGGCTGTCTTGCAGGCTCTTGCCGAATAGCGGAATGATGGTGAAAGGGATGAGAAGAATGTCGGCTAAGACGTAAAGTGCCAAGGGATTTACGCCAAATACCCGGAAGAAATGGGTGATACGGCCTTGGTAATGGCGCTTGTCGATAACCCAAGAGAGCAGTGCTAACAGCGTGGAAGCCAGTCCGCAGGTGACCAAAGCGAAGGTGGGCGTCCATAGTTTCTTGCTGATGGGGCAACCATAGCTTAGCAAAAATCCCGCGAAAGTGAGCAGTGCGCCGATGATAAACAGCCTTTCTATCTTCTCATTGATGTTGTTGAGTCGTGTCAGTATGCCTCCGACGCAGAATCCTATGAGCACATGAGCCAGTGAAGGCAGCGTACTTAGGAGGCCTTCAGGGTCGGGTGTGTCCCATTTATACAAGTGATTGTCGCCGATAACGGCCTTATCGAACACCGCAAGGATGTTGGTGGCGTCGTGAGCCCAGCCGTTTCCATATTTCAAAAGCAGGAAATAGCCTATGAAAAGGGCGGCTATGAGCCATGGAATGTAGCGATGGCGCAGGGTAATGGCGATGAGGGCGGCCAGTCCGTAGCACAAAGCCAAGCGGGGAAAGACGCCTACCAATCGGATGGTATCGAAGGTGTTGGCGGCTGCCCATAGGCGAGGGAAGAACGCAAGGGATGGGTCTTCGGGTGAAGCCATGCCCCAACAGAACCTCATGAGCCAACTGATGGCAATGCCGACAAGGTAGAGTAGCACCGCACGTTTCAGTATTTTACGCACGCAAAGCCATGACCATTCAAAGTTAAACTTGCGCAACGACAAGTAAGTCGTTATGCCCATGATGAACATAAAGAAGGGAAACACGAGGTCGGTGGGCGTCAGTCCTATCCATTCGGCGTGCTCCAAAGGCGTGTAAACGGGCTGTGCGCCGGGGTTGTTGACCAATATCATGCCGGCAATAGTCATGCCTCGGAGTATATCGATGGCCTCTATTCGATTGCTTTTTGCCTCTGTCATGGTTGTTTATTTATAAAGGTAATACTGCTTTGATAGCTTTTTGAAGGCTTTGATGTCCTTGTCCCAGTAGTCGCGAACGTCGCTCCAGCGGTGGCGTTTCAGGAAAAGACGGCGTATTTCCTTGCTTCCGCATACCTTATTAAACATGTCTGTGCGGTTCTTAGAGTCGCCCAAGACGTCGTGTTCGGGGTAAAGTTTATAGAGTTCTTGCAGGATATAGAACTGCACTTCGCACAAACGAGCTCTTCGGTAGTTGGTAATGTACACCTGAACGCCCTGCAATTGCTGGCCCTTAAACTTACTATAGAAGGGTGAATAGTAGATAGGACGGAACGAAAAGCCACGAAGGCCGAGCGCGTTCATACGCTTTGACAGCTCGGCTGCTTTGATCCAAGGCGCCGCAAAGGTTTGGAAAGGCACTGTGTAGCCCACTCCGATGTTGAGACTGTCGAGCTCTCCCACGATACCCGATACCGCATAGAAGGGCGCGGAGGTAGCTTCGGGGATGTGAGGGGACGATAATACCCACTTCAAACCCGTGTCGCTGTACGTCATCTTGCGCTTCCAACCCTTCATTTTCACGATTTCAAGGTCGCAACGCTCACCCAGCAGGCCCTCATTGTTAAGCAATAAGGCCAGCTCACCGGGCGTAAGACCGTAAACATAGGGCACTTTGAATTGGCTGACAAACGAAATGCAGTCGTCCTCAGTTATGCAACCTTCCACGTTGTTGCCCCCTAAGGGGTTGGGACGGTCAAGCACTACCACCTTAATATGGTTGCGGGCGGCGGCTTTCATGATGTTTCCGAGCGTGCTGATATAGGTAAATGAGCGGCAACCAATGTCTTGTATGTCGTAAACAAGTACGTCGATACCCTTCAACATCTCATCGGATGGCATGCGATATTTACCATAGAGCGAGTAAACGGGTAAGCCGGTGGTGGGGTCAGTGTCGTTTCCCACGGCGTCACCGGCATGCGCATTGCCCCTCACTCCGTGCTCGGGACCGAACAAGGCCACGAGATTCACGTTCTTGGCGGCATGGAGTATGTCAACGACCGACCGCAGATGGTTGTCCACACCCGTAGGATTGGTGACCAAACCGACCCGCTTTCCTTCCAAAGTCTTGAACTTTTCGCTCTTTAATACTTCAATGCCGGTCTTCACCTTTTGGCCCATCGACTGGCCGACAAGGCCGAGAAAACATAGCAATAATAGAATAATTCGTTTCATGTTACAAGGTTATTGTTGATTATCGGTTACTGATTTGCGGCCATAGTCCTCATCTATCTTACCGCGAACAAACACTGTCACGACCACCGTAGCTATGCAACAAACCATCACCATCCAAAAGAATTGCTCGTAACCAAGCCATTCTTGCAGATAACCGGCTACCATTCCGGGCAGCATCATGCTCAAAGCCATGAACCCGGTGCATATTGCGTAGTGCGCAGTAGTGAACTCTCCCTCGGAGAAATACATCATATAAAGCATATAAGCGGTAAATCCGAAACCATAACCGAACTGTTCCACCGCCACGCAAGCACAGATTATATACAGGTTAGTGGGGTGAACCATGCTGAGATACACGAACGTTGCGCAGGGCAATGTCATGAAAGCGGTCATTGGCCACAGTGCTTTCTTGAGGCCCCAGCGTGACGCCGCGATGCCACCAATTATGCCTCCGATGGTCAGGAAGAACACGCCCACGGTGCCATAGATGATACCTACTTCCTCCGTGGCTAAGGCCAAACCGCCTTTGTCGACCGATCCGAGCAGGAAGGGGTTGACCATT
>NZ_DATCYK010000141.1:0-2189 GCF_036570325.1 Prevotella sp.
CGGGTGCCGACCTCGTGGGTGACGCTATGCTTGGAAAAGTAGCCGACACGAAAGAGTTGGCGGGCGTAAGCCGCTACTATCAGGAAGGTATAGAGCGTGGCGCCTATGAAATGACCGTGCAGATGAATCGTATTTATTACGTGCGTCCTGATCAGGCCTATAATATCACTCAAGATGGAACGACATGGGATAAAGCCTACGGTGCTGGCAAACTACAAGAGGCTGTTGACGGCGCGGCGCTTTACGCCCGTGTGAATAATCGTCGGTCTTACGTGTTGGTACAAGGTAATACCAATGCGGAAGCTGCGGTAAATCTGCGTGACGGCGTAATGTTGATGGGTAGCCTGTCGGAACGTGTAGTTCCTGAGCACAGCACCGGTGATGAGAAGGGTGACCGTGCGCTCATCGATATGGTGAACAGAATCAAGGCCGGCCGTATGGGTATGGCCGCTCAGGGTAATACGTACCGTACGCCTATCAAGGGAGTCACTACATTAGGCTCTGGTACATTGGGTAGCATTATGGATGGCTTTATCATCAGTAATCAGGGAGTATTGACAAAAACTCCGATTAGCTTGAATGCTGCCAAGAGCGTTGTGCGTAATTGTATCATAACAAGCAATACGATGAGCGGTAGCACACCGGTAGTGGATTTGCGTGCGGGCTTGCTCTATAATACACTTGTCTATGGTAATAAGGCTGAGCAGACTGTTGGTCAGCAGGGTGGTATGGTGCTTAACTGTACTGTTGTAGGTGATCAAACCGGAGCCATCACCGTCGATAACAATGGTGGTAAGGTGGTGAACAGCCTGACATGGAACAATGTGGATAAAAGTCCGGCCGTGAAAAAGACTGCGGGAACATGGCAAGGAGGCAATGACGCTTCGGACGGTTATCCATTTACTTCCTACTTGACGACTGAGGTGCGCAACGTGTTCCCACATACAACGGCGATGTCAGCTTTCTATCAGCCTTATGTATATCAGTTGCCGGAAGAAGGATTGTGGCTGAATACGGGAGTGGACGATGACATCGCATTGGATAGAAATGTATTTACCAAAGAATTTGTAGACTTTGTCCATGACCGTGATGTTCTTGGTAATCCACGTTTATTGAGTAGTGGAAAGGTGGATGCGGGTTGCTTTGAGACATGGCGTGTGGCAGAGGGTGAGAATGTATATACTACCAATCTGACCAATACAGCTGTGGATTTGACCAGCGAGACAGCTCGTATTTATACGGAAAACTATGGAGGTAACCTATATCCGCATGAGGGTAGCGTGGTTTATATAGGAAAGAATGCCAAGTTGAATCTTAACAAGAGTGCCGCGGAAACGCCTATCTTTACGGAGAGCGCGGCTTTCCGCCCGAGCTATCTGTTATTACAGAATGGTGCGTCGCTCTATGGCAATGGCAATGTGGTGCGTGTGCAGTACATGGCTTTGGAGCAGACCTATCCCGCGGGAACCAAATACCAATTGCTATCACTGCCATTTGCGCACTTCTATTGGAAGAATATCGTGCAGACGACGACCAATGCCAAGTCGGAGATCGTGCAGACGGCTTATGCTAATTTGGAATCGGCCAAGACTTATAATGGATTAAAGCGCTCAGCTTGGGATTATAATTTCCAAGATAGGGAGTCGACCTGCTGGGAAGATGTGGCTCCGGATGTGGAGTTGGCTGCCAATAAGGGATGGTTGCTGACCTTCGGAACACCTTTGGCCACGGAGCAGACCTTGCGCTTTACAAGCTGGATAGCCGGTGCCGGTAACTATGTGTATGAAGAAGGAAGCAAGCCGAAGACGGTCACGCTGACGCAGTATAATACAATCGACAATAGCGGTTCGGCCCACTTCACCAAGGCTGAGAATATGGGATGGAACCTCATTGGTATGCCTTATCTTGTGAATGAGTATAACACAAGTCTTGAGAATGGGAATGTCTATAGCATGAATGTACCTCATGTGCTCTATGGAATGAACCGTGAGGATGGAAAGTATAGGAGTGCCGGTCAGATGATCACGACACAGTCATGGGCTGCGGATAATATGATAAGGCTGGGAGATGGCTACTTCACACAGACTGCCGTGCAGGGCGCGGAAGAGAAAGTAACGTTTGCTTTGCCGGTGAATACCGAAGTGCCTACGGTCTTGGCTGCCAAGGCTTATCTGAGTTTCTTTGATGAG